>NC_007651.1:2539467-3809201 GCF_000012365.1 Burkholderia thailandensis E264
CAACGTGAACGGCGGCGCGATCGCGATCGGCCATCCGATCGGCGCGTCGGGCTGCCGGATTCTCGTCACGCTGCTGCACGAAATGCAAAAGCGCGATGCGAAACGCGGCCTCGCGTCGCTTTGCATCGGCGGCGGAATGGGCGTCGCGCTCGCGCTCGAGCGCCCGTAACGCGAGTCAGGAGGCACCCGAGCGGGCCGTGCCGACAGGCGCGGCCCGGCGTCGGGCGAAAAGGCAGGCGGGCGACGGAGAGGTTGCCGCTCGGCGCTTCTCAAAACGATAATGGAGTGTGGGTTATGTCTCAGCGAATTGCTTACGTAACGGGCGGAATGGGCGGCATCGGCACCAGCATCTGCCAGCGCCTGCACAAGGACGGCTTCAGGGTGGTCGCGGGCTGCGGCCCGAATTCGCCGCGCCGCGTGAAATGGCTTGAGGACCAGAAGGCGCTCGGCTTCGATTTCTACGCGTCCGAAGGCAACGTCGGCGACTGGGATTCGACGAAGCAGGCATTCGACAAGGTGAAGGCCGAGATCGGCGAGATCGACGTGCTCGTCAACAACGCGGGCATTACGCGCGACGTCGTGTTCCGCAAGATGACGCGCGAGGACTGGACGGCCGTGATCGACACGAACCTGACGAGCCTCTTCAACGTCACGAAGCAAGTGATCGACGGCATGGTCGAGCGCGGCTGGGGACGCATCATCAACATCTCGTCGGTGAACGGGCAGAAAGGGCAGTTCGGCCAGACCAACTACTCGACCGCGAAGGCGGGCATTCACGGCTTCACGATGTCGCTCGCGCAGGAAGTGGCGACGAAGGGCGTGACGGTCAACACGGTGTCGCCGGGCTACATCGGCACGGACATGGTGAAGGCGATCCGTCCGGACGTGCTCGAGAAGATCGTCGCGACGATTCCGGTGCGCCGTCTCGGCTCGCCCGACGAGATCGGCTCGATCGTCGCGTGGCTCGCGTCGGAAGAGTCCGGCTTTGCGACGGGCGCCGATTTTTCGCTGAACGGCGGCTTGCATATGGGCTGAGCCATGCGGCCGGACGGCGCATGCCGTCCGGCCGTGTGGGTCGGATGTTCCGGGAACGCCCGGTTCGCGCGCGGCCGCGCCCGCGTGCGGCGCCGGGCGCCGTCACTGCGCGCATCAGGCGCTCAAAGGCGTTACATGACTACTACAAAGAAAACTGGCGAACGGCTGATCAAGAAGTATCCGAATCGCCGTTTGTACGATACGGAGACGAGCACCTACATTACGTTGACCGACGTGAAGCAGCTCGTGCTCGACCAGGAGGATTTCAAGGTCATCGATGCGAAAAGCAGCGAAGACCTGACCCGCAGCATCCTGCTGCAGATCATTCTCGAAGAGGAAAGCGGCGGCGTGCCGATGTTCTCGTCGTCGATGCTCTCGCAGATCATCCGGTTCTACGGACATGCGATGCAGGGGATGATGGGCACGTACCTGGAGAAGAACATCCAGGCGTTCATCGACATCCAGAGCAAGCTCGCCGACCAGTCGAAGAACCTGTACGAGAACAACGCGATGAATCCGGAAGTCTGGTCGCAGTTCATGAACATGCAGGCGCCGATGATGCAAGGGATGATGACGAGCTACATCGAGCAATCGAAGAACATGTTCGTGCAGATGCAGGAGCAGATGCAGAATCAGGCGAAAACGATGTTCAGCTCGTTCCCGTTCAAGCCGGCGATGCCGCCGGGAAGCGAACCGGAGAAGAAGTAGGCGCGACGCACGACGTCTTTCGTCGAGGCGGCGGCCGGAGCGTGGCCTGGCTGCGGCGCGATTCCGTCCGGGCCGTCGTTCCGTGGACCGGCTTGCGGCTCGGCGGGACGGCACCGGCCGTGTGCCGCGAGCGCTTTGCCCGACTGGTTGACGCTTGTCGCGCGTCATCGGGCGGACATCGCAATCGCATACGAGAAACAGCGCAGCGCCTCGAGGCGCTGTTTCTGTTTGGGCGTGCCGCCGCCTTCCCGACGCTGTCGGCCGGCCACACGCGCCCGCCGTGTCCGCGAGCGGTTGGGGCGCGTGCTAGGTCGGGGCGAGCCGGCCACGGGGCTTGCCGACAAGCCGCTCGAGGGCGGCTTCACGTCTGCGGTCCGGGCGGGCGCCGCGTCGACCGCGCTTTCGGCATTGTGTTGTTCGACGACGGCGCGTCGCCTGCGAAATTGTCCGGGGTGGTCTTTGTCGTGGCCGGCGTGGCGCTCGTCAATTCGAATCAGAGAAAGTGTGGTCTTGACGCCGCGCGGGCGGCGTGCGGCCCGCCGGAAGCATGGCGCAAGCGCGAAAACGGCCGGTCGAAACGCGAATTACGGCGCACGACGCGCCTGGTGTGCGCCCTCGCAGAAACGTCGCCGCGCGGAGGGTAAAATGCCGGCAAACCCAAGGCGTGCCGCCAGCGGACGCCGTCCCCTCACGCATGGAAGCAATAGTTGGAAAATTCATTGAAATCAAGCGGTAAGCCGCCCGCCGCGCCCAAGGTGGGCATGGTTTCGCTCGGGTGCCCGAAGGCGCTCGTCGATTCCGAGCAGATCATCACGCAGTTGCGCGCGGAAGGCTACGAAATCTCCGGCACCTATGACGGCGCGGATCTCGTCGTCGTCAACACCTGCGGCTTCATCGACGAAGCGGTGCAGGAAAGCCTCGACGCGATCGGCGAAGCGCTCGCCGAAAACGGCAAGGTGATCGTCACCGGCTGCCTCGGCGCGAAGAAGAGCGCGAGCGGCTCCGGGCTCATCGAGGAAGTCCATCCGAAGGTGCTCGCCGTCACCGGCCCGCATGCGGTCGGAGAGGTGATGCAGGTCGTGCACAGCCATCTGCCCAAGCCGCACGATCCGTTCGTCGATCTCGTGCCGGCCGCGGGCATCAAGCTCACGCCGCGTCACTACGCGTATCTGAAGATCTCCGAAGGCTGCAATCACCGCTGCTCGTTCTGCATCATTCCGTCGATGCGCGGCGATCTCGTGTCGCGGCCCGTCGCCGAGGTGATGCTCGAAGCCGAGAACCTGTTCAAGGCCGGCGTGAAGGAACTGCTCGTGATCTCGCAGGACACGAGCGCGTACGGCGTCGACGTCAAGTACCGCACGGGCTTCTGGAACGGCAGGCCGCTCAAGACGCGAATGACCGAGCTCGTCGGCGCGCTCGGCGAGCTCGCCGCGCAGTACGGCGCATGGGTGCGGCTGCATTACGTGTATCCGTATCCGCACGTCGACGAGATCATCCCGATGATGGCGCAAGGCCCGCTCAAGGGCCATGTGCTGCCGTATCTCGACGTGCCGTTCCAGCATGCGCATCCTGACGTGCTCAAGCGAATGAAGCGCCCGGCGAACGCGGAGAAGGTGCTCGAGCGCGTGCAGAGGTGGCGCGAGATCTGTCCGGATCTGACGATTCGCAGCACGTTCATCGCGGGCTTTCCGGGCGAGACCGAAGCGCAATTCGAGACACTCCTCGACTTCATTCGCGAGGCCGAGCTCGATCGCGTCGGCTGCTTCGCGTATTCTCCGGTCGAGGGCGCGAGCGCGAACGAGCTCGACGGCGCGCTGCCCGACGACGTGCGCGAGGCGCGCCGCGCGCGCTTCATGGAAGTCGCCGAGGAAGTGTCGGCCGCGCGCATCGAGCGCAAGGTCGGCAAGACGCTCAAGGTGCTGATCGACGAGGTCAACGAAGAAGGCGGCATCGGCCGCACCGCGGCCGATGCGCCGGAGATCGACGGCGTGGTCTATGTGGAGCCGGCGGCGAAGGCGTCCAAGCGCTACAAGGTCGGCGATTTCGTATCCGTGAAGATCACGGGCGCCGACGGCCACGATCTGTGGGGCGAGGTCTGACGATGCCGGCGGCGTTTCCGGACGTGCTCGCGCTCGGCGAGGCGATGGTCGAATTCAACCAGGCGCGGCCGGGCGAGCCGAACTATCTGCAGGGCGTCGGCGGCGATACGTCGAACTTCTGCATCGCCGCCGCGCGGCAGGGCGCGCGCGCGGGCTTCGTGTCGGCGGTCGGCGACGATCACTTCGGCCGCCTGCTGCTCGATCTGTGGCGCGGCGAGCATGTCGACACGTCGTACGTGCGGATCGACGACGGCGCGCCGACGGGCGTCTACTTCGTGTCGCACGGCGAGCATGGCCACGCGTTCGACTATCTGCGCGCGGGCTCGGCCGCGAGCCGCTATGCGATCCGCGATCTGCCGCTCGATGCGCTCGCGGCCGCGCGCTTCGTCCATCTGTCGGGCGTGAGCCTCGCGATCAGCACGAGCGCGTGCGATGCGGCGTTCGCCGCGATCGGGCATGCGCGTGCGAACGGCGCGCGCGTGAGCTTCGACACGAACCTGCGGCTCAAGCTCTGGCCGCTGCCGCGCGCGCGGGCGGTGATGACGGAGGCGCTGCGCCATACCGACGTCTGCCTGCCGAGCTGGGATGACGTGACGGCGCTCACCGGGCTCGTCGAGCGCGATGCGATCGTCGATGCGCTGCTCGGCTTGGGGCCGAGCGTCGTCGCGCTGAAGCTCGGCCGCGAAGGCGCGTATGTCGCGACGCCCGGCGAGCGGCGCGTCGTGCCCGGCTTCGCCGTCGACGCGCTCGACGCGACGGGCGCGGGCGACTGCTTCGGCGGCGCGTTCGTCGCGCGGCTTGCCGCGGGCGACGATCCGTTCTCGGCCGCGCGCTACGCAAACGCGGCGGCCGCGCTGTCGACGCGGGGCTTCGGCGCGGTCGCGCCGATTCCGTCGCGCGACGCGGTCGAGCGGCTATTGAATGGGTGATGCAACGCGCGAATCCGACGCGTGATCCGAATGCACGACGCGCGCGATCGCGCTCGCGCGCGCCATCGGTTTTCATCAAGAGAAGAAAGGGAGGCAACGATGCAACGCGAAGTAGTGGTGGTGAGCGGCGTACGCACCGCGATCGGCGATTTCGGCGGCAGCCTGAAGGATTTCGCGCCGACCGAGCTCGGTGCGCGCGTGGTGCGCGAGGTGTTGTCGCGCGCGCAGGTGTCGGGCGACGAAGTCGGCCACGTCGTGTTCGGCAACGTCGTGCACACGGAACCGAAGGACATGTATCTCGCGCGCGTCGCGGCGATCAACGGTGGCGTCGCGCAGCACGCGCCGGCGCTGACGCTCAACCGGCTGTGCGGCTCGGGCCTGCAGGCGATCGTGTCGGCCGCGCAGGGCGTGCTGCTCGGCGATGCGGACATCGCGGTCGCGGGCGGCGCGGAGAACATGAGCCGCGCGCCGTATGCGGTGCCGTCCGCGCGCTTCGGCCAGCGCATGGGCGATGCGAAGCTCGTCGACATGATGATCGGCGCGCTCAACGATCCGTTCCAGTCGATTCACATGGGCGTGACGGCGGAGAACGTCGCGGCGAAGTACGGGATCACGCGCGACGCGCAGGACGCGCTCGCGCTCGAATCGCACCGGCGCGCGTCGCATGCGACGAAGTCCGGCTACTTCAAGGAGCAGATCCTGCCGATCGAGATCGCGTCGCGCAAGGGCGCGGTGGTGTTCGACGCCGACGAACACGTGCGCCACGACGCGTCGCTCGACGATTTCACGAAGCTCAAGCCCGTGTTCGTCAAGGAGAACGGCACGGTGACGGCGGGCAATGCATCGGGCATCAACGATGCGGCCGCCGCGGTCGTGCTGATGGAGCGCAGCGTCGCCGAGAAGCGCGGCGCGAAGCCGCTCGCGCGCCTCGTCTCGTATGCGCATGCGGGCGTCGATCCGGCGTACATGGGCATCGGTCCCGTGCCCGCGACGAAGAAGGCGCTCGAGCGCGCGGGCATCACGGTCGCCGATCTCGACGTGATCGAGGCAAACGAGGCGTTTGCCGCGCAGGCGTGCGCGGTGTCGAACGAGCTCGGCCTCGATCCGGCGAAGGTCAACCCGAACGGCTCGGGCATCTCGCTCGGTCATCCGATCGGCGCGACGGGCGCGCTCATCACCGTGAAGGCGCTCTACGAGCTGCAGCGCATCGGCGGGCGCTACGCGCTCGTCACGATGTGCATCGGCGGCGGGCAGGGTATCGCCGCGGTGTTCGAGCGTCTGTGACGAGAGGGCCGCGCAGTTGAAGCTGATCACCGGAATCCGCGGCGCGGCGCTCGCCGCCGCGCTCGCGACCGCGACCGGGCCTGCGTTCGCGCAGTCTTCTTCTCTCGACGTGGCGGCGTCCGCGGGCGCGGCCGAAGCGGCGTCCGCCGCCGCGGCGCAGGCGGATGCGTCGCCGCCCGCCGTGCCGCTCAAGCCGAATCCGGCGTACGCGCGGCTGCCGCGCTACGAAGGGACGGTGGGCGGCCGGCCGGTTGTCGTGCGTCTCGGGCCGAAGACGGACGAGCCGGGCGTGCACGGCGAATGCCAGTATCTCGACACGGGGGCGGTCGTTCTGCTCGCGGGCGATCGCGACGGCGACACGCTGGAGATCGAGGAATCGGACGACGGCACGAACATCACGGGCGTGTGGATCGGCCGCTTCGATGCGTCGGGCACCTTGTCCGCCGACCGGATGAACGCCGACCAGTCGGACCCGCTGCCCGTCGCGCTGCGGCCGGCGGGCAGCGCGTCCGCGCCGTCGCATGCGCCGGGCTCGCAGCCCGCGGTCGCCGCCGGCGCGCGGCAGGCGGGCGTCCGCGGGCAGTCGGTCGACGGCGTGGCCAATCTGCGGACCGCCGAGTAGCGAACGCGGCGCACCGGTGCGGCGGCCGAATCTCCCGGCCGCCGATCGGCGCTTGCCGGGCGGCTCAAGGGGGGGCAGTGCGGCCGGGGCGCCCGGCCCCCGACTGCCGCCCGCGCCGCTCGGCATCGACGTCAGCCGCCCGCGCCTGTGCCGGCACGGTCGCGGGCGCGCCGATTGTACCGGGCCAAACGCCCGGAATCGGGCTAAGCTAGCCGGGTTCCAATCTTTTTCGGCTCGTTTTGCGCCGAGCCTTCCCAGTCATGACCGCATCCATTCCCAAGCGCGCGCTGCAGACGCGCGTCGTCCAGCCGGACGATCGCATTCCCGCCGGTTTCGAATCGTTCGTCGTGCCGGTTGCGCGAGCGTCGACGGTCGTGTTCCCCGATCTCGCGACGATGCGCAACCTCGACTGGCGCCAGGACGGCCAATGGCGCTACGGGCTGCACGCGACGCCGACGTCGCTCGCGCTCGCGCAGCGGCTCGCCGAGATCGAGGGCGGCACGCACGCGCTGTTGCAGCCGTCGGGGCTTTCGGCGATCACGAACGTGTACTTCGGCCTCGTCAAGGCAGGCGACGACGTGCTGATTCCGGACAACGCGTACGGGCCGAACGGCGATCTCGGCAAATGGCTCGCGAAGGATTTCGGCATTGCCGCGCGCTTCTACGATCCGATGATCGGCGCGGGCATCGCGGATCTGATCCAGCCGAACACGCGCGTCATCTGGCTCGAGGCGCCCGGCTCGGTGACGATGGAAGTGCCGGACGTGCGGGCGATCACGGCGGTCGCGCGCTCGCGCGGGATCGTCACGGCAATCGACAATACGTATTCGGCGGGCCTCGCGTTCAAGCCGTTCGAGCACGGCGTCGACATCTCGGTGCAGGCGCTGACGAAATATCAATCGGGCGGCAGCGACGTGCTGATGGGCGCGACGATCACCGCCGACGACGAGTTGCACGCGAAGCTGAAGCTCGCGCGGATGCGGCTTGGCATCGGTGTGTCGGCCGACGACTGTTCGCTCGTGCTGCGCGGTCTGCCGAGCATGCGGGCGCGCTTCGACGCGCACGGCCGCAGCGCGCTGTCGCTTGCGCGCTGGCTGAAGACGCGTGCGGAGATCGCGACGGTGCTGCATCCGCAGTTGCCCGATTGCCCCGGCCACGAGACCTTCATGCGCGATTTCACGGGGGCGGGCGGCCTGTTCTCGGTCGTGTTCGACGAGCGCTACGATGCCGCGCAGGTCGATCGCTTCGTCGAGGCGCTCGAACTGTTCGCGATCGGCTGGAGCTGGGGCGGCGCGTGCAGCCTCGCGATGCCGTACGACGTGCAGTCGATGCGCACGGGCAAGTGGCCGCATCGCGGCACGCTGGTGCGCTTCTATGTCGGCCTCGAAGATGAAGCCGACCTGCGCGCGGACATCGAGCGTGCATTCGCCGCGGCGCTTGCCTGACGTGCGATACCGGGCGACATCGGGCCACGGCGGCGCGTCGGCGGGCGGTGTGCGGGCCGTGAGGCGCGTCGCGCGCGGGCCGGCAGGCGCGCGGTAGCCTGGTCGACGCCGGACGCGAAGAAAACGGCGCTGGGGCGGCAGGCCCGCAGCGCCGTTTTTCGTTGGACGGGGGGAGACGGTGGCGGTGCGATCGCGCGTGCGCCGCGCTCCCGAGCGAGCCGGAGCGGCCTCAGAACAGCCGCAGCAATCCGTCGAGGCCGACATGGTCGAACGCGGCGCTCGCCGCGCGGCGCACGACCGGTTTTGCGCGAAACGCGATCGAGAAGCCGCCGGCAGCCATCATCTTCAGGTCGTTCGACCCGTCGCCGAGGACGATCGCCCGCGCGGGCTCGATGCCGAGCGCCGTGCACGTGTCGCGCACCGCGCGCGCCTTCACGTCCGCATTGACGATTTCGCCGACGACCTTGCCCGTCAGCTTGCCGTCGACGATCTCGAGCGTGTTCGAGTAGGCGAAGTCGAGGCCGAGCCGTGCCTTCAGGCGCTCGGTGAAGAACGTGAAGCCGCCCGATACGAGCAAGGTCTTCAGGCCCGCGGCCTTCACGCCGGCCAGCATCGATTCGGCGCCCGGCGACAGCCGCAGCCGTTCTTCGTAGACGCGCTCGAGCGCGCTCGCGTCGAGGCCCGCGAGCAGCGCGACACGACGTGTCAGGCTCTCGTTGAAGTCCTTGATCTCGCCGCGCATCGCCGCCTCGGTGATCGCCGAAACCTCGGCCTTCAGGCCGCAGAAGTCCGCGATCTCGTCGATGCACTCGATCGTGATCAGCGTCGAATCCATGTCCATCGCGACGAGGCCGAAGTCGGCAAGCTTGCGGGCCGCGTCGACGAACGCGTAGTCGAGCGCGTGCGCGCCGCAGTATGCGTCGATGTCGGGGCGCTGCGCGGGGTCGGCGCCCTCGATGCGGATCGATTGCGCGTCGAGCGCAACGACGCGCTCGCCGCGCGCGAGCGCGGCGAGCGGCTTGTGATGCGCGTCGGAGATCGGTGCAGTGCTTTGAATGACGAGATTCGTGGTCATGGAATTGTCACGGTGGAGCGGATGGCGGCGCCGGCAACGGCGACGCGGCGAACCCGCTATTGTAGCCGGTCGCGGCGCAGAGCCGGCGGACGGGCGGTAGGGGGACGACTCGGGCGCGTTCGGTCGCGGATCGAAGCGCCCGGCGGCGGGCGGCGGGGTTGCCGGTCGCTGCGCGTTGCCGGTTGGCGATTATCGGCTCCGGGCTTTCGGCACGGGCGCTCTCGTGCGCGCCGCGTGCGATGCCGGACGTTCGCCGTCAACCTGATTCGATGGAGTGAGTCCACGCGGCGTGAAAACTTGCGATGGATCAACTTCGCTGTGCGAGAGCTCGATGTCTCCATCGGTCGTGGCTTCGCGTTCCGGCAGCATGCGAGCGAGCATGGCGCATCTGCGGTTCATCTCGCCGGTCCCGGGCGATGCCGCGCGCGGCGCGCGCCGGCGGGCAAATGCCGCGTCGGGCACCGCCGTGCAGGCGCGGGCGCGAACGCCGCAAGGCGCGTAGATTGCGCGCCGCGCACGCTCGACACGGATCGTGCAAGCAGGGATAACACCCGATGCGCGGCAGGCGCCACGCGTGCCGCTTCGCGTTAGACTGGCATTGCGTCATGCATCGATAACCCGGCGATTCGCGCAGTCCGTCGCCATAAGAGGAGAGGTCAGCATGAGTCAACGCATTCTGTCGCCGCTCGTCGCATCGTGCGCCGCCGCGACGCTGCTCGCGACTTTCGCCGCGCAGGCGGCGCCACCCATCAAGGGCAGCGTGCTGGGCGGCAACGACGGCCAGCTTCAATACACGGTCAAGGTCGATTCGAAGCAGTTCGGCACGATGCAGGAGACGCGCAAGATTCGCACCGGCGAAACCGACGACTACAACTGGAAGTCGGTGCCGCCGTCGGGCGCCGTGCCGATGTCCGACGCGTGCCCGAACGCGGATTCGCTGCCGCGCGATGCGAACGGCGCGATGGTCCGGCAGACTCAGGTGCGGCTCGCGCCGTCCGTCGACAGCAAGGGTGTCGCGAACGTGCAGCTGAGCTTTCAGGCAAGCGCGCCGAACGGCACGAAGAAGGTCACGGTGAACGGCAAGACGCTGCAGTGCCCGAATGTTGCGTCGGTGAGCCAGGTCAAGTGGCTGTCGATTTCGACGGGCGGCTCGAAATCGGTCACGATGCGCGACGGCACGAAGGTCACGGTGTCGATCAAACGGTGAACGGGATGACGCGGCGGCGTTCGCGTGGCGGATGGCGGCGGCGCGGAACGCACGTCGCGTGACGCGTCGGATGTCCGCGCGCGGCGCGATCGCCGCGCGTCTTGCGTGATCCGCGTTGCGTGGGCGGACGGCGTTCGCCATGGCGGCTCGTCGATTCGCGCATCGGCGCGCAGGCGATCATGACCGGATGGCGGATGGCGATGTGCGATTCGATCGTCGCTCGAATGGGCGAACCGTCAGGCATCCGACGAGCGGAGCCTCTCGGCGGGCGCGCGCTTCTCACCCGCCGTTCGCGGCTTTTTTCCGCTCGACGAGCCGCGACGCCAGAAACCGGTGCTCGGCGGAGAAGAGCCGCCGGTAAGTCGAGAGCACCGCGCCGACGGTGCCGAGCGCGGACGCCGCCGCGATCAGGAACATGATGACGATCTGGTAGCGGACGGCTTGCAGCGGCGACTGTCCAGCGAGCACCTGGCCCGTCATCATCCCGGGCAGGCTCACGACGCCGACGACGGCCATCTGGTTGAGCGTCGGCAGCATGCCGGCGCGCACCGCCTGCCGCGCCGCGTCCTGAGCGGCTTCCCAGCGCGTCGCGCCGAGCGCGAGCGCGGTCTCGACGCGATCGCGCCGCGCGGTCAACTCCTCCATCATTCGCTCGATGCCGAGCGACACCCCCGTCAGCGTGTTGCCGAGAATCATCCCGAGGAT
This sequence comes from Burkholderia thailandensis E264, assembly GCF_000012365.1. Classification (NCBI taxonomy): domain Bacteria; kingdom Pseudomonadati; phylum Pseudomonadota; class Betaproteobacteria; order Burkholderiales; family Burkholderiaceae; genus Burkholderia; species Burkholderia thailandensis. The sequence goes on from NC_007651.1 coordinate 2,550,577, forward strand.
CGGAATCGCATATTGCGGCTCGTACCACGGATGGATGCGGATCACGACGAACAGCCCGATTGCCGCGACGAACCAACTGCTCGCCCAGATCGACAGGATGCTGTCGGCGCGTTGCCCCGCGTAGGTTCGCTTGCCGCGCGCGGCGCCCGCGAAGCCGGCGATCAGCGTCATCAGCGCGACGAGCGGCAGCACGACGTACCAGCGCGGATGACCGAACACCCAGCCGAGCACGTAGCCGATCGAGAGCAACTGCACGACGGTGCGCGCTGCAGCCCATGCGAGCTTGCGGCCGAGGCCGAGCGACAGCGCGACAGAAATCGCGCCGTTGATCGCGACGAGCGCAGCCGCGATTCCGATGTCGACGAGGCTCAGATTCTGCAGCGGCGCGTTCATCGCGCATCCTCCGTCGGTGCATCGCCGAGCACGCCGGCGCGCATCGTCAGGCGCCGGCCGCCGACGCGCGCCGCTTGCGCCGGATCGTGCGAGATCCACAGATACGCGCGCGCGGCGGGCGCGGCGCCGAACCATGCGGCCACGAGTGCTTCGATCGCGCGGGTCGAGTCGGGATCGAGGGCGGACGTCGGCTCGTCGAGCAGCAGCACGTCGGGGTCGAGCTGCAGCACGCGCAGCAGCGCGGCGATCTGCGCCTCGCCGCCCGACAGCTCGCTCGCCGCCTTGCGCAGGAAATCGTCGCCGCGGCCCGCCTGCGCGGCAAGGCGCGCGACGCGCGCGGGGTCGAAGTGCGCATCGCGATAAACGGCGAGCGAATAGGGGTAGCGCAGCAGGTCCTCGACCGTGCCGTCGGCCGTCGCGGGGCGCTGTCGAACGTACGCGACGCTGCGCCGGTAGCGCGGGATGGCCGCGCGCGGGATGCGCTTGCCGTGCCAGAGCAGTTGGCCGCCGTCAATCGGATCGAGGAGCGCGAGCATCCTCAAGAACACGCTTTTTCCCGAGCCTGACGGCCCGGCGAGCGCGATCCGCTCGCCTGCGGCGAGCGAGAAATCGGTCGGTGCCAGGAGCGTTTTGCCGCTCGCCGCGTCGCGGCGCGTGATCTGTCGGGCTTCGATCAGGGCATCGGCTGTCATAAATGCAAAAAACGCAAAAAACGGTAAATGGGGGCGGTTGGCGCCGCATCGTGCGCCATAATAACTGTCAGCGGCAGCGTCGCGCACGCTGCGCGGCGCTGTCGGTTCAGGAAGAACAACGACGGAATCTGGCATGGCGCTTACCCGCACCCTCGGCAAAACGGCGGCGTGGATCGTCGGCATCGCCGCGGTCTTGACCGCGGCGGTCGGCGTGTTCATCTTCACGTTCGACTGGAACCGCGCGAAACCCTGGATCAACGAGCAGGCCAGCGCGTCGATCGGCCGGCCGTTCGAGATCCGCGGCGACATCAAGGTCGGCTGGCGGCGGCCCGACGGCGAGACCGGCTGGCGCGCCTGGGTGCCGTGGCCGATGTTCTCGGCGAGCCAGGTCGTGATCGGCAACCCGCCCTGGGCGAAGGCACCCAACTTCGCGACGCTCGACGAAGCGCGCTTCGAACTCGCGCTGCTGCCGCTGCTTGCCCACGAGGTCGTGATCCCGACGATCGAGCTCGTCAACCCGGCGCTCGACATCGAGCGGCTCGCCGACGGCCGCAACAACTGGACCTTCGAATTCAAGCAGTCCTCCGGCCCGTCGCCCTGGAAGGTGCAATTGCGCGACTTCGGCTTCGCCAAGGGCACGGTCGCGTATCGCGACGCGATCACGAAAGCCGATCTGACCGTCGCGGTCGACACGCTCGGCCAGCCGATCCCGCTCGGCGACGTGCTACGGCAGCAGGAGGAGACGTCGCGGGCGGCGTCGGCGCAGCGGGTCGGCAAGAAGGGCGCGGCGCAACTGACCGCGAAGGCGAACGCCCAGATCGCATCCGATGCGTCGGCGGCTTCCGCCGCCGGCGCGCCCGCGACAAGCGGCGCATCGGGTGCGAAAGCCGCGGCGTCGGCCGGCAAGGCTGCCGGAGGCGGCCAGGCGACGTCGATGCAGGCGGCGAGCAATCGGGTTCCGGCAAATGCGGGCGGCGCGCCGAAGACGGCTGCGCCGCCGTCTGGCGCTAGCGCCGCGGCGGTTGCCGCCGGCAAGGCGTTTGCGTCGAATGCAGGCGGATCGGCCGTTGCCGCGGCGACTTCCGCTGCCGCTGTATCGATGACCGCGGCCGGCTCCGCCGCAAGCGCCGCATCCGCCGCTGCCGCGGCGAAGCGGCCCGCCGGCCCGACCTACGCGTTCGGCCTGACCGTCAAAGGCCGCTACAAGGGCGTGCTGATCGACGGCACGGGCAAGATGGGGGGCGTGCTGTCGCTTCGCGACGCATCGCGGCCGTTCCCGCTGCAAGCCGACGTGAAGGCGGGCGACACGCGCCTGGCGATCGTCGGCACGCTCACCGACCCGGTCCATCTCGCCGCGATCGATCTGCGGCTGTGGCTGCAGGGCTCGAGCATGTCGCATCTGTACCGGTTGACGGGCGTGACGTTGCCGGATACACCGCCCTACGCGACCGAAGGTCGGTTCATCGGCAATTTCAAGCGGCGCGCGAGCACGTTCCGCTATGAGAACTTCAACGGCCGCGTCGGCGGCAGCGATCTTCGCGGCACGCTGACGTACCAGCAGCGCGCGCCGCGGCCGCTCCTGTCCGGCGAACTCGTGTCGAATCTGCTGCAGTTCTCCGATCTCGCGCCGATCATCGGCGCGGACACGGCCGCGAGCAAGGCGCAGCGCGGCGACACGACGAAGCAGCCGCCCGGCCGCGTGCTGCCCGTCGAGACGTTCCGCACCGATCGCTGGCGCGCGCTCGACGCCGACGTGAAGTTCACGGGCCGCAAGCTGGTCAAGAGCGCCGCGCTGCCGATCACCGATCTGTACACGCACATCGTGATGACGGACGGCGTGCTGTCGCTCGAGCCGCTGAAGTTCGGCGTGGCGGGCGGCTCGCTCGCGACCACCGCGCATCTCGACGGCAGCGCCGCGCCGCTCAAGGGGCGCTTCGTGGTTGCCGCGCGGCATCTGAAGCTCAAGCAGCTGTTTCCGACGCAGAAAGTCATGCAGTCCGCGCTCGGCGAGATCAACGGCGATGCGGCGCTGTCCGCGACCGGCAACTCGCCCGCCGCGCTCGCGGCGACGTCGAACGGCGAGGTGAAGATGCTGATGACCGACGGCGCGATCAGCCGGCTGCTGATGGAAGCGGCGGGCCTGAACGTCGCCAACGTCCTTTACGAGAAGATGTTCGGTAGCCACGACGTGAAGATCAATTGCGCAGCGGTCGATTTCGTGGCGAACAACGGCTTGCTCGACACGAAGCTGTTCGCGTTCGATACCGACGATGCGCTCATCAACATCGACGGCCCGATCGACTTGCGCAACGAGTCGATGAACCTGACGGTTCATCCGCATACGAAGGGGTTCCGCGTGTTCTCGCTGCGCTCGCCGCTGTACGTGAAGGGGACGTTCAAGAATCCGGACGTCGGCGTCGATGCGGGCGCGCTCGCGTTGCGCGCGGGCGCGATGGTCGGCCTCGGGCTCCTGAATCCGTTCGCGGCGCTGATCCCGCTGATCGCGCCGAGCAACAACCGGGACGTGCCGTGCTCGGAGCTGTTCGCGCAATGGAAGGCGCCGCGGAAGGCGGCGAACGCGAGCAAGTGACGGGTTCGTGCCGGGGGGCGACCGGCGAGCGCGATGTCCGCCGGCGCGACGAAGGCCGGCCGCTTCATCGTGGTGGACGAGGGGCGGCGTCGCGCGGACGCCCGCATGACCGGCCCGCCGCGTCGGCAGCCGGGGGGGCGCGCGATGAAGCTCCCGCCGTCCGGCGCGGCGGTGCGATTCCCCGGATGAGGGCTCGACGTTCCGGCACGGCATCCGGACCGTCGCGCTTTCGGGGCTTTCCCTTCCGGAAAGCCCGGTCCGAATGGCCCGAGCGAGCCGCGAAAACAGCGATCGATCGATTCGACGACAAATTCTGATGCCGGCTGCCGGATGAAACACACACGCATTGCGCGCTTGTTTTCGGGGCCCGAGGCACGCGCGGCGCAGCGATTCATCGACTCCTGCTAAAATACCAGGTTTTCCGTCGATCTATCTCCTAACGGGATCTGCCGTGCTTTCTACCGCCAACATCACGATGCAATTCGGGCCCAAGCCCCTGTTCGAGAATATCTCGGTCAAGTTCGGGGAGGGCAACCGCTACGGCCTCATCGGGGCGAACGGCTGCGGCAAGTCGACCTTCATGAAGATCCTGGGCGGCGATCTCGAGCCGTCGGCGGGCAACGTCGCGCTCGAGCCGAACGTCCGGCTCGGCAAGCTGCGCCAGGACCAGTTCGCGTACGAGGACGTGCGCGTGCTCGACGTCGTGATGATGGGCCACACCGAGATGTGGGCCGCGATGTCCGAGCGCGACGCGATCTACGCGAACCCGGAGGCAACCGACGACGACTACATGCACGCGGCCGAGCTCGAGGCGAAGTTCGCCGAGTATGGCGGCTACGACGCCGAGGCGCGCGCGGGCGCGCTGCTGCTCGGCATCGGCATCGAGGAGAAGTTCCACAACGGCCCGATGCGCGACGTCGCGCCGGGCTGGAAGCTGCGCGTGCTGCTCGCGCAGGCGCTGTTCTCGAATCCGGACGTGCTGCTGCTCGACGAGCCGACCAACAACCTCGACATCAACTCGATCCGCTGGCTCGAGGACACGCTCAACAACTACAACTCGACGATGATCATCATCTCGCATGATCGTCACTTCCTGAATTCGGTGTGCACGCACATGGCCGACATGGACTACGGCACGCTGAAGGTCTGGCCGGGCAACTACGACGACTACATGCTCGCGTCCGCGCAGGCGCGCGAGCGGCAGGCCGCCGCGAACGCGCGCGCGAAGGAGCGCGTCGCCGAGCTGCAGGACTTCGTGCGCCGCTTCTCGGCGAACAAGTCGAAGGCCCGCCAGGCGACGAGCCGCGCGAAGCAGATCGACAAGATCAAGATCGAGGAATTCAAGCCGTCGTCGCGTCAGAATCCGTTCATCCGCTTCGAATTCGAGAAGAAGCTGCACAACATCGCGGTCGTCGCCGATTCGATCACGAAGAAGTACGAGCGCACGATCTTCGAGAACTTCAACCTGTCGGTGCAGCCGGGCGAGCGCATCGCGATCATCGGCGAGAACGGCGCGGGCAAGACGACGCTCCTGCGCGCGCTCTTCGGCAATCTGACGCTCGATCACGGCACGGTGAAGTGGGCCGAGAACGCGAACGTCGGCTACATGCCGCAGGACACCTACGAAGAGTTTCCGAACGACGTCACGCTGATGGACTGGATCGACCAGTACCGCAAGGACGGCGACGACGAAACGATGGTGCGCGGCACGCTCGGCCGCCTGCTGTTCTCGGCGGACGACATCAAGAAATCGGTGAAGGTGCTGTCGGGCGGAGAGAAGGGCCGGATGATCTGGGGCAAGCTGATGCTCGGCCGCCACAACGTGCTCCTGATGGACGAGCCGACCAATCACATGGACATGGAGTCGATCGAGTCGCTGCAGATCGCGCTCGAGAAGTTCGAGGGCACGCTGATCTTCGTGTCGCACGACCGTGAATTCGTGAGCGGCCTCGCGAACCGGATCATCGAAGTGACGACGGACGGCAAGCTCGTCGACTTCGGCGGGAACTACGAGGATTTCCTCGCGAGCAAGGGCTTGCAGTAACAGCGGCGGCTTGTAACCAAACCAATCTGATGTATCCAAGAGGCCCGCTAGGTTGTACCCGGCGGGCCTTTTGCCCTACTCAGGACGCCGCGCGCATCCCGGCGGCCGATGGCTGTCCCACTCCTCTTTGCTGCCTTAGCGGCTCACCGGCCTCGCGGCTTTCTCGGCGCTCTCCGGTTGAGCCCGCGCCCGCTGTCCCTCCAATCTCGGCTGCGCGCCAAAGGCGTGCAGCGTCGGCCCGCGCGTTGGCGATCTCGTCAAGTAACGCGCCATGGGCCAATTCATAGCGGTCGAGCAGTGCCTGTAACCGCCATGCAGAGGATGAAGGCACTGCGCGATCGGATCATGGCGCACGGGAGCGAGCGAGAAGCCCGGTGCCCCGGAATGCGCGGAACTCCACGAGTTGGACATCAACTTTCGGGGGAGTTTGCGCGACCGACCGCTGCGTTCGCCGCTCAGAACCGGTGCCGCATCCCGATGTTGACGATGCTTTGCGTGTCGGTGCCGCCGTATCCGTACGAGCCGATCGACGCCTGTGCGCGCTGCGTGCCGCCGTCGAGGGTGCGCTGCGTGCCCGACGCGCGCTGCCATGCGCCGACGAGATACAGATCGGTCCGCTTGGACAGCACGTAGTCGGCGCCGGCCGAGACCTGGTGATAGGCCGCGCTCGCATCGCCGCGCGCTTTCGTGTAGCTGTATCCGACACCCACGAGCAGCGCCTGCGTCGCCCGATAGTTCACGAATCCGCGTCCGGTGTCGTAACGCTGAGTCGTGCGAAACGTCGAAAACGCGTCGGGTTTGTAACGCGCGTTGCTGTAATCGACGCCGACCGTCAATGGCCCCGAAGCGTATTGCACGGTCGCCCGCGCGATGTCGATCGATTTGGCCGACGCGTATGCGCCGTTGACGAGCGAGCCGTCGAAAGTGCCGTCCGACGTGCCGCCCCATGTGTCGCGCGTCTTGCCCGACGCGGCCGGATTCTCCGCATGGAAGTAGCCCCCCGCCAGACTGAGCGGCCCGTTGCCGTACGACAGGCCGGCCGACCATGTCTGGCCCGCGCCTGTCTTGCCGGCGACGCCGCCGAGCGCGTACATGCCGACGAACGTGAAGCCCGCGAGCGTGGGTGACGTGTACTTGATCGCGTTGCTCGTGCGCGACGACGTATCGTAGTTGTCGACATCGCCGGGCGTCGCGTAGACGCTGCCGAACGAGTAGCTGGCGGTGATGGGCCACGAGACGTCGACGAGCGCGTCGTACTGGCGGCCGATCGTGATCGAGCCGAGCCGCGCGCTCGCGAGTCCGACGAACGACTGGCGCCCGAACATCCGTCCGTCTTGTCCGAGCGCGCCGGTATTCGGATTGAAGCCGTTTTCGATCGTGAAGATCGCCTTCAGTCCGCCGCCGAGATCCTCGGTGCCCGTCAGTCCCCAGCGGCTGCCGAGCAGATTGCCGCTGCCGACGCCGAGCTGGCTGTTGCCCGACGCGTTTGCGTGATTGATGTAAGTGATCGATGTATCGATGAGGCCGTACAGCGAAACGCTGGATTGGGCGTACGCGGTGCTCGCGACGCCGATGAGCGCGAGCGAGGCGATCGGCAGGGCACGGATTGTGTTCATGGGTGTCTCCACGCGAATGGGTCGATGTGTGCCGCGTGCCGTGGCGGCGGCGTGCCGGATGCGCGGAGGCCGCGAGGCGCTCCGGCGTCAGGGCGGTTCCGATCGTAGGGGCGCGTTACTCCGTTTAGATGAGCGACAAATGACAATCCCGTCATTCGCGCGTCATGAACGGAGGGCGCGTGCGGCGTTGCCGGCGGGTAGAATGTTGCGCATTCCACGGAGACAGGAACACCACGATGAAAACCTGCGAACAGTTCTATATCGGCGGCGCGTGGCACCCGAGCACGGGCAAGGGCACGATCGACGTGATCGACTCGGGCACCGAGGCCGTGATCGGCCGCATTCCCGAAGGCACCGCCGAAGACGCGAAAGCGGCCGTCGCCGCCGCGCGCGCGGCGTTCGACGGCTGGGCGGCGACGCCGCCCGCCGAGCGCGCTCGCTATCTGCGCAAGATCACCGACAACCTGAAGGCGCGCAGCGAGGACCTCGCGCAATCGATCACGGGCGAAGTCGGCATGCCGATCAAGCTGTCGCGCGCGATCCAGGTTGGCGGTCCGATCTATAACTGGGGCGCGTATGCGAAGCTCGCCGAGACGTTCGCGTTCGAGGAGCCGGTCGGCAATTCGCTCGTCGTGCGCGAGCCCGTTGGTGTCGTCGCGGCGATCACGCCATGGAACTACCCGCTCAACCAGATCACGCTGAAGGTCGCCGCCGCACTCGCGGCGGGCTGCACGGTCGCGCTGAAGCCGTCGGAGATCGCGCCGCTCAATGCGTTCATCCTCGCCGAGGCGATTCATGACGCGGAGCTGCCCGCCGGCGTGTTCAATCTCGTGTGCGGTTACGGGCCCGTCGTCGGCGAGGCGCTCGCGAGCGATCCTGAGGTGGACATGGTGTCGTTCACCGGCTCGACGCGCGCGGGCAAGCGCGTCGCCGAGCTCGCCGCGGCCGGCGTGAAGCGCGTCGCGCTCGAGCTGGGCGGCAAGTCGGCCTCGGTGATTCTCGACGACGCCGACTTCGCGGCCGCGGTGAAGGGCACGGTGTCCGCGTGCTACCTGAACGCGGGCCAGACGTGCTCCGCGCATACGCGGATGCTCGTGCCGGAATCGCGCTATGAAGAAGCACGCGAGCTCGCGAAGGCCGCCGCGGAAAGCTATGTCGCAGGCGATCCGCGCGACGACGCGACGCGGCTTGGCGCGCTCGCGTCGTCGGCTCAGCAAAAGCGCGTGCAGGATTACATCCGGCGCGGCATCGACGAGGGCGCCGAGCTCGTCACGGGCGGCCTCGGCATGCCCGAAGGCATCGCACGCGGCTTCTTCGTGAAGCCGACCGTGTTCGGCCGCGTGAAGCCCGACGCGACGATCGCGCAGGAAGAAATCTTCGGTCCGGTGCTGTCGATCATCACGTATCGCGACGAGGCCGACGCGGTGAGGATCGCGAACGATTCGCCGTACGGCCTCGGCGGCGCGGTGTGGTCGGGCAGCGACGAGCGCGCGATGCGCATCGCGCGCCGCATTCGCACGGGGCAGGTCGACATCAACGGCGGAGCCTGGAACATGGCCGCGCCGTTCGGCGGTTTCAAACAGTCGGGGATCGGTCGCGAGAACGGCGTGTACGGGCTCGAAGAATATCTCGAATACAAATCGATGCAATTGCGGCCGAAGAAGGGCGCGTGACGCGCGCCTGAAGCCGGGCGTGCGCGCGCGCAAGCGCGACGCGTAAGCCATGCATCGGGCGCGCTCCTTTCTTGCGGCGACACGGCGCGCGTCCATGCGCACGCGTGCCGTTTTTCTTGACGACGGTCAAAGCGCTTCGCCGACAATCGCCGATCATCAAATTCTTTCCGTCGTATCGAGAGATTGTGATGACCGGTCCCATTCCATTTCCGCCGCTCGAGATCCGCGGCCGCTCGCTGTTGCCCGTCGTGCAGGGCGGGATGGGCGTCGGCATCTCCGCGCATCGGCTTGCCGGAAGCGTCGCGCGCGAAGGCGCGCTCGGCACGATCGCGAGCATCGACTTGCGCCATCACCATACCGATCTGATCGAGCGCTGCAAGCTGCATCCCGATCGAGAGACGATGGAGGCCGCGAACCTCGAGGCGCTCGCGCGCGAGATCCAGCGAGCGAAGACGTGGAGCGAGGGGCGCGGCATGATCGCGGTCAACGTGATGAAGGCGGTGCGCTCGCACGCGGATTACGTGCGCATCGCATGCGAGTTCGGCGCGGATGCGATCGTGATGGGCGCGGGCTTGCCGCTCGATCTGCCGGACATGACGCAGGGCCACGACATCGCGCTGATTCCGATCCTGTCGGACAGCCGCGGTATCGCGCTCGTGCTGAAGAAGTGGATGAAGAAGGGGCGCCTGCCCGATGCGATCGTGATCGAGCACCCGGCGCGCGCGGGCGGCCATCTCGGCGTGACGTGCCTCGACGACATGGATGATCCGCGTTTCGCGTTCACGCGCGTGATCGACGAAACCCGGCAGACGTTCGTGTCGCTCGGCCTCGAGTGCGAACGCATTCCGCTCATTGTCGCGGGCGGCATCAACAGCCACGAGGCGGTGCGCGAGGCGCTCGCCGAGGGCGCCGACGGCGTGCAGGTGGGCACGCCGTTCGCGGTTACCGAGGAGGGCGACGCGCATCCGAATTTCAAGCGCGTGCTCGCGAACGCGCAGCCGGGCGACATCGTCGAGTTCGTGAGCGTCACGGGGCTGCCCGCGCGTGCGGTGAGGACGCCGTGGCTCGAGCGCTATCTGCGGCACGAGGCGCGCATCCGCGCGAAGATCGGCGCACTCAGGCAGCGCTGCCCATCCGCGCTCGAATGCCTGAGCGTGTGCGGATTGCGCGACGGCATCGAGCGCTTCGGCCACTTCTGCATCGATACGCGGCTTGCCGCCGCGCTGCGCGGCGACGTCGCGAACGGGCTGTTCTTTCGCGGCCGCGAGTCGCTGCCGTTCGGGCAGGCGATTCGCAGCGTGCGCGATCTGCTCGAGCTGCTGCTCACGGGCACCGCGCCGGAGGCTGCGGCAAACCGTCCCACTTTCTCGCTGTCGTGATGCTTGATGTCGGTCAATATAAGTGGGGAACCATCCCCTGAGAATGAAGCCTGTTCTTAGGGAGTCCTTATCATGCGTCGTCAAGCAATTCGTACTTGCACCACCGCCATCGCCTGCGCAGCCGGTCTTGCGATGATTCCGTCGCTATCGCATGCGGCTTCGCCCGGAGAGGGCATCAATCAAGGCGACATCATTGCGCGCGTTCGCGGGATCAGCATCATGCCGGACGAGCGCACGAGCAATACGTTGTCGGCGCTGAACGTGGGCGTGAACAATGCGATCGTCCCGGAGCTCGATTTCACGTACATGATTCGCGATTATCTGGGCGTCGAGCTGATCCTCGGCACGTCGCGGCATCAGATCACGTCGTCGCTCGGCGATCTCGGCGGCGTCGGCGTGCTGCCGCCGACGCTGTTGCTGCAGTACCACTTCAATCACGCCGGCAAGGTGCGCCCGTATGTCGGCGCGGGTATCAACTACACGCTGTTCTACAACAACGGGTTGCACGCGGGCGGCGAGGGGATCGGGATCAACAACCACAGCTTTGGTCCCGCGCTGCAGTTCGGCGTCGACGTGCAAGTGACGAAGAAGGTGTTCGTCAACGTCGACGTGAAGAAGATCTGGATGCACACCGACGCGACGCTCGGCGGCCAGCCGCTCGGCCGGCTTAACATCGATCCGCTCGTCGTGGGCGTCGGCGTCGGGATGAAGTTCTAAGAATCGGCAGAATCAAAAAGTGTTGGGGTTGGCGGCACGGCTTCATGCGTGCCGTCCTTTTTTTTGATGCATTTGTTTCGGCATGCTGATCGAATGCGCATGCGCGGCAGGCGCCGTGCGTGGCGGGCCTACAGCCTGTCGTACTGAAAACGCATCGCGGTGCCTTCGCGCGTGATGCGCTCCCAGACCGCCTGCTTCTCGGCGTCCGTCATGAATACCCAGTTCGAGACTTCGAGCGCCGTTCGTCCGCAGCCTTTGCAGACTTCGTCGAAGAGCGTCGAGCAGACGCCGATGCAGGGGCTGTCGGGTTTGTCGTGAAGATTCGAGGTCATCGGAGCATGGAATTCGGTGATCGCCGCGCGCGGCAAGCCGTTATGTTAATGCATGCGCGCAAAACGCCTGGCGCAGCTGCTCGGGGCAGCCCGGGGCGCGCATGCGTGGCGTGCGGTCGCAAATCGCCCCGGTTGCCCGGGTCGCCTCGATTGCGCCGATTGCGCCGCTCACTGCGCCGCGGCGATCTGCCAGACGAGCGCCCCGTTCAGCAGCAGAATCACGGCGGCGCACGCCCATGCGGCGGCGAGCGGCAAGCCGCGGACACGCCAGTTTCCCATTAGCGCGCGGCTCGACGCGAACACGATGAGCGGAACCATTGCGAGCGGCAATTGCAGGCTCAGCACGACCTGGCTCGCGACGAGCAACTGATTCGATCCGTGCTGCCCGAACAGGCCGACCGCGGCGAGCGCCGGGCCGATCGCGAGCGCGCGGGTGAGGAGCGCGCGCTGCCAGCGCGGCAGCGAGAGCTTCAGGAACCCTTCCATGATCGCTTGCCCGGCAAGCGTGCCCGTCACCGTCGCCGACAGTCCGCACGCGAGCAGCGCGGCCGCGAACAGCAGGCCTGCCCAGTGGTTGCCGACGAGCGGTGCGATGAGCCGGTGCGCATCGGCGAGATCGGTGACCTCGTCGTGGCCGCTCGCATGGAACACCGCCGCCGCGACGATGAGAAGCGCCGCGTTGATCACGAACGCGAAGCCGAGCGACACGAACGTATCGAGATTGACGCCGAACAGCGCGCGCCGGATCGACTGCTCGTCGCGTTCGCTTGCGTGGTGCTTGACGAGCATCGAGTGCAGATAGAGGTTGTGCGGCATCACGGTCGCGCCGAGGATGCCGGCCGCGAGCCACAGCATGCCGGGCTCGCGCAGCAGCCGCGGCGACGGCGCGGCGCCCGCGAGCGCCGCGTGCCAGTCGGGCCGCGCAAGCGCGACCTCGATCACGAAGCAGAGGCCGACGAAAAGGATGAGCGACGCGATCGCCGCCTCGAGCGTGCGCCGGCCATGCCGCTCGAGCGCGAGCATCGCGAGCGTTGCGATCGCCGATATGAGCACGCCCGCCGTCAGCGATACGCCGAGCAGCATTTGCAGCGCGACCGCCGCGCCGACGACCTCGGCGACGTCGCAGGCGACGATCGCGATTTCGGCGGCGATCCACAGCGGCACCGTCGCGCGCGGGTCGAAGCGTTCGCGGCACAGTTGCGCGAGGTCGCGCCCGGACACGACGCCGATCCGCGCGGCGAGCCATTGCAGCAGCATCGCCATCAGGCTCGCGGCGATCACGACGCCGAGAAGTGCGTAGCCGTAGCCTGCGCCGCCTGCGAGCGCGGTCGCCCAGTTGCCGGGGTCCATGTAGCCGACGGCGACGAGCACGCCCGCGCCGACGAACGCGGCCCAGCGGCCGCCGCCGCCCGGCCCGCCGGAGGCGGACGGGCGGCGCGATGCACGGCGGACGGCAAGCGGGCGACTGTTCATGATGGCGGTCCGGCGAACGGTTTGACGCACGCGGCCGGGCGGCGGGCGCGGCGTTCGGACGGGCGGGGCGCGCGTCCTCCTATCCGAAACGACGAACGGGCGCCGCCTGAATTTAGGGTAGGTGATCCGTTCGGCCTGCGCGGGCCTTTTTTCAGGATGGACACGCGCCGATAACCCGATAAAATTGCGCCCACCTGCCGCGTCGCGGCGCCCCGCCGTGCAATCGAAAAGTGCAAATGTGTTCCGTTTGTGCGACAAAAGCGGGAAATTTTTGTGGCGGGGCCGGATTAGTGGTAGCTTTCGGGGTTTTCAAGGGGCGGCGCGAAACGGTGCGCCGCAGTGGCGAGGCTGACGGCGATCGAATCGGTTCGATCAGGGAGAACGGGATGAAGGCAAAGGTGGCGGGCCGGTTGACGGCACTTGCGCTCTGCGCGGGCGCAACGGTGGCGGCGGCGAAGGATACGCAGCTCAACGTCTATAACTGGTCGGACTACATTGCGAAGGACACGATCCCGAACTTCGAGAAGCAGACGGGCGTCAAGGTCCGCTACGACAACTACGACAGCGACGACACGCTGCAGGCGAAGCTCCTGACCGGCAACTCGGGCTACGACATCGTCGTGCCGACGAGCAACTACGCGGGCAAGCAGATCCAGGCCGGCATCTTCGCGCCGCTCGACAAGTCGAAGCTGCCGAACCTCAAGTATCTCGATCCGCAACTGATGGCGCTCGTCGCGGGCGCCGATCCGGGCAACAAGTACGTGGTGCCCTGGGCGTACGGCACGACGGGCCTCGGCTACAACGTCGACAAGGCGCAGAAGATCCTCGGCAAGGTGCCGCTCGACAACTGGGACATCCTGTTCAAGCCGGAGAACATCTCGAAGCTGAAGACGTGCGGCGTGTCGGTGCTCGATGCGCCCGACCAGATGTTCGCGGCGACGCTGCGCTACATCGGCAAGGACCCGATGAGCACGAACCCGGCCGACTACCAGGCCGCGATGCAGGTGCTCAAGAAGATCCGCCCGTACATCACGCAGTTCAACTCGTCGGGCTACATCAACGACATGGTCGGGGGCGACATCTGCTTCGCGTTCGGCTGGTCGGGCGACGTCGTGATCGCGAAGCACCGCGCGCTCGAGGCGAAGAAGCCGTACAAGCTCGAGTACTACGTGCCGAAGGGCGGCGCGCCCGTGTGGTTCGACGTGATGGCGATCCCGAAGGACGCGAAGAACAAGGACGCCGCGCTGCAATGGATCAACTACATCGAGGATCCGAAGGTCCACGCGGCGATCACGAACGCGGTCTATTACCCGAGCGCGAACGCGGAGGCGCGCAAGTACGTGCGCCCGGACGTCGCGAACGACCCGGCCGTGTACCCGCATCCGGACGTCGTGAAGACGCTGTTCCTGCTCAAGCCGCTGCCGCCTGAAATCCAGCGCCTGCAGACGCGTCTTTGGACCGAGCTGAAATCGGGACGCTGACGCGAAGCGCGCAGCATCGCAGCAAACCTGAGAAGCCCCTGGTGCCCCCGGGGGCTTTGTTCGTCAAACGTAGGAGCACAGCAGCACATCATGAATAGTCAGTCGGGCGCGGCGGTGGCGGGCGCACCGTCCTATCGGCCTCAGACAGGCGCCGACGAGCGCGCCGAAAACTTTGTCCAGATCATCGACGTCGTCAAGAAGTTCGGCGAGACCGTCGCGGTGCGCAACGTCGATCTGACCGTGCGCAAGGGCGAACTGTTCGCGCTCCTCGGCAGTTCCGGGTGCGGCAAGTCCACGCTGCTGCGGATGCTCGCCGGCCTCGAGACGATCACGTCGGGCAAGATCCTGATCGACGGCGAGGACCTCGCGCAGATGCCGCCGTACAAGCGGCCCGTGAACATGATGTTCCAATCGTACGCGCTGTTCCCGCACATGACGGTCGAGGCGAACGTCGCGTTCGGCCTGAAGCAGGAAGGCGTGCCGAAGGCCGAGCTGAAGGAGCGCGTGCGCGATGCGCTCGAGCTCGTGCAGATGGCGCGCTACGCGGGCCGCAAGCCGCACCAGTTGTCGGGCGGCCAGCAGCAGCGGGTCGCGCTCGCGCGCTCGCTCGTCAAGCGGCCGAAGCTGCTGCTGCTCGACGAGCCGATGTCGGCGCTCGACAAGCAGATCCGCCAGCGCACGCAGATCGAGCTCGTCAACATCCTCGACAAGGTCGGCGTCACCTGCATCATGGTCACGCACGACCAGGAGGAGGCGATGACGATGGCGAGCCGCCTCGCCGTGATGAGCGAAGGCCAGATCGTGCAGATCGGCACGCCGCACGAAGTCTACGAATATCCGAACTGCCGCTTCTCCGCGGAGTTCATCGGCTCGACGAACCTGTTCGACGGCGTGACCGTCGAGGACGAGCCCGATCACGTGTTCATCGAATCGCCGGACCTGCCGTGCCGGCTGTACGTGAACCACGGGATCACGGGCCCGCTCGGGATGCCCGTGACGGTATCGGTGCGCCCGGAGCGGATCGCGCTCACGCGCAAGCCCGCCGAAGGCGCGTACAACTGGGGGCGCGGCGTCGTCACGAATGTCGCGTACATGGGCGGCTATTCGCTGTATCACGTGAAGCTCGATTCCGGGAAGACGGTGATCGCGAACGTGTCGAGCCTCGCGATCGCCGATCTCGACTCGCCCGGCTGGGGCGACGAAATCTACGTGCGCTGGAGCGCCGCGGCCGGCGTGGTGCTGACGTCATGAACGCGCTTTCGTCGCTCATTGCGTGGCCGGTCAGGAAATTCGGCCTGACGGGCAGAACGGCCGTGATCGCGGGCCCGTTCTTCTGGCTCGTGCTGTTCTTCCTCGTGCCGTTCATCCTCGTCGTCAAGATCAGCTTCGCGGAGCTGCAGCTCGGCATTCCGCCGTACACGGAGCTCACCGCGTTTGCCGACGGCGTGCTCAGCATCAAGCTGAACCTGCAGCACTACGCGTTCCTGTTCAGCGACAGCCTGTACTTCGCGACCTACGTGAACTCGGTCGTCGTCGCTGCCGTCACGACGCTGCTGTGCCTGCTGATCGGCTATCCGATGGCGTACTACATCGCGCGCTCGAATCCGGGCACGCGCAACCTGCTGATGATGGCGGTGATGCTGCCGTTCTGGACGTCGTTCCTGATTCGCGTATACGCGTGGATCGGCATCCTGAAGAACAACGGGCTGCTGAACAACTTCCTGATGTGGGCGGGGCTCATCAGCACGCCGATCGAGCTGTACCGGACGAACGTCGGCGTCTACATCGGGATGGTCTATTCGTATCTGCCGTTCCTCGTGATGCCGCTCTACGCGCACCTCGTGAAGATGGACCTGCGCCTGCTCGAGGCCGCTTACGATCTGGGCGCGAAGCCGTGGAAGGCGTTCGTGCAGATCACGCTGCCGCTGTCGAGGAACGGGATCATCGCGGGCTGCCTGCTCGTGTTCATTCCGGCCGTCGGCGAGTACGTGATTCCGGAGCTGCTCGGCGGCGCGAACACGCTGATGATCGGCCGCGTGATGTGGAACGAGTTCTTCAACAACGCGGACTGGCCGATGGCGTCGGCCGTGACCTGCGCGATGGTGCTGCTGCTGCTCGTGCCGATGGCGATGTTCCAGCACTTCCAGGCGAAGGAGCAGGAGGGCCGCCGCAAATGAAGCCGAATCGCTACTTGCAGGTGCTGATGCTCGCGATCGGCTTCGGTTTCCTCTATATCCCGATCGCGAGCCTCGTCGTCTACTCGTTCAACGAATCGAAGCTCGTCACCGTCTGGTCCGGCTTCTCGACGCGCTGGTACACGGCGCTCCTCGAGGACGACGAACTGATAACGGCCGCGTGGCTGTCGCTGAAAATCGCGGTGATGACCGCATTCGCGTCGGTGTTCATCGGCACGTGGGCAGGCTTCGTGCTCGCGCGGATGGGCCGCTTTCGCGGCTTCGCGCTCTACAGCGGGATGATCAACGCGCCGCTCGTGATTCCCGAGGTGATCCAGGGCATCTCGCTGCTGCTGCTGTTCATCGAGCTCGGCAAGTGGTTCGGGTGGCCCGCCGGCCGCGGGATGTTCACGATCTGGCTCGGCCACGTGATGCTGTGCATCTCGTACGTGGCGATCATCGTGCAGTCGCGCGTGCGCGAGCTGAACCCGTCGCTCGAGGAGGCCGCGCTCGATCTCGGCGCGACGCCGTTCAAGGTGTTCTTCTCGATCACGCTGCCGCTGATCTCGCAGGCGCTCGTGTCCGGCTGGTTGTTGTCGTTCACGCTGTCGATCGACGATCTGGTGTTGTCGGCGTTCCTGTCCGGGCCCGGCTCGACCACATTGCCGCTCGTCGTGTTCTCGCGCGTGCGCCTCGGCCTCAATCCGGAAATGAACGCGCTCGCGACGCTGTTCATCGTCGCGGTGACGATCGGCGTCGTGGTGGCGAACTACGTGATGCAGCGTCAGGAAAGGAAGAGGATGGCCGAAGCCGTCTGACGCGGCTGCGCGGGCGGCGGCCCGATGAAGGGGCTGCCGCGCGCGGCGCGTTGCCGTCGCTCGCGTGAGCGAAACCCGAGACAGCGCCCGTGCGGCCGAAGGCCGTGCGGGCTTTTTTTCGTCAACGGGCCGACCGGCGAGTGCCGGATTTGCGTCGCGGCGTGCGCCGCACCCGTCCCGCGCCGCGCACGTTTCTCGCCGCGCGCGGCGTCAGAAGCCGAACGCCGCTTTCGCGAGGAGCCCCGCGGCCACGCACACGAGCGCGGCGGCGAAGCCCAACTGCACGTGCCGCGCGGACAGGTAGCGCGACACCCAGCGTCCGGCCGCCATGCCGAGCGCGGTTGTCACGGTGAACCACAGCGTGACGTCGAGCGGCGCGGGCGTGCCGCTCACGATCGTCGCGATCACGCCGCCCGTGCCGACGAGCGCGATCACCATCAGCGAGGTCGCGACGATACCGTGCATCGTCACGTTCGTGAACTTGCGCAGCATCGGCACGATCACGAAGCCGCCGCCGACGCCGAGCAGGCCCGTCATCAGCCCCGTGAGCGCGCCCGTCGACGCGAGCGCGATGCCGGCGGCCCACGACCAGACGAGGCGGCCCGTGTCCGGGTCGATGCGGCCGACGCACAAGGGCGAGCGAGCCGGCTCGCGGGCGGCGTGCCTGAGCGCTTGGCGCAACAGGCGCACCGCGACGATCATCATCACGAGCGCGAAGAGCGCGAGCAGCACGCGCTGCGGCAGCACGTGCGCGAGACGCACGCCGAGCGTCGTCAGCGGCACGCCGGCCGCGGCCATCAGGAGCGCCGCGCGATAGCGCACGAGCCCGCGCCGAAAGCCTTCGAGCGCGCCGAGCGCGGCGCTGCCCGCGACCGCGACGAGCGCGACGGGCGTCGCCTGCTGCATCGGCCAGCCCATTCCGACGACGAGCGCGGGCACGGCGAGAATGCCGCCGCCCGCCCCCGTCAATCCCAGCACCGCGCCGACGATGCTGCCCAACACCAGAGAAATCAGCATGCTTCGTTGTTCCGGACGAGGGTCATCGATGGGCGGCGATCAGCCGACGATCTCGGGCTTCGCGAGCCATTCGCGGCCCTTGAGCATCGCCTGCCAGTAAAGGGGCGGCAGCAGCCGCTCCTTGAGCAGCCACGCGAGCCGCGACGGGCGTTTGCCGTCGATGAGCCACGCGGGGAAGGTCGGCGCGACCTTGCCGCCGTACAGGAATTCGGCGAGCACGATCTTGCCGCGCTCGACGGTGAGCGGGCACGAGCCGTAGCCGTCGTAGGTCGCGTCGCCGTGGGTCTTGCCGAGCGCGGCGAGCACGTTGTGCGCGACGACGGGCGCCTGCTTGCGCGCGGCGGCCGCGGTTTTCGCGTTCGTCGTGTTCGTCACGTCGCCGAGCGCGAACACGTCCGCGTGGCGCTTGTGGCGCAGCGTCGCCGGATCGACGTCGATCCAGCCGGCCGCGTCGGCGAGCGGGCTCGCGCGCACGAAATCGGGCGCCTTCTGCGGCGGCACGACGTGGATCATGTCGAAT
Source organism: Burkholderia thailandensis E264 (assembly GCF_000012365.1). Lineage (NCBI taxonomy): Bacteria > Pseudomonadati > Pseudomonadota > Betaproteobacteria > Burkholderiales > Burkholderiaceae > Burkholderia > Burkholderia thailandensis. Next base: position 2,569,496 of record NC_007651.1, read on the forward strand.
TCGCGCGTGACGGTTTCGGCGCCGCCTTCCGGCAACGTGCGGGAGAACGTCGCGCGCTTGCGCTCGCCATCGATCGCGATCAGGTTGTGGCCGAAATTCAGCGCGATGTCGTAGCGCTTCACGTATTCCATCAGCGCGGGCACGTAATCGGCGACGCCAAAGAGCGCCGCGCCCGCGTTGAAGAACTCGACGTCGATCTTCTCGAGACGATGCGTGCGCCGCCAGTGGTCGGCAGACAGATACATCGCCTTTTGCGGCGCGCCCGCGCACTTGATCGGCATCGGCGGCTGCGTGAACAGCGCGCGGCGGCCGGCGAACGTGCGCACGAGCTGCCACGTGTACGGCGCGAGATCGTAGCGGTAGTTCGACGTGACGCCGTTCTTGCCGAGCGTCTCGGGCAGCCCTTCGATGCCGTGCCAGTCGAGCTTCAGCCCCGGGCAGACGACGAGCTGCCGGTAGCGCACGAGCCGGCAGCCGTCGAGCACGACCGTGTGCGTGTCCGGCTCGAACGCGGCGACGGCGGCCTTGATCCAGTGCACGCCGCGCGGCAGCACGGCAGCCATCTGCCGCGCGGTCGTCTTCGGCTGGAACACGCCCGCGCCGACCATCGTCCAGCCGGGCTGGTAGTAATGGGTGTCGGCCGGATCGATGACGGCGATGTCGAGCGAGCGATCGCGCGCGAGCAGGCTCGACGCGATCGCGATCCCCGCCGCGCCCGCGCCGACGATCACGATGTCGTGGCTCGCCTCGACGGTTTGCGTCGCCGCGCTCTGGCTGCGCTGCATGATCCGGCGGCCGAGCGCGGCGAGATCGTAGCCGGCCGCGCGGCCCGTGGCGACGATGTCGTTCAGCGGCCGCAGCCCCGCCTGCGACAGCCCCCACAACGTCGCCGAGCGCATGCCGGTGCGACAGTACGCGAGCACGGGCGATGCGAGCGTGCCGAGCAGTGCGCCGAACTGCTCGCCTTGCGAATCGGTGACCTTGCCCGAATCGACGGGCAGGTAGTGAACCGCGATGCCGAACGGCTTCGCGGCCGCGTCGATCTCGGCGACAGTCGGCTGGTCCGGGCCTTCGCCGTCCGGCCGGTTGCAGACGATCGCGCGAAAGCCGGCCTGCGCGATCGCGGGCAGGTCGGCGGCGGCGAGTTGGGGGGAGACCGACAGCGTGTCGGTCAGCTTGCGGATTTCCATGGTTGGCCTGTTGTGTGTGTCGTGTCGTCGTTGGGGAGGGCGGGCACGCTCAGATCGCGTCGAGCGGGATCTTCAGGTAGCGCACGCCGTTGTCCTCGGGCTCGGGCAGGCGCCCCGCGCGCATGTTGACCTGCACCGACGGCAGCATCAGCACCGGCATGTCGAGCGTCGCGTCGCGCGCGGTGCGCATCGCGACGAAGTCGTCCTCGGTGACGCCCTCGCGGATGTGCACGTTCTCGCGCAGCTCGTTGGCGACGGTGCTCGCGTACTGCACCGCGCGGCCGTTCGGCTGATAGTCGTGGCACATGTAGAGGCGCGTCGCTGGCGGCAGGCTCAGCACCTTGCGGATCGACCGGTACAGCGTGCGCGCGTCGCCGCCGGGGAAGTCGCAGCGCGCGGTGCCGTAGTCGGGCATGAACAGCGTATCGCCGACGAACGCGGCCGCGTCTCGTGCGCCGGGTGCGCCGTGCGCCGCGCGCCCTTCGGTGACGACGTAGGTCATGCACGCGGGCGTGTGGCCGGGCGTGTGCATCGCGCGAATCGACAGCGCGCCGAGCGCGAGCGTATCGCCGTCGTCGAGCAGGCGGTCGAACTGGCTGCCGTCGTGCGCGAACGAGGGCCCCGCGTTGAACAGCTTGCCGAACACGTCCTGCACGCGCGTCACGTGGCGGCCGATCGCGATTTCGCCGCCGACCCGCGCCTTCAGGTACGGCGCGGCCGACAGATGGTCGGCGTGCACGTGCGTCTCGAGCAGCCAGCGCACGCGCGCGCCGAGTGCCGCGACGCGCGCGATCAGCTGGTCCGCGCTCGCGGTGCGCGTGCGGCCGGATTTCGGATCGTAGTCGAGCACGCTGTCGATCAACGCGCATTCGCCGCTGCCGGAATCGAGCAGCAAATAGCTGATGGTGCAGGTCGCCGGGTCGAAAAAGCCTTCGACCGTCATCGTGGGCGCTGTTGTCACGAGATTTCTCCTGGAGCCGATTCATCGAGATGGCGATCGTTTGAACAAGAACCGTGCCAAGTAGCCAGCATTGCCGATCACCGAGCACAGGTACTTGATTCAAATCGTGTTTTGCTTCGGCGCCTCCCACCGTGCGCCGCCTCCCGGGCGACGATCGTTCAAGTTCGCTGCCGTGAATGGCAGTTTGATGGCAGAATTGGCAGCTACGCGGCCGTGGGCCGCGCAGCCGGAGCCGAACCCATGGATCAGCACGACGTCATCCCGATCGTTCCCGTTTCGCCGCCCGACGTGGGCGTGCTCGTGTCGTACCTCGAACAGGACCCGCAACCGATGATCGTGCTCGATCCGTCGTACCGAATCCTCGCCGCGAACGCCGCGTATCAGCGGCAGTTCGGGATTGCCGGCGAGGCGCACGTCGGGCGGCGCTGCTATCAGGTCTCGCATCATTACGACGTGCCGTGCGATCAGGCGGGCGAGCATTGCCCGATGAAGCAGGCGACCGAATCGCGCAGCCTGAACCGCGTGCTGCACATCCATCACACGCCGCGCGGGCCCGAGCACGTCGACGTCGAGCTGCGGCCGATCTTCGACGCGCACGGTGCGGTGATCGCGTACGTCGAGCGGCTGACGACCGTGCGCAGCGCGTCGGCCAAGCCGAGCGGCGAGGGGCTCGTCGGCGGCTCGGATGCGTTCAACGCGGCCCTGTCCGCGCTGCAGCGGGTTGCACCTTCGACGCTGCCCGTGCTGCTGCTCGGCGAATCGGGCACGGGCAAGGAATTGTTCGCGCGCGCCCTGCACGAGGCGAGCGCGCGCGCGATGGGGCCGTTCGTCGTGGTCGATTGCTCGGGGATCGCCGAGACGCTGTTCGAGAGCGAACTGTTCGGCTACGAGAAGGGCGCGTTCACCGGTGCGACCGCGCGCAAGCCCGGCCTCGTGGAGACCGCGCAGGGCGGCACGCTGTTTCTCGACGAGATCGGCGACGTGCCGCTGTCGATGCAGGTGAAGCTGCTGCGCCTCATCGAATCGGGGACATTCCGGCGAGTGGGCGGCGTCGAGGTGCTGCGCGCGGATTTCCGGCTCGTCGCGGCGACTCACAAGCCGCTGAAGGCGATGATCGGCGATGGGCGGTTCCGGCCGGATCTGTACTACCGGATCAGCGCGTACCCGATTGCGCTGCCTGCGGTGCGCGAGCGGCCGGGCGACATGCCGCTTCTCGTCGATTCGATCCTGCGCCGGATCGCGGCGCTCGGGCCGGCTGCCGGGCAGCGCTTCACCGTCGCGCCCGATGCGCTCGCGCGGCTCGAGGCGTACGCGTGGCCGGGCAACATCCGCGAACTGCGCAACGTGCTCGATCGCGCATGCCTGCTCACGGACGACGGCGTGATCCGCGTCGAGCACCTGCCCGACGAGGTCGCGCGCGCGGGCGACGCGCGCGAGGAGGCGGGCGCGTCGGCGAAGCTGTCGGACGACGAGCTCGCGCGGATTGCCCGCGCGTTCGTTGGCACGCGGCGCGCGCTCGCCGGGCGAGTCGGGATGAGCGAGCGCACGCTGTACCGGCGGCTGCGCGCGCTCGGGATCGCGACGCGGGACGCTTGAGGGCGGACCCGGGCGGGGCGCGACGGCAAGTGCGCTACATGCGGGCGTCGACGTCCGGTGCCCCTGCGGAGCATTCGTCGCTCGCGATGCAGTTTGATGCACGAATTGCGACAAATAATCAAACTTAAGCAATCAATAATTATTGTTTTACGATAAAAGCGAGCCTAGAATTCGGGCGCTGATCCCCATCTTCGAGGAATTCTCATGCACTCCGATCGCGTCGCTCGTCTCAGCCAGCGGATGGCCGCCGTCACCCTCTGCTTCATCGTCGCGATGATGTTGCTCAACGCCGCATGCTGGGCGTTTCCGTCGCTGAACGCGGTGAAGTCGGGCGCGGGCCTCGGATTCGGCTTGACCGATTCCCTGATCGCGGGCCTGAACGTCGATGTCGCCGCGTTTCCGTGGTGGCAGAAGGCGGGCGGCATCGTGCTGTCGAGCGTGCCGCTCGTCGCGCTCGCGAGCGGCCTGCGCCATCTGCGCGAGCTGTTTCGCACGTATGCGCGCCGTGACTACTTCTCGGCCGGCGCTGCGCGCCATCTCGGCAAGACGGGGCGCGCGGTCGGCGCGTGGGTCGTGCTGAGCGTGCTGTGCGAGCCGCTCCTGAGCGTCTGGGCGACGATGCGCGAGCCCGTCGGGCATCGCGTCGTCACGCTGAGCTTCGGCCTGCCGTACGTCGTCGCCCTGTTCACCGCGGCCTGCATCGCCGTCATCGCGCATATCCTGCGGCGCGCGAGCGAGCTCGACGCCGAGCACCGGCAGTTCGTCTGAGGCGCGCGCCATGCCGATCATCGTCAAGCTCGACGTGATGCTCGCGATCCGCAAGGTCCGCTCGAAGGACCTCGCGGCGGCCGTCGGCATCAGCGAGCAGAATCTGTCGCTGCTCAAGCAGGGCAAGGTCAAAGGCATCCGTTTCGCGACGCTCGAGGCGATCTGCCGGCATCTCGAATGTCAGCCGGGCGATCTGCTGACGTTCGAAGACGAGCCCGGCGCCGATGCGGGATGACGCGGCGCGCGGGCAACTGGCAGGCGTGACGTGCGCGGGCACGGCGGGACGCGCCTGCGTTCGGCGGCGATGGCCGTTGCGATCGTATCGGCGCTGCGGCGTCGGCGCGCTCGCGCTGACGGTCACGGCGGCGATTCACGGGCTCGCATGGCTTGCGCTCGAGCGCCGGCCGCTGTCGGCGCTCGATGTCGCGGTGCCCGATGCGTCGCGGTCGGAGAGACGGGCGCTCATCGTGACGCTGGTTCCGCTATCGGCTTCGGTGCCGTCGCCGTCGCCGTCGCCGTCGCCGTCGCCGTCGGCGCGCTTGCTGCCGCCGACGCAACGCGCGCCGGCGCATCGCGCATCGATGGGCGACGCGCACGCGGCTGCGCGCGAGCACGGGCGTTCGACCTCATCGCGTCGCTCGCCCGCCGTTTCCGTCGAGCCTGAAAAAACGCGCGAGTCGCGAACAGACGGGCAAGCGAGCGCCGAAGCGGGCGATGCACCGCGACCGCCGGCGCGGACGTCGGGCGCGGCGGGCGCCGCCGTCGACTGGCGGGCGGATCTGGACTCGCTGCGGGCGGCCCGGTCGATACGGCACGGACCGGCGGCGGCGATCAGCGCGATGGGCGCGACGGGTGCGTCGCAGGGCATCGCCTCTCCACGGAAAGAAACCGCCGCGTCGACGCTCGAGCGCAACCTGTCGAAGGCGAGTCGCGCCGATTGCCGGCGCGCGTATGCGGGCATGGGCCTGCTCGCGATTCCGTCGCTTGCGGTCGACGCCGTGACGGACGCCGGCTGCAAGTGGTAGGGCTCCGCCGGCGTTGACGATCGCGGCCGCAGCGGATGGGACTGCGAACATGCGCTCGATGCGCGCCGCGCCGGCGGACGGGATCGCAGCGTCGTCAGTGGCTCCGGGCTTCGATCCGGCCCTGCGTCGCGCCGATCGCGTCGCCCTTGCCGAGCGGGTTTGCGTCGCGCGCGCGCGACGCGTCCTTCGCGTGCGCGTCGTCGTCGGTCGGCGTACCCATCGCCTGAAACAGCCGCGCCGTATCGACGAGCCGCGCGCCCGTCGCGCGGATCTCGTCGAGCCGCGCGTTGCGGTACTGCTGCTCGCTCGCGCGCGCGGCCGACGGCGGCAGCGCGCCGAGCCGCACGCGCGCCGCGGTGTCGTCGAACGCGCCGCGCGCGGCGACGGCCGAGCGGTTCGACGCGTCGAGCGCGCTCGCGTCGTTATCGAGCGCGGCGAGCTTGTCGGCGACGTCCTGGAACGCGGCGAGCACCGTCTGCCTGTACTGGTCGACGGCCGCGTCGTAGGTCGCGCGCGCCGCGCGGCGTTGCGCGAGCAGCGCGCCGCCGTGGAAGAGCGGCTGCGTGAGCGATGCGCCGACGCTCCAGATCGCGCCCGCGCCCGACAGCATCGCGGGCCAGTTGAAGCCCGCGTGACCCATCGACGCCGACAGCGACAACTGCGGGAACATCTGCGCGGTCGCGACGCCGACTTCGGACGCGGCCGCCTGCAAGCCGGCTTCGGCCGCGCGAATGTCGGGCCGCGCCTGCAGCAGCGTGGACGGCACGACGACGGGCACGTCCTGCGGCAGTTGCACGTCGGCGAGCGCGAGATCGGCGGGCGCCGCATCGGGCGTGCGGCCGAGCAGCACGGCGAGCGCGTGGCGCGTGGTCTGCCATTGCTGGCGCAGCGCGGGCAGGCTGGCCTCGAGCGCCGCCGCGCTTTGCTGCGCGTTCAGCATGTCGGTGCGCGACGCCGCGCCGAGCCGATGGCGCGCCGCCGCGTCGTTCGCCTGCTCGCGCGCGAGCGCGACCAGCCGCTCGGTCGTCGCGACCCGCTCGGCGAGCGCGGCCGACGTGAGGGCGGCCGTCACGATGTTCGCCGCGAGCGCGCGCCGCGCGGATTCGAGCTGGTACGCGTTCATGTCGACGCGCTTCGAGAGCGCGCGGTTCGCGAAGCGCGCGGCGCCGAACAGGTCGAGCGTGTAGCTCGCCTGCAACTGGCCCGCGAACACGTTGTAGAGCACCGTCTGCGGGCCGAACGCCGGCACGCCGAGCGCGCGCTCGCGCGTCGCCTGGCCGCCCGCGTCGATCGACGGCAGCAGCGAGCTGCCGATCTGCGCGCGCAACTGCTCGCGCGCGGCGGTCAGGTTCTTTTCGGCGGCGGCGAGCGTCGGGCTGTTGCGCAAGCCTTCGTCGACGAGCGCGTCGAGCGCGGGCGACCGGTAGCGCTTCCACCAGTCGGGCACCGGCTGCGCGCCGACGTCGAAGCGCTGCGCGAGCCCTTGCGCGGCGGCCGTGCGCTCGGGCAGCGGCGTCGCGCCGTAATGCGCGGGCGACGGCATCACGGGCGGCGCGTCGCTCGGCGCGAACAGCGAGCAGCCGGCCGTCGCGCCCGCCAGCGCGAGCGCGGCGGCGGTGGCGCTCGCGCGCGGTGCGACGCGCGCGGCGATCGGCAACAGGGCAATCAGCCGTGGCGGCAGCAGGGGGATCGAAACGCGCATGGTCAGGCTCCCGAAGGCGTGGCGGGCGACTCCGGATCGCGCTCGTCCGGCTTCACGCGGAACCACGCGGCATAGAGCGCCGGCAGGAAGAAGAGCGTGAGCACCGTCGCGCTCGTGATGCCGCCCATCAGCGCGGTCGCCATCGGGCCGAAGAAGTTCGAGCGCAACAGCGGAATCAGCGCGAGCACGGCGGCCGCGGCCGTCAGCGTGATCGGCCGGAAGCGGCGCACGGTCGCGCCGACGATCGCGTCGAAGCGGCCATGCCCGGCGGCGATGTCCTGCTCGATCTGGTCGACGAGAATCACCGAGTTGCGCATGATGATCCCGAACATCGCGATCACGCCGAGCATCGCGACGAAGCCGAACGGCTTGCCGAACAGGAGCAGCGTGCCGACGACGCCGATCATTCCGAGCGGCGCGGTCAACACGACCATCAACACGCGCGAGAAGCTCTGCAACTGGATCATCAGGAGCGTCAGCACGGCGATCGCCATCAGCGGCATCTGCGCGTTGATCGACGTCTGGCCCTTCGCGCTTTCCTCGACCGAGCCGCCGATCTCGATCCGGTAGCCGACGGGCAGTTGCGCGCGCAGCGCGTTCAGCTTCGCGTCGATCGCATGCGTGACGTCGATGCCTTGCGCGCCCGCGATGACGTCGGATTGCACGGTGATCGTCGGCTGGCGGTCGCGCTCCCAGACGACGCCGTACTCGAGCGTGTCGTGAAAGCGCCCGAGCGAGCCGAGCGGCACGGGGCCGTTCGGCGTCGGCATCGCGAGGTTCGCGAGATTCGCCGGGTCGACGCGCTGCGCGCGCGGCGCGCGAAGATCGACCGCGATCAGCTTGTCGCGCTCGCGGTACTGCGTGACCGTCGTGCCGGACAGCGTCATCGCGAGGAAGCTCGCGACGTCCTGCGAGCTCACGTTCAGCTCGCGCGCCTTGTGCTGGTCGAGCTCGAAGCGCACCGAGCGCTCGGCGGGCTCGTCCCAGTCGAACTGGACGTTGGTCGCGCGCGTGTCGGCGCGCATCGTCGCCGCGACCTTCTCCGAGATCGCGCGCACGGTCGCGATGCTGTCGCCGCTCACGCGGAACTGCACCGGATAGCCGACGGGCGGGCCGTTCTCGAGCCGCGAGATCCGCGTGCGCGCCGCCGTGAACTGGTCGCGCAGCACGGGCTCGAGCCACGCGGAGAGCTTGTCGCGCTCCTCGACCGACTTCGCGGTGATCACGAACTGCGCGAAGTTCGGCAACTGCAGCTGCTGGTCGAGCGGCAGGTAGAAGCGCGGCGCGCCGGAGCCGACGAAGTTCACCGCGTGGTCGATCTCCGGCCGATTCGCGATCAGCTTCTCGAGGCGCTCGGCCTGCTTGAGCGTCGCGTCGAACGACGCGCCTTCGGGCAGCCGCAGGTCGACGAGCAGCTCGGGGCGATCGGAGCTCGGGAAGAACTGCTGCGGCACGAGCGAGAAGCCCGCGAGCGCGACGACGAACAGCGCGATCGTGATCGCGAGCACGGCGAAGCGCCGCTCGATGCACCACTTGATCCACCCGCGCAGCCGCGTGTAGAAGCGCGTGTCGTAGATGTCGTGGCCATGCTCGTGGTCGTGCGCGGCGTCGGGGGCGTGCGGCGGGCCGGCGGCGGCGTCCTTCGGCGGATGCTTGCGCTCGGGCAGCATGTGGTAGCCGAGCAGGGGGATCAGCACGACCGCCGCGAACCACGACGCGATCAGCGCGATCGCGGACACCTCGAAGATCGAGCGCGTGTATTCGCCCGTGCTCGATTTCGCGAGCGCGATCGGCAGAAAGCCGGACACCGTGACGAGCGTGCCCGTGAGCATCGGAAACGCGGTGCTCGTGTACGCGAACGCGGCCGCGCGCGCGCGGCTGAAGCCCTGCTCGAGCTTCACGGCCATCATCTCGACCGCGATGATCGCATCGTCGACGAGCAGGCCGAGCGCGAGCACGAGCGTGCCGAGCGAGACCTTGTGCAGCCCGATGTCGAACAGATACATGAAGAGCGCGGTGACGGCGAGCACGACGGGGATCGAGATCACGACGACCATCCCGGTGCGCAGGCCGAGCGACACGAGGCTCACGATCAGCACGATCGCGACCGCCTCGGCGACCGCCTCGAGAAAGTCGTCGACCGAGCGCGACACCGCATGCGGCATGCTCGACACTTCGGTGAGCGTGAGGCCCGCCGGCAGTTGCGCCTGCAGCGCCTTCGCGCTCGCGTCGAGCGCCTTGCCGAGCCGGATCACGTCGCCGCCCGGCTGCATCGTGATGCCGATGCCGAGCACCGCGCGGCCCTTCGCGTCCCGGCCGATCGTGCGCATCTGCGTGACGGGCGGATCGTCGTAGCCGCGCTTGATCGTCGCGAGGTCGCCCAGCCGGAACGTGCGGCCGTTCACGCGGATCAGCGTGTCGGCGATCGCGTCGACGCTCTCGTACTGGCCGCTCGGCCGGATGAACACGCGATCGTGCGCGGCCGTGAGCACGCCCGGCGACGACACGTCGTTCTGCGCGTTGATCGCCTGCGCGATCTGCTGCGGGGAGATGCCTAGCCGCGCAAGCCGTGTGTTGTCGATCTCGACGAAGATCCGCTGGTCGGGGTCGCCGAAGTAATCGACTTTCGCGACGCCCGGCACGCGCAGCAGCACGACGCGCAACTGGTCCGCGTAGTCGTGCAGTTGCGCGGGCGAGAAGCCGTCGCCTTCGAGCGTGTAGATGTTCGTGTAGACGTCGCCGAATTCGTCGTTGAAGAACGGGCCCTGGATGCCGGGCGGCAGCGTCATCGAGATGTCGCCGACCTTCTTGCGCACCTGGTACCAGGTTTCCGGCACGTCCTTGACGGGCGCCGAATCCTTCATCGCGAAGAAGAGCAGCGATTCGCCGGGCCGCGAGTAGCTGCGCAGATAGTCGATCGCGGGCATTTCCTGCAGCTTGCGGCCGATCCGGTCGGTGACCTGCTCCTGCACCTGGCGCGCGGTCGCGCCGGGCCAGAACGTGCGGATCACCATCACGCGGAACGTGAACGGCGGGTCTTCCGATTGCGCGAGACGCGAGTAGGCGAGGATGCCGGCGATCGTCGAGAGCGCGATCAGGTAGATGACGAGCGCCTGGTGGCGCAGCGCCCACGCGGACAGGTTGAAGCGTCCGCCTTCTTCTCGGCCTGCCGTCATGACGCGAGGTCCTCCGGATGAAGCGGCGGCACCGCGCGCACCTTCTCGCCCGCGCTCACCGTGTGCACGCCTTGCAGCACGACGCGCTCGCCCGGCTGAATTCCGCCCGACACGGTCACCGTGCGCTCGTTGTAGCGGACGATGTCGACGCGCCGCAGCTCGAGCGTGTCGTCCTGCTTGCGCACGACCCACAGCGCGGGCGCGTTGCCTGCGTGGAAGAGCGCCGTCGACGGCAGCGTGAAGCGCGCCTGCGCGCTCGCGTTGCCCGGCGCGCCCGACGAGAACGCGACGGTCGCGGTCATCCCGAGCCGCACGGCGGAGTCGGGCTGCGCGAGCGTGAGCTTCACGCGGTACGTGCGGCTTTGCGGATCGGCGGCGGGCGCGATCTCGCGCACGCGCGCGTCGAACGCGCGGCCGGGCAGCGCCGGCAGCGTGACGCGCGCCGCATGGCCCGGCACGAGGAGCGGCAGCTCGCTTTCCGGCGCGTCGGTGACGACGTCGACATCACCCGACCACGCGAGCTGATAGACCGGCTGGCCGGCGGACACGTTCTGCCCGGTATCGGCCTGCTCGGCGGTGATGTAGCCCGCATGGTCGGCGACGAGCGTCGCGTACTGCAACTGGTTCTTCGCGAGCGCGAGCTGCTGCTCGGCCTGGTCGCGCTGCGCGCGCGCGGCCGCGTAGGCGTTCTCGGTCTGCTCGAGCTGCGCGGGCGCGATCAGGTTCTCGCGCGCCTGCGCGCGGTCGCGCTCGCGCTGCTGTTGCGCGAACGTCAGCGCGTGCGTCGCGGCGTCGAGCTGCGCCTGCGCGCTCGCCGCGTTCTTCGCGACGTCGGATGTGTCGAGCAGCGCGAGAACCTGGCCTTTCTTCACGGCGTCGCCGAGGCGGACCTTGCGCTCGACGATCTTGCCGGCGATGCGGAACGACAGCGGCGTCGCATAGCGCGGCTGGATCTCGCCGGGCAGCGACACGGCGGCGGCTGCGCCGTCCGCCCGGACCGGCACCGCGACGACGGGGCGCGGCGCGCTCGGCGCGGCTTCCTTGCGGTGACAGGCGGCAACGATGAGCGCGACGCCGATCAGCAGCGCGGCGCGAGAACCGGAACGATTCACGGTGACCCCTCGAACAGGAGAAAACGGAAAAACCGGCAAGCCGGATGCGCTTGCCTGGCGCGGCGCGCGGCAAGAGTCAAAACAATCGGCGCGCACGTTGCGGACTTGCTTACAAAAACTTCGCTGAATTCTAATACAGGGTTGTATCTGGATGCAAAGGTGTTTCGGTTCGCGAGAAGATGCTAGACTTCCCGGCCATGAAGCCGACCCGCCTGACCCGAGAACAAAGCAAGGATTTGACGCGCGAGCGTCTGTTGAGCGCTGCGCACGCGACTTTCACGAAGAAGGGGTACGTGGCGACGAGCGTCGAGGACATCGCGTCCGCGGCGGGCTACACGCGCGGCGCGTTCTATTCGAATTTCCGCAGCAAGGCCGAGCTGCTGCTCGAGCTGCTCAGGCGCGATCACGAAGAGGCGGAAGCGGATATGCAGAAGATCTTCGAGAGCGGCGGCACGCGCGAGCAGATGGAGGCGCACGCGCTCGAATATTACAGCCAGTTCTTCCGCAACAGCCCGGCGTTTCTGCTGTGGGGCGAGGCGAAGCTGCAGGCAACGCGCGACGCGAAGTTCCGTGCGCGCTTCAACGAGTTCGTGAAGGAAAAGCGCGACCGCTTCACGCACTACATCCTGACGTTCGCCGAGCGCGTGGGCACGCCGCTCCTGCTGCCCGCCGACGTGCTCGCGCTCGGGCTGATGAGCCTCTGCGACGGCGTGCAGTCGTACCACGCGGCCGATCCGCGGCACGTGACGGGCGACGCCGCGCAGCAGGTGCTCGCCGGCTTCTTCGCGCGCGTCGTGCTGGGGCGCGCGCCGGACTGACGGCGGGGCGCGTCTTTCCGGCTTGAGCCGGGCGTGCTTTTGCGTTGCTTTCGCCTTGCATGCCGGGCGCGCCGGTCGCCGTCGCGTTGGGCGGGTGCGTTCGAATGCGCCCGTCCGCCTGATTTGTCAGGTCATTTCCGTCGCCCGCAGCGTGCGCTGCCGCCGATCGCGCGGCCGGGCCGATCGCGCTTCGATTCACCGGCGAACCCGTGCGGCGGCGTCCGAGCCTTGGCGGTTCGCGCGCGATCGCTCAGCGTTCGAGATCCATGTTCATCCGACGATATGCGTCGAGCAGCGACGTCTTGTAGACGACGCCCGCGAGCGTCGGATCGTCGTCGCGCGCGACGACGGGCAGGCGCTCGCCCTGGAACTGCATGAAGTGCTCGAGCGCGGTGCTGATCGGCATGTCGGGCGTGAGCAGCGGAAACGGCGTGTGCAGGTAGTTCGCCGCGCTCTTGTGCGTCGTGTCGCGCTTTTCGAGCAGATCGGACGTGATGTCTTTCAGCGCGACCGCGCCGCGAAACCGCCCGGCGTCGTCGGTCACGTACAGGTACTTGACCGGGTATTCGAGAAACACGCGCGTCATGTCGGCGACGCTCGCCGTGAGCGGCACGACGGTCGCGGCCGGCTGGATCAGGTCGCGCATCTGCGCGGTGCGCAGCCGCATCCGCGCTTCGCCGTCGCGGTGGCGGTGCAGCGTGATCTCGTACATCGACGTCTTGCCGAGCGCGCGCGCCGCGAAGTACGCGACGACGCACGACACCATCAGCGGCAGCACGACCTGGTAGCTCAGCGTCATCTCGAAGATCATCAGGATCGCCATCAGCGGCGCCTGCGTCGCGCCCGCGAGGAATGCGCCCATGCCGACCATCGCGTACGCGTACCACGCGGACACGTGCGCGGGCATCAGCGCGTGCAGCGCGATGCCGAACAGCGAGCCCACCACCGCGCCGACGAAGAGCGTCGGCGTGAAGATCCCGCCGACGGCGCCGGAGCCCGCCGTCGCGGCGGTCGCGATCAGCTTGAAGACGAGCACCGCGACGAGCGCCTGCCAGGTCCACGGCGCGTGCAGGATCGCGTTGACGACGCTGTAGCCGTTGCCCCAGACGTCGGGCACCCACACCGAGATCACGCCGACGACGAGGCCGCCCGCGGCGAGGCGCACGGGCAGCGGCGCGTTCAGGCGCCTGAACTGCGCCTTCGACAGGTCGAGCAGGCGCAGGAACTGCGGCGCGGCCGCGCCGCACAAGAGGCCCAGCGCGACGAAGAACAGCACTTCCCAGCCGGCGACGGCCGGAAACACCGGCATCTGATACGGCGGCTTGTACCCGGCGAACTCGCGCATCACGATGTTCGCGACGACCGACGCGACGACGACGGGCCCGAAGCTCTCCATCGCGATCGAGCCGAGCACGATCTCGCAGACGAAGAACGCGCCCGCGATCGGCGCGTTGTACGCGGACGTGATCCCCGCCGCCGCGCCGCACGCGACGAGCAGGCGCAGCCGCGGCGGATCGAAGTGCGCGAAGCGGCCGACGAGCGACGCGGCGAGCGCCGCGAGCTGCACCATCGGGCCTTCGCGGCCGATCGAGCCGCCGCTGCCGATCGTGAGCAGCGACGACGCGCTGCGCCAGAGGCTCTGCCGCACCGGCACGACGCCGTCGCCGAGCGCGACGGCTTCCATGTAGTCGGTCTTGCTTTCCTTGCGCACGCCGCGCTGCGCGATGAGCAGCACGCAGCCCGCGAGGAAGCCGCCCGCGGCGGGCAGCCAGAACCGCACCTGCCACGGCAGGCGCTTCGCCATTTCGGTGAAGCTGCCGCTCGTGCCGGAAATCGCGCGCTGGATCAGCTCGATGCCTTCGCGAAACGCGACCGTCGCGAGCGCGCCGCCGATGCCGACGATCACCGACCACACGAGCATCGTATGCGCGTCGGACAGCCGGAACAGGGTTTGTGCGCGAGTGCGCAGCTTGAGCAGGAACGAGAGCACGACGGACGAGGTTCGGCGGATGAAATCGAGCGGAAGAATAGCATCGCGCCGCGTGCGCGGGGCAAACCCGGCGAACGCGGCGCGGCGGCGCGACGAGGCGCGCGGCGGTTCAGCCAAGCCAGCGCTGCGTCGCATAGACGATCGCATAGCCGCCGAAGACGAGCCACGCGTACAGGATGAGGCCCGTCATCAGCGCGCGGGGGCCGGCCGCGCGGATTTGCGACATCCGCGTCTCGATGCCGAGCGCCGTCATCGCCATCGTCAGCGCGAACGTGTCGAGCGCGTTGAGCGTGCCGATCGCGGCGGCGGGCAGCATCTGCAGCGAATTCACGATGACGAAGCCGAGGAAGCCGAGCGCGAACCACGGCACCGCGAGCTTGCGCGGCGCGCCGTGGCCCGTTGCAGCCGCTCGGCGCGCCGAGCGGGCGAGCCACGCGCCGAGCACGAGCAGCACCGGCACGAGCAGCATCACGCGGGTCATCTTGACGATCGTCGCGACGCGCGTGACTTCCGGGCCGACGTCGCTCGCCGCGCCCACCACCTGCGCGACCTCGTGAATCGTGCCGCCGAAGAACAGGCCGAGGCCCGTCGCATCGAGGTGTAGCCAGCCGGCGCGGTACGCGAGCGGGTACGCGAACATCGACAGCGTGCCGAACAGCACGACGCTGCCGACCGCCATCGCGCTCTGGTGCGGCTTCGAGCGCAGCGTCGATTCGAACGCGAGCACCGCGGCCGCGCCGCAGATCGCGCTGCCCGCGGCGCTCAGCAGCGCGGTGTCGCGGTCGAGCTTCATCAGCTTCATGCCGGCCCAGGTGCCGACGGCGAGCGTGCTCGTGACGACGAGCGCCGACACCGTGAGCCCCGGCACGCCGACCTGCGCGATTTCCTGCAGGCTCACGCGCAGCCCGAAGAACGCCACCGCGATGCGCAGCAGCTTGCGCGCGGAGAAATCGATGCCGGCCGCCCAGCTCGCGGGCATGCCTTCGCGCAGCAGGTTGCCGTACAGCGCGCCCGCGACGATGCCGACGATGAGCGGGCTCAGGCCGAGATGCGCGACGGCGGGCAACTGCGCGACGCTCGTGACGGCGAGCGCGAAGAGACCGACGAACAGGATGCCGTTGAGCCGCCCCCGCATTGAGGGCGCGGCGGCGCTGAGCTGGGGTGAGGTGAGCGTGGACATGGCTTCGTTCGTTTCGTTTTCCGGGTGGACGGGCCTAATCCTAAATTGGATATATCGATATGAAAAATCGTAATTAGTGGCGTAATATATCCGGAAATCCGATATTTTAGACCGATGACCCCAGACCAACTGATAACTTTCGCTGCCGTCGCCGAGCATCGGAACATCAGCCGCGCGGCGCTCGCGCTGCATCTGTCGCAGCCCGCGGTGTCCGGCCAGCTGCGCCAGCTGCAGGACGAGTTCGGCGAGCCGCTGTACCAGCGCGACGGGCGCGGCGTGCGCCTCACGCCGGTCGGCGAGGCGCTCGCGCGCCATGCGGCGCAACTGCGCGACACGTTCGCGCAGGCGCGCGCATACCGCGACGCGGTGCGCGGGCTCGAGCGCGGCACGCTGCGGATCGGCGCGAGCACGACGCCCGCGAGCTACCTGCTGCCGTATCTGCTCGCTGCGTTCCAGCCGCTCGCGCCGGACGTCGTGATCCAGACGATGAGTGGCAACACGTCGGACGTCGTCGCGTCGCTCGCGTCGCTCGACGTCGCGCTGATCGAGGGGCCGGCCGGCGACGCGCTGCCGGCCGGCACGACGGTGCACGAATGGCACGAGGACGAGATCGTCGCGATCGTGCCGGCGTCGCATCCGCTCGCCGCCGCGCGCGGCGCGCCGGGCCGTGCGCGCGCGACGCTCGCCGCGCTCGCCGCATACCCGCTCGTGCTGCGCGAGGCGGGCTCCGGCGTGCGCCAGCTCGTCGAGCGCGCGTTCGCGCGCGCCGCGACGCCGCTTGCGGTCGCGTTCGAGATCGCGGGCGTCGAGGCGGTGAAGGAGGCGGTGCGCGCGGGCATGGGCGTCGGTTTCGTGTCCGCGATGTCGCTTCGGCATGACGACGCGGCGCTCGCGATGGTGTCGATCGCCCCCGAGCCGCTCACGCGCCATTTCTCGATTCTCGTGCCGCACGGCGCGACGCCGTCGCGCGTCACGACGCGCTTTCTCGAGCTGTGCATCGCGCAGGCCGAATCGGCTTGACGGGTAGCGCGACGGCGGCGGGCGGACGGGCGTCCGGCTGTTCGCGGACTATCGGCGGCGGCCGTCGCCCGGATGGCCGCCCGGCGCTTCCGGCGCGATGAAGCAAAGGGCGGCCGGCACCGCGATTTCGGCGACGAATCCGGCGAGCAGCGCCGCATCGGGCACCCGCACGCCGCGCAGCCGGCAGTACCCGTACGTGACGACGAAGGCGGCGCTCGTGAACATCAGCGCGATGCCGAAGATCCGGTTGCGCCGGTACCAGAGCGCGGCGTCCCGAAGCGTCGCGTGCGTCCTGACGCCGTAGAAGCGATTGGGCGCGATCCGTCGGGCCGCGAGCGGGGCGGCGAGCACGAAGAAAAGCGCGCTTGCCAGCAGGTACGAGACGGTTTCCGGACGATCGAGCATGCGGACTGCTCCGAATGGGGCGAACCGGTAAGCCAAACACCGTGGCGGCGCGCGAACCGGCGCGGCACGGAATTCGCGCCGGCTTCCCCGCGCGAGCGGCGCGGCGGGCCGACACGGGCCATTTTGCGCCGGAGGCATACCGTTTGCGCGCGGTCGACCCCGAAGGTTCGTCAGCCGTGCCTAGGGATTTCCTCTATGGTTCGCTTCAGGCGCTCGGCGCACCATTCGTCCATTACGTGATGGAACCGGTTCCAACAGCCGTTTTCCGACACATTCGACCAACGAGGAGGGGGCAAGCAGGCATGGTCGACATCGTGATCGTCGCGAGCGCGTTCGGGCCGGAGGCAGTGCGCCGCGCGGGCCATCGCGCATTCGTCGCCGCGGCGGCCGGCGCGGGCGCCGCCGGTTTCGAGGTGCGCAGCGAGCTGTTCGCGTCGGACGACGACGCGGCCGCGCCCGCGCTGGCTGAACTCGGCCGCGCGATCGCCGCGGCCGGGCTGTGGTCGGTGTATTCGACGCCCGCGACGCTCTATGCGGACGACGGCGGCTTGCACCACGACGCGCTTGCCGCGGCGCTCGCGCAAGCCGACGCGCTCGGCGCGCGCTTCGTCAAGTTCCAGCTGGGCGGCTTCGCTGCGAATCCGCGCGCGGCCGAACTCGCGGACGCGACGCGCGGCGCGCGCGCCCGCGTGCTGGTCGAGAACGGTCAGCTGTGGCGGGGCGGCGCGCTCGCGCAATTCACGGCGCTGTTCGCCGCGTTGCGCGACGCAAGCTGCCCGGCGCTCGTCGGCATGACGTTCGACATCGGCAACTGGCTGTGGGCGGGCGAGGCGCCGCTTGCGGCGGCGCGCGCGCTCACCGCGCACGTCGAGTACATCCATTGCAAGGCGGTCGACGGCGATGGCGCGCGGCGCCTCGCGATCGCGCCGCCGCCCGGCGACCGCTTCTGCGACGACACGCTCGCGCTGCTGCCGCGCGCCGCGCCGCGCGGGATCGAATTTCCGCTCGATGCGGCGCGCGTGGCCGACGACGCGTCGGCGCGCGTCGCGTGGCTCGCGGCCGCATGAAACCCACCCGCCGGCGCCCGGCTCGGCTAAGCTCGACGCTTGCCGCCCCGACGCCCAGCCCTTGATCGAAGGAGTCAGCCCACACCATGCAAGTCCCGCTCGACGTCGTTACCTATGGCGAAGCAATGGCGATGTTCGTCGCCGCCGAACCCGGCCCGCTCGACTGCGCGACGCAATTCATGAAGCGCATCGCGGGCGCCGACCTGAACGTCGCGATCGGCCTGGCGCGCCTCGGTTTCCGGGTCGGCTGGGTGAGCCGCGTCGGCGCCGATTCGTTCGGCCGCTACGTGCTCGACACGCTCGCGCGCGAACGTGTCGACGCATCGTGCGTGACGGTCGACGCGCGCTATCCGACGGGCTTCCAGCTGAAGTCGCGCGCGACCGGCGGCGCGGACCCGGCCGTCGAGTATTTCCGCAAGGGCTCGGCCGCGAGCCGCCTGTCGCTCGACGACTACGCGCCCGATTACGTGCTCGGCGCGCGCCATCTGCACCTGACGGGCGTCGCGCCCGCGCTGTCCGATTCGTCGCGCGAGCTCGCGTTCCATCTCGCGCGCGAGATGCGCGCGGCGGGCAAGACGGTGTCGTTCGACCCGAACCTGCGGCCGACGCTGTGGCCGTCGCCGGAAGCGATGGCGCGCGCGCTGAACGCGCTCGCCGAGCACGCGGACTGGGTGCTGCCCGGGCTCGGCGAAGGGCGGCAACTGACGGGCCTGGATACGCCCGCCGACATCGCGCGCTTCTACCTCGGGCAGGGTGCGCGCGGCGTGATCGTCAAGCTCGGCGCGGCGGGCGCGTACTTTCGCACGGCCGACGGCCGCGAGGGCACGGTCGCGGCCGAGCGCGTCGAGCACGTCGTCGACACGGTCGGCGCGGGCGACGGCTTCGCGGTCGGCGCGGTGAGCGCGCTGCTCGAAGGCCGTGCGATCGACGACGCGGTGGCGCGCGGCAACCGGATCGGCGCGCTCGCGATCCAGGTGATCGGCGACTCGGAAGGACTGCCGACGCGCGCGGCACTCGATCGAATCGAAAATCTGAGCAATGCGCGCGATCGCCTAGAGGCGCCGCTCGCGCGATAAACCGCCTGTCCCGACGCAGGACGGGCACAATCGCGGCGAATCCCGCGTTTCATACGGCGCCGCTCGACACAGGAGACACACATCATGTCCGCAACGCTTGCGATTCGCCGCTGGTGGACGATCATGCCGATCGTCTTCATCACGTACAGCCTCGCGTACCTCGATCGCGCGAACTACGGCTTCGCCGCCGCGGCCGGGATCAATCAGGACCTCGGCATCAGCAAGGGGTTGTCGTCGCTGATCGGCGCGCTGTTCTTCCTCGGCTACTTCTTCTTCCAGATTCCGGGCGCGATCTATGCGGAGCGGCGCAGCGTGAAGACGCTCGTGTTCTGGAGCCTCGTGCTGTGGGGCGCGTGCGCGTCGCTCACGGGCATCGTCAGCAACATCCCGTCGCTGATGGCGATCCGCTTCCTGCTCGGCGTCGTCGAGGCGGCCGTGATGCCCGCGATGCTGATCTTCATCAGCAACTGGTTCACGAAGCGCGAGCGCTCGCGCGCGAATACGTTCCTCATTCTCGGCAATCCGGTCACGGTGCTGTGGATGTCGGTCGTCTCCGGCTATCTCGTCCACGAGTTCGGCTGGCGCCACATGTTCGTCGCCGAAGGGCTGCCCGCGATCGTCTGGGCGGTGTGCTGGTGGTTCCTCGTGCAGGACAAGCCCGCGCAGGCGAAGTGGCTCACCGAATCGGACAAGCGCGATCTCGACGCCGCGCTCGCGGCCGAGCAGGCGGCGCTCAAGCCGGTGCGCAACTATCGCGACGCGTTTCGCTCGCCCGCCGTCGTCAAGCTCTGCGCGCAGTACTTCTGCTGGAGCATCGGCGTGTACGGCTTCGTGCTGTGGCTGCCGTCGATCGTGAAGAACGGCTCGGCGCTCGGCATGGTCGAAACGGGGTGGCTGTCCGCGCTGCCGTATCTCGCCGCGACGATCGCGATGCTCGCCGCGTCGTGGGCGTCCGACAGGCTCGGCTCGCGCAAGGGTTTCGTGTGGCCGTTCCTGCTGATCGGCGCCGCCGCGTTCGCCGCGTCGTATGCGCTCGGCTCGACGCATTTCTGGCTGTCGTACGCGCTGCTCGTCGTCGCGGGCGCGGCGATGTACGCGCCGTACGGGCCGTTCTTCGCGATCGTGCCGGAGCTCCTGCCGAAGAACGTCTCGGGCGGCGCGATGGCGCTCATCAACAGCATGGGCGCGCTCGGCTCGTTCGTCGGCTCGTACGTCGTCGGCTATCTGAACGGCGCGACGGGCTCGCCCGCCGCGTCCTACGCGTTCATGAGCGCCGCGCTCGTCGCGGCCGTCGTGCTCACGCTGTCGGTGAAGCAGGCGGGCGCGACGCCGACGCTCGCCCATCCGTTGCAAGGAAAGTGAATACATGAAGCATCGCATCGTCGTCTACAAGCCGCTTCCCGGCGACGTGCTCGCGACCCTGCGCGAGCGCGCCGACGTCGTGCTCGTCGAGGGCGCCGACGCGCTCGCGCGCGCGCTGCCCGACGCCGACGGCGCGCTCGGCGCGAGCCTGAAGATCACGCCCGAGCTGCTCGATCTCGCGCCTCGGCTGCGCGCGTGGTCGACGATCTCGGTGGGCTTCGACAACTTCGACGTCGCCGATCTGACGCGCCGCGGGATCGTGCTCGCGCACACGCCGGACGTGCTGACCGAGGCGACCGCCGACACCGTGTTCGCGCTGATTCTCGCGAGCGCGCGGCGCGTCGTCGAGCTCGCCGAGTTCGTGAAGGCGGGGCAGTGGCGGCAGAGTATCGGCGAGTCGCTCTACGGCACCGACGTGAACGGCAAGACGCTCGGCATCGTCGGGCTCGGGCGCATCGGCGCCGCGGTCGCGCGCCGCGCGGCGCTCGGCTTCCGGATGCCGGTGCTCTACACGAACCGCAGCGCGAACCTGGAGGCGCAGGCGCAGTTCGGCGCGCGCCGCGTCGAGCTCGACGAATTGCTCGCCGAGTCCGACTTCGTGTGCGTGCAAGTGCCGCTTTCGCCGCAAACACGGCATCTGATCGGCGCGCGCGAGCTCGGGAAGATGAAGCGCGGCGCGATCCTCGTGAACGCGTCGCGCGGGCCCGTCGTCGACGAGTCGGCGCTGATCGACGCACTGCGCGCGGGAACGATTCGTGCGGCGGGTCTCGACGTGTTCGAGCGCGAACCGCTCGCCGTCGATTCGCCGTTGCTGTCGATGAACAACGTCGTCGCGCTGCCGCATATCGGCTCGGCGACGCACGAAACGCGCCGTGCGATGGCGCGCTGCGCGGCCGAAAACGTGATCGCGGCGCTCGACGGCACGCTTGCGTGCAATATCGTCAATCGCGACGTGCTGCGGCGCGCGCCGTCGGCGCCTTGAGCGCCGAGCCGATCGCGCGCGGCGGGTTTGCCGCGCGCGCGGGCGGCGCATCGGGGCGGCGGCGCGCTCGCGTGGCGGGCTTTCGCGCGTGTTGCTCGCGCGCGAGGAGCATGCCGCATCGCGCGACGCATGGCGAGCGCGGGCGCGATGTCGGATATGGCTTATTGCTTCGCGTCCCGATTCGGCGGCCGAATCGTCAGCAGTCCGACAGCTTGCGAGCGGGGCGGCGGGGGCGGGGTTCGAGGCGGAGGATGCGACGATGATGCGCGACGCAGCGCGCTTTCCATCGATGGATGCCGCATGCGCACGGCAGCGCGGCGCGGCGGCGCGACGCGCCCCCGCGCCGCGTCCCTCCACGCTAGAGGAGGCCATCTTGGTACGGCCCGATCGCCTGCGTTATGATCGCCCGCTAATCGCCGCTCAGCCGTCGCGGCAAGATGGGCGCTCGGGCGCCGTCCTTAGCTTTGCCGGGCCGGAATCGGCCGACAGGAGACATCGTCAGTTGGCCTTTTCATCCAACAACAATGACCCGCCCGTTCACGAGGCGGCGCGGGCCGCTCGTCACGAGGCGCCACAGTGAGCGATCCACGAACTCAGCCGTCGCGTCCCGCGACGATCAGCGACGTCGCCCGCGAGGCGGGCACCGGCAAGACCAGCGTCTCGCGCTACCTGAACGGCGAAACGAACGTGCTGTCCGCCGACCTGCGCCAGCGCATCGAAGACGCGATCGCGCGCCTGAACTACCGTCCGAACCAGATGGCGCGCGGCCTCAAACGCGGCCGCAACCGCCTGCTCGGCCTGCTCGCCGCTGACCTGACGAATCCCTACACGGTCGAAGTGCTGCGCGGCGTCGAGGCCGCGTGCCACGCGCTCGGCTACATGCCGCTCATCTGCCACGCGGCGAACGAGCTCGAGATGGAGCGCCGCTATCTGCAGTTGCTCACGACCTATCGCGTCGAAGGCATGATCGTCAACGCGCTCGGCGCCGACGAGAACGCGCTGAGATCGCTGCGCGGCGGCGGCATTCCGACCGTGCTCGTCGATCGCAGCGTCGAGGGCTTCGAGGCCGACATGATCGGCCTCGACAACGCGGCCGCGATCGCCACGGGCTTGCAGCATCTGTTCGCGCAGGGCTTCCAGTCGCTTCATTTCGTCGTGCAGCCGTTCGAGCACGTGAGCTCGCGGCGGCTGCGCGAGGCCGCGTTCCGTGCGCAGGTCGCGGCCTCCGGGCGCGCCGTGCATCCGACGATCGTGCTCGAGCCGAGCGATCCGGCATCCGTGCAGCACGCGCTCGCCGAGCTCGATGCGCGCATCGACGCGGCCGCGGGCGAGCCCATGCGGCCCGCGATCTTCGCGGCGAACGCACCCGTCGCGCTCGCGATCGCGCGGCACCTGCACGCGCGGTACGGCGATGCATGGCAAAAGCGCGCCGCGCTGATCGCGATCGACGATCCCGACTGGGCGGAACTGATCGGCGTGACGACGATCCGCCAGCCGACTTACGACATCGGCTATCGCGCGGTCGAGTTCGTCCACGAGCGGATCGACGGCGGCACGGGCGACATCCACGAGGCGCTGCTGCCGGGCGAGCTGCGCGTGCGCGCGTCGACCGCGAGCTGAGTTGAGTATCATTCGGGGCACGCATCGCACCGGTGCGCGTTTCGAACAAGGATTGTCATGACCGTTGCTCCCGTCACGCTGGCGGCGCTCGTCATCGCCACGCTCGTCGTGGCGTTGCTGCCGATCGGCCTCTATCGATTCCTCCGCAAGCCGATGGCACTCGACCGGCGCGACGCGATCATCGGCGTCGTCGTCTACACGGTGTTCGCGACGCTGCTCGAACGAGGTCTCTACGCGCTGCTGCTGAGCCAGCCGTCGGCCGTCACGTGGCTGTCGAAGCCCGTCGCGTTCGCGGTGTTCGGCACCGTGGTCGCCGCGCTGTTCGAGGAGGTCGGCCGCTATCTCGGGCTGCGCTTTCTCGCGAAACGCTACGGCCCGTCGGACGGCGATGCGCGCGGCCTCGCGAACGGCATCGGTCACGGCGGCGCGCAGGCGTGGTTCGTCGGTGTCGTCGTGCTCGCGCAATGGGTCTATCTCGCGTGGCTCGCGAATCGCGGCGAGCTGAACGCCCAACTGCAGACGATGCCCGCCGATCTCGCACTGCGCATCCAGGTGATGCTCGCGACGATGTCGCCGGTGTCGGTTGCGGTGTCGGCGCTCGAGCGCGTCGCCGCGTTCGTCGTGCAGATCGCGCTGTCCGTGCTGATGTGGCGGGGCATCCGCGCGAACAGGCGCTGGACCCTGCCCGCGATGATCGTGCTGCATCCCGTCATCGATCTGCCGTCGATCGTCTACAACGGCGGCGGCGTGCCGTTCGAATGGATGGTCGCGCTGTATCTGCTGCTCACGGCGGGTTTCGCCGGCGCGCTGATGAAACTGTGCCGGCCCGCGCGCGCCGCACGCTGAACCGTACCGCGACGATGGACGATTATCAATACGACTGCGCGAGCGCCGAATTCGGCGAGCTCGCGCGCGTGATCTGCGATCTCTTTCCCGAGCAGACGCGCTTTTCCGAGCGCGCCGACGAAGCGGGGCGCTTCCTTTCCGTGCACTGGCTCGCGATGCGCTTCGGCGCGACGCCGCGCAAGACGACGCTCGACGTGCGCTTCGCGGGCGCCGCGCTGCGGCGTTATCTCGCGCTCAAGCCGATGCAGCGCGCGCGCAGCCATGCGGTGCTGCGCGCTTACGTGGAGGCGACGCTCGGCTCGCTCGAGGAGCGGCACGCGGCGGGCGAGGCGGTGCCGCGCGAGACGACGCTCGAGCTCGGCGACGAGTTCGCGTGACGGGCGCTGGGCGCGCGCCGTCGCGCCGTCTTGCCCAATGCCGGTCGCGATGAAAGAAGCCCGCCGTCTCGGTCTGTCGAGCGGCGGGCTTGGTGTTTGTCGCGGGGCGCGGATCTTTCTCGCATGCGGCGGCGCTTGAACGCGTTCAAGCGCGCGTGCGCAGCCGGGTGCGGCGGAATCGTCGCGAATGCGCGATGGGTCAGCCCGCTTCGCGATACACCTGAGCGAAGCGCTTCGCCTGCACGACGCCGTAATCGCCCGGCGCGTATTGCATCACCCAGTCGCCCGCGTCGCCGCGCAGCGTGTCGCCGCCCGCCGAGCGCGCGATCGAGAACGGCACGTCCATTCGCTTCGCGAGCACGACGGCCGGGCGGTTGCGGTATGCGCCCGGCGCGCCGTGCGCGACGCCCGCCGCCGCGGGCGCGTATTTCGCGTCGAAGCGCTCGCGCGACACCACCCAGCGGTCGCCCGTCGAACCGGTGACGAGCGCGTCGCCCGTCGCATAGCGGTTCGGGCCTTCGAGGCTCGTCAGTTCGCCCGGCTGCGCGGCGAACTCGACCTGAACCGTCTCGTCCTTGACGACGCGCAGCGCGTCCGGATCGTTGCTCAGGTCGACGTTTTTCAGTTCGATCATGTCGATTTTGTCAATAAAAGCACATCACTTTAGCGCGAATCCAGACTCGCGTGAACGCCGACCTTGCGGGCGACGGGCGTTCAGACAAAGATAAAGTGATCGCGTCTCGATTTGCCGTCCGACTGTGTCGACCAGTCCGGGCGACGCCGGCCATGCCCGACGTCGCCCGGCGCAGACCAAGGGGAAAGCCATGCAGATGCGCCACGCCGCCGCGCGCGCGATGCTCGCCGCCGCGCGCGCGATGCTCGCCGCCGCGCTTACGATCACGCTCGCCGCCGCGCCCGCGAGCGCGCCTGCCTCGCCGCCGTTGCCCGCGCTGCGCGCGGACGCGAATCGCGTATCGGTGTCCGGTTTGTCGTCGGGCGCGTACATGGCGCTCCAGTATCAGGTCGCGTATTCGGCGTCGGTGATCGGCGTCGGCGTGATCGCGGGCGGCCCGTATTACTGCGCGGCGGGCAGCCTCGCGAACACCGACCTCTGCCGAGGGCTCGTGCCCAACATGGTGCCGGATTCGGGACGGCTGGTGGGCGCGGCGCAGGGCTTCGCCGCGCGCGGGCAGATCGATCCGCTCGCGAACCTGCAGCGCGCGAAGGTCTATCTGTTCAGCGGCACGAAAGACACGGTCGTCCGTCAGTCGGCCGTCGATGCGGCATGGTCGTTCTTCTGGCTCGCCGGCGTGCCCGTGTCGAGCATCGTCTACGTCGCCGACATTCCGGCCGGCCACGCGTTCGTCACGCCGTCCGCGGGCAACGCGTGCGACGCGAACGCCGCGCCGTACATCAGCCATTGCACGGTCGGGCAATCGGGCTATGACCAGGCGGGCGCGCTGCTCGAGGCGATTTACGGGCCGCTCTCGCCGCCCGCGGCGAAGCCGGCGGGACGTGCGATCGCATTCGACCAGCGCGAGTTCGCGCCCGCGTCGAGCGGGCTCGCGGCGGACGGATATGCATACGTGCCGCGCGCATGCGACGCGAACGCCGGCTGCAAGGTTCATGTCGTGTTTCACGGCTGCCTGCAGTCGGCCGCCGTCGTGCGCGACATGACGACGTACGACAACTGGGCCGACGCGAACGGCATCGTCGTGCTGTATCCGCAGGTTGCGAAGACCACCACGCCAAACGATCCGCAGGGATGCTGGGACTGGTTCGCGTACACCGGACAGAACTACGCATGGAAGTCGGGCGCGCAGATGCGCGCGGTGCGGGCGATGATCGAGCGGGTCACGTCCGCGCCGTGACTGACGGGCACGACACGCCCGCCGGGCGGGATGCCTGGCGCGAGCGGGCGCGCGCATCGCCGGGTGGGCGACTGGCCGGCGCGGGGCGTGTGATCGTGCGCCGGCGGATGTTTCGGCAGGCTATGCGCGGGGACGAGACGGGGCGGGCGAGTGCGCAGCGGTGCGTCGGCGGTGTGCTCGCCGACGCCTTCGTCGGGTCGTGCGCGTTCGATGCGGCGCGCATCACCTCGCCGAGCGTCGGGGGCGGGCGTCGCGAACGAGCACGAGCGCACCGGTTGCCGCATGCCGACGGCCGGCTCGCTCCCGCGTTCGCGTTACTGCGCGGCGCCGGCGCTCGCGGCGGGCGGGCCGCCCGCCTTGCCCGGATGCTTGCGCGCGCGCCCCTTGCCCGGCTCCGGGTGCAGCCATTTGCGGAACGTCGAGTCGGCCAGCGTCTTCTGCTCGGCCGGGAAGCTCGCGTACAGCGGCGCGAACGTGTCGGCGAGCTTCTTCGCGCCGTCCGCGTTCGCCTGCGTGAGCGCCGCGTACTGCTTCATGTCG
This sequence comes from Burkholderia thailandensis E264, assembly GCF_000012365.1. Taxonomy (NCBI): domain Bacteria; kingdom Pseudomonadati; phylum Pseudomonadota; class Betaproteobacteria; order Burkholderiales; family Burkholderiaceae; genus Burkholderia; species Burkholderia thailandensis. The sequence goes on from NC_007651.1 coordinate 2,596,180, forward strand.
TCGAGCGCGGACGCGGTCTTGTTCTCCATTCGCTCGCGATACAGACGCGCCATCGTCGCGCCGTTCTCGCGCATCGTGTCGGCGAACGTCTTCCATTGCGGCTCCTGCTCCGGCGTGATCTTCAACTGGTTGTGCAGGTACCTGATGCGCTCCTCGACGCGCGCTTCGTGGCGCGCGGCCGCGGCGGGCGCGGAAGCCGCGGCGGCGGGCGCCGACGCGCTCGTTTGCGCGTGCGCGAGCGTGGCCGCCAGCGTGAGCGCGGCGGCAACAGTCAGCGAGATCTGTTTCATGGGAGCTCCTGTGTGATCGTCGGACGGAAATCCGGAGGCGGGCGCGGCGCGCGTCCCGCGCTATTAGTATCACGACGGCGGGCCGTTGGGCGGCAATGCGACGGCGGCTTACAACCGAAACGAATCGAAATCGCGCCCGTGCGGGGAACGTGCCGGCCGGCGGGGCCGTCGATGTGCGGCGCGTCGCTCGGCGCCGGGCGCATCGGCCCGGGCAATTTCGTGCCGATCGGCGCGAGGCGCTCGGACGATTTCGCCGCCTGCATGCTCGGCATTGCGCGGGCGCTGCGCATCGGGGCGGCGCGACGCGCGGGGCGGCGATGTCGGCGGACGCTCGCGCGCGGCGCGCATTTTGCGTGCGGGCCGCTGCGGCAACGGGCGATGCCGTGGCGGCGGGAACGGCTGCGCGCAAGTCCGCGCGGCGGGCGATTCGAAAAGCGGCCCGAACGGACGCCGGCTTGGGCGCGCGGCGGTTCGGCGCTATCATCGCGGCACCTTCATTCGCCGATCCGCCATGCGCCCACCCCGACTCGACCAACTCGACGACCTCGATCGCAACCTCGTCGCGCTGCTGCAGGCGAACGCGCGCGCGAGCGTCGCGGATCTCGCGCGGCAGTTGGGCGTCGCGCGCACGACGGTGCTCGCGCGGATCGCGCGGCTCGAGCGCACGCAGGTGATCGCGGGCTACAGCGTGCGGCTCGGGCAGGACGTGCTCGACGCGAGCATCTACGCGTACGTCGGCATCATCCTCGCGCCGAAGTACGGCAAGGACGTGCTCAAGCGGCTCGATCGCATGCCCGAGGTGCAACTGTTGTGCGCGGTGAGCGGCGAGTACGATTACGTCGCATGGCTGCGCGCCGATTCGCCCGAGCGCCTGAACGACCTGCTCGATCAGATCGGCGCGCTCGAAGGCGTCGAGCGGACGACGACCTCGATCATCCTCGCGCGCAAGATCGATCGCGGGTCGATGGGCTGACGCGCCGACGCACGACGCGCGGCGGCGGAGAGGACCACCCTGACGGGAGAGACCGGGATCATGACGACGAGTCAAACCTATTCGCGCCCCGAGCGGCTGCTGCAGATCGCGTCGTGGGGCATCGCCGTGGCGTTCGCGCTGTTTCTCAACATGCTCGGCAGCCTCGTGATTCGCGACATGGCGTTCGCGCCGCGCGGCGGGCCGCCGACGCTCGCGCGCTACGCCGACACGCAGGCCGACGGCGCGCTGCGCGCGACGCAGCGCGAACTGCAGCGTGAGCAGGGCGCGCTGACCGACAAGGCCGACGCGTTCGCGACCGCCCGCAATCGCGCGCAGCAGGAATACGACCAGGCGAAGGAGAGCTTTCGCAACTGGATCGCGACGCGCAGCGCGACGGGCGATGCAAGCCGCAATCCGGACGTGCTCGCGCGCACGCGCCAGCTCGACGAACTGCAGGCGGCGGTGGCCGGCTGGCAGCGGCAGCAGGACCAGATCGCCGACCAGCTCGACGCGCTGCGCAAGCGCCAGGACGACGTGAGCGCGCAGCTTTCGCAATCGCGGGCGCAGGCCGAGCGGCGCTACGAGCAGGCGAGCCGCCGCTACGAGCTCGTCGTGTTCGCGTGGCGGCTCGCGTTCACGCTGCCGATCCTCGTGCTCGCCGTCTGGCTGTTCGTTCGTTACCGGAAGGTGCGCTACTGGCCTTTCGTCTATGGCTTCGGGATGTTCGCGCTGATGGCGTTCTTCGTCGAGCTCGTGCCATATCTGCCGAGTTTCGGCGGTTACGTGCGCGTGATCGTCGGCATCGTGCTCACGGTGTTCGCGGGCGTCTACATGCTGCGCGCGTTCCAGCGCTACGTCGAGCGCAAGCGCGACGAGATGCGGCGCAGCCAGCACGAGCGCGCGCGGGCGATCGGCTACGAGAAGGCGATCGCCGCGTATCAGAAGAAGCTCTGCCCGTCGTGCGACAAGCCGTGGAATCTGGGCGGCGACGGCGCGACGTTCTGCATCCACTGCGGGCTCAAGCTGTTCGAGCAGTGCGGCGGATGCGGCACGCGCAATTTCGCGTTCTTTCCATTTTGCAGCGGCTGCGGGACGCCCGTGAGCCGGGCGGAGGGCGAGCGGCCGCGCGCAGACGGCGCATGACGCGCGGCCGGCTGCGCGCGTAGCCGGTTTACTGCGATTCGATCACTTTGCAGGGCTTGCTGCAATCCGTGTAGGCCATGCACGCCTTGTTCGAGACGCGCGCCTCCAGGTTCGTGCGTGCGAGCTTCTTCGCCTCGGTGCACGCCTCGTGGCTCTTGCCCGGGTAGACCCCCGTGGCCGTTCGCCCGCGGTCGGCCTTGCACGGGTCCGCAGGTGCGCTCTCCTTGATCGAGCACCGCCCCTCCTGACTGACTTTCGCCGCGTGCGCGGCCGGCGCGACGGCGAACGACATGAAGCCGGCGACGGCGGCAAGACGGATCAGACGAGCTGCGTTTCGGGTCACGATTGTCATTGTTGTTCTCCAATGGATGGGACCGGGGAGGCCTCGGGCGAGCCCGCCGCCGCGATGGACGCGGCGATGCGCCGACAGCGCGTGCGGTGATGCGCCGGGCCGCGGGATCGGCGCGCCGGCTTGGCGTGGGCGGCCGCGACGATACCCGCGATCGAGCGTAGGCAGGCGCGCGGCACGCGGTCAAGCTGCGAGATCTGGTAGGCGGGCGGCGCCGCGAGGCGGCGGCCGATGCGTCGCGATGCGCTGCATCGAGACGGACGCGCCGGATCGGCGCGCGATGGCCGCTCGCCGCCGGCTGATCGGCCGATCTTGACGAGTCGACGAAAACGTTCGACGTTTCGTCGAAAATTGACGTCGTTTCGCATCAATTTTCGTCTATAAAGTGTTTTTGCACATCCCTACACTTTCCGACAGGGCAACACGCCACTTACAACAATCACCTTGTCAGGAGAGAACGACATGAAAATCGCCATTGTCGGCGCGGGTCTCATCGGCCACACCATCGCTCATTTGCTGCGCGAAACCGGCGACTACGAAGTCGTTGCATTCGATCGCGATCCGGATGCGCTCGCGAAGCTCGCGAACGAAGGCATCGCGACGCAGCGCGTCGATTCCGCCGACGCGAGCGCGATCCGCGAAGCGGTGAAGGGCTTCGACGCGCTCGTCAACGCGCTGCCGTACTACCTCGCCGTCAACGTTGCTGCCGCCGCGAAGGCCGCGCGCGTGCATTATTTCGATCTGACCGAGGACGTGCGCGCGACGAGCGCGATCCGCGAGCTGGCGGAAGGCTCGGATCGCGCGTTCATGCCGCAATGCGGCCTCGCGCCGGGCTTCATCGGCATTGCCGCGCACGAGCTCGTGAACGGCTTCACCGAGGTGCGCGACGTGAAGATGCGCGTCGGCGCGCTTCCCGAGTATCCGACCAACGCATTGAAGTACAACCTGACGTGGAGCGTCGACGGCCTCATCAACGAATACTGCCAGCCGTGCGAAGCGGTGCGCGACGGCCGCCGCCAGTGGGTGCAGCCGCTCGAGGGGCTCGAGCATTTCTCGCTCGACGGCATCGAATACGAGGCGTTCAACACGTCGGGCGGCCTCGGCACGCTGTGCGAGACGCTCGAAGGCAAGGTCGAGACGCTCGATTACAAGTCGGTCCGCTATCCGGGCCACCGCGAGCTGATCCAGTTCCTGCTCGAGGACCTGCGCCTCGCGACCGACCGCGACACGCTGAAATCGATGATGCGCCGCGCGGTGCCGTCGACGAAGCAGGACGTCGTGCTGGTGTTCGTCACGGTGACGGGGGTGAAGCACGGCCAGCTCGTGCAGGACGTGTTCACGCGCAAGATTTTCGCGAAGGAGATCTGCGGGATGCCGATGAGCGCGATCCAGATCACGACGGCGGGCGCGATGTGCGCGGTGCTCGATCTGTTCCGCGAGAAGAAGCTGCCGCAAAGCGGCTTCGTGCGCCAGGAGCAGGTGCCGCTGCACGCGTTCCTCGCGAACCGTTTCGGCAAGCTGTACGAGGGCGGCACGCTCGAGCGGATGCGCGCGCTCGCATGATGCGCGCGCCGGGCGCGGCATGCGTTGCGCCCGGCGGCCGGCTCACGCCGCGATCGCACCGAGGCAAGCGCGATGCGAGATCTTGATTCTCGAAAGAACGCCGGAGTGGCCCGAGGGCCGTCCCGGCGTTCTTTCGTGCGCGTGCCGCCATGATCGGCAACGCGCGGCCGCGCCGCGTCAGGCGGGCAGCGGCGGCACCGTCGACGCGCCGCGCGCGCGCGACGGCGCGATGTGATCGAGCAGCGCGTCGACGTCGGTATCCGTCGGCGCGGTGTTGTCGAACATCAGGAGCCCTTGGCATTGCTCGCCTGTCGGGATGAAGCGGCGTTGCCGGTAATCGTCCCAGTGCGCGAGCTTGTACGCATCGTTCGGATTGCCGCGCGCGACGATGCGCGCGTGCGCGGTGTCCTCCGACGTGTGGACCCAGACGATCCGCAGCTCGACGTCGGGCCCGATGCCGAGCCACGCGCGATCGAACAGGCGGCGGTCGCGCACCTCGCGCGACAGCGGTCCGACGACGATCACGCTGATGCCGAGCTCCAGGTTCTCGCGCGCGGTGTCGAGCAGCCCCTGGTATTCGGGATCGCGCAGATGCTTCAGATAGAGCGGGCTGTCGCGATCGTTCGGGTCGTGCGTGAGCGCGCCCATCGCGGCCGAACTGTAGCGGCCGTACAGCGTGTCCTTGTCGAGCAGGCAGAACGCTTCGCCCGTCGTCTGCATCAGCGGCCGGATCAGCCGCTTCGCGAGCGTCGTCTTGCCGGTGCCCGCATGGCCGCAGAAAAACACCAGATACGTCACGAACGTCGGCCCTCCGGCGTGGCGGGCGCGCTCGCGTCATGCGCGTCGTCGGCGGCGCCTGTCGGGAAGTTGCCGTTCGCCTCGAGCCACATCGCGTTGATGATGCCGAAGCCGAGTGCGACGCCGATGCCGAGAATCCATGAGAAGTACCACATCGCTGTCTCCTTGACGCTCAGGGCGGCGCCATGGGCCGCCGGACGATTCGAGGGAGCGCCGCCCGCGAGCCGCGGCCGGCGGCGGGGGGCACGACGCCGATCATGACCAATATCGGCGGCCCGCGCAAGCGGCGCGCGGCCGCCGGCAAGCGCGGGAGCGGCTAAACTGTGCACCGGAATGGCTTCGACACACGCAACTGCATGCTGATCAACTGCGCCGCATACCAGGATGGCCGCAAGCTGGCCGACATCGACATCGACGACATCAGCGACTACGTCGCGAAGCCCGAGTGCTTCGTCTGGGTCGCGCTGAAGGACCCCGAGCCGGAAGAGATCGAGCGGATGGGCGAGGAGTTCGGCCTGCACGAACTCGCGCTCGAGGACGCGCGCAAGGGCCACCAGCGCCCGAAGATCGAGGAGTACGGCGATTCGCTGTTCGCCGTGCTGCACACGGTCGAGATCGACCAGCAGGGCGAGCCGCAGGTGGGCGAGCTGAACGTGTTCGTCGGCCCGAACTACGTGCTGTCGATCCGCAATCACACCGAGCAGGATTTCCGCGCGGTGCGCGCGCGCTGCGAACGCGAGCCGCATTTGCTGAAGGAGGGCGCCGCGTTCGTGTTCTATGCGCTGATGGATCAGGTCGTCGACCGCTATTTCCCGACGCTCGAGGCGCTCGGCGCCGAGCTGGAGGCGCTGGAGGACCGGATCTTCGAGAAGACGGGCACGGCCGCCGCCCGCGCGCTGATCGAGGACTTGTACACGCTCAAGCGCCGGCTCGTGATGCTGCATCAGCACACGGCGCCGCTCGTCGAGCCGCTCGCGAAGCTCGTCGGCGGCCGGATTCCGCAGATCTGCGCGGGGATGGACCATTATTTCCGCGACGTCTACGACCATCTGATGCGCATCGTGCGGACGATCGAAGGGCGGCGCGAGATGCTCGTCACCGCGATCCAGGTGAACCTCGGGATGATCTCGCTCGCGGAAAGCGAGGTGACGAAGCGGCTCGGCTCGTTCGCCGCGCTGTTCGCGATCCCGACGATGATCGCCGGGATCTACGGAATGAACTTCAACAACATACCGGAGCTGCACTGGCGCTACGGCTTCTACGTGTGCCTCGGCGCGATGGCGGCCGCCGATCTGTTCCTGTGGCGGCGCTTCAGGAAGGCCGGCTGGCTGTGAGCCGCGCTCAGGCGGGCGTCGCGAGCTTGCCGATGACGACCGTCCACGGCCGAACCCGCCAGCGCTTCACGAGGCCGTTCGCGACGTAGGGATCGGCTTGCGCGAACGCTTCGGCGACGGCGGGCGACGGCGCGTCGAACACGAGCACCGCTTCGTCGGCCGGGGCGGCGAGCGCGCCCGCGAGCAGCAGCTCGCCGCGTGCGGTCGCCGCCTTCGCGAGCGCGAGATGATCGGCGCGGTAGGCGCCGCGCCGCTCGAGGTAGTCGTCGACGAGTTCGTAGGTCAGCAGGTAATACATGAAACGCTCCTCATGCGATGGGCGCGCCGGTCCGCGGCAGCGAACCGGCGGCCGGTTGACGGGCAGCGGTTAGTATAGGCCTCGCGTCGCGCGCGCCGTATCGTGTAACAAACGGTCGCGTGCGCGGGCGCCGCGCCGCCGGCGCTTGCCTCGTGCCGGGCGCTTCGGCGCTCCCGGCGCGGCGTTCGCCGCGCGCCGCGACGAACGCGCCGTTACAAATCGATACGGATCGCGGCCCGCGCACGCGTCAGACTGGCGCGAGAAACGCTTGCTCGATGGCGCGGGCGGAACGGGCGGCGTGCGCCGCTCACCGCGCGAATGCATGCGGCCGTCGCGCCGCGTGCCGCCTTCGACACTCGGACGGCGCGCTTGCGTTGCAACGACGCGCCGGATAATGCGAAAGCACACGAAACCACACGAATCGATGAAGCTCCGAACACTGTTGCTGCTGGGAATGTCGTCCGCGATGCTTGCCGCCTGCGGCTGGTTCCATGCCGGCCCCGGCGCGCGCGACATCGACGCCGCGGTGCGCCGCGCGCTCGACGCCGAGAATCGCGGGCCGTTCAACACGATGCTGGGCCAACCGCTGCCCGTGGCGGCCGACGTGGCGTCGGTGACGCCCATCGGCGATTGCGCGAAGGTGGCCGAGCGCGCGTATTCGTGCAACGTCGCGATCGCATGGCGCAACGGACAGCCGAGCGACGGCGATGCGACGCTGCGCGCGACGCTCACGTTCACCGAGGACAGCGACGGCGCATGGCAGACCTCGCACGTCGACGCGGCGCTCGCCGCGGGCGCGGCGAAGTCGCTGATCGACCGGATCAGCGGCGCGGTCGCGGCGAGCGCCGCGTCGCAGACGCAGTGAACCGGCCGTTCGCGCGCGGTGTTCGCCCGCAGCGCCGGTCGCCGCGTCGAACGACTTCATGCGATTGAGTCGTCGAACCCGAAGCGGCGCATGGCGAGAGGCGCGACCTGGATGTGAGCCGGAGCGGTCCGCTTCGATCGGAGTCGACGCGTTTTGCCGGCGCAGGCCGTGGCGGCAGGCGAGGCGGGATGGGCGCGAGCGCGTCGATTGGAGGCAGGCGGGCCGCTCGGGGGAAGATGGCGGTGGCGCGCACGAGGGCGCCGCGATCGCGCGCGGCGCTCGGCGTGGCGCGAAGAAATTCGGACAGGGCGGATTGGGAGCGCGCGACGGCGCGACGAAGACGCGCCCGCAAGTCGCAAGCCTTCCGGCTGCCACTCGCCGCGCGCGCGTCACGCGACGTCAGTGATGTGCATACGTGCGCGGGGCGCGCACCGCATGCGCGCGCCGCGCATGATGCGCGCGGTGCTTGCGATGACGCGTCGTTTCCCGGGCATGGCTCGCCGGCGCGGCTTGCGCGCCGCCCGACAGGTTCGCCTGGCCTTCGCCGAATTGATAGGTTTGCGCGTAGGCGGCCGAGGTCAGTGCGAATGCGGCGCAGGCGGCCGCGACGAGAATCGAAAGCTTCACGAGAATGGACTCCGGTCCGATGATGTGCCCGAGCTAGCGCGACCGCGGGCTGCGCGCCTTTCCGTCCGCGTGCGCTGAATGATCTTTGACAATCGCGACGCGTCCGATGCCGGCGCGTCGCGCGAACGAGCAGAAGCGAGCGGCGGGCAGCGTGCGGTTCGGGCGGCCCGCGCGCTGCGGATCGGCCCGCGACGCCGACGCCCGTCAGTATTGGCGATTGTCGTCGCCGCGCCCGCGATAGTCACCGCGATCGCCGCCGCGATAATCACCGCGATAATCGCGCCGGTCGTCGTCGCGCCGATCGTATGGCTGCGGATGCGCGCGCCGCCATTCGTCGCGTTCCCAGTAGCGGTGGCCGTCCCAATAGCGGTCGCCGTGCCAGCCGATGCCGACGTCCACGCCGACGGCGGGCTGCGTCGGATACACCGCGCAGCCCGCGAGCATCGCGCTCGCCAGGAGCGGCAAAACGATCAGTTTTTTCATTTCCGTCAGCCCCATGAAGCCGGTTCGTATCCCGAATCATAGAAAGCCGGCGGACCGCTGCGTGTAAAGGATTGCAACGATATATGACGGCTGGCGCGCATGCCCGCGTCGCCGGCGAAACGGTGCGGTGCGGCCGCGTCAGTCGCTCGGGGGCGGCGGCAGGTTCTGCACCATCAGCGTCTGCGGATTCGACAGCGCAATGCCCGCTGCGCGCAGCCGCTTGAGGATCTCGAACAGCAGGTCGCTCTTCGTCGCCGCCGCGATCCGCGGGCTGCCGACGTAGCCCGTCACGCTGAGCGTGATCCCGTCCGGCGTCAACTGACTGAACGTGACGGACGGCGCGGGCTTCTCGAGGATCGACGCGTGCTCCCGGTACGCGTCGAGCAGCAGGTCGCGCACCTGCTCGGGATCGGTGTTGAGCGGAAACGTGAGCGTCAGCGTCGCGACGCCTTGCGTGCTGTTGCCCATCGTCACGTTGCGCAGGTTCTGCGAGATCAACTGCGAGTTCGGCACGATCACCGTCGAGCGGTCGGAGAGCTGGATCTCGGTCGCGCGCACGTTGATCCGCCGGATGTCGCCTTCGACGCCCGAGATGCTGATCATGTCGCCGACCTTCACCGGCCGCTCGGTGAGCAGGATCAGCCCGGACACGAAGTTCTTCACGATCTCCTGCAGACCGAAGCCGATGCCCACCGACAGCGCGCTCACGATCCACGCGAGGTTGTCCCATTTGACGCCGAGCAGCGATAGCGCGAGCAGCACGATCGCGACGTAGCCGAGATTGCTGTACAGCGTGATGAGCGACGCGCGCATGCCTTGATCCATGCCGATCGCGGGCAGCAGCTCGTTGTCGAGCCAGCGGCGCACCGAGCGCAGCAGGTAGATGCCGATCGCGAGCGCGAGCGCCGCGTTCAGGATGCGGCCGGGCACGATGTTCAGGCGCTGCAGCTTGTCGCCGCCGAACATCGAGATCACGCTCACGAGCAGGTCGTTCGGCGTCGTGCCGAAGCCGCCCGTGAGCAGCGCGACGACGGCCACGAGCAGCAGCACGCTCGTGCTGATTCCGCTCAGAACCGTTCTTGCCTGATCGAGATGGCCGTCGTTCAGCCCGAACAGATGCTTGATCAGCTTGCCGCTCGACAGGTTCGCGGAGAACGCGCTCGCGTACGCGTCGCGCGTGAGGCGCGTCAGCAGATACGCGCTGCCGAGCACGATCTCGAACCAGACGAGCTCGTAGGTCAGGAAGCGGGCGACCGAGATATAGCCGACGAGGAGCGCGACGAGCGCCGCGACGACGGTCAGCGTGACGCCCGCGTGAATCAGCCCGGCGAGCGTCGAACGCGCCTCGGGCGGCTCGCCCGCGGCGGCGAGCGCGGTGCGTGCGCGGTTCGCGCGCAGCAGCGACGCGCCGATCGTCACGACGACGACGAGCGACACGATCCCGCGCCCGAACAGCGTGACCTGCAGGCTCGTGTCGGCCGTCCGGTTCAACTCCTCGAGCGCGCCCGCGACGAGCAGCAGCGCCGCGAGTATCGCCGGGAACGGCCGCATCGCGAGCGCGACTTCGTCGGCGAGCGCGGGCAGCCGCCAGCTCGGATGGCGCGTGCACAGCAGCGCGCGGCCGAGGCCCGCGATCAGTGCGCAGGTCAGCGCGAGCTTGGCCAGTTCGTCGGCGAAATCCTGCAGCGCGCTCGACAGCGCGTAGTCGCGTGTGAGCGCGAGGTAGACGAACTGCACCGCGATGCCCGTCGTCAAGACGCTCGACGCCGCGATCGACGTCGCGAGCGCGCTGCGCCGCACGCGCGTCTCCGGCAGCCTGGTCAGGCTGAACCACGCGAGCGCGCGCTCGGCGAGCCGCCTGCCGAGCGTCCACACGGCGAGCGCGGCGGCGAGCAGCAGCGCGGTGCCGAGCCGGCGGCCCGGCTCCCACGCCGCGGCGAGCACTTGCCCGATCTGCGCGCTGAACGCGCCGAGCTCCTGCCGGTCGTCGTCCGTCGGATGAAAGAGCGGCGCCCAGAACTGCGCGCCGAGAATGCCGCTCGAGCGCAGCGCGAGCTGATCGCGCAGCAGGCTGCGACGCAGCTTCGAGTATTGCTGAGTCAGGTTCGCGAGGCTTTCTTTTTCGTCGGCGGCCTGCTTCAGCGCGGCGTCGAGCTGCGTCCTGCGCGCGTTCAGATCCGCGCGCTGCCGCGCGACGGCGGCCGTCTCGGGGGCGGCGCCCGGGGCGGGCGGCGGCCCGAGCACGTCGAGCTGCGCCTGAAGCTGCGCGCGCGTGGGCACGAGCGCGGCCGTCAGCTTGTCGACGTCGGCCGTCAGCGCCTGCGTCGATTCGTCGAGCGCGTCCAGTTGCTTGTAGCTCGTCGCGGCCGACGCCTGCTGCTTGATCCGGTCGAGCGCGGCCTGCACGCGCTTGAGCTCGGCGAGCGCTTCGTCGCGCGAGATCGTCGGCGCGGGCGGCACGGCCGCGCCCGACGCGAGGTCGGCCGCCGCCGCGGGCAGCGCCGCACAAAAGAGATGCAATAGGCCAATCAGCGCGACGCGGCGCGCGAATGTCGCAAGACGGATCATCGGGAAACCTTACAGAGCGGTTGCGCGAACGGACAACCGGATTGCGCTGTAGATTGCCACGGTTTTTCGGCTTGCGGATCGCCGACGACAATCCGAAACAAATGAAAGGAAAACGAAATATTTGAGCCCGGCGCGTCGGGCCTCCGCGCGCCGGGGCGCGGTGCCCGGCGTGCGGCGATGCGCGTCAGACCCGATCGATCGGAATGTATTGCCCGTTCTTGCCGACGGGCGTGAGCGGCAGGCCGGCCTTTTCGCGGCGCTTGCGCTCCTTCGACAGCGGCGGGCAACTGTGCTCGTCGTAGTACATGACCATGCAGTCGAGGCAGAGCAGGCACTCCATCGGATCGATCCGGCCGGCCGTGTCGATCGCCTGCGAGCCGCAGCCGACCGCGCACGCATGGCAGCTCGTGCATTCGGGCTTGCGCTTGAGCTTGATCACCCGCAGGCGCCCGGGCAGCGCGAGGCTCGCGCCGAGCGGGCACAGGTACTTGCAGAACGGCCGCTCGACGAAGATCGACGCGCCGACGATCGCGGTCCAGAACAGCACGAACGGCCACGAGCGGTGCAGCACGCCGACGAGGAAGGTGGTCTTGAACGGCTCGATCTCGGCGAGCTTCTCGGCCCACGGCATCGAGAAGAACGACACGACGAGCAGCACCGCGAACACCACGTACTTCAGCTTGCGCAGCCGGTTGTGCCAGCGCGCGGGCAGCTTGCGCTGCAGGGACTTCAGGCCGGTGGCGCGCGCGATCTTGTAGAGCAGCTCGGACAGCGAGCCGAACGGGCACAGCCAGCCGCAAAAGACGCCCCGGCCCCAGACGATCACCGTGACGGCGATCGCGATCCAGAACACGAAGATGAACGGATCGGAAAGGAAAAGCCCCCAGTTCCAGCCGCTCGCGAGCGAATGGACGAGCGTGAGCACCTGCGTGATCGACGGCTGCGCGAGCTCGTGCCAGCCGGCGAAGCCGATCGCGATGAGCCAGCTCGCGGTCTTCGGCCACGACACCCAGCGCTTGTCCGCGCGCTTCGCGCGGCGCACCCAGCGATCGCGCGTCGCGAAGAACAGCATGACGGCCGCGATCCAGCCGACGAAGAGACCGATCTCGAGCCGCTTGCCGGTCCACGCCTTGCGCCACACGGGCGCGTCTTCCTCGACGTGCGGGCGGCCGCCCGCGAGGAACTCGCCCGGCAGCCAGTACGGGGACGCGAATGCGGAGAACGTCTTCGCGCCTGTCTCCTGGTCGGAGCGGTGGCCGAGGAACACGAACTTCCACGGATACGCGGCGCTGAACCGCGCGCTGCGCACGATGAAGATGCCCGTCTCGTTGAACGGCGGCGTGCCCGCGGCCTGCAGCGCGTACAGGTTCAGATAGTCGGAATCCTTGAACGTGAACGCGTTGATGCCTTGCCGCACCTGGATGCGATCGTAGATGCCGCCGCGCACGAAGCCCGAGCCCTTGAACGATTCGGTGCCGTTCGCGACGACGAAGAGCGCATGCTCGCCCGGTTTCAGCCGGCTCATCAGTTGCGCGTACTCGTGGTCGCCGAGAATGCTCTTGCCGATCGCGGGCGCATTCAGATAGCCGTAGTAGAGATCGAGGTAGGGCGCGCCCGTGTCCGGCGCGCCGACGTCGGCCGGCCGGATCGCGAGGTGCGCGATCGCGCCGCGCTCGACGAGCGAGCGCCATGTCTCGTGCGTGTCGGACGGCAGCAGCTTCGCCTGCGGCAGCAAGGTTTCCTTGACGATGCCGACCTGGTTCGCGATCGCGACCGCGCAGCGCGAGATCAGCTGGTTCTCGGCGATCACGGTGACGGTCGCGCCCGAGATCGCGTCCAGGCTCGTGGCGCCGGCGTCGCCGCTGCCGATCTCGAACCGCGCGCCCGCGAACTTGCCGACGTACTGGCGCAGGAACGCAAGCAGCTTGCTCTCAGGAATCCCGACGAGCAGGATCGGCTCGCTGTGCTTGAGCACGCGCACGCCGGTGATCGTGCCTTTGGTGTCCATCCCGATCAGCGTGACGATCGGCTTGCCCGAATAGCCCTGGATGTCGACGATGTCGGTCGACAGGAACACGTAGCCCTTGAGCGTGCGCGCGTGGCCGTCGTCCGCGTACGCGTCGACATAGGGCGGGCTGCCCTTGCGCGCGGAGAATGCGTTCGCGCCCGGCAACACGGACGCGCAGTCGGTCCACTTGCACAGGTCGGGTTGGCTGAAGAGTTCGGGCGGCAGCTCCTGCTCGTAGATCGACGCGACGCCTGGGCGGGCCGCGACGACGAAAAACGCGAGCAGAAGGATCCGGAGCAGTGCTTTCATGTGGGTCACTTGGAGGGAGTCGCGCGGGCGGCCGCGCGCGCGACGTCGATCGCGCCGCGTCCGCCCGCGTCAGTGCGATCAGTGCACCTTGGCGACCATGAAGTCGACGGCGGCTTCGACTTCGTTGTCCTTCAGGCTCGGATTGCCGCCGCGCGGCGGCATCGTGCCCTTGTTGCCGGTGAAGCCCTCGAGCGCGTGCTTGTACAGCGTCGGCTTGCCTTGCGCGATGCGCGGCGCCCAGTCGTCCTTGTTGCCGGCGATCGGCGCGCCGGCCGCGCCCGTCTGGTGGCACATGAAGCACACGCTCTTGAATACCTTCTCGCCGGCGGGGTTCGGCGCGTCCGCGGCGGCCGTCGTCACGGGCGCCGCGGGTGCCGCATCGCTCGAAGCGGCGGGCGTGGATGCGGCCGACGGGCTCGCGTTCGCGGACGCATCGACCGTGACGGACGCGGCGGGCGCGATCGACGCCGACGCGGCGGCGGGCGGCGCGCCGCCGTCGCGCTGGCCGCAGGCCGACAGGCCGAGCGCGAGCGCGAATCCGACGGCGGTGATCGACAGGTTTCGTATCTTCATGGTGATTTCCTCGTGGGGGGTGTCAGGATGCGATTGCCTGCGCGCCGGGCGACGATCCGCGCGCGCAAGGGAGTTCGTGGCCGAGCAGCGGCGCTTCGGCGAGCCGCTCGATCAGCACGCGGACGTTGCGCCACGGCTCGCCGCCGAATTCGGTGACGGGATCGGCGAGCACGCGGCCGTCCGGCGTGTGCAGGTGGTTCGGGCGCGCGGCGCCGGGCAGCGCGTGGTGCGGCGCGGTGTCGATGCGCATCGCGGCTTCGCCCCAGCGCCAGTCCATCGCGTACTCGCGCGCGTTCGCGATGCGCAGTGTCAGCTCGACGCCGTTCGCGAGGCGCACGTCGAGCGCGTCGCGCCGCAGCGTGACCGATTCGACGCAGGCGGCATCGAAATCGGTTTCGATCCGCTCCTTCAGTTCGATGTGCAGCATCGTCATGCTCCTTGCGCGAGCAGCAGCGCGCGCAGTTGTTCGCGAATCGTCTCGTGCGTGTCGGCGAGCGTCTTCGCGCCGAGGTAGTGCTCGTAGGCCGGGTGCGCGTCGATTTCGCCCGTGGCGATCTTCGCGAGGAGCGCCGCTTCGTCGGTCGCGCCGTATGGGGCGAGCAGGCGCTTGCGGTCCTCGCGCACGTCGTAGAGCAGACGGCTCAGCGCGTCGATCTGCTGGGCCGCTTCGTTGGGCAGGTTGCGAAAGAAGTGGGTCATTTCGTGGTCCTCACATCGTCTGGTCCTTGACGACGCCGCCGTCGGTCGTCGCCATGTCCGGCGTGATCTCGTCGAAGCGATACAGCTTGCCTCCCTCGGCCTTCGCGAAGCGCGCGGCGTCCGCCTCGGCGGCGAACGACGCGAACGTCTGGCCCATCGCGCCCAGCTTCTTCGAGCCGATCACGTAGATCGCGCGCTTCGCGTCGATCCAGTGGCCGACCGGGTGCTGCCAGCCGGTCGCGCCCATGTCCTGCACATACAGCGCGCGGACCTTGCGGTCGTGCTCGGGGCGCAGGTAGACGGAAAAGAGCCCGAGCGTGTCGCAGAAGAAGTCCGGCTCGCCGTCCGCATAGACGATCTGCGCCTTCGGGCCCGGGTAGTCCTTCAGGCTCATGCCGTCGAGCACGCTGACGGTCGCGTCGGTGATCTCGTGCGGCGGCGGCGGCGTTCGCGAGTCGTAGCCGCACGCGGCGACGAGCAC
Organism: Burkholderia thailandensis E264; assembly: GCF_000012365.1. Lineage (NCBI taxonomy): Bacteria > Pseudomonadati > Pseudomonadota > Betaproteobacteria > Burkholderiales > Burkholderiaceae > Burkholderia > Burkholderia thailandensis. The sequence continues at coordinate 2,611,541 of NC_007651.1, forward strand.
GGCGGCGGCGAGCGCCGCGAAGCCCGTGCGGACGGCGGCGGGAGGGAAACGGCGTTTCATCGATTGAATCTCCAGGCGGCGAGGCCGAGCGGCGCCGCGATCCACGCGAGCATCACCGGGCCGAGCAAGAGGGGCGACGCGAGGGCCGCGGGAAATGCGCTGACCGCGCCGTACATCGTGCGCAAATCGCCCGGGCCGAAGATGTTCAGCACGCGGAACACGTCGGCGGGATTGAGCAGCAGCAACAGCGGCAGCGCGGGGCCGAGCCCGGCACCGCTCGTGAGCACGAGCGCGCCGAGCAGCAGCAGGTCGTACACGAGCACGAAGAAGAACCACAGCGCGATGGCGACGCCGCTCGCCGACGCGCGGCTCGCGCAGAACGCCGACGCGCACACGGCGAGGCTCAGGAACACCCAGCCGAGCAGCACCGCGCTCAGCACGAAGCCCGCGTACTGATACCAGTCGGCGATGCTCACGCGCGGGGCGATCACCGCGCCCGCCGCGCCGAAGCCCGCGAGCGTCGCGCAGGTGAGCGCGGCCGCGAGGCCGACGTACTTGCCGACGAGCAGCTCGGTGCGGGTGAGCGGATACGACAGCAGCAGGTTCAGCGTGCCGCGCTCGCGCTCGCCGACGAGCGCGTCGAAGCCGAGAATCAGCGCGATGAGCGGCAGCAGGTAGATCGCGAGGCTCACGAGGCTCGCGATCAGCGGCTCGATCCCGTGAAAGCCGACGGCGCCTTGCGCGGCCGCGCCGAAATACGAGATCGCGAGCGTGAACGCGGCGAACACGAGCGAGATCGCGAGCACCCAGCGGTTGCGGAGCCGGTCGTGGAATTCCTTGCCGGCGATCACGCGGATTTGCGCCCACGGCGAGCGAGGAGTCGGTGCGTTCATGGGTTCTCCTCGCATCCGGCATAGCCGAGGAACAGGTCTTCGAGCGACGGCTCGTGGATGTGCACGTCGACGATGCGCGCGGCGAGCGGCGACAGCGCGGCGAGCGCCGCCATCTTCGCGTCGCGCGGGCACGCGAACGCGATGCGCCGGTCGCGCACCGTCGGCTCGCCGAACGGCGCGCGGCGCAGCGCGGCTTCGATCTCGCGCGTGTCGCCGTCGGGCAGCACGAGCTCGATCGTGAGCGGCAGGTTCGTCTCGCCGCGCAGTGCGTCGACGCTGCCCACCGCCTGCAGCCGGCCGGCGCGCACGATCGCGAGGCGATCGACGCGCTGCTGGATCTCGGCGAGGATGTGCGACGTGATGACGATCGTCGTGCCCGCGCGCCGGCGCTCGTTCAGCGCGAGGTAGAACGCGCGGATGCCGGCGGGATCGAGCCCGTTCGTCGGCTCGTCGAGGAACAGCAGGCGCGGATCGCCGAGCAGCGCCTGCGCGAAGCCGAGCCGCTGCCGCATGCCTTTCGAATACTCGCGGACCTTGCGCGCGGCCGCGTGGGCCAGGCCCACCTCGGCGAGAAGCGGCGCGCACGCGGCCGCGTCGACGCCTTTCAGGCGCGCGAAGAAGCGCAGCGTCTCGAAGCCGGTCAGGTTGTCGTAGAGCACGACGTTTTCCGGCAGATAGCCGAGCGTGCGCCGGATCGCGCGAAACCGCAGGTCGCGGGCCGATACGCCGGCGATCCGCACGTCGCCCGCGTCCGCAGCGACGAGGCCGAGCATCAGCTGGAACAGCGTGCTCTTGCCCGCGCCGTTGCGGCCGATGAGGCCGAACAGCTCGCCCGGCGCGATCGCGAGATCGACGCCGTCGACCGCGCGCACCGCGCCGAACGTCTTGATGACGCCTGCCAGCTCGATCATTGCTTGCCCACCCATTTTGGCCAGTCGGCGTGCGCGGCGCGCATGCGCGGCGCGTCGTCGACGACGCTCGGCACCGCGAGCAGCGGAAACTGCCGCGCGACGACGCGCAGCGCCTGCACGGCCGGGCTGTTCATTAGCACCTTGACCGACGGCACGCGCCAGGTCAGCCGGTCGACGAGATCGTTCGCCTTGTACGGCACGTCGCCGACGCCGCGGCCGCGCCGGTCCCAGCCGAGGTAGTTGCTCCAGTAGTTGCCGGGCCACGCCACGTCGCTCGCGGCGACGTAGCGGATCTGCTCGCGGTTGGCCGCGAAATCGTTGCCCGTCACGTCGTTGTGGATCGAGCCGCCCCACAGATGCACGCCGACCTTGTTGTCGACGACGAGGTTGCCGCGGATCGTGTTGTACTCGGCGTCGTAGATGAACAGGCCGCGCTGGTTGCCGGCGACGACGTTGTTCTCGATCAGCGAATCCTGGATCGTGCGCAGCATGATGCCGTGATCGGTGTTGCCCCATACCCGGTTGTTGCGCACGATCTGGTTGCGCGCCTCCATGATCGCGAGGCCCCCGCGGTTGTGATAGACGTTGTTGCCGTCCCAGACGTTGTAGTACGAGTTCATGTAGTGCGTGCCGTAGCGCACGTCGTGGATCGTGTTGTGCTCGAAGCGCGCGTGATGCGACACGTCGACGTAGATGCCGTCGCGCGCGTAGCTGATCGTGTTGCCGGCGATGCGCGCGCCCGTCGTGTTGTAGAGCTGGATGCCGTTGCCGCGCCTGGGCGACAGGAAATCGCGCTTGCCGACGATCACGTTGCCGGTGACGCGCACGTCGGCCGAGCCCTCGATCCACAGGCCGAACAGGTTGTAGACGAGCTCGCAGTGATCGATCCGCGCGCGATCGGAGCCGGGCTGCACGTAGACGCCCGCGTTCTGCGCGGTGAGGCTCGCGCCGCTGTCGACGATCGAAAAGCCGCTGATCGTCACGTCCGGCGCGGCGACGCGGATCACGTCGCCCGCGAGGCCGCCGTCGATCGTCGGGCGGCCGACGCCGCGCAGCGCGAGGCGCTTGTCGATTCTCAGGTTCTCCTCGTAGCGGCCGCGCTGCACGAGCACCGTGTCGCCCGGCTGCGCGGCGGCGATGGCCGCGCCGATGCGCTCGCCCGGATGCACGGCGAGCGTCGCCGCGAATGCGGCGTGCATCAGCAGCGGCGCCGCGGCGAGCGTCGCGAGAGCGTGGGGTGTCGGCATCGTTTGTCGTGGGGGCGTGGGTTCGTGTAGTCGTCGGGTCCGGCCGAGTCGTGCTGGTCTCGCGCGTGTCGAAACGCGCGCCGCCGTGCGCGGTCACGGGCATGCCGGCATGGCTGCCCGGCATCGGCGAGCGGCGCGTGCGGCGCGCGTTGCCGCGCGCTACGCCTCGACCAGCATCCGCGAGCGCATCTCGAGGTGCAGCGCGTGGCAGAAGTTCGTGCAGAAGCACCAGAACACGCCGGGCTTGTCTGCGATGAACGTCACCGATTGAGTCTGCTGCGGATGCACGACGAAGTTGATGTTGTAGAACGGAATCGCGAAGCCGTGCGTCAAGTCCTCCACCTTGTCGAGATTGGTCAGGATGATCGTGACCTCGTCGCCTTTCTTCACGGTCCATTCGCGCAGCCCGAAGGTCGGCGCCTGCGACGTCAGATAGACGGTGACCTTCCTGCCGTGCCGCTCGACGCGGCTGTCCTTCGCGTTCTTCACCGCGAGCGGGAACTCGTCGAGGGTGTAGATCTGCCGCGTCTTGATGATGTCGCGGCGCACGACGATCGAGTCGTGCGGCTCCGGATACGTCGGGTGATCGGCGACGAGCTGCATCTTCTCGCCGCTGATGTCGATCAGTTGCGCGCTGTCCGGATGCAGCGGCCCGACGGGCAGGTAGCGGTCCTTCGAGAATTTGTTGTCCGAGATGAAGAACTGGCCGTCCGGCTCCTTCGTCTCGCCCATCGACGTGAAGCCGTGGCCCGGTTGATAGTGCACGTCGATCCGGTCGACGACGACCTTCGCCGCCTTGTCGCCCTTGTATGCCTTGATCGCCTCGTCGACGCTCCACTTGACGATCTGGCTGTCGAGAAAGAGCGTCGTGTACGCGTAGCCCTTGCCGTCGAAGCCCGTGTGCAGCGGCCCGAGGCCGATCTCCGGCTCCGCGACGACGGCGTCGCGCGGCTCCTTCAGCTCGCCCGCGAACCACTTGAGCATCAGCTCGTGCGAGATCAGCGTCGCGGTGGGCGACAGCTTGCCCGAGCACGCGTAATACTTGCCGTCGGGCGATGCGTTCACGCCGTGCGGATTCTTCGGCACGGGCACGTAGCAGGTGAGGGCCGTCTTCGGGTCGGCGTTCGCCGCGCGCGTGCCGTCGACGACGGGCACGGGCGAATTGCCGATCTTGAAGAACCTGCCGTTCTTCACCGCCTCCTCGATGCGCGCGACGTGGAAGAACACGCACGCGTCGCGCTCGGCGGCCATCATCTCCTCGTAATGGACGCCGTTCTCGGTGTTGTACTGGTTCGAGCACGCGAGCTTGCCGTCGTACGACGTCGCGACGAGGTCCATGTTGCCGTCGATCTTCACCTGCCAGCGCGGCTGCATCGTCTTCGCGTCGACGCACGTGAACAGGCAGTAGTACTTCTTCGGATCGTTCAGGTCGCGGCCGTCGTTCGGGTGCGGAATGTGGAACTCGTTGCCGCAGAACACGCGCGTCGTGTAGTTGATCTTGTCGTCGAGCGGGTCGCGCTTGTCCGGGAAGATGCCGTGAAAGCCCTGCACGTTCGGCAACGGCGTGATTGCGTCGCATTCCATCGTGTCGAGGCGCACGCGCGCGATGCGCGCGTTGATCTTGTCGTTGACGAAGATGTACTTGCCGTCGTACGTGCCGTCCGTATAGGACATGTGCACGTGATGCGTGTCGCCCGTGAAGTACTCGAGCTGGCCGTTGGCCTTCGTGCCGATGATCTTGCGCGATTCGTTCGTGATGCCCCAGCCGGACATGCAATCGATGTTGTAGACGGGAATGCGCCGGATCTCGCGTCCGGACGGCAGGCCGTGCACGCGCAGGTCGCCCGAGTGGCCGCCGCTTGAGAACGCGTAGTACGTATCGAGCTTGCCCGGATGCACTTCGTATTTGCTGAAGTCGATCGCGGGGGCGGGGTTCGCGCCGCTCGCCGCGCTCGCGCCGCCCGCCGCCGCGGTGGATGCGTCGCCGCCCTTGTTGCAGCCCGCGAGGCCGAGCGACAGGCTCGCGCCCGCGAGCCCCGCAACCGCCGACGACGCGAGGAACTTGCGCCGCCGCGCGTCCTGCGGCGCTGCCGCCGCTTCAGTGTTTTCCTTCGAATTAGCCATCACATTCTCACTCATTGATTCGTTTTCAACGCCGGGCCAAGACCCGTTTCCGCTTTCGATACCGGTAATCCAGGCTGACCGGTGACGATTTGCGCCGCATCGCGACAATCTGTCGCTCGATAGACGTTCCCCCGTGGCGGGCCAAACATGACTGCAAATGAACACTGCGAGTAAGGCGATCGGAATTTTTGTTTTCGTGATTCCCTTGTGATTTGACGGAAAGATCTCCGCAGCTAGTGTCGTGTTCCGCCTATTCGCGAGAAATGATCGGCCTCAAGAAAAAGAGCGTAACGGCGCACGGCGCGCGCGATCGTTGGGGGCAAGGTTGAACGGCGTCAAACAATTCGGGCGGGCGACGCCGGACGGCATCCGCCGAAACGCCGGGCCGGATGCCTGGGGGACACTTTTCGCGCGCTCGGCAACGCCGCTTGCGTGAGGCGCATCGGAGGCCGCATTCGGCGACTGCGGCGATTTCGGCGACTCGCGCGCGTCGCGCGAGCGGGGCGGCGTCCGTCGCCCGGCGCATTTGCCGCTTTTGCTTGATCGAGATCACGCAGCCGACCGATCCGAAAAAACGATAATCGTTCGGTGTCCGGATGTCGTCCGGGCAGCGATGTGCATGACGCCAATCGTTTTCGGAAATTCAATCCTTGTCCGGTTTCAAGAAACTCGTCGGATCGTCGCTCGCGCTCGCCGCCGTCATCGCATTGACGCTCGGGCTCGCGCTGAGGGCCCCGCAGGTATACGTGCAGGGCACGTACGTGTTCGGCACGCGCGTGCAGCTCGCGATCTACGGCGTGCCGCTCGATCGCGCGCAGCAGGCGACGAACGCGGTGTTCGCGCACTTCCAGGCGATGCAGCGCGATCTGCACGCATGGCGGCCGTCGGAGATCACGCGCCTTAACCGAAGCATCGCCGCGGGCGAGCCGTTTCGCGCATCGCCCGCGACGGCCGAGATCCTGCGCGCGGCGCGCAGGCTGTCGCTCGACACGCAGGGGCTCTTCGAGCCCGGCATCGGGCGGCTCATTCGCCTCTGGGGCTTCCAGTCCGATCAGTTTCGCGTCGCGCCGCCGTCGCGCGACGCGGTGCGGCGCGAGGTCGCGCGCGGCGCGCGCATCGCCGATCTCGCGATTTCGGCCGACGGCGTCGTGACGAGCGCGAACCGCGCGGTCGCGGTCGATCTTGGCGGCTTCGCGAAGGGCTGGGCGCTCGACGATGCGGCCGCGATCCTCAGGAAGCAGGGGATCGGCAATGCGCTGATCGACGTCGGCGGCAATCTGCTCGCGCTCGGCAGCAAGGGCGGCGCGGCGTGGCGCGTCGGCGTGCAGGACCCGCGCAAGCCCGGCACGCTCGCGACGCTCGAGCTGCGCGACGGCGAGGCGATCGGCACGAGCGGCGATTACGAGCGCTTCTTCCAGGCGGACGGCGTGCGCTACTGCCACATCCTCGATCCGCGCAGCGGCTTTCCCGCCGCGCGAAGCGAGGCCGCGACGGTGCTCGTCGCGCCCGGCCCGCACGCGGGCGCGCTGTCCGACGGCGCGAGCAAGCCGCCGTTCATCGCGGGGCCCGCGGCGATGCCGCTCACGCGCGGGCTCGGCGTCGAAGCGGTGCTGATCGTCGATGCGCAAGGGCGCGTGTGGGCGACCGACGCGATGGCCGCGCGCGTGCGCTTCGCCGATCCGGCGCTGCGCGCCGCGCGGCTCGATTGAACGACGGAGCGCCGCCGCGATGACGAACGGACCACATGGACTACATGGACCGCACGGACCGCACGGACCGTGCATCGACGTGCAGGACGTGAGCCTCCATCGCGGCGGCCGCGCGATCCTGCAGCGCGTGCGCGTCTCGATCGGGTACGGCGAGCTGGTTGCGATGGTCGGGCTGAACGGCGCGGGCAAGACGTCGCTGCTGTCGCTCGTCGCGACGCTCGTCGCGCCGAGCGGCGGACGGATTTTCGTCGACGGCTTCGATGCGCTCGCGCAGCCCGCGCGCGTGCGCGAGCGCATCGGCGTCGTGTTTCAGGAGTCGGCGCTCGAGGCGCGGCTCACCGCGCGCGAGAACCTGTGGTTCATCGCGCATTGCCAGGGGCTGGCGGGGCGCGCCGCGCGCGCGCGCGTGGACGAGCTGCTCGATGCGCTCGGCCTCGGCGCGCAAGCGGCGACGCTGGTGCGCCGGCTGTCGGGCGGCGAGCGCAGGCGGCTCGAGCTCGCCCGCGCGCTCGTCGCGAAGCCGCGCGTGCTGCTGCTCGACGAGCCGACGCTCGGCCTCGACGTCGCCGCGCGCGATGCGTTCTGGACCGAGATCAAGCGGCTCGTCGCCGGCGGCCGCACGGTGCTGTGCTCGACGCATCACACGGACGAGGCGTGCGACGCCGATCGCGTCGTCGTGCTGGATCGGGGCGAACTCGTCGCGCTCGGCTCGTGGCGCGCGATGCGCGCGCCCGTGCCCGGCGTGATCCGGCTGCGCGTGCCGGACATCGACGCGGCGCGCCGCTGGCTCGCCGAGCACGGCTATCCGGCCGAAGTCGACGCGCAGGGCATCTCGGTCGCGGGCGCCGATCCGCAGGCGGTGCTGCCGGCGCTGCTGCGGCAGATGCCGTGCCGCGTGCTCGGCGCGGATATCGCCGCGCCGGGGCTGAAGGACGTCGTCGGCCACTGGATCGCCGCGCGCCGGGGCGGCTGCGCCGCGCCGCCGCTCGTCGGGAAGCCGGCATGAACGCCGTCGCCGCGATCGTCTGGTTCGACCTGAAGCGCTTCTGGGCGTCGCCGCTGCGAATCCTGTTCGGGCTCACGCAGCCGCTGCTGTACCTGTTCGTGCTCGGCGCGGCGCTGCGAAGCGGCACGTACGCGGAAATCGGCGGCTATCAGGCCTACATCTTCCCGGGCGTGATCGGGCTGTCGCTGATGTTCACCGCGATCTCGGCCGCGATCGGCATCGTGCACGACCGGCAGACCGGCCTTCTGAACGCGCTGCTCGTGTCGCCCGTGCGCCGCGTCGACATCGCGCTCGGCAAGATCGGCTCGGGCGCGCTGATCGCGTGGCTGCAGGCGCTGCTGCTGCTGCCGTTCTCGCCGACGATCGGAATCGGCGTGACCGCGCCGCGCCTCGCGCTGCTCGTCGCGGCGATGGCGTTCGCCGCGCTCGTGTTTTCCGCGCTGGGGCTCGCGCTCGCGCTGCCGTTCCGGTCGGTGATCGTGTTTCCGGTCGTGTCGAACACGTTGCTGCTGCCGATGTTCTTCCTGTCGGGCGGGCTGTATCCGCTCGATCTGGCGCCGGACTGGGTGCGCGCGGCGGCCGCGCTCGATCCTGCCGCCTACGGCGTCGACCTGATGCGCGGCGTGCTGAGCATGCAGTTCGCGATCGCGCCGTCGCGCTCGATCGCGGCGCTTGCGGCGTGCCTCGTCGTCGCGGGCGCGCTCGTCGTGCGCGGGGTCGGGCGGCGGGACGCGTAGCGCGCGAGGCGGGGCGCGAAGCCGGGTGAGGGCTCGCTCGCGCAGCCGCCGCAGCCGCCGGGCGCGGATTCGCGGTGCGGCCGGCCGGTCGTGGCCGCCGTTGCGGCCGTCGGCGGCGACCGGCCTTCGATGCGCGTTGCCCGGCACCGCGACCGGCTTGGCACGGGATGCCGAGCGCACCGTGAACCGGTCCCGATGGCACAATGCACGGCGGCACGCCGTCCCGCCGGTCGGCAAGGAAGAGGCGAGGCTCACGCACGAAGCGGATGCTCCGCACGCGTTGAATCGCATGCGCCCGATGTCGTGACGAGCCGCAGCCCTCACTCACTGTCAGGAAACCGCCGCCATGAAGAAGCTCGTCAACCACCCGTCCGACGTCGTGCGCGAAATGCTGGAGGGCATCGCGCGGCAGTCGCCGCATGTCGCGATGCTCGGCGACGAACACGTGCTGATCCGGCGCCCCTTGCCGGAGCCGGCGCGGCGTGCGGTCGCGATCATCTCCGGCGGCGGCAGCGGCCACGAGCCGGCGCACGGCGGCTACGTCGGCGCGGGGATGCTGAGCGCGGCCGTGTGCGGCGAGGTCTTCACGTCGCCGCCCGCCGATGCGGTGCTCGCCGCGATTCGCGCGACCGCGGGCCAGAACGGCGCGCTCCTCATCGTGAAGAACTACACGGGCGATCGCCTCAATTTCGGGCTCGCGGCCGAGCTCGCGCGCGCGCAGGGCATTCCGGTCGAGATCGTCGTCGTCGCGGACGACGTGTCGCTGCGCGAACTCACCGAGCGCGGGCGCCGCCGCGGCATCGCCGGCACCGTGCTCGTGCACAAGCTCGCCGGCGCGGCCGCCGAGCGCGGCCTCGCGCTGCGGGAGGTGGCCGCCGTCGCGAGCGAGGCGGCGGCGAATCTCGGCACGATGGGCGTCGCACTCGACGGCTGCACGATTCCGGGCGCCGGGCAATCGGGCTTCCGCCTCGCCGATCACGAGATCGAGCTCGGATTGGGCATTCACGGCGAAAAGGGCGTGCAGCGCACGGCGCCGATGCCGGCCGACGCGCTGTCGGAAACGCTCGTGGCGACGATCGTCGACGATCAGGCGATCGCGCGCGGCGATCGGGTCGCGCTTCTGGTGAACGGGCTCGGCGCGACGCCGGACATGGAGCTCGGCATCGTGCTGCGCGCGGCGTACGACAGCCTGAGCCGGCGTGGCGTCGAGGTGGCGCGCGCGTGGGCGGGCACGTTCCTGTCCGCGCTCGACATGCCCGGCTGCTCGATTTCGCTGCTCAAGCTGAACGATCGCATGCTCGAACTGCTCGACGCGCCGACGCAAGCGCGAGCGTGGCCGGGCGGCGGCGCGGTGAACCGGGACATTCGCGTGGCCGCCGCCGGGACCGGCGCAGGAGACGGACAGCCGGAATGGGCGACGGCCGGCGCGGCGGGTTCCGACGGACTGCGGCCCGCGCTGCATGCGGTTGCCGCCGCGCTGATCGACAGCGAGCCCGTGTTGACCGAGCTCGATTCCGTCGCCGGCGACGGCGATCTGGGCGCGAGCATGCGCCGCGCGGCGAACGCGATGCTCGCGCTGCCCGCCGATGCGTATCGAGGGCCGGCGAACCTGCTCGCCGCGCTGGGCATGGCGCTGCGCCGGGCGATCGCGGGCAGCTCCGGGCCGTTTTACGCAACGGCGCTGGTGCGCGCGGGCCGCCGGCTCGCCGATGCATCGGCGCCGACCGCGCGCGACTGGGCGAGCGCGTTCCGGAGCGGTGTCGACGCGATCGGCGATCTGGGCGGCGCGAAGCCCGGAGACCGCACGATGCTCGACGCCTTGGTGCCCGCCGTCGATGCGTTCGAGCACGCGCTGTCGGCGGGCGGGAGCGCGAGCGATGCGTGGGCGGCGGCGGTGCGCGCCGCGGAGGCAGGCGCGGCGAAAACCGCGGGCATGACGCCGCGCGCGGGGCGCGCGAGCTATCTGGGCGAGCGCGCCGTGGGCTCGCCCGACGGCGGCGCGGTGGCCGTGGCGTGCTGGATGCGCGCGTTGCAGCCGCACGTCGCGTAGCGGCGAGTCGCGTGCTTTCCGGCGGGCGAGCGCCGTTCGGCAAGCTCAAAACACATTGCGCGGTCGCATCGTCGCCGACCGGCGCACGGCTCTTTCGGCGGCGCGTCATCGGCGTGAACGGGCGCTAGTCCGGCATGCCGAGGATGCCGCGCGCATCTTGCCCCGGGAGCGCATCGGCGGCGTACGAGAAATCGCCGTCGCGCTGCCGATTGGCGAGCTGCTGCAGCAGTAGCCGATAGCCAGGCCCGCGCGGTCGAGGCGCGAATGCAGATCGCGGCGCTCGCCGGCGTCCCGATAGCGCGTGCTTTGCGGGCCGACCATGCGATTGTCCTGCGGCAGCACGATGTACGGCGTGAGCGGCATCAACGCGCGCAGCAGCCAGGGCGCGCGCGTCATGTTCAGTGCGAAGCTGAGCCGGCACCGGTCGCGCGATTCCGGCACGCAGGGATGGAATATCGGCAGATCGATGTCCGGCGTGTAGCGTCCGTACGCGATCGCGACCGAGCTGCGCACGTGCACGTGAATCGCCACGTGAACGTCCTGATACGTCGCGCGCAGGCCGCCGAACCAGCGCATGATCGGCGCGATCGATTTGTGCGTGCAGCGCCGGATCATCGTCACCGTCTCGGACGCGAAGCGCACCTCGACGCGGTCCTGGTCGGATCGTTCGTCGCCGAGCAGATTCGCATGCAGGTAGTCCGCGTGCGTCAGGTCGAGCAGGTTCTCGAGGAACAGTGGCGTGCAGCAATCGAGCCGCATGTTGCCCTGCATGCGCACGGGCAGCCCGCCTTCGCGAGGCAGGAACGGCACGTCGGGCACGAGCGCGTCGCTCGCGTCTTCCGGATCGCCATACCAGATCCATACGTAACCGAATCGCTCGACCACCGGATAGCTTCCGGCGGCATCGGCCGGCAAGCCGGCGGCGGGGCCCGCGGCGGGCAGCTCGGGATGCCGCCGCGACGCATGAACGCGTCCGCGGGCGCGCCACAGGTAGCACGGCTGCGAGTAAATCTGCCAACGCGAGGCGCGCTCGCCGACTTCGAACGTATGGGCGAGCGGAAACCACGCGTTGCGCAAGCAAAACCGGTTGGGCACCCAGTCGCCTTCGTCGCGGCTGCTCGTCGCGCCGATGTCTTCTTCGTCAACGGTCGCCATCATCTGCTCCTCTCGCACGGCAATCGGTCGGACCCGACCGGAATGACGCGCGCGTCGCGCGAGCACGACGCGTCGAGTTTCGACAGCGCGCGTCCGTCGACGTGTTCGAGCATCGCGAACGGCGGGCGGCGCAGCCGCGCCCACAGGCGAAACAACGTGGCGCCGGGGCCGCCGGTATCGGCCGAGACGCCGCCGCGCCACAGGACGTTCGTCGTGCCGCGCGCCGCGGGCGTCATGGCCACGGACGCCCACAGCATCGGCGCGCCGTCGCGCGTGTCGATTTCGACCGATGCGGGCGCGCCGTCCTGCGGCGGCGCGAGCCGAAGCGTCCACGGATAATGCGCGCCGAAACGGTGATCGTGCCGGCGCGCCGCCCACGTGACGCCGCGCTCCATGTCGATGCGTCCGCCGCGCGGCTCGGGATCGGCGATCACGTAGTCCGTGATGCGCAGGCCCGCGATGCGCATCAGCAAGTGCGGGCCGTCGGCGAGCGCGGCGACATATTCGTCGTAGGCGACGGTCACCGTCGCGCAGCCGGCGAAGCGCTGCGCGCAGCGCGACGCGCGCGCGAACGCCGCGGCCAGCTCACGCGTGTCGACGCCGAGCGCCGCGCGTCCCCATACGTAGCCGTCGCGCTCGAACGTCTCGTACGCGCGCGCCGCGTAGTGCGCCGGCACCCGCTCGTCGTGCGACAGATTGGGGATCGCGACGCACGCGCCGCTCGCGCCGTCATAGGTCCAGCCGTGATAGCCGCACTGCAGCCGGCCCTCGGGCGTCACGCGGCCGAGCGACAGCGGCGCGCGCCGATGCGCGCACCGGTCCTCCATCGCGCGGGCGGCGCCGGCCGCATCGCGAAACAGCACGATCGGCTGCCCCATGCACATGACGGCGAGCGGGGCCTTGCCGCTCACCTGCTCGGACAGCGCGAGCGGCAGCCAGCGCGCGGCGGAGTCGGAAAGAAGCGGAACGACGGTATCCATGGGCATTTATCGCGACGGGCGCGATACCTCCGGCAATCCCGGCAGACGGGCGTCGCCGCCGGCCGCATGCGCCTGCGGCGCGCGAAATTCCGCCGGCGAATCGCACGCACCCGCCTGCGGCGAGCGTAGCGGGCTCTGCTTCGCGAGCCGGTGGGTCGACATCGCGCTCAACCATGTCATCGCAAGCGTCGCGATCAGCAGAACCGTGTACAGCGAAGCGGGGATGATCCGCAACTGGAGGCCGATCGCGAGCACCATCAGCTCGACCGTGCCGCGGCAGTTCATCAGCACGCCGATGAGCGTCGCTTCCGCGCGGTCGATGCCGCACAGTCGCGCGCCCGCGTAGCAGCCGGCGAATTTCGCCGCCACGCCGCCGATCAGGAAGGCGGCGAGCCATCCCCAGGCCGCGCCCGTGTCGAGCGCCGAAAACGACGCCTGAAAGCCCATGCTCACGAAAAAGAGCGGAATCAGGACGAGGTCGGCCAGTCCCGCGAAGCGCGCGTCCCACAACCGCCGCAGATCGTCTCGGCCCGCCAGGTTGGCGGCCGCGACGAGCGCGCCGAACGCGCCGTGAAAACCGAGCCGCGACGCGGCCCACGACGACAGCAGCACGTAGCAGAGCGCGCAGATCAACGTGGCGGAGCCGCTGCCGGCCCGGCGGGTCCGATCGAGCAGCCCGAGGACGATCTTGCGCACGAGCGTGATCGACACGACGACGAACGCGGCGAGCGCGCACATCGCGCGCACCGTCGATGCGGGCGACAGACCCGAGGTCGCGATCGCGCCGACGGCCGCGAGCATCAGCCAGCCGAGCGAGTCGGTCAACGTCGCCGAGAGAATCGACAGCGTCGCCGACGGGCGCTCGGCGATGCGCGCATCCGCGACGATGCGCATCATGACGGGCAACGCCGACACGGACAGCGCGATGCCGCAGAACAGCACATAGGCGAGATGCGACGCCTGCGGCCGGAACGATCCGGATGACGCGACGGCGATCGCGCAGCCCGCCGCGAACGGCAGCGCCATGCCGAATCCCGCGATGACGGTCGCGACGAACCCGGCCGAGCGCTTTTGCGGAATCCGCCAGGTAATGTGCATGCCCGTCTGAAACATCAGGAACACGAGCCCGAGCTCGCCGAGCCTCGACAGGAGCGCGGCCGTGTCCTCGCCGATCAGCGCGCCGTGCCCGGCCACGGTGAGCGTGCCGAACGCCGACGGGCCAAGCAGCAGCCCGGCGAGCAGTTCGCCGACGACCCGGCCCGGCCCGAACCGTTGCGCGAGCGCGCCGAGCGCGAATGCGACGATGACCACGACGCACAGCTGCAGTATCCAGTCAGTCATCTTCGTTCGCTCCTCGCGTTCGATGCGCGCGTGCCCGCCGGCGATGCCGGCGGCTCGGCCGCGGCGACCGGCCTGCGCGCGGCGGCTACATCGCGGCGACCCGCTGCAGGCCCAGTCGAGGCTGGGTCGAGACGTAGAGCCCGTCGAGCGCCATGTTCGCCGACAGGCAGGGCAGGCCCTCGATCGCATCGAAGAATCGCGCGTTGTCCTCGACTTCCGCGCTGCCGATCGCCGACGCGAGCACGCGCTTGTCCTTGCGAAGCGCGAGGTTCTGGTCGATGCGGCGGGACATTTCGCCCATCAGGTGCGACGTGGCCTGCTCGGCGTCGGCAATGTCCTCGAGGCCCGAGACGAGGTTCAGGAACGCGCGCCGGATGTCGCCCGTCTCGATCATGTAGTGGCTCAGCTCGTCGGCCTTGCTGTAGTAGCCGAGCTTGCCGTGCGCCTCGTAGAACGTCTGCACGAACACGAGGAAGCGCAGATAGGCCTGCCGGTAGCTGTCGCGATAGTACGCGGCGGCTTCCCGCTCGGACACCTCGCCGCGCAGGATGCTGGCGAGCGACGCGGCGGCGAGCATGCCGCTGTACATCGCGAGATGCACGCCCGTGGACAGCAGCGGATCGAGAAAGCACGCGGCGTCGCCGGACAGGAAGTAGCCGTCGGCCGCGAACGAATCGCAGCTGTACGAATAATCCTGTTCGGTCTTCAGCGGCGTGACGAGGCGTGCGCGTTGCGTGAGCTTCGTCATCACCGGGCTCAGCGCGAGCGCCTGCTCGTACACCTGCTCGAGCGAGCCCGCGCGCTTGGCCGCGACGAACGCGTCGCGGTGCATGACGACGCCGACGCTCGTCGGGCGATCGGCGAGCGGGATCGCCCACCACCAGCCGTCCGGAATCGAGCTGACGAGAATCGAGCCCGGCGCGCAATCGTCGGGCCAGCTCAAGCCTTCCCAGTAGCCCCACGCGGCGACGTTGCGGAAGATCTCGTGGAATTTGCGGTTGTCCAGATAGCGGGTCGACATCAGTCCGTTGCGCCCGGACGCGTCGACGAGGTAGTCGAACTCGACGGTGGCCGTCTCGACGGAATCCTGCGCAACGCACAGCGCGGCGCACGGGCGGCCGTCGTCGAACAGGATCTCGCGCACGCCGACGCCTTCGTGCACCCGCGCGCCGACCGCGCGCGCATGCTGCAGCAGCAACTGATCGAATTCCTCGCGGCGCACCTGATAGCTGTAATGATAGGTGCCGCCGAGCTCGCCGAAATCGAGCTTCCAGGTCTCGCCCTTCCAGTTGAAGTACGCGCCGGGCTTGCGCTGAAAGCCGTGGCGGTCGAACGTGTCGCGCGCGCCCATCAACGTGAGGATTTCGAGACACGACGGCAGCAGCGATTCGCCGATGTGATAGCGGGGAAACACCTCCTTGTCGACGAGCGTGACCTCGACGCCTTCACGGGCGAGAAATGCCGCGCTGGTCGCGCCGGCCGGCCCGCCGCCGATGACGAGGACCCGTGTGCGATTAGGCAGACGCATGTTGTTTCTCCTTGTATGGGGGGACGTCATGATCGCGAACGCGCGCACACTTCGGACCGGCCATTCGATTCGGGTCGCATGCCGAATCGGCCGGACGCCGGCCTCGCGGATCATGCCCCGGGCGGTGCCCCGGGGGCTCGTCAGTTGGCGAGCGCCATTTTGTTGACCTCGTACTTGTAATCGAGGAAGGCAATGAAGCTGCGGAAATGATCGTCGACGATCGATTGCGCCTCCGCACGCTTGTCGGCGGACAGCGGCGCGTCGAAGAAAACCGATTCGTTGATCGAATGATCGAGTTCGCTGTCGATGTGCTCGGCGCCCAAATAGCGAAGCGTGTTGCCCGTATCCGCTTCGTAGGCCGCCGCGAGCTTGCGCGACGTCGTGAAAAAGACTTTCGACGTGGCCTCGCCGGCCTCCATCGACGCCATCTTCAGCAGCGGGCAGTTTCCGCAGCGGCGCGCGCGCGACACGAGCGAGTACATGTACTTGCGCACGGGGCCGCCGAGATCGTCCCAGATCACGTTGATCGCACTTTCGCAATCGAACGCGCGATTGTTCACGCCGAGCGTCTTGATGTCCGTCACCATCATGTGCCAATGCTCGCTGTCGACGTCGACGTGATCGTTGATCGCGTTCTGCAACTCGTCTTCCGGCTTCTCGTAGTGGTAATACATGCGGTTGATGTCGCGAAACGTCATGGCCAGGTGAATCAGAAGCGGCGACCAGACGCGCATCATTTCCTTGATTTGGGCAAGCGTGACCGCTTCGAGCTGCGGAAAGACCGGGTGATCGAGGAGAGCGGCCTTTTTTTCATGAATTGTTTCAATAATTTCCCTCATGGCGAAAACTCCTGTGGTGACGGGCCGTATTGTGGTTTTGGGCCTTGGCGAAGCATTGAAAGCCGGGCGGATTGTCCTGCCTCACGACGGAGTCTAGGTGCAAATCCGGATATGTCAATGAAACGGGAGATGGAATTTTAAAGGCGAATTGAATGATGGAGACCCGGATTTTTATAAAAATTAAAAACCGATTGGTAATTGAATTTGATAAATGGTGTTTGATGATTTGAAGGATTGATTTTTACGGTAATAATGCAATTTGGCGTGATTGCGGTAAACGGTCGGATTGAGAATTTTGCTCGGCGAACTTCTCGGCCAGGTAACGCTGGAGCGCGCGTCGGCCGCGCGAGCGGGCGAAAGCGATGCGGCTCGCCGGCTCCACCGGCTCCACCGGCTCCACCGGCTCCACCGGGTTCGGCGCCGTCGCGTTCGGCACCAGGCAGGCGAGCGGCCCGTTCGGCATCCGTGATGCTCGTGCTGTTCCTGCGCAGCGTCATGCGCCACAACGCGCTGAACCTGTACTGCGCCGTGCTCGCGGCGATCACGTCGGCGCGGAGGTTCGCGTACCGGCGGGCTCCGACCGCGAAGGCGCGGGCCGTGGTGTCCGTCGCGATCCTCCCCGTGTGCCGCCATGCGGCGATCAGTAGCGCGCGGGCGTTCGCGTCGGCGGCGGGCCGGCGCGGGGATTCGGCGCGCCTGTCCGGCCGGGGCGAGGACCGGCAAAATCGGACGCCGCACGGCGCAGCGCGGCCCGCGTCGGCGGCGCTCGGCGATGCGCGGCGACGCAAGCGACGCCGCGCTCGATCGCTCCGAAACGGAGCAGCGTGTGCCGAATTCGAACAGGCGATGCGCGCTATCCAATCGGCCGTTCATGAAAGCACGGCGTTTTCGCGGGATGGTACGGTTCGTGCGTTTTCGTTTCCCGGACAGACAGGCGATTTCACACGAGACGCACTGACACAACCAGGAGACGACATGAGCTATCTGAACATCGCGCAGCGCACCGACAGTTTCTTCATTCCCTGCGTGACCTTGATCGGCCCGGGCTGCGCGCGAGAGACGGGCGTGCGCGCCAAATCGCTGGGCGCGAAAAAGGCGCTGATCGTGACCGACGCGGGGCTGCACAAGATGGGGCTGTCCGAGATCGTCGCGGGCCATATCCGCGACGCGGGGCTTCAGGCCGTGATCTTCGCGGGCGCGGAGCCCAACCCGACCGACGTCAACGTGCACGACGGCGTCGAGCGCTTTCAGCGCGAGGGATGCGACTTCATCGTATCGCTCGGCGGTGGGTCGTCGCACGACTGCGCGAAAGGCATCGGGCTCGTCACGGCCGGAGGCGGGCATATCCGCGACTATGAAGGGATCGACAAATCGACGGTGCCGATGACGCCGTTGATTTCGATCAACACGACGGCGGGCACGGCCGCGGAGATGACGCGATTCTGCATCATCACGAACTCCAGCAATCACGTCAAAATGGCGATCGTCGACTGGCGCTGCACGCCGCTCATCGCGATCGACGATCCGTGCCTGATGGTGGCGATGCCGCCCGCGCTGACGGCCGCGACAGGCATGGACGCGCTCACCCACGCGGTGGAGGCCTACGTTTCCACCGCCGCGACGCCGATCACCGACGCCTGCGCCGAAAAGGCCATCGCGCTGATCGGCGAATGGCTGCCGAAGGCCGTCGCGAACGGCGAATCGATGGAGGCGCGCGCGGCCATGTGCTACGCGCAGTACCTCGCCGGGATGGCGTTCAACAACGCGTCGCTCGGCTACGTGCATGCGATGGCGCACCAGCTCGGCGGGTTCTACAACCTGCCGCACGGGGTCTGCAACGCGATCCTGCTGCCGCACGTGTGCGAGTTCAACCTGATTGCCGCGCCCGAACGGTTCGCCACCATCGCGTCGCTCCTCGGCGTCAATACGGCCGGATCGAGCACCGTCGACGCCGCCCGGGCGGCCATTGCGGCGATCCGCGGGCTCAGCGCCTCGATCGGCATCCCCGCCGGCCTGGCCGCGCTGGGCGTCAAGGCCGAAGATCACGAGGTGATGGCGAGCAACGCGCAGAAGGACGCGTGCATGCTGACCAATCCGCGCAAGGCGACGCTCGCGCAGGTCATCGCGATCTTCGCGGCGGCGATGTGAGCGCGATCGTCACGCCGTAGCGCGCGCCGGGGGGGCGGGCGACGCGAGCACGGGGCAGCATTCGCTGGGCGTGACAGGGCGGAAGTTACGCACGCACGCCGACCCGATACTTCGTCGTCTGCCGATACGTGCCCCCGGGCCGCAACACGACGCCATCGCTCAGGCCGGCCATGTTGATCTGATTCGGAAACCCGCCGGCCTCGAGGCACAGCGCCGCGTGGCGCACGCAGCGCGCGCCGTCGCGCACGCGCAGCCCGTGCAGATGATTGCCCGTGTAGCATTGCAGCCCCGGCTGGTCGGTCGATACCGTCAATTCGCGCCCGCTCTCGGGATCGTACACACACGCGACGGGCCGAACGCCTCGCATCCCGGCGCCGCTCAGCACGTAACAGTGGTCGAAGCCGCCCGCCCGCGCGAGCTGCGCGTGCGGCCAGTCGAGCCGCGCGCCAAGCGGCGCGCAGTGCCGAAAATCGAAGGCGGTGCCGGTCACGCCGGCGGCGCCCGTCGGGATCAGCGCATCGTCGACCTCGAGGAACGCGTCGGCGTCGATCGTCAACAGATGGCCGCGTATGTCGCCGCCCGGGCGTCCGCTCAGGTTGAAATAACTGTGATTCGTCAGGTTGAGCGGCGTGGGCGCGTCGGTCGCGCCGGTGTAATCGATCGTCAGCGTGCCGTCGTCGTCGAGCGTGTAGCGCACCTGCACCGTCACGTTGCCGGGGAAGCCCGCGTCGCCTTCGGGCGACTCGAGCCGCAGCACAAGGCCGCCGCAGTCGTCGATGACTTCCCAGCGCGCGCGGTGAAAGCCGCTCGCGCCGCCGTGCAGCAGATTGCCGTTCTCGTTGCGATCCAGCGCGTGTTCGACGCCGTCGAGCGTGAAGCGCGCGCCCGCGATGCGGTTCGCCCAGCGGCCGATCGTCGCGCCGAGGTAGGCCGCCGATTCGACGTAATCGGCCGGCGCGTCGTGCGCGAGCACGATGTCGGCGAAGCTGCCGGTGCGGTCGGGCGCGAGCCACGACACGACCGTCGCGCCGAGATCGCTGACGACGACGCGCACGCCGTCGGCATTGCGCAGCGTGTAGCGGCGCACCGGATCGCCGCCGGGCAGCGTGCCCCACGGCTCGGACGGCACGCGGGCAGGGCCGGGAGCAAGGCGAGAAGTGCGAGTGTCGGGGTCGATGTGCATGGGGAGAATCGGTTCGTGGACGGTCGTCTTCACCGCGCGGACGCGGCGCGTTCCTGATATTCGCGCGGCGTGCAGCCGAGTTCGCGGCGGAACACCGCGTGCATGTACTGCAGCGACGTGAACCCGCAGCGGATTGCCACCTCGGCGCTCGACGCGTTGCGGCCCGCGAGCAGCGCCTGCGCCGCTTCGAGTTTGTGGCGCAGGATTTCCTGGTGCACGGTGCGCTGCAGCTCACGGCGAAAGTGCTCCTCGAGCAGCGAGCGCGACACGCCGACGTAGTCGGCCACCTGCTCGGTCTTGATGCGCTGGCACGCGTACTGGCGGATGAAATGGCGCGCGCGCATCACGTGCGGACTCGCGAGCGGCAGGTGGCGCGTCGATTCGAGCACGTTGATCCCGACGGGCGGCACGAGGATGCGCCGCCCCGGAAAACGCGCGCCGCCCAGCATCTGATGCAGCAGATGCGCGGCGGTGCGGCCCATCTCCTCGGTGCCCTGGATCACCGACGAAAGCGGAATGCGCGTGAGCGTGCGCGTGAGCGGATCGTTGTCGATGCCGACGATCGCCACCTGCTCGGGCACCGGGATGCCGGCGATCAGGCACGCCTGCAACAGATGCCGCGCGCGCGCGTCGGTCACGGCGATCACGCCGATCGGCTTCGGCAGCGCATGCAGCCAGGCCACCAGTTGCTCGATCGCGTGATTCCACGCCGACGCGCTCGTCGACAGCCCGCGGTAGATCGGCGCATCGAGCCCGTCCGCGCGCGCGAGCCTGTCGAACGCGCGTTCGCGCTGTTCGGCCCAGCGGTTGTGCTGCGCGACGGGCAGGCTGTACATCGCGAAGCGCGGCAGCCCCGCGGCGATCAGATGTGTGTAGGCCAGCGACACGAGCTTCGCGTTGTCGGTCGCGATGTACGGCAGGCCGTCCGGGTACTGCGCCGGGTCTTCGTACGACGAGCCGACGGCGACGATCGGCAGCGGCGAGCCGGCGAGCGCGGCGGCGACGGCCGGGTCGTCGAAGTCCGCGATGATGCCGTCGCCGTCGAAGCGCTCGATGCCGGCGAGCCGGCAGCGGAAGTCGTCTTCGAGGAACAGGTCCCACGCGACGCGCGTCGAGCGCAGGTAATCGCCGATGCCGCTGATGATCTCGCGGTCGTAGACCTTGTTTGCATTGAACAGCAGCGCGATGCGGTGCGGCGTCTGGGCGGAAGGGGCGCGGTTCATCTCGATCTCGAGGCGTGCGCCGCGGGCGGCGCCGTGCCGGTGTTTCCGACGGGGCGCGGGCGATGCCGCGCGGCCGTCGGGCTGCGGCCATTGTAGGACGGGATGCGCGCCGCGCGCGTGAGGCTGGCAAGAAACGTTACGCGCGCTGCGCAATTTCGCAATTGCCGGCGCGAGGGCGCGCGAGCACGATCCAGCCAGACCGAATTCGGCCCCGCACGTCACGGCGACGCGCGTTGCGCCGCAACAAGACCGGTCCTGAATGGAGACGCCATGTCGTATTTCGAACACATTCCCGCGATTCGCTACGAAGGCCCGCAATCGGACAATCCGCTCGCGTACCGGCATTACGACCGCACGAAGCGGGTGCTCGGCAAGACGCTCGAGGAGCACCTGCGGATCGCCGTCTGCTATTGGCACACGTTCGTGTGGCCGGGGCAAGACGTGTTCGGCCAGGGCGCGTTGCGGCGGCCGTGGCAGCAGCCGGGCGAGCCGCTCGAGCGCGCGCGGCAGAAGGCCGATGCGGCGTTCGCGTTCTTCACGAAGCTCGGCACGCCGTTCTATACGTTTCACGACACCGACGTCGCGCCGGAAGGGGCGAACCTGCACGAGTACGTCGAGAACTTCGCGCGGATGGTCGACTACCTCGGCGAGCACCAGCAGGCGAGCGGCGTGCGGCTGCTGTGGGGCACCGCGAACCTGTTCTCGCATCCGCGCTTCGCGGCCGGCGCGGCGACGAGCCCGAATCCCGATGCGTTCGCGTGGGCGGCGACCCAGGTGTGCCACGCGCTCGACGCGACGCACCGGCTCGGCGGCGAGAACTACGTGCTGTGGGGCGGCCGGGAAGGGTACGAGACGCTGCTCAACACGGATCTCGCGCGCGAGCGCGAGCAATTGGCCAGGTTTCTGGCGATGGTCGTCGAGCACAAGCACCGGATCGGCTTCACCGGCGCGCTGCTGATCGAGCCGAAACCGCAGGAGCCGACGAAGCACCAGTACGACTACGACGTCGCGACCGTGCACGGCTTGCTCACGCAATACGGATTGCAGAACGAGATCCGCGTGAACATCGAGGCGAACCACGCGACGCTCGCCGGCCATTCGTTCCATCACGAGATCGCGAACGCGTTCGCGCTCGGCGTGTTCGGCAGCGTCGACGCGAACCGCGGCGATCCGCAGAACGGCTGGGACACCGACCAGTTCCCGAACAGCGTCGAGGAGCTGACGCTCGCGTTCTACGAGATCCTGCGCCACGGCGGTTTCACGACGGGCGGCATGAACTTCGACGCGAAGGTACGGCGCCAGAGCGTCGATCCGGAGGACCTGTTTCACGGCCATATCGGCGCGATCGACGTGCTCGCGCTCGCGCTCGAGCGCGCGGCCGTGCTGGTGGAGAACGACCGGCTCGACGCGCTGCGCCGGCGCCGCTACGCGCAATGGGATTCGGAGTTCGGCCGCAAGATACTCGCGGGCGGTTATTCGCTGCAGTCGCTCGCGGCCGACGCGCTCGCGCGCGGCGTGAACCCGCAGCACGCAAGCGGCGCGCAGGAGCGGCTCGAGAACATCGTGAACCAGGCGATCTACGCGTTGCGCTGATTCGAGGTTCGCCGGGCTCGCCCCGGCCGCCGGCGTTCCGCGGGCTCGAACCCGCAGGCGCAGCCCGCGCCGCACCGGCCGGCCGCCGCAGGATTCGCCTGGCCGCTGATGGCCCCTGATGGCCGATTCCGGCCGCGCGGCGCAGCGCCGCGCGCTGACACGGGCGGCGCATGCCGGTTGCTGCCCGCCGTTTCGTGCGTTCGTCCAACAAGAGAGGAGAGCAGACATGAGATCCGTCACGCGTCGTACCGTATTGAGTTCGCTTGCCGGCGCCGCGGCGCTGGCGGCGCTGGCGCTCGCCGCGCCGCTCGCGCACGCGAGCAAGGACAAGCCGGAGATCGGCTTTTGCATCGACGACCTTCGCGTGGAACGCTGGTCGCGCGACCGCGATTATTTCGTCGCGGCCGCGACGAAGCTCGGCGCGAAGGTGTCGGTGCAGTCGGCGGACGCGAGCGAGGAGCGGCAGATCTCGCAGATCGAAAACCTGATCTCGCGAGGCGTCGACGTGATCGTGATCGTGCCGTTCAATTCGAAGACGCTCGGCAACGTCGTCGCCGAAGCGAAGAGGGCGGGCATCAAGATCGTGTCGTACGACCGGCTGATCCTCGACGCCGACGTCGACGCGTACATCTCGTTCGACAACGTGAAGGTCGGCGAGCTGCAGGCGCGGGGCGTCTACGACGCGAAGCCGAAGGGCAACTACTTCCTGCTCGGCGGCGCGCCCACCGACAACAACGCGAAGATGCTGCGCGAAGGACAGTTGAAGGTGCTCAAGCCCGCGATCGACCGCGGCGACATCCGGATCGTCGGCCAGCAGTGGGTGCCCGAATGGAGCGCGTCGACCGCGCTGCGCATCGTCGAGGATGCGCTGACCGCGAACGACAACAGGATCGACGCGATCGTCGCATCGAACGACGGCACCGCGGGCGGCGCGATCCAGGCGCTGGCCGCGCAGCATCTCGCGGGCAAGGTGCCGGTGTCGGGGCAGGACGCGGATCTCGCCGCGCTCAGGCGCGTGATCGCCGGCACGCAGACGATGACTGTCTATAAACCGCTGAAGCTGATCGCAAGCGAAGCCGCGAGGCTCGCCGTGGATCTCGCGAAAGGCACGAAGCCCGCGTACAACGCGCAATACGACAACGGCAAGAAGAAGGTCGATACGGTGCTGCTGCAGCCGACGCTGCTGACCAAGCGCAACGTCGACGTCGTCGTGAAGGACGGCTTCTACACGCAGGCGCAACTGGCGGGCCAGTAACGGCGACTCGCGCGCGGCCGGCCTCGGCTCGGGCCGCGCGCACACTGCGAGGCATGAACGTATGACCGAACCCTTGCTGACGATGCGCGGCATCGTCAAGGATTTCGACGGCGTGAAGGCGCTCGACGGCATCGACCTGACCGTGCGGCCCGGCGAGTGCGTGGGCCTGTGCGGCGAGAACGGCGCAGGCAAGTCGACGCTGATGAAAGTGCTCTCGGGCGTCCATCCGCACGGCACGTGGGACGGCGAGATCCATTGGGAGGGCGCGCCGCTCGTCGCGTCCGGCGTGCGCGACACCGAGCGCGCGGGCATCGTGATCATCCACCAGGAACTGATGCTCGTGCCCGAGCTGTCGGTCGCGGAGAACATCTTCCTCGGCAACGAGATCACGCTGCCCGGCGGCCGCATGCATTACGCGGCGATGGTCCGGCGCGCGCACGAACTGCTGCGCGAGCTGCGGATCGATGCGATCAACGTCGCGCGGCCGGTGATGGATTACGGCGGCGGGCACCAGCAACTGATCGAGATCGCGAAGGCGCTGAACAAGCGCGCGAAGCTGCTGATTCTCGACGAGCCGTCGTCGTCGCTGACCGCGGCGGAGACGCAGGGCCTGCTCGACATCGTGCGCGACCTGAAGCGGCGCGGCGTCGCGTGCGTCTACATCTCGCACAAGCTCGAGGAGGTCGAGGCCGTGTGCGACACCGTCACCGTGATCCGCGATGGGCGCCATGTCGCGACGGAGCCGATGCGCGCGCTGAGCACCGAGCGGATCATCGCGATGATGGTCGGCCGGGAGATCCGCAACCTGTATCCGCGCGAGCCGCACGAGATCGGCGACGTCGTGCTGGAGGCGCGCAACGTGACCTGTCACGACGTGACGAACCCGCGCCGCAAGCGTGTCGACGACGTGTCGTTCAGCGTGCGGCGCGGCGAGATCCTCGGCGTCGCGGGGCTCGTCGGCGCGGGCCGCACCGAACTGATGCAGGCGATCTTCGGCGCGTATCCGGGAGCGTGCGCGGCGAGCGTGCTGATGAACGGCCGGCCGCTCGCGATCCGCTCGCCCGCCGACGCGATCCGCGCGGGCATCGCGATGGTGCCCGAGGACCGCAAGCGGCACGGGATCGTCCCGCAGCTGGGCGTCGGCCACAACATCACGCTGTCGGTGCTGCAGCGCTTCGCGACGCGCGGGCGGATCGACGCGGCGGCCGAGCTCGACGCGATCCGCGCCGGGATGCAGCGGCTGTCGGTGCGCGCGGCGCACCCATTTCTGCCGATCGCGGGCCTGTCCGGCGGCAATCAGCAGAAGGCGGTGCTCACGAAGATGCTGCTGACCGATCCGCAGGTGCTGATCCTCGACGAGCCGACGCGCGGCGTCGACGTCGGCGCGAAGGCCGAGATCTACCGGCTCGTGTTCGCGCTCGCCAGGCGCGGCGTCGCGCTCGTCGTCGTGTCGTCGGAGCTGGCCGAGGTGCTCGGCCTTGCCGACCGCGTGCTCGTGATCGGCGAAGGCGAAGTGTGCGGCGATTTCGTCAACGACGGGCTCACGCAGGAACAGATCCTCGCCGCCGCGCTGAAGAGCCGGCGGCGCCGCGCCGAACCCACCGCAGCGAGTGCGACATGAATACCGAACTGTCTTCCGCCCCGGCGCGTGCGCGCGCAGCCCGCGGCCGCCGCGCTCGCGGCCTGCCGTCGCGCCGGCTGTTCGCGCGCTACAAGGTCCTCGCGCTGCTGCTCGCGGTCGCGGCGATCTGGGCGTTCTTCTCGGTGCTGACCGACGGCGCGTTCGTCACGCCGCGCAACGTGTCGAACCTGCTGCGGCAAATGTCGATCACCGGCATGCTCGCGTGCGGGATGGTGTTCGTGATCATCGCGGGCGAGATCGATCTGTCGGTCGGCTCGCTGCTCGGGCTGCTCGGCGGCGTCGCGGCGATCCTCGACGCGAACCGCCGCTGGCCGGTCGCCGCGACGGTGCCGGCGGTGCTCGCGCTCGGCGTGGCGATCGGGCTCTTCAACGGCTGGTGGTCGACCTACCGGCGCGTGCCGTCGTTCATCGTCGGCCTCGGCGGGATGCTCGCGTTCCGCGGGATACTGCTCGGCGTGACGGGCGGCTCGACGATCGCGCCGGTATCGGACGGCTTCGTGTTCATCGGGCAGGGCTATCTGCCGCGCGCGGCCGGCGACGCGCTCGCGCTCGCGCTGTTCGCGTTCGTCGTGCTGCTCGTCGTGCGGCAGCGCGGCAACCGGCGGCGCTACCGGCTCGCGGTCGCGCCGCCGTGGCAGGACGTCGCGAAAATCGCCGGCGCGGGCGCGGTACTGTTCGCGTTCGTCGCGACGCTCGACCGCTACGGCGGCATTCCGGTGCCCGTGCTGCTGCTGCTCGCGCTGCTCGGCGCGTTTTCATGGGTCGCGACGCAGACCGTGTTCGGCCGGCGCATCTATGCGGTCGGCTCGAACCTCGAGGCGACGCGCCTCTCGGGCATCGACACGGACCGCGTGAAGCTCGCGATCTTCGCGCTGATGGGGCTGATGTGCGCGTTCGCGGGCCTCGTCAACACCGCGCGGCTTGCCGCCGGCTCGCCGTCGGCGGGCGCGATGGGCGAGCTCGACGCGATCGCCGCGTGCTTCATCGGCGGCACGTCGATGCGCGGCGGGTCCGGCACCGTTTATGGCGCGCTGATCGGAGCGCTCGTGATGGCGAGCCTCGACAACGGCATGTCGATGCTGGACGTCGACGCGTACTGGCAGATGATCGTCAAGGGCGGGGTGCTGGTGCTCGCGGTGTGGATCGACGTGGCGTCGCGGTCGAACCGGCGGTGACGCCGCCGGCACGCCTGTTGCGCGCCGGGGTTTTTATACCCATGCCGATAAGGATATCGGCCGAATCCAAATTTTCATTGGGCGGTTATCGGCCTTGTCCCTAGACTGATCCGGGGTCTGCGCACATCCGATCGGCCGGCGCCGCCGGCGGCGCAACCCCGAACCGCGCTCGCGTCACGGAAAAACAGAACAGCGAGAGAGCCGGCGCCGCGGCGAACGACAACATCATTGGAGACGACCATGACATGCATCAGGACGCTTGCGGCCGGCGCGATCGTTGCCGCGACGACGTGGCTGGCCCCCGGCGCTTTCGCGCAGCAAAAGCCGATCACGCTCGGGTTTTCGCAAGTCGGCGCGGAGAGCGCGTGGCGCACCGCGAACAGCGTTTCGGTGAAGAGCGCGGCGAAGGACGCCGGCATCAACCTGAAGTTCTCGGACGCACAGCAAAAGCAGGAGAACCAGATTCGCGCGATCCGCTCGTTCATCGCGCAGAAGGTCGACGTGATCGCGTTCTCGCCCGTCGTCGAATCCGGCTGGGAACCCGTGCTCAGCGAAGCGAAGGCGGCCCACATTCCGGTGATCCTGACCGATCGCGCGGTCGACGTGAAGGACCCTTCGCTGTACGTGACGATGATCGGCTCCGACTTCCTCGAGGAAGGCCGGCGCGCGGGCCGCTGGCTCGAGGAGCGCTACAGGAACGATGCGGGCCCGATCAACATCGTCGAGCTGCAGGGCACGGTCGGCTCCGCGCCGGCCAACGATCGCCGCGCGGGCCTGCTCGAAGTGATCCGGAACAATCCGAAATTCAAGATCATCGCATCGCAAAGCGGCGATTTCACGCTCGCCGGCGGCAAGCAGGTGATGGAAGCGTTCGCGAAGACCTACGGCAAGCGAATCAACGTCGTGTACGCGCACAACGACGACATGGCGCTCGGCGCGATCCAGGCGATGGAGGAGGCGGGGATGAAGCCGGGCAAGGACGTGAGCGTCGTGTCGTTCGATGCGACGAAGGGCGGCTTCCAGGCGATGGTCGCGGGCAAGATCAACGTCGACGTCGAATGCAGTCCGCTGCTCGGCCCCCAGTTGATGAGCGCGGTGAAGGAGGTGGTCGCCGGCAAGCCGCTGCCCAAGCGCATCGTGACCGACGAGACGGTGTTTCCGATGAGCGTCGCCGCGCAAGTGCTGCCGACGCGCAAATACTGAGGCACGCGGCGCGGGCGGCATCGCGCCGGTCGACATCCCGCCGTTCGACATCTTTTTCGCAGGAGCGCGCATGACGCATTCGCCGGCAGTCGAGATGATCGACATCGACAAGGCATTTCCGGGCGTCCGCGCGCTGCGGCGCGTGTGCTTTCGCCTGTTTCCGGGCGAGATCCACGCGCTGATGGGGCAGAACGGCGCGGGCAAGTCGACGCTGATCAACGTGCTGACCGGCGTGCAGGCGCACGACGCCGGCGAGATCCGCGTCGGCGGCCGGCCCGTGCGCTTCGCCGCGCCGCGCGAAGCCGAGGCGGCGGGCATCCGGACGCTCTACCAGGAAGTGAATCTGTGCCCGAACCTGTCGGTCGCCGAGAACGTCTTCGCCGGCCGGCAGCCGATGAAGCGCGGCGCGATCGACTGGAAGACGATCCATGCGCGCGCGCGCGACGCGCTCGCCGATCTGAAGCTGTCGATCGACGTCACGCGCTCGCTCGACGCCTATCCGATCGCGGTGCAGCAGATGGTCGCGATCGCGCGGGCCGTGTCGGTCGACGCGCGCGTGCTGATTCTCGACGAACCGACGTCGAGCCTCGACGACGGCGAGGTCGAGCGGCTGTTCGACGTGTTGCGCCGGCTGAAGGCGTCGGGGATCGCGATCCTGTTCGTCACGCATTTTCTCGAGCAGACCTATGCGGTCTCCGACCGGATCACCGTGATGCGCAACGGCGAGCGCGAAGGCGAGTATCTCGCGCGCGACCTGCCGGTCGACACGCTCGTCGCGAAAATGACGGGACGCGAGCGGATGTCCGACACGCTGCGGGCGGGGGCGCTCGCGCGCGAGCCCGGCGCGCGCGCGCCGTTCCTGTCGATGCAACGCGTCGGCCGGCGCGGGATGATGCATCCGTTCGATCTCGACATGCGGCCGGGCGAGATCCTCGGCCTCGCCGGCCTGCTCGGCTCCGGCCGCACGGAAACCGCGCGACTCGCGTTCGCGGCGGAGCGCACGGACACCGGCGCGATCGAGATCGACGGCGCGCGCGCGCGGCTTGCGTCGCCGCGCGACGCGCTCAGGCGCGGGATCGCTTACTGCCCGGAAGACCGCAAGAAAGAGGGGATCGTCGCCGCGCTGTCGATCCGCGAGAACATCGTTCTCGCGCTGCAGGCGCGGCGCGGCTGGTGGCGACTGATCGGCCGCGCGCGCCAGCGCGAGATCGCCGACGCGTACATCGAGCGGCTCGACATCAAGGCGCGCGACGCGGAGCAGCCGATCGGCCTGCTGTCGGGCGGCAACCAGCAGAAGGTGCTGCTCGCGCGCTGGCTCGCGACGGCCCCGAAGCTGCTGATTCTCGACGAGCCGACGCGCGGGATCGACGTCGCCGCGAAATTCGACATCATGGAGCGCGTGCTCGCGCTGTGCGCGAAAGGGCTCGCGATCCTGTTCATCTCGTCGGAGATCGGCGAGGTGGTGCGCGTGAGCCACCGGATCGCGGTGCTGCGCGACCGGCGCAAGGTCGCGGAACTTGCGGGCGACGACGTATCGGAGGAGCGGATCTACCGGCTGATCGCGGGAGGCGAGTCATGACGCGAATGCGGACACTGCTGCGCCACCCGCTCGTATGGCCGGCGCTGACGCTCGCGCTGCTGTTCGCGCTCGACGTCGCGCATCGCCCGGGATTCCTGTCGATCAAGCTGCTCGACGGTCATTTGTTCGGCGCGCCGATCGACATCCTGAACCGTGCGGCGCCGCTCGTGATCGTGTCGCTCGGGATGACGCTCGTGATCGCGACACGCGGGATCGACATATCGGTCGGCGCGATCGTCGCGATCGCCGGCGCGGCTGCGGCGATCGTGCTCGACGCGGACCCGTCGCGCATCGGCGCGGCGCTCGCCGCCGCGGCGGGCGTCGGCGTCCTCGCGGGCGCGTGGAACGGCGCGCTCGTCGCGTTCGTCGGGATGCAGCCGATCATCGCGACGCTGATCCTGATGGTCGCCGGCCGCGGCGTCGCGCAATTGCTGACGGGCGGCCAGATCATTCCGATCGGCGCGCCCGGCTACCTCGCGCTCGGCGGCGGCTATCTCGCGACGGTGCCGTGCTCGGCATGGATCGCGATCGCGACGATCGCCGCAACGGCGCTGCTCGTCGATCGCACGGCGCTCGGCCTGTTCATTCGCGCGATCGGCGTGAACCCGGTCGCGACGCGGCTTGTCGGGCTGCGATCCGGCGCGGTCGTATTCAGCGTCTATCTGTGCTCGGGCGTGATGGCCGCGATCGCCGGGGTCCTCGCGAGCTCGAACGTGCGCAGCGCCGACGGCAACAACGCGGGCCTGCTGCTCGAGCTCGACGCGATCCTCGCGGTGACGCTCGGCGGCACGTCGCTGCTCGGCGGCCGCTTCAGCCTCGCGGGCACCGTGCTCGGCGCGCTGATCATCCAGACGCTGACCTACACGACGTATTCGATCGGCGTGCCGCCGGAGGCGACGCTCGTCGTGAAAGCCGCCGTCGTGATCGTCGTGACGCTGATCCAGGCGGACGCGGCGCGCGCGCTCGTCGCGCGGTGCGCGTCGCGGCTGACGGCCTTCGCGCGCTCGCGCGCAACCACGGGAGCGACCCCGCGATGAAGAAGCGCCTTGGCCGGCTCGCCGACCCGCGCGCGCTGCCGATTGTCGTGACGATCATGCTGTTCGCCGCGCTGTTCGGATTCGGGTCCGTGAGGTACGCGGGATTTTTCTCGATGCAGGTGCTGACGGGGCTTCTCGTCGACAATGCGTTCTTGCTGATCGTCGCGATCGGGATGACATTCGTGATCGTGTCGGGCGGCATCGACCTATCGGTCGGTTCGGTCGTCGCGCTGACGACGATCTTCTGCGCGGTGGGCGCCGAGCGGCTGCACTGGCCCGCATGGATCATCGTGCCGCTCGTGCTCGCGTTCGGCGCGCTGTACGGCGCGGCGATGGGCGCACTGATTCATTTCTTCCGGCTGCAGCCGTTCATCGTCACGCTGGCCGGCATGTTTCTCGCGCGCGGCGCGTGCTTTCTCATCACGACGCAGTCGATCACGATCGACGAGCCGACCTTCAGCGCGATCGCGGCGCTCAGCGTGCCGATCGCCGGCGGCGCGCTGAGCGCGGGCGCGCTGATCGCGCTCGCGACGCTGGCCGCCGCGATCTACGTCGCGCATTTCACGCGTTTCGGTCGCAACGTCTACGCGGTCGGCGGCAACGAGCGCTCGGCGCTGCTGATGGGGCTGCCGGTCGCGCGCACGAAGGTCGGCGTCTATGCGCTGAGCGGTTTCTGCTCCGCGCTCGGCGGCGTCGTGTTCACGCTGTACGTGCTGTCGGGCTACGGGCTGCAGGCACAGGGCATGGAGCTCGACGCGATCGCGGCGACCGTGATCGGCGGCACGTTGCTCACGGGCGGCGTCGGGTACGTGATCGGCTCGGTGTTCGGCGTCGGCATACTCGGCACGATCCAGGTGCTGATCACGTTCGACGGAACGTTGAGCTCGTGGTGGACGCGGATCGTGATCGGCGCGCTGCTGTGCGTGTTCTGCGTGTTGCAGCGGGTCATCGAGCGGCACGCGGCGCGGCGGCGCACGGGAATGAAGCGGGGCGCGGCGGAGACGGGCGGGGCGCGGGCCGTCCCCGATGTTTCAATGCAAGCGTGGAGCGTCGAGGCGACGCGGATACGGCGCTGAGACGGAGAGGTGGGTCCGCGCTCGCGAACGGCAACATCGTTCGTGGCGGACACCGTCGGCGCTCAATTCGGCTGGACACAGTGCCCATTGCCGCGCCGATCTTAGGGCAATGCTGATCAAGCCGTGTAAACGCGACTGATCGCGATGCCGCCCAGATCCAGACCTGCATCGTGCATCTGATCCGCAATTCGCTGAATCGGGCGAGCTGGAAGGACCGCAAGCCGCTGGCTGCCGCGATCAAGCCCATCTACCAGGCCGCCTCGGCCGAGGCGGCAGCAGCGGCGCTCGACGCTTTTGCGCAGAGCGAATGGGGTCGCAAATTCCCTACCGTCGCGGCCATGTGGCAGCGCCAATGGGAACAGAGGACGTGTCAGGAATTTCGTGTGCTGAGGCCGGTTAAAGGTCTCAGTTGATGGCGGAGGTGAATCGCTCGCCGAACAGAATGGCGAACTGATTAACTGCTTGCCGCCAAGTGATAGGCGGCATCTTCCAATCCTTTTCGATGTTGCGCAAGGCCAGATACAGCAGTTTGCTGTCGGCTTCGTCGCTCGGGAAGTGGCCGCGGTTCTTGACGATCTTGCGCAACTGCATGTGCATGCTCTCGATAGCGTTTGTCGTATATACGATTCGACGCACCTCCGGCGGATAGGCAAAGAAGGGAATCACCTGTTCCCATTGGCGCTGCCACATGGCCGCGACGGTAGGGAATTTGCGGCCCCACTCGCTCTGCGCAAAGGCGTCGAGCGCCGCTGCCGCCGCCTCGGCCGTGGCGGCCTGGTAGATCGGCTTGATCGCGGCAGCCAGCGGCTTGCGATCCTTCCAGCTCGCCAGATTCAGCGAATTGCGGATCAGATGCACGATGCAGGTCTGGATTTGGGCGGCCGGATAGACCGCCTCGATCGCTTCGGGGAAGCCGCGCAACCCATCGACCACCGCGATCAGGATGTCGTGCAAGCCGCGGTTCTTCAGCTCGGAGCCTGTCAGATTTTTAGTGTGCTGAGGTCATGAGACGATAACGGAATTAACGTCCTATGACCGATGCAACAGTGAGCAAGAAGAGCAAGAATCCGAAGGCACCAAAGCTGTTTCCCGATGAGCTGATCGATCAGTTGCTTGCCCAGGTTCAGGGCAAGGATGCCGAGTCGATCCTGGGCGAATCGGGGCTGGCCGGCCAGCTCAAGAAGCAACTGGCCGAGCGCATGCTCGCGGCCGAGTTGAGCCACCATCCGGCAGCCGAGACCGAGCAAGGCAGGGCCGGTAACCACCGCAACGGCACCAGCGCCAAGACGGTCCTGACGCCCAACGGCGAACTGAAGCTGGATATTCCGCGCGATCGACAGGCGACGTTTGAGCCGCAGTTGGTTGGCAAGTACCAACGCCGGCTGCCAGGCTTCGACGACCACGTGATCAGCATGTATGCGCGCGGCATGAGCGTTCGCGAGATTCAGGGCCATCTGCTGGAACTGTACGGGTTGCAGGTGTCGCCCGACCTGATTTCGACGGTCACCGACGAGGTGCTGGCCGACGTCGAACAGTGGCAGCAGCGCCCGCTCGAAGCCATGTATCCGATTGTGTACTTCGACGCGCTGCGGCTGAAGATCCGCGACGAAGGCACGGTCAAGAACAAGGCGGTCTATCTGGCGCTGGGCATCCGCGCCGAGGGCCGCAAGGAAGTACTGGGTTTGTGGATCGAGCAAACCGAAGGCGCCAAGTTCTGGCTGAAGGTCTTCAACGAGCTGAAGAACCGCGGCTTGCACGACATCCTGATCGCGGTGGTCGATGGGTTGCGCGGCTTCCCCGAAGCGATCGAGGCGGTCTATCCGGCCGCCCAAATCCAGACCTGCATCGTGCATCTGATCCGCAATTCGCTGAATCTGGCGAGCTGGAAGGATCGCAAGCCGCTGGCTGCCGCGATCAAGCCGATCTACCAGGCCGCCACGGCCGAGGCGGCGGCAGCGGCGCTCGACGCCTTTGCGCAGAGCGAGTGGGGCCGCAAATTCCCTACCGTCGCGGCCATGTGGCAGCGCCAATGGGAACAGGTGATTCCCTTCTTTGCCTATCCGCCGGAGGTGCGTCGAATCGTATATACGACAAACGCTATCGAGAGCATGCACATGCAGTTGCGCAAGATCGTCAAGAACCGCGGCCACTTCCCGAGCGACGAAGCCGACAGCAAACTGCTGTATCTGGCCTTGCGCAACATCGAAAAGGATTGGAAGATGCCGCCTATCACTTGGCGGCAAGCAGTTAATCAGTTCGCCATTCTGTTCGGCGAGCGATTCACCTCCGCCATCAACTGAGACCTTTAACCGGCCTCAGCACACGAAATTCCTGACACGTCCTCAGCTCGTTGAAGACCTTCAGCCAGAACTTGGCGCCTTCGGTTTGCTCGATCCACAAACCCAGTACTTCCTTGCGGCCCTCGGCGCGGATGCCCAGCGCCAGATAGACCGCCTTGTTCTTGACCGTGCCTTCGTCGCGGATCTTCAGCCGCAGCGCGTCGAAGTACACAATCGGATACATGGCCTCGAGCGGGCGCTGCTGCCACTGTTCGACGTCGGCCAGCACCTCGTCGGTGACCGTCGAAATCAGGTCGGGCGACACCTGCAACCCGTACAGTTCCAGCAGATGGCCCTGAATCTCGCGAACGCTCATGCCGCGCGCATACATGCTGATCACGTGGTCGTCGAAGCCTGGCAGCCGGCGTTGGTACTTGCCAACCAACTGCGGCTCAAACGTCGCCTGTCGATCGCGCGGAATATCCAGCTTCAGTTCGCCGTTGGGCGTCAGGACCGTCTTGGCGCTGGTGCCGTTGCGGTGGTTACCGGCCCTGCCTTGCTCGGTCTCGGCTGCCAGATGGTGGCTCAACTCGGCCGCGAGCATGCGCTCGGCCAGTTGCTTCTTGAGCTGGCCGGCCAGCCCCGATTCGCCCAGGATCGACTCGGCATCCTTGCCCTGAACCTGGGCAAGCAACTGATCGATCAGCTCATCGGGAAACAGCTTTGGTGCCTTCGGATTCTTGCTCTTCTTGCTCACTGTTGCATCGGTCATAGGACGTTAGTTCCGTTATCGTCTCATGACCTCAGCACACTAAAAATCTGACAGGCTCGGAACAGGTGATTCCCTTCTTTGCCTATCCGCCCGAGGTGCGTCGAATCGTATATCCACGCCGACATGAATCTTCATGCCGAAATACCACTGCTGGCCTTTACGCGTCTGATGCATTTCAGGGTCCCGCGCTTTCTCCCTGTTCTTCGTCGAAGAAGGCGCGCCGATCAGCGTGGCATCCACAATCGTGCCGCTCTTGAGCTTTGCTCCGCGTGCCTGCAACACCCGGCCGACCTCTGCGAAGATTCGCTCGCCCAGTTTGTGCTCTTCCAGCAGGTGCCGGAATTTGAGCAGCGTCGTCGCGTCCGGAACGGTTTCGCTGCCCAGGTCAATGCCCACAAAACGGCGCAGGCTGAGGCTGTCGTACAGCGCCTCTTCACACGCAAGGTCGGCAAGGTTGAACCAGTGCTGCACAAAATGAATTCGCAACATGCTCTCCAGCGCGATTGGCGGCCGACCGTTGCCGCGTTTCGGGTAATACGGCTCGACCACCACGCACAGTTCGGCCCACGGCACGAGCCTGTTCATCTCATCGAGAAAAGCCTCACGTCGCGTAGGTTTGCGCTGTGCTCTGAATCCCGCGCATTGATCGACCGCCATCGCCGGTGTCAGTTGTTTCATCGTTTTTGCTTTTACCGTCGCATGTCCACGCTATAACGCATGACAGCCATAAGTGGTGGACTTGATCAGCATTGCCTTAACGGAAATAGCTCACGTTGACGCCCGGAACAGGCGTGAGAAAAAGAAAAGCCCGGCGATCGTTCGCAGCGATCCCGGGCCGAGATCAACATCGGATATACGAGGTATCCAACGTGGATGCAGCCATTGTAGGACAGGAAGCGCGTTCGTTCCAAAGTCTGCTGAACGAAGCCGGTTCGATGCAGGCGCTGAATCACTCACGCCTTGACGGCGCGTCGGCGGTCCAGTGCTCGGACTATTCGCCGTTCAGCGATGAATACATCGTGCGCACACAACGTTTCGAAGACGGGCAGCAGGAAGTTGTAGCGTTCAGCGTGGCCGTGCAGCGCCACTTTCACGAGCTGCGCTTGCGGCCGCGTGGCCTTCGTGGGAAGCGTGTGGCTCTGGAGGGCGAGACGGAAGACGATGTAGCCGCGAAGTCGGACAAGTCGCTTCGTACGTCGATCGAGCGATCGAAGCGGATGATTCGTAAGCGCTGCAAGGCGATCCGCGCCGATCGTATGTTGACGCTCTCGACACGGGCGAACGAGACCCGGATCGAAGTGTGGGCGAAGTGGTGGGATGAGTTCCGGCGACGGCTGAACAAGTTGCAGGATTTCCATTACGTGGCAGTGCTCGAACGTCAGCAGCGCGGCGCGTGGCATATCCACGTGGCCGTGAGCGGTCGGCAGAACTGGAAGCTGTTGCGCTCGATCTGGCTCTCGGTGATCAGCAAGGCGGGTACTGACGGCGCGGTGAATGACAGCACGCGTGGCTTCGGCAAGAACGGCTTTTTTCGGCGGATCGGCGGCAAGGGGCGGGCAATGCGGCATCGGATTGCGACGTACATCACAAAGTATGTTGGCAAGGATGCGGACGCGTCGACGTTCAATAAGAAGCGATATCGGACGAGCAAGGGCATTGTTGTGCCGGAGACGACGACCTATGCGCACTTGGGCTCGGAGGCGGGCGCGATGGATGCGGTTGTGGCTGCGCATCGGTGCGTGCTTGAGAACGGCGCGACGTGCGACGGGGCGCAGTTCTATTGGAATCAGGGAGTGGGGGTGTTCTGGATGGCGACGGGGAACGTTGAGGGCTGACTGAGTGACACGAACTGGCGCGAAGTACTCTCGGCGCCCGAGAAGGTCTTACAATAGGTCAACCAAAATTAGGGGAAGCATATGCTTACGGTGACTTTACCCGCCGAGCTGGAAATCGCCATCATGACAGCGGCGCATCGGTCGGGCCAATCTGTTGATGAATACGCGGCGGCGGTTTTCGCTGACGCCTTGTCGCTCGAACTGGATCGTGCGCGGCTGGATTCGTACATTGCTGGAACGCCGGGTCGGGCCGAGGGGCTTGAGTGAAGGCTGCGTCACTCTGGTGAATCAGCAGGACTTCGTAAAGCTTCGAGCCGCCCTCAAGGCAACGCCCATAATCAGCGTGCCCGGTTTCGCCGGGCACGCATATGGTACGGTCGATGTTAGATGAAAACGTCTCGAATCGTGTTTAACGTGGCGACGACGCTGGCGGTTACGTTGGCGCTCGCCAAGGTGGCCGGATCGATCCAGTTCGCACCGTGGGCTACAAACGCCTTGGTCCGTTTTGCGGGGTTTTTCGGGGCGTACGGTGACGAGGGCGTCGAGGATGTTTATCTGGTTTCGTCGTTGCTGGTGTCGCTGATTGTGGCAGTAGCGGTTGTGTGTGGAGCGAATCGACTGTTCCGGCGTCCGAGTCGTGGGAATTGAAGATGCAGCTTGAATTGCTGGAACGGCCGTATCTGTCGGCGCAAGAGCTGGCCGACGTGGCTCGGGATATCAGGAATCTCTACTGGGTGATCCGCAATACTCGGCGCGGAATCCATGACGCGAAGCGACGGCGCGTGTATTACAAGATTGCCGAGCATAAAAAACGCCTGCTCATGGCAGGCGTGTCGGAGGAGATGATTTTGGGCTTGCTACGCTGTTGCCGGACGCATGATTGTCAGGGACAGGGCTGCTTTGATTGCCCGAATCGTCGCAGTCAGTCTACGTGCGATATTTGACATAATATCAATTATCAATATTTAACGTTGTAGTAGCTTTTAGAAATGTCGTGTTCTAGCTATTTAGAAATGTCGCGTTTAGACCTCGGTAAGCTTGCCGGCTCGCCGTCAGCTCATGGAGCCGGCGATGCCCCGAACAGCTCTGGTGACATTGAACATGCGAGAACTCGACCGTCTGAAGGTAATCCAGGCCGTAGCGGATTTGGGTCTGAAGCCTGGCCGCGCGGCCGAACGCCTGGGCCTGACGGTCCGGCAGATCGAGCGGCTGGTGATTCGATACCGGGAGTCTGGCGCGGTGGGCCTGACCTCGCGCAAGCGTGGCGGTCCTGGCAACCGGCGGCTGGGTGCGGAGTTAGCTCAGCGGGCCCTGACGATCATCCGGGATCGCTACGCCGATTTCGGGCCGACACTGGCGTGCGAGAAGCTCCGGGAATGCCACGGCATCCAGCTCGCCAAGGAAACGGTACGGCGGCTGATGACGGAAGCTGGTTTGTGGATGCCACGCCGGCAGCGGCCACCGAAGGTCTATCGGCCACGAGCACGGCGCGCCTGCCGCCGCGTTCGTCACCGACGCGCGATCGGTGTCGCCACCGATCATGCGAATCCGCGCGCGGCATCTCCTTCTTCGATTGCATCGGCCATACGCCGTGTTTCCCGTCGTCGATCCCCCATCTGCGATAACGGAATTTTAATCACTCAACCACGCGATCGACGGCGAATTCAATTTTAAAGCGTGAGCCGGGCTCCGCATTAAGCCCCGAAAGCGACCTGTCTCATTCTGAGACGAAAAATCGCCGCATTACCCTTTTTCAAGCGTCAATAATTCGACATCCGCAAAATAAATTCTCGATGTCGATGCTCAACCGCCCTCCTTCATCATAAATACAGCGCCCTCCCACATAATGGGATCGCCCGCGCAGTTCGGAAATCAGATAACCGGCTAGAGCCTTAATTCGAGATAACGAAAAATTAAAATAAATTACGCGCCGTATGCTACGGTTTACGCAAACCAAACAACTTTAAGAAAATTAACCATTTTTAAAACCGAGGGAAAATCAATGATTCCGCAAGAAACACTTTGATCGACCGCCACTTTCAAGACCATCGATTTCCAATCCGAAAGCCGTCGAATAAAGGCTGAAGGCATGCCGAGTCAGGTTCGGAGGGATGTCGTCCCTGACATGTGGGAGGGGGAGTTCAACAAACGTGGGAACGCTTGGCGATGCCCCATGTTTTCTCGTGGCGTTGCGTAATGGAACGCGCCGTATTTTCACGCGCGTCCCGTGCACGTCCATCGCGTCTTGATGCGCAAAGCGCATGCGATTTTCATGGGCGATGAAATGAGGGGCGGCGCATGCTCCGAATATCGATGCGCCAGATATCAGCTGGATTTGATTTTATTTCAACGGCCGATTCCGTGCGGCCTCGTTGGTCAATCACAAAACCGGGTCAAATATGAACCGAAGGGATTTAATTAAATTCTTGAGCTTCGCCGCCAGCGGAACCGCGTTTGCGGGGCTCGTCAGGTCGACTCTGTCGTCACCGGCCGCGTCGTCGATCACCGCAAGCCCTCGCACGCTCGACGCCGGCATCGGCATTTCGTCGCCGCAGGCGGTTCGCGCAGCCGCGCCGGTGCTGCCGCAAAAAGACACGGCCGCAGGCAGGATCGCACGGGCGGGTTTTCTCGCCACGCAAAGACTGAGTTACATCTGGACGGAACATGTGCCGACCGCGAGCGGCATTCCACTTGCGCTGGTCACGCCGCAAGATCTTCCAACCATTGAATGGCTGATCAAATTCATCGCGATCGTTGTGGGCGTCATCGAGAATTTTCTCGGCTCCGCACCCGCGACGGCGGTTGCCCTCTGGCGCGATCAGTTCGCCAAGATCAGGGTGGATCTGCTTTCCCTCGAAAACCTGTATTCGGATCTCACCCACGATCCGAACTTGCAAGACCCGGTTGCCATTGCTCAGGCAGCGAGCATTCAGGCGGCCTTGATCGCGCTGTTGGCGAACGTCGGCGTCTTGTCGAAGGACATCATTTCAAGATTGGGCGAAATCGTCTCCAACCACGACACTCGAAGCGAAGAGAACTTCAAGGCGCTGTTTTCCACCTTCCCGCTTCCCGACATCTCCGCCGCGTACCAGCGGGACGATCATTTCGCGTCTCTCCGGGTTGCCGGCCAGAATCCGGTGTTGATCAAGCGCATCTCCGGCTTGCCGTCGAAGTTCCCACTGACGAACGCTCAATTCCAGCAAGTCATGGGGCCCGCCGACAATCTCGTCAGCGCCGCCGCGGAGAATCGGCTGTATCTCCTCGATTACGTCGACAACGGTCTGTTGGCGACGTCGCGGGCCGTGGCCAAACCACTCACGGGCATCGGCTACTCCTATGCGCCCATCGCACTTTTCGCGCTGCCGAGGGGCGGCGCGTCCCTCGTTCCCGTGGCGATTCAATGCGATCAGGATCCCGCGACGAATCCCCTGTTCCTCCCTGCCGATCCCAGTCAGGAATCCGCCTATTGGGCGTGGCAAATGGCCAAGACGGTCGTTCAATGCGCGGAGGAAAACTATCACGAGATGTTTGTTCATCTCGCGCGAACGCACCTGGTGACCGGCGCGATTTGCGTCGCCACTCACCGGAATCTCGCGTCGACGCATCCGCTCTACGCGCTTCTGATGCCGCACTTCGAGGGCACTTTGTACATCAACGAACTCGCCGCGCTCACGCTGCTTCCACCGTTGATGTTCATCGATACGCTGTTTGCCGCGCCCATCCAGCAGACGCAACAGATGGTCGCAAGCGATCGGCTCGCGTTCGATTTCTACGATCACATGTTGCCCAACGACATCGAAATGCGCGGAGTCGGCGCGGCCAACCTGCCGGACTATCCGTATCGCGACGACGGCCTCCTGATTTGGAACGCCATCGCCGAATGGGCGAAGGCGTATGTCGATGTCTATTACAAGTCCGATCAGGATGTCGTCGATGACTACGAGCTCAGGTCCTGGGCCGCCGACATCATCGCCAACGGCAAGGTCAAGGGATTCCGGCCGGTGCGTTCGAAGGCGCAATTGATCGACGTGCTGACCATGATCATCTTTACCGCAAGCGCCCAGCACGCCGCCGTCAACTTCTCGCAGTCGGATTTTTCGACCTACGCGCCCGCGCTTTCCGCACTGCTGTCCGCGCCGGCCCCGACAAGCGCCGTGGGAAAAAGCAAGGCCGATTGGCTGAAGATGCTCCCTCCCCTCGTTTCAGGGATCGAGCGGGTTGCGATCTACGAGATCTTGGCGGGCGTCCAGCACAGCGCGTTGGGCCAGTATCGCAGCAACGTATTTCCATATCGGCCGCTCATCACGGACCCCGCGATCACCGGAAGCAACGGGCCGCTCGAGCATTTCCGACAGGCGCTCGGCGACGTCGAATCGCAGATCAACGCTCGCAACAGCATACGCAAGACGCCTTATGAATATCTGCTGCCGAGCCGGATTCCGGCAAGCACGAACATTTGATCCGCCGCTCGGAGGCGGGACGAGTCAACGCCCTCCTCTTCGCAACCGCATTCCCGGACGCGTCTCCCCGCAACGGGTTCAACACGCAATCTCATTTTGAAACGGTGATCTTCATGAAGCGATTCAACGCCCTTCTTTCACTTCTTTCCGTTGCCGCAGCGATCGGCGCCGTCAACGCACACGCTGAGGACAGCTATCGGGGATCGAGCTTCAGCGATGTGTGGAGCAAAGTGAAATCCGATCCTTACGCGAGCGGATATCCGCACTACAAGTCCAATATCGTCGATATGTATTCGCATGGCGACCAGCTCTACAAGGACGCGAAACGCACGCTGAACTCGTCCGAGGACTTCGTGGCGCCGACCCAGAAGCTCGTGCACCCGATCGGAATCTGTCTCGCGGGCACGTGGAACATCACGGCGGCGACCAAATGGACGGGCTATTTCAGCCAAGGCAGCAAGGGGCTGATCGTCGTGCGCGCGTCGGAGATCGGGGGCAACGAGAAGCGCAACCAGCTTCGCTCCTTTGGTCTGGCAGGCAAGATCTTCCCCACGCTCGATCCGAATCAAGTGGTCAAGACCGCGAATTTCCACGCGATTTCGAATGCGCCCGGCGCGCCGATCGCACACTTTCTCGACGCGAACCTGAATACGGACATCATCAACCTGAGTCTCATCGGCATTCCCTTGTTCATGGTGCAAGGTACTGCGATCGCCACGACGTTCGCGGCCGCGGAGTTGACGCCGGACCTCACGCAAGCCGCGATGCGCCAGCAGTATCCGGTCGCGCAACTCGGCGAGCCGGGCGATCAGCCACACCGGGCGCCGGTCTGGCTTCGGTTCGTCGGCTCCGCCGACGTTCCCCGTAACGACGGCGACGATTTCCGCGACGAATTGAACATCAAGAACTTTCCGAACGGACTGCGTTTCGACATCCTCGCGTCGGATGCCGGCATCCGATTTCCCGATTTAAAGACGTGGGTAAAGATCGGCTACATCGAATTGACCGATTCGGTCGTCAGCAGTACCTGCGACCGCAGCCTGCATTTTCACCATGCGCGCTGGGTCGGATTGCCGGCGGCCGTGACGGTCGGCGCCGGCACGCGGTGATCTTGAGCGGCAATCGATCTGACATTGGCTTGACTATGAGGAAATCACCATGAAATCGGCAATGACTCTCCTTCGGCTCCTGAGATTGGGCATCCTCCCATTGTTCCTCGCCGCGGCTTCGTCGCAGGCGGCGGCACAACAGCAGTTCAGCGACGACTCGCCGGCCAACGCGGCGGCGTCCAGCACGGAAGCCGGGCTTGCGATGCCCGCCTCGCGCGACAGAGTCGTGGTCAGCACCGACGGCGCGCGCATCGTCGCGCATGAGTACGGGTTGAGCGCGAGCGAAGCGCCCACGATCGTATTGGTTCACGGCTATCCGGACACGTCTCGGGTCTGGGATCAGGTCGTGGCCCGCCTGGCGCCGACCCACCACGTCGTCGCCTATGACACGCGCGGTTCCGGCGACAGCGAGCATCCGTCTCCCGGCCTGTTCAACGCCCCGTACAAGCTCGCACGGTTATCGGCCGACCTGAATGCGGTCATTGACGCGACGTCGAACGGCCAACCGGTTCATTTAGTCGGCCACGACTGGGGCAGCATTCAAAGCTGGGAATCTGTCGCCAAGGGAGCGGTGGCGTCGAAGATCGCTTCCTACACCAGCATCTCCGGACCGAGCCTGGACCTGGTCAGCCACTGGGCGCGACAATCGCTGCTCAATCCTTTTCAATGGGGAAACCTGATCAATCAGGCGGTCTCGTCTGCGTACATCATCGGCCTGGACTTTCCTGTCTTGCCCGAGGTGGCGTGGGCGACCGGGCTGCCGAGCGGCGTCCTGAATTTCCTCGTGATGCTGGAAGGCGGAACGCGCGAGCCTTACCAATCCGGAGACGGCGCGACGGCGCTCAACCTGTATCGGGCCAACGTCCTGGAACGACTCTTGTTTCCGACCTACAAGGACGTCGCCGTCAAGAAAATCCAATTGATCGTTCCGACCCGGGACTTGTACGTGAAGGAATCCACGGCCGTCGACTCGCTGAACGGCGTCGTCGCCGATCCGAGAATCACGCGCATCCAGGCCGGCCACTGGGTGCAACTCTCGCATCCGGACGAAGTGGCCCACGCGATCGCGAGCTTCGTTTCCCGCTGACGGCGAAGTCCGCGAACGGATCGGCATGGGCGAATCGCTCGCCCTATCCGTTTCATTCGAGATGGACGTCGCCTGAAACAAACGCGCGCGGCGGCATGTTCCGTGCCGCCTCGCGATCCCGTTCGACATACCGCTTCACATGACTGATTGAGGAAGACATCCCCGTGAATATCACACGCATTGCTTTGACGGCCGCCCTCGGACTTTTCCTCGGCAAGGGGGCGTTCTCCGAGGAAGCCGGATGGGTAAGAACCCAGACCATTTCTCCCCTGTCCGCTCCCGTCGACGGAGACGCGCGTTCGACGAACGGCAAATCGAGCCTCGCTGTCGCGGCGGAACGCGCGCCGCAGGTTCCGGCGGGACAGTTGTTCGATTTGCAGGTTCTCTTGAAGCCGAGCAACCCGGTTCCGTCCGACTCGACCGCGGCCGCCGCCGCGGCGCGGAAAGCCCGCTTTTCCGCCAAGGACCCGAATCGCTTTGCGCCTAGCCAAGCGCAAGTTGATTCCGTCGTTTCCTACCTGCGCCAAAACGGCTTCACGCATATCGAGGCGGCGCCCAATCGGTTCAGCATCCGGGCGCAAGGAACGATCGCGAATGTCTCGAAGGCGTTTCGTGTCGGCGTGAAGACTTTCATGTACGAGGGCCGTCCGGTGTTCGCCAACGACGATACCGTGCAGGTTCCGGCCAATTTGGGCGCGATCGTCGGCAACGTGCTCGGGCTGCAGAACATCTACTGAGTGTACGACGGGCGCGTTCGCAAGCGGGCTCGCGCACGATAGGCCGGCGGTCCGCACGAGCACGCTGAAGACCATTCGTGCGCTCCTGCCCGCTCGGATACCGGCCGTCCTGACGCGCATCGATCAACTGTGGAGAGACAGAAGACACATCGCAAAGACCGGACTTCGCTGCCGCACAGGAAAGCGGACCTTCAGGAATGGCTTTGACATGATGCGGATATCTGGCGGTGTTGCGTTCCGAGTCTTGGCGCGATCACTTCGGCGCATCACATGAATCTGCGGATGGCTGATGCACCGGTGTTGCCAACGGGGTTGCGGCGCAACGCAGCGCATCCGTCAATTCCTCGCCGAGAACTGAAAACAGCCGCTCAGCATGGCCATGTATAAAAAAGTGATCGCCGGGAAGGATCTCGACGCGAAAGCCGCCGGTCGTGTAAGTGCGCCACGACTCCACCGCCTCCGCGCTGTCCGGCTCGCCACTGCCCCCCAGTGCAACGATCCGGCAGTTCAGAGGGGGATGCG
This sequence comes from Burkholderia thailandensis E264, assembly GCF_000012365.1. Lineage (NCBI taxonomy): Bacteria > Pseudomonadati > Pseudomonadota > Betaproteobacteria > Burkholderiales > Burkholderiaceae > Burkholderia > Burkholderia thailandensis. The sequence goes on from NC_007651.1 coordinate 2,655,976, forward strand.
GTTCCGCCCGGTAAGTCTCGACCGCCTTGAAATCGGCACGAAGAATCGGGAGTAGCAATGTGATCACTTCGGGATGCGCGAGAATTTCAGGCGGCGTGCCGTTCATGCGTATCACCTCGTCCAGAAATTGATCGTCCGGCAAATCGTGTATCGGCCGCCGCTGCGTAGGCAGATGCGGAGCGCCGCGGCCGGAAACGATCAAACACGTCGGCTCCCGCAGGCGGCGGGCCTGGATGCGTGACGCCACCTCGAACGCCACGCTGGCGCCCATGCTGTGGCCGAACAGGGTATAGGGCCGGTCGAGCAGCGGCGCGATCGCCTCCGTCACCTCGTCGGCGATCCGGTCCACCCGATATAGCAACGCATCGCGGAAACGGCGGCCTCGCCCGGGCGGATGCAGCGGACGCACGTCGACCGTCGCCCCAAGCCGTGCCGGCCAGCCGCGGAACACGGATGCGCCGCCGCCCGCATAAGGGATGCAGAACAACCGCTGCACGGCGTTCACGGCCGACGGTGACGGCTCGATCCAGCGGCCGGCGCCGGCTTTCTCCGTCGATTCGAAGGTCACGGCACCACCCTCCGAATAAAGTCGGTGGCCTCTTTTACGGCCGCCTTCGCTTCGGGCAGATAAGGCGTCAGCGTGGGCCAGGCGTGCGGAAGCCGATGCCAGACCTTGAAGTCCACCGCGACGTCGGCAACGCGGGCCTTTTCCGCGACCCGCGCGGCGTCGTCCAGCAATACCTCCGTGTCGCTCGCCTGGACGAACAAGGGCGGCAAACCCGCATATTCTCCATAGAGAGGTGAAGCAATAGGGTGATCAGCAGCTGTGCCGCCCAGATAATACTGGGAAAAATTCGCTACGGCGGCTGCGGTCAGCATGACATCGGCTTCGTCATTCGCCTTCAGGGACGCGCCGGTCGCGGCCAGATCCGTCCACGGAGAAAACAATACCGCGCCAGCCGGCATCGGATCACCGGCATCGCGCAACGACAGCAACAGAGCAAGCGCGAGCCCCCCGCCGGAGGAATCCCCACCGATGACGATCCGGTCTGAAGATGCGCCATCGGCGAGAAGTTGCCGATAGGAGGCCAATGCATCCTCCACCGCGGCGGGAAACGGATGTTCCGGAGCAAGCCGGTAATCCAATGAAAAGGTGCGCGCGTCCGCCCCTTTGGCCAACGCACAGGCAATCGTTCGATGCGTGCGGGGAGAGCAAAAGCAATATCCTCCGCCATGCAAATAAATGACGATGCGGCGAAGCGAGTCGCGGCGAACCGGGTCCGCCGGTTCGATCCATTCGCCACATAGCGGCCGCGCGGTCATTTCGCGCACGCGCCAGCCCCGGGGAGGTTTCACGCCACGGCTGGACCATTTGGCGCTGTGCGCTCGCATGTCGTGAGCGGACAGCGCCGGTTTTCTGGTCAGGGACTTGGTCGTTCTACGCGATAGCCAGGAAAAGCACCAGTTTTGCCAACTCACGATCATGTTCCCGGTAGATGAAGAAAAATCGGTCGCTCGAAAAGTTGTCGTCCGAATGGACTCTCCGACGCATCAAGGAATGACCAGCTTTCGATGCGCGACGATGCCCGCGAGCGCACCGCTGCCCACGGCGAGCGCCACGCTGCCGCCTCGCTGCGTGGCGTCGCCGCATGCAAACACGCCCGGCACGGAGGTTTCCATGGAGTCGTCGGTACGGATATAAGGCCCCAGCGGCCCCTCTTCGATCGCACACCCCAATCGTTCCGCGACCGGACTCGACAGATGGGTGCGGTTCATGGTGAACAGGCCGTCGAGTGCGATGCGCCGTCCGTCGGCGAGCTCGACGCTCGCCGTATCGACGATGCGCGTCACCCGTTCGGGCTCGATCGCGACGCCTCGCTCGGCCAGCGCGTCGCGTTGCTCGTCGTTGGGCTCGAATGTCCCGTTGGTCAGGAGCACGGTCTTGCCCCAGTCCGGCATCAACAGCGCCAGCAGAGGCGAAATCGAGCCGTTCCCGAGCACGCCGATGCGCCCCTCGTTCAATTCGTAGCCGTGGCAGTACGGGCAGTGGTACACACTGCGCCCCCATCGTTCGACCGCGCCTTCCAGGTCCGGAATCTCGTCCACCACGCCGAACGCGAGCACCACGCTGCTCGCGTTGAAGTGCTGCCCCAAAGCACTGCGAAAAACAAAACCGGCATCGGCGCGTTCGGCGTGAATCACGGTGTCTTCCAGCCACTGCACGTTCGGATACGCAAGAAGCTGCGCCTTGCCGTTTGCCGCGATCTCGTCGGGCGGACGCCCGTCCTGCCCGATCAAGCCGTGCGAGACCGGAGAGAAGCGGTTGCGGCGCAAGCCGGCGTCCACCACGAGCACGCGCCGACGCGCACGGGCTAGCTGCATGGCGGCCGATTGTCCCGCATAGCTGCCACCGATCACGACGACATCGAAGTGCGTCGAGGAACGTTCGGTATTCATGAATGATTCATCCTTTGACAAGGGGAAAACCGCGATTGAGAAAAGCGGATGCGCGGCACCCGGCCGCACTGCCCGCGGGCGTCAACCTCCCAGTTGACGCAGCCAATGCCCGATCCGCTCGGCCAGAACTTCGACGGCGGGCTCCGCCATCATCGACAGATGATCTCCGTCGACGCAATCCACATGAACCTTGCGGCAGAGTTCAGTCCAGCCATAGGCGGAATCGCTTCTGTCCCAGCCGTCCTCGGGGTGCGCGCGGGCGGCGCGAAACAGCGCGAGCGGAAACTCGGCCCGGGCGGACGGCGCATAGGTCGCGCGCCGCGCGGCGGCATAGACCGCGAATGCTGCGGGCGTGACATGGATAGCGAAGCCCGCATCGTTGGCGCGAGACGCGAGCCTCGCGACTTCGGCTCGCAAACCCGCATCGCCGACATCCCCGCGTGACGGCAGCCGATGTGGGGCGAGCGTGTCGAGCAGGATCACCACCACCGCCCGGCCACTTGCCTGCAAGCGCAGCCCCATCTCGAACGCCACCCACCCGCCGAACGAATGGCCGACCAGCACGGCCGGATCGTCGGCGTCCGACAGACTGGCCAGATGGTGTTCGGCGAGCGCTTCGACGCTCGGCAACGGCGCTTGCGCGCCGTCGAGTCCCGGCGCTTCAAGGCCGTGCAAGCGCCAGCCGTTCGGGCCGCCCAGATGCGCGGCGAGACGAGCGGCGTACAACGGCGAACCGGGATTGCCGGGGATGAAGAAAATCCGCGGTGCGCTGGAGGAGCCGGCGTTGCCCGCGAGGCGCTCGGCGAGCGCCTGCGCGATCGCACCCAGGCGGGCGTCGTGCAACAACTGAGTCAAGGGCAAGCGCACCCCGGTTGCGTTCGCGATGCGATGCAGGAAGTCGACGGCGAGCAGCGAATGCCCGCCGAGATCGAAGAAGCTGTCGTCGAGCCCCGCGTGGCCGCCGAACAGATCGCGCGCGAGCGCGACGACCACCCGCTCTTGCGGGGTTTCAGGCGCGCGCGACGCGGCCGGCTGCGCGACGGCGAGCGGGATTGCCGGATCTGCGAGGCGCGGCAGACCATCGTCCGCCGCCAGTCGCGCCGCCGCCTCGCGCAACAGCGACGCCAGCCCGGCCGCCGTTGCGTCGTCGATGAACCGCCGGTTGTACAGCAAGCGCGCGATCCCGTCAGGCGAGACGCGCAACAGCAACGGATGATGCGAGCGCGCCCCACTGCCCGCCTCGGCCGCGACGGATAAACCGGCATCGGCGGGCGCGTCTTGCTGCGGCAGGTGCTCGACCACCACCAAGGTATCGTAAAGACGCGTGGCAACGGCGGCGGCCTGATGCACTTCGGCGGACGACAGATATTCGAACGGGCGCTGCTCGCGCTGCATCGCCTCGATCCGGCCCAGCAACTCGCCGACCGTTGCCATATCGGTCATCCGCACATGCAGCGGAAAGGTCGAGATGAACGGCCCGACGATGCGCTCAACCCCCGCAAGCGTCGCGGGACGGCCGTGCGTGGTGACGCCGAACACCACGTCACCGGTCGCGCGAAACGCGCGCAGAACCAGCGCCCATGCGGCGAACACCGTAATCGCGAACGCGACGCCGTGGGCGCGCGCGACGTCGAGGAGCGCGCTCGCGTTGATGTCCGTGACCTCTGCGAAGCCGTCGCCCGACGCGCGCGGCGCCATCGGGGGCAGGCGGGGCAATGCGCTGAGGCGCTGACGCCAGAACGCGGCCGCGGCCGCCGCATCCTGCGCGTCGATCCAGTTGACGTAATCGCGTAGCGGCCGCGCCGGCGGCACTGGCCGAACACCCTCGTAGCAGGTGAGCAGATCCGAAAGCACCACCGCGATCGACCAGCCGTCGGTGATGAGATGGTGGTGAGTCCAGACGACCCGGTATGCGTCATCACGCAGCCGGATCACGGCGAAGCGCCACAGCGGCGCGCGGTTGACGGCGACGCCTCGCGCGCGATCCTCGTCCAGCCAAGCCGTCAGCGCCTGCGGATTGTCCGCGTCGTCGGTGTTTCGCCAGTCTTCCCATGCCACTTCGGGCTGAATCCGCTCGAACACGACCTGCACCGGCTGCTCGGCGTCCCATGCGAAACAACAGCGCAGGCTCGCGTGAGTCTCGGCGGTGCGCTCGACGGCCGCGAGGAAACGGCTGCGATCGAGATGCCCGCGAACCGACAGCACGGTCTGCTCGATGAACAAGCCGCCCTTGATCGCGCCGTGCGCGCTTTCGAGCAGCATCCCGCGCTGCGACGGCGCGAGTGCGTGAATGTCCTGAACTTTCGCCTTCATAGCCGTGCGCTCCCGCAAACTTCCGATGCGCGGCTCAGCAGCCAGCGCACGATCAACCGACTGCGCGGCACGCGCTGCCCGTCGCCGCGGTGGCGCAGCGCGAGCTGCTGCGTGATCACGGCGAGTCGCAGCAGGCCATAGGCATACCAGTACGCCGGTTGCGCCACTTCGCGCCCGCTGGCCTCGGCGTACAGGTCAACGAGTGCCTCGCGCGTCGGAGCGCCCGGGGCGCAGCTCGGCCCCGGCGCGTCGAGACGCAGCAGCGGCGGATCGCGACGCTCGATCCAGTAGGCGAGCGCGATCCCGAGATCGGCGAGCGGATGGCCGATGGCGGCCAGTTCCCAATCCACAACCCCGACCACCCGCGCCGGATCGCCCGGATCGACGAGGGTATTGTCCAGTTTGAAGTCGTTGTGCAGGAATGCCGCCGGCGATGCGTCGGGAAGCCGTTCCGTCAGCCACCGAGCGACCGCCTTGAAGTCGCCGTCGGCGCCCGCGGCTTCTTCCTCGTTCCAGCGCCGTCGCCATTCGCCGAGACTTCGGCGCAGATAATCGGGCGGCCGCTCGGCCGGCGCGATTTCGACGGCATGCAACGCGGCGAGCGCGGCGATGAAATTCCTGGCGAGGCGGCGCACGACGTCGGGCGAAAGCGGCCCGCACGCGGCCGGCAAGACGCCGTCGAGCCGTTCGACCAGCAGCAACGTCGAGCCGTCGTCGGCCCCGCCGCCAACCGCGAGCGGTTTCGGCGCCAGCGGAAAATGCTCGCCGATTCGCTCCAGTACGCCGAATCGGCGCTGCGCCTCTCTCGGCGCGCCCGCCGGCAGCAGGTAGGCAATCACGTCGCGATTGCCTGCCTGCACGAGAAAAACCTCGCTGGCCCGTCCGCCGCCGATGCGCGTCGCCTGAGCGGGGCCGCCGGGGCGGCCGAGCGCCGCCATCGCACGCTGCGCGATTTCGGCGCTCATCGGGCTTCCCCCCGAAACGCGGCCAGCGCATGGCGCGCCACGAGCGCCTTGTGGACTTCGTCGGGACCGTCATAAATGCGCCCCGCTCGCTCATGGCGCCAGAGCACGTTGAGAATCGTGTCGCCGCTGACGCCGAGCGCGCCTTGCACCTGCAACGCATGGTCGAGGACGGTTTGCGTCACGCCGGCCACGAAGAATTTCGCGATCGAGATGTCGATCTGAGCGCGCTCGTGCCGGCTTTGCAGACGCGACGCCGCCTGGGTGACGAGGAGCCGCGCGGCATCGATCGACGCGCGGCTCTCGGCGATCCAGTTCTGCACCGTTTGACGCGACGACAGCAGTTCGCCCGCAGCCAGTTCGCGGCGGCACGCTCGCCGGCACATGATCGCAAACGCGCGCTCGCACACGCCGATCCAGCGCGCGCAATGATGCAAGCGTCCGGTTGCCAGGCGCGCCTGCAAGACGATGAACCCCTCGCCGGGCTTGCCCAGCAGCGCATCTTCGCCCACCCTGCAGTCGTCCAGCTCGAGTTCGCCGTGACTGGCCCAGCCGCAGCCTTCATCGCCCATCACGCGCAGGTTGCGAACATGCCGGTAGCCCGGCGCGTCGGCGGGCACGATGAAGGTGCTGGTGCGCGCATGCAATGGCGCCGTCTCGTCGGTAACGGCCAGCACGATCGCGAACGCCGCCTGATCGGCGCCGGACGCGAACCACTTCCGGCCGCTCAGATGCCATGCGCCATCCTTGAACACCGCCCTCGACTTGAGAGAGGCGGGATTCGAGCCGGCGGAATCCGGCTCCGTCGCCGCGAAGCAACTGCGGATCTCGCCGCGCAACAAGGGGGCGAGCCAGCGTGCTTGCTGGGCGGCTGTCCCATACTCGAACAGCACCTCGATGTTGCCGGTGTCGGGCGCTTGATAGTTGACCGCATAGTGACCGAGCGGCGAGCGGCCGAGGATCTCTCCGGCCTCGACCAGTTCGAGCAGGCTCAGCCCCATGCCGCCGTCCGCGCGCGGCGCCTGCGGAAGCCAGAGGCCTCGCGCCCGGTTGGCCGCGCGAACCCCGGCCATCAAGCGCTCCACCGCGGCGAAATCGCCCGCCGCCAGCGCCGCCTCCGGTTCCGCGAGCGCTGCTTCGACGTCCCGAAATGCTGCGACCCGTTCAATCATTGGTTGCCTCCGACATGTCCAACTGCGCGAGGATGGTGCTCATCCTGGCCGTTCCCGCCGTCGCCAGCGCCCGCAGTTCGTTCATGGCCCGTGCGGCGATGGTGTCGAGCGTCAACCCGGCGAATGGCTCGTCCTGGCCATGCCACACGATGCGCAGCGCGCCGTCCTCGATCGTCGCGGCGAGCGCGATCGCGTGCGGCGCCGGCGTTTGCTCCGGCGCTGACAGGATTGCGGCGATGGGCCACGCCGGCGCGGCGGATTCCGCGGGGAAGAACGCTATCGATATCGGCGCGTCGCTTCGCAACGCTTTGGGCAGGCGCTCCGGCGCGGCCTGGCGCAGCACCGTGTAGGCGACGGCGCGACGGCGGGCGTCCGGCAACAGCGCCGCGGCATGCGTCGCGGCGGCCTCGATGTCCGCCGATGTGTCCACGACGAGCGGATGAATGGCGGTGAACCAGCCGATCGCGCTTGAAACGTCGCATGGCACGCGCGACCAGCCGCGCCCGAAGGACTCGATGTCGACCGGCACCCGATCCGATTCGCCCACGCTACGGATCGCACGCGCGACGGCAACCGCGAGCAGCGCTTCGAGCGGGCGACGGGTGGCGCTCAGCGCAAGCGTCTGCGCGACCGGGAGCGTCGAATTCAGGGCGCGGCGCACACCATCGCGCCGCGCGACGGGAAACGCATCCGGCGGCGTATCGAGCGATGACCAGAACGCCGCATCGTCGTCGAGCTCCCCTGCCGCGGCGACGCGTTCGAGCGCGATCGCCCAGTGGAAAAACGACTCATCGGCCGCCGCCCGTTGCTGACCTGCCGCCAGCGCCGATGCGCCGACGCGCCCGTGGAGGTCGCCCAGCAGCCTTCGCCAACTGAATGCATCGATCAGCAAGTGATGGACGACGAGGACCAGCATCGAGCCGGCCGTGCCCAATACGAGCGCGGCGCGCAGCAGCGGCGACGTCCGGATGTCGAGCGAGCACTGCAACGCCGCGCCGATCTCCTGGGCGAAACCGAGTTGCTCGTCGGCCGGCCCCGAGTGCTGATGAACGGCGACGACGACAGGCGCGGGCGTGCCGAGCACCTGCTTCCAGCCGGATTCCGTTTGCTCAAAGCGCGCCGCCAGCGCCGCGTGGTGCGCAATCGCGGCGTCGATGGCGGTGCCGAGCGCCGTCGCATCGATCTCGGCCGGCACGCTGAGAACCACGCCTTGCACGAAGCGGTTGATGTCGCCCGATCCGCAATTGAACAGCCATTGCTGAGTTGGCGAGAGCGGCAGCGGCGTTTCTCGCGGCACGGCCTGCGCCGTCCGCTCGACGCCGGCGGCGGCAAGCTCTTCGATCGTGTGCGCGCCGAAAGCCAAATGCGTATCGAGATGAATGCCCTGCTCCTTCGCGCGCGCGACGATCTGCAAGGTGGCGACGGAATCGCCGCCGAGGTCGAAAAAGTCGTCGATGACGCCGATCGGCTCGAAGCCGAGCACGTCGGACCAGATCGTCGCGAGCCGGGCTTCGAGCGCGGTTCGCGCCGGTACGTACGGCACCGCGAGCACCGGCCTCGGATGCCGCGAGCCGGCGGCCGGCTGATGCGCGTCGGCCGCGCGCGCCAGCGAAAACGCCTCGCGGGCGCGGGCCTTCAGCGGGTCCAGCTTGCGCGTGCTGACGGCGATGCGCGGCGATTCGCAAGCCGACGCCATCTCGAGCACCCTGACGCCCTCGTCGGCGCTCAGGCCCGCCGTGCGCAGATCTTCCGGCACGAAGCGTTCGTCGGACACCGTCGCCATGCCGATCTCGGTCCATGTGTCCCATGCGATCGCACGCACGCGCGTACCGTCGGCCGCCCACGAAGCGCCCAGCGCTTCCAGCGCGAGGTTGGCCGCCATATAGTCGCTCGCGCCGGCGGCCGGCACATGCGCGCGCAGCGACGAGCACAGCACGACGAAATCGAGGGAGTCGGCGCATAGCACCTGCCGCAGATTGCGCGCGCCAAGGAATTTTCCCGCCAGCACATCGCGCATCGCGGTATCGGCCGCCGTGCGCAGCAATGCATGCGGCGGCATCCCCGCGCTATGCACGACGCCGTTGATGGGGCCATGCTCGGCGCGGATCTGCGCGACTGCTCGGCGCAACGCATCGAGGTCGCTCACGTCGACCGCGATCGCGGTCAGCCCGGGGATCGATTGGCCGCCGCGCCGGCTCAACGCGACCACGCGCGCGCCGCGCTCGACCAGATGTCGGCCGATCGCGCGCCCCATGCCGCTGTTGCCGCCCGTGACGAGGTAGACGCCGTCGCGACGGATCGCCATCGCCTGCGTCGTCGCGGCCCCGATGGGTTCCAAGGTTTCGACCCAGCGCGATCCGTGCCGATGGATCGCCGCGTCGTCGGCCGAGCGCGCGCACGCTTCGGCGACGATGCATTCGACGAGATCGGCCGCGGCGGCGTCGACATCCGCAACCCGCGCGCGCCAGCCGGGATATTCGGCCGGCAGCGCGCGCGCGAGGCCGAGCAGCATCGCTTTTTCCGGCGCGGCCGGCGCGCCGAAACCGGCCTGCGCGGCCAGCGCGCCGTCGGCGACGAAGGTGACGTCCACATCGGCGCCCGTGCGGTCCGCCCACGCGCGCAAGAGCCGCGCCGGGCGGATGTAATGCCGTTTCAGCATCGAATCGTCGTCGCGGGCGGGTTCCGCGGCGAGGCCCCACAGCGCGATGACGGAGGAAGGACGATCTGCGGCCGCGGCGGCGGCCGCATCGATCGCTTGCGCATCCATCTCGTCGGCATACGCGATTTCCGCCACCTGCGCGCCTGCCTCACGCAGCCTCGTCGCGACGCGCGCGCCCACGCCATGCTCGTCGAGCAGCACCAGCCAGTGCCGCCGAGTGTCGATCGGCGCGCGTTCGAGCGGTGCGCTTTGGCGCAAGCGCGGCGCATACAGCCAGCCGCCGGGGTCCGCCACGCGCGCGAGCGGCGACGGCGGATCGATCCAGTAGCGCTGATGTTCGAACGGCGTCGGCGGCAACGCAACCCGGCGTCCGCGCGCGGCGACGGCCGCCGCGCCGGCCGCGGCGCGCGTCACCGGGAGATCGCCTCTGAGGATTTCGATCGCCTCGTCGAGCGACGCGCACTCGCAGGCGATCCGCCATTCGAACGCGCCGCGCGACATCGCGAGCGTGTATGCGACATCCGCGAGCGGCGGCCGCTCGCGCTCGAGATGATCCGCGAGATCCCGCGCGAGCCGCCGCACAGCCGCCTCGGAACGCGCCGACAGCAAGAGCGGCCACGGGCCGCCGGCGTCGCCGCCGGCCGCGTCGGGCTGCGGCTCGGCGGCGGACTCCAGCACGAGGTGCGCGTTGGTGCCGCCCATGCCGAACGAGCTGACGCCGGCACGCCGCGTGGCATCGGGCCACGGGCGTGCGGCGGCGTTCACGAAGAACGGCGAGTTCGCCAGGTCGATGCGCGGATTGGGCTCGTGAAAATGCAGCGATGGCGGAATCACGCGATGCTGCAGCGCGAGCACCGTCTTGATCAGCCCCGCGATGCCGGCGGCCGCGTCGAGGTGGCCGATGTTCGTCTTGACCGAGCCCAGCGCGCAAAAGCCCTGCCGCGCCGTACCTTGCCGGAACGCGGCGGCCAGCGCCTCGAATTCCACCGGGTCGCCCAGCGCCGTCGCGGTGCCGTGCGCCTCGATCATGCCGATCGAATCGGGCGGCACGTCGGCCAGCACTTGCGCTTCGCGAATCGCGCAACGTTGCCCGTCGACGCCGGGCGCGGTGAAGCCGACCCGGCGCGCGCCGTCGTTGGAGACCGCGCTGCCGAGAATGACCGCGGCGACGGGGTCGCCGTCGGCCAGCGCGTCGTCCAGACGGCGCAGCACCACGGCACCCGCGCCGTTGCCGCCGACGGTGCCGTTGGCCTCGCGGTCGAATGCGCGGCAATGGCCGTCCGGCGAGCCGATGCCGCCGGGCTCGTGGCGGTAGGGGCGGCGTTGCGGCGTGGTGATCCGAACCCCGCCGGCGATGGCCGTGTCGCATTCGTCGGCGAGCAGCGCCTGAACGGCCAGATGCACGGCGACGAGCGATGTCGAACAGGCGCTCGACACCGAGACGGCCGGGCCGGTGCAACCCAGCAGATAGGCGAGCCGCGACGGCAGGAACGACGGCTCGTTGGAGAGCAGCAACGACAGATCGTCGTGCAGCGCCGACGGCACGAGATTGCGAATCAGGTATTCGTTGAAACCGGCGCCGGCAAATATGCCGGTGCGGCCCGGCAGCCGCCTCGGATCGTAGCCGGCGCGTTCGGCCGCCTCCCATGCGCATTCGAGCCATACGCGATGCTGAGGGTCCATCCGTTCGGCTTCCCGCGCGCTGAGCCCGAACAGCGCCGCGTCGAACCCGGCGACATCGTCGAGGATGCCCGCGGCATGAACCTCGTACCCGGCGTCGGTCGGCGTGACGGGGCCGAAGAACGTGACGGACTCGACGCCGTGCACCAGGTTGTCCCAGAACTGCTCGGGCGAGCTCGCGCCCGGAAACCTGCAACCCATGCCGATGATTGCAACGTGCGGAGTGCTCATTCGTGTTCCCTCTCGATCTTTTGACGGCGTTCCATGGTCCGGCGGCGGCGGCGCAGCGCGCGCTCGTCCGGTTCGTCGGCGGTGGCTTGGCGGGTTTCGCCGGCGGCGATTTGCGAAGCGATCGCGGCGATCGTGGGCTGCTGAAAGAGATCGACCACGCGCAGACTTTCGGCGCGTGGCAGGCGGGTGCTCATCAGGCCGTGCGCCCGAACGATCGCGAGCGAGTCGCCGCCCGCGTCGAAGAAGTTTTCATCGATGCCGATTGCCTCGCGGCCCAGCACCTCGCACCAGATCGCGGCGAGCGCTTCTTCAAGCGCGTTGCGCGGTCCCTGCGCCGGCGCCGTCGGCGCGGCCTCCCGGGGGAGCGCCCGCCGGTCGATCTTGCCGTTCGCCGTCAACGCGAATCCGTCGACCCGAATCAGTGCCGACGGCATCATGCTGTCCGGCAGCCTCTGCTTGAGTGCCGTGCGAACCCGTTGCGCATCCATGTCGGCGGCCGCCACATACCAGGCCACCAACTGACGGCCGCTTGCGCCCTCGCGAACGTCGGCCACCGCGCCGCCGATTCCCTCCAGCGAAGACAGCGCGCACTCGATCTCGCCCAGCTCGATCCGGTAACCGCGAATCTTGACCTGTCGATCCGCCCGGCCCAGCGACTCCATACGGCCGCCCGGCAGGAATCGTCCCAGATCCCCCGAGCGGTACATTCGCTCGCCGGGCCGATACGGGTCCGCGACGAACCGCTGCGCCGTCAGCGCTTGCGCCCCCAGATAGCCGGCCGCGATGCCTTCGCCCGCAACGTGAATCTCACCCACGGCTCCCGGCGGCACGAGGCGCCCGTGCCGGTCCAGCAGATAGATTCTCTGGCCCGGAAACGGCCGTCCGATGGTCACCGGCTGGCCGCGCTCCAGCGGCTCGAACGTCGTGATCACCGTTGTCTCGGTGATGCCGTACACGTTCGCGATGCGCGGGTATTGGGCGGGATCGGCGCTGGCCGGCAGCGAGGCGTGATAGGTTTCGCCGCCCACGACCGCCCATCGCAGCCGCACGCCTCGATGCGGCACCGCCACGAGCTGCTGGAAGGCCGCCGGTGTCTGGCACACGATCGTCGCGCCTTCCGTGCGCAGCAATTCGTGAAACGCTTCCGGCGAACGGGTGACCCAGTACGGCACGGGCACCACCGTCGCGCCCGTCATCAGCGGATACCAGATCTCCAGGATCGAGTAGTCGAACGCGTAGGAATGGAAGGCCGTCCATACATCGGTTTCGCTCAGCGCCATCCGCTCGCGCAAACCATCCAGGTGCATCACGTCGCCGTGCCGCACCATCACGCCCTTTGGCCGGCCGGTCGATCCCGACGTATAGATCACGTATGCCAGATCGTCCACCGTCGCCTGATGTGGCGTGAGCGCCGCGTCAGGCGTGACATCGAGTTCCGCCAATTCGACCTGCCGCACCGCGCCGCACCATGCCCCGCCGCCTCCGATCACCATCAGCGGCTGCGCGTCCTCGATCACGAGCGCCTTGCGTTCGTCCGGCCAGTCGGGGTCCAACGGCACGTAGGCGGCGCCGCTTGCCAGAATCCCGTACATCGCGGCGATCGTCTCCATCGTCCGCTCGCCGACTATCGCGACACGCCCGCCCACGCCCACGCCTTGCCCCTGCAGCCAAGCCGCCATTCGTCGGCCCCGCGCCGTCAGCTCCGCATAACTGAGCCGCCGATCGCCAAGCCGCAACGCCGTAGCTTGGGGCCGCGCAACGGCCTGCTCGTCGATCCGCTCGACGATGGTCCGGCACGGCGGCGGCAACGCCTGGTCCCCGCCGCTCCAGTGAAACAGCAGCGTCTCGCGCTCGGTGTCATCGAGCATCGCCGCCGCCAGGTCGCCGACCGTCGCCGCCCGCGCCGCCGCGTTCAACAGCCGCGCCAGATGGCCCGCCACCTGCGCGATCGACGCGCGCTCGTAGCGCGCCGGGTCGTACAGCAACGTCAGCTTCAAGCACCCGCCTTCCGGCACCGCCACCACCGTCAGCGGCCAGTTCGTGCGCTCCACCGTACGCACCGACACCACGCCGATCCCGCCTCCGAGCAAATCGCTCGGCTTCGCCATCGGATAGTTCTCCACCACCACGAGCGTATCGAACAGCCGGGCACCGCGTTGCGCCCCGCCCCAGCCCTCGATCTGCGCAAGCGACACCGCGCCCGCCTCCTCCCGTCTCGCCTCCGCCTGCATCACCGATCTCAGCCAGGCTCCCAGCGGCGCCTCCGCGTCCACCTTGATCCGCGCCGGCCGCGTCTCGATCAGCACCCCCACCATCGACTCGCTGCCGCTCACTTCCGCCCGGCGTCCCGAGCTCGTCATCCCGAACAGGACATCGTCGCTTGCGCCGTAGCGGCTCAGCAGCACCGCCCAGCATCCGGCCACCACGCTCGCGAGCGTCACCCGCTCGCGCTTCTCCAGCGCTTCCAGCGCACCGCGATCGACTTCGACCATGACCGGCGCGCCGTCTTCGCCGCCCGGCGATGGCGTCGGCAGCACCAACTCGCGCGTGCCTTCGAAATCGCCCAGTTCCGCCCGCCAGAAGCCCTCGCCGGCGCCTTGCTCCCAGATCGACCGAGACCACGCCACATAGCCGCTGAACGGGCTGCGCGGCGGCCGCTGCGCCACCTCGCCCGCCACCCGGGCCGCATACGCGCGCACGAGGTCGCCGATCAGCAGCGACAGCGACCAGCCGTCCAGCAGCAGATGGCTGTACGTCACCACCAGCTCCCATCGATCCTCGTCCGTTTTCAGTAGCGCGCAGCGCAGACATGGCGCCGCGCGTAAATCCAGTCCCCGCTCGCGATCGGCACGCAGCCACGCGTCCAGATCCAGCCCCCGCGGCCACGACTCCTGCTGCCACGGCACCGACACCGACGTGTGCACCACCTGAACCGGCTGCGCCACCCCCTCCCAATGAAACGAGGTACGCAGCACCGGATTTGACGCGACCACGTCGCTCCAGGCGTTCCTCAGCGCCTGTTCGTTCACGGCGCCGGCGAGCGTGCAGGTCAGTTGCTCCACATACATCCCGTCACCGCCGAGCGCGTGGTACAGCATCCCCTCCTGCATCGGCGTGAGCGGGTAGGCGTCCTCCACGTCGATGCTCGACGAATCGCCGACCGCCGTGCGGGAACCCAACTCGTCCAGCGTCGTGCGGATGTCGTCGAGCAGGCTCGCGATGGTGTCGTCGCGATGCGCACGGGGGTTGTATTCGATACTCACGTTCAGTGAGCCGTCGATGATGGCCGCCCCCACGTCGAGCAGATGCGAGCGTGGTGTCGAAGGCGCGCGGTCGTTTCCGATCCCGGCGCGCAGCAGTCGCCATTCCCCCGCCGTGGCCTCCAGTCGTCCGAGAAAGTTGAACAACAGCGGGCGCGGCGACCAGTCGGCTCGCCCCGTCAGATAGCGCAGCGCCTGATAATCGGCGCCGTGCGCGCTGCTCGACCGGATCGCCGCGCGCACGCTCAGCAGCGTTTCCTTGAACGTCCCGCCGCGAATCACGGTCGGCATGATGGTCGTGAACCAGCCCACGGTGAACGGAACCTCCGGATCGTCGGCGAAACCGTTGCGTCCGTGCGACTCCAGATCGATCACGACTTCGTGCCGGCCGGACCAGCGCATGATCGCGCCGGCGACAACGGCGGCCGTCACCTCGTCGATGCGATAGCCCTCGGCAACGGCAAAGCCGCTGATGATCCGCGACGTGGTCGCCCTGTCCAGCACGCAGGATTGTTCGCCGGATGCCGCCACGTCGCCGGCGTCGTCCGTGCCGTCGAGCGGCAGCGACTCGGACGATGCGGCGCCGCCGAGCAATTCGTCGATCAGGCCCGCGGGCGCCGCGGCCGCCCAGTCGATGCGACGCCGGGTCCAGCGCCGCATCGTGGTCGGCACGGCGCCAAGATCGTTGCCCGCGCAAAGCGAGGCAATCTGGTCAATGACGATCTGCCAGGACACCGCATCGACGGCGAGATGATGCGCGACGAGCAGTAGGCGCCGCGAATCGTCCGGGAATTCGAGCAGCCCGGCGGCGAGCAATGCGGCGTGCTCGATGCGGATCGACGCCCGCAATCGATCCGCGACCTCGTCAACCGCATCGTCGTCGCAGACGGCAAGCTTCACGGTTTCAAGGACGGGCGTCACCCGCTGGCTCACCCGCTGCCGCCATTGCCCCTCTTCGCGAAAGTAAGCGGTCCTCAAAGCCTCGTGAATCGTCACGAGCGTTCCCAGCGCGCCGCGAATGGCCGAGGCTTCGATCTGCGGCGGCACCTGCAGCAGGACCGATTGGTGGAACCAGTCGGGCTCCCGCGGTTGCTGCAGGAAGAACCAGCGAGCCATCGGCGGTAACGGAGCGGCGGTTTCGCCGTCCGGTTCGGCAACATCGGTGGCGGCTCCCGCGGCGGCCGCGATTTTGGCAATCGTCTGCAACTGGAGCACGTCGCGGGGCATGATGTGAATCCGCTGCTCCCGTGCGCGAGTCACGATGCGAATGGCAAGCATCGAGTCGCCGCCGGCGTCGAAGAAATTCTCGTGAACGTCGATGGCTTCGCGCCCCAGCACCGCTTGCCAGATCGACGCGAGTGCCTTCTCGACGACGTTCCGCGGCCCCTCGGCCGGCGATGCCGGTGCACGCACCTGCATGAGTGCACGTCGATCGATCTTTCCGTTCCGGGTCAACGGCACGCTGTCGATCGAGACGATCGACGCAGGCAGCATGTATGGCGGCAGGCGCCGCGCGAGCGCGTCGCGAATCTCGGCATGGTCCAGCACGGCGTTGGCGCGGGCCACTACATATGCCGCGATCGTCTGGCGCCCATGGTGCTCGACAATCGTCGCGACGCCGCGCTCAACGCCGGGCGCCGCGCCGAGCGCCGCCTCGATTTCGCCGATTTCGATGCGAAAGCCGCGAATCTTGACCTGATCGTCGACGCGCCCGAGGAATTCGAGGTTGCCGTCGGCGAGCACCCGCGCGCGGTCTCCGGTGCGGTACATCCGCTCACCCGGCACGTGCGGATCGGCGACGAAGCGATAGGCGGTCAGGTCCGGCTGGCCGAGATAGCCGCGCGCGACGCCCGCGCCGGCGATCCAGAGGTCGCCGGGCACGCCGATCGGCAACGGTCGCAGCGACGACGACAGCACGTACAGCCGCTGCCCCGGGAGGTGCCGCCCATAAGGCACGAAAGAGGCGTCGGGGGGAAGGTGGCGCGTGTCGTAGTAACACGACCAGATCGCCGCCTCGGTCGCCCCGCCGAGAGCGATCACGTGCAGTTCGGCGGTCGCGGCTTCTCGGATTCGCGCGGGCAGACTGACGGGCACGCGGTCACCGCTCAGCATCACGAGCTTCAGCGAGGGCGGCAGCTTTCGCCCGCTGTTGCGGCACTCGAGCAGCAGCAGTTCCATCACCGCCGGCACGGACTCCCACACCGTCGCCCGCTCACGCTCCATCAGGTCGAGCCAGACGTGTGGCTCGACGTTCGACGATTCCGGCGCCAGCACGACCGCGGCGCCCGCCGCGAACGCGCCGAAGAAATCGAACACCGACAGGTCGAATCCCACGGACGACACGCACAGCAGCCGGTCGGCCGGGCCGATCGCGTAACGCCTGAGAATGCTCTCGATAGTCAGCGAGGCGGCACGATGGTCGATCATCACGCCTTTGGGCTTGCCGGTCGAGCCGGACGTGAACATCACATAGGCGAGATCGTCGAGCGCGACCGTCGGAGGCGCGACATCGGCGGCTGCGGCCTCGTCGACGAGGATCACCCGCGCGTCGATGCCGTCGAGCGCCGCGGCGAGTGCGCGCGTCGTCAGCACGTAGTTGAGCGTGGCGAGCACGTCGCGCATGCGCTCCGGCGGCGTCGCCGGATCGATGGGCACATACGCGCAACCCGCACGCATCACGCCGGAATACGCGGCGATCGCGCCGACCGAGCGCGGCAGCAGCACCGCAACCGGTTCACGCCGCGCACCAGCCGCAACGACCGCGCCGGCCACGCGGCGCGTTTCCGCCGCCAGTTCGCGATACTGCATGCAGCCCTCGGCGCAGATGATCGCGGGCGCGAGCGGCGTGAGCGCGGCGTGGCGCTCGATGCCGGCGTGCAGCAGATAACCGTCGCCTTCCGGCGGCGTGGCGTTCAGCTCGTGAATCAGACGCCGCTCCTCTTCCGGCGGCAGGATGGACAGGCTCAGGATCGGCCGTTGCGGCTCGCCGGCCAATGCCTCGACCAGGCCCCGCATGGCAGTCGACAGATAGGCGGCAATCCGGGCCGGGTCGATCCCGGCAACTGTCTGGGCGGTCAAGCCAAAGCCCTCGCCCAGGTCATCCACCGAGAGCGTCACCGGATAGGTGGTGCGCTCCTCCGAGTGCAGCTGGCGCATTCCCTCCCAGGTCCCGTCGGCGATGCCAGCGGTACTGTGGCGATAATTGAGCAAGGTGCTGAACAGCGGCAGCGGCGGCACCACCCCGCTGCAGCGCTGAACCAGCGACAGGGGCGCTTGCTCGTGTTCCAGCAGCCGCGCCAAACCGTGGTGGGCGGCCCCAACCGCCTCCTGCACGCTGCGCTCCGCCAGGCATATCCGTACCGGAAGGGTATTGATAAGCACGCCCATCACCCGATCGGCGCCGGTCAATTCCCGCAGACGACCCAGCAGCACCGACCCGAAGACCACGTCGTCGCGGCCGCTGGTCTGCGCGAGCACCTGGGCCCAGCCGACATGGAACAGCACGCCCGGACTCATACCCAACCGCCGCGCCTGATTGCGAATCGCCCGAGCCAGGTCGTCGGCCAGCGCGAGATGGGCCTCGGTTATGTCCTTTCCGTCGTCCCGTGCCTCGAGCACGCCGAAGGGAGCGGTCGGCTCATCGACGTCGCCGAGCACCTCGCGAAAGTAGGTCTCGTGCACATCCGCCGGCACGCTCGTGACTTGCGCGATGAAGTTTCGGTAAGGCAGCGCCGCCGGCAGGGCCTCGGCCCGCCCGTGCAGAATCGCGGTGATTTCGGCGACGACGAGCTCCAGCGTCAGATGGTCGGCGATCAGATGGTGGAAGGTCAGCGCCAGCAGCCACTCGTCCCGCTCCGGATCGCGAGCGATGTCGAGCGCGAACAGCGGCGCACGGCTCAAGTCGAGGCGGCGCTCGCGCGGATCGGTATGCTTCAACAACTGGGCGGGAACATCGCCCTCCTCCGCGGGACTGAAGATCTCGGCGTGCAGTGCCGCCTGACGCCAAACGACCTGAACCGGCTGCGACAGCTCCTTCCAGCAGGCGGCGGTGCGCAGGATGTCATGCCGATCGATGACCTGTTGCAAGGCCGCGAGAAAGGCATCGAGGCGCGCGCGGGTATCGAACGCCAGCAGGCTGCGCAACAGATAGGCATCGCCTTGCGTCTGCTGCAAATGATGAAACAGGATGCCTTCCTGCAGCGGCGCCAGCGGATAGATGTCCTGCACATTGGCCGCCCCGCCGGGAACCGTATCGACGACGGCGTCGATCTCGGCCTGGGAAAGCGCAACCAACGGCAGCATGGCGGGCGTGATGGCACGGCAACCGGCGGGGATGCGGTTGGGCGGCACCGCAAAAGCGGGCGCGTCGCCGCGCCGGGTGTCGATCGCCTGAGCCAGATCGGCCAGGACCGGCGCGACGAACATGCTGCGCACGTCGAGCGACCAGCCGAGGTCCCGCAGCCGCTCGATCATGCTGACGACCAGCATCGAATGGCCGCCGAGCTCGAAGAAATGGTCGTGACGGCCCACCTGTTCCAGGCCCAGCAGGTCCTGCCAGATCCGCGCCAGCGCGGTTTCCACTTCGCCCGTCGGCGCTTCATAGCCACGGGACACGACCGCCGTTTGATCCGGCGCCGGCAGCGCCTTGCGGTCGAGCTTGCCGTTCGGGGTGAGCGGGAGCGCGTCCAGCATCACGAAGGCGCTGGGCAACATGTGCTCGGCCAGTTGCCCGGCGAGTTGCCGACGCAATTCGGCCGGGACGAGCGCAACACCGGACTGCGGCAGCACATAGGCGACCAGGCGTTTGTCGCCCGGCGTGTCTTCGCGGGCGATCACCACCGCGTCGCGCACCCCGTCGCATCGCGCGAGGCGCGCCTCGATTTCGCCCAGCTCGATGCGCAAGCCGCGGATCTTGACCTGGAAGTCGTTGCGACCGAGGTACTCGATGGTGCCGTCGGGCAGCCAGCGCCCGAGGTCGCCGGTCCTATACATGCGCGCGTTCGGGGCGGCCGCGAACGAATCGGACACGAAGCGTTCGGCGGTCAGCTCGGGACGGTTCAGATACCCCCGCGCGACGCCGGCGCCGGCAATGTGAATCTCGCCCGCCACGCCGATCGGCACCGGCTGGCCGTGAGAATCCAGGATATAGATCCGGGTATTGGCGATCGGGCGGCCGATCGGCGCCGCGCGATCGTAATCCCGCATGTCGAGATAGGACGTACTGAAGACGGTCGTCTCCGTCGGCCCATACCCGTTAACCACGATCAGCTCGGGCAGCAGCCTTTCAAGCCGATAAAGGTCCTTTTCACGCAGCGGTTCGACGCCGACCAAAATGCGACGAAGCGACAGCGAGGCTACCAGCTCATCCGAATACTCGCGCAAGCGCCGAACAAGAAATGGCGGCAGATACGCGACCTCGATACGTTGCGCGATCAACCATTGAAAGAAACCGTCCGCACTGATGCGCAGGCGATCCGGCACAACATGGACCGTGCCTCCCATCGCGAGCGACATGAATATCTCGAAAACGCAAACATCAAAGCCGAAGCTGGTCCAGCAACACGTGCGCGCCTGGCCGACTCCCGAAAAATGCTGCCGATTGGACTGGATCAAATTGACCAGATTGCCGTGCTCTACCATGACCCCCTTGGGCTGCCCGGTGGAGCCCGAGGTGTAGATCACATACGCCAGATGGCGCGACGTCAGCCCCAGTGCCGCCGGGTCGGGATTGTCATTCGGCTGCGACTCGAAAGACGGATTCTGGGCGTCGAGCAGGATCGTCGGCAGTTTGAACGCCAGCTCATCGGCCAGCGCTGCCGTGGTCAGCACCGCCGCCGGCGCCGCGTCGTCGAGCATGTAGGCAAGCCGCGCGGCCGGATACGCCGGGTCGAGCGGCACATAGGCGCCGCCCGCCTTGAGGACGGCGAGCAAGCCCACCACCGCATCCAAGCCGCGTCCCGTACATATCGCCACGCGGTCGTCCGGCCGCACCCCTCGTGCGATCAGATGATGTGCCAACCGGTTGGCACGGCGGTTCAGCTCCGCATAGCTGAGCGCCCGCTCCTCGAACACCGCCGCGGTGGCGTCGGGCGTGCGCTGCGCTTGCGCCTCGAACAACTGGTGGATCGGCGCATCGTGCGAGAAGTCGGCCCGGGTCGCGTTGAAGTCCGCCAGGAGCTGCGCGCGCTCCGTGTCCGACAGCATCGGCAGCGCATGCGCGTTCGCCTCCGGCGCCGCGAGCGCCGCGCGCAACAACGCGACGTAGTGCTCGCCGAGCCGGCACACCGTCTGCGCGTCGAACAGATCGGCGTTGTATTGCCAGACCGCGAACGTCCCGCGCTCATCCCCCTCGATCGACAGATAGAGGTCGAAACGCGCGAACGGACTGTCGAGATCGAACGGCGTCGCGGTGCCGCTCGCGGTGCGCACCGCCGGAAGGCGGACGTTCTGGAATGCGAACGCCGTCTGCGCGAACTGATCGTGCTGCGGGCCGCCGCGCGCGCGCAACCGCTCGACGATCGCGTCGAGCGGCACGCCCTGATGCGCGAACGCGCGCGCCGTCGTGTCGCGCATCCGCTCGACTAGCGAGCCGAAGCTGTCGTCGTCGCGCACGCTCGTCGCAAGCGCGATGAGATTGACGAAGTAGCCCGCGATGTCCTCGGCCGCCTGGAACGGCCGGTTGGCCGCGGGCGTGAGCGTCACGACGCGCGGATCGCCGGTGTACCGATGCTGCAGCAGCGCGAACACGCTGAACAATGTCGTGAACAGCGTCGTGTTGCGCGTGCGCGAAAACGCCGCGGCCGCCTCGATGCAGTCGGCCGGAATCTCGAAGCGCTCCGTGCCGCCGCGCCAACTGGGAACGGGAGGACGCGAACGGTCGCCGCGAATCGCCGGCACCTCGTCGAGGTCCGCCAGCGCGGCGACCCACGCGTCCAGTTGCGCGACGTAGTCGGGCGTCTCCATCCAGCGGCGCTGCCAGGCCGCGAAGTCGCGGTAGCTCAGCCGGCCCCCCGGCGCATCGCTTTCGTCCGGCGATGCGAGATACGCGCTGAAGTCGCGGATCAGCACGCTCATCGACCACCGGTCGAAAATCGCGTGATGAATCGTCAGCACGAGCACGAGCGGCCGCTCGTGCGTCGAGAACAGATCGATGCGCCACAACGGCCGCCCGGCCGCGAACGGCAGACGGGCGATCTCCGCGGCGCGCGCACGCAACGCACCGTCGCCGTCGACCGACGTGCACTCGATCTGCACCGCCGGCTCGGGCAGCACGGTCTGTCGCATCGGCTCGCCGCCAACGAACACGGTGCGCAGGATGTCGTGCTTGCGCGCAAGCGCGACGAACGCACGGCCGATTGCCTGCGCGTCGACGGCGTCCGCCAGTTCGATCGCCATCTGCTCGTTGTACATCGCCGGATCGCCGAGCCGCGTCGCGGCAACGAGGCGGGCCTGTCCCGGCGACAGCGCGCCCGCGTCGCCGCCCTCGCCCGGCAACGGCGGCGGCAGCGCAGCCGCGCGCGATGCGTCGCCGTCGAGCATCGCCAGCAGCCCGTCCTTCGCATCTCGCAGCCGCGAGACAAGCGCGGCGTCGAGCGCGCCCGGCGGTCCCTCCACATGGAGCCCGTCGCCGCGGCGGCGCAGCGTGATCCCCGCATCGGCCAAATCGGCCATGAGCCGAACGATATTCATAGCGTGATTTCCTCCGTCTCGGCTCCGGTCGTCGAGCTGTGTTCAGTGACGAGTCGCCGCTCGATTTGCGCCGCCACGGTTTCAATCACGGCATCGAGCGACGAACCGTCGATCAGGTTCGAAATCGACACCGATACGCCCATCGAGCGCTCGATCGCATTGCGCAGCTCCGAGCCGGTCAGCGAATCGACGCCGAGCTCGATCAGCGACGCCTGATGTGAGAGCGCCGAGGCGCTGGACAGCACCGCCCGCAATTCGGCTTCGAGATGGCCGGCGATCAGCGCGCGGCGCGCGGCGGCCGGGCGGCCGCGCAGTTGCTCGATGTCGAAGGCGCGTGCGCGCGGGGCCTGGGCGCGGCCGGTGATGCCCTCGATCGCGCGCGGTAGATCCGGCTGCGCCGCGATTCGATCGATGTCGATCGCCGCGACGATCATGTGCGGCTCGCCCGCGAATGCCTGCTCCAGCGACGCGAACGCCTCGGCCTCGGCGAGCGGATGGAGACCGCTCGAGCGGACCCGCTCGGCCGTCTTCGCATCGGCCGCGCCCATGCCGGACGCCCACAGTCCCCAGCCGATCGACAGCGCGGGACGCGCGCGCACGCGGCGGCGTTGCGCGAGCGCGTCGAGATACGCATTCGCGGCGGCGTACGCGGCCTGGCCGTGGCGGCCGACCGCGACGGAGATGGACGAATAGAGCAGGAAGAAGTCGAGCGGCTGTGCATCGGTCAGGCGGTCGAGCAGCGCCGCGCCGCCCACCTTCGCGCGCAGCACGTTCGCGAACGCGGCGGCATCCAGCGTGGCGAGCGGCGCATCCTGAACGATGCCGGCACAGTGCACGACGCCGCGGATCGGCCGCGCGGCCGCCGCGAGCGCACCGCGCAGCGATGCTTCGTCCGCGACATCCGAGGCGACGACCCGCACGTCGACGCCGTCGCCGCGCAGGCGCTCGCAGGTTGCCCGCACGCCGTCGCCGACTTCGCCGCGCCGGCTGATCAGCAGCAGATGGCGTGCGCCGCGACCCGCGAGCCAGCGGGCGGTCGCGAGACCGAGCGCGCCGGTGCCGCCGGTCACGACATAGGCGGCGTCGCCGTCGAGCGCCGGGACCTCGCCCGCCGCGCCCGCTCCGGCGTGGCGCAGCCGCGGCACGAGCACGGTCGCGCCGCGCACCGCCATCTGTTCTTCTTCCGCATCGCCGCTGAGCAGCGCGGCAAGCGTCGCGAACGACGCCGCCGATCCGTCGACATCGATCGTGCCGCGCCACGCGCGGCCCTGCTCGCGCCGCGCCACGCGAACGGCGGCGTTCATGGCGGCGACGACGGGATCGACATCCTCCGCGGGCCCGGTGGCAACCGCGCCGCGCGTGACGAGCGTCACCGGCCCCGCCGCGGGCGCCGCCGCCAGTCGGCGCGCAAGCGCGCCGACGAGCGCGCCGCGGCACGCGACGGCCTCGACAGGCTCGCCGTCCTGCACCGCGCCGTCGAACGCGAGCACGACGCCAAGCCCGGCGGGGCCCGCTTGCAGGATCGCATCGGCGTCGGCAGCCACGATCGAGCAGCATTCACCCGCGGCTTCGAGCGCGCGCTCGACTTCCGCGCGGAGCGCCGGGTCGCCCGCAACGATGCGCGCCCCCGTGCGGCGCGCGAGCGCCGGCGTCGAGGCCGGTTGCCATGCGATCCGGAAGAGCTGCGACGGCGCACCGACGGCGCGCTCGTCGACCCAGTAGCGCTGCCGCTCGAACGCATAGGTCGGCAACCGCGCCAGACGGCGGTCAGCGCCGCCTAGCGCCGCCCAGTCGACTGGCAATCCCGCCACGTAACGCTGCGCGAGCGACGGCAGCAGGTCGAGTCCGTTCGCGCCGCCGGCAAGGTTCGACGACGGCTCGCGGTCGAGCGGCATCGCGCCGCATACGCCCGCGCTGACGGCCGCGTCCTCGCCGCGCGCGAAGCGATGCAGTTCGCGCGCCATGTCGTCCGCGCTCGCCGCGACGACCGCGAGCCGGTGCGGGAAATGCGAGCGCGCGACGCGCGATGCGTGGCAGGCGGCCGCGAACGCGCGCGCATCGAGGCCTGTCAGGTGATCGGCGTATCGCGCCACGTTCGCCCGCAGCGACGCATCCGATTTGGCGGACACGGTGAGCAGTTGCAGGCCGGGCCGGTCGTCCGGCGGGGCTGCCTGCTCGACGCGCGGCGGCGCGACGACGAGCGCGTGCGCGTTGGTGCCGCTGAAGCCGAACGAACTGACGCCCGCGATGCACGGCCCGCCGTCCAGATCGATCCGCTCGTTGCGAAGCGCGAGCCGCAGCGGCAAGTTGTCCCAGTCGATGCCTCGGTTCGGTTGCGTGACGTGCAGCGTGGCGGGCACGACGCCGTGGCGGACCGCGAGGATCGCCTTGATCAGTCCGGCGATGCCGGCCGCGCCTTCGAGATGCCCGAAGTTGCTCTTGATCGAGCCGAGCAGCACGCGCGCGTCCTTCGCGCGGCCCGCGAATACCGACGCGAGCGCCGCCGCTTCGATCGGATCGCCGAGCGCGGTGCCGGTGCCGTGCGCCTCGACGTAGCGGACCTGCGACGCGTCGAGACGCGCGGCCCGCAATGCGCCGCGCACCAGTTCGCGCTGCGCGTGCTCGTTCGGCACGGTCAGGCCTGCGCTGCGGCCGTCGTGGTTGACGGCCGAGCCCGCGATCAGCGCGTCGATCGTGCGGCCCGCAGCCTGCGCGTCGCCAAGCCGCTGCAGCACCACCACGCCGCATCCCTCGCCGCGCACGAAGCCGTCCGCGCCATCGTCGAACGACCGGCAGCGCCCGCTCGGCGACAGCATGTGCGCCCGGCATTCCGCGGCGGTCGACAGCGGCGACAGCACGACGTTCACGCCGCCGACGATCGCGATGTCGCATTCGCGCGCGCGCAATGCGTTGCACGCGAGATGCACCGCCACGAGCGACGACGAACACGCGGTATCGATCGTGAGCGACGGCCCGTGCAGGCCGAGCACGTGCGATACGCGACCGGCGAGCACGCTGGGCGCGTTGCCCGCGGCGGTGTAGAGATCGACGTCGGCCGCGCGGCGGAACCGGTGCGCATAATCCTGATGCATCACGCCGACGAACATCCCCGTCGCCGTGCCTTTCAGCGCGGACGCCGGCATGCCGGCGCGCTCGAGCGCTTCCCACGCCACCTCCAGCAGCATGCGTTGCTGCGGGTCGAGCATCACCGCTTCGCGCGCGGAAATTCCGAAGAAGCCGGCGTCGAACGAGGCGATGTCGTCGAGGAAACTGCCGGCCCGGCAGTAGATGCGGCCGGCGGCATCCGGATCGGCGTCGAAATATCGCTCGGCGTCCCATCGATCGGGCGGCACCTCGCGAACGCCGTCCGTTCCGTCCAGCAGCAGTCGCCACAGGTCGTCCGGCGAATTCGCGCCGGCGAACCGGCAGCCCATCCCGATCACCGCGATTGGCTCATGCCGTTGCTGCTCGAACTTGCCGAGTTTGTGTTGCAGGCGCTCGATTTCGAGCAGCGCGTCCTGCATCAGCGCAGTGGGGTCGATCGTATTCATCGCGAGTCCGCCCCCCGAAGCTCGTCCAACTTTGCGGACAGCAGTTCGACGATCTCCTCTTGCGACAGCCGCTCCGCCGGCGCCTGCGGTTGCGCGTCGCCGGGCGCGGGCGCCGCCGTATCCGTGTCTGCTGCTGCGGCGGCGGGAGCGTCGAGCGCCGCGCCGAAGATCGTCCGAGCCAAGTAGTCGGCAAGCGCGGCGATCGTCGGGTTCGAAAAGATGACCGTGGTCGAGATCGTGCGGCCGAAGCGCTTTTCGAGCCGCACGCGCAGGTCGGTGATCAGCAGGGAATCCAGGTCGTAGTCGAACAGCGAGCGTTCCGGATCGAGCGCGGCGAGACTCGTGCCGGTCACGGCCGCCGCATCCTCGGCGAGCAGTTGGAACAATCGATGCCGGCGCTCGGCCGCAGGAAGCGCCAGCAATTCGCTGACCGACGAAGTGAGCCCGGCGCCGGGCCGCGCGGTGGCGATGCCGTCGAAGCGGCTTGCGGGAACGTGCGGCGGCCATTGATCGATGAGCCGCTGCCAGTCGATCGGCAACAGCACGACATGCGGCGGCAAATCGGCGGCCAGCGCGATCTCGAACGTCGCGCGTCCGCATTCGGTTTCGATCTGACCGATGCCCAGTTGCGCCAGCCGGCGCTTGGCGCTCGCCGCCGTGCGGGCCAGCATGCCGACGTCCTGCCATGGCCCCCATGCGAGGGACAGCGCGGGCAGGCCCTGCGAGCGGCGATGCGCGGCCAGCGCGTCCAGGTACGCATTCGCCATCGCGTAGCTCGCCTGCCCCGGCGCGCCGAACGCGGCGGCCGCGGACGAGAAGAGCACGAAGTGTTCGAGCGCATGGCCGCGCGTGCGCTCGTGCAGCAGCCACGCGCCCTGAGCCTTTCCGGCAAAGGTCGCGGCGAGCGACGCCGGCGTGACGTCGCTCACCAGCCGGTCTTCGACGACGCCCGCGAGATGGCAGATTCCGCGCAGCGGCGGCATCGTCGCGCCGATTTCGTGCAGCAGCGCATCGACGTCCGCTTCCCGCGACAGGTCGGCCTGCCTCACCTGCACATCGACGCCGTCCCGCCGCAATGCGGCGAGCGTCTCCTCGGCCGCGTCGCCGGGTGGCCGGCGGCCGACGAGCATCAGCGAGCGCACGCCGAGTGCCGCGAGCCAGCCCGCGACTTGCAGCCCGAGATCGCCCAGGCCGCCCGTGATCAGCCAGGTTCCCTCGCCCGCCGGCGCATATTCGGCGCGCCGGGGCAGCGCGCGCTCGTCGAGGCGCGGCGCCGTGACCTCCGTGCCGCGGACCGAGACCTCGGTTTCCCGATCGAAGCAGTCGAGGCCGCGGCGAATCGCGTGGGCGTCGCCCGCATGCAGCGCGAGCGTGCGCAGGTGCGGGGTTTCCATCGCGGCCGCTCGCGCGAGCGCCTGCAACGGTGCCGACGCCGGTGCCTGCGGCGCCAGGACGACGGCGATCCGGCAGGGCTCGTCGCGCCGGGCGGCCGCCGCGAACAGCGCAAGGGCGCCCTCGTAGAGCGCCGGGGCCGGCGCGGCCGAGCGCGCGTCGATGCCGCGGCAATCGATGATCAGGCCGGCCCGCTCGAACGGGATCTCGTCCGGCGTCGCGACGACGAGCGTCTCTTTGGCCTCGTCGCGCAAGATCGACGCGAGCCCCGATGCGACCTCGCCCGCATCGCGCACGACGACGATCGGCTCCGGCAACGCGAATGGCGCACCGTCCGTCACGCATCGCCATTGAACCGCGTAGCCGTCGCGCAGCGGCTCGATTCGCAGCAGCTCGTTGCGGCTGACCTCGCGCGATTCGAGGCCCGTCAGCTCGACGAGCGCGCCGTTACCGTCGAACACGCTCGCGTAACCGCGGTCGGCGGCCGCATAGCAGCGCATCTGCGCGCCGGCGCGCCCGCGGATCGTCAACCGTGCGATGCGAGTCGGCACGAACGCGTCGTTTCCATCGGGCCGCGCGGCGGCCGCGACCAGTTGCAGCGCCGAGTCGAGAATGCCGGGGTGCAGCGGCCAGCCCGCGTCGCCGGGATCGGCACGCATCGCGCAGGCAGCCTCGCTGCCGCTCACGACGATCTCCGAGAGCCGGCGGAACGTCGGCCCCATGACGACGCTGCGAGCGCGCAGCCAGGTATCCAGCAAGTCGGTGGAGATCGCTTCGCCGCGCACCTGCGCCGATGGCGCGACGTCTTGATCCGCGCCCGCTTCGGCACGTGCCGTCGCATGGGTTTCGAAGGGCTCGGGCGTGAGCACGGCCGCCTCGAAACCGTCGCCGTCGCGCACCAGTTGCAGTTGCACCCGCCGCGCCGCGCCCGCCGGAATCACCAGTGCCGCCGGAAAGCGCAGGTCGCTCAACACGCAAGCATCCGCCCCGGTGAGCTCCCGCACGCCGTCGGCGATCATCACGGCGAGGGCCGCGCCCGACACGACGATCTTTCCGTAGATGACGTGATCCTGGAGAAACGGCAGCGTCGCCACGCTCCAGTCGGCGTCGAAGAGCGTCGCATTCAGCGCGGGCGCGTCGGTTCGCCGCCCGAGGAACGGCGACACGCCGCCTTCGGCCAAGCGTGGCGCGCGCTCGATCCAGAAGCGCTGGCGCTGGAACGGATAGGTCGGCAGCACGACCCGGTTGCCGTCGCGATAGTGCTGCGTCAGGTCGAGCGCCACGCCGGCCGTCCACATGCGGGCGATCGCCTCCGGCGACGCGGGATCGAGCGACACCACGCCCGCGGCCCCCGCGCCCAATGCCACGTCGCCGAACTCCAGCACCAGCGCGGCGCCCGCGGCCTCCAGCGCCGCCGCGGCATCGTGCGCGGCGTCGTTCGCGCGCGCCAGTTCGTCGCGCACCGCCTCCGGGCTGTCGATGGGCAAGCCCGACGATGCGCTGATCCACAGCAGCGCCGGCGCGGCGACGTTGTCCGCGCGACGGTTCCGTGCGTCGTCGAGACTCAGCGCGCCGGCGGCGAAGGCCGCCGCGAACACGCCGTCGCCCGTCGCGCACACGCTCGCCGGCACGACGCCGCACGCCCGCACGCGGGCGAGGACCGCGTCGAGATCGCGTGCGCCGCCAAACGCGAAGCTCACTTCCGGCACGCGGGCCGGCACTTCGGCGCTGATCACGTCGGCATCGGAATCGCCCGCGGCGAATGCCCGCAGCGAACCGATCAACCGCTCGCGGGATTCGGCGCGAAACGCCGCGCGCTGCTCCCAATGGCGGCGGCCTATGGCCGCCGTCAAGCACACGTCCTCGAGCCGCAGGTCCGGGGCGCCTTCGAGAAACGTCGCATAATTCGCGCACAGCTCGCGCAGCGCCGTGCCGCGCGCCGACAGCAACAGCAGCGGCACCGTTTGCGGCGTCCTGGGGGCGCGCGGCGGCGCGGCCTCCACGATCACGTGCGCATTGGTGCCGCCGATGCCGAACGAGCTGACGCCCGCACGCCGGAGCGGCGCGTCCCACGGCACCGTGTTCGTCGGCAGGTAGAACGCGGATTCGCCGCGCAGCGTCCCGATCGCCTGTTCGGCGCCCACCGCCCCCGGAAGCTGCGCGTGCGCCACCGCCAGCGAGGCCTTGATCAGGCCGCACGCTCCCGCGGCCGCGTTCAGATGCCCGACGTTCGCCTTGAGCGATCCAAGCGCGCACCGCGCATCGCCGGGCCGTCGATCGCCCAGCGCCTCGGTCAGCGCCGCCAGTTCGACCTCGTCGCCGATCGCCGTGCCCGTGCCGTGCGTCTCGACATAGCCGATCGACGCGCCGTCGACTTCGCTCAACGCCAGCGCGTGACGGATCACCTCGCGCTGCCCCCGGCCGCCCGGCGCGGTGAAGCCGACCTTCGCCGCCCCGTCGTTGTTGATCGCGCCGCCGCGAATCACCGCCAGAATCGGGTCGCCGTCGTCGAGTGCATCCTCCAGGCGCCGCAGGACCACGACCCCCGCGCCGTTGCCGAAGACGGTGCCGCCGCTCTCCGTCGTGAATGGCCGGCACGCGCCGTCGGCGGACAGGATGCTGCCCTCCTCGTACACATGCCCTTGCCGCTGCGGCAGCGCGATGCTGACGCCGCCCGCCACCGCGAAGTCGCACTGGAAACTCAGCAGCCCATGCAGCGCATGGACCACCGCGACGAGCGACGTCGAACAGGCGGTCTGCAGCGTGACCGCGGGCCCGCCGAAGTCCAGCCGGTACGCGACCTGCGTCGCGAGATAGTCCTTGTCGACGCCCACCCATTGCTGCAGGTAACGGTTCGGCGACGCGCGATCGAGCCGGTCGCGCACATGGTCGACCAGATAATCGACGGTGGCCGACCCGGCCCAGATCCCGACGCGAGGGCCGCGCACCGCGCCGTGGCCGGCGCGCTCGAGCGCCTCGTGCACGCATTCGAGGAAGATCCGCTGCTGCGGGTCCATCGCCGCCGCCTGCGACGGCGCAATGCCGAAGTACGCCGCGTCGAACAGATCAACGCCGTCGAGCGGCCCGCCCGCCCCGACGAAGCCGGGCTGCGCCAGCACATCCTCCGGCACGCCCTCGCGGCGGGCCGCATCGGCGGTGAAGCGCTCGATCGCGACGCGGCCATCGGCGATCAGCGACCAGAATTGTTCCAGCGTGGCCGCGCCCGGCAGCCGACAGCTTGCGCCGACGATCGCCACTGCATCCACCGGTGTTTGGTAAACAGTCACATAGCCTCCTTGCGTGCGCGTGCGCGCTGTCTGTAGGCGCGCACGCCGGCGACGTCCTTCGCGTTGAGCGTGTCTGCGCCGCTCGCGGCGGAACGCGAGGCGAGCGCGCGAATCGTGGCGAGCGAGAAGAAATCGACGAGCGGCGCCACCGCCACGCCCCGCGACGCCAGCAGCGCGCGCAAGCGCACGATGTGCATCGAGGTTGCGCCGGCGTCGAAGAACCCTTGTTGCGGATCGATGTCGACGCCGACCACCTCGGCGAACGCATCGAGCATCGTCGCTTCGAGCGACGCGTCGCGCCGCGCCGCGGCCGCGACCCGTGCCGCCGGGGCCGAGACCGGGGCCGGCAGCGCGGCAAGCCGCGCGCGATCCACCTTGCCGTTCGCCGTCAGCGGCAGCGCGTCGAGCACGGCGACGTGGTGCGGCTGCATGTAGGCGGGCAAATGCAACACCAGCTCGGCGCGCACCGCCGCCACGATGTCGCCGCGCCGCTCCGGCAACGCGACCACGTGCAACTGAATCACCGCCGCGCCGTTGCGTCGGACCGCCGACGCCACCGCGCGCGAGATGCCGCCCGCACGCATCGCGGCGGCCTCGATCTCGCCCAGCTCGATCCGATAGCCCTGCACCTTGACCTGGCCGTCCATCCGCCCGAGCAACTCGAGCTCCCCACTGGGCAGCCAGCGCGCGAGATCGCCCGTCCGGTAGAGCCGCCGGCCATCCGCATCAACGAAGAAACGGCGGGCGGTTTCCGCCTCGTTGCCGAGGTACGCGAGCGCGAGGCCGCATCCACCGAGCAGCAGTTCGCCGGCGACGCCGTGGGGACGCTCACGCCCGTCGGGCGCGCGCACGAAGCACTGCTGGTTCGACAGCGGCTTGCCGTACGGAATCGAAGCGAGCGCCGCGTCGGCAGGCGCGATCGGGTGGACGACCGACCAGATCGACGCTTCCGTCGCACCGCCGAGGCTGATCGGCTGGACGTTCGGGAACGCGTCGCGCAGCCGCTCGGGCAGCGTCGGCGCGATCCAGTCGCCGCTCAGCAGCGCGAGCCGCAGATGCGCCGAGCGCGGCGCGGCCACGTCGAGCAACAGTTCGAGCACGGCCGGCACGGAATTCCAGATCGTCACCGCGGCATCGCTCAACGCCTGCGAGATCGCATCGGGATCGCGCGCGCGCTCGGGGAACACCACGGCGCCTCCTGCCGCGAGCAGTCCGAATATGTCGTAGACCGATAAGTCGAAAGCGAGCGACGACACGCAGAGCGCCCGATCGGCCGGGCCGACGGCGAATCGCGCGTTGATGTCGTCGATCGTGTTCGCCGCGGCTTCGTGCGTGATGACCACGCCCTTCGGGCGGCCCGTCGAGCCGGACGTGAAGATCACGTAGGCGGCGTCGCTCGGGCCCGCATCCGCCACCGGCGCGGGCGTGGCGCGCGCGAGCGGACGATCGAGGCGCAGCGACGGCACCGGCAGATCGAAGTCGCCCGTCGTCGCGACTGCGTGGCGGACGCCCGCCTCACGCAGCAGCGCGTCGATGCGCGCCGACGGCCAGGACGGCTCGACCGGCAGATAGACCGCGCCGGCCAATTCGATGCCGAGCAGCGCCGCAACCGCGCGCGGCCCCGGCTCGACGACGGCCGCCACGACATCGCCGCGCGCGACGCCGAGCCGCTGCAGCGCGCTGCCGATGTCTTCGGCGTCGCGCAACAGCTGTCCATAGGTTAGAGCCGCACCGCCCTGCCTCACGGCGACGGCATCGGGGTGCGCATTCGCGTGCCTGACGAACGGCGTCTCCAGACGACGCGGCGCGCGTTCGACGTCCGTCGCATTGGTCGCCGCGCGCCGTGCGGCCTCGTCCGGCGCAAGCTTCGCGACGACGGGAAGCTCGACGGCCAACGGTTCGGCCGCGATCGTCGCGAGCGAATCGACGAACGCGGCGAACATCGCGTCCACCATCCGTTCGGGGAACAGTTGCGCGACGTACTCCCACATCACGACGAGACGCTCGCCGCGCCGACCGAGGATGGCGTGCAGCGAGACCTGCGGCGTCGGATTGGCGATGTCGACCACCCGCCCGAGCGCATCGAGCGCCGCCAGATCGTCCGCCGGGTCGCCAGACAGCAGGCTCGTCAGGACCACCGGCATCAGCACCGGCGCGCCGTTGCGGCGACCGAGCTCGCGCAGGATCGCCACGCCGGAGCACCATGGCTCGTCCAGGTCGGCCCAGACTTGCCGCTGCACCGCCCGGGCAAGCTCGGCGAACGAAGCGTGACGCTCGCGCAGGGACAGCAAGGTATTGCTGGTGTAGTCGCCGATCGCTTCCCCGGCTTGCGCCGCACGCGTATTGCAGGTCACGTTGAGCGTGAACTCGGGCGCCGCCGACCACAGCCGCACGACGTCGGCGAACGCGGCGGTGCACAACGAAGCGAGCGTGACGCCCAGCGCCTGCGCGCGCGCCGTCAGCGCCGCGGACAGCGGCTCCGGCAATTCCCGGCGAAGAATGACGAAACGTGGATCGACGACGTCGGCGAGCGCCATCGCCGCCGGCAACTCCGGCGCGGGCGCAATCGAGTCGATGCGGCGCAGCCATGCTTCGCGGCGTTCATCGGGCAACGGCGGCGGCGCGAGCGGCACGATGCCGGGAGACGGCTCGCGAGACGCGCCGTGGACCAGTTCGCGCACCAGCAGCAAAAAGCTGCGCAGGTCGCCGGCGAGCAGCCCCAGGCGCACATGCAGGATCGCCATCGTGTCCGTGATGCGGCTAAAGCACGCGGCGACGGGGCGTCCGCTGCCGTCGGCCAGCGCCGCGCGCACGGCGCGCAGGCGCTCGGCCAATGTCGACTCGTCCAGATTGCGCAGGTCCTGCTGCGGCAGGACCGGATCGTAGGCGTGCGCCTCGAAGACCGCGCGCCCGTCGCCACGCACCGCCATCCGCAGCGCCGGGTGGCGTTCGACAAGCTGCGCCAGCCGCCGGCCCAGATCGGGCACGCGGGCATGGTCGACTTCGAAGTCGACTCGAATATGCGGTTGGACACGACCGAGCGGCACGCCGCTTTGCTGGCCGATCCAATACGCCTGCTGCATCTCGGACAACTCGAACGGCTGGTCGGCCTCGTAGTGCGGCGGCGCCGCGGGGGCCGCCGTCGGCGCGCCGCGCCCGTCGATGCGCCTGTCGATGATCTCGCGCTTCAGACTATCGGCCGACGCGGCGAACAGCGTCGCGAACGTCAGGTCCACGCCATGGCGCGCGCGCACCGACGCGGCCAGCCGAGCGGCCGACAGCGAATCGAGTCCGAGGTCGATGAGCCGACCGGCCGGCTGCGCCGCAGCCCCCGGCACAAATCGCGCGATCTCGGCCAGGATGGCGTCGCCGGTCATGCCGCCGCCGTCATCGGCAACGATCTGCAAGTCACCGCGCAAAAGCGCGTCGCGCGTCGCCGCCCGGCGGGTCTTGCCGCTCGACGTACGAAGGATGTTCCCCCGCCGCAGCAACACGATGCGCGCTGGCGCGACGCCGTGTTCGTTCATCAACGCCGAGCGAATCACCGGAATGATCGCGCGGGCCGCCGTCTCGTCGCAGCCGCTGCGCACCTCGGCGCCGACCAGTATCCCTTCGCCGTCCGCGCCTTCGATCGCTGCGGCGAATACCCGCCCCATCCGGATGGCGGGGTGGCATCCGGATATGGAGTCCTCAATATCATGGCAATAAAAATTCCGGCCGCCGACGATGATCAGATCCTTCAGCCTGCTTGCGACGAACAGCGAGCCGTCGTGCACGAAGCCGAGATCGCCGGTCCGCAGCCACGGACCTTCGCCATCGTCGAGTCGCGCGCGAAAAACGCGCTGCGTTTCTTGAGGACGACGCCAGTAGCCCCCGGCGACGGTTCGCCCGGCCACCCAGATTTCGCCGATGACATCCGGCGCACACGGCCGGCACGTTTGCGGATCGACGATCCTCACGCGCGTGTCGATCAGGCTGGTGCCGCACGATGCGAGTTCGACACCGTCCCGATGCGGGACGACGCGGCCGAGCGCTAGCGCATCACGCTCGAAACGCGCGCTGCGCATCCCCTCGCCACTGCGTCCCGACGCCACCTTCAGAGTCGCTTCGGCCAGCCCGTAACCGGGGATCACCACTGATGGCCGCAAGCCGAACGGCGCGAACGCCGCCTCGAAGCGGCGTACCGTCTCGCACCGAATCGGCTCGGCTCCATTGAGCGCGAAGCGCAACGAGGAAAGATCGGTTTCGGGCGCGAGATCGGCGGCGCGATCCGCGCATAACGCGTACGCAAAATTGGGGGCTGCCGTGTGCGTGCCGCGCACGGTCGCGATCGCCCGCAGCCATGACATCGGCTGTGCGATGAACTTTTCCGGCGGCATCAGATACGCGG
The DNA here is from genome assembly GCF_000012365.1 of Burkholderia thailandensis E264. Lineage (NCBI taxonomy): Bacteria > Pseudomonadati > Pseudomonadota > Betaproteobacteria > Burkholderiales > Burkholderiaceae > Burkholderia > Burkholderia thailandensis. The sequence goes on from NC_007651.1 coordinate 2,691,019, forward strand.
TGAAGCCGCAGTACAACGGCGTGAGAATGCCGTAGACGAGACCCATGTCGTGGAAATACGGCAACCAGCTGACCATGACGCTGTCGGTGTCATGCAGCGCGGCGCTGTCGAGGTCCCTGATCGTCGCGCGCAGCCCCGAGTGGGTCACCGCGACGCCTTGCGGCGTTCGCGTCGAGCCGGATGTGTATTGCAACAGGGCGGGATGATCGTCGGTGACCACGCTCAGGAACGGCGCGCGACGTTCGCCGTCGTCCGTGCGCATCCACTGAATACCCGGCAGCGCCTCACGCTCCTCGGCAGTCAACGCGATTGCCGCGCCGCAATCCTGCGCGATCGCGAGCATCGTGTCGCGGCCATGCCGAGGCGCCACGGGAACAGGAATCGTGCCGGCCAGGCAACAGCCGAAGAAGGCGGGAACGAAATCGAGAGGATTCCGAAAAGCCAGCATCACGCGATCGCCGACCGACGCGACGCGCGCCAGGCGAAACGCAATCGCGGATGCGCGTTCGCACAGACACGCATTGGTCAAACAAACGTCTTCCGATGAGCCGACGGAAGCGAACGCAGGAAAATCGGGGGCCGCTTCGGCACGTGACATCAATTGCCCGGCGATCGACTCGGCGTCGGAATACGTGGAAGAGCGGCCGTTCCGAGCCTTGTCGTCGACGGGCGGCGGGGGCGATGCGCCGATACGAGAGGTGCTCATGACGTCGCTTTCCTATTTCGGCTTTCGTTCCGGCTGGCGGTGCAGGCGCGCCGAAGGGGGCCGCATGCCGCCGCGCGCGGAGAACGAAGCGCGCGCCGTCCTTTTCGCTCGGCGCGCCGCGCGTGGGAGTCACCGGGCTTCATGCGCCGGCGCACTGTCACGCATCCGTCCGTGGGTAGTTCTCGACTGACACTGCAAACTTGCCGGCTCACATCGGAAATCATCGAGTATCTCCTTGTCACACCTGCTTCAATATCCGGCTGCGCAACCCCATTCACGATCACGTCGACTGCGAGCCGCTGTCGCTTGAAATCGGACATGTCACGAGCCGAGCATCGACGGCTTGCCGGACGCCGCCTCGTGAACGGCCGGGCCGTCGGCGAAGGTTTCCTGCCATGAATGACCGCGGCACGTGTGCCTCGCCGCGTGCGCCGCGTGAAAAGACGTGCGCCTGCACGCGTACGAACAAAATGCGAGCGGCTCCGACTTAACCTTGCTTTTCAGATGCGCATCGCTTCGGGGCTCGACCACTCGTGCAACTCTTTATCAACGATCGGATATGCGATCACATTGTCTATAACCGCGTTTCCTCGTCACCATCTCCATTGCGGAAATTTGCTGAAAATTGCTTTCGATCCATATCGATTCATTTAAAACATGCGCAGAACCAACATCTAATTGATCGTCAATCGACAATGATTAACAACCAATCTCAAATTATTTTCTATGTTAAGGTTGATTGCGTCGCATTTGGCGCATACCGCCTTTCGTTTAGCGATGCATTCCCGGCCACTCGTGACGCCCACGATTCAGCGACGCGGCATCGTCCAGCGTATCGAGCCCCGTAGCTGGCTCGCCCCTCCGTATCCCGCCGGCCCACGAGACCCAACCGCGGCAAGGCGGACGCAAGCACGCTCGATTGGATCGAGGGATGAGCCGGGAAACCGGCAAGAGAGCAACATTGTCTGCCCTTGGCCCGATTGCACGAGGGCACATGCCAATATGGCGGAAAGTCCCTCGCAATCGAGGCGCGCACATCAGTGCACACGCATTGCTTCATGACATCCGCGCCGCATTCAGAATATGAGAATGCAATCTGGAAAAGTCATTTTTATCTCGTGAGACGGACATCTAATTTATGAAATTCTGATTCCGATTTGAACGTTTTTTGTTTATATAAGTCACATGGCGCTGATGGCCACAAGCCAGCAGGAAAATGCAAAACGGCTATCGAAAACCGATCACCGATACTCATCATCGATTCCCGTCTGTTGGCGAATGAAAAGTGATTCTTCGTCATCCCAACCAAGGAGCCCGAAAGATGCGCACAGCGACTTCTTAAATCGAACACCCGCTTCGCCTACGTCACAGCGAGTTCGCGCGAGTCCGCGCAAGTCCGCGGGAAGCGCCTTCGCTCACCGCCCTCGAATCAGGCCGCATAGCACTGGATCATGTGCAGCGACATCACACATTCCGCCCTCACTCTATCCGGTGCCTCCCGGCTCTGTTCGAGCGCTTCCTCGCGGAACACGTCGAGCATTACGCTAAGCGCCCCTTTCCGCCCGAGCTTTCACCCGTGACCCCGTTTGTTGCAAGCATAAGAAACTTGAGGCCACCCATGCATTCCGTCACTACCCGCGACAACATCCCCGTCTCAGCCGATGCGCCCACATGGCTTCACTATCAAGACCGCGATCATGCGAGAGTGACTCCGCTCATGCAGACCGACGTATGCGGCATGTACCGGTGCGAAGTATTGTCCGAGACATACCAGGTCGAGATCGAGAGCAATCGCCACCTGTTTTTCCTATACGACCGGCACGCCGTGTCCACGGGCAGCACGTGGATCGACGGGCGGCGCGTCGCAGGGCCGCGCCGGCTCGACGTCGGGCTCGACTACTTGCCGCCGCTGCACGCGCTCAGTTGCAAGGGCGGCGCCGGCGGCAAGGTCAGCTACTTCATATTTGCCGTGGATGCTCGCGAAATGGGCTTCGTGAACAGCGCGTCCTCGATGCTCAAGCCGGCGATGAACGTCACCGGCGATGTGCTGCTCAAGCTCATGCGGCACATCGTGGACACGGCGACCAATCGCCACAAATGGCCGTACTTCCACGATCACATGGCGGTCGCGCTGCTGTCCGAGATGCTCCGGCTTCAATCGACCGAGGACAACGCGAGCGGCAAGAGATTCTCCAGCGCGCAGCACCGCCGGCTGACCCATCACATCGACGAGCATTTGAATTCGTCGATCACTTTGAAGGACCTGGCTGGCGTGGTCGGGCTCAGCGTTTACCATTTTTCCCGTACGTTCAAGCATCATTTCGGCGTGCCGCCGTGCAAATACATCACGGAAAGAAGAATCGAGAAAGCAAAACGGCTGATGCGCCGGGGAAACATGCGGCTGCTGGACATCGCGATCGAAGTCGGCTTCCAAAGCAACACTCAGCTGTCGCGCTCGTTCCGCCGGGTCACCGGGCAATCTCCGCGCTGCTATCTGATGTCCGTTGACGAAGTCGCGCAAACTACGTATATCGAAACACAGTCGTCACAATTCAGCTGACAACGATGTTGCCCCGCGTCGCGGTCGCCCGTGCTGCGCGACTCATACGGTTCGATCACCGACGAGCCACAAGCGAAACGGAGTCGCCGCCGGCACGAGGCCGCGCGGCCGTCACGCAGGGCTCGGCAAATGGCCGCTTGCTGGGCCGGCGGAATCCGGAATGAGCCCGAGGCCGATCGCGATTGCGTGCCGCGAACGCCGCCGGAAGAAGTTGAACTGCCCGCGTATTCGGGACCAGCCGGCGGCGTCTTCAATTCGACCGCGATCCGTGCGAACTCCGGCCCCAAGTCCGCGCGAGCGCACGGAAGCTCCGCGACGCCGAGTCCGGCGATCGACGACGACGTGCGCACCGTCACGTCGCCGCGTCCGGCAGCATGCCGGAACTCGTTCGCCGCATCCTGCGCCTATCCCGCGGCGCGCCACCGCTCGGACGCCGCCGCGAACGCCTCGCCTAGAACCGATGCCGCAGCCCCAGTGCGACGACGACCTGATTGCCGCTCGCGGACGGCGTCAGCGTCCAGATCGTCGCGTTGAACGCCGGATTGCCGTTGCCGCCGCTCACGTGCTGGTAGACGCCTTCGAGGTACGCGTCCGTGCGTTTCGAGAACGCGTAATCGGCTTGTGCGACCACGTGATTCCATTTCGGACGGGTTTCGCCCGAGCGCGAATCGAAGCGGCCCATCGTGTACGTATACGCCGCCGACAGGCTCAATCTCGGCGTGACGACGTAGTGCCCGTCGACCGAGAAATTGTCGAAGACGAGTGCATTGCCGTCGAGCTTCACGATGCCGCCGCCCTGAAGCACGCCGCTCACGCGGTCGGTCGCCGAATGGGACCACGCGGCGCCGGCCGAGTGCGGCCCGAACGCGTAGCGGCCGGCGATGGCCCAGATCTGCTGACTGCCGCCCGTGATCGTCGCCGAGCCGTCCGCCGTGCTGACCGCGCCGTTCGCGTTCGCGGCGTTCGGATTCCGGTTGATTCCCAGATAGCCGGCGCCGAGCTTCAGCGGGCCGTTCGCATAGGACAGCCCCGCGCTCCACGCGGCGTTGTTGCCGAACTGGCCCGCCGTGTTCGAGAAGCCGTACATCGCGCCGAAAGTCCAGCCCCGGTACGTCGGGCTCTTGTACTTGACCGCGTGATTGATGCGGATGTTGCGGTTCGAGTCGTCGTTGTCGTACGGGTGAACGGCAAGATTGCCGCCCCAGCCGGGCCCCGACGCGCCGAGCGGCGTGACGAAATCCAGAATGAGGTCGTACTGGCGGCCGAACGTGAGCGCCCCGCCTTCCTTCGATTTCAAGCCGAGCCACGCCTGTCGGCCGAACATGGCGACACCCTTTTGCGACAGCGCGCCGTTCGACGCCGAGAAGCCGTTCTCGAGCGCGAAGATCGCGGACCGCCCGCCGCCGAGCTCCTCGCGGCCGCGCAATCCCCAGCGCGACGCATTCAGCGCGCCGCTCGTCACGGCCAAACCGCCGCTGCCCGGCGAGCCCGCTCCATGGGTGCGCTGGTTGCTCGCATAGGTGATCGACGTATCGATCAGGCCGTACAGCACGACGCTGCTTTGCGCATGGGCCGCGCCGGTACCGAGGCCGGCAACGCATGCCGTTGCGATGGCGCCGGCCACGGGCGTGAGCCGCCGGCGGCCGAAAAATCGCTTGGATGTGCGAGCGGAAATCCCGTTGAGTGAGGTCTTGTATCGTTGGTTATGCATATTAATTGTTATGTTGGCAGGCGCGATTGCCGGTGCGCGCCCGGGCGCCGATTGGCGGACGGAGCGCCATTATTGGAGACGACATGCGTGTCGATTAACCCGCCGAACAGGAAAGGTCCTCTGCAAAATCGCGGTCAATCTCCATCGATCGCGAATGCACGCGAACGCGCGCGGGGCATGCCCATTGCCCCGACGCTCGTCGCATGCCGCGCTTGCGGCCGAGCGAGCCGATGCCGGCGGTCGTCTGCTTGCCGCTTCCGGCGCATAATGGCGTCGCGGCCGACCGACGGCCGTCCGAGGAGCGCACATGCACCGTGTCACCCATTACCGCCGCATCGGCGACGGCATCGAAGCGATCAGCCTCGATACCGATCGCGCGTTTCCTCGTCACGCGCACGACGAGTTCGGCGTCGGGGTGATCGTCAGCGGCGCGCATCGCTCGTGGAGCGGGCGCGGAACGGTTGACGCGCGCGCGGGCGACGCGATCATGGTCAATCCGGGCGAAGTCCACGACGGCATGCCGCTCGGTGCGCGCGCCACGCGCAGCTGGCGCATGCTCTATCTCGCGCCCGCGCTCGTGGCGGGCTTCGCCGAGGAGGAAGGACTCGGCCGCATCGAGCTCGTCAGTCCGGTCGTGCGCGATGTGCGGCTCGCGGCTGCCGTCGGGCGGCTGTTCTCGCATGTCGTGGCGGGCGACAAAACGTCCGTGGCGCAAGACGAGGCGCTCGCGCAGCTCGTCGCCGCGCTGCTCGCCCGGCATGTGAACGGGCGCGCGCCGCGCGACGAAAGCGCGCCCGCGATCCGGGCCGCGCGCGAGCGGCTCGATGCGTCGCCCGCCGATGCCGTATCGCTTGCCGAACTCGCGAATCTGGCGGGCGTCAGCCGTTTTCAACTGCTGCGTGGCTTCGCGCGCGAGCTCGGCATCACGCCGCATGCCTATCTGATCCAGTCGCGCACGCGCTTAGCCCGCACGTTGCTCGCGCGCGGCCTGTCGATCGCCGATGCCGCCGCCGAAGCGGGCTTCGCCGATCAGAGCCATCTGACCCGTGCGTTCACCCGCCAGTTCGGCATCACGCCCGGGCGCTTCTCGCCGCGCTGAGCGCATGCTGCGCGGCGACGTCGCGCGCATCGCGTGATCCGATATCCCGACCGATCGTCCGCCGCGCAGCCAGCGCTCCCCGCCGCCCGCCGGCTGCAATTTTGTTCAAGACGCAGTCCGCACGCGCGGCGACGATGCATGTATGAAAACGAAACTCGTCGGTTATCTGTATCTTGTCGCGGCGATGACGGGTGTCGGCAGCACGGTCGTCGCGAGCCGCATCGCGGGCGACGGCCTGCCGCCCTTCACCGCCGCCGCGCTGCGCTTTCTGATCGCGTCGGTGCCGCTGTACGCGCTGATGCGCGCGCAGCGGCACCGCTGGCCGCGTCTCGCGCCGCGCGACGTCGGGCTGCTCGTCGTGCAGGCGGCGTGCGGCGGCGTCGGCTATACGGTGCTGCTGCTGGCCGGCACGCATCTGTCGTCGCCCGTCGACGCGGGCGTGATGCTCGGCACGCTGCCGGCGATGTCGACGCTGCTCGCGGCCGTCGTGCTGCGCGAGCGGCAGACGCCGCGCGACTGGAGCGCCGCCGCGCTCGCGACGGCCGGCGTGCTGCTCGTCACGTTCACGCCGGGCCGCGCGACGCCGTCGATGCGGGCGCTCGTCGGCGACGCCCTCGTGCTTGCCGCGGTCGCATGCGAGGCCGTCTTCATCTTGATGAACCGCCGGCTTGCCGTGCCGCTCGCGCCGCTCGTCCAGTCGACCGCGATGTCGGTGCTCGGCTTGGCGCTCGCGCTCGTGCCGGCGGCGTTCGAGTGGCGGGCCGCGACGGCCGCATGGCAGCCCGCCGCGCTGGCGGCCACCGCGTACTACGCGCTCGTGCCGACCGTGCTCGGCTATCTGTGCTGGTATGCCGGCTCGGCGCGCACGAGCGGCACCGAGGCGGCGTTGTTCACGGCCGTCGCGCCGGCCTCGGCGGTGCTGTTCGCGGCGGCGGTGTTCGGCGAATCGCCGGGCGGGATGCGATTCGCCGGCATCGCGATGGTAGTGGCGGGCGTGCTGGTCGGCGCGCTGCGGCCGCGGCGCGGCGCGAAACGCTCGGCCGGCACCTGCGCGGCGGATTCGCGGGAAGCGGCCTGAAGCGATCGATCCGGCGCGAACGGGCGGTGCCGACCTCGCCCACCCCGCCCACGAACGCCCCGCTGGGCGGCGACGCCCGGTCAGCCGACGAGCCCGATGTCCGCCGCCGCGATCAGCCGCTCGATGTCGAGCAGAATCAGCATCCGGTCGCCGTCTTCGCCCTTGACCGATCCGAGATCCGTGATGAAGCCGGTGTTGATCGCCGCGCCGAATTCGGGCGCCGGCCGCCGGTCGGCGGCCGCGAGCTCGAGCACGTCGCTCACCGCATCGACGACGACGCCCACCGTGCGCGCCGCGACGTTCAGCACGATGACCACCGTCGACGTGTTGTACTCGGCCGAATCGAGCGCGAACTTCAGGCGCAGATCGACGATCGGCACGATCACGCCGCGCAGGTTGATCACGCCCTTGATGAACGCGGGCGCGTTCGCGATGCGTGTCGGTTCTTCGTACGACCGGATTTCCTGCACGCGCAGGATGTCGATTCCATATTCCTCGGAGCCGAGCCGGAACGTGACGAATTCCTGCGCATCGCGCGCCGCGTCCTGTCTGCTCATGCGCGCCGCGTGCGGCGCCTCCAGAATTGCGTTCATTGCGTTGTCCTCCACGCGTGGGTTGGGCGCCGCCGTCAGAATGTCTGCCAGTCGTCGCTTGTGGTCGTGGCCATGGACGCGGTCGCGGCTGCAACGGCAAGCGCCGCCGGCTTGCCGAACGTCGGCGCGGCGCGCGGCGGGCGCGGCGCCGGCATCGCAACGCCGCGCTTCGCGCCAGGTTTAGCCGGCGTGTCGGCCGCGTGCCGCATTTGCGGCGCCGCGCCATCCGTATTCGCGCGGAAGAACGAGACGGCCTGGGTCAACTGGCGTCCCTGCTCTTCGAGCGACTTCGACGCGGCCGCCGCTTCCTCGACGAGCGCGGCGTTCTGCTGCGTGACTTCGTCCATCTGCGCGATCGCCTGATTCACCTGCTCGATGCCTCGGCTCTGCTCGCCGGACGCCGCGGCGATCTCGCCCATGATGTCGGTCACGCGCGCGACCGCCTGCGTGACTTCGGTCATCGTCTTGCCCGCTTCGCTTGCGAGCCCCGAGCCATCGTGGATCTTCTGCACCGACGCGCTAATCAGATCCTTGATCTCCTTCGCCGCGCTCGACGAGCGCTGCGCGAGGCTGCGCACCTCGCTCGCGACGACCGCGAAGCCGCGCCCCTGCTCGCCGGCGCGCGCCGCCTCGACGGCCGCATTCAGCGCGAGGATGTTCGTCTGGAACGCGATGCCCTCGATGATGCCGGTGATCTCCGCAACCTTCTCCGAGCTCTGACTGATGTCGGTCATCGTATCGACGACCTGCCCGACCACCGCGCTGCCCTTTTGCGCGACTTCCGATGCATTCGCGGCGAGCGAGCTCGCCTGCTGCGCGTTCTCCGCATTCTGGCGGACCGTCGACGTCAGCTCTTCCATGCTGGAGGCCGTTTCCTGCAGCGACGACGCCTGATGCTCGGTGCGCGACGACAGGTCCTGGTTGCCCGACGCGATCTGGCTCGAGCCCGTCGCAATGCTGTCCGCCGCGGTTCGCACCTGCCCGATCAGCCGCACGAGGCTGGCCTGCATCTCGCCCATCGACGCGAGCACGCTGCCCGACGGCGCCGATTGCGCGCCCGCGACCGGGCTCAGGTCACCGTTCGCGACGCGCCGCGTGACGTCGCCGAGCGTCGCGGGCTCCGCGCCGAGCGCGCGAGTCAGGCCCCGCGCGATCAGGATCGCCGCGATCGCCGCCGCGCCGATCGCGGCCGAGCAGAGGGCGAGCAGCAGCAGGCGCTGGCTCGCATAGTGGTCGGCCGATTCACGCACCATTTCCTGTGCGCGCACGCGCGTGTATTCGCTGTACGCGTTCGTCGCCTTGACGAGCTGCGCGAGGAGCGGCCGGCACTGATCGTTCATCATCGTGATCGCTTCGTCATGCCGATTGTTGAGCGCGGCATTGACGATCGCGAGCGCGACCGGCCCGTATTGCGCCTCGACGCGATCAATGTCGGCGACGAGGCTGCGCGCCTTGGCGCCCGAATCCGGCGCGTTCGCGATCAGTTCCTTCAGCCGGCGCAGTTGCGTCTGCACGTCGTCCTCCGCCTGTGTCACGGCGGCTTTTTCGAGCTCGACGTCGGCGGGCTTCGTCACGAGCACGAGATTGCGCGCGGCGATCGCGCGTCGGTCCACGGCCGTGCGCACCTCTTCGGCCGCCTCCGCGCGCGCACTGATGCCGCTCACATAGCTCGCGAAGCGGTCATTCGCATCGCCGAGCGCATGCAGCGCCAGGACGGACACGAGCAACACGAGCCCGACGAGTGCGCCGAACGCGGTCGCGAGCTTCGCGCCCACGGTCATTTTCTGAAAATTCATTGTTCACCTCGGTTCATCCGACATTGGAGTGTGCGTTGCACTGTGCGACGCATTGACACCTGCTAACGGCTGCCCGGGCGAATGCTTGAGCAGCGGTTCGATGTGCAAATCGTTTGCGTCAGGGTTTACGGTCTGGGCGAATCGCTCCGTCAGCCGAAATGTCGGCCAATCGTCATCTGGCGGGTGAATTTCGGCTCGGCCGCATGTAGGCGGACGTCGAACGGAACGTAGGCGGATTCGCACAACTGAGCGAATTTCGGAGACGCAAGCGTCGGAGTGCGAACCGCTTCATCGATGCCGGCCTCACTGGCGTCACTCGGGTGCGCGTCGACCCGGTCGCGCAGCGGCCGGAAGGGACAAGGAGACTGCGGAAAAAAACGGGCCAATCGCGCCGGTCTCCCACGGCCCGACGAAGGCCGCATGCCTTCATCGCCGAGAGCGACGCCGATTCGACGACGCGAAAGACGTCCGCGAAAAATGTGTTCGCGCCGGCTGGCGCGTCAAGCGAAGCAGGCGGCGAACAGCTTCGCGGTTTTCGATGACGATCGCGTGTCACGCGGCGCGGCGTTGCCATACGCCGCCGCACGGCCCGCGCAAGTGTCGCGACAGACGGCACGCACGCGGCGAATCACGCGCGGCGCGCCCGGCTTGCGCTGTTGATTAAGAACTGGCGAGCACGAATTCTTGCGCGTCGCGCGAGATCAGTGCGTGCGATTGCGCAGTGTCTCCCTCACCCGCTTCGCGACGAGCACGGTCAGATAATCCCGCACCCGCGCGCCTTCGCTGTATTCGGCGAGCGTTTCCTCGTAAAGCCGGGACACCGCCTCGGCGGGCGTGCGGGTTTCGGAAGCGATCGCCTGGACGATCTCGTCGACGCGGTTCTGAACCATGTTTGCGCTCCGCTGGGAGGAAAGACGGACAAAAACGGCTTGGGGCGGGACGCCTATTGAATGCCGCCAAAAGCGCCGGCGCAAATTGAATCGATCTATGAGCGCGGCGATATGGCCTCCGGCCTCTCTATTCGGACGAATCCGCCGCATCTGCCGGGCGCCGCCGCGCATCCGCGATTTCGAAGGGGGCGTTCGCGCCGCGGCTGCGACGCAATGGAGGGTCGGATGCCGATGTCCGGCGATCCCGCGCGCGGCACGTTACACTCTCGTCGCATTCGCGCCATTGCGCCCCGGCGCCGCCCGAACGAACCGCCGCCATTTGCGCGCCCGGCCGCGGCTCACATCCGATACACGACTTTCGCAGTCCGACAGGAGTTCACGCATGGCGGTTCGCGACATTCACGACATCGAGCAGATCGAGCGCGTGCCGCTGCACGCGCGCGCGCTGCCCGCCAACACGCTGCAGGTTTTCGACGAGCGCGCGGCGAAAACGCCCGATGCGCCCGCGCTCACCTTCTTTCTCGACGCCGACCGGCTCGACCGATCGCACACGTGGACCTTCGCCGAGTTGCGCGCCGACATCGTCAGGACGGCGAACGTCCTCGCGAGCGTCGGCATTGGCGCGGGCGACGTGGCCGCATTCGTGCTGCCGAACCTGCCCGACACGCATTTCGCGATCTGGGGCGGCGAGGCGGCCGGCATCGCGATGGCGATCAATCCGCTCCTCGACGGCGCGCAGATCGCCGAGCTCGTCGACGCGGCGCGCGCGAAGGTGCTGATCTGCGTCGCGCCGACGCCGGGCGTCGACATCTGGCCGAAGCTCGCGCCGCACCTGAGCGCGATGCCGACCGTCGAAACCGTCGTGTGGGTCGACCTGCGGCCCTATGTGCCGCTCGTCAAGCGCGCGGTGCTCGCTTGGATCGAGCGCCGGGAGAAGGCGCGCCTGCGCGGCGAGCGGATCAGGATCGTTAATCTTCATGCCGAAATGGCGCGGCAGCCGGGCGACCGATTGATCCGGCCGCGCACGATCGGGCCCGACGAGCCTTCGTCGTACTTCTGCACGGGCGGCACGACGGGCCGCCCGAAGATCGCGGTGCGCACGCACGGCTGCGAGGTGTTCGACGTGTGGGCGGCGAGCGAGACGCAGGCGCGCGACGGCGAGGACGCGCGCACGGTGTTCTGCGGGCTGCCGCTCTTTCATGTGAACGGCCAGCTCGTGACGGGCCTGATGGCGTGGCTGCGCGGCCATCACGTGGTGCTCGGCACGCCGCAGGGCTATCGCGGCAAGAACGTGATCGCGCGTTTCTGGGAAATCGTCGAGACTTACCGGATCAATGCGTTCTCCGGCGTGCCGACGCTTTTTGCCGCGCTCCTGCAACAGCCCGTCGGCCGGCACGACATCGGCTCGATCGAATACGCCGCGTGCGGCGCGGCGCCGATGCCCGTCGAGCTCGCGCGCAACTTCGAGCGCGCGACCGGCGTGAAGATCGTCGAAGGCTACGGGCTCACCGAAAGCGCGTGCGTCGCGTCGCTCAATCCGCTCGACGGCGAGCGGCGCATCGGCTCGATCGGCCTGCGCCTGCCTTATCAGCGCATGCGCGCGGTGATCGTCGACGATGTCGGGCGCTACGTGCGCGACGCGCTCGTCGACGAGGTCGGGCTGATCGCGCTCGCGGGGCCGAACGTGTTTCGCGGCTATCTCGATCCGGCACACGAGCGCGGATTGTGGATCGACATCGCCGGCGAGCGGTGGCTGAATACGGGCGACCTCGGCCGCCGCGACGCGGACGGCTATTTCTGGCTCGTCGGCCGCAAGAAGGAACTGATCATTCGCGGCGGGCACAACATCGATCCGCGGATCATCGAGGAGGCGCTCGCCGCGCATCCGGCCGTCGCGCTCGCCGCGGCGATCGGCCGCCCGGACGCGCACGCGGGCGAGCTGCCCGTCGCGTACGTGCAGTTGAAGGCGGGCGCGAGCGCCGACGAAGCCGCGCTGCTCGCGTTCGCCGCGGACACGATCCGCGAGCGCGCGGCCGTGCCCAAGCACGTGCGGGTCCTCGACGCGGTGCCGACCACCGCGGTCGGCAAGATCTTCAAGCCCGAACTGCAGCGGCGCGAGATCGCCGATGTCGTCGCCGCGTGCGCGCGCGATGCGCAGGTCGCCCTCGAACGGGTCGACGTCGTGCAGGACGCGCGGCGCGGGCTCGTCGCGAAGGTCGCCGTGCGCGGGGGACGCGCGGCGCTCGCCGAGCGGCTCGCGCGTTATGCGTTCGCCGTCGACTGGAGCGGCGACGGCACGCACGCGCAGGCCGCCGGGGCGACGCGCGACGAGGCCGCCGCGCCCGAGCGCACGCCGTGAGCGCCTCCCCGCGCCGCGCGCCGCCCGCCGTTTCGTCGCTTTCCGCGTCGATTCGCCACGTGGGCTGAATCCTGATGCCCGCCGACGCCGGGCGCGCGATGAATCGTGTCCCGGTCTGGCGGCCCGCCGTCTGGGCGGATCGGCGCGCCGGATGCGCGACGGCAGAACCGCGCGGCCGCCGCCGCGCCGCCGGGGCGGCACCGCCGAAGGCGAGCGCGGCGGCGCGCGCCGCCGCTCAGCTCCCGGCCCGGATCGCCGCGAGGAACAGTATCGGCGGGCGCCGGCACTCCGCCTCGAGGTCCGGCCGCACCGCGAGCGCATCGGGAATCGGCGCCGGCTCGCCGAGGTGCGTGAGCGTGAAGCCTGCCTTCAGCAGCGTGTTCACATAGGTCTCGACCGTCCGGTGGTATTTGACGATGCCGTCGACGAACCAGCGCGTGTCGCGCCGCCCCTCCTGCCGATAGCGATCGACGGGCCAGTGCTGCTTGTGGCCGTCGTCGTCGCGCACCCAGCCGTGCGGATACGCGGTGCAGATCGGATGCTCGACCGAGAACACGAAGCGGCCGTTCGAGCGCAGCGCGTCGTAGATCCGCGCGACGACGCCCGCGTAATCCTCGACGTAATGCAGCGCGAGCGACGACACGACGAGGTCGAACGCACGCGTCGCCGCGTGATAGGTCTCGATCGACCGCTGCAGATAGGTGATCGCTTCGTCGTCGGTGCGGGCGCGCGCCTCGTCGAGCATTCGCGACGACACGTCGACGGCCGTCACCGACGCCGCGCCGTGCGTGCGCGCATAGCGGGCGAAATCGCCGAAGCCGCAGCCGAGGTCGAGCACGTGCAGGCCCGCCAGGTCCGGCAGCAGACGCTTCATCGCGGGAAATTCGAGTGCGCCGTTCAGGCCGGTATCGCCTTGTCGAAGCGTACGGTAGCCTTCAAAGAACGATGCGTCGTCGTAGATGTTTTGCGGCGCGGACGGCGGCGCCGGGTTGGGATCGCTGCTCACGATGAACGCTCCTTGACGTAGACGGCAATCGGCGGAAAGCGGCTCAAGACGATTCGAGGCGACGGTGCGGCGCAATATCCGTTCGGCGCGCGGCGCCGTCGGTTGCATTGTATCGCCGCGATACGGAAATGCGCAGTCCAAAGCGATTGGATGCGATTATTCGCGACTATTCGGCCCCGCGCGTGAACGCGCCCTTGTTTGCCAAAGCGCGCCCGCTCAAGTACCTTGACCCCCTGCCGCCTGCGATCGGCCCCGCTTCGCCCCCGGCCGAGTGCCGCCTCCCGGGCGGGCGGCGGCCATTGCATCCGCTCATTTGCTGCCCGACAGGAGTGCCTGCCCCGATGAAAGTTCCCCGCTTCAGCCGTTCCCTGCGCGCGGCTGCCGCCGCCCTCGCCGTTTCCGTCTGCGCCACCGCGCCCGGCGCGCACGCCGCCGGCGCGATCACCGTCGCGTCGAAGATCGACACCGAGGGCAATCTGCTCGGCAACGTGATCGCGCAGGTGCTGAAGGCGCACGGCATCGCCGTCGTCGACAAGATCGGGCTCGGCGCGACGCCGATCGTCAGAAAGGCGCTGACGACGGGCGAAATCGACATCTATCCGGAATACACGGGCAACGCCGCGTTCTTCTTCAACAAGGCCGACGATCCCGCGTGGAAGAACGCCGCGCAAGGCTACGCGCTCGCCAGGCAGCTCGATTACGCGGCGAACCGGATCGTCTGGCTCGCGCCCGCGCCCGCGAACAACACGTGGGGCGTCGCGGTGCTGAGCTCGGTCGCGCAAGCGCAGCATCTGAAGACGTTCAGCGACTTCGGCAGATGGGTCGGCGCGGGGGGCAAGGTGAAGCTCGCCGCGTCGGCCGAGTTCGTCAACAGCGCGTCGGCGCTGCCGTCGTTCGAGAAGGTGTACGGCTTCAAGCTGAAGCAGGAGCAGATGCTCGTGCTGTCGGGCGGCGACACCGCGGCGACGATCAAGGCCGCCGCGCAGCAGACGGACGGCGTGAACGCCGCGATGGTCTACGGCACCGACGGCGGCATCGCGGCCGCCGGGCTCACGGTGCTCGACGACGACAAGCACGTGCAGCCCGTCTATGCGCCCACGCCGATCATCCGCGAGGCGGTGCTCAAAGCGCATCCGCAGATCGCCGATTATCTGAAGCCCGTGTTCGCGGGCCTCGATCTGAAGACGCTGCAGACGCTCAACGCGCGGATACAGATCAACGGCGAGCCGGCCGCGAGCGTCGCGGCGAGCTATCTGAAAGCGAAGGGCTTCGTCAAATGACGGCGCGCACGGCGGGCCGGGTCGGCGCGCCCGCCCTCGCGCCGCGCCCGCGCGCGGCTCCCGCATGGGCCGCGCGCGTCGACAAGGTCGGCGTGCTGATCGCCGCGCTCGTCGCGTATGCGGCATTCGTCCAACCGTTCGTCACGTTGCGCGCGAACCGGATCGCGGCGGGCACGGCGCTCACGCTCGGCGCGGTGTTTCCGGCGCCGAGCGCGCACGCGCTCGATGCGCTGTGGGCGGCCGGCGCGCTCTTCGCGCTCGTGCGCAGCCGCGCCGCATTGCGCGTGGCCATCGGCGCCGTGCTCGTACTCGCGCTGTGCGTGGCGCTCGGCGCGGCGCCCGCGCATCTCGTCACGCCGGACACGCCGCTCGCGCGCGTATCGCCCGCGGCGGGTGCCTGGCTGCTGCTGTTCGCGTTCGCGGTGCTGATCGCCGATGCGCTCGCCCGCATCTCGCTTGCGCCCGCGAAGCGCGTCGTCGCGCTCGCGGCGGCGCTCGCGGCGCTCGCGGCGTTCATCCACGGCGGCTTCTGGGACGGGCTGTCGGTGATGCAGGAATACGCGGTGCGCGCCGACACGTTCCGCAGCGAGGCGATCCGCCACGTCGCGCTCGTCGCCGGCTCGGTGGCGGCGGCCGTCGCGATCGGCGTGCCGCTCGGCATCGCCTGCACGCGCTTCGCCGCGCTGCGCGGCGCGCTGCTGCCGCTGCTGAACGTCGTGCAGACGATCCCGAGCATCGCGCTGTACGGCCTGCTGATGGCGCCGCTCGCGATCCTCGCCGCGCGCGTGCCGCTCGCCGCCCGCGCGGGCGTGAGCGGCATCGGCGTCGCGCCCGCGCTGATCGCCCTCTTCCTGTACGCGCTGCTGCCGATCGTGTCGAGCGTCGTCGTCGGCTTCGCGCAGGTGCCCGCCGCCGTCGTCGAGGCGGCGCTCGCGATGGGGATGACGGGCCGCGAGCGGCTCGTCGCGATCGAGCTGCCGCTCGCGCTGCCCGTCGTGCTGTCCGGCGTGCGCATCGTGCTCGTGCAGAACATCGGCCTCGCGGCCGTCGCCGCGCTGATCGGCGGCGGCGGCTTCGGCACGTTCATCTTTCAGGGGCTCGGCCAGTCCGCCACCGATCTCGTGCTGCTCGGCGCGCTGCCGACGATCGCGCTCGCGCTCGTCACCGCCGTGCTGTTCGAGGCGGCGACCGACATCGCGAAAGGAGCGCGCCGATGATCGAGATCGAACGCGTGAGCCGGCTGTTCGGCGACATCGCCGCGGTCGACGACGTGTCGCTCGCGGTTGCGCGCGGCACGGTGACGGCGCTCGTCGGCGCATCGGGCAGCGGCAAGTCGACGCTTCTGCGAATGATCAACCGGCTGATCGCGCCGACGAGCGGGACGATTCGCGTCGACGGCGTCGACACCGCGAGCGTGCCCGCCGAGACGCTGCGGCGCGGGATCGGCTACGTGATCCAGGGGCACGGCCTCTTCCCGCACTGGACGGTCGCGCGCAACATCGCGACCGTGCCGCGCCTGCTCGGCTGGCGCGCGGCGCGCATCGACGCGCGCGTGCGCGAGCTGCTCGCGCTGTTCGAGCTCGACTACGACACGTACGCGCGCAAGCTGCCGCACCAACTGTCGGGCGGCCAGCAGCAGCGCGTCGGCGTCGCGCGCGCGCTCGCGGCCGAGCCCGCGATCCTGCTGATGGACGAGCCGTTCGGCGCGCTCGATCCGATCATCCGCGGCAAGGCGCAGGACGATCTCGCCGCGCTGCAGCGCCGGCTCGGGATCACGATCGTGATCGTCACGCACGACATCGACGAGGCGCTGCGGCTCGGCGACCAGATCGCGGTGATGGACGCGGGGCGCATCCTGCAGGCGGGCCCGCCCGCCGAGATTCTCGGGCGGCCGCAGCCGGGCGTCGTCGAGCGGCTCGTCGCGGGCCTCGACCGGCCGCTGCGCCTGCTCGCGCTCACGCGCGTCGACGCGCTTGCCGAACCCGGCGCGGCGCCCGGCGAGCCGATATCGGGCGCGCTCACGCTGCGCGACGCGATCTCCGAGCTGCTGTGGCGCGGCGCGAGCGCGCTGCCCGTATCGAGCGCGGACGGCGCGGCGGCCAGGCGCATCACGCTCGATGCGATCGTCGCGCAGGCGAAGCGGCCGGCATGAGGCGCGCGATGAAAACCTCGGGCGCCGCGCGCAAGACGGGCACGGCCGGCGCGCCGGGCACGCTTGGCACCGCGTGCCGGCGCGCGGCCGTGATGCTCGCCCGCGGCGGCGCGCTGGCGGCGCTCGCCGTGATGCTCGCGCGGCCCGGCTGGCTCGCGCCCCTTTTCGCGCCGTTCGCCGACAACGGCGCGCCCGCGATCTACCCGCGCGCGAGCCTCCTCGATCTGACGCTGTCGCATCTCGCGATCGTCGCCGCGGCGAGCGCGGCAGGCGCGATCGCCGCGCTCGCCGCCGGGATCTTCGTCACGCGGCGCGCCGGTGCGGAATTCCTGCCCGTGGCGCGCAGCGTCGTGCACATCGGGCAAACCTTTCCGCCCGTCGCGGTGCTCGCGCTCGCGGTGCCGGCGGTCGGCTTCGGCGTGAAGCCCGTGCTGATCGCGCTGATCCTGTACGGACTGCTGCCGATCTTCGAAAGCACGATCGCGGGGCTGCAGGACGTGCCGGCCGATGCGGTCGACGCCGCGCGCGGGATGGGGATGAGCGCGCTGCAGCGGCTCGCGTGGGTCGAGCTGCCGCTGGCATTTCCGGTGATCCTGAACGGCATCCGGCTTGCGGTCGTCATCAACCTCGGCACGGCGACGATCGGCTCGACCGTCGCGGCGAAGGGGCTCGGCGACGTGATCATCGCCGGGCTGCAGACGTCGAACACCGCGTTCGTGCTGCAAGGCGGCCTCGTCGTCGCGCTGCTCGCGGTGCTGATCTACGACGCGCTCGGCGTGATCGGCCGATGGCTCGCGCCGGCGAGCGCGGCGCGGCGAGAAGGCGGCGCGTAGTCCGGCTGTGCGCGGCGCGCGAATGCGGGGCGCTCTCGCGCCGCGCGATACGGCAAGCGATGCGGCAGCGGCTGCCGCGCGGCATGAGCGCTGACAGGCGCATGGCCTCGCGTTTCGTCTCGCCCCGCGCCGGCCCGCCCGCGAGACCGATTTCCGCACGCGCGGCGGCATCGGTCGCGCATTCCCATCTCGACGTCCTATTGCGCGCGTCTCCCGGCGTGCCCCGAGCGTTGGCGCACGCCCGCGCGCCGGATGTGCAATAGCCGACGACCGCCCCTCGCATGCGTCCCTTTCGCTGCATCGCAGCGGACACGCAAGCCGGCATCGCGATGCATTTGTCCTTTCCTCCGCAACAAACGCACGCACCGCCGATGCACGCGCGTTCGCCCGCGGCGTGCTCAACGCGCGGCCCGCGACGATTTCAGCAAGAGGGAATCGTGTCGAGCAAGGTCATCTCGGCGCGCGCATGTCGGACGAATGTCGGTCGACGCGGATGGAGCGCACTCGCCGCATGCGCGAACGACAGCGACATGCACACCGAACCCAGCACCGTTTGCACACGCTCCGGCGGCCGTCCGGCGTTTTTTGATCCATGACATAAAGTGCCGTTTAAATTGTTTCCAATCGGTAGCTCATCGGGAAGAATTGAATCGACGAAAGCGAATTCAAATGCCAAATTTGACGGATTTGGAACGCGTTCGATCGGCTCGTTCTGCGCGCGGAAACCGGGATTCAAAGCCTGATTCGGCCGCTTGCGGAAATGCGGCGCCAAAAGCGATCGCGAGCGGATTCGAACGAAAAAAAGCAGGAAAGCACGATGAGAATCTGCATTGAAAATATTCAACCGGGGATCACACGAGAAGAGCTACAGGCTTTCTTATTCAAATACACCGGAAAGACATTTACCGATATTCAATTCATCGGACAGTCGGGTCCGAGGCCGGGCGCACTGCTCGACATCGCCGGCACCAGTTGGAGTGCGCTCGCGGAAATCCGCCGCCGGCTGCACGGCATGTACTGGAAGCGGCGCCGGATCGGCGTGTGGCTCTTTTCGTTCTGGGACCGCAGCGATGCCGCCGAGGTGCGGCGTCAACGCGAAGCCCGCACACAACAGGCACGGAGCACGCCCATGACGACGCTCCGCCGATAAGGCCCGAACGGGCACGCACCGAACCATTTCAAACGACGCGCGTTCGGCCGAACCGCGCGCAAGCGGCACACCGCCGCGCACCGCCGCCCGAGCGGATGCGCGATGGCCGCATGCGCGCCGCGTTCTTGCGCGAATGCGATTGCGAGGAAACATCATGGCTGAAGTGACACAAGAACGAGACGTCGCGACGACATCCGCGACGAACAAGTTGCAGCTCGGCGCGCTCACCGCGCTCGTCGTCGGATCGATGATCGGCGGAGGCATCTTCTCGCTGCCGCAGAACATGGCGGCCACCGCCGACGCGGGGGCGATCCTGATCGGCTGGGCGATCACCGCAGTCGGCATGCTCACGCTCGCGTTCGTGTTCCAGACGCTCGCGAACCGCAAGCCGCAGCTCGACGGCGGCGTCTACGCGTATGCGCAGGCGGGCTTCGGCGACTACATGGGCTTCTCGTCCGCATGGGGCTACTGGATCAGCGCGTGGCTCGGCAACGTCGGCTACTTCGTGCTGCTGTTCTCGACGCTCGGCTACTTCTTCCCGGTGTTCGGCGAAGGCAACACGCCCGCCTCGATCGCGGGCGCATCGGTGCTGCTGTGGGCCGTGCACTTCCTCGTGCTGCGTGGGATCAAGGAGGCGGCATTCGTCAATCTCGTCACGACCGTCGCGAAGATCGTCCCGCTCGCCGTCTTCATCCTGATCTGCTTCTTCGCGTTCAGGCTCGACGTGTTCCGCACCGACATCTGGGGCCGCGCGAATCCGTCGCTCGGCTCGGTGATGAACCAGGTTCGCAACATGATGCTCGTGACCGTCTGGGTGTTCATCGGCATCGAGGGCGCGAGCATCTTCTCGGCGCGCGCGCAAAGGCGCAGCGACGTCGGCCGCGCGACCGTGATCGGTTTCGCCGGCGTGCTGCTCGTGCTCGTGCTCGTCAACGTGCTGTCGCTCGGCATCATGACGCAGCCGCAGCTCGCGAAGCTGCAGAACCCTTCGATGGCGGCCGTGCTCGAGCATGTCGTCGGCCACTGGGGCGCGGTGCTCATCAGCGTCGGCCTCGTCGTGTCGCTCGCGGGCGCGCTGCTGTCGTGGGTGCTGCTGTGCGCGGAAATCATGTTCTCGGCCGCGAAGGACCACACGATGCCCGCGTTCCTGCGCAAGGAGAACGCGAACCACGTGCCGGCGAACGCGCTCTGGCTCACGAACGCGATGGTCCAGGTGTTCCTGCTGATCACGCTGTTCTCGCAGAGCACCTATCTGTCGCTGATCTATCTCGCGACGTCGATGATCCTGATTCCGTACTTCTGGTCGGCCGCCTATGCGCTCCTCATCGCCGTGCGCGGCGAGACCTACGAGGGCGACGCGCGCGCGCGCCGCAAGGACCTTTTCGTCGCCGCGCTCGCCGTGCTGTATGCGGTGTGGCTGCTGTACGCGGGCGGCGTCAAGTATCTGCTGCTGTCCGCCCTTCTCTACGCGCCGGGCGCGCTCTTCTTCGCGAAGGCGAAGCGCGAGCTCGGCAAGCCGGTCTTCACCGCCGCCGAAAAGCTGATCTTCGCGGCGGCGGCCGCCGCCGCACTCGCCGCGGCCTACGCGCTCCACAGCGGGCTCATCACCCTTTGATCGAAGAGGTAATCAACATGTCCCAAGCCATCCCTGAAGTCGGCGTCCATTCCGAAGTCGGCAAATTGCGCAAGGTGCTCGTCTGCTCGCCGGGCCTCGCGCACCAGCGCCTCACGCCGAGCAACTGCGACGAGCTGCTGTTCGACGACGTGATGTGGGTGAACCAGGCGAAGCGCGACCACTTCGATTTCGTGTCGAAGATGCGCGAGCGCGGCGTCGAGGTGCTCGAGATGCACAACCTGCTGACCGAGACCGTCCAGAACCCGGCCGCGCTCAAGTGGATTCTCGATCGCAAGATCACGCCGGACAACGTCGGCATCGGCCTCGTCGACGAAGTGCGTGCGTGGCTCGAAAGCCTCGAGCCGCGCGCGCTCGCGGAGTTCCTGATCGGCGGCGTCGCGGCGAGCGACATTCCCGGCGCCGAGCGCTCGAAGGTGCTCACGCTGTTCCGCGACTATCTCGGCAAGTCGTCGTTCGTGCTGCCGCCGCTGCCGAACATGATGTTCACGCGCGACACGTCGTGCTGGATCTACGGCGGCGTCACGCTCAATCCGATGCACTGGCCCGCGCGCCGGCAGGAGACGCTCCTCGTCGCGGCGGTCTACAAATTCCACCCGGCGTTCGCCGACGCGAAGTTCGACGTCTGGTACGGCGACCCCGACCGCGATCACGGCATGGCGACGCTCGAGGGCGGCGACGTGATGCCGATCGGCCGCGGCGTCGTGCTCGTCGGCATGGGCGAGCGCACGTCGCGTCAGGCGGTCGGCCAGCTCGCGCAGTCGCTGTTCGCCAAGGGCGCCGCCGAGCGCGTGATCGTCGCCGGGCTGCCGACCTCGCGCGCGTCGATGCACCTCGACACCGTGTTCAGCTTCTGCGACCGCGATCTCGTGACGGTCTTCCCCGAAGTCGTGAACCGGATCGTCCCGTTCTCGCTGCGCCCGGGCGGCGACGCGCATTACGGCGTCGACATCGAGCGGGAGGACAAGCCGTTCATCGACGTCGTCGCGCACGCGCTCGGCCTGAAGGCGCTGCGCGTCGTCGAGACGGGCGGCAACGATTTCGCGGCCGAGCGCGAGCAATGGGACGACGGCAACAACATGGTCTGCATCGAGCCGGGCGTCGTCGTCGGCTATGACCGCAATACGTACACGAACACGCTGCTGCGCAAGGCGGGCGTCGAGGTGATCACGATCGGCTCGAGCGAGCTCGGCCGCGGCCGGGGCGGCGGCCACTGCATGACCTGCCCGGTGCTGCGCGATCCCGTCGACTACTGATGCCAAGCGTCGCGACGGCGCTCGCGCCGCCGCCCCCGACAACCCACGGAGAAACCAGATGAGCTTCAACCTGCACAATCGCAACCTGCTGAGCCTGATCCACCACAGCGCGCGCGAGCTGCGCTATCTGCTCGACCTCGCGCGGGATCTCAAGCGCGCGAAGTACAGCGGCACCGAGCAGCCGCGCCTCTTGCGCAAGAACATCGCGCTCATCTTCGAAAAGACGTCCACCCGCACGCGCTGCGCGTTCGAAGTCGCCGCGTACGACCAGGGCGCGAACGTCACGTACATCGATCCGGCTTCGTCGCAGATCGGCCACAAGGAAAGCATGAAGGACACGGCGCGCGTGCTCGGCCGGATGTACGACGCGATCGAGTACCGGGGCTTCAGCCAGGAGATCGTCGAGGAGCTCGCGCACCATGCGGGCGTGCCCGTCTTCAACGGGCTTACCGACGAATACCACCCGACGCAGATGCTCGCCGACGTGATGACGATGCGCGAGCACAGCGACAAGCCGCTGCACGACATCAGCTACGCGTATCTCGGCGACGCGCGCAACAACATGGGCAACTCGCTGCTTCTGATCGGCGCGAAGCTTGGGATGGACGTGCGCATCGGCGCGCCGAAGTCGCTCTGGCCCGCCGCCGATTTCATCGCGCAGTGCGAGGCGTTCGCGGCCGAGAGCGGCGCGCGGCTCACGCTGACCGAGGACCCGTACGAAGCGGTCAAGGGCGTCGACTTCATTCACACCGACGTGTGGGTATCGATGGGCGAGCCCGTCGAGGCGTGGGACGAGCGGATCAACGCGCTGCTGCCGTATCAGGTGAACCGCAAGCTGATCGAATCGACGGGCAATCCGCGCACGCGCTTCATGCACTGCCTGCCGTCGTTCCACAACTGCGACACGAAGGTCGGCAAGCAGATCGCCGAGCGCTATCCGCACCTGAAGGACGGCATCGAAGTGACCGACGAAGTGTTCGAGTCGCCGCGCTGCATCGCGTTCGAGCAGGCGGAAAACCGCATGCACACGATCAAGGCGGTCCTCGTGTCGACTCTGGGCGGCATCTGACGCTCGGCGCGCACCATCGAACCGGACGGCGCGACGCCTCGCCGTCCGCACCGTCCGCACTACAAGGAGAAACACGATGCGTATCGTCATCGCATTGGGCGGCAACGCGCTCTTGCAGCGCAATCAGCCGATGACCGAGGCCCAGCAGCGCGAGAACGTGAAGATCGCGGTCTCGCAGATCGCGCAGATCGCGCCCGGCAACGAGCTCGTGATCGCGCACGGCAACGGGCCGCAGGTCGGCCTGCTCGCGCTGCAGGGCGCGGCGTACACCGCGGTCGCGCCCTACCCGCTCGACGTGCTCGGCGCGCAGACGGAAGGGATGATCGGCTATCTGATCGAACAGGAAATGGGCAACCTGCTGCCGCCCGACGCCCCGTTCGCGACGCTGCTCACGCAAGTCGAGGTCGACCCGGCCGACCCGGCGTTCGAGCATCCGACGAAGCCCATCGGCCCCGTCTACTCGCGCGACGAGGCCGAGCGGCTCGCGCAGGAAAAAGGCTGGCACATCGCGCCCGACGGCGACCAGTTCCGCCGCGTCGTGCCGAGCCCGCGCCCGCGCCGCATTTTCGAGATCCGGCCGGTCAAGTGGCTGCTCGAGAAAGGCACGATCGTGATCTGCGCGGGCGGCGGCGGCATTCCGACGCGCTACGACGCGAACGGCAAGCTCTCGGGCGTCGAGGCGGTGATCGACAAGGATCTATGCGCGTCGCTGCTCGCACGCGAATTGCAGGCGGACCTGCTCGTGATCGCGACCGATGTCGACGGCGCGTACCTCGACTGGGGCAAGCCGACGCAGGTGCTGATCGAGGCCGCGCATCCGGACGCGCTCGAACGGCTCGGCTTCGCGGCCGGCTCGATGGGGCCGAAGGTGCAGGCGGCGGCCGAGTTCGCGCGGCAAACCGGGCACGACGCGGTGATCGGCTCGCTCGCCGACATCGTCGCGATCGCCGAAGGCCGCGCCGGCACGCGGGTCAGCACGCAGGTCGACGGGATTCGCTACCGGAAGCCGCAGTAGCGGCGCGGCGGCCTCGAAGGGGGACTGCGGCGGGCGGCCGAAGGCGCTGCCGCGAGCGGCAGCGCGGCCACGGCGGCGCGGCGATCATCGCCGCTGCCGCTGCCGCTGCCGACGCGGTCGCGATGCGCGTGGCGCCAGGCCGTCCCGATATCGGCATCGGCGGACGGCGCGGCTCGCCCTGTCCGGCGGCAGCAGGTCACGCGCCGTTCAACGCCCCGCCGTCCTCCGTCCGCTCACGCGCCGCGCCGTTCGTTCTGAAGGCGCGTCCACGCGTGCGCCTGCTCGTCGCGCACGAACTGCTCCGCGGCGGCGGGCAGCAAGTTGCGGAACAGCCCGCCTTCGCTCTCGGTCACTTCGACCATCTTCTCGATCATCTCCTGCGGATCGAACTGCTCGAGCGGGAACGTCAGCTTCTCGGGCGTCGCCGCGTCGCGCGCCGGGTCGAGCCAGCGGCGCGGCGTCTCCATCATCCTGTCGTTGAAGCCCGTGCTGTACGGCCCCGGGTTGACGACGGCGATCTGAATGCCGTGCACGGCAAGCTCCGCGTGCATCGCCTCGGCGATCGCCTCGACCGCATGCTTCGACGCGCAATACGCGCCCGTGTACGCGCCCGTGATGAGCCCCGCGATCGACGATACGAACACGATCCTGCCGCGCCCGCGCGCGATCATCCCGCGCGCGACCTGCTGCGTGAGCTCGAGCGGGCCGAACACGTTCGTCTCGAACAGCTCGCGAACGATATCGACGGGCAGGTCGGCGAGCGCGCCCGCCTCGCCCGCGCCCGCGTTGTTCAGCAGCACGTCGATATCCCAGCGCGCGGCCTGCGCGCGGTCGCGCGCGGAGGTCACATCGAGCTTCACGGCGTCGAGCGCCGCGCCGCGCCGCGCGGCCTCGGCGTTCAGCTCAGTGACCTGCGGGGCGATCTGCACGCCCGCGATCACGTGGTGGCCCTTCGCGGCAAGCCGCAGCGCGACCTCGCGGCCGAAACCCGAGCCCGCGCCCGTCACCAGAATGCGTTTTCCAGTCATGTCCTTGCTCCTTGTGATGCGTTCAGAAAAGTGGCGAAAGCGTCGACGCATGCCTGCGCGACCGCAACGTCGTCGTCGACCGTGCCGCCCGATACGCCGACCGCGCCGACGCAGCGTCCGCGCGCGTCGACGAGCGGCACGCCGCCGCCGAACGTGACGAGCCCGCCGTTGCTGTGCTCGATCGAGCGAATGGGCCCGTCGGCCGCCGACAGCGCGCCGAGCGACGCGCTCGGCATCCGGAAGCGCGCGGCCGTGCCCGCCTTGCGCGTGGCGAGGTCGATCGCGCCGATGAACGCGTCGTCCATCCGCGCGAACGCGACGAGATGCGCGCCCGCGTCGACGACGGCGATCGCGACGGCTGCGCCCGCGCCGTTCAGGCGCGCGGCGTGCGCCGCGCCTGCATCGACGATGCGCTGCGCGCGTTCGAGCGTGAGTTCGGCGGACATCGGCGGCTCCTTGTGCGGTTCGACTGCGAGCCAGTGTAGGGATCGCCGGTATCTGAGAGAATCGGCATTCCGCTCACAAACGTATCAAGTTTTTCTAATGACTCTGCGACGCGATCCGCTCGGCGGCCTCCATGTGTTCGTGAGCGTCGTCACGCACGGCAATTTCACGCGCGCGGCCGCGGCGCTCGGTCTCACGCCCGCGGCGGTGAGCCTTGCGATCGGCCAGCTCGAAAGCGAGCTGAAAGTGAAGCTGTTCAGCCGCAGCACGCGCGGCGTGAGCCTGACGGAAGCCGGCCAGCGCTATTACGACGCGACCGCGCAGCCGTACCGGCAGGTCGTCGACGCGCGCGACGCGCTGAACGACGCGCGCGACGAACCCGAGGGCCTGCTGCGGATCAGCGCGCTGCATCTCGCGAAATCCGTCGTGACGGCCGACGTGCTCGCCGAATTCTTCCGACGCTACCCGAAGGTGAGCGTCGAGATCCGCTACGAGGATCATCTCGTCGACATCGTCAAGGAGCGCCTCGACGCGGGGATACGCCTCGCCGACCGGCTGCAGCCCGGGATGGTCGGCGTGAAGATCGCGCCCGCGCTCACGTGCGCGCTCGTCGCGACGCCCGGCTACCTCGCGCAGCACGGCACGCCGGCGAAGGTCGCCGATCTCGCGCGGCACATGTGCATCCGCTTTCGCTTCCCGAAAAGCGGCCGCCTGCACAAGTGGCCGCTGCGCGACGGCCGCCGCGACGTCGATCTCGACGTCGCCGGGCGCTTCGTCAGCACGGATACGGGCGCGGTGATCGACGCCGCGCGCGCGGGCGCGGGCATCGCGTTCGTGTTCATGCGCGAGCGGATCGAGGACGACCTGCGCCGCGGCACGCTGCGCGAGGTGCTGCCGGGCGCATGCAGGACGCTGCCGCCGATGTGGCTCTACTACGCGAACCGCAAGCACGTGCCGCCGAAGCTGCGCGCGTTCATCGCGGTGCTGCGCGAGCATGCGGCGGCGGACGGGCGGCGCTGAAGGCCGGCCCGCACCGTCGCGGCGCCATTGCGTGTCGCGCTTCGTTCGCGCCCGGACGCGACGCTGCGCGACGCGATTCGCCGCCGCTGACGATGGCGTTCTCTCGACGCTGCGCGACGCAACGCGACGGCGCGCTTTCGCCGTTTCGCGCAGCCGCCAGCAACAATGCGCGGGATCGGCTACATTGTGCGGATCGCGTCGCCCGCCCAGGCTGGCGCCGTGGGCGCGTCGCGACTTCTTCATCGATTCACCGACCGAGTCCATCCATGTCCGATCTCTCCGAGTTCCCGATCACGAAGAAATGGCCCGCGCAGCATCCGGACCGCATCCAGCTCTATTCGCTGCCGACGCCGAACGGCGTGAAAGTGTCGATCCTGCTGGAGGAAACGGGGCTGCCGTACGAAGCGCACGTCGTGCGCTTCGACACGAACGACCAGATGTCGCCCGAGTTCCTGTCGCTGAACCCGAACAACAAGATCCCGGCGATCATCGATCCGCACGGCCCGGGCGGCAAGCCGCTCGCGCTGTTCGAATCGGGCGCGATCCTGCTGTATCTCGCCGAGAAGACGGGCCAGCTCATTCCGGCCGATCCCGCGCGCCGCTACGAGACGATCCAGTGGCTGATGTTCCAGATGGGCGGCATCGGGCCGATGTTCGGCCAGCTCGGCTTCTTCCACAAGTTCGCGGGCCGCGAGTACGAGGACAAGCGTCCGCGCGACCGCTACGTCGGCGAGGCGAAGCGCCTGCTCGGCGTGCTCGACGGCCGCCTCGCGAATCGCCAGTGGATCATGGGCGACGCCTATACGATCGCCGATATCGCGACTTTCCCGTGGGTGCGCAACCTGATCGGGTTCTACGAGGCGCGCGAGCTCGTCGAATTCGATCGCTATCCGAACGTCGCGCGCGTGCTCGATGCGTTCGTCGCGCGGCCGGCGGTGGTGCGCGGGCTGAACGTTCCGGCGCGGCCGTAAGCGTTTCGTTGCGCCTTCTTCCGCTTTCTTCAACGGCTTCGTCGCGGCGCGCCGCCGACCGTCTCTGGGCTGAACGCACGGCCGATTACAACGCCCATTACAACGCCCATTACAAGGCCAACTACAACGCCAACTACACGGTCGAGTGCAGGCGCGGGCCGGCGCTCGGTCCCATCTTCGCACTCGCCGTGTTTTCGCCGCGCTTGCGGCTGCCTGCCCTGCGAGCGCGCTGCGATGCGGCGCGCCGCCGACCGGGCGCCCGCGTGCGCGCCGCGAGCTTGACGAATGCGGCGAGTCGGCCAACCGCCGAGCGCGCCGCGCGACGCCTAACGGTCAGCCTTCGGCGGCCTGCCCTTGCAACAGCTTGTCGAGCAGCTTCGCAAGCTGACGCTGCTCCGCCGCGCTGAGCGCGGACAGCACGCGCCGCTGGTTGTCGACGTGCGCGACCACGGCGTCGTCGATCAGCGCGCGCCCCGCGGACGTCAGCGCGACGAGCGTGCCGCGCCCGTCCGCCGGGTTCGCGCGCCGCTCGACCCACCCCGCCTTCTCGAGCCGATCGATCCGGTTCGTCATGCTGCCCGACGAAATCATCGCCGCGTCGTAGAGCGCCGTCGGCGTCAGCGCATACGGCGCGCCGCTGCGGCGCAGCGTCGCGAGCACGTCGAACTCGCCCGGCTGCAGGCCGTAGCGCGCGAACAGCGGATTGAGCCGGTCGCGCGCGATGACGAGCGCCGCCTCCTGCAGCCGCCCGAGCACGATCATCGACGACGGATCGAGATCCGGGCGCTCGCTGCGCCACTGCTCGACCGCATGAGCTGCGCGATCCATTAACCCTCCTGCTCGTCCAAGTTATCTTGACGTAGAGACATGTCGAATCTATCTTGATGTCGAGACAATTATACGCAACGCGCGCCCGGCAGCCGTCCGGACGCGCCGCATCCATGCCCATGCTTAATTCTCCTGCATGGCGGCTTGCCGCCATCGTGCTCGTCGGCCTCAATCTGCGTCCTGTGCTCGCGTCGGTCGGGCCGCTTCTCGACGCGATCCAGCGCGCGACCGGCTTGTCCGACAGCGCGGCGAGCCTGCTGACGACCTTGCCGATCCTGCTGATGGGTGCGGGCGCGCTCGCCGCGCCGTGGCTCGCTCGCCGCGCCGGCGTGCGCGCGGGCGTCTGGCTCGGCGTCGCGCTGATCGGGCTTGCGTGCGCGGTGCGCGGCGCGGCGAGCGCGCCCGCGGTGCTGCTCGCGTCCGCGCTGTGCGCGGGGCTCGGCATCGCGGCCGTGCAGGCGCTGCTGCCCGCGTTCATCAAGGCGGAGTTCGCCGCGCGCGCGGGCGGCGTGATGGGTTTCTATTCGACATCGATCATGGGCGGCGCGGTATTCGCGAGCGTCGCGACGCCGTTCGCCGCGCGCGCGATCGGCTGGACGTCCGCGCTCGCCGGCTGGGCGCTGCCCGCCGTCGCGGCCGCGCTGCTGTGGCCGCTCGCGACCGGCGCGACAAAGCGCGCCGTGCACGCGCCACCGGCCGCGCGCCGCGCGCACGGCGCGCGCGCGTGGCTGCTCGCCGCGTTCTTCGGCCTCGGCACGGGCGCCTATACGCTCGTGCTCGCGTGGCTGCCGCCCTATTACATGTCGCTCGGCTGGTCGCCGCAAGCGGCGGGCGGCCTGCTCGGCGGCGTGACGCTCGCCGAGGTCGCCTCGGGGCTCACCGTGTCGGCGTTCATCGATCGGCTGCCCGACCGCCGTCCCGCGCTGTTCGCGGCGATCGCGTCGCTGTTCGTCGGCCTGATCGCGCTGATCG
The DNA here is from genome assembly GCF_000012365.1 of Burkholderia thailandensis E264. Lineage (NCBI taxonomy): Bacteria > Pseudomonadati > Pseudomonadota > Betaproteobacteria > Burkholderiales > Burkholderiaceae > Burkholderia > Burkholderia thailandensis. The sequence goes on from NC_007651.1 coordinate 2,720,468, forward strand.
CCGCGCCGCTCGGCTTCGCGCTGCCCGCGTCGCTGCTGCTCGGCCTCGGCATCGGCGCGCTGTTTCCGCTGTCGCTGATCGTCGCGCTCGACCATGCGACGAGCGCGGCCGACGCCGGCACGCTTACCGGCTTCGTCCAGGGCGTCGGCTATCTGGTCGCGGGCCTGTTTCCGTTCGCGGCGGGCGTGATCCGGCAGAACGTCGCCGACCTGTCGCCGGCCTGGGGCTTCATGGCCGCGGTGTGCGTCGTGATGGCGGCAATGGCCGCGCGCCTCGCGCCGCCGCGGCTCACCGTCGCGCGAAGCGGCGCATGAGCGGCGGCGCTCGCGTGCCGCCCGGTCCGGAACTCGCTTCGAGCGTCGAGGTCCCTATGGAATCTCTTCATCTGAACGCGCCGACGCGATCCAAGGACCTGCCCATGCTGTCGACCCGCCTTCGTCAACTCGCCGCAGCCGCGCTCGTGCTGTCGGCCAGCGCGTGCGCGGCTTCGCCGGACGCGGAGCGCGAAGTCGCGTGCCGGCCGGACGAGACGATGCCCAAGCGCCAGTTTCGCGGCACGTGGATCGCGTCGGTGGCCAACATCGACTGGCCGTCCCGCGCGGGCCTTCCGGCCGCGGACCAGCAGGCCGAGCTGAGCGCGTGGCTCGACGACGCGGTGCGCATGAACCGCAACGCGGTGATCCTGCAGGTTCGCCCGACCGCGGACGCGTTCTGGCCATCGCCGTTCGAGCCGTGGTCGGAATACCTGACGGGCACGCAAGGCGGCGACCCCGGCTACGATCCGCTCGCATACGCCGTCGCCGAAGCGCACCGGCGCAATCTCGAGCTGCACGCGTGGTTCAATCCGTATCGCGTCGCGATGGACGAGCGGGTCGACGCGCTTGCGGCCACGCACCCGGCGCGCCTTCATCCGGACTGGATCGTCCGCTACGGCGGCAAGCTGTATTACAACCCGGGCGTGCCGGCCGCGCGCGCGTTCGTCGTCGATGCGATCCTGGACGCGGTCGGCCGCTACGACATCGACGGCGTGCATCTGGACGATTATTTCTATCCGTATCCGGTCGCGGGCGCGGCGTTCGACGATGCGTCCGCATACGCGCAATACGGCGCGGGCTTCGCGACGCTCGCCGACTGGCGCCGCGACAATGTCGATCGCCTCGTCGAGTCGCTCGCGCGGCGCATCAAGGCCGCGAAGCCGTGGGTGAAGTTCGGGGTCTCCCCGTTCGCGGTCTGGCGCAATGCGGCGACCGACCCGCAAGGCTCGCAGACGTCGGCTTCGGTGCAGACCTACGACGACCTGTACGCGGACACGCGCCGCTGGCTGCGCGAGCGCTGGATCGACTACATCGTTCCGCAGGCGTACTGGGCGCGAGGCTTCGCGCCCGCCGACTACGACAAGGTCGTGTCGTGGTGGGCGAACGAGGCGCGCGGGCGCGACGTGCACCTGTACATCGGGCAGGCGGCCTACAAGGTCGGCACGTCGAATCAATCGCCCGGCTGGTCCGATCCGGACGAATTGAGCAGCCATCTGGCGTTCAATCGCACCGCGCCCGAGGTGAAGGGCGACGTCTACTTTTCCGCGAAGGACGAGCGCGCGGACCGGCTCGGCGCGACGACGCGCGTGAACCGCACCTGGTACTCGCGCCCGGCGCTCGTGCCGGCGATGCCTGCGCTCGGCGGATCAGCGCCGCCGCCCGCGCGGAATCTGCATGCGCAGCGCACGCCCGACGGCGTGCGCCTGCGATGGAAGCCGCGCTCGAATGCGGCGACGTCGTACGCGATCTACCGACACGAACCGGGGCGGCAAGACATGTGCAGCGACCACGACGCGCGCCATCTGCTCGCGACCGTTCGGACAACGGAGTTCGTCGATATCGCCGCGCGCGCGGATCGCGACTACCGGTACGCGGTCACGGCGCTCGATCGCCTCTGGAACGAGAGCGAGCCGGTTGACGTCACGCTGCCTGCGGCGCACCCGCATTGACGATCCGAGCGCGCCCCCGATGCCCTTGCCTATCGCGCGCTCATCCGAACACCCGGCGCGCGGCACGCGCGTGCCGCGCCTCGGCCTTCACCCCTTCGCGTAGAGCGTCGACTCGTCGAAGCCCTCGGCGTCGAGCACGCGCCCGATCAGGATCAGTGCGGTGCGCTCGATGCGCGTGCCCGCGACCTTGTCGACGATGTCGGCGAGCGTGCCCGTCACGCGCGCCTCGTCGGGCCAGCTCGCGCGATAGATCACGGCGATCGGGCAATCGGCGCCGTAGTGCGGCAGCACGTCCTCGACGATCCGCGCGAGATGCCGCACGCCCAGATGGATCGCGAGCGTCGCGCGGTGCGCGGCGAGGCTCGCGAGCGATTCGCCCTCGGGCATCGTCGTCTTGCCCGCGTAGCGCGTGAGGATCACGGTCTGCGCGACGCCCGGCAGCGTCAGCTCGACGCCGAGCGCCGCCGCGCACGCAGCCGTCGCCGTCACGCCGGGCACGATCTCGTAAGGAATCCCGAGCGCCGCGAGCCGGCGGATCTGCTCGCCGATCGCGCCGTATAGCGAAGGATCGCCGGAATGCACGCGCGCGACGTCCTGCCCTTTTCCGTGCGCCTGCACGAGCAGCGCGACGATCGCGTCGAGATCGAGCTCGGCCGTGTTCACGACGAGCTCGGCGCGATGGCCGTCGAGCACCGCGGCCGGCACGAGCGAACCCGCGTACAGGATCACCGGGCAGTTGCGCACGAGGCGCTGGCCCTTCACCGTGATCAGTTCCGGGTCGCCCGGACCCGCGCCGATGAAATACACCGTCATTCAGAATACTCCGTCATTCGTTCGATGATTCGATTCGAGGGCGCGCCGCACGCCACGAAGTGCGCATCGTGCGCCGCGCGTCGCGGGCATCGGCCGGGCGCAGCGCGGTCGCGATGCGGGCTGGCACGGGCTGCGGTCACGGCGCGCGTTGCGCGCAACGCGGCTTGCGCGCCGCGCGTCGATCCGATCCGCGAAGTCGGGCCGCTGGCGCGCCGCGGCCATGCCGGCGGCCCGCGCGCGGGCCGTCACGATGCGCGAAACGCACGATGCGCACCATGCGCGCCAACCGCACGAAATATGCGCAGCGCGTCGACGAGCGCGGCCGTATCGCCGAACTCGCGATCCGCGTCCGGCAGCGCCGGCCGTCCGACCATCACGACCGGAATACGTCGCTCGCGCGCGACCTCGAGCTTGGCCTCCGTCGCCGCGCCGCCGCTGTTCTTGCTGACGACGACGTCGATCGCGGCCGTCGCGAAGAGCGTGCGCTCGCCGTCGATCGAGAACGGCCCGCGCGCGGCGAGCACGCGCGCGCGCGCGTTGCCTTCGTGCGCGTCGAGGCAGCGCACGAGCCAGTGCTGATGCAGCGGAATCTCGTCGAGATGCGCGAGCGGCTCTCGCCCGAGCGTGAAAAGCGGCCGCGCGAACGGCGCGATCGCGGCGAGCACGCCCGCCCAATCCGCGACGCAACGCCAGTCGGCGCCCGGCCGCGGCCGCCACGGCGCACGGCGCAGCGCCCAATACGGAACGCCCGCCGCGCGGCACGCGGCGGCCGCGTTCGCGCTGATCCGCGCGGCGAACGGATGGGTCGCGTCGACGACGAGCGCGACCGCATGCTCGCGCAGATGGCGCGCGAGCCCTTCGGCGCCGCCGAAGCCGCCGACCCGCACGTCGCACGCGAGATCGTCGGGCGCCTTGCCGAGGCCGGCGAGGCTGTACACGTCGTGCGGCGCGAGCGTGCGCGCGACGCGCAGCGCGTCGCCCGTGCCGCCCAGCAGCAACACCCGGTGCGTGCTCATCGCGCGACGCCGACGATGCGGCCCTCTCGGTCGATCGCGAGCGTCTCGACGTCGACCTCGTCCGGCACGATGTCGCGCGCGACGCGGCGCGCGTGCGCACAGACGACGTCGCCGAGCGGCACGTGATGCGCGAGCGCGAGCGACAGCGCCTGCTGGCTGGTGTTCGCCGCGCGGATCTCGTGCTGCAGCACGGCGCTCGCGCCCGCTTCGCCCGCCCATTGCGCAAGGCGCGGCAAGTCGATGCTCGAATGGCGGCTGTGCAGATCGAGGTGGCCCGCCGCGAGCTTGCTCAGCTTGCCGAAGCCGCCGCACAGCGTGAGCCGCTCGACGCTCGCGCGGCGCAGGTACTTGAGCACCGCGCCCGCGAAGTCGCCCATCTCGATCAGCGCGATGTCCGGCAGGCCGTAGCGCGCGCGCACCGCGTCCTCGCTCGCGTTGCCGGTGCACGCGGCGATGTGCGTGACGCCGTTCGCGCGCGCGACGTCGATGCCCTGATGAATCGACGCGATGTACGCGGAGCACGAAAATGGCCGCACGATGCCCGTCGTGCCGAGGATCGACAATCCGCCGACGATGCCGAGGCGCGGGTTCATCGTCTTCCGCGCGAGCGCCTCGCCGTTCTCGACGCCGATCGCGACCTCGAAGCCGCCCGCATAACCGTGCTCGGCCGCGAGCGCCGCGAGGTGCTCGGTCATCATCCGGCGCGGCACCGGATTGATCGCCGGCTCGCCGACGCCGATCGTGAGCCCCGCGCGCGTGACCGTGCCGACGCCCGGCCCCGCGCGAAAGCGCACGCCCGGCTCGTGAACGAGCCGTACGCGCGCGAACACGAGCGCGCCGTGCGTGACGTCGGGATCGTCGCCCGCGTCCTTGATCGTGCCCGCCTCGGCGCCGCCGTCCGTCGCGCGGCAAAACGCGAGCCGCATCGCGACGTGCTGCCCCTTCGGCAGCACGATGTCGACCATGTCGCTCGCGTGGCCCGTCAGCAGCAGGCGCGCGGCCGCGAGCGACGTCGCGGTCGCGCAGCTGCCCGTCGTATAGCCGAAGCGCAGCGGCGCCGGCTGCTCGGGGGTTTCGTCGCGCATCATTCGTGCTCCTGCGGCTTGCGGGCGTCGTACAGCATGACGGGCAGCGCCTGCCGCCACGCGTCGAAGCCGCCGAGCGGCTGCGCGTGCGCGACCGACACGCGCGCGAGCGCGCCGCCGTGCCGCTCGCGCCATGCGACGAGCGCCGCCTCGCCCTGCAGCGTGACCGCGTGCGCGACGAGGCGGCCGCCCGGCTTCAGCCCGGCCCAGCACGCGTCGAGCACGCCCTCACGGCTCACGCCGCCGCCGACGAACACCGCGTCGGGAGCGGGCAGGCCCGCGAGCGCTTCGGGCGCGCGGCCCGCGACGAGCTCGAGCGCGGGCACACCGAGCGCATCTCGGTTGTGCTCGATGATGCGCTGCCGCGCCGGATGCGCTTCGATCGCGATCGTCCGGCAACTCGGATGCGCGCGCATCCATTCGATGCCGATCGAGCCGGAGCCCGCGCCGACGTCCCACAGCAATTCGCCCGGCGCGGGCGCGAGCCGCCCGAGCGCGAGCGCGCGCAGATCGCGCTTCGTCAGCTGGCCGTCGTGGCGGTACGCATCGTCCGGCAAGCCGGGCGTGAGCGCCAGGCGCGGCGCATCGGCGCTCGCGCGGCATTCGATCGCGACGACGTTCAGCGCCGCCGCACGCGCGTCGCCCCACGCGTCGGCGCGCGCGTCGGCGCGCCGCTCGAGCGGGCCGCCGAGATGCTCGAACACCGTCATCGCGCTCGGCCCGAAGCCGCGCGCGGCGAGCGCGCCGGCGATCGCGGCGGGCGTCGCGCCGTCCGCGCTCAGCACGAACAGGCGCCGGCCCGGATACAGATGCCGGTGAAGCGACGCGAGCGGGCGGCCGACGAGCGACACCGCATCGACGTCCTGCAACGGCCAGCCGATGCGCGCGGCCGCGAGCGACAGCGACGACGGCGCGGGCAGCACGCGCCACTCGTTCGGCGCGAGCGTGCTGGCGAGCGTCGCGCCGACGCCGAACAGCATCGGATCGCCGCTCGCCAGCACGCACACGCGCGCCGGAGCCCGCGCGAAGAGCGGCGCGAGATCGAACGGCTTCGGCCACGGCACGCGCTCGGCGCCGTGCCGCGCGGGCAGCATCGCGAGATGCCGCTCGCCGCCCATCACCACCGCCGCGTCGGCGAGCGCGCGCCGCGCCGGCCGGCCGAGCCCCGCGTAGCCGTCGTCGCCGATGCCAACCACCGTCAGCCACGCGGTCATCCGTCGTACTCCATCGTGTTCCCGTCGATCCTGAAAGCGACGCCCGCATCGCGCATCTGCGCGCTCGGGCGTCGCGAAAAAAGGCATAATACAGCGTCCGTCGACCGGCGCCCCACGGGGCCCAAGAGGGAACGCAGGGCGCGCCGCGCCGCTGCGGCTGCCCCCGCAACTGTGAGCAGCGAGTCCGCATCCGATCCACGCCACTGGCCACGCCGCCCTTTTCGCGGCTGCCGGGAAGGCCCGCTGCGGATGACGACCTGCCAGCCAGGAGACCTGCCGGGACGTTTCGTTCGTGCCAGCCTTCATCGGGCGGGGTGTACCGATGCCGTAGCCCGCCGCCCGCGCGCTTGCCGCGCGGGATCGGCCGTCTCGGGCCGCCGCGCGACGCTTGATCCGGAGCGCTGTTGAGTCCTTCCGCCGCTGTTTTTTCATCTGACGCCGCGCGCGCCGCGAGCGCGTGTCCGGGGCTCGTGCGCATCGTCGCGGCGCGCGACGGCGGCCTGTGCCGGATCAAGCTGCCGGGCGGCGCGCTCGGCGCCGCGCAGGCGCGCGCGGTGGCCGCCGCCGCGCGTGCATTCGGCTCGGGCGTGATCGAGGCCACCAATCGCGCGAACCTGCAATTGCGCGGCGTGCGGGCCGGCAGCGAGGCTTGCGTGAGCCGCGCGCTGATCGACGCGGGGCTCGGGCCGCTGATGGACGGCCCGGGCGCGGCGTCGCTCGACGCCTGCGTCGCCGCGCGCGACGACGTGCGCAACGTGATGCTGAGCCCGATGGCCGGGCGCGACCCCGATACGCTCGTCGACAGCGCCGCGCTCGCCGCCCGCCTCCTCACGATGCTGCAGACCGAGCCGCGCTGCGCCGCGCTGTCGCCGAAATTCTCGGTGCTGCTCGACGGCGGCGAACGGCTCGCCGCGCTCGACCATCCGCACGACATCTGGCTGTCCGCGCTGCGCGACGCGCGCGGCGACACCCGGCTCGCGATCGGGCTCGCCGGCTGCCCGCCCGCCGACGGCGAGCCGGTCATGCCGAGCGCGCCGCGTACCGGCGCGCTCGCGACCATCGCGCCGGCGCAGGCCGTCGAGTGCGTGCGCGCGCTCGTGACGAGCTTCGTCGAGCTCGCGCCGGCGGGTGCCACGCGCATGCGCGACCTGCTCGCGACGTGCCCGCCCGACGCGTTCCTTTCGCACGTGGAATCGAAGCTGTCCGAATCGCAGCCGCCGTTCGCGCTGCGCCGCGATGCGGATCTCGCCGGCTGGCGGCGCGCGCGCGTCGACGCGACGCTGCGTTTCGGCATCCGCCCCGAGCGCGACCCGGCGCGCTGCGCCGTCGGCGCGCAACCGCCGCTCGGCCGGCTCGACGCGAACGCGCTCGCGGCGCTCGCGGCGCTCGCCGACTCGCACGGCGACGGCACGCTGCGAATCACGCCTTGGCAAGGCGTGATGCTGCCCGCCGTCGCGCGCGCGGCCGCGCCCGACGCGCTCGCGCGCCTGGCCGCGCTCGGCTTCGTGTGCGACGCGTGCGCGCCGCTCGCGCACGTCGTCGCATGCGCGGGCTCGACGGGCTGCGCGCGCTCGCCCGCCGATACGAAAACCGACGCGCTCGCGCTCGCCGCGCGCCTCGCCGCCCCCGTCGACGTGCACGTGACGGGCTGCGCGCGCTCATGCGCATTGCCGCATCCGGCCGCGCACACGCTCGTCGCGAGCGCGGCCGGCCGCTACGACCTCTACCGGCGCGACGGCGCGACGGGCTTCGGCCTAGCCGTCGCGCGCCAACTGACGATCGACCAGGCCGCCGCCGCGCTCGCGCGCGACGCGCGGCCCACTCAGGATGACCTCGATGCTTGACTACCTTCGCGACGGCTGCGCGATCTACCGCGAATCGTTCGCGACGATCCGCTCGGAAGCCGATCTGACGGGCGTGCCGCCCGACCTCGAAAAACTCGCGGTGCGCGTGATCCACGCGTGCGGAATGGTCGACGTCGTCCGCGACCTGCGGTTCTCCGATGGCGCGGGCGAAGCGGGCCGCGCGGCGCTCGCGGCCGGCGCGCCGATCCTCTGCGACGCGCGGATGGTCGCCGAAGGAATCACGCGCGCGCGGCTGCCCGCGAACAACCCGGTGATCTGCACGCTCGGCGACCCGGACGTGCCTCGGCTCGCGCGCGAGCTCGGCAACACGCGCTCGGCGGCCGCGCTCGAATTGTGGCGCGCGCATCTCGCGGGCAGCGTCGTCGCGATCGGCAACGCACCGACCGCGCTCTTCCATCTGCTCGACATGATCGACGCGGGCGCACCCCGCCCCGCGCTCATTCTCGGCTTTCCGGTCGGCTTCGTCGGCGCGGCCGAATCGAAGGCGCTCCTCGCCGCCGACAGCCGCGGCGTGCCGTTCGTCGCGGTCGCGGGCCGCCGCGGCGGCAGCGCGATGGTCGCCGCCGCCGTCAACGCGCTCGCCTCGGAGGCCGAATGACGCGCAAGACTGGGCGCCTCTACGGGCTCGGCGTCGGGCCGGGCGACCCCGAACTGCTGACGATCAAGGCGCTGCGTGTGCTGCAGGCCGCGCCCGTCGTCGCGTATTTCGTCGCGAAGGGCAAGAAAGGCAACGCGTTCAGCATCGTCGAGGGCCATCTGAGCGACGCGCAGACGCACCTGCCGCTCGTCTATCCGGTGACGACCGAGACGCTGCCGCCGCCCCTTTGCTACGAAACCGTGATCGCCGACTTCTACGACACGGCGGCCGCGCTCGTCGCAGCGCATCTCGACGCGGGCCGCGACGTCTCGGTGATCTGCGAAGGCGATCCGTTCTTCTACGGCTCGTACATGTACCTGCACGACCGGCTCGCGCCGCGCTACGACGCCGAGGTCGTGCCGGGCGTGTGCTCGATGCTGGGCGGCGCGGCGGTGCTCGGCGTGCCGCTCGTCTACCGGAACCAGAGCCTCTCGGTGCTCTCCGGCGTGCTGCCCGAGCACGAATTGCGCGAGCGGCTCGCGAAAGCCGACGCGGCCGTCGTGATGAAGCTCGGCCGCAACTTCGACAAGGTGCGCCGCGTGCTCGACGAGCTCGGGCTCGCGCGCCGCGCGCTGTACGTCGAGCGCGCGACGATGGCCGCGCAGCGGATCGTGCCGCTCGCGGAAGTCGATCCGATGGCGTCGCCGTATTTTTCGCTGCTCGTCGTGCCGGGGGAAAAATGGCAAGGATGACCGCCGCGCCCGCGATCGTGATACTCGGGCCCGGCGCGCTCGATACCGCGCGCCGAATCCAGGCCCGCTACGACGGCGCTCGGGTGCATGCGCTCGCGGGGCGCGCCGAAGCCGACGTGACGTTCCGCGAGCTGGGCCCGCATCTGCGCGAGCTGTACGCGCGCGGCGCGCCGATCGTCGCGCTGTTTGCGGCCGGCATCGCGATCCGCTGCGTCGCGCCGTGCCTCGCCGACAAGGGCGCGGAGCCGCCCGTGCTCGCCGTTGCCGAGGACGGCAGCGCGGTCGTGCCGCTGTTGGGCGGCCTCGCGGGCGCGAACGCGCTCGCGCGCGAGATCGCCGACACGCTCGGCGTCGCCGCCGCGATCACGACGAGCGGCGAGCTGCGCTTCGGCGCGTGCATGCTCAATCCGCCCGAAGGCTACGCGCTCGCCGATCTCGACGCGGGCAAGCGCTTCGTGTCCGATCTGCTCGCGGGCGAAAGCACGCGCATCGAAGGCGACGCGCGGTGGCTCGACGACGTCGCGCTGCCGCGCGACGCGCACGCGGCGCATGCGATCCGCGTCACGCCGCACGCGTCGCGCGGCGGCGCACGCGAATTGCTGATTCATCCGCGCAGCGTCGTCGCCGCGCTCGGCGACGACGCGGACAACGTTTCGGAGCACGACGCAATCGTACGCGCCAGCGCGGCCGCGAACGCGCTCGCCGCATCGCCCGACCTGCCGCCGCTCGCCGCGCGCATCGTCGCGGCGCTCGCCGCGCGCGATCTCGCGCCGCTCGCGCTCGCGGCCATCGTCGCGCCGGCGCGGCGCATCGCCGATCGCGCGCTGACCGACGCGGCGCGCGCGCTGCGCGTGCCGTTGCGCTTCGTCGAAACGAACGCGTGTGACGCCGCGGGCGTGCTCAATGCCGCGCTGCCCGCCGCGCTCGCGCCGCGCGCCGACGCATCGCGCGCCGGCTCGTGCTCCGGCTCGACGCAAACGCCGCACGACATCGCGATCGCCGTCGCCGGCGCGCCCGTCGACGCCGATACGCTCGGCGTCGCGCGCGGCCGCCTGACGGTGCTCGGCCTCGGCCCCGGCCGAGCGGACCTGATGACGCCCGCCGCACGCGCGGCGCTCGCCGATGCGACCGACATCGTCGGCTACGCGACCTACGTGAACATGGCGGGCCCGTTGCGCGCCGACCAGCAACTGCACCTCTCCGAGAACCGCGAGGAACTGCAGCGCGCGCGCCACGCGTTCGAGCTCGCCGCGCAGGGCCGGCGGGTCGCGGTCGTGTCGTCGGGCGACCCCGGCGTGTTCGCGATGGCGGCGGCCGTGCTCGAAGCGCTCGACGGCTCCAACGACACGCGCTGGGCGGCCGTCGAGCTCGACATCGTGCCCGGCGTGTCGGCCGCGCTCGCGACGGCGGCCGAGGCGGGCGCGCCGCTCGGCCACGACTTCTGCCTGATCTCGCTGTCGGACAACCTGAAGCCGTGGGCGATCATCGAAAAGCGCATCGACCACGCGGCGGCCGCCGATTTCGCGCTCGCGTTCTACAACCCGGTGTCGCGCGCACGGCCCGTGCAATTCGACCGCGCGCTCGACGTCGTGCGCCGGCATCGCGCGCCGGAGACGGTCGTCGTGCTCGGCCGCGACATCGGCCGCCCGGGCGCGACGCTCGCGACGACGACGCTCGCCGCGCTGTCCGCGCAGCAAGTCGACATGCGCACGATGGTGATCGTCGGCTCGTCGACGACGCGCCGCGTCGTGCGCGACGGCGCGCGCGAATGGGTGTACACGCCGCGCTGGTATCGCTGACGGCGAAGCGACGCTCGGCTCGCGTCGCTTCGTGAATCGGCCACGAACGATCGGGCGCCGAGCGCGCCCGAGCCGCGATCCGCGCGAGCCTGACGCTCCCGTCCGCACCGCGACCCCATCCGCGCATTCAATTCCCGCAATCGTTTCGGATATCGAATCAAGGCGCCCACCAAACCTTGAATCCGGATAATAAAAAGCACGACTCACGATTCCATCATGCGGTGGATTCCTCCATGATGTGCAAGCCGAAACGCCGGCCGCCCATCGAGCGCGGCGGCGCGACGGCGGTATGCGGGCCAGCATATCCCCCCATCAACATGGAGAGAACAATGACCTTCAGCATGTTGTCACGCATCGTCCCGCGCGCGATCGCGGCGGGCTGTCTGTTCGCGGCGACGGGCGCGTCTCAGGCGGCGGGCGTCTACGCGCCCTACGTCGACGTGACGCTCTATCCGACGCCGCTCGTCGACCAGATCGGCGTGCGGCAAGGCATCCAGCAATTCATGCTCGCGTTCGTCGTGTCGGGCGGCAACCAGTGCGTGCCGTCATGGGGCGGCGTGCAGCCGATCGGCAACGGCGCGACGGGCGACCTGCTCGACAAGATCGCGACGTCGGTCGCGGCGTATCGCACGAAAGGCGGCGACGTCGCGGTGTCGTTCGGCGGCGCGGCCGGCCAGCCGTTGATGCAGGCGTGCACGAGCGTCGCCGCGCTGAAGAGCGCGTATCAGACCGTGATCGACACGTACAGCCTCACGCACGTCGATTTCGACATCGAGGGCGCGTCGCAGCAGGATTCGGCCGCCGTCGCGCGCAACTTCCAGGCGGTCGCGCAACTGCAGGCCGACTACGCGGCGAAAGGCAAGCCGCTGCACGTGACGCTCACGCTGCCGGCAATGCCCACGGGCCTCGTGCAGGACGGCCTGAACGTGCTGAATGCGGCGCTCGCGAACAACGTGGCGCTCGACGCGGTGAACATCATGACGATGGATTACGGCCCGTCCGGCATCGACATGGGAGCGGCCGCGATCAGCGCCGCGCAGGGCCTCTACTCGCAGCTCGACACCGCGTACAAATCGGTGGGCAAGCCGCAGACGGACGCGCAGTTGAAGCAGCTCGTCGGCGTGACGCCGATGATCGGCGTGAACGACGTCGCGGGCGAAACCTTCACGCTCGCGAACGCGCAGAGCGTGCAGACGGCGGCCGCGAACAACAATTACGGCTTCGTCGGCATCTGGTCGATCACGCGCGACAAGGCGTGCGACGGCGGCTCGCAGTACGCGTCGCCGATCTGCTCGGGCGTCGCGCAGCAGCCGTACGCGTTCTCGTCGGTCTTCAAGCAGTTGAGCGGCCACTGGGGCGCGGGCGTCACCCAGGACCCGAACTACGGAGGCGGCTCGGACGGCGGCGGCACGCCGCAGCCGGGCGCGCCGTGGTCCGCGACGCAGGTCTACACGGCGGGCGCGACGGTCACCTACCAGGGCACGACCTATCAGGCGCAATGGTGGACGCAGGGCGATATTCCGGGGCAAGCGGCGGTGTGGAAGCCCGTCGGCGGCAATGTGCCGGCGTGGTCGTCGACGACCGCGTATCCGGGCGGCGCGTGCGTGATGTATCAGGGCGCGAAGTATTGCGCGAAATGGTGGACGCAGGGCGACGTGCCGACCGCGGGCGGACCGTGGGCGCAAGCGTGATCGCGGCGGCCGGCCCGCGCATCGCCGCGCGGTAGCCGGCCGTGGGACCGGCGCGTCGCCGGCCGGTCCCTTGCATGCGGCCGCGCGGGCCGTTCGGCGCACGGCGCGCGCGCCTCTTTTCGGATGCGTCGTGTCGACGCCGGGCTGCGGCTTCGCACGATGGCGCGCGCGTTGCCGGGCCCCGTCGCCGCCGATCGGCGGCGGAGCGCGCGCCTTTCGCAGGAACCGTCCGTGGACAAAATCACGGCCCCGCATGCTCGCGTCGAGCGGCAGGCAACCGGCGGCACGGCGTCCATTCGGCGGCGGACGGCGGCCATATGACGATCGGACGATGGAGCGACGCCGCGCGACTGCAGTATCCTGAGCGCGTCGATCTTCCCGGAGCCGCCATGAAACGCTTCCTGTCGTGCATCGCCCTCGTCTGCTTCGCGTTGCCCGCCGCGCAGGCGCAAACGCAGACCTACCACTTCGACGAAGGCGGCACGACGCCCACGGGCGTCACGTCGCAACCGGCCTCCGCCCCGGCTCGGGCGCGCATGCAGCGGGCGAAGCCGCATCGGCATCCCGTGCGCCGCAACAAGCCTCATCGGACACACCGCCGCGCTCGCAGCGCGCAGAACGATCGCTTCTATTCGCATCCGTGACATTGGCGGCGCGCTCCCGCGCGGCTAGCGGGGCAATACATCGACCACCGTTTCGCCGTCGGAGGCAAGACGCCGCGTCCGGCAGCCGGCGCGTGGCACGCGAGACGTGACGCGCGACAGGTGAGCCGCCGTTCGCGGTGCTCGCCACCCGAGGCGCCGGACGGCAAGCAAGCCGGCCACGCGTGGAACGAGGCGCGACGGCGGACGGGTCATGCCGCTTGCAGCGCGGCGATCCGCGCATGCAGCCACCTTCGCAGCGCGTCGATTTCCTCGATGCACACCGCATGCGGCATCGGATACGCGTGCCAGTCGACGCTCGCGCCTTTCTCGCGCGCGAAATCGCGGGCGGCCTCGCCCAGGCGGATCGGCAGGATGTCGTCGTCCGTGCCGTGCGCGGCGAAGATCGGCGTCGTGCGATTCGCGCCGGCGAGCCGCGCGTCGATGAAGCGCGGCGAAGGCACGTAGCCGGACAGCACGATCAGCCCCGCGAGCGCGTCCGGATGCGTGAACCCCGCCGAATACGTCATCGCGCCGCCCTGCGAGAAGCCCGCGACGAAGATCCGCGATGTCGGGATGCCGCGCCGGTTCTGCTCGGCGATCAGGCTTCGCACGGCCGCGCACGATGCGTCGATTCCCGCTTCGTCGACCTGCCGGTTCACGCCTTCGAACGACAGGATGTCGTACCACGCGCGCATCATGTAGCCGTTGTTCGCGGTGACCGCGATCTCGGGCGCGTTCGGGAACACGAAGCGCACCGCCGGGCCGTTCGCGATCCGCAACTCAGGGACGAGCGGCACGAAATCGTTCGCGTCGGCGCCGAGGCCGTGCATCAGGATCACCGCGAACGCGGGGTTCGGGCCGGTCTCGATTTCGATCGTCGGCGTTTCGTCAAGCATGCTGGGGCTCCGTTCAGATGGGGGATCGGAAGAAAACGCGTCGATGATCGCACATCGGGATGACCGGCAGCCGCTTGCACGCGCAACGGGCGGCCGCGTTTCGTGACACGTCGTGACGCGCTCGTGACGCGTGTCGCTGTCTCGGCGACCTTGCCGTCCGCCTCGCGGCCCCGCCTGCGCATGATCGCGCGAGCGGCCCGCGTGAACGGCCCGCGCATCGCGCCGGCGTGTTCGCCGCCGTTTCCTGATCGATGCGGCCGACGCAGCCCGCACACCGCACCGCCGCCTCGCATGCAACCGTCGGCGCGTCGTTCATCCGCCCCCGCGCTCGAGCGCCTGCGGCGTGACGAGCGCCGCGCCCCATGCGTGCGCGAGCCGCTCGCAGCGGCCGAGCCTCACGGCCGCGTCGTCGAAGTCGACGATGACGATCCGGTCGGCGAACGCCGGCCGCGCCGGCGCTTCGGTGGTTCGCCCGTCCGACAGCAGCCACAGCCAGCGCTGCTGCCGCGGGCGGCGCCGGGCGGCGCGCGCGAGCAGCCGCGTCGCGGCGCCGATGCCCCGCGCGAGCGGCGTGCCGCCGCCCGCGCCGACGGGCGCGAGCCAGCGCTCGTTCCACCAGCGCGGCACGGCCGGCCCGAAACGCACGCCGGCCGAGTTGCCGCCGAAGCACACGAGCGCCGCGTCGGCGCGCTCGCGCGCAAGCGAATCGAACAGCGCGACGACGAGCCCCTTCGCGCGCGCGAGCCGCTCGGCCGTCAGCATCGACGCCGAGCAGTCGAGCACGAAGCAATGCAGCGCCCCCGGCGAGCCGGCCTGCGGCCGATAGCGCAGATGGTCGGCGCGCAACGCCTCGCCGCGCTTCGCCGCGAACGTCGCGCGCCACGCGATGCGCGTGCCGGGGCGGCCGCGCGCATCGTCATGCCGCATGCCTCGTTCGAGCCATCGAAGCCCGCTGTCGGGCGCGTGCGCGGCGACAGCGGCGGCATCCGCCCGATGGCTCAGCGTTTTTTTAGCGGCAGCGGGATCACGCCCTTGACGGGCGCGATGCCCGCCGGCTCGGGTGGCAGATAGCCCCAGTCGCCGTCGTCGACGGCCGGCCCGCGGCCGCCGTCGCGCGACGCGTCGCGATCGCCCGCCGCGCGCCGTTCCGCGTCGGACGACGCGCGCGCAGGGGGATGCGCCGATCCGCTCGCGCCGGCGGACCGCGCGTCGGCCGCCTCGCGCGGCCGCGCGTCGCGAGGCGTCGGCGCGCGCGCGGCTTCGGCTTCGGCGGCATCCGCGAGCCCGCCCAGCGCGTGGCCGCCGCCCGATCGCGAGTCGGGCTGAGGCCCGAGCCGAGCCTCCGGCTGAGATCCGGGTTGAAATTCGGGTTGAAATTCGGGTTGAAATTCGGGTTGAGATTCGAACCGCGTGCGTCGATGGCGCAGCACGTCGGCGGCGACGCGCTCGACGTGCGCCGCAGCGACGCTCGCCGCCCCGTCGAGCGCCGCGAGCGCCCGCGCGGCGCGCAGCATCACGAGGTCGCCGCGCAGCCCGTCGACGGCCGCGTCGATGCACAGCTCGGCGACACGCGCGTGCGCGGCATCGTCGAACGCGAGCGCCGGCAGCGCCGCGCGCGCCGCGCGTATTTTCGCGACGAGCGCCGCCTGCGCGTCGCGATAGTGTTCGCGAAAGCCATGCGGATCGAGATCGAACGCGAGCCGCGCCTTGACGATCCGCTGCCGCGTCGCCGCGTCGTAGCAGTTCGCGAGCTCGACCATCAGCCCGAAGCGGTCGAGCAGTTGCGGCCGCAGTTCTCCCTCTTCCGGATTCATCGTGCCGACAAGCGCGAAGCGCGCCGCGTGACTGTGCGACACGCCGTCGCGCTCGACCGTGTTGACGCCGCTCGCGGCCGCGTCGAGCAATGCGTCGACGAGCGCGTCCGGCAGCAGGTTGATCTCGTCGACGTACAGCACGCCGAGATGCGCGCGTGCGACGAGGCCGGGCGAGAAGCGCACCGCGTTGTCGGCGAGCGCGCTCGCGAGATCGAGCGAGCCCGTCACCTGCTCGTCGGTGGCCGACAGCGGCAGCGTGACGAAGCGCCCCTCGGGCAGCAGCTCGGCGAGCGCGCGCGCGGCGGTCGACTTCGCGGTGCCGCGCGGGCCGGCGACGAGCACGCCGCCCAGGCCCGGATCGACGGCCACGAGCAGCAGCGCCTGCTGCAACGCCGCCTGGCCGATCAGCGCGGAAAACGGATAGGCGGCCGGCAATGCGCGGTCGTCGGAGACGGCTTCGTTCGTTTGGTTCACCTGAGTTCCCGTGATGGTGACGTTTGCCTCGGCTGCGTCGAGTACGCCGGCGATCCCGAATGCGGCCGAGATGCAGGAGGCGTTGGAGGCGTCGAATGCGTCGGTTCAGCCAGTCGCGGCGATCGGCCGGTCCGCGCGCTTCGCGCCGCGCGCACGCCGGCGGGCGCACGCGCACGGCGAAGGCCGCGCACAGCATGCGCGCGCCGCATCATAGCCGACGACGATGCCGACGCCGTGCGCGCGGCGCCTGCCCCGGCGTTCGCCGCCCGCGCCAGCCGCGCGCCGCCCGCCGCGCCGCTCATCGCCGCCCGCCTTCGAGGCGTTGCTCGCTCGCGAGCAGATAGCCTTCGATCGCGTCGCGGTGCGCGCCCGGCGCTTGCCACAGGCCGCGCTGCATCGCTTCGACGAGCCGCTCGCAGATCCCGTGCAGCGCATGCGGATTGTGGCGCTCGAGGAACGCACGCGTGTCGGGATCGTGCAGATATGCGCCGGCGACGAGCGCGTACTGGTGATCGGCGATCACGCGCGCGGTCGCGTCGTACCCATACAGATAGTCGACGGTCGCGGCGATCTCGGCCGCGCCCTTGTAGCCGTGCCGCTTCACGCCGTCGATCCACTTCGGATTGACGACCCGCGAGCGGATCACGCGCGCGATCTCCTCGCGCAGCGTATTCATGCGCGGCGCGGCCGGATTGCTGTGGTCGCCGTGATAAAGCCCCGGTTGCCGGCCCGACGCGTGGCGCACCGCCGCCGCCATGCCGCCCTGGAACTGATAGTAGTCGTTCGAATCGAGGATGTCGTGCTCGCGGTTGTCCTGGTTCTGCACGATGGCGTCGATCGTCGCGAGGCGCGCGCCGAACGCGTCGTGCGCGGCTTCGCCCGCGCTGTTCTGCGCGTACGCGTAGCCGCCCCAGTTCCGGTACGCGTGCGCGAGATCGGCGTCGGTCTGCCAGCGGCGGCCGTCGATCAGCTCCTGCAACCCCGCGCCGTATCCGCCCGGCCGCGCGCCGAACACGCGCCAGCCGGCGCGCCGGCGCGCCTCGTCGGCGGGCATGCCGCGCGCGACGAGCGCGTCGGCCTCGCGCCGCACGCGCGCGCGCACCGGGTTCAGGTGCTCGGGTTCGTCGAGCTCGGCCACCGCCTGCACGGCCGCATCGAACAGATGCATCACATTCGCGAACGCGTCGCGGAAGAAGCCGGACACGCGCAGTGTCACGTCGATCCGCGGCCGGTCGAAGATCTCGATCGGCAGGATCTCGAAATCGGTCACGCGATGGCTGCCGTGCGCCCACTTCGGCCGCACGCCGAGAAGCGCGAGCGCCTGCGCGACGTCGTCGCCGCCCGTGCGCATCGTCGCCGTGCCCCACACCGACAGGCCGACCGCGCGCGGGTAGTCGCCGTGCTCCTGCAGGTGGCGCTCGACCAGTTGCTGCGCCGATTTGAGGCCGATCGTCCACGCGGCCTGCGTCGGGACCGCGCGCGTGTCGACCGAGTAGAAGTTGCGCCCCGTCGGCAGCACGTCCGGCCGGCCGCGCGACGGCGAGCCGCTCGGCCCCGGCGGCACGAAGCGCCCTTCGAGGCCGCGCCTCAACTGGCGCAGTTCTTCGTCGCCGCACGCGTCGAGGCGCGGCAGCACGTCGCGCGCGATGCGCTCGAGCACCGCGTGCGTGTGCGGCCAGTGCGCGGCGACGTATCCGGGCGCGACGAAGCGCGCCGCGCCGTCCGGCGCATCGCTCTCATCGCGCTCATCGCCGCCCAGCCGCTCGATCAGCCGGCTCGCGAGCGCCTCGAGCCGCTCGCGCGTGTCGCCCGCATGCCGCCACGGCTCGTCGCTCACCGCGCCGAGCGCGGCGGGCCGGGGGCCCGTCCACGGCGCGGCCCAGTCGGACGCGAGCGGATCGAACGATTCGCCGAGCGCGAGATCGCGCGCGAGCGCGCCGATCAGCCCGGCGTGCTCGCCGCGGCCGTCGCCAGACGGAAAGCGCGCGAGCGCCGCCAGCGTGTCGCGGCGTTGCCGGCCGCGCGGGGAACTGCCGAACGTGTGCAGCCCGTCGCGGATCTGCGCCTCCTTCAGCTCGCAGAGCCACGCATCGACGCGCGTGAGCAGCGCGTCCTCCGCGTCGCGCCCGGCGGGCGGCGCGATGCTCAGCTCCTCGTGCAGCTTGTGCTCGACGATCGTCGCGAGAATCGTCTCGCGCAGCACCTTCGCGCGACGCGGGTCGACCATCAGCGCGTCGTAGTATTCGTCGACCTGCCGCTCGAGATCCTGCAGCGGCCCGTAGTTCTCCGCGCGCGTGAGGGGCGGCATCAAGTGATCGACGATCACCGCCTGCGCGCGCCGCTTCGCCTGGCTGCCCTCGCCCGGATCGTTGACGATGAACGGGTACAGGTGCGGCATCGGCCCGAGGATCAGGTCGGGCCAGCACGCATCGGACAGCGCGACGCTCTTGCCGGGCAGCCATTCGAGATTGCCGTGCTTGCCGACATGGACGAGCGCGTCGACGCGAAACGCGTCGCGCAGCCAGAAGTAGAACGCGAGATACGCGTGCGGCGGCACGAGATCGGCGTCGTGGTAGTTCGCGTAGTCGTCGCTGCCGCGCGAGCGCGACGGCTGCACGCCGACGAACACGTGGCCCGCGCGCCAGCCGGCGATCGGAAAGCGCCGCTGCCGCAGCGTCGGATCGGCCTCGGGCGGCCCCCAGCGTTCGTTGAGCGCATCGCGCGCCGCGTCCGGCAACTGCGCGAAGCGGCGCAGGTAATCGTCGAGCGAATAGCTCTGGAACGCCGGGCGCAGCGCGCGCGTCGACGGATCGTTCGTCACGCCCTCGGTGATGCGCGCGAGCAGCGCGTCGCCGTCGCCGGGAAGCTCGCCGATCCGGTAACCTTCGTCGCGCAGCATCGCGAGCACCGCGAGCGCGGACGCCGGCGTGTCGAGCCCGACGCCGTTGCCGATCCGCCCTTCGCTCGCCGGATAATTCGCGAGCACGAGCGCGACGCGCTTGCGGGCGTTGTCGAGCGTGCGCAGCCGGCACCAGCGGCGGCTCAGCTCGGCGACGAACGCGATCCGCTCGTCGTCCGGCTGGTAGCGCACGACGTCGACCTCGGTGTGCGGGCAGCGGTACGCGAGCCCCTTGAAGCTCACCGCGCGCGTGACGATCCGGCCGTCGACCTCGGGCAGCGCGACGTGCATCGCGATGTCGCGCGCGTTCAGCCCGTGCGCGTCGGCGAGCCACGCGTCGCGATTGCCGCCCGACAGGATCACCTGCAGCACGGGCGCATCGCCCGCGAGCGCCTCGGGCTCGGCGGCGTCGAGCGCGCCGGCGGCGAACGCGGTCGTGTTCAGCACGAGCGACACGTTCGCGTCCGCGCACAGCGCATCGACGACCGCCCGGCTCATCGCGTCCTTCAGCGACGTCACCGCGATCGGCAGCGGATTCAGGCCGGCGCGCGCGAGCGCGTCGGCGAGCGCGTCGAACACCGCGGTGTTCGCGGCCTGCCAGTGCGCCTTGTAGAAGAGGATCGCGACCACCGGCGCATGCTCGCGCCAGCGCGCGCGCCAGTCGTCGAGGCTCGGGCTCGCGAGCGTGGGATGATAAAGCGCGGCGGCGGGCAGCGGGCGCGGCGGCTCGGGCGCGTCGCCCACGCCGAGCCCGTGATGCGCGATGCTGCGCAGCAGCGCCTGCGCGTTCGCCGGCCCGCCCTCGCGCAGATAGCGCCACCACAGCCGGCACAGCTCGGGCTCGACGGTGCTCTTCGCGATCAGGTTCGGGTCTTCCTGCAGGTCGCCCGAGAACATCGCGAGCTTTTGCCCGGCGCGCCCGGCGAGCGCGACCGCCTGCTCGATCCCGTACGGCCAGTACGCCTCGCCGCCGAGATGATCGATCACGACGACGCGCGCGTGCCGCAGCACGTCGTCGACGTAGAAATCGACCGACGCCGGCTGCCTCAGGAACGTCACGTTCGCGAGCCGCACGCTCGGAAAGCCGCCGCCGAGCGTCGGCACGACGCTCGCGAGCAGCGACAGCGTCGTGTCGGCCGAGCTGAGGATCACGATGTCGGCCGGACGCTGGTCGATCCGGACGACGCCCGCCGTATCGTCGACGAAGCCGCCAGGCGTCGTGCGCAACAGATGCATCGCTCTACTCCCGCTCCACTTGCGCTTACCGCCGCATCACGCGGGCTGCCCGCGCGCGGCGAGCGCCGCGTCGAACGCGCGCTGCAGCGCGGCCGCGTCAAGCCCCTCGCCGATCAGCACGAAGCGGCTCCGGTGCGCTTCGCCTTCGCGCCAGCGGCGGTCGAAATAGCTGTCGAAGCGCCGGCCGACGCCCTGCACGACGAGCCGCATCGGCGCGCCGGGCAGCGCCGCGAAGCCCTTCACGCGATAGATCGTGTGCGTCTCGACGAGCGCCGCGAGCGCGTCGAGCACCGCCTCGCGCGACCCCGCGCGCGCCTCGACGACAACCGAATCGAACTCGTCGTGATGATGGTCGGGATCGTCGGCCGAGCCGTGATGATCGTGGCGCAGATGGATCGTCTCTTCCGACGCGGCGTTCAGCCCGAGCAGCGTCGCGAGATCGAGTTCGCCGCGCTGCGCGCGCACGAGCTTCACCTGCGGCGGCACCTCCTCGCGGATCGCCGTCTCGACGGACGCGAGCGCCGCGTCGTCGAGCAGATCGGTCTTGTTGACGATCACGAGATCGGCGGACGCCAATTGATCGGCGAACAGCTCGTGCAGCGGCGATTCGTGATCGAGGTTCGGGTCCGCTCGGCGCTGCGCGTCGACGGCGACCGGGTTCTCGGCGAACTGCCCGAGCGCGGCGGCGGGCGCATCGACGACGGTCAGCACCGCGTCGACCGTGAAGCCGTTCCTGATCGACGGCCAGTTGAACGCCTGCACGAGCGGCTTCGGCAACGCGAGGCCGGACGTCTCGATCAGCACGTGGTCGATCTCCGCGCGGCGCTCGACGAGCTTTTCCATCACCGGGTAGAACTCTTCCTGCACGGTGCAGCACAGGCACCCGTTCGCGAGCTCGTAGAGCTGGCCGTCGGCTTCGCGGCCGGTTTCGTCGCAGCCGATGCCGCAGCCCTTGAGGATCTCGCCGTCGATGCCGAGCTCGCCGAACTCGTTGACGATCACGACGATCCGGCGGCCGCCCGCATGCCGGAGGATGTGGCGCAAGAGCGTCGTCTTGCCGCTGCCGAGAAAGCCCGTGACGATCGTCACGGGGATTTTGCGCATCTGCATGGTGGTTCCGTTGGTCGGTATCGGGTCAGTGTAAGGGCGGTGCGCGAACGCGCGCGGGTCATGCGGAACTTGACGGGGAAACGTCACACGGAGATCGTCACCTCGATATCGTCGTAGCGCCTGATCCGGTAGATGAGCGCCGAGACGATCCAGCTCGCGGCAAAGAGGCCGATCACGAAGTAGCCGAGCATGCCGAAGTGCTCGGCCGCCATCGCGGCGAAATCCCACAGGCCGCCCTTGAGCGAGAGCTTGCCGCCGATGAGGGCGAGCGCCTCGATGCCGCCGATCACCACGGCGACGAGCACCGACACGAACGTGATCGTCATGTTGTAGTAGATCTTGCGG
The DNA here is from genome assembly GCF_000012365.1 of Burkholderia thailandensis E264. Taxonomy (NCBI): domain Bacteria; kingdom Pseudomonadati; phylum Pseudomonadota; class Betaproteobacteria; order Burkholderiales; family Burkholderiaceae; genus Burkholderia; species Burkholderia thailandensis. The sequence goes on from NC_007651.1 coordinate 2,742,682, forward strand.
ATCGGCCGCACGAACGCCCAGCGGTACGCGCCCATCATCATGATGCCGTCGGTGGTGTCGACGAGCGTCATGCCCGCGGTGAACAGCACGGGCAGCGCCATCACCGACCAGAACGACAGCCCGCCGTGCGCCTGCGTCGCCGAGATGCCGAACAGCGCGATCTCGGTCGCGGTGTCGAAGCCGAGGCCGAACAGGAAGCCGATCGGATACAGGTGCCAGCTGCGCGACACGATCGCGAACAGCGGCCGGAAGATCCGTGCGAAGAAGCCGCGCCGGTTGAGCAGGATGTCGAGATCCTGCTCGACGAGCGGCTCGCCGCGCCGCACCGCGCGAAACGTCCGGTACACCGAGATCAGGATCAGCAGGTTCGCGAACGCGAGCACGAGCAGGAAGAACGCCGACACGCTCGTGCCGATCACGCCGCCCCACGCCTTCATCCCTTCGAAACGCTCGGCGAGCGTCGCGGCCGTCAGCGCGACGGCGACCGTCATCAGGATCACGACGCTCGAATGGCCGAGCGAGAAGAAGAGCCCCGCGCCGAGCGGGTTTTTCTTCTCGTGCATCAGCTTGCGCGTGACGTTGTCGATCGCGGCGATGTGATCGGCGTCGACCGCGTGGCGCAGCCCGAACGTATACGCGAGGAGCGCGGTGCCGAGCAGCACCGGCTGGCCGTGAAACGCGGCGAACGCCCAGATCCACGCGCCGACGTTGAATGCGATCAGCATCGCGTAGATCCCGACGATCTTGCTGCGCAGCTCGACGGGGCTGTCGTTGAAGAGACGGAGAAACGATTTGAGCATGACGCTCCCTTTGCGAACGGTCGACAAACAAGGTGAATGCCAACACGCGCGGCATCGCGCGCGATGCGCGTGCCCCCCGCTTCGTCCATCGGCCGTCCGCGCGCCGGCATGCGTTCGCGACATGCGCGTTCGCGACATGCGCGTCCGCGACGTGCGCGTCCGCGATGCGCGCATCTGCAGATGCCTGCGACATGCGCGGCGCGCGCCGAAGCGCGCGGCGACGGACGGGGATGAAACGGGCGAGCCGCGACAAGCGGCGCGATGCAGCCGTGGACGACACGCCGCCTCCCCGCGGCGCTGAACCCCGGAGCCGCTCGCCGCCGTGCGGCGCATGCGCGCGACCGGCGAACGACCCCCGTGTCTCGGCCGGTATCCGGGCTGACGAAAACGCCGCTTCACCTTCCCGGACGCGATGCGTCCAGTGGTTGGCCGCGCATGCCGTCAGGCACGCGGAGAAGCCGGCGTCGCACCGCTTGCGCGATGCCTTCGCTTACCGTTGCGGGGGCAGCACAGGTTGGCGAACCGCGATGCGGCGGCGCTCCCTGTTTCCCGTTTGACTGCGTGCGACAGAAGCCGCATGCGAGCACCGAAACGCGAGCGAGTGTAGGCCGTGCGGACGCGGCGCGTCAAGGCGGACAAAAGGTTCCGCCAAGGCTGCGCCGGGGCGCCGCCGCGCGCGATCGGCGCGGGCCGCGCGGCGAAGCGGCTCGGCAGGCCGCGCGGCCGGCGCTGTGCTATCGTATGCGCGCGTTCGGTGCCCGGGCGCGCACTCGCGCGCCCGGGCAAACGGGAAACAGGAAGCGGCCAGCCCGCGCAGCCTGTGCTGCCCCCGCAACGGTACGCCGCCTGCGACGCGCGCCGACGCGCGTCGCGCATCCCGCCTTCGCGCCACTGTCCTCACGGACGGGAAGGCGGCGGGATGGCAAGCGGTCAGCCCGGATACCGGCCGACGCACGGGGCGAGCCGCGCTCGCCGAACGCCGGGTTTTCCGCGGGAGGCGGAAACGGGCGCGCCATCCACGCAACCGATGCCATTCGACAACCGGCCGGCAGCCGGCCGTCGATCGCCGAAACCGCATGACTTCTTCCGATTCACGCAGCCGCAACCCGCGCGAGCGCGATGCGCGCGCGGCCCGCCGATGATGCGCGTTGCGCTCGGCATCGGCTGCCGCGCGGGACGGCCCGCCGACGCGATCGAGGCCGCGATCCGCGCGGCGCTCGCGCGTTTGCCGGGGGCGTCGTTCGCCGCTGTCGGCGTCGTCGCGACGCTCGACGCGAAAGCGCGCGAGCCCGGCCTCGTCGAATGCTGCGCGCGCCACGGCTGGCCGCTCGCGGCGTTCTCGCGCGACGAGATCGCCGCGCACCTCGCCCGGCTCGCCCGGCTCGCTCGCCTCGGCCGCGATGCGTCGCTCGCCGCGCGCGCGCCGCCGTGCGCGGCCGCACGCGCGCGCTTCGGCGTCGACGGCGTTTGCGAGCCGTGCGCGCTGCTCGCCGCGCCGAACGGCGCGCTCATCGTGCGCAAGCTCGCGCTCGACGGCGTGACGGCCGCGCTCGCCGGCCCGCTGTGACGCGCGCCTCGCGACGTCTTCCGATTCACGAACCCCACGACTCACAGGACTTCAGCCGATGAAAACCGATTCCGAATCGCATCAACGCATGGCCGAGCGCCGCCGCGCGGGCCACGAGAAGAAACAGGCGGCCGCGACCGTCGAGAAGGGGCTGTTGATCGTCCATACCGGCAACGGCAAGGGCAAGAGCACGGCCGCGTTCGGGATGGCCGTGCGCATGCTCGGCCACGGCATGAAAACGGGCGTCGTGCAGTTCATCAAGGGCGCGCTGCACACGTCCGAGCGCGACTTTCTCGGCGCGCACGCGCAATGCGATTTCGTCACGATGGGCGACGGCTACACGTGGAACACGCAGAACCGCGACGCCGACATCGCGACCGCGCGCCGCGGCTGGGACGAGGCGCGCCGGATGATCGAAAGCGGCGATTACCGGATGGTGATCCTCGACGAGCTGAACACGGTGCTCAAGTACGACTACCTGCCGCTCGACGAAGTGCTCGCGACCCTCGCCGCGCGCGATCCGGCGCTGCACGTCGTCGTGACGGGGCGGCACGCGCCCGACGCGCTCGTCGACGCGGCCGACCTCGTCACCGAGATGCGGCTCGTCAAGCATCCGTACAAGGAGCAAGGCGTGAAGGCGCAGCGCGGCGTGGAGTTCTGACGCGATGCCCGCCTGCCCCGCGCTCTTCGTCGCCGCCGCCGCGTCCGGCCAGGGCAAGACGTCGGTGACGGCGGCGCTCGCGCGCCATCACCGGCGGCTCGGCCGGCGCGTGCGCGTGTTCAAGACCGGCCCGGATTTTCTCGATCCGATGCTGCTCGCGCGCGCGAGCGGCGCGAGCGTCTATTCGCTCGATCTCGGGATGGTCGGCGAGCGCGGCTGCCGCGCGCTGCTTGCGCGCGCCGCGGCCGAAGCGGACGTGATCCTGATCGAAGGCGCGATGGGGCTCTTTGACGGCACGCCGTCGAGCGCCGATCTCGCGCAGGCGTTCGGCGTGCCCGTCGCCGCGGTGATCGCCGCGCAATCGATGGCGCAGACCTTCGCCGCGCTCGCGTTCGGGCTCGTGCATTTCCGGCCCGGCGTGCCGTTTCACGGCGTGCTCGCGAACCGCGTCGGCTCCGAGCGCCATGCGCGGTTGCTGCGCAGCGCGCTGCCCGAGTCGATCCGCTGGCTCGGCCACCTGCCGCGCGATGCGCAGATCGCGCTGCCGGAGCGCCACCTCGGGCTGCACCAGCCGGACGACGTCGCCGATCTCGACGCGCGGCTCGACCGCGCGGCCGACGCGATCGCGCGCACCGCGCTCGCCGATCTGCCGCCCGTCGTCGAGTTCGCGCTCGGCGACGATGCGAATGTCGACGACCACGGCGGCGGAACGGTTGCGACGCTGGATGCCGCGCGCGGCCATCGTCGCGCGCCGTCGGCGGCAAGCGTGGCCGCAGACCGCGACGATGCCGCGGCGGCGATGCCCCCCGTCGACTCCGCCAACGAAGCGAATGCGGCGGCAAATCGCCCGGCGCACGGCGGCGGCGCGTCCGGCGCATCGGCCGGCGCGGCGCGCGCCGAACCGCCCCTTGCCGGCAGGCGGATCGCGATCGCGCGCGACGCGGCGTTCTCGTTCATCTATCCGGCGAACCTCGATCAGTTGGAAGCGCTCGGCGCCGAGCTCGCATTCTTCTCGCCGCTCGCCGACGAGCCAGTGCCCGACGGTTCCGCCGCGCTCTATCTGCCGGGCGGCTATCCGGAGCTGCATGCGGCGCGGCTCGCGGCGAACGCGACGGCCGCGCGCTCGATCGCCGCGCACGTCGCGGCGGGCCGGCGCGTCGTCGCCGAGTGCGGCGGGATGCTGTACCTGAGCGAAACGCTCACCGACGCCGACGGCGCGACGACGCCGATGCTCGGCCTCGTGCCCGGCCACGCGACGATGCAGCGGCGCTTCGCCGCGCTCGGCATGCAGACCCTCGCGACGCGCTTCGGCGCGATGACCGGCCACACGTTCCACTATTCGCGCTTCGCGACGCCGCTCGCGCCCGTCGCCGCCGCGACGCGGCCGGACGACGGCGCGGCGGGCGAAGCGGTGTATCGGCACGGGCCGATCGTCGCGACGTATCTGCACGCGTACTGGCCGTCGAATCCGCGTGCGGCGGCCGCGCTTTTCGCGCTCGACGCGCTGTAGCCCCCGCGCGACCGCCTCGAAGGCACGGGTGTAATTCCGTGTAATGGCGCATCGATTCGCGCCTTCCTAGCATGGTCATATCGTCGGCACGCATCGCCGGCGACAGCGAGCACGGGGCGGCATTCGCCAGGATGGCGATCGCGAATCACCCATCGCGCCGCGCGATGCTCGACGGAAAATCGGATACTTCACATCGGAACGAGGTGGATCATGGTCACGGTCAATTCGAGAGTCGACAGCGCGCGCGCGTCGAGTCACATCACAATCAACGTCATGACGGTGATAGACGTCGCCGCGATCATCGACGAGCTCAAGGCGCAAGAGAAAAAGCTTGGGCAAACGCCGGACACGGCAACGTCGATCGGCCACAAGTACATCTACATGTCGTCCGACGACCCGCGCGGCTGGAGCGTCGGCAACGATCCCGGCAACATCACGCTCAACGCTCACGTCGGCGACACGCTGTCGTTCTTCTGCGCGAGCACGAGCGACAATTCCGAATATGCCGCCTTCATCTACAGGTTGACGGGCGGCGATCCGCATCTCGATCCTTCCCACGTGGAGGTGATCAAGCTCCAGAACGCGGCGCAGCCGACCCCGTCCAACGGCTATCCGTTCACGACCGCGCCGGTGGCCTTTTCGAGTTGCGACGCGAAGGTGGCCCAGCAAGGACAGGCCAAGAACTTCTACGTGTGGGCCGCGCTGTTTACGCTCGACGACAGCGGCGAAAAGCAGGTGCTCGCCGGGTATGTCAAGTGGGACCCGACGGTCAACGTCGCCTGAGCCGTCATCCGCGCGTTCGCCGCGCCATCGTGCGGACGGATTCCCGTGAAGCGGGCGGGCCGCACCCGCGGCGCGCCCGTGCGCGTCTCGCGCGCGGGCGCCGGACAGGTCGCCGCCCCGCCCGCGCTCACGCCACGCGCGCGTCGAGCCCCGCCATGATCGCGAGCCCTTCGTGCAGCGCCGGAAACAGGCTGCGGTTGAAGTTGTTCCAGCGCAGCTCGAGGATCGTGTCGTCCGGGTCGATCTCGGTGTTCAGCACGTCGTGGATCACCTCGCCGGAATCGACGCCGTTGTCGACGTAATGGAACGACGCGCCCGTCATCCGCAGCGGCTCGACCGGCACGGTCCGCATTGTCGTCCAGTCGACGACCTTCTGCCCGCGCGCGCCGAACAGCGCGTCGAGCGTCGCGTACGCGCCGCGCCGCTCGTACGGCGACTCCGCGCGCGTGATGCCCGGATGAATGTTGACGATGCGCCGGCAATACGGCGCGCCCGGGCGCACGAGCTCGTCGAGGATCACGAGCAGCCCGTCGAGCACGACGAGATCGGCGCCGAGCGCGTCGAGCGCCTCGCGCAGGCGCGCCTCGAACGCGCGCTTGCCCGCCGGGCGCGCGGGCGACGCGAGCGGCTCGCGCCGGTACTCGGACGGAATCGCGAGCAGCAGATCGTTGACGAGCCGGCCCTGCACGCGCAGCTCGGGCGGATAGAACCAGCGCTTGCCGGGCTCGTATGCGAAGCCGTACTCGGCGAGCTTCTCGCGGTCGAGCGGCGAGCCCGCGTCGTCGTCGTAGATCACGCGCTCGAGCGAGTACGCTTCGCCGAGCTCGGTGTCGTTCAATGCGTCGACGAGCGATTCGAGCACCGACTTCATGTAGCGCGCGCCGCCCTTGTAGTCCACCTGCTGCCCCGCCTTGTCGGCGGCGGCGTTTCTCAGCGACCAGATGTAGACGAGTTTCTTCCTTGCCATCGCGGTGTTGTCCTCTCGTTCGGGCGGCGCGCGGCCGCGCCGCCCATGGGATGATGAAACGCGCTTACCAGTTGTATTTCGCCGTCGCGATCACGGTGCGCTGGTTGCCGTACATGCACACCGAATCCGACTGGCAGCCGGCCACGTAGCGGCGGTTGAACAGGTTCGTCGCATTGAGCGCGAAGCGCCAGTTGCGCAGCTCGTAGTGCAGCGCCGCGTCGAACAGCGTGTAGCTCGGCACCGTCAGCGAGTTGTCGGCGGCGCCCGCCGCCGCGCTCATGTAGCGCACGCCCGCGCCGACGCCGAAGCCCGTGAGCGGCCCGTTGCGCCACGTCCAGTCGGCCCACAGCGACGCGATCTGGCGCGGGCGCGGCACGTCGACGGGCCACTTGTTCAGCGTGTTGTCATTCGCCTGCACGTTCTTCACGTCCTGATAGACGTACGCGGCGATCACCGACAGCTCGCGCGACAGGTTGCCCACCGCGCTCAGCTCGACGCCGCGCGAGCGCACCTCGCCCACCTGCACGAACGTGCTGCTCGTCGGATCGTTCGGATTGCTCATCGCGACGTTCGTCTGGTTGATCTGGTAGACGGCCGCGTTCAGCATCAGGTTCTTGCCCGGCGGCTGCCAGCGCAGGCCAGCCTCGATCTGGCGGCCCTTGGTCGGCGTCGCGAGCCCGCCGCCCGCGAGCTTCACGCCGATCTGCGGATTGAACGACGTCGAATAGCTGAGGTACGGCGCGAGGCCGTAATCGCCGAGATAGGTCAGGCCGACGCGCCCGCTGAACGCGTGGTCGTTCTGCTTGAAGCTCGCCGAGTTCGCGATGTCGTCCTGCGACGTGCGCGTCCAGTCCTGCCGGCCGCCGAGCGTGAGCACCCAGCGCTGCCACTTGATCTGGTCCTGCACGTACAGGCCGAAGGCGTTGAGCGTCGTCTTCGTGTCGGTGCGCGGGTACGCGTTCGGCCCGCTGAAGATGTCGGCCGGAATCGGCGTGTAGACGGGCCGGTACAGGTTCAGGCCGGGCCCCTTCGCGAGCCATTCGCTGTCGGTCGTCGTCTGCCGGTTGTAGTCGAAGCCGAACAGCAGTGTGTGGCTCAACGGGCCTGTCGTGAATTTCGCCTGCGCCTGGTTGTCGACGTCGAAGCGGCTGTAGTTGAACTGGAACAGGCCCGCGTAGCGCGTCATCGTCGCCATCGTCGGGTCCGCGCCGTCGAGGCCGCCGCCGTAGACGGACGCGTCGTCGAGCGCCAGGTGCATCCAGCGCACGTTCTGCCGGAACGTCCACACCGGGTTCAGCTTGTGCTCGAACTGATAGCCGATCGACCATTGCTTCTTGCGGTAGTGGTCGAAGTTCGCATCGGCCGTGTACAGGTCGTCCGAGATCATGCCGTTCGGATTCGGCAGCACGGTGCCGCGCGACGGCAGGAAGTTGCTCGACGTGTCGCCCCAGTCCTGCAGGTACGTCGCGGCGAGCGTGAGCGACGTGTTTGCGTTCGGCTGCCACTTGAGCGACGGCGCGAACGACACGCGCTGGTCGGCGAGCGGCCCCGTCTGCGCGTTGCCGTCGCGGCCGACGCCGACGATCCGGTACGACAGCGTGCCATCCTTGTCGATCTTGTCGCCGATATCGAACATCAGCTGCTTGCGCGCGTAGTTGCCCACCTGCACGCCGACCTCGCGAATGCGCTCGCCGTTCGCGAGCTTGCTCTGCACGTCGACGATCGCGCCCGGGTCGCCCTGCCCGTACAGCACCGACGTCGGGCCGCGCAGCACGGCGATGCTGTCGATCATGTACGGATCGACGCGCCAGCTCGACAGGTTGATCGTGTTCGGCACCTGCAGCCCGTCGACGAACACGGTCGGCGTGAAGCCGCGCAGCGCCGCGTACCAGTCCGAGCGGTTGTCCGATCCGTAGGTCGAGAAGCCCGGGATGTAGCGGAACGCCTGATTGATGTCGGTCGCGCCCGTCGCCTCGATCTGCTGCGCGGTGACGATGTTGATCGTCTGCGGGATCTCGACGATCGGCGTATCGGTCTTCGTGCCCGTGGTGCTGCGCCGCGCGACGAGGCCGACGCTCGCGTCGCGCTCCGCCCCCGCCGACACCGAGATCGCGGGCAACGTGCCGCCCGCCGCAGTGTCCCCATTCACCTGACTGCCCGGCTGCCGCGCGTCTGCCCCCGGCCGCACCGCCTGTGCCTGCGCATGACTCGCCGCCGCGCAGAACGCCACGCCTGCCGCGGCCGCGATCGCACGCACGCGCGTGCTGGTTGCCCACTCCATCTTCCGTTGCTCCAAGTTGCAAAGCGGCCGCGAGGCCGCACCTTCATCAAAGAGCGATGGCCAGCCGGCCGTCGCTCACCCCGTTGTTATCGTGTCGTGCTCGCGCGCGGCCTTCGGGCCGGGCGGCATCTTCGTGTTCGGCCGCGCCGATTCCGTCCGCGAGCGACGCGGCGATTTCGTCCGCGCGGCGCGCGAGCACCGACAGCAGCGTGTCGGACAACCCGTGGCTGTCCTCGCAGCAGCCTTGCAGATAAATCCTCGGCTTGAAGTGCGCGGGCGTCGCGAGCCGGTAGTCGCGCGCGACGTCGCCCGCCGCGAGCGCGTCGCCCAGATGCGGCGCAAGCCCTTCGAGGAGCGGCAGATGCGTGTCGCGGCGGTAGCCGGTCGCGAGCACGAGCGCATCGAAGCGCTCGGTGCGCGCGTCGCCCGTCAGGCGGTCGCGCAACGCAAGCTCGACCTGCCCGTGCGCCGTGCGCGCGGCCGACTCGATCGCGGTGTTCGCGAGCAGCCGGTGGCGCGGCGCGCCGTCCGACGCGCCGGATACGCGCTGCAGATAGAGCATTTCGTAGATCTGCTCGATGAGCGGCCGGTCGACCACCGCGTAGTTCGTGTCGCGAAAGCGCTCGATGAGCGAGCGCCGGCCGTTCGCCGGCTGCGCGTAGACGACGTCGGTGAACGCCGGATTGAAGATCTCGTTGACGAACGGGCTGTCGTCCGCGGGCTTGAGCGCGCCCGAGCGGATCACGAGGCTTGCCTCGACGTGCGGGAAGCGCCGCGCGAGATCGATGAACACCTCGGCCGCGCTCTGCCCCGCGCCGATCACCGCGACGCGCTTTTTCACGCCGGCATCCGGCATACGGGCATCCGGCGTACGGGTTCCCGGCGCGCCGACCAGCCGCTCGATCGACGTCAGGTAGTTCGACGAATGGGCGACGCACTCCGGCCCGAGCGCGGCGAACGCGTCCGGCACGCTCGGCGCGCCGCCGACGCCCACCGACAGCGCGCGCGCGACGCGGTGCCGCTCGCGCCCGTCGGCGCCCTTCGAGAACACGCGCAGCGCGTCGATCTCGCCGCGCGCGCCCGACGCCGCGACGGGCTCGATCGCCGTCACCGTCTCGCCGTAGTGAACGTGCTCGTCGAACGCGTTCGCGACCCAGCTCAGGTAGTCATGAAATTCGACGCGCGTCGGGTAGAAGTTCTTCAGGTTGACGAATTCGCTCAGGCGCCCGTGCTCGTACAGGTAGTTAACGAACGTGAAGCGGCTCTTCGGATCGCGCAGCGTGACGAGATCCTTCAGGAAGGAAATCTGCATCCGGCAGTCGTCGAGCAGCATCCCGCGGTGCCAGCCGAATGCCGGCTGGCGCTCGACATAGCACTGCGTGAACGCGGGCGTGCCGCGTGCTTCCGCGAGGCGCACGGCGAGCGCGAGGTTCGACGGTCCGAAGCCGACGCCGATCAGGTCGAATACGGTATCTCTCTGCATGTCTCTGATTCCCTTAACGGTGTGGCCGGCGCGCGAACGGCGCCGGCCGGACAAAAACGTGATGCGGATCGCGCGCATCGTCGAGGCCGCCTATGCGGCGATTGCGGCCGCTGCGCTCCAGGCGCGGCTGCGGCGGGCGGCGCTCAATCGGCATCGCGCGCCTGCGTGGCGGGCTGGCCGGCGATGTGCGCGGCGCGCTCGCCGAGCGCCGCGAAGCTCGGCGCGGCGAACACGTCGGCGATCGCGAGCGCGAAGCCGGCCGAACGCGCCGCGTCGACGAAGCGCACGACGTCGAACGACGTCGCGCCGGCTTCGAACACGTTGTCGTCGGGCGCGGGCGCGGCATGGCCGAGCGCCGCGCGCCACACGTCGGCGAGCGCGCGCGCGGCGTGCGCGGCGGCGGACGCGTTCGCTGCGGCGGCGGGCGGCGACAGCGGCGCGCACACGTCGTGCGCGTCGAGCGCAAACCGTGCGGCGCACGCGCCGAGCGCGCGCGCGGGCGCGTCGACGAAGCCGCGCACGACGTCGAGATAGTCGGCCGCGAGCGCGGCGACGAACGCGCCGTCGACGCGCTCGGTCGCATACGAGAACGCGCCCGTCACGCGGCCGTCCGGATGCTCGACGATGTCGAGCTCGAGTTCGAACACGACGCGGTGCCGGACGTCGTTGAATTCGTCGACCGCGAGCCCCGCCCAGTCGCGCGCGGCGGCGCCCGTCGGCCGCAGGTAGTTGAACATCACCTGGAACAGCGGATTGCCGTTGACCGCGCGCGGTGCGCGCAGCGCGGCGACGACGTCGCCAAACGGCGCGTCCGCGTGCGCATACGCGGCGAGCGCGGCGTCGCGCACGGCGGCGACGAGCGCGGCCGGCGTATCGGCGCCCGAAAGCCGCGTGCGCACGACGACCGCGTTGATGAAGAGCCCGAGCGCGCGCTCGGCGGCGTCGCCCGTCAGCTCGCGCGTCGACGCGAGCACGCCGACCGGCTGATCGGTCGCGCCCGTCGCCCGGTAGAACGCCGCGTTCAGCGCCGCGTGCAGCAGCATCGGCAGCGTCGCGTGCGCGTCGAGCGCCATCGCGCGCGCGCGGCGCACGAGCGCGCCGTCGAGCTCGAACGCGAGACGCCCGGCGTCCCAGCGCGGCGACACCGCGCGGCCCGCGCGCGGCGGCGGCAACGCGTACGACGGCACGCCGGCGAGCGCTTCGCGCCAGAACGCGAGGCGCGCGCGCGGCGCGGCGGCGGGCAGCACCAGCGCGTCGCGCGAGGCCGAACGGGGCCGCGCGGGCGTTTGCGCAAGCGTCTGCGAAGGCAATCCCGCGCCCGGGCCGCCGAGCGTTCCGGCCCGCGCGCCCGATGCGTCGGACGCCGCCGGCGGCGCCCCACCGCCCGCGCGCCGCGCGACGTACGCCGCGCGAACCTCGTCGAGCCACAAATCGATCGACTGCCCGTCCGACACGATGTGATGAACGACGAGCGACAGCACGTGATCCCGCTCGCCGAGCCGGATCACGCGCGCGCGCCACAGCGGCGCGTCGGCGGCGAGATCGAACGGCGCGAGCGCGTCGTCGTCGGTCAGCGCGGCGGCGGCGGCGAGCCGCGCGTCGTCGTCCGCGACGCGCAGCTCGACGATCGGCAGATCGACGGGCTGCACGGGCGCGATCCGCTGCCCCGGCGCGCCGTCCGCCCGCGCGACGATCCGCGTGCGCAGCGCCGGATGACGGGCGGCCGCGCGCGCGAACGCGTCGGCGAGCGCATCGATGTCGAGCGCGCCGCGCAGCCGCAGCGCGACCGGGATGTTGTACGCGGCGCTCTCCGGCTGCGCGCGCCACAGAAACCACAGGCCGCGCTGCGCGGCGGACAGCGGCAGCACGCCGTCGGCGTCGGGCGCATGCGATGCGTCGCTCGCGTCGAGCGCGCCGTGCGGCGCGCTCGCCCGCGCGGCGGCGGCGACGCGCTGCGCGTACGGCGCGAGAATCGGCGCTTCGAACAGCGCGCGCACCGGCACGTCGCGCGCGAGCCGCTCGGCGACGCGCGTGGCCACGCGCACCGCCGCGAGCGAATGGCCGCCCAGTTCGAAGAAATGATCGCCGCGGCCGACCCGCTCGAGCCCGAGCACTTCGCGCCAGATCTCGGCGAGCGCCGCCTCGACGTCGCCTTCTGGCGCCTCGTATGCGCGTGCGACGTGCGCGGGTTCCGGCAGCGCCGCGCGGTCGACCTTGCTGTTCGCGTTGCGCGGCAGCGCGTCGAGCACGACGATGTGCGCGGGCACCATGTAGTCGGGCAACGTGCGGCGCAGATGCGCGTCGAGCTCGGCCGAATCCGCGCGACGCGCACGCTCGCGCGCGTCGCCCGTCAGCTCGACGAACGCGACGAGCCGCGCCTCACCGCCCTTGCCGAACACGACGGCGACCGCCTCGCGCACGTCGTCGTGCGCGGCGAGCTGCGCCTCGATCTCGCCCAGTTCGATCCGCAGCCCGCGCAGCTTCACCTGGTGGTCGATGCGGCCGATGAAATCGAACACGCCGTCCGCGCGGCGGCGCACGAGGTCGCCCGTGCGGTACAGCCGCGCGCCCGGCGCGCCGTACGGATCGGGTACGAAGCGCTCGGCCGTGAGCGCCGCTCGCCCCAGATAGCCGCGCGCGAGCCCGATGCCCTCGCCGCCCAGATACAGCTCGCCGATCACGCCGACGGGCAGCGGATTCAGGCGCGCGTCGAGCACGTGCGCGGTGCGCGCGCCGACCAGCGTGCCGATCGGCAGATACGCGGCGTCCGCGAGCTTGGCCGGATCGTCGCCCGGCGCGAACATCCACAGCATCGGCGTGATCACCGTCTCGGTCGGCCCGTAGCCGTTGACGACGCGCGCGTTCGGAAACGCGCGGCGCATCAGCGCGAACGCCTCGCGCGACGTCGCCTCGCCGCCCACCGTGATCGAGCGCAGCGACGGCGGCGCGCCGTGCTCGAGCGCCCATTCGGCGAGCTGCGTCGCGCAGCCGGGGGGCACGTAGGTCATCGTCACGCGTTCGCGCGCGATCAGCGCGCAGGTGCGCGCGGGCGGCCACAGCGTGTCGGCCGTCACCGCGACGGCCGCGCCCGACATGTACTGCGAGAACCAGCCCTCGTGCGCGCCGTCGAAATTGACCGACTGGAACAGCATGAACACGTCGCGCTCGGTCGCGCCGTAGCGCGCGGCGATCGCCTCGCAGTGGCGCGCGAACGCGCCGTGATCGACGACGACGCCCTTCGGCTTGCCGGTCGAGCCCGACGTGTAGATCACGTACGCGGCCTGATGCGGCGACACGTCGGGCAGCGCGACGCCTTCGATCGCCGCGTCGGCGATCGCGTCGTCGACGAGCCACGCGCGCGTCGCGCCCGCAAGCGGCAGCGCGTGAACGCTGCCGCGCTCGGTGATCACGTGCGCGATCTGCGCGTCGTCGAGCATCTGCGCGAGGCGCTCGCGCGGGTGGCTCGGATCGAGCGGCACGAACGCGCCGCCCGACTTGAGCGCGGCGATCAGCCCGACGAGCAGATCGACCGAGCGCGACAACGCGACGCCCACGCGCATCTCCGCGCGCACGCCCGCCGCGACGAGGCGCTTCGCGAGCCGCGCCGCGCGCGCTTCGACTTCGCCGCGCGTGAGCGCGCGCTCGACATCGGCGACGCCGCGCGCGTCCGGGCGGCGGCGCGCATGCTCCGCGATCCGGTCGTGGACCGAGACGAACGGCATGCCGCGAGGCCGGCCCGAATCCTCGCCGACAGGCTCGCCAACGAGCTCATCAACGGGCTCATCAACGGGCTTTTCGACCGAATCGCCCGCACGCGCGCCGGCAAGGTCGCCGGAAACGGTGGTGCCGGCAGGCTGGCCGCCCCGCTCGCCGGGCGTTCCGGCCGCGGCGCGCGCCGACTGCGCGCGGCCGCGCCCGGAATCGGCGAAATCGTGCGTCTGCCCGTTCCACGCGGCGAGCTGGCGGCGCTCCGCCTCGGGCAGCCATTGCAGATCGCCGATCGCCGCGCCGGGCGCTTCGAGCGCATGCGCGAGCAGCTCGGCGTAGCGCGCGGCGAAGCGCTCGATCGCGTCGGCGTCGAAGAGGTCGGTCGCATAGACGAAGCGCACGTCGAGCCCGCCGTCGTCGCGCTCGTCGAAGCTGAGCGCGAGGTCGAACTTCGCGTACGGCATGCCCGACGGCAGCTCGGCCGCGCGCACGCCCGCGAACGACGGCAGCACGCGCCGCGCGCCGTACGCGGCCATCACCTGGAAGAGCGGATGGTGGCTCGCGCTGCGCGCGACGCCGAGCGCATCCACCACCTGGTCGAACGGCACGTCCTGGTGCGACTGCGCGTCGATCAGGCCGCGCTGCGTCGCGTCGACGAGCGCGTCGAACGCGAGCGTCGCGGGCGTTTTCGCCGCGAGCGTCAGCGTATTGACGAAAAAGCCGATCAGCCCGACGGTCTCGGCGCGCTCGCGATTCGCCGACGGCACGCCGATCCGGATCTCATGCTCGCCGCTCGCGCGCGCGAGCAGCGTCGCGAGCGCGGCGAGCAACACGGCGAACGGCGTCGCGCGGCGCGCCTGCGCGAGCGCAAGCACGCGTTGCGCGAGCGCGGCGGGCACGTCGAACGCATGCCGCGCGCCGCTCGCGCCGCGCTGCGCGGGCCGCGTCGCGGCGCCCGGCAGCAGCAGCACGTCGCGGCTCGCGTCGAGCGTCGCGCGCCAGTGCGCGAGCTGCCGCTCGCCCTCGCCCGCTTCGAGCCAGCGGCGCTGCCAGAGCGCGTAATCCGCGTACTGCACCGGCAGCGGCGCGAGCGACACCGCGTCGCCCGTCGCATACGAGCGGTAGAACGACGACAGCTCGGCGAGCATCACGTCGGCCGACCAGCCGTCCGACACGATGTGGTGCGTCGTCAGCACGAGCCAGTGCGCGGCGGCGTCGAGCCGGATCAGGTGCGCGCGCACGAGCGGGCCGTGCGCGAGATCGAACGGCTCGGCCTCGTCGCGCTCGGCGACGGCCGCCGCGCGCGCGTCGCGCGTCGCGGCGGGCACGCCGGCGAGATCGGTGAAGCGCCACGGGCAGCGCATCGGCGCGTGAACCGTCTGCAGCACGCCGTCGGCGCCTTCGGCGAACGTCGTGCGCAGCGCCTCGTGGCGTGCGATCAGCGCGTCGCACGACAGCCGCAGCGCGTTCGCATCGAGCGCGCCGTCGAGGCGCAGCCGCTCGGTGATGTGGTACGCGGCCGATTCGCCGAGCAGGCGCGCGTGCAGCCAGAGGCGCGTCTGCGCGAACGACGCCGGCACGCTCGCCGCGCGGTCCTCGCGCGGCGGAATCGGCAGCATCCGGAAATCGATCCCCGCGTCGCCGAGCTTCGCGAGGAACTGCTTGCGCTGCGTGTCGGGCAGCCGCGCGAAGCGCGCGGCGAGCGACAGCAGATCGGGGGGGGTCATGCGGGCTCCTTCATGCGTGCTCCTCATGCGTGTTCCTGATTGGGCGACTTACTGGGCTTCGAGCTCGCCGAGCAGCGCGTCGATCGCGCTCGCGGCGTCGTGGTCGCGGCCGGCTTCGCGCGCGCGGTCGATCGCCGCCGCGCAGCGCGCGAGCGTGCGCTCGTCGAAGATCGTGCGCAGCGGCAGCGTCAGCGACCACTGCAGATTCGCCTGCGCGTTCGCCTGCGCGGCGAGCAGCGAATGGCCGCCGAGCGTGAAGAAATCCTCGTCGCGGCCGATGTCCGGCAGCTTCAGCACGCGCTGCCAGATCGCGGCGAGCGCGCGCTCGGTATCCGTCCGCGGCGCTTCGACGACGCGCGCGTCGAACGCGGGCTCCGGCAGCGCGCGGCGGTCGCACTTGCCGTTCGGCGTGACGGGCAGCGCATCGAGCGCGACGAGTTGCGCGGGCACCATGTACGCGGGCAGTCGCGCGCGCAGCCGCTCGATCTGCGCGGCCGCGTCGAACCCGGCGGGCGCCGCGCACGCGACGTAGCCGACGAGCCGATCGCCGCGCACGATCACGACCGCATCGCGCACGCCGTGCGCCGAGCGCAGCAGCGCCTCGATCTCGCCCAACTCGATGCGCTGGCCGCGCAGCTTCACCTGCGTGTCGATGCGGCCGAGATAGTCGAGCGCGCCGTCGGCGCGCCGCCGCGCGAGGTCGCCCGTGCGGTACAGGCGTGCGCCGGGCACGAACGGATCGGGCACGAAACGCTCGGCCGTCAGCGCCGCGCGGCCGACGTAGCCGCGCGCGAGCCCGGCGCCGCCGAGATACAGCTCGCCCGTCGCGCCGACGGGCGCCGGTTGCAGCGCCGCGTCGAGCACGTGCAGTTGCACGTTCGCGATCGGGTGGCCGATCGGCACCGCGGCGGCCGCGGCGTCGGCTGCCGTGCAGCGCCAGTGCGACACGTCGATCGCCGCCTCGGTCGGGCCGTACAGGTTGTGAAGCTGCGCGTGCGGCAGCAGCGCGGCGACGCGCGCGACGAGCTCGGGCGCGAGCGCCTCGCCGCTCGCGACGATCGTGCGCACGCTCGCGCAGCGCGCGGCCGCGCCGAAATCGTCGAGATACGCGACGAACGCGGCGAGCATCGACGGCACGAAGTGCAGCGTCGTCACGCGGTGCGCGTCGATCGCGGCGACGAGGCGCGCCGGATCGCGGTGATCGCCGGGCGCCGCGATCGCGAGCTTCGCGCCGACGGAGAGCGGCCACACGAACTCCCACACCGATACGTCGAAGCCGAACGGCGTCTTGTGCAGCACGACGTCATCGGGCGTGAGCCGGTATGCGCGCTGCATCCACGCGATCCGGTTCGCGAGCGCGCCGTGCGTGTTGCCCGCGCCCTTCGGCTGGCCGGTCGAACCGGACGTGTAGATCAGGTAGGCGAGCTGGTCCGCCGCGACGTCGGCCGCCGCCGCGATGCGTCCGGCGCCGGTTTCGGTCGCGCCCGGGAAAGCGGCCGGCGCGCGCTCGAGCCATTCGTCGATCGTGACGACGACGGCCTCCGCGTGCGCGCCCGCGAGCGCCGCCTCGACGCGCGCGCGCAGATGCGCCTGCGTGATCACGACGGGCGGCTTCGCGTCGCCGAGCAAATGCGCGATCCGCTCGGCCGGATAATCGGGATCGACGGGCAGATACGCGGCGCGGGCCTTCATCGCGCCGACGAGCGCGACGACCATGTCGAACGAGCGCTCGACGCACAGCGCGACGATCGAATCGGGCCGCACGCCGCAGGCGGCGAGCGCCGCCGCGACGCGCCCGGCCTTCGCGTCGAGTTCGCCGTAGCGCATCCGCGCGACCGTGCCGTCGGCGTCCGCATCGGCGAATTCGAGCGCGATCGCGTCGGGCCGCGTGCGCGCGGCCGCTTCGAATTGCGCGAAGAGCGGCGCGCGCTGCGCGTCGGGCCAGTCGACATCGGTCGCGTTGCTGCGCGCGATCAGTGCGAGATCGTCGGCGCTCGCGCACGAAATCGCGCCGAGCGGCGCGTCGGGATGATTCACGAGGCCCGCGATGCACGCGGCGAACGCACGATGCAGCGCTTCGACACGCGCCTGCCCGAGGCGCGCGGGATCGTAGCCGTAGTCGATCGCGAGCGTGTCGCCCGCCTCGATCACGAGCGTCAGCGCGAAGTCGGTTGCCTCGATGTTGCGCAGGTCGCGCTTTTGCAGCGCGCGCGCATCGCGCCCCTGCCATGCTTCGTCGACCGGGTAATTCTCGAACACGACGAGCGTGTCGAACAGCGGGCCGCCCAAGCCCGCCCACTGCTGGATCTCGTAGAGCGGCGCATGCGCGTGCTCGAGCGCCGCCGCGTTGTCGCGCTGCAGGCTCGCGAGCCAGTCGCGCGCGACGCGCTGCGGCAGCGGCGCGGCGATCACAGGCAGCGTGTTGATGAAGAGGCCGAGCACCGTGTCGACCTCGGGCAGCGCGTCCGGGCGCCCCGCGACCGTCGCGCCGAACGCGACCGCCGCGCGGTGCGTGATCCGCTGCAACGCGAGCGCCCATGCGCCCTGCACGATCGTGTTGACGGTCACCTTCATCCGGCGCGCCGCCTCCGCGATGCGCGCGGTGTCCGCGGCGGGCAGCGTCGCGCGCCAGTTCGCGCGGCCGGCCGTCTCGCGCGCGCCTGCGTCGCCGTCCGGCGCGCCGCTCGCGCTTCGTTCGAGCTCGGCGACGCGCGTCGGCTCGCCGAGCCGCGCGACGCGCTCGAGCCAGAACGCGCGGTCCGCGCCGACATCGCGCCGCGCGAGCCACGCGATGAAATCGCGGTAGCGCGTGCGCGCCGGCGCGGCGAACGGGTTCGCGCGCGGCGGCTCGATGTAGTCGCGCAGCACGTCCGCGAACAGGCGCGCGGTGCTCCAGCCGTCGAGCAGCAGATGATGGCGGGTCCAGACAAGCCGCCAGTCGGCCTCGCCCGTGCGGATCAGCGTCACGCGCATCAGCGGCGGCGTCGCGAGATCGAAGCCGCGCGCGCGGTCGGCGGCGAGCCACGCGTCGAGCGCCGCGTCGAGCGCCCCGGCGCTCGCGTGCGCGCCGCGCCAGTCGACGATCTCGATCGGCATCCGCGCGTGGCGATGGACGATCTGCATCGGCTTCGCCTCGTGCGCGGCAAAGCCGGTGCGCAGGATGTCGTGGCGCGGAACGGCCGCGTCGAACGCGCCGCGCAGCCGCTCGACGTCGGGATCGACGAGCGTCGCGACGAGCTGGTTCACGTACGTCGCGCGCTCCGGCGCGAACAGCGAATGGAACAGAATGCCTTGCTGCATCGGCGACAGCGGATAGATGTCGTCGATCGCGCGCGCGTCGAACGGCAGCCGGTCGAGCGCTTCCTGCGTGAGGCCGGCCGCGCGCGCGAGCGGATAGTCGCCGGGCGTCGCGCCCGCGCCGCGCTCGGCCACGCGCGCGCGACACGCGGCGGCGAGCGCGCGCAGCGCCGCGTCGAACTGTGCGGCGAGCGCATCGATCGTCGCGCGGTCGAATTGCGTCGCGCCGTACACCCAGTGCACCTTCAGCGCGCGGTCGTCGTTCGCGTCGACGTACGCGTGGATCGCAAGGGCGTTGCCGAGCGGCCCCGCCGGATCGCGCTCGCGGCCCGCGCCGCCGAAGCGCGGCACGAGCGCGGCGTCGCGCGGCGCGTCGAACTGGCCGAGATAGTTGAACGTCACGCGCGGGCGCGCGACCTGCGCGAGCGCGGCGCGCGTCGCGTCGTCGCCGTAATGGCGCAGCACGCCGAAGCCGAGCCCCTTGTTCGGCACCGCGCGCAGCGCGTCCTTCACGCCGGCGAGCGTCGCGGCGGGCGTCGCCTCCACCGCGAACGCGACCGGATAATGACTCGTCAGCCAGCCGAGCGTGCGGCTCGCGTCGATGTCGTCGAAGAGCGCCTCGCGGCCGTGCCCTTCGAGCTCGAGCCGGCACGACGCCGCGCCCGTGCGGCGGCCGAGCGCCGAGACGAGCGCCGCGATCAGCAGCTCGACCGCGTGCGTGCGGTATGCGGCGTTCGCGTCGGTCAGCACGTCGCGCGTCAGAGACGGATCGAGCGTCTGGATCACGACATCCGCGTCCGCGTTGGCCGCCGCCGCGTCGGGACGGTCGAGCCGCAGATCGTCGTGCGGCGCGGCGAGCGCCGCCCAGTACGGCAGCTCGCTCGCGAACGGCCCGGCCGGATCGCGGGCCGCGCGCGAAAGGCGCGCCGCCCATTCGGACGCGCTCGCGCCCGTCGGCGCGAGCCGCACCGCGCGGCGCTCGCACGCGGCGCGGTACGCGGCGTCGAGATCGTCGAGCAGCACGCGCCAGGACACGCCGTCGACGATCGCGTGATGGATCGCCAGATACAGCTTCGTCGCGCCGGCCGCCGTCCCGTCCGGCAGCGCCGCCGCGAATGCGCACGCAAGCGGGCCGTGCGCCAGGTCGAGCGTGCGTTGCAGCGCGTCGAACTGCGCGAGCGCATCCGCTTCGTCGCGCGCGGCGCCGGCGGCGAGCGGCAGCGTGTCGAACGCGCGCGGCGCGGCGGAAACCCGCCACGCGCCGTTTTCGCCGGTCGGCGCGAAGCGTTCGCGGAATACCGGGTGATGGTTCAGCAGCGCGTCGAACGCGCGTGCGAAGGCGTCGAAATCGAATGCGCCGGCGACCTCGAGCTGGATCGACTGATTCCAGTGGCCCCGGCACGGGATGTCGAGATCGAAGAAGCGCAGTTGCGCGGGCGTGAGCGACGCTTCATTCCGGTTGGCGGCGCAAGCCGGCTGCGTGGCGGCAGCTTTCGCGGCGACGGCCGCGCCCTCCTTCGGCGCGACGGCCTCGATCGACGCCGCGACGCGCGCGAGCTCGGCGAGCGTCGGGCCGTCGAACAGCTGCTTCGGCGTGAACTTGACGCCGCGCTTGCGCGAGCGCGCGATCACCTGCAACACGAGAATCGAATCGCCGCCGAGCTCGAAGAAATTGTCGTGACGCCCGACGCGCGCGGCCTTCAGCACGTCGCGCCAGACCGCCGCGAGCGTCTCTTCGATCGGGCCTCGCGGCGCGTCCTCGTCGGCGGCCGTTGCAGGCGCGGGCGCCGCCGCGAGCGCGCGCAGCGCCGCGCGATCGATCTTGCCGTTCGCGGTCACGGGCAGCGCGTCGAGCACGACGAGCGCGGCGGGCACCATGTAGTCGGGCAGGCGCGCGGCGAGCGCATCGCGCAGCGCATCGCCCGAAAGCCGCGCGCCCGCGGCGGGCGTCGCGAATGCGACAAGACGCAGCCGTCCGTCGTGCTCGAGCGCGAGCGTCTCTCCCTGCGCGACGCCCGGCAGCGCGCGCAGCGCGGCGCTCACCTCGCCCGGCTCGACGCGGT
This sequence comes from Burkholderia thailandensis E264, assembly GCF_000012365.1. Taxonomy (NCBI): domain Bacteria; kingdom Pseudomonadati; phylum Pseudomonadota; class Betaproteobacteria; order Burkholderiales; family Burkholderiaceae; genus Burkholderia; species Burkholderia thailandensis. The sequence goes on from NC_007651.1 coordinate 2,763,529, forward strand.
AGCCGCGAATCTTCACCTGATCGTCCAGACGCCCGAGGAAATCGAGCCGGCCGTCCGCGCGCAGCCGCACCCGGTCGCCCGTCCGGTAGACGCGCGCGCCCGCCTCGTGCGGATGCGGAACGAAGCGCTCGGCCGTCGCCGCCGCGCGGCCCAGATAGCCGCGCGCGACGCCCGGGCCGCCCAGATACAGCTCGCCGATCGCGCCGACGGGCACGCTCGCGCCGTGCGCGTCGAGCACGCATGCGTGCGCGTTCGGCAGCGGCCGCCCGAGCGGCACGCCGCGCGCCCGCGCATCGCTCGCGCCCGCCGCGGCCGCGCGCAGATCGGCCTGCGCGGGCGCGGACGTGTCGCACACGAGCGCGCCGACGCTTGCCTCGGTCGGCCCGTAGTGATTGATCACCCGGCAGTCCGGCTTCAACGCGGCGATGCGCTCGACGAGCGACCACGGCAGCCCCTCGCCGCCCGTCACGAGCGCGTGCGCGGGCAGCACGTCGGCCGCGCGCTGCGCGTCGAGGAGCGCATGCAGATGGCTCGGCACGATCTTCAGCACGTCGACCTCGCGCGTCGCCATCTCGTGCGCGAAGCGGTCCGGATCGAACGCCGCGTGCGCGGGCAGCAGATGCAGCGTGCGGCCCGAGCACAGCGCGCCGAACAGCGTCGTGTGGCCGAGGTCGGCCGCGACGGTCGAGGCCATCGCCATCGACGCGTGCGGCGCGAACGCGAGTTCGTCGAGCATGCCGGCGACGTAGTCGGCGAGCGCGCGATGCGATACGACGACACCCTTCGGCGCGCCCGTCGAGCCCGACGTGAAAATCAGATACGCGGCCTGCTCGGGGTGCGGCGGCACGCGCGGCGCGGCGGCGTTCGCGAGCGACGCGTCGTGCGCGCATGCGTCGACGTCCTGCACGGCCACGCCGTCGAATTCGCCGAGCGCGCCGAGGTCGCCCGCCGCGAGCATCCGGCGCGCGCCGCACGCCGCGAGCGCCGCGGCGAGGCGCTCGCGCGGCGACGCCGGATCGAGCGGCACCGCATACGCGCCCGCCTTCAGCACGCCGACGAACGCGACGACGAAGCGCACCGAGCGCTCGATGCAGATCGCGACGGGCATTTCCGCGCCGCCAGCCTTCTCGCGCGCGCCGTCGCGCCGCAGCGCGAGCGCGACGCGGTTCGACGCATCGTCGAGCTCGGCGAACGTGAGCTGCGTGTCGGCGTCGGCAAGCGCGATCCGATGCGGATGCTCGGCCGCCTCGCGCGCGAAGAGCGCCAGCACGTCGGGCGCGGTCGCGAGCGGCCGGCCCGCGAGCAGCGCGCGCGGCGCGCCGCCCTGCGCGATCGTGAGCTCGGCGATCGCGCGGCGCGGATCGCGCGTCGCATCGTCGACGAGCGCGGCGAAGCTGTCCAGCCACGCCTGCGCGGTCGCCTCGTCGATCCCGTCCTGCGCGTACGCGGCGACGAATTCGATGCCGCGCGCATCGTCGGTGAAATCGAGCGCGTAATCGAAGCGCGCGGCCGTGTCGAGCCCCGGCGCCATCCGCACGGTCGCGCCCGGCAGCGACGCGGACAGCTCGAGATCGAACTGCTGCGCGAACTTCACGCGCAGCCACTCGTCGCCGCGCCGCACGGGCGGCTTCACCGCGTCGACCACCTTGTCGAACGGCACGTCCTGATGCGCGAACGCGCCGAACGCGGCGTCGCGCACCGACGCGACGAGCGATTCGAACGATTGCACGGGCGACACGTGCGCGCGCAGCGCGAGCGTGTTGAGGAACAGGCCGACGAGCGGCGCGGTTTCCGGCCGCGCGCGCTGGGCGATCGGCGCGGCGACCGCGAGATCGCGCTCGCCCGTCAGGCGAAAGAGCCACGCGTCGAATGCGGCGAGCAGCACGGTAAACGGCGACGCATGGAGCCGGCGCGCGACGGCGCGCACCGCATCCGACGCGGCGGGCGAAAGGCGCCGCGCGAGCCGGCCGCCGCGATAGTCACGCTCGGCCGAGCGCGGCCGGTCGAGCGGCAGCGCGAGCGGCGCGGGCGCGTTCGCGAGCGCGTCACGCCAATATGCGAGCTGGCGCGCGGTCTCGTTCGCATCGAGCGCGTCGCGCTGCCATTGCGCATAGTCGGCGTACTGGATCGGCAACGCCGGCAGTTCGGGCTCGCGGCCTTCGGCGAACGCCGCGTACGCGGCCGTCAGCTCGGCGAACGCGCAGCGCGAGCTCCAGCCGTCGCTGACCGCGTGGTGCGTCGTCAGCAGAAAGCGCTGCGCGCCGTCGGCGAGCGTGACGAGCAGCGCGCGCACGAGCGGGCCGTCGGACAGGTCGAACGGCGCGCTCGCGTGGCGCTCGGTCAGCTCGGCCAGACGCGCGGCGCGCGACGCGCCGGCCTCGCCGCGCAGGTCGACGGCCGCGATCGGCACCGGCAGCGCCGCGTGGATGCGCTGGACGACGACGCCGTCGTCGTTCTCGACGAGCGTCGTGCGCCACGCCTCGTGACGCGCGATCAGCGTGTCGAGCGCGCGCTGCAGCGTATCGAGATCGAGCGCGCCGTCGACGTCCCAGTGAAACGACACGTGATACGCGGCGCCCGCGTCCTGCGTGCGCGCGAGCACCCAGAAGCGTTGCTGCGCGAACGATGCGGCGCGCTCGAGCGTGCCGGCCGCGTTGCCAGCGTTGCCCACGTTGCTCGCGCCGGCCGTGACGGCGCGCGCCGCCGGCGCCGCGATCGCGGCCGGCCGCCCCGCTTCGCGCTCGGCCGCATCGATGCGCGCGGCGAGCTCGGCGAGCGGCGCGTCGTCGAAAATCGCGTCGAGCCGCAGGTTGACGCGCCACTCAAGCCGGATCGCCGCCTGCAATTGCATCGCGGCGAGCGAATCGCCGCCGCGCACGAAGAAGCGGTCGACGCGGCCGATCGGCGCCGGATCGTTCAGGAGGCGCCGCCACAGCGCGGCGACGCGGCGCTCGGTGTCGGTATGCGGCGCGTCGAAGTCGATGGCGGCCTCGATCGGCAGCGCCGCGACCGCGTCGCGCAGCGCGGCGCGATCGAGCTTACCGTTCAGCGTGTACGGCAGCTTGTCGAAGCGCGCGATCCGGTGCGGCAGCCACGCGGCCGGCAGATGCGCGGCGACGTGCGCGCGCAGCGCGTCGTCGTCCGGCTGCGCATCGGAACACGGCTCGCCCGCCGACGTTTCGCGTTGCGGCGCCGCGAGCGCGACGCACGCGATCAGTTGCGTGCGCCCGCCCGCCGTCTCGGCGAGCACGCCCGCGTCGCGCACGCCCGGATGCGTGAGCAGGCACGCGGCGATCTCGCCCGGCTCGACGCGCACGCCGCGCACCTGCACCTGATCGTCGAGCCGGCCGAGATAGTCGAACGAGCCGTCCGCCCGCTCGCGCGCGAGGTCGCCCGTGCGGTAGATCCGCGCACCGGGCTCGCCCGCCGGATCGGGCAGGAAGCGCTCGGCCGTCAGCGCGGCGCGGCCGTGATAGCCGCGCGCGAGGCACGCGCCGCCGAGCAGCAACTCGCCCGCTTCGCCGCGCGCAACCGTGCCGTCGGCGCGCTCGACGCGCGCGACGCGCCGGCCGATCGGCCAGCCGATCGGCAGCGACGCGTAGCCGTTGCCTTCGTCGAGCGCGGGCGCGGCACCCGGCGCGACCGGCCAGAGCATCGGGGAGATCACGGTTTCGGTCGGCCCGTAGCCGTTGACGAGGCGAAGCGCCGGGAACACGCGGCGGATCTCCTCGAACGCGTCCTGCGACATCGCCTCGCCGCCGAACAGCAGCACGCGCAGCGACGGCGGCACGCCTTCGCGCGCGCACACGGCCGCGAACTCGCGCAGGTACGCGGGCGGCAGCGTCGTGTTCGTCACGCGCTCGCGCGAGATCAGCGCATGCGCGGCATCGGGCGCGAACGGCGGCGGATCGCTGATGACGATGCTGCCGCCGACTGCGAGCGGCACGAGCCATGCCTCGATCGCGACGTCGAAGTTCACCGACGCGAAATGCAGCACGCGATCGTCGGGCCCGATCGGCAGCGACTCGGCGAGCGCGTCGCCGTGCGCGGCGAGCGGGCCGTGCTCGACGACGACCGCCTTCGGCGTGCCCGTCGAGCCCGACGTATAGATCATGTACGCGGCCGCGCGCGGATGCACGTCGCCGCCGTGCTCGCGCGGCGCGGCGGGGTCCGCCTCGGCGACGCCGCCGACGTCGAAGCACCGCGCGAAGCGCGCGCGCATCGCGGCGTCGGCGGATGCGTCGACGATGCCGTGCGCGAGCCCCGCGTCGCGCGCGACCCAGTCGAGCCGCGCGGCCGGATGGCGCGGATCGAGCGCGACGAACGCGCCGCCCGCCTTCATCACCGCGAGCAGCGCGACGAACAGATCGCACGAGCGCGCGACGCACACGCCGACCGGCACCTCCGCGCCCACGCCCGCCGCGCGCAGCTGCGCCGCGAGGCGCGCGGCCCGGTCGTCGAGTTCGCCGCGCGTGAGGCGCACGGTGTCGGGCGCGAACGACGCGAGCGCGGGCGCGTCGGGGGCCAGTCGCGCGAGCGCATGGATTCGATGATGCAGCGCAGTCGGAAAGCTCGTCATAGGGCGTGAAGTCCGTTGGATCCGGCCGCCTCGGCCGTTTCGTTCAAGTCGCCGGCCACAAGAGGGCCGCTTCAACTGTGAGACGAATCACGCTCGAAATTTTTTACCGGGTTGTTCACGTTTGGCGGCGACGGACACGCGCATCGGCCGCGCGCAGCCGCAGCGGCGCCGGTGCGGCTCGGGTGCGCAGCGCCGGCGGCTCGGTGCGGTCCGGCCGCACGGTTCCCGGCGCGCGCGACGCCCTCCTGCGCGCCGCACGGGCCAAGCAGGACCAAGCAGGACCACGCAGCACCAAGCGCGGCCGAGCAAGCCGAGCGCGGGTAAAGATTCGGCGCGCCCATTCGTCTAGCAGACTGAAGGGGCCTCTTAGCGCCTTGCCGTTCGCTTCGCCGCCGAAGCGCCGATCCGATTCCTTTATTGACCCGTGCTCTGCCGATGACCGATGCCATCGGGCGTCTCGACGCCCCGCCCCCGAACGATTCCCGCCCCGCCGTGAAACACGCGCGGCGTCTGATAGTCGCGCTGCTCAAGCGCTCCCGCGGCGCGTTCGCGATCGCGCTCGCCGCGTGCGTGCTGAACGGCGCGTCGAGCGTGCTGCTCGTCGCGACGCTGAGCCGCGCGCTCTCCGAGCCGCAAGCCGCCGACGCGTCGCTCGCGTGGCGCTTCGGCCTGTGCGCGGTGATCGCGCTCGTCACCCGGATCGTCACCGGCGTGCTGTTCGCTAGGCTGTCGCAGGACACGATGGCGCAGTTGCGCGAGCACGTCGCGCGGCGCGTCGCGGCGGCCGAGCTGCAGGACGTCGAGCGAATCGGCGCGGCTCCCGTGCAGTCGGTGCTGACCGACGACGCGACCAACGTGTCGATGCTGTTCTTCGCGCTGCCGAATCTCGTGATGCACGGCTCGATCGTGTTCGGCTGCCTCGGCTATCTGGCGTGGCTGTCGTGGCCCGTGTGCCTGCTCGCGGTCGCGGCGATCCTCGTCGGCTCGCTCGGCTACCACGCGGGCGACAAGCGCGCGATCGCGTGGCTCGAGGACGCGGGCCGCTCGCAGGACAAGCTGTTCGGCTATCTCGGCGCGCTCTTTTCGGGCGCGAAGGAGCTGAAGCTGCATCAGGCGCGCTCGCGCCAGTTCGTCGATGGCCAACTGGGCGCGGCGATCGCCGAGGTGCGCGACCATCGCCGCCGCGCGTTCAGCGCGTATGCGATCGGCGTCGGCTGGATCGTGTTCCTGTTCTACGTGTTCCTGGGCGTCGCGGCGTTCTGGCCCGCGCTCGGCGTGCGCGGCGACGGGCCCGCGGCGTCCGGCTACGTCGTCGTGTTCCTGTTCATGCTGCTGCCGCTCGACGGCCTGCTCAACAACGTGCCGACGCTGAACGCGGCGCGCGTGTCGCTCGAACGGATCGAGAAGCTGATGGCGCAGTTCGGCGCGCTGCGCACCGCGCCGCCGCCCGACGAAAACGCGTCGCACGCGCCGTTCGACACGCTCGCGCTGCGCGGCGTCACGCATTCGTATTTCCACGAGCGCGACGAGCGGATGTTCCGCGTCGGCCCGATCGACCTGACGCTCAAGCCGGGCGAGCTCGTGTTCATCGTCGGCGGCAACGGCAGTGGCAAGACGACGCTCGCGAAGGTGCTGACGGGCCTGTACGAGCCCGAAGGCGGCACGATCGAGCTCGACGGCGCGCCGATCGGCCTCGCCGAGCGCGCCGCGTACCGCGAGCGCTTCTCGGCGGTATTCAACGATTTCCATCTGTTCGACGCGCTGCTCGGCATCGTCGACCCGAACGACGCGGCGCGCGCGCAGGCCGACGCGCGCGCGAACGCGCTCGTCGCGAAGCTCTCGCTCGACCACAAGGTGCAGGTCGTCGACGGCGCGTTCTCGACGCGCGCGCTGTCGACCGGGCAGCGCAAGCGGCTCGCGCTCGTCGTCGCGTATCTGGAGGACCGGCCGCTCTATCTGTTCGACGAATGGGCGGCCGACCAGGACCCGGCGTTCAAGGCGGTGTTCTACGAGCAACTGCTGCCGGAGCTGCGCGCGCGCGGCAAGACGGTGATCGTGATCAGCCACGACGACCGCTACTTCCCGATCGCGGACCGGGTGCTGAAGCTCGACAACGGGAAGATCGTCAGCGAGACGCGCGGCGCGAGGCACGCGGCGCTCGCGAACGAGATCGAGGGGTGATCCGGTCGCCGAATGCGAGTGAGCGCGCGAGCGAGTGCGTTCGAACGCGATGGGGCATGACGGGCATCGCTGGCATGACGGGGGCGATGGAGCGCGGCTCACGAGCGCGCTTCCTCCGGCCCGGATGCGCCCGCCGCGCCCGAAACACGCGCGGATCGCGCACCGGCCGCGTGCGGGGCGACGCAGCGCGCTCGCGGCCGCGCCGCCTTCGGCCAGCGACCGCGGCCCCGGCCGGCGCTTGAGCGCTGTGACGGGCGGCAGCGCGCGTCATCGCCCGCATCCGCTGCGCTCGGCGATGCGCCGCGCCGCTCGGGGCCGGCCGTCGCAGCGCCCACGCACCGATCGCGCTCGCCCGCACGCGCCGCGCACTCCACACTCCATCGCATCTCGCGGCCGTTCCGCGCCCTTCGCCGCCACACGCCGTTCGCCGCCCTTCGCTGGTATCGTTGCACGCACGACACCTTCCGGAGATCGCCCATGTCGCCGACCGCGCTGCTCGTTCCGACGTTCACGCAGATGCTGCAGAGCTTGTCCGCGTGGCTCGACAAGGCCGCCGCCCACGAGCAGGCATCGGGCGCCGAGCCGGACGATGTGCTGACGAAGCGGCTCGCCGCCGACATGTTTGCGCTCGCCGCGCAAGTCCGCTTCACGGCCTTCCAGGCGCAGGAGCCCGTCTATCGCCTGCGCGGCGACGCGCTTCCCGAATCGTTGCTGGACGTGCGGCGCGCGGGATGGAATGCGGACGCGACGCCCAGTTCGCTGCGCGATGCGCAGACTTGCATCGCCGATGCGCGCGCCTTCCTCGCCGGGCTGGCGCCGCACGCGCTCGACGAAGGCGCCGAGCGGCCGATCGCGCTCGAGCTGCCCGACGGCGCGGTGTTCGACATGACGGGCGAGCAGTATCTGCGCGACTGGGCGCTGCCGCAGTTCTATTTCCACGCGATCGCCGCGTATGCGATTCTGCGCAATCACGGCGTCGCGCTGGGCAAGCCGGACTACGTCTCGCACATGTTCGCGTACCTTCGGCCCGGGACGATGCCGCAGGATCGGTAGCCGCGCATCGGGCGAGCGCCCGACGGCCGCGGTCCGGGGCCTGTGTTCGTCTCTCGTCTCTCGTCTCTCAGCAATCGGCAATCGGCGATTGCGGTCGGCCGCGACAGCGGCCGTCAAGCAGACTACCGGAGCGCCTCCCCGCCCCGACGATCCGAGCCAGGCACCGGCATCACCGCGGCGACGCACCAGCGGCGGGCTTCGGCAACGCCAACACCCGCTGCGTTATCTCGTCGGCGAGCCTTAGCGCCGACATCGGTCCGCCAAACCCCCAGATGTTGCGCTCGACGAGCGCGACCCTGCCCGCCCGGCGCGCCGGCACGAACCGCCAGATTCTCGAATCGAGCTTCGCGTCGAGCGGCACGCCCGGCGCGGTCGCGCTCACGAACAGCACCGCGAGATCCGGCTGCTTCAGCAGATCCTCCGACGTCACGTACGCGGTGCCTTCGCGCGTCGGCTCGCCCGGCCACGGTTCGAGGCCGAGCGCGCGGGCGATGCCCGCCGACGCGCTGTTGCCCGTGAACGCCCAGTAGCGATCGGGCAGGCCGAGCTCCTGCAGCCATGCGACGCGCTCGCCCGCGCGCCCGGCCGCCGCGATCCGCCGCGCATCGCGCGCGAGCCCCGCGTCGACGCGCGCCTGAACCGCGCGCGCGGCGCGCTCGCGCCCGGTGAGGCAGCCGATCGTGCGCAGGATCGCGCGCGCCCAGTCGTACTGCGTGACCTGCCGGCCATCCTCGACGTAATTCGGGCTGTACTTGAACAGCACGGTCGGCGCGATCCGCGACAGCGCGTCGAAGATCGGTGCGTGGCGCAGCCCGACGCCGAGAATCAAAGCCGGCTTCGTGGCCGCGATCGCTTCGAGGCTCGGCTCCTGCCGCGTGCCGACGTCGGGCACGCGCGCGAGCCGTGCGTCCTCGTAGCCGATCCAGATCGGGTAATACGCGGGATCGGCCATGCCGACCGGCGTGATGTCGAGCGCCGCGAGATCCTCGGCGAACATGAATTCGAGCACGACGATGCGCGCCGGCCGCGCGGGCAGCGTGCGGCTGAACTGCGATACGGTCGGATCGTCGGCGAGCGGCCGGCAGACGCCCGGCGGCTCGCCGGCACGGGCGGGCGGCGCGAACGCCAGGGCGCCGGCGACGAGCCCCGCGGCGGCCGCGAGCGCGGCCGCAACATCGGCCGCCCGCGAGTGCGCCGCTCGCGCGCCCCGCGCCGTGCGGCTCGGCGGCGGCAAGCGCCACGCGCGCGTCACCGGCATCACCAGCCCCGCGCGCGTCGCCCGCATCGCCCGAACGAACGCCGCCGCCCGGCCGCCGATCGGCAACCAGGCGAATCGCGGCGCGCGCCGCGCTCGCGCCGTCAATGCGCGGCGTCCTGCTTCGCGAGCGCGTCGTCGCACATCGTCAACAACAGCGGACAGCTTCCACACAGTTGGTCTTCCCCAGGAATTTCATTGCGCAGGCAGCACACGCGGCGCGCGCGGAACGGATCGGGCAGCCGCGCCGAGCACGGCTTCACGCGGCGCACCGGCAGCCGCAGCGGATTCGCTTCGCCGTGGGCGTCGACGGGGCCGAACAGCCAAGCGGCGTCGGCCGCCGCGCGCGGCGCATCCGCGCATTGCTCGAACAGGTAGTCGAGCAAGTTGCCCGCGTTCGCCCACAGCACGCGCGGCGACAGCTTCGCGAGCGCGGCGAGCGCTTCGATCGTCGCGCGCAGATGATCGACGAGCGCCGCATAGCGCGGCGCCGGCTCGGCTTGCGCGGGCCGCAGCGCGTCCGCGTCGAAAATCAGCGCGACCGGCATTCCGGCGCGCAGCGCGACGCGCATGCGCGAAGGCGTCATGTCGAGCGGCCGGCCGAGCAGCAGCGCGGCCGCGAAGCCCGCCGACGCGGCCAGGTTGAAATAGTACTTGCTCCATTGCGACACGAGCGCACGCGCATGCGTGCACGCATCGCCGCCGTACAGCGCGACCATCGCGCCGACGAGCGCATCGCGCCTGAGCGCGAGCGCCGCGGCCGGGATCAGCTCCGGCGGCGCGCCGCCGTCGGCCGCAAGCGCGGGCTCGTCGCGCGCGTCGGGCGCGCCGAGCCACACGTGCTCGAGGTAATGCTCGATCGCGGCAGGCGCGAACGTCGAAAAGCGCGTCGCGCTCACCGCCCGCTCCGCCGCTCGCGCCGCGCTTCGGCGATCAGCAGCGCGAGCAGGTACGGCGCGCCGATCAGCGCGGTCAGCACGCCCGCCGGAATCTCGCGCGGCGCGAGCAGCGTGCGCGCGACGACATCGGCGGCGGCGAGCACCAGCGCGCCGCACGCGGCGGCCACCCACAGACGCGTCGCGTGCGTGCGCGCGCCGAGCATCGCCGCGAGATGCGGCGCCATCAGCCCGATGAAGCCGACCGGGCCGACCGCCGCGACCGCCGCGCAAGCCGCGAGCGTGGCGATCGTCAGCACGAGCGGCCGCAGCACGGCGATCGGCAAGCCGAGCGCGGCCGCCTGCTCGTCGCCGAGCGCGAGCAGATCGAGCGGCTTCGCGAGCAGCACGAGCGTCGGCACCGCGAGCGCGCACCACGGCAGCAGCGCGACGACCTCGCCCCAGCTACGCCCGTACGTGCCGCCGACGAGCCAGACGACAAAGCGCGCGGGCTGCACGCTCTCCTGCGTGATCAGCCACTGCGCGAGCGTCGTCCACAGCGTGCCGATCACGATGCCCGTCAGCGCGACGGCGAGCGGCGCATAGCGATGCCGGCGATTGAGCGCGAGCGTGAGCGCAAGCGTCGCGCCGCCGCCCGCGAGCGACGCGGCGACGAGCGTGCCGTGCGCGGCGAGCGGCCAGGCAACCAGCGTGGCGAGCGTCGCGAGCCCCGCGCCCTGCGTGACGCCGAGTACTTCGGGCCCCGCGAGCGGATTGCGCACGATGCTCTGCATCAGCACGCCGGACGCGCCGAGCAGCGCGCCCGCGAGCAACGCGCACAGGAGCCGCGGCGCGCGCAGATCGAGCACCATCCGCGCGACGTCGTCGCGCTGCGCGAGCGCCGCGAGCCAGCGTCCGGGGCCGATCCACACGGTGCCGAACGACGCGCCGACGACGAACACCGCGGCGCCCGCCGCCAGCAGCAGCGCCGCGACGGCCGGCCACGGCAGCGCGACGATCGCGCGCACGACGCGCGCGCCGCCGCGCGCGTTCGCCTGCACCTGCGCCGGCTGCTGCGCGGCGCCCGACCACGCCGCGCCGCGACGAATCATCGCGAGCATCAGCGGCGTGCCGACGAACGCGATCGCGACGCCCGTCGACAGCGTCGCATCGAGGCCGAGCGCGAGCACCGCGCTGTCGGTGACGAGCACGAGCGCGCCGCCCGCGAGCGCGGCGAGCGGCACGAGCGCGCCGAGCCTCGACGCCTTCGCGCCGCGCATCTGCCGGATCAGGTTGGGCGCGATCAGGCCGATGTACGACAGCGGCCCCGCGATGCTGACCGCGACGCTCGCGAAGCCGACCGCGACGACGGTGCCGGCGAGCCGCGTCGCGTCGACGCGCACGCCGGCCGCGGCCGCCGCGTCGTCGCCGAGCGCGAGCGGATCGAGCGGCCGGATCACGAGCGGCAGCGCGGCGAGCGGCGCGACGAGCCACAGCAGCGCGTCGCGCAGCCCGGCCGCGCCCGGCTGATACAGGCTGCCGCTCGCCCACAGCGATGCGCCGACCACCGTCTCCTCGAAGAACGCGAGCAACAGCGTCGTGACCGCCGAGAACAGCAGCATGCAGACGCTGCCCGCGAGAATGAGGCGCAGCGGCGTCGCGCGCCAGCCGCCGGCCGCGGCCGACACGCACGCGGCCGCAGCGAGCCCGCAGGCGAACAGCAGCGGCACCGACGCGTGGCCGGCGAGCGCCGGCACGAGCATCGCGGCGATGAGGCCGAGTTGCGCGCCGCCCGTGATGCCGAGCAGATCCGGCGCCGCGAGCGGATTGCGCGTGAGCGACTGGAACAGCGCGCCCGCGATCGCGAGGCAGCCGCCCGCGACGAGCGCCGCCGCGACGCGCGGCGCGGCCAGCTCGAACAGCATGATGTGCGCGAGCTGCGCGGCGTCGCTGCCCGCCGGCGCGGCGAGCCACACGTGCAACTCGGGCGCGAGCCGCATCGCGGCCGTGACGACGATCAGCGCGACGAGCGCCCCGCCGATCGCGCCGACACGGCCGCGCGTGGCCGAGCACGATGCCGGCGGCGTTTGCTGCGCGGATGCGCCGCGGCGCATCCGCTTGCGAACCGCGAGCGTCGTCATGCGGCGAGATCCCGTTGCGTGCGGGCGCCGGCACCGCGCTCGTCGAACGCATCGGCCGCACCGGACGTGCCGCGCTCGCCCATCGCGCCCGCCGGATCGGCATCGAGCACGCCCTCATACGCGGGCACGCACATCGGCGCGCCCGTGAGCGGATGCGCGGTCTTGAGCATCGTCACGCCGAACGCCGCCAGCAGGTGATGCGGCTCGAGCATCGCGTCGGGCGTGCCCTGCGCGACGATCCGCCCCGCGCGCATCAGCACGATCTCGTCGCTGTACGCGGCCGCCTGGTTCAGGTCGTGCAGCACCCAGACGATCGTGAGGCCCCGCTCGCGATTGAGCCGACGCAGCTCGCGCAGGATGTCGAGCTGGTGATGGATGTCGAGATAGGTGGTCGGCTCGTCGAGCAGCACGACGGGCGCCTGCTGCGCGAGCGCCATCGCGATCCATGCGCGCTGCCGCTCGCCGCCCGACAGCGCGGCCACGTCGCGCGCCGCGTCGGCTTCGAGGCCCGCCGTCGCGAGCGCCTCGTCGATCGCGTCGCGGTCCGCGCGCGCGAGCCCGCGCAGCCAGCCGCCGTGCGCGTAGCGGCCATACGCGACGAGCTCGCGCACCGTGAGCCCCGCGGGAATCTGGTTGAACTGCGCGAGCATCGTCAGCGTGCGCGCGAGCGCGCGCCGCCGGTACGAACCGAGCGGCGCGCCGTTGACTTCGACCGTGCCCGACAGCGCGGGCTGCAGCCCCGCGAGCGTGCGCAGCAGCGTGCTCTTGCCGCAGCCGTTCGGGCCGCACAGCGCGGTCACGCGCCCGGCCGCGACCGACAGATCGAGGCCGTCGAGCACCCGGTGATCCCGGTAGCCCACGCTCAACGCGCGCGCCGCGAGCGCCGGCACCGCTTTGTTGTTCATCGTGTCGTCATCCGCCCAATCCGCTAAGCACCGCCCGTTTCGCGGTGGCTGCGCGCCATCGCGACCACCACCTTGCGCGGCCCCTCGAACGGATCGCGCGCGTGCGCGCTCAGCATGTTGTCGAGCATCAGCACGTCGCCCGTGCGCCACGGGAACACGATCCGCTGGCCGTCGAGCACCGCGCGGATCTCGGCGAGCGCGTCCGGCTCGAGCGGCGCGCCGTCGCCGTAATAGACGTTGCGCGGCACGTTCTCGATGCCGACCGCGTCGACGAGCGCCTCCTGCATGTCCTCGTCGAGCGTCGACAGATGAAAGAGGTTCGCCTGGTTGAACCACACGAGCTCGCCCGTGCGCGGATGGCGCGCGACCGCCTGGCAGCGCTCGCGGGTGCGCAGGAGCGGCTCGCCGTCGTCGCCTTCGCGCCATTCGCAGTCGATCCCGCGCGCCGCGCAGATGCGCTCGACTTCGCGCGGATCGTCGGCGCCGAACGCCTGCTGCCACGGCAGATCGAGCCCCTGCCCGAAATTGCGCACGTACAGCAGCTCGCGTTCGGCGAAGCGCGCGGCGAGCGCCGGATCGAGCGCGCGATAGACCGCGCGGCTGTCGGCAATCGGCGTCGCGCCGCCCGTGCGCGCGGCGAGCGCGCAGTGGAACCAGATCCGCATCGGCCACTCGCGCGTGTACGACTGCTCGTTGTGCAGCGGAATCGAGCGGTGCGGCGGGTATTCGGTCGACGTGTAGACGGCGCCCTCGACCTGGCTGCGCGGCGTCGACGCGAACTCGTAGCCGATCAGCGGATCGCCGAAATCGGCCGCGAAGCGCTGGAACGTCTCGATCGACGCGACGCGAAAGCCCGTGAAGAGCACGCCGCCCGCGCGCTCGACGACGTCGTTCGCGATCTCGCGCAATAGCGGCGCGGCCTCGTGCAGCGCGATATCCGCGCCCTCGCGCGGCGACACGACGGTCGGCAGGCCGGGCTCGACGCGCAGATCGTCGAGCGTCGGGCGGGCTGCCGCGGCCGGCATCGAAAGCTGAGTCATCCGGAAATCCTTTTGCTCTGGCGATACGAACGATGCGAACGGAGCGCGCGCCGGATCACGACGCGTTCGCCCCATCCAGATGACGGCGCAGGCTCGCGGGACGCATGTCGGTCCACACGGCCTCGATGTGCGCGAGGCAATCGGCCTTCGGGCCGCGCACGCCGACTTCGCGCCAGCCGGCCGGCACCGCGCGGAACGTCGGCCAGATCGAGTACTGCTCTTCGTCGTTGACGACGACCGCGTAGACGACGTCGTCGGCGTTGGCGTCGGCGGGCGCGCTCGCGGATTGCTGGGCTTGCGTCATGATCGGGAAAGCTCGCTGGAAAAGTTCGAAGGACGGCGCGCCGGGCGCGCCGCGTTTACTCGATAGACGAATCGCGCACGCATTTTTTTACCGGCCGCGCGCGCGCGCCGCAAAACGCCGGGCACGCGAGCCCGCGCTCGGACGCGTCGACGCACGCGACGCAGTGCCGCTCGGCGTCGCGGACCATGAAATGCACGAGCGTCTGCGACACGTTCAGCGCGCGTGCGGCGCTCTGCAGCGTCTCCTCGCGCAGCCGGACCATCTCGAATGCGGCGCGGCTGCGCGCGGGCAGTTGCGCGAGCGCGTCGTACACGTGACGCAACGTGTCGCGCACGACGAGCGCCGCCTCCGGCGACAGCTCGGACGAAGGCACGTCGAGGCCGTCGTCCTCGTCCGCGTGGTAGGTGTTCTCGAGCGTCTGGCGGCGGCACGCGTCGATCGACGCGTTGCGAACCATCCGCGTCACGTACGCGACGGGCTGCCGGATCGCATCCTGGTTCGGGAAATCGACGAGCTTCACGAACACGTCGTGCACGACGTCCTCCGCGCGGCTCGCGCAGCCGACGAAGCCGCGCGCGAGCTTGACGAGCATCGGCCGGTTCGCGACCAGCACGTCGACGAGCGCGCCGTGCTCGCGCGCGCCCGGCGTGCGCGCCGCGGCGCGCGATGGTGCGCGCAAACCGGGCGCCGAGGCGGGCGCGAACGCCGCGTCCGAAGCGAGGATCGGTAACGGTTTTGCCGGCGCCGGCCGAGCGAGCACTTCCGCCATGGATTCTCCAGATATTTGCTCAATGGCAAGCAATCTAACGTAAACGCGAATCGTTCTCAATCTGATTTATTGATAACCCGATAATCTCGCGGGATTTGTCGTTTTGCAGCACTTCGCTCGTCGATCATTGCCGGCGGCGCAACGAACGGCGGTACGATCCTGCGTTCGCCCCCCCGCTCCGCCCCCCGGGGCCCTTTCGAATTTTCTTGATCGTCCGTCGACCGATGCCCGCCGTGATCGCCTGCCTGCACACCGCCGCCAGCAACGTGCCGCTCTTCGAGCAAGCGGCCGCCGCGCTCGGCTTCGCCGCGGGCGCGCTCACGCACGCGGTGCGCCCCGATCTGCTCGCCGCCGCCGAGCGCGCGGCCGAGACCGCCGCCGGCGCGCTGCCCGAGCCGCTCGCCGCGCACACTCGCGCGGCGCTCGTCGCGCTTGCGCGCGACGCCGATGCCGTGGTGCTCACGTGCTCGACGCTCGGGCCGAGCGTCGATGCGCTCGCCGCGCCCCCGAAATCGATCGTGCGCGCGGACGCGGCGCTCGCCCGCGCGTGCGCGCGCGCCGGCGAGCGGATCGCCGTGCTGTGCGCGGCGCCGAGCAGCGAGCGGCCGACGCGTGCATTGTTCGAGCGGGAAGCGCGCGCGACGGGCGCGCGGATGGAGGTGCGAATCGTCCCGGACGCGTGGGCGCGATTTCATGCGGGCGATGCGGCCGGCTATCGCGCGCGGCTCGCGCGGGCGGCCGACGCCGCGTATGCGCAAGGCTACGATGTCGTCGCGTTCGCGCAGGCGTCGATGGCGATCGCCGCGCCTGACGTGACGCTCGGGCCGCCGCCGCTCACGGTGCCCCGCGCCGCGCTCGCGCGCCTCTTGCGAACGTGATGCGCGCGGCCGGGCGGCCAGCCGGCGCGCGCGTGCATGCGATCTGCCGGCTCGAGATTGCGGCTCGCGAGATTGCCGGCCCGATGACGCCCCGCCGCGAAGCCCGCCCGCGCGCGCGGCGCCCGCGAACGGCGGGCGGCTATCGCGCGGTGTAGCCCCCGTCGACGGGCAGCGCGACGCCGCTCACCATCGCGGCCGCGTCGCTCAACAGGAACAGGATCGGCCCGACGACGTCCGCGACGCTCGCGAAGCGCCCGAGCGGAATCGCCGCGAGCATCGGCCCGCTCGCGTCGGGATCGCTCCATGCGCGCTCGGCCATCGGCGTGAGCGTGACGGTCGGATTGACGCTGTTCACGCGAACCCCGTGCGGCCCGAGCTCGACACACAGCACGCGCGTCATCGCGTCGAGCGCCGCCTTCGACGCGCAATAGGCGAGATGCGACGGCAGCGCGACGAGCGCCGCCTGGCTCGACACGTTGACGATGCTGCCGCCCCGCCCCGCGCTGATCATCGCGCGCGCGACATGCCGCGCGACCAGCATCGCGCCGCGCGCGTTGACGGCCATCACGCGGTCGAATTCGTCGGCCGTCGCGTCGATCGCCGCGGCGAGGCTCGTCACGCCCGCGCAGTTGACGAGCCCGTCGAACGCGTCGCGCATCCGCTCGCCGGAAAACGCCGCGCTCACCGACGCATCGCGGCCGACGTCGAGCTCGAGCGGCTCGCAGCCCGTCTCGCCGGCCAGCCGATCGAGCTCGCGCACGTTGCGCGCGGCCGCGACGACGCGCGCGCCGCAGCCGCGCAGCGCGACGACCGCGGCGCGGCCGATCCCGCTCGATGCGCCCGTCACGAGGAACGACCGGCCATTGAAATCGAAAGCGACGCTCATGATGTCTGCAATCCGTGCATGAAGGGTTTGAGCGCCGGATAGAGCCCGGCGTACAGCGCGAAGCGCGCGTCGTGCAACGCCGCGTGCCGCGCGTCGGGGCGCGCGCGCTCGGCGAGCGTGACCCAGCCGCGCCGCGCGGCGTCGCGCGATATGCGCCCCGCGCCGAGCGCGGCGAGCAGCGCCGCGCCCATCGCCGCCTCGACGTCCTCGGCGATCGTCCACACCGGGTAGCCCGTGATGTCGGCGATGCTCTGCATCCACAGATCCGAATGCGCGGCGCCGCCGACCACGACGAGCCGATCGTCGAGCGCGCGCGCGCCGGCCGCGCCCGCCTCGATGTTGTGCCTGAGCGCATACGCGAGCCCTTCGAGCACCGCGCGATACAGATGCGCGCGCGTGTGATGCAGCGACAGGCCGACGAACGCGCCGCTCGCCTTCGGGTCCCACACCGGGCTGCGCTCGCCCATCAGGTACGGCAGGAACAGCACGCCGTCGCTGCCCGCGCTCACCCGCGCGGCGGCGGCTTCGAGCAGGCGGTGCGCGTCGCCGCCCGGCGCCGCGCGCGCGGCCTCGATTTCCGCGTGGCAGAACTGCTCTCGGAACCACGATACCGACGCGCCCGCCGTGATCGCGCCGCCGAACACGTACAGGTCGCGCCGGCCGTCGAACACGTGCGGCATGCTGACGAGCCCGTGCCGCGCGTCGGTCGTCTCCGCGATGTAGCCCCAGCACATGCTCGTGCCGATCATCGCGACGTGCTGGCCACGGCGCGCCGCGCCCGCCGCGAACGTCGCGACGGCCGCGTCGACGCCGCCCGCGACGACGGGCGTGCCCGCCGCGAGGCCGAGCGCGCGCGCCCATTGCGCGAGAAGCCCGCCCACCACCGCGTCCGAATCGACGAGCCGCTCGGGCATCATCGTCGCGGGGATGCCGAGCATGTCGAGCGCCTCGTGGGACCAGTCGCGGCGGCCCAGGTCATAGACGCCGCCGATGTTGCCCGCCGCGCTGTGATCGACCGCGAGCTCGCCCGTCAGCCGATACGCGACGTACGCGTTCGGCGGCACGAAGTAGCGGATGTTCGCCCACACGTCGGGGCGCTTCTCGCGCAGCCACAGCATCTTCGTGTAGCCGTAGTAGCTGTCGACGCCGTTGCCCGTGATCTCGCGAAGCCGCGCGACGTCGACGTGCGCGCGCACCCAGTCGACCTCGTCGGTCGCGCGCCGGTCCATCCAGATCAGGCACGGATGGACCGGGCGCATCTCGCGATCGACTGGAATGCCCGAGCCGCCGTACAGGCTGCTCACGCACAGCGCCTCGATCGACTCGGCGCCGATGCCGGCCGCGCGCGCGCCGGCCACGACGCGCGCGATGCATTCGCACACCGCGTCGAACCACACGTGCGGCCACTGCTCGGCCCACCGCGCCTTCGGCGTGTCCGGCCGGTACGCCGCCGCGTGCTGCGCGACGATCGCGCCGTCGATGCCGACGAGGACCGCCTTCGTGCTCTGGGTGCCGATGTCGACACCAATCACGCATGCCATATCGCCTCCGCGTTTCGATGAGCGGCGCACTCAGCCGCGCGGCTTCATCAGCACCTTGATCGAGCCGAGCGAGTTCGCGACCCGGATCGCCTCGTCCCATTCTTCGAGCGAGAAGCCGTGCGTGACGATGCCCTTCGACGTGACGAGCCCGCGCGCGAGCAGATCGATCGCGACAGGATAGCAATACGGGCCGAGATGCGCGCCGCGCACGTCGAGCTCCTTGCGATCGCCGATGATCGACCAGTCGAGCGCCGTGTCCTTGCCGAACACCGAGAACTCGACGAAGCGGCCGAGCTTGCGGATCAGGCTCATCCCCTGCGTGACGCCCGCCGGCACGCCGGTCGTCTCGATGTAGACGTCGCAGCCGTAGCCGCCCGTCAGCTCGTGCACGATCGCGAGCGCGTCCTCGCGCGTCGGGTCGATCGTCACGTCCGCGCCGTATTCGCGCGCGAGCGCGAGCCGTTCGCCGACGGGATCGATCACGACGAGCCGCTTCGGCGTCTTCAGCTTCGCGACCTGCGTCATCATCAGGCCGAGCGGCCCCGCGCCCGCGATCACGACGACGTCGTCGAGCTGGATGTCGCCGCGATTGACCGTGTGGATCGCGCACGCGAGCGGCTCGATGATCGCCGCGTCCTCGAGCGAGATGCCGAGCGGAATCCGGTGGACGATCGCGGTGGACGGAATCCGCATGTACTCGGCCATCCCGCCGTCGGCGACTTCTCGCTGGAAGCCGAAGATGTTGTGGACCTCGCACATCCAGTACTGGCCCGACTTGCAGTAGCGGCAATTGCCGCACGGCACGATCTGCTCGGCGATCACGCGATCGCCGAGCGCGACGCCGAAGTGCTCGGCCGCGCCCTCGCCCAGTTCCTCGACATGGCCGAAGAACTCGTGGCCGGGAATCACGGGCGCCTTGACCCACGGGCTCGGGCCGCCCCAGAACATCTTCGCGCCGGAATGGCACTTGCAGTCGCTCGCGCAGATTCCGCACGCGCCGATGCGGATCACGAGCTCGCGCGCGTTCGCGCGCGGCTTCGCGACGCGCTCGACGCGATAGTCCTCGGGGGCGTGGCAGACGATCGCCGTCATCTGCTGCGTGTCGTCGTTTCGATTCGTCATGGTTTCGGTTTGCCTGGCTGGGTTCGAAGAAATGAAATGCCGGATGAAGCGGCGGGCGGGCGAACGCGCCGGGCGGGCCGCCGCTCGCCGCGACGCCGCGCGCCGCGCACATCGACGTCGCGAGCGCCGCGAAGCTCACTTGCGGCGCTCGCGGCCGATGTAGATCGCGAGCAGGATGATTGCGCCCTTGATCACGTTCTGCACGTAGGGATTCACGCCGATCATGTTCAGGCCGTTGTTCAGCACGCCGAGCAGCAGCGCGCCCACGAGCGTGCCGACGATCGAGCCGCGCCCGCCCGCGATCGACGTGCCGCCCATCACGACGGCCGCGATCGCGTCGAGCTCGAAGCCGACGCCCGCGTTCGGCTGTCCGCTCATCAGGCGTCCCGTCAGCACGATCGCGGCGAGCGCGGACGTGAGCCCCGCGAACGTGTAGACGGCAAGCTTCACGCGCGCGACGCGCACGCCCGAGAGCCGCGTCGCGTGCTCGTTGCCGCCGATCGCGTAGACGTAGCGGCCGAACGGCATGCGCTCGAGCATGAGCCACGCGAGCGCGTAGACGACGAGCATCGTCAGCACGGGCGCCGGCACGCCGAGCGCCTTGCCGCTGCCGAAGAAGCGGACCCAGTCGGGCAGCCCGTCGATCGGATAGCCGCCCGTGTAGATGAGCGCGAGGCCGCGCGCGATGCCCATCGTCGCGAGCGTGACGATGATGGGCGGCATCCCGGCGAACGCGACGAAAAAGCCGTTCGCCGCGCCGAGCGCGACCCCGACGCCGATGCCCGCGGCAAGCGCCGCCGCGCCGTTCACACCCGCGACGAGCAGGCCCGCCGTCAGCGTGCCGGACAGCGCCATCGCCGAGCCGACCGACAGATCGATGCCGCCCGTCAGGATCACGCAGGTCATGCCGACGCCGATGATCGCGTTGATCGACACCTGCCGCAGCACGTTCTCGAGGTTCGCCGCGCTCAGGAAGCCGTCGCTCGCGAACATCATCGCGACGCACACGGCGACGAGCCCGACGAGCGGGTAGAACGTCGTCGAGCGCCTGAGCGCGGCAAGCGCGCGCCGCGCCCGCGAGCCGGCGGGCAGCGGCGCGCCGGGCGCCCCGATCTGCGCCGCCCCCGCGGCGGCGGGCGCGGAAGAAGACGACGACGGCGTCGCCGTCCGGTCATGCATGTTCATGATTCGCTCCGCGTGCGTCCGAAGTCGCATAAGTCATCACCGTGTTCGCGTCGATCGCGTCGCCGTCGAGCACCGCCTCGATGCGCCCCTGCCGGAACACCGCGACGCGGTCGCACATGCCGACGATCTCCGGCAGCTCGCTCGAGATCAGCACGATCGAATAGCCGCGCGCGGTCAGCTCGCGCATCAGCTGGTAGATTTCCGCCTTCGCGCCGATGTCGATGCCGCGCGTCGGCTCGTCGAAGATCAGAATCCGCGTGTGGTGGTTGAGCCAGCGCGCGATCACGACCTTCTGCTGGTTGCCGCCCGACAGCGTGTCGACGCGCGTGTCGGGCGTCGGCGCCTTCACGCCGAGCCGTTTCATCAGCTCGCGCGTCGCGCGCGCCTCGGCCGCCGCGTCGACGAACCAGCGCAGGCGGCGATGCTTGCCGAGGTTGTTGATCGCGACGTTGTGCCGGATCGAGAACTCGGTGATGAGCCCCTGCGTCTTGCGACTCTCCGGCAGGAGGCCGATGCCCGCGGCGAGCGCGTCGGCGGGGCCCGAAAGGCGCACCGCGCGCCCGCGCAAGCGCATGCGCCGCACCCGCGCGGGCTTCGCGCCGATCAGCGCGAGCGCGCTCGACGTGCGCCCCGAGCCGACGAGGCCCGCGAAGCCGAGAATCTCGCCCTCGCGCAGCGCGAAGCGGTTCACCGGCCCGTTCTCGCGCACCTGCAGCGCGTCCACTTCGAGCACCGCCGCCGCGTCGCGCGCGAGCGGCGGCTTCGGCGGAAAGCTGTGCTCGATCCGCCGGCCGACCATCATCTCGACGAGCGCGCCGACGTCGGTGCGCGCGCGCTGCGTCGTGCCGACGTACTGCCCGTCGCGCAGCACGGTGATCCGGTCGCACACCTCGAAGATCTCGTCGAGATGGTGCGAGATGAAGATCATCGCGACGCCCTGGCGCTTCAACTCGCGCATCACGCCGAACAGGCGCGCGGCCTCGGCGGGCGTGAGCGTCGCGGTCGGCTCGTCGAGGATCAGCACCCTCGCGTCGAGCGACAGCGCCTTGCCGATCTCGACGAACTGCTGCTGCGCAACCGACAGCTCGCGCACGGGCGCCGACAGGTCGACCGCCATGCCGAGCCGCGCGAAGATGTCCGCCGCGGCGCGCCGCATCCGCGCGCGGTCGCGCAACCCGAGCCGGCCGCGCCACTCGCGGCCGAGAAACAGGTTGTCGACCGCGTTCAGATCCGGAATCAGGCTGAACTCCTGGAACACGATGCCGACGCCCGCCGCGATCGCGTCGTGATGGTTCGCGAAGCGCCGCGGCTCGCCGTCGATCGCGATCGTGCCTTCGTCCGGCGGGTAGATCCCGCAGAGAATCTTCATCAGCGTCGACTTGCCCGCGCCGTTCTCGCCGAGCAGCGCGTGAATCTCGCCGCGCGCGACCCGCAGATCGATTCCGCGCAGCGCGACCACGCCCGGGAACCGCTTCGTGATGCCGGTGAGCGCCAATATCGTGTCCATCGCTTCCTCGCTCGCGCGCGCGGCGCTCTTCGCCGCATCCGTCACGTTCGCCGCATCCTCCGCATCCGTCGCGGCGCGGCGCGCGTCACTCGCTTCGTCCATGCCGTCGCCCATGTCGCCGGCCGCGTCGTTGCGCCCGCTCACCAACTGAAGGTCTTCGCGTTGCCCCTGTCGATCAGCTTCACGTCGACCGGAATCGCCTTCGGCACATGGGCGCCCCACTTCTTCGCGAGCCCGATGCCGATCGCGAGGCGGATCTGGTCGCGCGGAAACTGCGCGGACGTTTCGATGAGCTTCGAGTTCGGCTTCTGCATCGCGGCGATCGCCTCCGGCGCGCCGTCGACGCTCGTCAGCTTGATGTCCTTGCCCGATGCCTCGATCGCGGACAGCGCGCCCATCGAGCCGCCGTCGTTGACGCTGAACACGCCCTTCAGCAACGGGTGCGCCTGGATCATGTTCTCGGTGACGGTGAGCGCGCTCGCGCGCTCCTGCTTGCCGTTCTGCACGTCGACGATCTTCACGTTCGGGAATTTCGCGAGCGCCGCGCGGCAGCCGCGCACGCGCTCGAGAATCGGCACGACCGGGATGCCGTCGAGGATCGCGACCTCGCCGCTGCCGCCGATCGCCTTCGCGAGGTAGTCGCACGACATCGCGCCCGCGTCGAAGTTCTTCGAGCCGACGAACGCATCGACCGGGCCGTTCGCGTTCGCGTCCACCGCGATGACGACCGCGCCCGCCTTCTTCGCCGACACGACGGCCGACTGGATGCCTGTCGAATCGGTCGGATTCACGAGCAGGATGTCGATCTTCTTCTGCAGCATGTCCTCGACGTCGCTCACCTGCTTGCTGACGTCGTGATGCGCGTCGGTGACGATCACCTGCGCGCCGATCGACGCGGCCGCTTCGTTGAGCGCCTTTTGCATCGTCACGAAGTACGGGTTGTTCAGCTCCTGGAACGTCATGCCGATCTTCAGCGGCGCCGCGTGCGCGACGCCCGCACCTGCGGCGCAGAAAAGCGCGAGCGCCGCGGCGCGCAGCATGCGCGCGGCCCGGTTGCCGGAAAGCGGCGTCGAGGAAGCGATAAGCATCATGGTTGTCTCCGTTTTCTAGGTATGAGCGCGCCCCGCACGCCGCGAAAGCGGCGCGCCTCACGACGCGTTTTGGGCTGGGTTGCTCGGGAGCGCGGGCCGGCTTCAGCCGGACAGCAGGATTTCGGGCGGCGGCCGGACCTCGCCGCGCGCCTGCGCGGCGGGCACGATCGCGGGCGCGCCGGCGATGCCCGCGCCGCGCTTCGCGGCCGCCTCCGACGCGTCGCGGCTCGCGTCGTTCAGCGCCTGATAGCGGCGAAAGCGCGACGGCGACATGCCCTTCACCGCGAGGAACTGGCGATTGAAGTTCGACAGGTTGTTGAAGCCGCTCCTGAAGCAGATGTCGGTGATGCTCGCGTCGCCGTCCATCAGCAACTGGCAGGCCAGATTGATCCGCATCCGGTTCACGTACTGCACGAACGGCAAGCCGGTGTGCCGCCGGAAATAATGCGAGAACGCGCTCACGCTCTGCCCGGCGAGCCGAGCGAGATCGGTCTCGCGCAAGTCGTTCGCGAGGTTCTTGCCGATGTACGCGAGCACGTGGTTGATGCGGGTCGACGCGAAGCTCGACGCATCGGCTTCGTACGCGGGGCTCGCGAGCAGCTCGCGGTCGGCCGCGTCGGCAAGGATCTGCAGCATCGACAGGAACAGCACGATGCGCCGCAGCCCGCGCGCATGGATCAGCTCGGCGAAGAGCGGCCGGATCGCCTCGCTCGTGCGCGGGCCGAACTGCACGCCGCGGCGCGCGTCGGCGAGCAGCGCGTCGACATGCCGCCATTCGGTGAAGCTGTCCGCGCAGCGCGACACGAACGCCTGGCCGAATTGCACGACGAGATTGCGCTCGGCGATCGTCTTGCCTTCCGGCACCTCGCTCACCCAGTTGTGCGGCAGGTTCGGCCCCATCAGCACGAGGTTGCCGGGGCCGAAGCCGCCGACGTAGTCGCCGACGAACATCTGGCCCGTCGTCTCGACGATCAGATGCACTTCGAACTCCGGATGGAAGTGCCACCGCACGGTGCGGTACGGATAGCCGTGCGACCACGCCTTGAACGACTCGCCGCGGCGCACGTCGACGACTTCGAGATCGGGCTGCACACGCTCCTCCTATTGCTCATGCCACGGCGCGCGCGCCGCGTCTCCAATGCGACGGGGCGCTCAGCGGCGCGCTCCGCCGTTCGTTTTGTGTCGTTCGAACGATAGTGGCCGGCCATCCGGTCGGCCACTAAAAATCAGACACCGGACTGGTATTTTTTTGAATTCGGACGAATACGCAGGCCGGAGGCGTCAAATTTGGTGCGAAGCAACAGGTGGTCTTGCGCGCATTCGGCGGCGCGGCAGCGCGCCGCCGCCTCCGGCCGTTCGCCGGGATCGTTCGCGAGATCGCGCCGGGCACGCCGATCGCCGCCGCCGCGAAGACACGCCGCCCGCAGCGCGATGCGAATCACGCGGGATTGATTCCGCCTCCAAATTAATGGATTAAGTCGACAAATCACGATTTCCATTTTTCGACAAAGATAAATCATCCGATCAAGATAAATCCCTAAATTACCGAATATAAAATTCCCGGCAAGGAGAAAAGAATATTCCGATTGAATTTCCTTTCGGGCGATGCTATAAACCTAACGCCGGATGCCTTACTATCATGAAAGGACACCGGCACACTCGATATCTTTTAGGAGATTAAAATGGTTCGACTTTTGGCGAAGCTGCTTCGTTCGACGATCCACGGCTCCAACGGTGTCAGCCTGGACGCGGTTTCCTCGACGCACGGCACCCCGGGTTTCCAAACCCCGGACGCTCGCGTCATTTCGCGCTTCGGGTTCAATTAAATCGCGCTTCGTGCTCGATTGAGTAACGCTTCATGAAGCTGGTGGGGCATTTTGCCCCACCGGAAAAAATCACCATGACGCCAGCCAGCCATTGCCATATTGCGGTATTCGATCAGGCGATCGTCGCACTCGATATGCAACGGTCGCGCTATTTTCTTTACGACGAAGCATGCGCGAAGGCTTTTGCCGATCATTATCTGGATTTCAAGCCGATCGATGCGCCGCATGCATTGAAGCCGTTGATATCCGACCGGATCGTCGTCGCCGCATCGCCAGCGTCCGTCCCGAAGCGCATTGCCGATTACCGCGGGTGGGCGTTCGACACGTTCGATTCGGGCATCTGGGCAAGCCGCACGCTCGGCGAGCGAAGCGCGGCCGGCTTCGAGTGGCTGCCGTTCTGGCGCATCGTGCGCGGCGCGGTGTCGCTCAAGATGCGAGGCTTTCGCGCGCTCTCGGCGCTCGACCGTCTCGCTCGGCTCGACGCGGGCGCGGAACAACGCGTGCGCGCCGACGGCGGTCCGTCGCGCACGGCCGAGCGCTACCTGCGCGCGTCGATCTGGTCGCCCTTTCGCATCACGTGCCTGCAAATGTCGTTCGCGCTCGCCACGCACCTGCGGCGGGAGAACGTGCCCGCTCAACTGGTGATCGGCGTGAGGCCGATGCCGTTCGTCGCCCATGCTTGGGTCGAAATCGACGGGCGCGTGTGCGGCGACGAACCGGAGCTGAAAAAGAGCTATGGCGAAATCTATCGAACGCCGCGACATGACGAACGCGCCGGCCCGTTCGGGCTGGCGGCTTGAACGGGGCGCGTGGACGGACGCGCGCGGGTATCGCGCGCTGCTGTCCCTCGACGCCGCCCCCGACCGGCCGATCGGCGTGACGCTGCTCGAGGCCGGCGACCGCGCCCGCGCGTACCTGCGCGACGCGCACTCGCGCATCGAGCGCTCGCTCGCGCGCGCCCGCACGCTGCAGGAAGCGCGCGACACCGTCACGCGCTCCGTGTGGGGCGCGTACCTCCTCGTGCTGGACGAAGCGGCGAGCGGCCGGCGCCTGTTCATGCCCGACCCGCTGCATTCGGTCCGGCTTTATTACCGGACGGACGAGCGCGGGCGTGTCGACGTCGATCCGCGGGCGGCGAACCTGCTCGATCGCGCGTCGATCGACTGGAATCTCGATTACCTGATCGAATTCGCGTGCACGCAGTTCGGTCCGCTCGACGAAACGCCGTTCGCGTCGGTCCGCGTGGTGCCGCCCGGATGCGCGCTCGTCGTCGGCCCCGACGGGCGCTGCGCGATCGAGCGCGCGTGGCTGCCGCGCGCGCAAGCCGCCGGCGACGTGCGCGCATCGTGCGCGGCGGCGCTCGACGACGTCTATTCGCGCATCGCGCACAGTCATCCGAACGTGTGCGCCGCGCTGTCGGGCGGCGTCGATTCTTCCGCGGGCGCGATCTTCCTGCGCAAGGCGCTCGGCGCGAACGCGCCGCTCGCCGCCGTCCACCTGTACTCCACGTCGTCGCCCGACTGCTACGAGCGGGACATGGCCGCGCGCGTCGCCGATTCGATCGGCGCGCAGCTCATCTGCATCGACATCGATCGCCACTTGCCGTTCTCCGAGCGGATCGTGCGGACCCCGCCCGCCGCGCTGAACCAGGACATGCTATTTCTCGGCATCGACCGCGCGGTGTCGAACGCGCTCGGCCCGTCGTCGGTGCTGCTCGAGGGCCAGGGCGGCGATCTGCTGTTCAGGGCGGTGCCCGACGCGAACGCGGTGCTCGACGCACTGCGCAGCAACGGATGGTCGTTCGCGCTGCGCACGGCGGAAAAGCTCGCGATGCTTCACAACGATTCGATTCCGCGCATCCTGCTGATGGCCGCGAAGATCGCGCTCAGAAGGCGGCTGTTCGGACAGGACGCGCCGGCCTCGCGGCAGACGATGTCCAGGCTGTTCGCGTCGTACGCGCCGCGCGCGGCGGCCGGGCGGTCGCGCCGTCACGCGCCGCGCGCTGACGCGCCGCTCGACGAATCGATCTCGATGCTCGACCGGTTCGTGTCGATCATGACGCCCGTCACCGACGCCGCGTACACGAGCCGGCTCAATCCGTATCTCGCGCAACCGGTCGTCGAGGCGGCGTTCGGCCTGCACAGCTACGACAGCTTCGATCACCGCAACGACCGGATCGTGCTGCGCGAGATCGCGTCGGCGCACACGCCCGTCGACGTGCTGTGGCGCAGAACCAAGGGATCGTTCGGCATCGGCTTCGTGAAGGGCATCGTGTCGCACTACGACGCGTTGCGCGAGCTGATCCGCGACGGCGTGCTGATGCGCAGCGGCAGGCTCGACGAAGCGGAGCTCGAGCACGCGCTCAAGGCCGTGCGCGTCGGACAGAACGCGGCCGCGATCAGCGTCGCGCTCGTCGGATGCGTGGAGGTTTTTTGCGCGTCCTGGCAGAATTTCGTGACGAACCGGCACGCCGCGGTATGCTGACGAACCGTTTCGCCGCATCCCCGATGGCGCGCGCGCGGCCGCACCCGGTCCCGCCGCGCGCCGGAACATGGCCCTTCCCATCCGAAACGCCGGCTTGCCGGCCCGATCGCGAATCGACATGAAGCTTGCTGCGCTACGCTCGTTGGCGGACGTCGTCCGCCTGATGGTCGACAAGGAAACGAAGGCGAGAAAGCTGATCGTCGCCGGCGTGCTGATCGAGGCGCTGACGTCGGCCTTCATGCTGCTCGGCCCGCTCGCGTTGAAGCTCGCGGTCGACGAGATGTCGCGCGCGCAGTTCGACGCGGCGAAGGCTGCCGTCGATATCGTGCTGTTCGCCGTGCTCTGGTCCGCGTCCGCGGTCTCGTCGATCGCGCTGCTCGCGTACACCGGCAAGATCGTGCACGCGACGTCGAATACCCTGCTGCGCCGCGCGCTGCATGCGCAACTGCCGGCGCTCGCGAGCCGCGCGTCGAGCGACAGCGGCTACGTGCAGGGCCTCCTCGAGCGCCTGCCGTACAGCCTGCAGGTGATTATCGAAGGCGTGCTGTGGAAGATCGCGCCGGTGGCGATCCAGCTCGTCGTCGCGCTCGCGCTGATCGCGCTGCTCGTGCCGCTCCGATACGCGGCGATCCTGTTTGCCGTGCTGGCCGCCTACTTCGTCTTTTCTCACCTGTCGGCCGAGCAATACGAGAACAGCGCGGCGACGACGAACCACGCGGCGGGCGAGCTGTCGGCCGCGCTCGGCGACGTGCTGGCAAACGCGCCGCGCGTCGTCTACAACGGCGCGGTGCCGCGCGAAATCGACTACGTCGCCGCGCGCGCCGACGCGCGCCTCGACGTCAACTGGCGCCGGTCATGGCTGCTCACGCGCGCGGCCGCCTATCAGTACGGCATCATCGCGCTCGGCATGGCGGCGATGTTCGCGCTGTGCGTGCGCGACATCGCCGCGCACCGGATCACGCTCGGCGATTTCATGCTGCTGCAGACCTACGTGTTGCAGTTCGCGCTGCCGCTCGGCGCGTACGGGTTTGTGCTCCGCCAGGCGGGCGCGGCGCTCGCGAACGTGCGCGAGGCGCTCGCGATCGCGCCGCGCGCGGGCGGCGGCGATGGCGACGGCGGCGCGCTCGCGCAGCCGCGCCCAGGCGGCTCGGCCGCGCACATCGCGGTGCGCCGGCTCGCGTTTCGCCGGGCCGGGCGCTTCGCGATCGAGCCGATGTCGTTCGATCTGCCGGCGGGCAGCTACACGGCGATCGTCGGCCACAACGGCTCGGGCAAGTCCACGCTCGCGAAGATCGTCGCCGGGCTGCTGCCGCCCGACGAAGGGGGGGTCGCGTATGACGGCGTCGACCTGTACGGCGTCGCCGGCGACGCACGCCACCGCTTCGCGCTGTACGTGCCGCAGGACGTCGCGCTCCTGAACCGCTCGCTGCGGGAGAACGTCCGCTACCCCCCGTCGACGCTCACCGACGACGATGCCGCCCGGCTGCTCGAGCGCCTCGCGTTCCACAAGGACGGCCGGCGCATCGATCTCGACGGCGACGTCGGCGAAGGCGGCGCGCGCCTGTCGGGCGGCCAGGTGCAGAAGGTCGAGCTCGTCAGGCTGATGGGCGTCGACGTCCCCGCGATCGTCCTCGACGAAACGACTTCGGGGCTCGACCCGCACAGCGACACGCTCGGCATCGCGATGCTGCGCGAGCGCCTCGGCAGACGGACGACGCTCGTCCTGATCACCCACCGGATCGCGAACGTCGAGGCGGCCGACCAGGTGCTGTTCCTGTCCGGCGGGCGGCTCGTCGCGGCGGGCCCGCACCGGCGCCTCGTCGACACCTGCGACGAATACCGGACGTTCTGGCGCCGCCAGCCCGAACCCGCCGACGCGAAGGCGTGATGCGCGGGCGGCCGCGCTTGCGCGGCGCGCGCCTCACCGGCGCGCACGCATACGCGCGGATGCGCGGACGAACGCGGGCGAATCCCGTTCAGTAGATGAACAATCGAATCGTCGCCGTCCCGCTGAACGGCCCGATCTTCGGCGCGCCGAACGACTTCAGCACCGCGTCGAGCACGACGTTCTGAAACGACACGTTGCCCGGCATCTGCGTGAGCACGAACTGCTGGTTGAAGGCAATCGCATTGCCGTTCCTGTCCTCGATGCCGATTCCGAAGTTGCTGTCGCTCTGCGGCACGAGCAGGCCGTTGCGCACGGTCTGCGACGTCTCGAAGTAGCCGTCGATACGCACCGCTATGCTGCATTTCCTCGTCAACGCCAGACCGAACGGCCTGCGCGGCACCGCCGGCGAAAAGCCGTTGCCGGATGCCTGGATCTGCCCGAACTTCACGATTCCCGGCTCCGGCGTGGCCGTCACGTCGACCATGCACGGCGTCGGCTTCAGGTTTTGCAGGCCGCTCAGCTTGTACTGGAAGCTCGGGTTCGTGTTGTTCAAGCCCTTCTCGCCGTCGAACTGGAACACCGTGTCGACGTCGCCCGGCGGCTGCACCCACGCGCCGTTCTTGCGCACGACCACCTGGTAGGCGATGCTGACCGGAATCTTCGGGCAGCGCTTCGCGTTGAAATCCGTCAGCGAGCACGGCGGCACCGCGAAGCCCGTCGGCACGCCGGTGCCCGGACGGCTGCCCGCGCCGAAATGGTCGACGCCCCGATAGCGGATGCCGATCCCGAGCCCCCACGCGGCCGGGTTCTTGCCGTCCGGATTCGCGGAGAAGTAGATGTTGTCGACGATGTTCAGGTTGCCCGCGCCGCCGAGATCCTTGTAGCAGTAACCGTCCGTCGTGCGCGGCGCGGAAATCCAGATCACGTGGCCGTCCGGCGCGTCGGTCGGATACGACGCGACGTCGCCGATCGGCTCGGCGAGCGAGCTCTGGCCGCTGTTCGTCAGACAGCGCACCGCCCACGCGGGCTGCGCGAGCGCGACGAGAAGCGCCGCGCTCGCCCTCGCGAGCCAGCCCGGCATGCGCCGAGGCAGAAGGCGGGCGCGCGCTCATCGCTTCACGCTCCGGCATGCGTTGCCGTCGCACGCGTATTCGACCGTCACCTGGCCGCCGTAGTCGTCGACGTGCGTGACGAACAGGCCGCCCGCCGCCGACGCCGAGAACGGCACGCTCGCCGTGCTCTTCGGATTCACCATCACCGGATCGAGCGGCTGCGCCGCCCTGTTCGCGTCCCCCCGCGAGCGCGACCACCGTCACGTGGTACGGCGTCGGGTTGTCGAACACGAGCTTGCGCGCGGCCGCACGCTAGAAGCGGCGATGGCGCGTTTCGCGAACCATCCGGAGCGCGCGATCGCGATCGGGCCGATCGCGGCGGCGGCGACCGATCGCCGCCGTCGCGCCAGCGGCCGGCCGCTTCGTCACCTCATGCGAACGAAGACGAACGGCGCGCCATCGCCGCCGATGAGCGCGTGCGGCGCGTTCACGCACACGCGTCTTCGCCGCCGCACGCGGCGCGCGACCAGCCGCCGCCGAGCGCGCGATACAGCGTGATGGCGTTCGTGAGCCGCAACTGCTTCAGGCGAATCAGTTCCTGCCCGGACTCGAACGTGCTGCGCTGCGCGTCGAGCAATTCGAGATAGCTTGCGACGCCGCTGCCGTAGCGCCGCTCCGCGAGCCGCAGCCGCTCGGCGTCCGCGCCGTAGACCGCCTGCTGCGCGGCGAGCTGCGCATCGATCTGATCGCGCGCGGCGAGCGCGTCGGCCACTTCGCGGAACGCCGTCTGGATCGTCTTTTCGTATTCGGCGACCGCGATATGCTTGCGCGCGTCGGCGACATCGAGATTCGCGCGATTGCGTCCGCCCGCGAAGATCGGCAGCGTGAGCCGCGGCGCGAACGTCCACACGCTCGAGCCTGCCGAGAAGAGCCCCGAGAACGCGTCGCTCACCGAGCCGATGTCGGTCGTGAGCGCGATGCGCGGGAAGAACGCCGCGCGCGCCGCGCCGATGTTCGCGTTCGCCGCGACGAGCCGCTGCTCGGCCTGCCGGATGTCAGGCCGCTGCTCGAGCAGGTCCGACGACAGCCCCGGCGACACCCGCGCGACCGCGAGTTCGTCGAGCGCGGGCGCATCGGCGGGCAGGGCCGCCGTGAAGTCGCCCGCGAGCAGCTTCAGCGCGCTCGCCGCCTGCGTGTGCTCGCGCTCGAGCGCCGCCTTCGATGCGCGCGCGGACGCGACGAGCATCTCGGCCGTGCGCAGCTCGATCGCCGTGCTCGTGCCCGCCGCGTAGCGGCGCTGCGTGAGCGCGTAAGTCGCGTCGCGCGCGGCGAGCGTGCGTTCGGCGAGCTTCAGTTGGTCGACGAGCGCGCGCTCGCGCACATAGGCGGACGCGACTTCGGCGATCAGGCTGACGCGCGCCGCGCGCTGCGCCTCGGCGGTCGCGAAGTACTCGGCGAGCGCCGCGTCCGACAGGCTCTTCACGCGGCCGAACAGGTCGATCTCGAACGCGCTCAAGCCGACGCTCGCGCGATACAGCGAGCTCGTCGCGCTCTCGCGCAGCACCGGGTCGTAGAGCCGCGTGCGCTCGTAGCCGAGGCTGCCGTCGATCGACGGCAGCCGGTCCGCGCGCGCGACGCCGTAAAGGCCGCGTGCCTCCTCGATGCGCAGCGTCGCGATCCGCAGATCGCGATTGTTCGCGAGCGCCGCGTCGATCAGCGCGCGCAGCGCCGGATCGGTGAAGTACGCGCGCCAGTCGTCGAGGCGCACATCGTGCATCTCCTGCACATTGCCGCCGCCGCGCGCGTCGGACGCTGGCTGCGCGTCGCGCGCGCCGCTGCCGGCTGCCGCCGGGCTCGCGGCGCGCGGCGCGCCCGCCGCCGCGGGCAGATAATTCGCCGGCACGGGCGCGGCCGGACGCTCGTAGCGCGGCGCGAGCGTGCAGCCCGTGACGAGCGCGGCCGCGAGGGCGGCCGGCCATGCCCGCAGCCCGCCCGGCCGCCGCGAACCGTGCGGCCCGCCCTGACGGGCCAGGGGTTTCATCATCGTTTTCACTTGATCTCCAGTGCCGCGCGCGCGCCGCCGCGGCGACGCGGAACGATGTCGACCACGCGGCCGACGCATACGAAAAAGAGCGGGACGAGGAAGATCGCGAACAGCGTCGCGCTGATCACGCCGCCGAGCACGCCGGTGCCGATCGCGATCTGCGCGCCGGACGCGGCGCCCGTCGCGAACGCGAGCGGCAGCACGCCGACGCCGAACGCGAGCGAGGTCATCACGATCGGCCGCAGCCGCAGGCGCGCCGCCTCGAGCGCCGCGTCGGCGAGCGACATGCCCTGCGCGACCAGGTCCTTCGCGACCTCGACGATCAGGATCGCGTTCTTCGCGGACAACCCGATCGTCGCGATCAGCCCCACCTTGAAATAGATGTCGTTCGGCATCCCGCGCAGCGTGACGCCCGCGACCGCGCCGATCACGCCGAGCGGCACGACGAGCATCACCGCGAACGGGATCGACCAGCTCTCGTACAGCGCCGCGAGCGCGAGGAACACGACGAGCACCGACAGCGCGAACAGCATCGGCGCCTGCGCGCCCGACAGCCGCTCCTCGTACGATTGGCCCGACCACGCGTAGCCGATGCCCGCGGGCAGCGCCGACGCGATCCGCTCGATCGCGGCCATCGCCTCGCCGCTACTGTGCCCGGCCGACGCGGCGCCGTTGATCGTGAACGACGGGAAGCCGTTGTAGCGTGTCAACTGCGGCGGGCCCATCGTCCAGTGCAGCGTCGCGAACGCGGCGAGCGGCACCATCTCGCCCTTCGCGTTGCGCACGCGCAGCTTCGTCACGTCGCCCGGATCGAGCCGGTGCTGCCCGTCCGCCTGCACGATCACGCGGCGCACCTGCGAGCCGTGCATGAAATCGCCGATGTAGTCCGAGCCGAACATCACCGCGAGCGTCGCGTTGATTTCCTCCATCGATACGCCGAGCGCCGACGCCTTCGCGCGATCGATGTCGAGCTTGAGCTGCGGCGCGTCCTGCGTGCCGGCGAACATCAGATCGGTGAGGACGGGGTCCTTGCGCCCGTCGGCGAGCAGCTTCTCGCGCGCGGCGACGAACGCGCCGTAGCCGAGCCCGCCGCGGTCCTGCAGCCGGAAGTCGAAGCCGCCCGTCAGGCCGAGGTCCGGCAGCGCCGGCATATTGATCGCGAACACCATCGTATTCGGCGTGCCCGCGAAATGCGCGTTGATCCCCGCGATGATCGCCTGCACCTGGTCCTGCGCCCGCTTGCGCTCCTTCCAGTCCTTCATCGTGACGAAGATCATCCCGCCGTTCGGCCCCTCGCCGTACAGGTTGTAGCCGCCGAGCGCGAACGTGTACGCGCTCGGCGAATGCGTGCGCACGTATTCCTCGACGCGCCGCACGCTCTGCATCGTCTCGGCGAGCGGCGTGCCCTGCGGGCGGATCACCATCACCATGAAGTTGCCCTGATCCTCGTCGGGCAGGAACGCGGCCGGCAGCTTCGTGATCAGCAGCGCGGCGGCGGCCGTCAGCGCGCCGTAGACGACGAGCCAGCGCAGCGGACGCTTGAGCACCCGCCCGACGCGCTGCGTGTAGCGGTGCGTCGAGCGCGCGACGAAGCGGTTGAACCAGCCGAAGAAGCCGTCCTTCTCGTGATGGTCGTCGGCGACGGGCTTGAGCAGCGTCGCGCAGAGCGCCGGCGTGAGCGACAGCGCGAGGAACGCCGAGAAGCCGATCGACACCGCGAGCGCGAACGCGAACTGCCGGTAGATGTTGCCGACCGCGCCGCCGAAGAACGCCATCGGCACGAACACCGACGTGAGCACGACGGTGATCCCGACGATCGCGCCGCTGATCTGCTTCATCGCCTTCACGGTGGCCTCGTACGGCGGCAGCTTCTCCTCGACCATCAGCCGCTCGACGTTTTCGACGACGACGATCGCGTCGTCGACGAGGATGCCGATCGCGAGCACCATCCCGAACATCGTCAGCACGTTGATCGAGAAGCCCGCGGCGAGCATCGCGCCGAACGTGCCGAGCAGCGCGACGGGCACGACGAGCGTCGGAATCAGCGTCGCGCGGAAGTTCTGCATGAAGAGGAACATCACCGCGAACACGAGCACGCCCGCCTCGACGAGCGTCGTCACGACCTTGCTCATCGACACGCGCACGAACGACGCCGTCTCGTACGGAATCTGGTACTTGACGCCCGGCGGGAAGAACTTCGCGAGCTCGTCCATCGTCGCGCGCACGCGCTTTTCGGTGGCGACCGCGTTGGAGCCGGGCGCGAGCTTGATGCCCATGCCCGTCGCCGTCTTGCCGTTCACGAACGACGGGTAGTTGTAGTCGTTGCCGCCGAACTCGATTCTCGCGACGTCGCGCAGGTAGAGCGTCGAGCCGTCGGCGCGCGCGCGCAGCGCGATCGCGCCGAACGCGTCGGGCGTCGTGAGCGGCGCGTCGGCGAGCACGGTCGCCGCGATCGGCGCGCTGTCGGGCACCGCGCTGCGGCCGACGTCGCCGATCGTCACGCGCGCGTTGTGCGCGCGCACGGCCGACGCGATGTCGGACGCCGTCAGGCCGAGCGCCGCCATCTTGACGGGGTCCGGCCAGATCCGCATCGCGTACTCGGCACCCCAGAACTGCACCTTGCCGACGCCCTCGACGCGCCGCAGCGCCTGCAGCACGTTCGCCGAAGCGTACTCGCCGAGTTCCACGCCCGACAGCCGGCCGTCCTCCGACGTGAGCGACACGATGATCTGCGCGTTGTCGGCCGCCTTCTCGATCGAGATGCCGTCGCGCCGCACGGGCTCGGGCAGCCGCGCCTCGACGGTCTTCAGGCGGTTCTGCACGTCGACGGCCGCGAGATCGGCGCTCACGCCCTGCTTGAACGTGAGCGACAGCGACGCCTGGCCGGCGCTGCTCGTCGCCGACGTGTACAGCAGGCCGGGCACGCCGTTCATCTCGCGCTCGATCACGGCCGTGACCGATTCCTCGACGACCTGCGCGGACGCGCCCGGATACGTCGCGTAGAGGCTGACGACGGGCGGCGCGATGTCCGGATACTGCGCGACGGGCAGCGCGCGGATCGCGAAGATGCCGCCCAGCATGATGAATAAGGAGATCACCCATGCGAACACCGGGCGATCGATGAAGAAACGAGCCATGATCGAGTTGTGCCTGTCAGGTTTGGCGCTTGTCGGGCGCGGCAGCCGCGGCGGCGCCGGAGGCCGGCTGCGCGGCGGCGCCGCGCTCGACCGCCTTCACGGTCGCGCCCGCATCGAATTGCGCGGCGTCGACGACGACGACGCGCTCGCCGCCCGCGAGCCCGCGCGTGACGATCCAGTCGCGGCCTTTCATCTGCGTGGCCTCGACCGTCACGTCGCGTATCTTTCCGTTCTCGCCGACGACCTTGACGGTCGCGCTGTCGGCCGTGCGCAGGAGCGCGTCGCGCGGCACGAGGATCGCGTCGCGCGCGACCGCGCGATCGAGCGCGATCCGCACGTACGCGCCCGGCAGCAGTTCGCGCTCCGGATTCGGAAAGAGCGCGCGCATCGCGACCGTGTCGGTGGACGGATCGACCGCGAGATCCGCGAACAGCAGCTTGCCCTTGCGCGCGTAAGTGCTGCCGTCCGGACGCACGAGCGTCACCTCGACGTCCTGCTGCGCGATGCCCGCCGCGCGCCCGCTCTTCACCGCGCGCCGCAGCGATTCGACGTCGGCGGCCGGCTGCGAGAAGTTCACGTAGATCGGATCGAGCTGCTCGACGGTCGTGAGCGGCGTCGCCTGATCCTGGCCGACGAGCGCGCCCTCCGTCACGAGCGCGCGGCGCGCGCGGCCGTCGATCGGCGACGTGACGGTCGCGTAGTCGAGCTGCAGTTGCGCGCGCGCGAGCTCGGCGCGCGCCGACGCGACGGCCGCCTTCGCCTGCCGCTCGTCGGCGAGCGCCTCGGTGTGGTCGCGCTCGCTGACCGCGCGGTCGCGCACGAGCTCGTCGTAGCGGCGGCGCTTGTCGAGCGCCGCGAGATGCGCGGCCTGCGCCTTCTCGAGCGCGCCCGCGGCCGCGTCGCGCGCCGCCTTGAACGGCGCGGGATCGATCCTGAACAGCACCGCGCCGCGCTTGACCTCCTGCCCTTCCTCGTAGGTCCGCGCGGTCACGATGCCCGCCACTCGCGCGCGCACCTCGGCCTGCCGGTATGCGTCGAGCCGGCCCGGCAGCTCGACCGACAGCGGCACCGACGTCTTCTTCACCGTGACGACGCTCGCCTCGCGCGACGCGGCCGCCTCGTGGGCGCTTTCGCGCTTGCCGCAGCCGGCCGCGACGAACGCCGCGACCGCGAGCGCCGCCCACCTGCGGCGCATGCGTGCCCATTCGTATTTCATCGTTTTCCTCGCAAGTCGCTCGACCGGGACGAATTTGGGGCCGGTCGGGGCGATCGATTATAATCAGTCACGATTGATTAAATAATGTCGTCCGACATATTGTCGTAAGAAAGCGACACGGATTTGAAAGGGAGCATCACCCACATGGCCCGCAAGACGCGCGAAGAGTCGCTGAACACGAAGAACCGGATCCTCGACGCCGCCGAGCTCGTGCTGCTGGAAAGGGGCGTCGGCCAGACCGCGATGGCCGACATCGCGGAGGCGGCCGGCATGTCGCGCGGCGCGGTCTACGGGCACTTCAAGGGCAAGATCGAGGTGTGCGTGGCGGTGTGCGACCGTGCGTTCTCGCGCGCGGCCGAGGGCTTCGATCTGTCCGACGAGCGGCCCGCGCTCGCGACGCTGCGGCTCGCCGCGTCGCACTATCTGCATCAATGCGGCGAACCCGGCTCGATGCAGCGCGTGCTCGAGATCCTCTACATGAAATGCGAGCACAGCGAAGAAAACGCGCCGCTGATGCGCCGGCGCACGCTCTACGAATTGCAGACGCTGCGCATCGTCAAGGCATTGCTGCGCCGCGCGGTCGCCGCGGGCGAACTCGACGCGTCGCTCGACGTGCATCTCGCGGGCGTCTATCTGCTGTCGCTGCTCGAGGGCATCTTCGGCTCGATGATGTGGTCGGCTCGGCTGCGCGGCGATCGATGGCGCGACGCCGAAGCGATGCTCGACGCGGGCGTCGATACGCTGCGCGCATCGCCCGCGCTGCGCGCGGCCTAAGATTGCGCATCGCGCGCTTTGTCGCGCGCCAATGCGCGCCAAGCGCGCATCGAGCGCTTTGAGTATCCGCCCCCACATAAAAATATCGAGTTCTCCGGAACAATTGCTCGCGCCGCACGGTCACTTTTGCTGGCGTCGATTCTTTATCCGGGTTTGAACCCTCGAAAATCGAATTGCCGCTCGGAGCGGACGTGGTCCGCGTCGTTGGGCCGAGCGGCGCGCAGCGGGGCGCGGTCCGTTCACGGTCGCGCCCCGCCGCGTTGAACGCCCATGCGCTGCCGGCCCGCCCCGACGCGGGTTCTGACGCAGTCGCCGCCCACACCTTTTTCGTTCGAACCGCTTTTTTCAAGGATGTGGACACCCTTGGCCAAGCCAACCGCACAACCCGTTTCCGCTTCTTCCTCCGCTTCCCCCTTTCGCGCCGATCCCGCGCCCGTCGCCCGGTCGGCGGCTCGCTCCGCGCCCCCTCGTTCGTTCACACGCAAGCTGCCCGCGGCGGGCGCGCTCGGCGCGCTGATCGCGTGCAGCCTAGCGGCGCTGCCGGCCGTGTCGAAGTCGCCCGATGCGTCGAGCACGAACGCCGCGCGCGCGCCGCAGCGCGTGTTCGCCGACGCGCCGTTCCCGAGCGCGCAACGCTTCGTCACGGGCGAGCTCGAGCGCATGATCGCCGATCAGAACCCGCCCGCCGCGC
This sequence comes from Burkholderia thailandensis E264, assembly GCF_000012365.1. Classification (NCBI taxonomy): domain Bacteria; kingdom Pseudomonadati; phylum Pseudomonadota; class Betaproteobacteria; order Burkholderiales; family Burkholderiaceae; genus Burkholderia; species Burkholderia thailandensis. Next base: position 2,801,953 of record NC_007651.1, read on the forward strand.
CGCTGCGAACGCTCGCCGCGCGAGCCGCCTCGCCGGCCGCGGGCCCGGCGCTCGGCAACGCTCAGGCCGACGTCGCGCAGCCCGGGCCGGCGCGGCCCGGACTCTTCGCGCCGCTCGCCGAGCACCGCAACGAACTGCTCGGCTACGACGGCCGCGCGTTCTCGCTCGCCGATTCGGTGCTCGCGCTCGCGAGCAGCGGCGTGCGCGCCGGGCCGATCGACGACACGCTCGCCGACACGCTGAACCGGATCGACATTCCGCCCGAGGTGCGCATCCAGATCGGCGATCTGATCGCCGACCGCGTGCAGTCGCACGCGAGCGCGCGGCAGGGCGACCGCTACCGGATCGCGTTCGACGCCGCGTCGGGCAAGCCGCGCGTGACCGCGCTCGAGCTGCGCGTCGCGGGCCGCCGGTTCGGCGCCGTCTGGTTCAAGCCGCCGGGCGCGGCGAGCGGCGCGTACTACGCGTTCGACGGCGAACCGCTCGACGCGCCCGCGCTCACGATGCCCGTCGTCAGCACGCGCATCAGCTCGTACTTCGGCGAACGCGTGCATCCGCTGTCGCACATCCTGCAGATGCATACGGGCGTCGATCTGGCCGCGCCGAGCGGCACGCGCGTGAATGCGGCGGCGGCGGGCGTCGTGTCGTTCGTCGGCTACGATCCGGGCGGCTACGGCAAGTATGTCGTCATCGACCATCCGGACCGCCGGTCGACCTACTACGCGCATCTGTCGGCGTTCGCGCCGGGGCTCGACATCGGGATGACGGTCGCGCAGGGACAGCGGATCGGCGCGGTCGGCTCGACGGGCGCGGCGACAGGGCCGCATCTGCATTTCGAGGTGCGCGTCGACGATCAGCCGGTCGACCCGCTCGTCGCGCTCGCCGACGCGCAAAACACGCTGTCGGCGATGCAGCTCGACGCGTTCAGGCGCGCCGCGAGCGAAGCGCGCTTCCGGCTCGCGTCGGGCAGCGCGCGCCCGCTCGGCTTCGCGCAGGTCAGCGCGCCGCTGTGGGCCGAGTTCGCGACCGATACGTCGACGCTGCGCGCGATCTTCAACACGCATTACGCGTCGTCGTGACGGCGCGGTAGCGCATTGCATGCCGCGTGCGCCGGCGCGCGGCGAACGCCCGCATCCGTCGCGCCGCCCGAGACGGGAATGCGCCCCTGCCCTTCGACGCGTTTCGCCGAACGGCGGAACGCACCGGCGCTATCGCGGCCCGCCCGATGCCGGCTGCGCGGCGGCCGCGCGACACGCGCCGTCGGCGCGCGCCGGGCCGCGCCGACGGCGCGCGAGCAGCCACGTCGCCGCGACGTCCAGCGCGGTGCAGAGAATCAGGTAGATGACGCCGACGAACAGGAAGATCTGCGCGGGGTACACCATCAGCCGGTTGTTGACCTGCGTCGCGACGAACGACAGCTCCGGCACGCCGACGATGTACGCGAGCGACGTGTCCTTCACGAGCGACACCCACTGATTGACGAACGACGGCGTCATGATCCTCACCGCCTGCGGCAGCAGCACGTAGCGCACCGTCTGCCGGCGCGTGAGCCCGAGCGACAGCCCGGCCTGCCGCTGCCCGTCGCCCGCCGCCCGAATGCCCGCGTGCACCGAGTGCGCGAGATACGCGCCGCCGACGAGCGACAGCGCGCACACGACGGCCGCGAGCCCCGGCACGTCCGCGTGCAGCAGCACCGGCAGCAGGAAGTACGTCCAGAAGATCAGCATCAGCACCGGAATCGCGCGAAAAAAACCGATCACGACGATGAGCGCGCCGCGCAGCGCGCCTGTGGCGAGCGCGAGCGCGACGCCGAGCGCGACGCCCAGCACGGCCGATGCGAGCGCCGACGCGAGCGCGAGCGTGAGCGACAACGCGGCGCCGCCGAGCGGGCCGTCGGGAAACGCGCCGACGAGCAGGTACGGCAGATTGTTCGCGAGTATCGACAGATCCATCGTCAACGCCCCGCGAACGTGCGATCGCGTCGCCGCGCCGTCCATTGCGCGAACGCCTCGACGGCCGCGATCGCCGCGATGTACAGCACGGTCGACACGCCGAACGCGGCGAAGGTCCGGAACGTCTCGGTCTCGACCTGGCGCGACGCGTACGACAGCTCCGCGACGCCGATCGCCATCGTCAGCGACGAGTTCTTGATCAGATTCATGTATTGGCCGAAGAGCGGCGGCAGCGCGATCCGCACTGCCTGCGGCAGCACGACGAACCGGAACGTCTGCCGCGGCGACAAGCCGAGCGCGCCCGCCGCGCGATACTGCCCGGCCGGCACGCCGCGCAGCCCCGCCTGGAACTCCTCGGCGACGAACGCGCTCGTGTAGCCGCTCAGGCCGACCCAGCCGGCGACGAATTCGAACGACGGCCAATGCAGTTCGACGCCGCCCACCACGGCCGCGCGGCGCGTGTTGAGCCACGCCATCACGGGCTCGGGCAGCAGCGACGCGACGCCGAAATACCAGAACAGCAATTGCACGACGAGCGGCGTGTTGCGAAACGCGACGACGTACGCGGCCGCCGCGCGCCGCAGCCATGCGCGCCTAGCGTGCCGCGCGCTTGCGAGCGCGAAGCCCGCGAGCGTCGCCGCGACGGCCGCCGCGAACGACAGGCCGAGCGTCAGCAGGAAACCCTGCCATAACCACATCAGATATTTGGGAGCGAGCCAGGCGTTCATCTCGTTGCTTCGGGCCGCCTGTATGCGCGGCCGCAAGTGGCGTATCGCACCGCTTGCGCGGGATTGCGCGTCGAGGCGTGTCGCGGCGATCGCGCGCACCTGCTTGCGTCAAGCGTGAATGCGCGCCGCATGCGGTGCGCGGTTCGGCGCGCGGTTCAGCGTTTGTCGCCGATCCTGAAGATCCGCGCGAGCGGCGTCCTCGTGTTCGGCCCGAACCATGCGTCGTAGATCCGGCCCGCGCGGCCGTTCGCCTCGAGCTCCGCCAGCGTGTCGTTGACGAACGCGACGAGCCGCGTCTCGCCCTTCGGCGCGCCGACGCCCATGTAATCGTTCGAGATCGAAAACGCCGGCACTTCGTAATTCTGCTTGTCCGGCACGTTCGCGAGCAGGCCGATCAGCTTCGGCCCGTCCTGCGTGATCGCCTGCACGTTGCCCGCGCGCAGCGCGGCGAACGCGAACGGCGTGTCGTCGTACGCGACGATCGTCGCCTGCGGATATTTCTCGCGCAGCGTGACTTCGTTCGTCGTGCCCTTGTCCGCGCCGATGCGCAGGCGGTTCAGTTGATCGGCCGACTTCAGCACGCCTTTTTTCGCGAGGAACTGCTGGCCGGATGCGAAATACGGAATGCTGAAGTCGACCTGCTTCGCGCGTTCGCCGGTGATCGTGAAGTTCGCGAGCACGAGATCGACCTTGCCCGACGTCAGGAACGGGATGCGGTTCGCGGGATTGGTCGGTTGCAGCTTCAGCTTGACGCCGAGCTTGTCGGCAAGCGCCCGCGCGTAGTCGACGTCGAGACCGACGATCCGGTTCGTCTTCGGGTCGACGAAGCCGAACGGCGGGTTGCTGTCGAACGTCGCGACGCGCAGCACGCCGGCCTTCTTGATGTCGTCGAGCCGGTCCGCGTGCGCGGCCGCATGCGCGGCGGCGAGCGACAAACCGATGAGCCAGGCAGCGAATGGCTTGAATTTCATTGGCGCGTTTCTCTTGTTCCGGGTGACGCCGGCGCGGTGCGTCCGGCCGATGAGCGACGCGGCGCGCGATGCGCCGCGAGTCCGTCACCGTATCAGCGCATCCGCCGTTTTCGAACCAAGAAATGCTGCTGAACTCAGCAGCTTTCGTGCTATCGCCCGCGCGGGCGGCATGCGCTGCGGCGCGACGCGTTCGCGCCGGCGCGCGGCCCCGTTCAATTCGCGAGACGCGGCGCGACGTATGCGCCGTATGCAGGCCCGACGCCGCCCGCGCTCACGGGAATCCGGTAGCCGCCGACGAAGTGGCCGGTGATCGCCTTGATATTCGCGCCGTCCGACGCGTCGACGTAGAACGCGGCGAACGCGACGATCGGCACGTAGGTCTTGCTGCTGATCTGCGTGGCGACCGGCACGACGACCGTCACGCCGACCGGCACGTCGTAGTAGAGCGCGGTCTTCACGCCGGGCTCGATCCAGATGCTGTCGCCGATCGAAAGCGGCGTCGGGTTGCCGTTCGCCATCAGTCCGCGCACGGTCGGCACGTCGTTCGCGTTCACGAGAAACGTCGTCCACTGGCCGGCATAGCAGGTGCCGCCGTACGTCTGGCCGTTGCCCACCTGGAACTCGTACGGCGCGCCCGTCGTCGGATCGACGCGCGGCGCGCCCGCCTGCGCGTCCCAGTATTGATCGAGCACGCATTGATCGATGACCATCGGAAAGAGTCCGCCCGCGCCGACCGTCGACGGCGCGGCGGCGACCGCGACCGCCGTCGCCGCCGCCGGCGTGCCGAGGATGCCGAGGAAGCCGCCCATCAGCAGCGAAAGCGGGCCGCCGTTCTGGTTCGTCGCGCGCGTGACGGTCGTCTGCACGGCCGGCACGTCGTACGCGCCCGGCGCGAGCGTCGTCGGCTCGAGGCCGGCGGGCGCGCCCGTCACGTTCCAGTAGCCCGTCTGGACGACGCCGCTCGCTAGCGTCGCGCCGTCGGACGCGTTCAGCGACAGCGCCGCGCTCGCCGCGCTCGCGGCCGCCGCCCATGCGGGCGCGCCCGGGCTCGACTCGAGCGACGCCGCGCCGGCGAGCGCGGCCGCGTCCGCCGCGTTCTGCAGTTCGTTGCGCGCGGTGGCGACGCGCGGCAGGTCGATCGCGAATGCGCCGAACAGCAGCAGCACCGGCAGGAACAGCAGGAACCACAGCACGACGGAGCCGCGCTCGCGGTGGCACGCGGCGGCGGCGGCGCGACGCTCATTCATAGTTCATCACCGTCACGGCCGTCAGCGTGATCGGGCCCGTGAGCGAGCTCAGCGCGGAGCCGAGCACGAGGCCCTGATACGTGTAGCTGACGGTCACTTTCAGCGCGCTGCCGGGCGACGTGCCGGCCGACTGGTCGACGTAGACGACGGGCGCGCCGACCGTGCCGCCGCTCACGAGGCTGCCCTGCGCGTACGACAGCGCGATGTTCTCGATGTCGGCCGCGGCCAGTTGCGGCACGCGCACGACGACGCCCGCGCGCGCGGCCTCGCGGCTCGCATTGGTGATCACCGCCTTGTCGCAGAGCAGCAGGCTCGTGTCGACGATGCCGAACAGCACGAGCATCATGAACGGAAACGCGAGCACGAACTCGAGCGACACGACGCCGCGCTCGTCGCGGACGAGATCGGCGACGCGGCTCATTTGACGATCTCCGCGCGCACCGGCGCGGGGCCGGCGTCGGCGATCGCGCCCGCTGCATTCGCCGCATTCGCCGCGGTTGCCGCAGCCGCCGCAGTTGCCGCGTGCGGCCCGGCCGCCGCACCCGGCGCGCCGGCCGGGCTGCCGGCCCCCACGCCCGCCGCACGGCGCTCGCGCACGTTCCGGTAGAAACGCAGGTTATCCTCCGCAGAGGCCGCCGGCAGGTCGTGAACAAGGATGCGCTTCGCGGCATCGTCGTTGCCGAGCATCCCGTACGCGAGCGCCAGGTCTTCGCGCGCCTGCGCGGGCGCGTTCGGCAACCCCGCGACGTCGAGCAGCACGTTCGCGCCCTCGCGCGCGCGGTTCGCGAGCACGAGCGACAGGCCGAGATCCGTCGTGAGCGCGTGCGCGTCCGGATGGCGCGCGAGCGTCGCGCGATACACGCGCTGCGCGTCGTCGTGCCGCCCGAGCAGATCCAGCACCGTGCCGAGGCCTGCCGCCGCCGCGATGTTGTCCGGATGCGCGGCGTTCAGCTTCGCATAGCGCGCGAGCGCGTCGTCGAGATGCCGCTCGCGCAGCGCGACGCGCGCGAGGCCCAACTGCGCGCGCGGATCGTCCGGCGCGGCCGCGGCCGCCTGCGCATACAGCACGCCCGCTCGCGCGAGCTCGCCCGTCTGGTACATCGCATCGCCGAGCCCGACCCGCGCGGGCAGCGAGCGCGGGTCGGCCTTCAGCGCGCGCTCGAAGAGCGTCGCCGCGAGCTCCGCGTTGCCGGCCGCGAGCGCGCTCTCGGCCACGTTCAGATCGCTGTCGCCGACCGTGCCGCGCTGCGACAGCACCGGCCGCGGCTGAAACACGCCGTGGCTCGCGCAGCCCGCAAGCGTCGCGGCGAACAACAGCGCGCACAGCAGCGCGGCCGGCATCGCGCCGCGCGCACGCCCGCCGCTTCCCGCGCGGCCCGCGCGCGCCCCGCGGCCGATGCGCCGCGCCGTGCATGCGCGAACGCATGCGTCGTCGAAATGTCGCTCATTCATTTGTGGAACACCGCTATCAGTCGAATCACCGCCGGCCCCGCCGCGATCAACGCGACGGTCGGCATCACGAACAGCATCATCGGCAGCGTCATCTTCGGCGCGAGCTTCGCCGCCTTTTCCTCGAGCGCGATCATCTGCATCGCGCGCTCCGTGCGCGAGAGCATCCGCAGCGACTGCGTGATCGGCGTGCCGTACTGCTGAGACTGGACGAGCGTCGTCACGAGCGCGCGCATCGACGGCAGGCCGATGCGCGCGGCCATCGCGTTGAGCGCGAACGCCGCGTCGCCGCCGATCTGCAGTTCGTCCGCGCAAACGGAGAATTCGTCGGCGAGCGGCGGGCAGATCGTCCCAAGCTCGGACGCGACGCGCCGGATCGCGACCGCCAGACTGTTGCCCGCGTTCGTGCAGATCACGAGCAGATCGAGCGCATCGGGCAGATACGCGGCGATCGTCTTCTGGCGGCGCGCGACCGCGAAGCCGAGCGCGTGCTCGGGCAGCATCATGCCGATCACGAACGCGCCCGCCATCATCAGCACGCGCAGCACGAAATAATCGCCGACGCGCGGCACATGCGCGCCGACGACGAGCGCGGCGAGCCCCGCGCATGCGCCGACGACGAGCTTGAGCCCCGCCATCACCGACACCGCGCGGCGTTCGCGAAAGCCCGCGCTCGCGAGCCGCGCGGCGAGCTTCATCCGCTGCGTCGCGTCGACGACAGGCACCCGCTCGCCGAGCGACGCCACCCGCTGCGCGACGCGCCGCGGCACGCTGCGCGCGCCGTCGTCCGCGGGCCCGTAGACGGCCGACGCGCGCGCGGCGCTCGTGCGCGCACGCTGCGCGACGCGCCGGCGCACCGCGACGTCGCGCACGAACAGCCGCGCGAGCGCCGCGACGGCGACGAGCGCGAGCAGGACGGCGATCGACAGCGCGGCCCGGTTCATCGCGAAGTGTCCAGGTTGGCGATCTTGCGAATCATCGCGAGACCGATCGTGAGCAGCACCACGGCGAGGATCAGCATCTTGTGCCCGGCGCGCGTGTGGAACAGCAGCTCGATGTACGGCCGGTTCACGACGAACAGGAACGCGGCGATCGCGAACGGCACGGCCGCGATGATCTTGCTCGCGATGCGCCCTTCGGCCGTCAGCGCGCGCGTCTTCATCCGGATGTCGCGGCGCGCGCGGATGATGCCCGAGAGGTTCTCGAGCGTTTCCGTCAGATTGCCGCCCGTCTCGCGCTGCAGCGTGAGGCACACGCCGAAGAACGAGAAATCGGCGAGTTGCAGCCGCGCGGCCTGCTGCTCGAGCACGTCCTTCATGTCCGCGCCGACGCGCAGCGCGTCGCCCATCGCGCGAAACGTCGCGCGCACGGGCTCCTCGCTTTCGCGGCCCGCGGTGCCGATCGCCTGCGCGACCGGAATGCCCGCGCGCACCGCGCGGATGATCAGATCGAGCGCGTCCGGGAACACGGATAGAAAGCGCTGCTTGAAGCGCGCGATCAGCATCCGGTAGACGGCGCGCGCCACGCCGGCCGCGAGCGCCGCCGCGAGCGCGATGCGCAGCCACGGCGCGACGCCCGCGAGCGATGCGCCGACGAAGCCCGCGAGCGCCGCGAGCACGGATGCGAGCGCGATCGCGCGCACGCCGCCGCCGCCCGCCGCCGTGCGCACGCGTTCGCCGCGCACACGCAGCCACGCGCGCAGCGGGCCGCCTTCGCCGTCGCCGTGCGTGCGGACGAACAATGGCAGGCCGACGCGCGACGCGCGCGCGGGCGGCGTCCGCACGTGCGCGCGCGCATCGCGCAGCGCGTCGACGCGCGAGCGCACGCGCGCGGCGGGCCGCCGCCGCGCGAGGTCGCGCAACGCGCGCGCGATGAAGCCCGCGACGACGATCGCGAAGAACGCGCCGACGGCGACGACGTCCGCGGCGCTCACGGCTGCAGCGCGCCGAGCAGCGCGCCCTCGAGGCCGTAATACGCGGCGCGCTGCGCGAACGCCGGGCGCAGCGACGACGATTCGAACATCCCGTGCACCTGCTCCTGGAACGCGCTCGCGTCGTAGCGGAACGCGAACAGATCCTGCGTGATCACGACGTCGCCTTCCATGCCGGCGATCTCGGTCACGCGCGTGACACGCCGCACGCCGTCGCGCATCCGCTCGATCTGCAGGATCATGTGCACCGCGCTCGCGATCTGCCGGCGAATCGACACGAGCGGCAGATTGCCGTTGGCCATCATCACCATGCTCTCGAGGCGCGTGATCGCGTCGCGCGGCGTGTTCGCGTGGATCGTCGTCATCGAGCCGTCGTGGCCCGTGTTCATCGCCTGCAGCACGTCGAACGCCTCCGGGCCGCGCGTCTCGCCGAGGATGATCCGGTCGGGGCGCATGCGCAGCGCGTTGCGCACGAGATCGCGCTGCGATACGCCGCCCAGCCCCTCGCTGTTCTCCGGACGGGTCTCGAGGCTCACCACGTGCGGCTGCTGCAATTGCAGCTCCGCCGCATCCTCGATCGTCACGATGCGCTCGTGCGAATCGATGAAGTGCGACAGCGCGTTCAGGAGCGTCGTCTTGCCGGAACCCGTGCCGCCCGAGATCACGATGTTCAGACGGCACGCGCTCGCGATCTTCAGCACCTCGACCATCGCCTGCGACAGGTTGCCCTGCTGCGCCATTCGCGCGAGCGTGATGTTGCGTTTCGCGAACTTGCGAATCGAGATCGACGCGCCGCGGATCGCGATCGGCGGCAGCACGACGTTCACGCGGCTGCCGTCCGCGAGCCGCGCGTCGACCATCGGGCTGCTCTCGTCGACGCGCCGCCCGACGGCCGCCGCGATCCGCTGCGCGACGTTGATCACATGCGCGTTGTCGCGGAACTTGAGCGGCGTGAGCTCGAGCCTGCCCGCGCGCTCGACGTACACCTGGTCGGGGCCGTTGACGAGGATGTCGGTCACGCGCTCGTCCGCGAGGAGCGGCTCGATCGGGCCGACGCCGAACATGTCGTTGAGGATCTCCTCGACGATGAGCGCCTGCTCGGCGAGCGTCACCGTCAGGCGCTCGCGCGCGATCACGTCGGCGGCCGTCTGCTCGATGCCTTCGCGCACCTCGGCGCGCGACATCATCAGCGCGGCCGACATGTTCATCGACGAAAAGACGACCGTGCGGATCGTCTTGAACGTCTCCGAGCGGATCAGCGCCTCGTGGTGGTCTTGCGCGTGACCGGGGTCGTCCGCGCCGTCGCGATCGTCGCGTGGCGCATGCGCATGGCCGTCGGGTGCGCCGCTTTCCCGCAAGACGCCGGCGGGCGGGTTCGCGCGCGAAGCGCCGGCCGGATCGCCCGCGCACGCCGCACCGCCCGCGGCTGGCGCCGATGCATGGCCGACGGCGGGCGCCGCGCCCGCTGACGCGGCGTCGCCCGCGAACTCGCGCGCGGCGCCGTCTGAGCCGGGCGCGAACGAAGACGCCGGACGCCGGCCGAACATCACCGCGCTCCCCGCGCGCCGGTGAGCCGCGCGTACCAAGGCCGGCGCGACGCGCTCGCCGCGTCGGCCCCCGTCAGCCCTTGCGCGAGCGTGGCGATGCCGGCCGCGAAGCCGCCGCTGCGCGGCGCGTCGAGCGCCGCGCCGAGATTCTCGGCGACGGCGAGCGTGAGCGGCTCGTACGGCAGCTCGAGCGCCGACGCGCGCCCGACCGCTCGCGCAAAGTCGGCCGGCTCGACGCGGCCGCGCACCGGCTGCTGCGCATTGTTGAGGATCAGCGATACGTGCGCGTCGCCGTCGCGCGCCTGCACGTGATGCAGCAGCCGCGCGGCCTCGCGCGCCGCATGCACCGAGCGGTCGGCGACCACGTAGACGCTCGCGCACGCGGCGAGCGCCTCGTCGACGAGCCGCCCCGCGCGCTCGGGCAGATCGAGCAGCACGTAATGGAACTGATGCCGCAGCGCGCCGACGAGCCCCGCAACCGCGCCCGCGCGCAGCGGCGCCTCGCTGTCGTACGGCAGCTCGGCCGACAGCACCGAGAGCCGGTCGCTCTGCGCGACCATCGCCTGGTGGATCAGTTGCGCATCGAGCCGCTGCGGATTCTGCAGCAGCTCGACGAGCCCCTGATTGCTGACGACGCCGAGCATCGAGCAGGCCGCGCCGCCGTGGCAATCGAAATCGACGTACGCGACGCGGCGGCGCGTGCGGTCCGCGAGATGGCGCGCGAGCGCGACCGCGATGCTCGTCACGCCGACGCCGCCGCGCGCGCCGACGAAGCCGATCGCCTTGCCCGTGCGCGCGGCCGCGTTCGGATCGGCCGCCGACAGCGCACGATGCACGAGCTCGACTGTGAGCGGCTTGACGAGATAGTCGCGCACGCCGACGCGCAGCATGCTGCGGAACAGGCCGACGTCGTTATGCTCGCCGACCACGATCACGTTCACCGACGGATCGCAGACGTCGGCGAGCCGCGCGAGATCGGACAGCGGCATCGCCGCGCCCGACACGTCGACGAGCAGATGCTGCGGCCCGTGCGGTAAATCGCGCATCAGCGCGATCGCATCGTCGATCCCGCCGCGCGCGACATGCGCCCCCGTCATCGCCTGATCGACGATCAGATTGCGGATCACTTCGTCGCTCGCCGCGTCGGCGACGATCGCGATCAGGCGCGCGCCGCCCGCCGCCGCGCGCAGGTCCTTCGCGCGCTGCGCGCCGCCCATCAAGTCGAATGCTCCCATTGCGCCTCCGCTAATGCGTGACGGACGTCGTCGTCGATGTCGGGTTGAGCGGCATCGCGCGGCCTTCGTCGTAACGGCGCACCGCGCTCGCGCCGAGCGCCGCGTCCGCGCCCGAGTACGGCAGCGGCGCGACGAGATCGGCGGGCCGCGCGAGCATCGCCGCGAGGTTGCCGTAGGTCGCGCAGCCGAAGCTCACGCCGGGCCGCGCACGCCCCGCGTCGATCATCTGCGAGCGCTGCTCGAGCGCCGCGCAGTCGGGCGCGCGCGCGAGCCCGGTGCGCGCGTCGTAGCCGATCGCCGATGCATCGGGCATGCCGAACGGCGGATGCCCTGACATGCAGCCGCCGAGCGCGGCGAGCGCCGCCCACGCGCACGCGGCCACCGCGCGCGATGCATGGCGGCGCAGCGGGTGTTCCGATCGAATCGCCATCGAATGCCTCCGTGTCCCTCTTGCCTTGCGCCGTCAGTAGACGAATCCCGCCGGGCCCGTGAGCCGTGGCGCGTCGCCGCCGAGCGGATCGATGCCGAGCGAGCGCTGCAGCACGAATTCGATGTCGCTGCTCGGGCGCGTGATGTCGTCGAGCGCGTCGCGCAGCTCGCCCGGATTCGCCGGCTGCACGATGTACGGCGTGACGATCACGACGACCTCGGTCTTGTCGTTCAGATAATTGCGCGACGAGAACAGCTTGCCGAGCACGGGCAGCCGCGCGAGCCCCGGCAGCTCGGCGAGCACGTCGCTGCTCTTGCTCTGCAGCAGGCCGCCGATCGCGAAGCTCTGTCCGCTCGACAGCTCGACCGTCGTGTCGACGCGCCGCACCGTCAGCGCCGGCACCTTGATGCTGCCCGTCGTCACGCTGTTGGTCGGATCGATCTCGCTCACCTCCGGGCGCACCTTGAGGCTGATCCGGTTGTCGGCGAGCACGGTCGGCGTGAAGTCGAGCGACACGCCGTACGGCTTGAACTGGATCGTGATCGCACCCGTCGTGTCCTGCGCGACCGGAATCGGAAACTCGCCGCCCGCGAGAAAACTCGCGGTCTGGCCGGAGATCGCGGTCAGGTTCGGCTCGGCGAGCATCGTGATGAGGCCCTCCTGATCGAGCGCGTCGAGTACGCCGTCGATCGAGTAGTGCGACGTGTGAAAGCCGCCCACCACCGAGAACGCACCCGACGGCGACAGATCGAACGCCTTCGACGCCGTGTCGAACAGCGTGCGTCCGTTGAACAGCCCGCCGACGAAATTGCCGCTCGCGCCGAGCGCGCTCCAGTTGATGCCGAGCTGCTGCGTGATGTTGCGGTCGACCTCGGTGATGCGCACGCGCAGATGCACCTGAATCGGCCGCGCGAGCGTGAGGCGGTTGACGAGCGACTCCTGCTGACGCAGGTAAGGCTTGAGCGTCTGCACCACGGCGTCCGCGTCCGCGGCGCTCGGCACGCGGCCGCTCACCATCAGCGAGCCCGGCGCGCCCGCGAGCGTCAGATGCAGTTGCGGGAAGCGCGCATCGAGGATGCGTTGCAGCGACGGCGTGTCGACGTTGACGACGACGGTCTCGCGCAGGATCGTCCGGTCGTTCGCGCCGAGCGCGAAAAGCGTCGTCGTGCCGGCTTTCTTGCCGAGCACGAACACGGCCTGCGGCGTCGGCACGTGCACGTCGGCGACGTCCGGGTCCGCGACGAACACCGCGACCGCGGGCTGCGGCAGCTTCACCATCTCGCCGCCGCCGGCGGGCACCGCGAGCACCGCCGCGGGCTCGGCCGCACGAGCGAGCCGCGGCGCGACCGCCGCGCCCAGCGCGAGCGCGAGCCACCACAGCGCGGCCGCCGCCGCGCGCCGCCCGATCGCATGCGCCCGCGCTCGCGCCGCGTGCGGCGACGCCGCAGCAAAAGCCAATGCCCGAACCGACGCCGATTGCCGCACGCCGATCCCGCCGATCACGCTCCACATTTCGACTCGTCCTCCAGATCGATCGACATCGTTCACGCCGCCGGCCGCGCGCCGGCGGGCGCCGCCGCCGTTCCCGGCAGCGGCGGCAGCGTCGGAATCGGCGGCACGCCGCCCGGCAGCGGCGCGCCGGCGCCCGCCCCGTCATCCTGTTTCGAGCCGCGATAGACAATCACGTGCCGCTCGCCTCCCGCGCGCGCGCCGACGCGACGCGGCTGCGCCGACGTCGCGGCCGGCGCCTCGGCGCGCAGCGCGCGCGACACGTCGCCCGCCCACACGGGCGGCGCGGGCGGCTCCGCCGACGCCAAGCCGACCGCGCCGCGATCGCTCGTCGCGAAGCTGCGCAGCGCGAGCGACAGCGCGCCCAGATGCGCGCCGACCGTGATCACCTGCGCGTCGTGCGAACTCACTTCGAACGTCACAGTGCGCGCGCGCGTGTTCGGCTGCGCGGCGTCGTCCTTCGGCCGCTGGAACGCGGAGCCGACCGCGAGCACGCGCACGCGCGCGGCGATCGTCTCCGATTCGACCGCGCGCTCCGGGTCGGCCGGCGCGCCGCCCGGCGCGGCGAGCTGCTGCGTGAGCAGCACGTCAACGTAATCGCCCGGTTCAATCAGGCCGGCATTGCCGGATACGTCGTCGATCGCGACCGAGATCGCACGCATGCCGGGCTTGAGCGCGGCCGCGAGAAAGCCGGGCGCGCTCGGCAAGATCACGTCGGCCGGGCCGAGCGGCATGCCCTCGCGCACCGGATGGCGCAGCAAGTCGCCCTTCAGATCGCCGGCTGCGGCTGCACTCGCATCGACCGCCGCGCCGGCAGTCCGGCCGTCGCCGCGCGCATCGCCTTCGATCAATGCGCCGGCTGGCACGTCGCCGCGCGCCATCGTCTTCCAGCCGAGATCGACGTCGCGCAGCAGCAGGCCCGCCGGCAGATCGGCGGCCGCGACGCGCACGCGCACCTGCTGCGGCGGCGCGGCCGGGCGCGGCTGCGACGCCGCGACGTACAGCGCGCGAAACAGGAACGCGCCGACCACCGCGACGAGCATCAGACCGGCGAGCTTGAGAAAATGGGACATGTCGGCCGCCTGTCATCCGAGACATGCGGGCAGCCGGCAAGCGGCCGGCGCCCACACGGCGAGAACGCCGCCCGCCGCGAGCGCGACCCCGTACGGAACGCCGCGCGCCGGCGCGAACCACGCGAGCGCGCGCGGCGCGCGCCGGGCCGCGATGCAGACAACGCCAACGGCGAGACCGCCGACGCCGATCGCGAACGCGACCGGCCACGCGTGCGCGGGGCCTGCCCACAGAAACACCACGGCCGCGAGCTTGACGTCGCCGCCGGCAATCCAGCCGATGCGGAACATCGCCGCACCGAACGCGAACGCGATCGCGCCGATCGCCGCATGCGGCGCGAAGCCGCCGTCGCCCGGCGCGCCCGCGAGCGCCTGCACGCCATACAGCGCGCCGACGAGCGCGACCGCGAACGTCGCGAGCCGCCGCGTGCGCAGATCGGCGAGCGCGAGCGACGCGAGCGTCCAGCTGGCGACGATCTTGAGCGGGAGAATCATGAGCATTCGTGAAATCGGGGAACCCGGCCGGCGCGCCACGGCGAGCAGCGCCGGCCGATCATCGTCAATGACCGTTGGTCTGTACGCTCGTCACCTTGGTGATCATGTTCTGAAACAGGTTCGGCAGGCCGGAACCGCCACCGAAAATAGCGCCTGCCGCAGCGACTGCCACCACCACGATACCGGCCAGCACCGAATATTCGAGTGCGCTGACCCCGCGCTCGTCGCGCAAGAGCGATTGGATGAAACGCAGCATGAGAGTCTCCTGATAGAACGGCTGCAAGATGAAGCGCCGCGAGCACGGCGCCGGAAAGATTGACTTTCCATACCGAATAACGGACGCCGCGCAAACGTTCCATAGTCGGGCAAACCCTCACGCCCGTTATATATTTCGGGCTCCGACGCAAGCTTCGAAGGCCGGATGAAATTCAACCGTCAGATTTCACCGTTACGCGGCCAATCGAATGAAGAAACGCGCGGGCGAATGGCGGCGGATTTCCGGCAGATGGTTCGGCATCCGGAATAAATGGCGGGCGCGGCCGATACCCGATCTCGGCATCGTTCCGCAGGAACCGCGGGGCCGGGCCGAATCGCGCGGCGCCGGAATCGTCGGCGGCGCGCGAGTGTGCGGCACCGGCGAATGCGCGAGTTTGCGCCGCGTTCGGCGCGTCGCTTTCTTCAGTCGTTTGAATCCTGTTTGAATCCTCGCCGAGCGTGCCCGCCGCTGCGCGCGCACGCCCCAGCGCCTGATGGTCGCGCGATCGAGCGCGCCGAACACGCCGTGCTCGACGACAAGCCCGATTGCGATCATCGCGGCGAGGCCGGCGAACACGTGGTTCGTGTAGCGCTCGTTGCGGGTCCGGAAGATGTACCGGCCGAGACCGACGCCGCCCGCGCTTGCGCCGCACACGAGTTCGGCCGCGATCGTGCGCGCCACGCGAACGCCCAGCCGAGCTTCAGGCCCGCGAGAATCGAAGGCGGCGCGGCCGGAATCAGGATCGCGACGACGTGACCCAAGCCCGTCAGCCCGTCATTGCGGCCGACGCATCCAGGGCGTCGCGGGCACCGTCTGAAAGCCCGCGAACGCGTTCAACGCGAGCGGCCAGAGCACCGCATGCACGAGCACGAACGGCAGGCTGTCCGTGCCGAGGCCGAATCACCGCCACGCGATCGACCGCAGCGGATTAAACATCGCGGTCAGCATCGTCAGCAGGTCGCGGCCGACGCGCGTCGTCACCGCCAGCGCGGAAAGCGCGAACGCGACGTTCCCGAGCACCGCCATCCACGGCGGCAGTCGATCGAACGCCTGGAACACCGCGATCCGGTCGATGCCCGGACCACGCACCGGGTCGCCCGCGAGCGTGATCGCACCTTCGACGGCACGACGAAACCCGCGATCGCCTTGAGCAACCGTCGACTTGCCGCAGCCGGACGACCGGAGCAGCACGAAGCGATCCGCGCCGTAGACGTCGAAGCTGACCGGCTGCGTCGCGCGCGTGATGCGTTCGCGATTGCGGTATTCGCGCGCCACACCGTTGACGGCGACGAGCTTGCCCGGCTCGTCGCCCGCACATCCGCCGCGGCTGCCGGATTCGAAAACAGGGTTGACGGCTCTGCCGCCATGTATCGCGCTCAAACGCCCCCCGCCGGAACGATGTCACAAAAAAATGCCCGCTGCGAGAGCGGGCGAGAATCCCAGTCAAGGAGGTGTCACACGAACTACGGGTTCAGATTAAGGCTCGCCGTCGGCGCGCACAACGAAGCATTTTCGATATGGATATCGCGCGCGCCGCATTGACGTGGCATTGACGTGGCTTCGATGCCGGATGCCGGCCGCATCAATCGCGGCGCCGCGCATCTCGCATCTCGCATCTCGCATCTCGCGCCGAATCTTGCCGAAACGTTCCGAATACGTCCGGCCGCGCGTGCGGAGGGCGTGGCGAGAAACCATGCGGCGGCAAGCACGACGGCCAGCGGCCGCGAGCGAACGTCGCGTGAAAGACGATGCGCGTGTCGCGATGCTCCTTGAATTGCGTCGAGACAGCAAATCCAGGAGCGCTCGCGCGCGCGGGTCAACGAAGCAAATCCGCTACGCTTATCGGCCGTGGCGATAACGGTGCGCGCAATGAACAAACGGCGCTTCGCGGGCCGCGCGAAACGCCGTGTGCATGCGCGACACGGATTCCCCGCCGCGCCGCCACAGAAGGCGCGTCGCGCGGCGGGCGCCGAACCGGACGCCGCCCGCCGCGCGGCCGGGCCGCACTCAGGGCTCGTTGCGCAGGTAGCCGTCCTTGCTCGGATCGCGCATCCGCCACGACACGAAAAGCGAGATCGCGCACAGCACGGTCACATACCAGTAGAAGCTCGATTCGCTGCCGACCGACTTGAACCACAGCGCGACGTATTCAGCCGAGCCCCCGAAGATCGCATTCGCGACCGCGTACGACAGGCCGACGCCCATCGCGCGCACCTCGGGCGGGAACATCTCGGCCTTGATGAGGCCGCTGATCGACGTGTAGAAGCTGACGATCGCGAGCGCGACGACGATGAGGCCGAACGCCGCGAACGGGCTCGTCACGCCGCCGAGCGCATTCATCAGCGGCACCGTGCCGATCACGGCGCCCGTGCCGAACAGGATCATCGACATCCGGCGGCCGATCTTGTCCGACAGCGCGCCGAACACGGGCTGCATCAGCATGTAGACGAAGAGCGCGGCCGTCATCACGTTGCTCGCGGTCTTCGCGTGCATGCCCGCCGTGTTGACGAGGTACTTCTGCATGTACGTGGTGAACGTGTAGAAGATCAGCGAGCCGCCGGCCGTGAAGCCGATGACGGTCAGGAACGCGCCCTTGTGCTGCCACACGCCGCGGATCGTGCCGGCGTCCTTCGCCTTGCGCGATTCGCTCGTCGACGTCTCGTCGAGCGACTTGCGCAGATACAGCGAGATCAGCGCGGCCGCCGCGCCGACGACGAACGGAATCCGCCAGCCCCACGCCTTCAGCTCGGCGGTCGAAAGCGTCTGCTGCAGGATCACGAGCACGAGGAGCGCGCAGAGCTGGCCGCCGATCAGCGTCACGTACTGGAACGATGCGAAGAAGCCGCGGCGGCCCTTGAGCGCGACCTCGCTCATGTACGTCGCGCTCGTGCCGTACTCGCCGCCCACCGACAGGCCCTGGAACAGCCGCGCGACGAGCAGCAGCAACGGCGCGAACGCGCCGATCTGCGCGTACGTCGGCAGCACCGCGATCACGAGCGAGCCGCCGCACATCATCAGCACCGAGATCATCATCGCGGCGCGGCGGCCGTGCTTGTCGGCGATCCGGCCGAACAGCCAGCCGCCGATCGGACGCATCAGGAAGCCCGCGGCGAACACGCCCGCGGTGTTGAGAAGCTGCGTGGTCGTGTTGCCGCTCGGGAAGAACGCCGGCGCGAAGTACAGCGCGCAGAACGAATAGATATAGAAGTCGAACCACTCGACGAGGTTGCCCGACGAAGCGCCGACGATCGCGAGCACGCGACGCCGGACGTCTTGCCGCGCGACGGCGGCAACGGCGGTCTGGTCATTCATGGATGGTCTGTTCCTTGAAGTTCTCTGGATGGCCTGGCGGAGACGACAACTGCCGCCTTCTTGTTCAACGCACGCGGTGACACCGGTTCCACCTCGGCGTGGCGGCGATTTTAGCGAAATGTAATGTCTCTGGATGCCCGGGATCGCCCCGATGTCGAAAAATAATTTCCGACCGGCCGCTCATCCAACGAAAACGCGTGCCGTCGGGCTCGCGTTTCGCGCAAGGCGGCGCACCGCGCAAGCGGCGGGCGGAACGCGCGACGCGGGCGCGCGAACATGGCCATCGTCGACTTCGGCGTCGAGGCGGCATCCACGGCCGGGCGGGCCGATCGAGTCGGCGCGGGCGCGCCCGAGCGGCGCGCCCCACCGCCAGTCAGAGCCGGATTTCCGGCGCCGCGTAGCGGCACTCGTAGCGCTTGCGGACCGTGCCTGTCTCGTCGACGCTCTCGAGAAACACGTCGAACTGCCAGAGCCGCGCCATGTGCTTGAGCACCTCTTCGCTATCGTTCGACAGATGCCGGTTGTCGGTCATGAAGTGACGCAGCGTGAGACTGCGGTCGCCGCGCGTGTTGACCGACCACACCTGAATGTTCGGCTCGCGGTGATGGATGTCGTACTGCCGGGACAGCGCCTGCCGCACGTACTGGTAGCCGGAATCGTCGTGAATCGCCGACACTTCGAGCGCGTCGCGCATGTCGTCGTCGAGCACGGAGAACAGGCGCATCTCTCGGATCAGGTGCGGCGACAGGTACTGCGCGATGAAGCTCTCGTCCTTGAAGTTGCGCATCGCGTAGTGGAGCGCCGGCAGCCACGGGCTGCCCGCGAGCTCGGGGAACCACTTGTAGTCCTCGTCGGTCGGCGCCTCGCAGATCCGGCGGATGTCGCTCATCATCGAGAAGCCGAGCGCGTACGGATTGATCCCGCTGTAGTACGGCTTCGTCACGGGCGGCTGGTAGATCACGTTGCTGTGCGAATGGAGGAACTCCATCATGAAGCCGTCCGCGAGCTTGCCCTGGTTGTACATCGTGTTGAGCAGCGTGTAGTGCCAGAACGTCGCCCAGCCTTCGTTCATCACCTGCGTCTGCCGCTGCGGATAGAAGTACTGGCCGATCTTGCGCACGATCCGGATCACCTCGCGCTCCCACGGCTCGAGGAACGGCGCGTTCTTCTCCGCGAAATACAGCAGGTTTTCCTGCGGCTCCGGCGGATAGCGATCCTCCTGCTCCTCGTCGGCGAACTCCGGCTTCCGCGCGGGCAGCGTGCGCCACAGCTCGTTGACCTGCGACTGCAGATACGCCTCGCGCTCCCGTCTGAGCTCGGATTCCTTCGCGAGCGACGGCTTCTGCGGCCGCTTGTAGCGGTCCACGCCGTAGTTCATCAGCGCGTGGCACGAGTCGAGCAGTTCCTCGACGCGATCGAGCCCGTAGCGCTCCTCGCATTCCGCGACGTAGTTCTTCGCATAGACGAGGTAATCGATGATCGCGTGCGCGTCGGTCCAGAGCCGGAACAGGTAGTTGCCCTTGAAGAACGAGTTGTGTCCGTATGCCGCGTGCGCGATGACGAGCGCCTGCATCGTCATCGTGTTCTCTTCCATCAGGTACGCGATGCACGGATTCGAGTTGATGACGATCTCGTACGCGAGCCCCATCTGCCCGCGGCGGTAGCTCTTCTCGGTCGCGAGGAAGTGCTTGCCGAACGACCAGTGACGGTAGTTGACGGGCATCCCGACCGATGCGTACGCGTCCATCATCTGCTCGGCGCTGATCAGCTCGAGCTGGATCGGATAGATGTCGAGCTCGTACTGCTCCGCGACCTGCGAGATGTGGGTGTCGTACTCCTCGATCAGCTCGAAAGTCCAATCGGACGGACACGGCAACGGTTTGCGGTCGGCAACGTTCATACGCGCTTCCTTGAGCCCGCTCGCGGGCGCTTCTGGGTGCTGCGCCGCCGCCTCGGGCGATGCCCCGCGCTCGCGCGCGGCGGGCCCCGACGCTTCGTCGCTCTTGCGCCGCGGCTCGTAGCCGCGCGCTTCGTTGTGCAAGTGGCGTGTCGTCATCAGGTTTCCACGTGCTTTTCAAAGAGTTCCCGGAACACGGGGTAAATGTCGGCGGCCGATTCCACTTTCTTCATCGCGAGATGCGGCTGCGACAACGCCAGTTGCGCGTATTCGAGCCACAGGTTCTGCTCCTCGGGCGTCACCTGGATGTACGCGAAGTAGCGCACCTTCGTCAGGATGTCCTCGTCGAGGATCTTGCGGCACTTCGGCGAATCGTCGGTCCAGTTGTCGCCGTCGGACGCCTGCGCGCCGTAGATGTTCCATTCGGTCGGCGAATAGCGCTCGTCCATCACCTTGCGCATCAGCTCGAGCGCGCTCGACACGACCGTGCCGCCGCTTTCGGTCGAATGGAAGAACGTGTCCTCGTCGACTTCCTCCGCGCGCGTGTGATGGCGGATGAACACGACTTCGATCCGCTCGTAGTTGCGCTTCAGGAACAGGTACAGCAGGATGAAGAAGCGCTTCGCGAGATCCTTGCGCTGCTCGTCCATCGATCCCGACACGTCCATCAGACAGAACATCACCGCCTGGCTCGACGGCTGCGGCAGCTTCACGCGATTCACGTAGCGCAGGTCGAACGGATCGATGAACGGAATGCGCCAGATGCGGCCCTTCAGATGGTGGATCGCATCCTCGAGCTGCGCGATCTCGACGCGGTGATCGCCCTGCTCCTCCTTCAGCGCGGCGAGCTTTTCCTCGAGCTCGCGCAGTTCGTTGACGAGCGGCGAGCCGAGCGCGATGCGACGGCCGAGGGCGCTTCTGAGCGAACGCACGACGTCGATGTTGTTCGGCGTGCCCTCCGCCGCCCAGCCCGCGCGAACGTTCTTCCAGCTCGGCACGGTCAGCAGATGGGTCTTGACGAGGCGCGGCAGTTCGAGATCGTCGAAGAAGTACTGCATGAATTCCTCGCGGGACAGCTCGAACACGAAGTCGTCCTGACTCTCGCCTTCGTTGCTCGCCTGGCTGCCTCCGCCCCCGGCGCCGCCTGGCGGACGCGGGATCTTGTCGCCGCGCACGTAGTCGGCGTTGCCCGGATGCACGAGTTCGCGCTTGCCGCCCGGCCCGTGCCGGAACGTCGGCTCCGCGATGTCCTTGCGGGGAATCGTGATGCTCTGCGTGCTCTGGATGTCCTTGATGCTGCGATCGCGCACCGCGTCGGACACTGCACGACGAATGTAGTTCTTGACGCGGCGCAGGAAGCGCTCGCGATTTGCAATGCTCTTGTTCTTGCCGGCCAGTCTGCGGTCGATGATTTGATGAAGCACGCCCGGTCTCCCGCTCGAATGTCGATACGCCGGGACGCACGCCGCGCACGCGGGGCTGCCGCGATGCGGGCGGCGTCTCTCAAGGTGCCCGCGCGCGGCCGCGCGGGCGTCGCGTCGCACGCGTCATGACGACTTGCGCACGCGCAGATACCAGTCGCACAGGAGCCGCACCTGCTTGGGCGTATAGCCCTTCGCGACCATCCGGTTCACAAAGTCTTCGTGCTTGCGCTGTTCCTCCGCCGAGCCCTTCGCGTTGAACGAAATGACCGGCAACAATTCCTCCGTGTTCGAGAACATCTTCTTTTCGATCACGACGCGCAGCTTCTCATAGCTGACCCATGCCGGGTTCTTTCCACCGTTGGCCGCCCGCGCGCGCAACACGAAATTCACGATCTCGTTGCGGAAATCCTTCGGATTGCTGATGCCCGCCGGCTTCTCGATCTTCTCGAGCTCGGCGTTGAGCGCCGCGCGATCGAAGCTCTCGCCCGTGTCGTGATCGCGGAATTCCTGATCCTGGATCCAGAAGTCCGCGTACGTGACGTAGCGATCGAAGATGTTCTGACCGTATTCCGAATACGATTCGAGGTACGCGGTCTGGATCTCCTTGCCGATGAACTCCGCATAGCGCGATGCGAGCAGGTCCTTTACGAACGACAAGTACTTCTGCTCGGTTTCCGGCGGGAACTGCTCGCGCTCGATCTGCTGTTCGAGCACGTACATCAGGTGCACCGGGTTCGCCGCCACTTCGGTCGAATCGAAATTGAACACGCGCGACAGGATCTTGAACGCGAAGCGCGTGGACACGCCCGTCATCCCCTCGTCGACGCCCGCGTAATCTCGATACTCCTGATACGACTTCGCCTTCGGATCGGTGTCCTTCAGATTCTCGCCGTCATACACCTGCATCTTCGAAAAGAGGCTCGAGTTCTCCGGCTCGTGCAGGCGCGTGAGCACCGAGAGCTGCGCCATCATCTTCAGCGTGCCGGGCGCGCACACGGCCTCAGCGAGCGACGAGTTGCGAATCAGCTTCTCGTAGATCTTGATCTCTTCCGACACGCGCAGGCAGTACGGCACCTTGACGACGAAGATCCGGTCGAGCAGCGCCTCATTGTTGCGGTTGTTGCGGAACGCCTTCCATTCGGACTCGTTCGAGTGCGCGAGGATGATGCCGTCGAACGGGATCGCGCCGAAGCCTTCCGTGCCTTTGAAGTTGCCTTCCTGCGTCGCGGTGAGGAGCGGGTGCAGCACCTTGATCGGCGCCTTGAACATTTCGACGAACTCGAGCAGGCCCTGGTTCGCGAGGCACAAGCCGCCCGAGTAGCTGTACGCGTCGGCGTCGTCCTGCGCGTATTGCTCGAGCTTGCGGATGTCGACCTTGCCGACGAGCGACGAGATGTCCTGATTGTTCTCGTCGCCGGGCTCGGTCTTCGCGATGCCGATCTGCCGCAGGATCGACGGGAAGCGGCGCACGACGCGAAAGCGCCGGATGTCGCCGTTGTATTCGTGCAGGCGCTTGACCGCCCACGGGCTCAGAATGCTCTTCAGGTAGCGGCGCGGAATGCCGTATTGCTCTTCGAGGATCGGACCGTCTTCGTCGTAGTCGAACAGGCCGAGCGGCGACTCGTTGACGGGCGAGCCCTTGAGCGCATAGAACGGCACGCGCTCCATCAGTTGCTTCAGGCGCTCGGCGATCGACGACTTGCCGCCGCCCACCGGACCGAGCAGGTAGAGAATCTGCTTCTTCTCCTCGAGCCCCTGCGCCGCATGGCGGAAGTAGGCGACCACCTGCTCGATCACCTCTTCCATCCCGTAGAACTCGCGGAACGCAGGGTACACCTTGATGACCTTGTTCGCGAAAATCCGCGACAGGCGCGGATCGTTGCGCGTGTCGATCTGTTCCGGTTCCCCGATGGCCGCCAGCATGCGTTCACCCGCCGCGGCGTACGCCGATGGATCGTTCTTGCAGAGCGCGAGATACTCCTCCAGCGAGAACTCTTCTTCTCGCGTTTTTTCGAAGCGGTTCGCGAAGCTGCTGTAAATATCCATGCTACCTCCTCGCCTGAGTCTGAAGACGATCTTGCCTTCGTATAGATCGTGTCGAAGCAGGACCGTTCGATTTCATCCTAAACCCATTTACTTTTTTTTTCACGAACTACTTCAACGGCCTTGCAGCGGTTTTCAACATTGCGGAAAACGCTGCTTGGAAAGCACTTTGCGCTGCTCTAGAATGGTTCTCCCGCTTCGCGTCAACGCTGCATCGGCGCTCTCCACTCCGGCAGCGAATCGGCTCGTCGGTTGACGTTCCGGCGCTCGCCGCTCCCTTCCCCGCTTCTTTCCATATACGCACGACGCATCGATTGCGACGACAGCGAGAACGCGCCGTTACAAATTTTTTGCGGTGCGTGCGACGGCGCGACGTCCCTGACGTCCATGCGGGCGATTGCAGGCGGCGCACGCGCATCGGCGGCATCGCGGCCCCGTGGCGAGATCGGTCGCGCGCGATGCCGGTGAATGCGCCGATGACGGGCGCAATGACAATGCGCGCAGCGAGGGATTTGCCGTCCGGGACATGCCCGTCCGGGACATGCCTGTTCGGGACACGTCGGCTGCAACGACGCGCGTCTTTCTGCAGCGAATATCGAGATACCGATGCCTCCCTCTTCACGCATTGCGCTCCCGCTGCCACCTGCGAGACGGACCTGCGACCGACCGATTGCGATGCAAAAACGCCCGCGGGCAGCGGGCGTCGTCGTTCAATCAAATTGGGGATAGATCGTTGTCCGATGTGTTTTCCCGTTCATATCAGAAGGTCTCCCAATCGTCGTCGCTTGCGGCGGACGCCGCAGCAGCCGGCACCGCGCGCGGCGCCGCAGGCGCCGGCTTGGGCTTGGCTGCCGGGGCGGCGGCGGGCGCCGGCGCAGATGCGGCCGATTCAGCCTTCACGGCCGATTCGCAACGCGCGGGCCTCGCAGGCGCCTTGCCCTTTGCGACGGCGGCCGCCGCGCCGCAAGGCGCAGCGGCCTGCGTCGGCGCGGCGTCGCGCCCCGCCCGGTGCGCGACGCCGGCCGCAGGCCGCGCTGGCGCACGCGGCGCGACCTCGCGCGCGTCACCGTCATCGACGCGGAATACCGAAACGGTCTCGCGCAGCCGCGCGGCCTGCTCGTCGAGCGATTGCGCGGCCGCCGCGGCCTCCTCGACGAGCGCCGCGTTCTGCTGCGTGACTTCGTCCATCTGCGACACGGCGCGCGATACCTGGTCGATGCCGGTGCTCTGTTCGTCAGACGCCGCCGCGATCTCGCCCATGATGTCGGTCACGCGTTGCACCGCGCCGATCACCTCGCTCATCGTGCGCCCCGCGTCGTCGACGAGCGACGAGCCCGTGCGCACGCGCTCGACCGACGTATCGATCAGTTCCTTGATCTCCTTGGCGGCCGTCGACGAACGCTGCGCGAGGCTGCGCACCTCGCCCGCGACGACCGCGAAGCCGCGCCCTTCCTCGCCCGCGCGCGCCGCCTCGACGGCCGCGTTCAGCGCGAGAATGTTGGTCTGGAACGCGATTCCCTCGATGATCGTGATGATGTCGGCGATCTTCGCGGAGCTCTGGTTGATGTCGCCCATCGTGCCGACCACCTGGCCGACCACGGCATTGCCCTTGTTCGCGATCTCCGATGCGCTCGCGGCCAGCGCGCTCGCCTGGCGCGCGTTGTCCGCGTTGCGCTGCACCGTGCCCGTCAGTTCCTCCATGCTCGAGGCCGTCTCCTCGAGCGCCGCCGCCTGCTGTTCGGTGCGCGAGGACAGGTCGATGTTGCCCGCCGCGATCTGCCTGGCCGCCGTCGCGATCGATTCGCTGCCGACGCGCACCGAGCGCACGGTGTCCGCAAGGCTCGCCTGCATCTTCGCGAGCCCTTCGAGCAGCAGCCCCATCTCGTCGCGCCGCGCGACGACGATCGGCCGGCGCAATTCGCCCGCGGCGATCGCGTCGAAGTGGCCGAGCGCGTCGGCGAGCGGCCGCGCGATCGCCGCGCGCAGGCTCAGGAAGCAATAGAGCGAGATCGCGAGGCCAAGCACGAGCGCCGCGATGCTGGCGATTCGGCTCGCCCCATATACGCTTTGCGCATCGCTGAAATTGACGCTCGCCTGCTTGAGCTGAAACGCGCGCAGCGCCTCGCTCGCGAGCGCGAAATCGTTGAACACGTTCTGCATCCGCTTCGCGGATTCGATGATCCTGTCGCGATCGTTCGCGTTGATGAGCTCGACGAATCCGTCGAGCTCGCGCTGCAGGACCTGCCGTTTCGCCGCGACGTCCTGCGCGAGGCGATCCTCCTGCCCGTTGCGCGGCAAGTCGAGGTACTTTTTCCACCACGAATCGGAGACCCCGCGCATGTGGCGCGCGCGCTCGATCGTCGGCGCGGCGTCCGGCGTGCCCGCGAGAAGCGCCGCGCGGTCGAGCACGAGGCGCTCGCGCGCGGCGAACAGCTCGGCGCTCGCGACGTCGATCGTGCTCGGCAACTGGTTCGACGACGTTTGCTCGTTCGCATCGTTGGCCCGGCTCATGCCGAAGAGGCCCAGTGCGCCGACGACGCACAGCAGAACGGAAAGGAGCGTCATCGTGACGGCGAGGCGTGTCCTGATCGAGAGGTTCTTCAGCAGCATGGTTCTTCCTGTGATGCGTCGCAAAGACGACGAAGGCGGCCCGTTCCGCGACGGCGAAACGTTTGCACGGCCATGCTTGTTTACGGCTTTCGACAGGAAGACTTGATCCGGGCAGCCGCCCGCGCAAAGAAAATCTTGTTCGCCACGACCGCCGGATTCGATATTTTCTTTCTATTTACTTACGAAACCCGGCGCGACGTGGCGCGCGTCACGCCGGGTCCGGCGCGAACGCGTCGAGCTCGGCGAGCGTCGGAATCGACGGCTGCGCGCCCGCGCGCGTGACCGACAGCGCGGCCGCGCGCTGCGCGAACCGGATCGCGTCGTGCGGCGTGTCGCCCGCGGCGAGCCGTGCGGCGAAGCCGCCGATGAACGTGTCGCCGGCGGCCGTCGTGTCCACGGGCGTGACGCGCGGCGCCGGGTAATGGCGCGCGACGCCGTCCGCCGTCAGCGCGACCGCGCCCTGGCCGCCCAGCGTGACGATCACGTTGCGCGCGCCCGCCGCCGCGAGCGCGCGCGCGGCGGCCTCGGCGCTCGCCGGATCGCGCACCGGCGAGCCGGTCAGCGCGGCGGCCTCGATTTCATTCGGGATCAGATAGTCGACGAGCGGCAGCCAGTCGGCAGGCAGCGGCCCGACGGCGGGCGCCGGATTCAGCACGACCGTCTTGCCGAGACGGCGGCCGGCCGCGAGCGCCGCGCGGACCGCGTCGCCGGGCGTTTCGAGTTGGCAGATCAGCACGTCGGCCGCGGCGATCGCCGCGTCGTGCTCGGCGATCGCTTCGGGCGTCACCTCGCCGTTGCTGCCCGCGACGATCACGATCGCGTTCTGGCTCGCGTCGTCGACGACGATGAGCGCGACGCCCGTCGTCGCCGTCGTGCTCACCGACAGCGCGCCGCAGTCGATCCCCTCGGCGACGAGCCCCGCGCGCAGCGCGGCGCCGTGCGCATCCGAGCCGACGCGCCCGAGCATCGCGACCTGCGCGCCGAGCCGCGCGGCCGCGACCGCCTGATTGCCGCCCTTGCCGCCCGCCGCCTGCGCGAACGAGCGCCCGGCGAGCGTCTCGCCCGGCTGCGGCAGCCGCGGCGAGCGCACGACGAGGTCCATGTTCAGGCTGCCGACCACCATCACCTTGCCGGTGCGCACGGGCGCGGCCCGCCCGGCGGCGCGTTCGACGGCGGCCGTCATCCGCGATATCCGGCGTCGGCCGGCTCCACATAGACGGTCGTCGATTCGCGCAGCACGAGGCGCGGCGACACGACGCGCCGCCGCTGCGGCGCGCCCGACGCACCGCCGCCGATCCGCTCGATCAGCGTCTGCGCGGCCATCTCGCCCAGCGCGCGCACCGATTGGCCGACCGTCGACAGCGCCGGATACGTGTAGCGCGACAGCTCGATGTCGTCGAAGCCGATGATCGAGCAGTCGGCGGGCACGCGGATGCCGCGCTCGGCGGCCGCGCGCAGCGCGCCGAGCCCCATCAGATCGTTGCCGGCGAAGATCGCGCTCGGGCGCACGCTATCGAACAGGCGCACGGCCGCGTGATAGCCGCCCATGCACGAGAAGTCGCTTTCGGCGATCGCGCCCGGCACGATGTCGATCCCGCGCTCGGCCATCGCGCGAATGAAGCCGTGCACGCGCATCGCGCTCACGGCGGTCGACACCGCGCCCGTGATGCAGCCGATCTTCGCGTGGCCGAGTTCGAGCAGATGGCGCGTGGCCAGATACGCGCCGCGCTCATGGTCGATCTGCACGAGATCGGCCGCGAGCCCCTCGATGTTCCGGTCGACCACGACGAGCGGCTCGCGCGTGTCGGCGAGCGTCTGCGCGAGCACCGCGTCGTCGCCCGCGGACGCGATGATGAGCCCGTCGATGCGCTTTTCCTGCAGCACGCGCAGGTAGTTGCGCTGCTTCTCGGGATCGTCGTCCGAGTTGCACAGGAACACGCAGTAGCCGGACAGCGCGCACTGGTCTTCGATGCCGCGCGCGAGCTCGGCGAAGTACGGGTTCGTGCTGTTCGGCACCACGAGGCCGATGGTGGCCGTCGAGCGCGCCTTCAGCGAGCGCGCGACGGCCGACGGCACGTAGTTGAGCTCGCGGATCGCCCGCTCCACCTTGGCACGCACGTCAGCCGACACGGGCCGCGAGTTGTTGACCACGTGCGATACCGTCGTGAACGATACGCCGGCGATGGCCGCCACAT
Source organism: Burkholderia thailandensis E264 (assembly GCF_000012365.1). Taxonomy (NCBI): domain Bacteria; kingdom Pseudomonadati; phylum Pseudomonadota; class Betaproteobacteria; order Burkholderiales; family Burkholderiaceae; genus Burkholderia; species Burkholderia thailandensis. Next base: position 2,830,253 of record NC_007651.1, read on the forward strand.
CCTTGATCGTCGCCATTCCGTTTCTCTCTGGTTCGTTGTTCTTTGCTATCCCCGCGCGCGCCGGCTGCGATACGTGTCGAGCACGACGGCCACGACGATCACGGCGCCGGTGATGATGCGCTTGGTCGGTTCGTTCGCGCCGATCTGCGCGAGCCCCGCCGCGAGCACCGAGATGATCAACACGCCGAAGAACGTGCTGACGACCGAGCCGCGACCGCCCATCAAGCTCGTGCCGCCGATCACGACGGCCGCGATCACCTGCAGCTCGAGGCCCGCGCCCGCGTTCGGATCGGCGGCTTCGAGCCGGGAGATCTGGAACAGCGCGGCGAGCCCGCCGAGCGCGCCCATCAGCGCGAAAACGATGATTTTATACGGCCGCGGGTTAACCCCGGCCAGTCGCACCGCTTCCTCGTTCGTGCCGATGCCGACGAGGTAGCGGCCGAACACGGTGCGCGCGAGCACGAACTGCGCGACGATCATCACCGCCACCGCGATCAGGAACGCGGGCGAGATGCCGAGCGCGATCGGGTTCGACAGGAAGTCGAACGCATCGCCGATGTAGGCGGTGCGCGAATTCGTCAATTGATACGCGACGCCGCGCGCCGCCTCGAGCACGCCGAGCGACACGATGAACGACGGAATCCGCCAGCCGACCGTCACCGCGCCCGTGAGCGTGCCCGTCGCGGCGGCGGCCGCGACGCCGATGAGCGCGGCGGCGAGCGGCGGCCACTGCCAGCGCAGCGCGGCGACGCTCACGACCGACGCCGCGAGCGCGAGCACCGAGCCGACCGACAGGTCGATCCCCGCGATGATGAGCACGAAGGTCATGCCGACCGACAGCACCACGAGGTCCGGAATCTGGTTCGCGATCGTGCTGAACGTGTCGTACGTGAGGAAATGCGAGCTGAGCGTCGAGAAAAGCGCGATCAGCGCGATCAGCGCGAGCGCGAGCCCGACGTAGTTCGACAGGCCGAGCCGCACGCCAGCCGGCTTCGCCGCGACGGCCCCCGGCTGCCCGGACGGGGCATCGGCGTTTCGGTCGATGGATCGGTCGTTCATCGTGAAAATCCTGTGTGTTGCTGCGTCGATATGGAGTGAGCCCGTGCGCCGGCTTCCGAGCCGCGTCGAGCGCGGCCCGCTACGCGGCGGTTCGCGCGCCGCCGGGCGGGTGCAACGCCGCATCGCGGCGCGCGTAGCCGGCGAACGCGGCGGCGAGGAGCGCGTCCTGCGTCCACGCGCCGCGCTCGAACACGGCATGCATCCGCCCCGCCGACATCACGCCGATCCGGTCGCAGATCAGCATCAGCTCGCGCAGGTCGCTCGACACGACGACGATCGCGCGGCCCTCGCGCGCGAGCGCGTCGAGCAGCGCATAGATGTCGAACTTCGCGCCGACATCGATCCCGCGGGTCGGCTCGTCGAACAGCAGCACGCCCATGTCGCGGCCGAGCCAGCGGCCGATCGCGACCTTCTGCTGATTGCCGCCCGACAGCTCCGACACCGGCTGCGCGGGGCCGCGCGCGCGGATGCGCAGCGCGTCGATCTGCCGGGCGGCGAGCGCGTTTTCCCGCTCGCCGTCGACGACCCCGCCGCGCGCGACGCGCGCAAGCTGCCCGAGCGACAGGTTCGCCGCGATCGACTGCGACAGCAGCAGCCCCTCGCCCTTGCGGTCTTCGCTGACGAGCGCGATGCCGTGGCGCACCGCGTCGGCGGGCGAGCGGATCGCCGCGGGCCGCGGCGGATCGCCGACCGACACGGTGCCGCCGTCCGCCATGTCCGCGCCGTAGACGAGCCGCAGCAACTCGGTGCGCCCCGCGCCGATCAGCCCGGAAACGCCGAAGATCTCGCCCGAGCGCACGTCGAACGACACGTCGCGCACCGCGCCGCCGCGCGAGAGCCGCTCCACCTTCAGGCGAGGCGCGCCCGGCGTGCGCGTGCCGTGCACCGCCTGCTCGGCGATCTCGCGCCCGGCCATCAGCGCGACGAGCCGATCGATCGGCTGCGCGTCGATCCGGTCGACGTGCACGAGCCGGCCGTCGCGCAACACCGCCACCCGCTGCGCGACCCGCGCGAGCTCCTCGAGCCGGTGCGAGATGTAGACGAGCGCGACGCCGTCGGCCTTCAGCCGCGCGATCTGGTCGAACAGCAGCTCGACCTCGCGCGCGGTCAGCATCGCGGTCGGCTCGTCGAGGATCAGCACGCGGCAGTCGCCCGCGAGGCTGCGCGCGATCTCGACCATCTGCTGATGGCCGATTCCGAGCGCGCCGACGGGCGTGTCGGGATCGAGCGAATCGAGCCCGACGCGCGCCATCGCCGTGCGCGCGTCGGCCGCGAGCCGCCTGCGGTCGATCACGCCGAACCGGTGCGGCAGGCGGTCGAGAAACAGGTTCTCGGCGACGGTGAGCGTCGGCACGAGGTTGAGCTCCTGCATCACCATCCGCACGCCGAGCGCCTCCGCGTGCGCGCGGCTTTGCGGCGCATACTCCGCGCCCGCCAGCCGCATCGCGCCCGTCGTCGGCGCGACGAGCCCGGCGACGATCTTCGACAGCGTGCTCTTGCCCGCGCCGTTCTCGCCCGTCAGCGCGAGCGCCTCGCCCGGATAGAGCGTGAGCGACACGTCGGCGAGCACGGGCTCGGCGTAGGTCTTGCCGATGCCCGTCACGACGAGCGTCGGCGCAGCCGGCATGGTCGACGTACCGGGCGTCGAATCTGGGTCGGTCGAATCCATCGCGATCCTGGTGAAATGCGGTTGTCGCGATCCGCGCGAGCCGCGCGGACGAGGGCGCGAGGCGGCCGAGGTCACGCTCTGACCTGATATCGGCCGCCACGCGGCGTTCTTGAGCGGCGCGCCGCGCGCCGCCGCGCCGGGTTACGGCTTCGTCACGAGATCGACAGGCGTCGCGACGACCCCCGTCATGTCGGCCTGCTTGCGATGCTCGGCGAGCGCCTTGAGCGCCGTGTCGATGCCGAACACGGCCTGCTTCGCCGCGTACTGGTCGGCCGTCGCGAGCACGCGGCCGTCCTTGAGCATCGGCTTGATCGCGTTGATGTTGTCGTAGCCGACGACGTACACCTTGCCCTGACGGCCCGCCGCGCGCACCGCGGACACGGCGCCGATCGCCATGTTGTCGTTGCCGCAGAGGAGCGCCTTCAGGTTCGGGTATTCATTGAGCATCGCGGAGGCGACCGCGTTGCCCTTGTCGATCTCCCATTCGCCCGACTGGACCGACACGACCTTCGCGCCCACCGCCTTCATCGCGTCCTGAAAGCCTGCGGTGCGCTGCTGCGCGTTGGTGGTCGTCGGCACGCCCTCGACGATGCCGACCTGATCGCCCGCCTTCAGCCGCTTCGCGAGATAGTCGCCGACCATCCGCGCGCCCTTGCGGTTGTCCGGGCCGACGAACGGCACGTTCAGGTTCTTCGACTTGAGCACGTCCGGATCGAGCCGATTGTCGATGTTGACGACGATGATCCCCGCGTCGACGGCTTTCTTGACGACGGGCACGAGCGCCTTCGAATCCGCGGGCGCGAGCACGATCGCGTCGACCTTCGACACGATCATCTGCTCGACGATGCGGATCTGGCTCGCGGTGTCCGTTTCGTCCTTGATGCCGTTCGTGACGAGATCGAACTGGCTCGCGTTGTGTTTCTGGTATTCCTTCGCGCCGTTCTCCATCGTGAGGAAGAACTCGTTGGCGAGCGACTTCATCACGAGGGCGACCTTCGGCTTGTGCGCGGTCTCGGCGCGCGCGATCGAGAACGGTCCGGCGGCGGCGACGGCGACGCAAACGGCCGCGGCGGCTAGCACGCGGCGGCGGAGGCTGACATCCATGCGACTCTCCTGGCAGTGGTTGTGGTCCCGGACGGATCGAGTGTCGTTTTCACGACGAGCAAACGTTTGCGAAGACCAAACCGGCAAGGCGTGTCAAACATCTGCGCCACGAAGGGAATACGTCGGAAGAGACTGCCTGCGTCCGGTAGGTCGCGCAAACTGCGCATCCCGGTCCTTTTTCTTGATATCGGGAGCGCCTATCGTCAGCTTTTTCTTCGCATTACGCAACGCCGATTCGGGCAATTAAGGGTTTGTGCGGAGCCCCGGCGGAAAGGCAAACGACAGGCGCGGCGGCACGAAATCGAACGGCGGCGCGTGGCGGCGAAAAGCGCGAAGGCCGAACCGAACCGCGCCGTCGCTCACGCTCGACTCATACCCGACTCACACCCCGGCCCGGTCAGGCCGCTTCCCGCAATTGCCCGGCGATCTCGCCTTCGGACAGATGCGGCGCGAACATCTCGATCAGCCGGTACGCATACGCGCGCAGGAACGCGCCGCGACGCAGGCCGACGCGCGTCGTGCTCGCCTCGAACAGATGCTGCGTGTCGAGCGCGACGAGCCCCGTGTCCCGCTGCGCGTCATACGCCATCGCGGCGACGACGCCGATCCCCATCCCGAGCTCGACGTAGGTCTTGATCACGTCCGCGTCGATCGCCGTGAGCACGACGTCCGGCACCGCGCCCGCATCCGCGAACGCCTGGTCGATGTGCGAGCGGCCGGTGAAGTCCTGGTCGTACGTGATGATCGGATATTCGGCGATGTCGTCGAGCGTCACGCTCTCGCGGCCGACGAGCGGATGCCCCTTCGGCACGACGACGACGTGATGCCACGAATAGCACGGAAACGTGACGATGTCCGGATAGCGGTCGAGCGCCTCGGTCGAGATGCCGAGATCCGCCTCGCCGTTCAGGATCATCTGCGCGATCTGCTGCGGGCTGCCCTGGCGCAGCGCGAGATGCACCTTCGGATAGACCTCCGTGAACTGGCGGATCACCTTCGGCAGCGCGTAGCGCGCCTGCGTGTGCGTCGTCGCGACGACGAGGTGGCCGCTGTCCTGGTCCGCGAACTGGCGCGCGACGCGGCGCAGGTTCTCCGCGTCGAGCAGCATCCGCTCGATCAGTTGATGGACCGCCTTGCCGGGCTCGGTCAGCCCCGTGAGGCGCTTGCCCCGGCGAATGAAGATGTCGACGCCGAGTTCGTCCTCCAGATCCTTGATCTGCTTCGACACGCCCGACTGCGACGTGTACAGCACGTTCGCGACTTCCGTCAGGTTCATGTTCTGCCGCACCGCTTCGCGCACGAAGCGCAACTGTTGGAAATTCATGGGTAGCCTCTCAGGCGATGTCTTTGTTGGTCTGTGAAATCCGCATGCGCGCGCCGCTCGCCGGAGCGCCGTCAGCGCGCCGGAAACACGCGCACCGCGCGCGGCACGACGGTCAGCGCGTCGCCGACGTCGAGCGCGAGCGCGCGCCACGCGTTGCGATCGAGCTCCGCCTCGAGCACGCCGCCCGAGCGCGCGGCAAGCTCGACGCGCACCGAGCCGCCGAGCGGCACGACGCGCCGCACGTCGGCCGCGATGCCGTCCGCGCGCGCGTGCGGCGCGGCGAGCTCCAGATCGTGCGGGCGCACGTACGCGCGCGCCGGGCCCGCGAAATCCGCGTCGACGGCGATCGCCTGCGCCGCGCCGTGCGCGACGAAGCCCTGGCCGCTCACGGTGCCGTCGAGCCGGTTCGCCGCGCCGAGGAACTCATAGACGAACGCGCTGCGCGGATGATCGTAGACATCCTGCGGGCTGCCGACCTGCTCGACGCGGCCGTGATCGAGCACGACGATCCGGTCGGCCACCTCGAGCGCCTCCTCCTGGTCGTGCGTGACGAAGATCGTCGAGATGTGCAGATCGTCGTGCAGCCGGCGCAGCCAGCCGCGCAGTTCCTTGCGCACCTTCGCGTCGAGCGCGCCGAACGGCTCGTCGAGCAGCAGCACCTTCGGCTCGACGGCGAGCGCGCGCGCGAGCGCGATCCGCTGCCGCTGGCCGCCCGACAGCTCGGACGGATAGCGCTGCGCGAGCCAGTCGAGCTGCACGAGCGACAGCAGCTCGTGCACCTTCGCGCGGATCGCGGCTTCGCCCGGCCGCTCGCGGCGCGGCTTCACGCGCAACCCGAACGCGACGTTCTCGAACACCGTCATGTGCCGGAACAGCGCGTAGTGCTGGAACACGAAGCCGACCTGCCGCTCGCGCGCGCCGACCGACGCGACGTCGAGCCCCTGCAGCACGACCTGCCCCGAATCCGCGTGCTCGAGGCCCGCGATCACGCGCAGCAGCGTCGTCTTGCCGCACCCGGACGGCCCGAGGAGCGCGACGAGCTCGCCCGCCGGAAAATCGAGCGTGACGTCGTCGAGCGCGGTGAAATCGCCGAAGCGCTTGTGCAGATTACGAACGGTGATGCCCATCTGGTTTGCCTCTTTACGAAATCGACGAAGTGACGGCCGCGCCCGGGTGCGCGGCGGCGGCGGGCGCGTCGTCGCGGCCGTGCGCGAGTTCGGCGGACAGCCGCCGCTCGGCGAAGAGCTTGAGCGCGAGCGTGACGAGCGCGAGCAGCGCGAGCACCGACGCCACCGCGAACGCGGCCGCGAAGTTGTACTCGTTGTAGAGAATCTCGACGTGCAGCGGCATCGTGTCGGTCTGGCCGCGGATGTGCCCCGACACGACCGACACCGCGCCGAACTCGCCCATCGCGCGCGCGTTGCAGAGAATCACGCCGTACAGCAGGCCCCACTTCACGTTCGGCAACGTGACGCGCCTGAAGATCTGCCAGCCGGATGCGCCGAGCACGCGCGCCGCTTCCTCCTCGTCGGAGCCTTGCGCCTGCATGAGCGGAATCAGCTCGCGCGCGACGAACGGGAACGTGACGAAGATCGTCGCGAGCACGATGCCCGGCACGGCGAAGATGATCTGCACGTCGTGCGCCTGCAGCCACGGGCCGAGCCAGCCCTGCGCGCCGAACAGCAGCACGTACACGAGGCCCGAGATCACGGGCGACACCGAGAACGGCAGGTCGATGAGCGTCGTCAGCAGCGCTTTGCCCTTGAACTCGAACTTCGCGATCGCCCACGAAGCGCACACGCCGAACACCAGATTGAGCGGCACCGCGATCGCGGCGACGGTCAGCGTGAGCTTGATCGCCGACCACGCGTCCGGATCGGCGAGCGATTCGAGATAGAAATCGACGCCCTTGCGCAGCGCCTCGAAAAACACCGCGGCGAGCGGCACGACGAGAAAGAGCGCAAGGAACGCGAGCGCCGCGCCCGTGAGCAGCCAGCGCACCGCGCGCGGCTCGCTCACGGGATCGAGACGGCGCGCTCGCGCCGGAGCGCCGGCGGCGCGACGCACCTCACGGACGGATTCACGGCCGGATTCACGGCTGAAATCGCGGCCGGCGTCGGCATGAGCGGCTGCCGCGACGGATCGAACGGTATCGCGGCTCATTGCGTGCCTCCGAGCGCCGCCGCTGCGTGCGCGGCCGGCGCCGGGCCGCTCGCGCCGCGGCTCGTGCGGCGCTGTAGGTACCACTGCAGCGTGTTGATGAGGAGCAGCATCGCGAACGACACGACGAGCATCACGACGGCGAGCGCGGTCGCGCCTGCGTAGTCGTACTGCTCGAGCTTCGTGATGATGAGCAGCGACGTGATTTCCGACTTCATCGGCACGTTGCCGGCGATGAAGATCACCGAGCCGTATTCGCCGAGCGCGCGCGCGAACGCGAGCGCGAAGCCCGTGAGCAGCGCAGGCGTCACGGCGGGCAGCACGACGCGGCGGAACGTGAGCCAGCGCGACGCGCCGAGGCACGCGGCCGCCTCCTCCTGCTCGCGCTCGAAATCCTCGAGAACGGGCTGCACGGTGCGCACGACGAACGGCAGGCCGATGAACGTGAGCGCGACGAGCACGCCGAGCGGCGTGAACGCGATCTTGATGCCGAGCGGCGCGAGACGGCTGCCGATCCAGCCGTTCTGCGCGTACACGGCCGCGAGCGAAATGCCCGCGACCGACGTCGGCAGCGCGAACGGCAAATCGACGATCGCGTCGACGAGCCGCTTGAGCGGGAACGTGTAGCGCACGAGCACCCACGCGACGAGAAAGCCGAACACCGCGTTCACGAGCGCGCCGCCCAGCGCGGCCGCAAACGTGAGCCGGTACGACGCGAGCACGCGCGGCGACGTCGTCGCGGCGACGAACTGGTCCCACGTGAGCGTGGCCGTCTTCAGAAAGGTGGCGGCGAGCGGGATCAGCACCACGAGGCTCAGATAGGCCAGCGTGATGCCGAGCGTCACGCCGAATCCGGGCAGCGCGCTCGGCTTGCGGAAGGTGAACGTCGTCATGCGGAATGCTCTTCCAGGGTGATGCACATGGGTTCAACGGCTCGGCGGACGCGCTGCAACGCGCGTCCGCCGAACCCGATATCGTGTTGTCGCGAAACGGCGCGCGCGTGCGGCGCGCCGCACACGCGCGCGCTCACTGCGGCTGGTAGATCGAATCGAACACGCCGCCGTCGGCGAAATGCGTCTTCTGCGCTTGGGTCCAGCCGCCGAACGTGTCGTCGACCGTGTACAGCTTGAGCTTCGGGAACTGCTTCGTGAGCGCCGCCGGCACGTCCTTCGAGCGCGGCCGGTAGTAGTTGCGCGCGGCGATCTCCTGCCCTTGCCGGCTGTACAGGAAATTCAGGTACGCGTCGGCGAGCCTGCGCGTGCCCTTCTTGTCGACGACCTTGTCGACGACCGCCACGGGCGGCTCCGCGAGAATGCTCGCCGACGGCACGACGATCTCGAACTTGTCGGCGCCGAATTCCTTGATCGACAGGAACGCCTCGTTTTCCCACGCGATCAGCACGTCGCCGATGCCGCGCTGCACGAAGCTCGTCGTCGCGCCGCGCGCGCCCGAATCGAGCACGCCCGCGTTCTTGTACAGCTTCGTGACGAAATCCCTCGCCGTCTGCACGCTGCCGCCCGGCTTGTGTTGCGCATACGCCCACGCGGCGAGGTAGTTCCAGCGCGCGCCGCCCGAGGTCTTCGGGTTCGGCGTGACGATCGACACGCCCGGCTTCGCGAGATCGTCCCAATCCTTGATGGCCTTCGGATTGCCCTTCCTCACGAGAAACACGATCGTCGACGTGTACGGCGACGCGTTGTCCGGCAAGCGCTTCTGCCAATCCTTGTTGATGAGGCCCTTGTTCGCGAGCGCGTCGATGTCGTACGCGAGCGCGAGCGTGACCACGTCCGCCTGCAGCCCGTCGAGCACCGAGCGCGCCTGCGCGCCCGAGCCGCCGTGCGACTGCTTGAAGTTCACCGTCTCGCCCGTCTTCGCCTTCCACTCCTTGCCGAACGCCTGATTGACGTCCTGGTAGAGCTCGCGCGTCGGATCGTATGAGGCGTTCAGCAACGTCGTGTCCGCGAGCGCCGGCGTGAGGGCGCCAAGCACCGCCGCCGCGCCGAGCGCGAATGATGCGATGAGACGGCGCGCCCCGCCTGCCGGCCCCGTGTTGCGCTTGACCATCCGTTGTTCTCCAAATGCGTGGGTCGTTCGTTACGGTTTCTTGCGATTTGTTTGCGATGTCGGGCCAGTCTAACGAACAGGTTTCATCATTAAAAATAATCGTTCCTCATTTTTTAATACTCAAAAGTGGTAAGGCGCGCCCGGATCTCGGCTATCGCGCCCGAAGCGCCGCTTCGACGCGGCCGGATCGCGACGGAATCGCCGCGATAGCGCGGAACCTCAAGTAACGCTTGAATTTCCCGCGACACTGTATAAAAATACAGCTCACTGTCTATCCATACAGTCATGCCATGATCAAACTCACCGCCCGCCAGCAGCAAGTGTTCGACTTGATTCGTCGCGCGATCGAGCGCTCGGGCTTTCCTCCGACGCGCGCGGAAATCGCCGCCGAGCTGGGCTTCAGCTCGCCGAACGCGGCCGAGGAGCACCTGCGGGCGCTCGCGCGCAAGGGCGTGATCGAACTGGCGGCGGGCGCGTCTCGCGGCATCCGTCTGCTCGGCCTCGACGACGCGCCGCATCAGCTGACGCTGCCGCATGCGGCGCTGATGCAGTTGTCGCTGCCGCTCGTCGGCCGTGTGGCGGCGGGCAGCCCGATCCTCGCGCAGGAACATATCTCGCAGCACTACGCGTGCGACCCGGCGCTCTTCTCGAGCAAGCCGGATTACCTGCTGAAGGTACGCGGCCTGTCGATGCGCGACGCCGGCATCCTCGACGGCGATCTGCTCGCCGTGCAGAAGCGCGCCGAGGCGAAGGACGGCCAGATCATCGTCGCGCGGCTCGGCGACGACGTCACGGTCAAGCGCCTGAAGCGCCGGCCGGGCGGCGTCGAGCTGATCGCCGAGAATCCCGACTACGAGAACATCTTCGTGAAGGCCGGCAGCGCGGAATTCGCGCTAGAAGGCATCGCCGTCGGGCTGATCCGCCCGGGTGAGTTCTGATCGCCTTTCGGCCAGCCGCGGCCCCGCCCGTCTATCCGCCATTCGACTGGATCTGGAGAACCCTATGGAACGCCTCGCCCGCCTGCTGCCCTTCCGCCAATTCGGCCGTCTGCGCCATCTGCGCGGGCGTACGCCGTGCACACCGCTCGTCGCCGCTCATGCTCGCGACAACGCCAACGCGCAGCCGTCGCTGCTGCCGTCTGCGCTTCCGGCGTTCGCGCGCGTATCGCTGAACGGTTCGCTCCATCATGCGGAGCCCGCGAGGCGCGCCCCGGTTCGCGTCTATCATGGGCCGTCGCGATTCATCATGGTCGGCACGGTCGACGCGATCTGCCGAATGATCGATCGATGCATCGCCGAGGAACGTTCGCTGACGCAACAAGGCCTGTGATGGCCTAGCAGGCTGTTGAAATTGGGAACGGTGCAAGCGGGCCCACAGAGCGGTGCGTTAGAGATATCGTGTTCACGACCTCGAGCAGGTGAGCCGACGCGTGGAACGGACGAGATGCAAGAACCGCAGTTCACGACGGTAAAGCTGGAAGATCTTGTGCCGGTCGATCACCCGTTGAGGCCGCTGCGGCTGGCTGCCCAAGCGCGGCCGTCATACGGCAATGCACCGTGGCCGGACCGCTCGCGAGCGGTCCAGCCACGACGATCCGTCAGCAGCGTTGCGACCCATCGCATACGACATCCTTTTACGCAGCGATCTCGTGGTCAAGGCGAGGGGCTTTCAGCAGCCTGCTAGGGCCTGTTCACGCGAATGACGAAGCCCCTGGTCCGTTCCTTTCGTCGGAGAGGCCCTTTGAATTCCACTGCGCGCCCGCGAGGGCGCTTCCTGAAACCGGCGTCGATCATCGCGGCGCTGATTGTCGCCGCGGGCTTGGTCGTGTATGCGTACGCATCGCCCTATCTCGCGCTCAGGCAGATGAAGCAGGCGATCGACGCGCGCGACGCGCAGGCGATCAGCGCGTATGTCGATTTCCCCGCGCTGCGAATCAGCCTGAAGCAGCAATTGACCGATGAATTGATGCGGCGCATCGACGCGCGGACGCGCGACAACCCGCTCGCGATCATCGGCGCGATGATCGGGTCGGCGCTTGTTGGCCCGCTCGTCGATGCCTATGCGACACCTGAAGGCGTCGCCATGCTGATGAGCGGCGTGCCGCCGCGTGCGCGGCCCGGACAACGGCTCCCCGGATTGAATCGGCCCGGCGATCAAGCGGCAAGTCCAACCGTGGCCGCCTCCAACGCCGCAAGCACGCCGTCGGGCAGCGCGGGCGACTCAGCGGCCGCGCTGGGTCCGTCGCCTGCGGCAAGCGGTGCGGCAGCGCAAGCCGCCCCCACGCCGGGCATGCCGTCCGCCGCATCGGGCGCGCCGTCCGGCCGATCGCCGCAAACAAGCGCCGGCTATCGAAGCGTCGACGAATTCGTCGTCACGTATCGCCGCGACGACGGCGGCGCGCGTTATGCCGCAGTCTTTCGTCGCAGCGGGATCTTCGGCTGGAAATTGTCGGCGGTCGATTTACACGACGATTGAATCCGGCCCGGGACTCGAGGGCCGGTGCGCTGTACGCCCGTCTGGGGTGACGCACATCGGCACATGCGCCTGCCGCATGCTGCGCGGGCGCGTCAGCCGCGCGCGAGCTGACTGACGGTGGCATGCGCCCCGCGTCGAAGCAAACCGCCGGGATATTCGTCCGCGCGCCCTTCGTCGTGGACGGGGTGGAACCGGTTTGGTCCATTGTCCCGATCGAGCCGATACCGCCGAAGGCCGGCGGCCAGGGAGAGCCGCTCCGTCGATCCCGGTTTCGCCGGCCGGCGAAACCGGCAGCCCGTCAGTGCCCGGCTGTCGCGGTAGCTTCCTTCGCGCTCTCCGCTTTCTGCTCGGCGGGCGACGAACACGCAACCAGAATGCTGCACGACACGCGATCGAGCAGTTGCGTATTGCCGGCCCCCATCCACCATCGCGACAAGCCGCTGCGGCAACGATGGCCGACCACGACGAGATCGACGTTCAGCTTCGTCGCGAGATTCGCGATCTCGTCGATCGGATAGCCGAACGCGAAATGCCCCTGCGCGTGCACGCCGCGCTCGGTCAGCCAGTCGACGCCCTCTTGAAGGATCTCCCGTGCGGTTTCCTCGAAGCGGCTGCACGCGACGTCGGTTAGCAGGCCTGCACTTTGCGCAATGCTCGAGCGCATGTCGACGACCGACAGCAGATGCGTCTCCGCCTTCAGATCGAGCGCCAGATCGGCGCCGCATCGCAACGCCTTGCGGCCTTCGAGCGTGCCGTCGTAGCACAGCAGAATTTTCTTGTAGCTAGCCATAGCGGCCTCCCCAATGCGCGACCCGCGCATAGATTCATCATGCTGCGCCGCAATTCCGGATGCAAGCGCTGGAAAACGCTGATTCGCGTCGCACCGGGAACGCGCGATGATGCGACGCAGGAAGCAGCGACATCTGCGCCGGGATGAAGCAAGCGCGCTGAAGCAATGCGGCCGATGCACTAGAATGGCCCGTTCGTGTCGCACGATTCCAATTGAAAGTCACTTGCCCATGTCTGTCGCACCCATCGATTTTCAACAAGTCGAGAAACGCTACGATGACAAGCTCGTCGTGGACGGCTTGTCGTTTCATGTGCAGCCCGGCGAATGCTTCGGCCTGCTCGGCCCGAACGGCGCCGGCAAGACGACGGCGCTCAAGATGCTGCTCGGCATCACGCATCCCGACGCGGGTTCGATCAGCCTGTGCGGCGAGCCCGTGCCGTCCCGCGCGCGGCACGCGCGGCGGCGCGTCGGCGTCGTGCCGCAATTCGACAACCTCGACCCCGACTTCACCGTTCGCGAGAACCTGCTCGTGTTCGCCCGCTACTTCGGACTCGCTGCGCACGAAGCGCGCGCGCTCGTGCCTCCGCTGCTCGAGTTCGCGAAACTCGAAAACAAGGCGGATGCGAAAGTGGGCGAGCTGTCGGGCGGGATGAAGCGGCGGCTCACGCTCGCGCGGGCGCTCGTCAACAATCCCGACGTGCTCGTGCTCGACGAGCCGACGACGGGCCTCGATCCGCAAGCCCGGCATCTGATGTGGGAGCGGCTGCGCTCGCTTCTCGTTCGCGGCAAGACGATCCTGCTCACCACGCACTTCATGGAAGAGGCCGAGCGCCTGTGCCACCGCCTGTGCGTGATCGAGGAAGGCCGCAAGATCGCGGAAGGCGCGCCGCGCACGCTGATCGAATCGGAGATCGGCTGCGACGTGATCGAGATCTACGGGCCCGATCCCGCGCAGCTTCGCGAGGAGCTCGCGCCGTTCGCCGAGCGAACCGAGATCAGCGGCGAAACGCTCTTTTGCTACGTCGACGATCCGGAGCCGGTCAACGCGCGCCTGAAGGGCCGCGCCGGTCTGCGCTATCTGCACCGCCCCGCGAATCTCGAAGATGTATTCCTGCGGCTGACGGGTCGCGAGATGCAGGATTGAAACGATGGATACACGCCACTACACGCCGTCGCCGGCGGTCGCCCCCCGCCGGCGCGAATCGGCGTTCGCGCTCGCGCTGCCCGCGAACGCCACCAACTGGATCGCCGTCTGGCGTCGCAATTATCTCGTCTGGCAAAAGCTCGCGATCGCGTCGATGTTCGGCAATCTCGCCGACCCGATGATCTATCTGTTCGGCCTCGGTCTCGGGCTCGGGCTGATGGTCGGGCACGTCGAGGGCGTGTCGTACATCGCGTTCCTCGCGGCCGGAACGGTGGGATCGAGCGTGATGATCTCGGCGAGCTTCGAGTCGATGTACTCGGGCTTCTCGCGCATGCATGTGCAGCGCACATGGGAAGCGATCATGCACACGCCGCTGTCGCTCGGCGACATCGTGCTCGGTGAGATCATCTGGGCCGCGAGCAAGGCGATGCTGTCGGGCGCGGCGATCATGCTCGTCGCCGGCGTCCTCGGCTATGCGAAGTTTCCGTCGATGCTCGTCGCGCTGCCGGTGATCGCGCTCGCCGGCGTCGCGTTCGCGAGCCTCGCGATGATCGTCACCTCGCTCGCGCCGTCCTACGATTTCTTCATGTTCTATCAGACGCTCGTGCTGACGCCGATGCTGCTGCTGTCGGGCGTGTTTTTCCCGCTCGCGCAGTTGCCCGAATTCGCGCGACACATCGCACACGCGCTGCCGCTCGCGAATGCGGTCGACCTGATCCGCCCCGCGATGCTCGATCGTCCCGCGACCGACGTCGCGCTTCACGTCGCCATACTCGCCGCATATGCGGTCGGCGGATTCTTCGTCTGCGCGCGCCTGTTCAGGCGCCGAATGATGCGCTGACCGAACCGGCCCGCGCGGGTCGGCGCGCGGCGCCGAACGCCGGACGAGCCGGCGGTTCGGCCCGCGCCGCCCCGATGCGGCGCGCGGCCGCCCACGCAACCTTCACGCGGCCGCTTACTCGTCGTCGTCGCTCCACGGCATCTCGACGTCGGTCAGGAACGCGACGGTCGCAAGCGGCCCGCCCTCCTGCCGGCCGAGCTTGCCGTCCGCGCGGTGCCATTCGACGCGGAACATCGTGCCCGGGTCGTCGGCAAGCAGATACACGGTACGCAACTCCTCCGGATCGGCATCCTCGACCGGGCCGTCGAACGACACGAGCATCTTCTGCGGCCACACGCCGTTGACCGGATCGTAGACACGCTCGCCCTGCGCAATGTCGATGCTCGCCTCGACGCCGATCGTCGCCGACGCCTCGACGATCATCTTGCCGAGCGCGTTCAGCACGGCGGTCGCGCGCGTGGAGTTGGCCTGGCGAATCGCGAGATCGCCGCGCGTCAATGCCTGTTCGAGGCGGGGATGTACCTTGTGTTGCGTCATGCGTTTTCCCGATTGCTTCTGCTTCTGAAAAATGACGGCCGGCCTCGATTCTTCCGAGACCGGCCTAATCGAATGCGCCGCATGCGGACGGCCGGTTTGTCCGCGCGGCGGCCATGCCGGCTCGCCGCGCCCGGCCCGTCGCGCGATCGGCGTCGTCTGACGCGCATCGTGCGCGATGGCGCTCGCCGGCAGCCGGTCGCACGAGGCCCGTCACGCGTTCCGGCATCGCCCGCCCCGCGTACGCGCCGATGCCCAGGTCACGCCGCACGCGCGCGCCGAACGGATTTCGCCGGCTGGCCGCCCGCGGTTCGGCCAAGCCCGCTCAGAATCCGAGCGCGACCGCCGCCAGCCCGCCGACCACCCCGAATGCGACGACAAGCGCCGCGACAAGCGCGAGCGTCGTCGGCTTGAACGAGCGCGCCAGCATCGCGAGCGACGGCACGCTGACGGGCGGCAGCGTCATCAGCAGCGCGCCCGCAGGGCCGACGCCCATGCCGAGCGACAGCATCGCCTGGATGATCGGCACTTCGCCCGCGGTCGGAATCACGAACAGCATGCCCGCGATCGCGAATGCGACGATCCAGCCGATCCCGTTGCCGATGTCCGGCCCGATGTGCGGAAACAGCCACGCGCGCGCCGCGCCGAGCAGCAGCACGAGCACCAGATATTCGGGCACGAGGCGCACCGTCATGCGCGCGAAAATCCTCATCCACCGCACGAACGCGTTGCCGGCCGCCGCCTGCTCAGCGACGAGCCTCGCGCGCAACGCATCGTCGACGACGCGCGTCTGCGCGCCAGCGAGACGATTGATCAGATAACCGACGCCGAACACCATCGCAACGCCGAGCACGAGCCGCAGCGCGCTCCAGTGCCAGCCGAGCACGAAGCCCATGAACACGAGCGCGGCGGGATTGAGCACGGTGTTGCCGAGCCAGAACGCGAGCGCGCCACCCGGCGACGCGTCGCGCTCGCGCAGGCCCGCGACGACGGGCGCCGCGCAGCATGTGCACATCATGCCCGGCAGCGCGAGCAGGCCGCCCGCCGCGACACTGCCGAAACCCGTGCCGCCGAGCGCGCGCGCGACCCAGTGCGCGGGCAGGAGCGCCTGCACCGCCGAGCCGAGCAGCAGGCCGAGCACCATCGCCTGCCAGATCGCCTTGCCGTACGCCCACGCATAGTCGAGCGCCGCCTGCAGCGACGGCTCCGGCGCGTGAGCCGCGGTGCCCATCAGGATCGACTGGCCGATCGAGTGGTGCTCGGCCGCGACGAACGCCTTGTGATAGTACGGAAACCACTTCACATAGAAGAGGCCCGCGACGGCCAACACGACGAACGTCGCGAGGCCGAGCGCCGGATGCGGGGTGTAGGAACGGGAGCTGCTCATGCTGGTCGCCGTGTATGCGTGTGTTTGAATGGTATGGCGCATCGAAGCGGAAACCGGAAGCGGACGCATGCCGCGTCGCACCATGCGCGACGGACGGCGGCTTATCGACGCCTCGGCTTCCTCGGTTTCGGATGCGTGATTACGCGTCCGGCCCGACAGGCCGGACAGTCAACGGAAAGCGGCGATTATCGCACGCGGCGCGCGATTCTCCGATCGGGACATATGCGACGGCGTCGCTCGGCACCCTGCCGAACGATGTCCGGCGACGCGGCGGCGCGCCGCGCGGTCCGACAGGCCGACAGCCCGCCGGCCGCTACGGCGCGGGATTCGGCTGCTGTTCGTGGAGCGCGTCGATTTCGGCAAGGATCTCGGGCGACAGCTTCACGCCGACGCTCGCGATGTTCTCGCGCAATTGCTCGAGCGACGTCGCGCCGATCAGGTTGCTCGTCACGAACGGCCGGCTGTTGACGAACGCGAGCGCGAGCTGCGCGGGCGACAGCCCGTGCCGCTTCGCAAGCGCGACATAGCGCGACGTCGCCTGCACCGCGTGCGGCCTGCTGTAGCGCTGAAAGCGCTCGAACCGCGTGATGCGTGCGCCTTCGGGACGCGCGCCGCCTTCGTACTTGCCCGACAGCCAGCCGAACGCGAGCGGCGAATACGCGAGCAGCCCGATTCGTTCGCGGTGGCTGAACTCCGACAAGCCGTTCTCGAACGTGCGGTTCAGCAGGCTGTACGGATTCTGGATGCCGACGATGCGCGGCAGGCCGAGCTTCTCGGCCGCGTGGAGAAACTGCGCGACGCCCCACGGCGTCTCGTTCGACACGCCGATGTGACGTACCTTGCCCGCCTTGACGAAATCGCCGAGCACGGCGAGCGTCTCTTCGATCGGCACCGTGTACGGATCGTCGATCCACGGATATGCGGGGCGGCCGAACGTCGTCGTACTGCGATCCGGCCAGTGCAACTGGTACAGATCGACGTAGTCGGTGCGCAGGCGCTTCAGGCTGCCGTCGAGCGCCTCGGTCAAGTTCTTGCGATCGAACTGGTTGCCCGCACCGCGAATGTGCGTCGGATTGTGCGGCTGGCGCGCGGGGCCGGCGATCTTCGTCGCGATCGTCAGCTTCTCGCGCAGCGCCGGGCGCTTCGCGAGCCACCTGCCGAGATATGCCTCCGTGCGGCCTTGCGTGTCCGCCTTCGGCGGCACCGGATACATCTCGGCGGTATCGATCAGCGTGACGCCCTGGTCGATCGCGTAGTCGAGCTGCGCATGCGCATCGCTTTCGGTGTTCTGCTCGCCCCAGGTCATCGTGCCGAGACCGATCAGGCTGACTTTGACGCCTGAATCGCCGAGTGTGCGGTATTCCATGCTGAGGTTCCTGTCGCTTCGGATGCAAAGATCCGAACCTAACACATCGGAACGATTGCTTCAGGGCATCGCCCCGTTGTTGCCGCCGGAGCCGCGCTCGCGACGCCGGCGCGGCAGCGATGCTCTCGGATTCCGCCCGCGCCGGAATCGCTCCGCGCCTGCCTGCGCCGCTGCCGCGCGCCGGCCCCCGGGCGCACGGCATCGCCCAGCAGGCGTCAGGCGCGGAACGCACCACACGTGCCACACGCCGCTCATGCCGGCCGCTGAATGAAGCACGTCGCCGACGCGTGCGCGACCACCTTGTCGTCCGGCGTCTTCAACGTGCCTTCCGCGACGCCGAGACTCTTCGACAGGTGGATCACGCGCCCTTCGGCGACGAGATCGACGTCGCGCGGCACCGGGCGCAGCATTTTCACGTGCAGATCGATGGTGCCGTAGCCGACGCCCGGATCGAGCATCGTATGCACCGCGCACCCCGTGACCGAATCGAGCACCGTCGCGGCGAAACCGCCGTGCACGCCGCCGAGCGGATTCAGATGCCGGCCATCGGCGCGCGCGGTCATCTTCACGTAACCGAGCTCGACGCTCTCGGGCCGCATCGGGATCGTCTCGGCGATCGACGCGACGGGCAAGTCGCCCGCCGCCGCGGCGCGCAACAGTTCGAGACCGGACAGGGAAAGCGGATTCATCGACAACACTCCTTGCAGTGACGCGGAACGCGGCGCGACGCACCGTTAGTTCCAAAAAAGAACTTAATGCGACGCCCATTATTGGCAGACGCCCATCGGCTGTCAACATACGAAAGCGCGGCCGACTCGAGCGTGCGTTCTATAATCGAACGCACTTTCCCCTGCTTTCACGGAATCCGATCATGAAATGGGACGACGTCGGCTCGATGCCGTGCTCGGTCGCTCGCACGCTCGCCGTGCTCGGCGACCGCTGGACGATGCTGATCCTGCGCAACGCGTTTCTCGGCCATCGCCGCTTCGAAGCGTTCCAGACGCAACTCGGGCTCACCCGACACGTGCTTGCGGAGCGGCTCGCGCGGCTCGTCGAGGAAGGCATCTTCACGAAGCGCGCGTATCAGGAGCGGCCGCCGCGCTTCGAGTATCGTCTGTCGCAGAAAGGCCTCGATCTGTATCCGGTACTGCTCGCGCTCACCGCGTGGGGCGACCGCTGGAAGGACGACGGCAAAGGTCCGCCCGTCGTGCTGCGTCACCGCCGATGCGCTCGCGTAATGCACCCGGTGATGGTGTGTTCCGAATGCGGCGAGCCGATCGATCCGCGGGAAGTCGAGCCGATGCCGGGGCCCGGCTGGGCCGAGCGACAGGCGGAGGTCGAGTGACGGCGCGGACGGCTCCCGTCCGCAAGGGCGACGCTCGCGGCGCGATCCGGCGCCCGCATGAGGGAAGGCCGACGAGCGCGTGGCGAACGATCCGCGCCATGACACGCGCTGCGCGCGCAACGCGCAGCCGCCGGATCGCGAGAATGAGCCGGATCGTCGCGATACGCGCTCGCTCATCGCGTCGCGAATTGGGCGGCGGCCGATCCGGCCACGGTTTTCCGCATGCCGGCAAGACCGCTTTTGCGCCTCGGGAGCGGCGACAAGCCCGGCCACGCACGAATCCGCGGCAATCGCTCGTACTGCCCGACGTTCGCGACATCCGCGACGATCGACATGCGCCGCGTCAAATGCACCGGCTCCGCTGCGACCTCATCGCGCGACTGACAAGGAGGCGCGCAACGGCGCAAGCGCTATCGCCGACTCCGCTTATGAAGTCGACCGCGATCCCGCCGCAGCCGGCGGCGTAGACGGCGTATCGCCCCCACCGCTGCTGCGACGGCCGTCGCGGCATGATCCGCTCGAACCGTCCATTGCCGGGTAGGCAATCGTCCATGCCCCGCGCGCGCCTCCCGATCGCCTCAGCCGTGCGCGACACATCGTCGCGGATCGCCGGACACGAAACTTCGGAGCGCGAACCGTTCGTCCAACCGAATGCAAGACGCGCGGCACCTCTCCGATCGGCGCGGCAAGCCCTCGTGATCTGCGAACCGGCGCGGTCGCGCGCCGCCCCGCAAACACCGTCCGCTGCGCGGCGGCGAAACGCGGCACCGAAGAAAACGCCGCGGCGACCGATGAAGACGGACGATCGCGGCCATCGGCCGCCGGTTCGGCGCGACCGCATTCGGCCGCCCCAGCTCGAGCGCGATCGCGAGTCGCCGAAACGGCGCGCACCGCGCCGCCGCAGGCCCGAGGGCACGCGCGACGACAGTCGCGCGACAGACATGCGACACCCTGTCCCGAGCGAACGCTTTCATTTTTGAAAGCGCCCCGGTCAATTGAGGTAACATAGGGCCCGCTTGCGTCGAGCGGCCGCCTCCTGCCGCCCGTCTCCCGCGAGCGTTGTCTGGTGCGTGCCGTACCGGAAGGCGCGCGAACAGCTCAGGTTGTCAGTCCACTGCTTGCACGCCGGCGAGCCGCGCCGTCATTTGCAATACCTGCCGTGCAATTTGGACTCCTCATGAAGAAAAGACGCAACATCACCTCGTACATCGTGATTGCGATGATCCTCGGCATCGCGGTCGGCTATGGTTGCCACAGTGCGTTTCCGGACCCGGCGATCGCGAAGGAAATCGCCGGCTACGTCTCGCTGCTGTCCGACGTGTTCCTGCGTCTCATCAAGATGATCATCGCGCCGCTCGTGTTCGCGACGCTGACGGTCGGCATCGCGCACATGGGCGACACCGGAGCGGTCGGCCGGGTCGGCGTGAAGGCACTCGGCTGGTTCTTCATCGCGTCGTTCACGTCGCTGCTGCTCGGCCTGCTGGCCGCAACGGTCCTGCAGCCGGGCAGTCATCTGAGCCTGCCGCTGCCCGCCACCGATGCCGCCGTCAATCTGAAGACCAGCTCGTTCACGCTGAAGGACTTCGTGATCCACCTGGTGCCGAAGTCGATCGCCGAGGCAATGGCGAACAACGAGATCCTGCAGATCGTCGTGTTCTCGATCTTCTTCGGCACCGCGCTGTCCGCGCTCGGCGACGCCGGCAAACGGCTGACCGGCGTGATCGAGGATCTCGCGCAAGTGATGCTGAAGGTCACGGGCGCCGTGATGTGGTTCGCGCCCGTCGCGGTGTTCGCGGCGCTCGCGTCGACGATCACGACGGAAGGGCTCGGCATCCTGCTCACGTTCGCGAAGTTCATGGGCAGCTTCTATATCGCACTTGCGCTGCTGTGGGGCGTGCTCACGCTCGCCGGCATCGTGTTTCTCGGCAAGCGCACGTTCACGCTGATCCGCCTGATCCGCGAGCCGTTCCTGCTGTCGTTCGCGACCGCAAGCTCGGAGGCCGCGTATCCGAAGCTGCTCGACGCGCTCGACCGCTTCGGCGTGAACCGCAAGATTTCGAGCTTCGTGCTGCCGATCGGCTATTCGTTCAACCTCGACGGCTCGATGATGTACTGCACGTTCGCGGTGCTGTTCATCGCGCAGGTATACGGCGTCCACTTGCCGCTCGGCACGCAGATCACGATGCTGCTTCTGCTGATGCTGACGTCGAAGGGCATGGCCGGCGTGCCGCGCGCGTCGCTCGTCGTGATCGCGGCGACGCTCAACCAGTTCCACCTGCCCGAAGCAGGCCTGCTGCTGATCATGGGCGTCGACATGTTCCTCGACATGGGCCGATCGGCGACCAATGCTGTCGGCAATTCGATCGCGGCCGCCGTCGTCGCGAAGTGGGAAGGCCAGCTCGACGACCCGCGCGACGATGCCGACCCCGACAGCGGCCACGCGTCGCGCGAATCGCCGCAAATCACGGAGCGCGTGTAGCGCGCGCACTCGCACAGGCCGGGCCGCTCCCGATCGTCCGCGCCAAGCCGGCGGCGGCACGCCCGGCCCGCGACGCCCGATGGCCGCCTTGCGGTAAAATGCCGGGTTGTCCACGCGCCCCGGCGCTTTTCCGTACCGCCTATGTCCGCTTCGCCTGCCCTCAGTCCGCGCCGGGTGTCCGTCGCCCCGATGATGGACTGGACCGATCGCCACTGCCGTTCGTTTCATCGGACGATCTCGCGCCATGCATGGCTCTACACCGAGATGGTGACGACGGGCGCGTTGATCCACGGCGACGTCGCGCGCCATCTGGCATTCACCCCCGACGAAGCGCCCGTCGCATTGCAACTGGGCGGCAGCGAGCCCGCCGAGCTCGCGCATTCCGCGAGACTCGGCGAACGCTGGGGCTACGACGAAATCAACCTGAATTGCGGTTGCCCGTCCGAGCGCGTGCAGCGCGGCGCATTCGGCGCATGCCTGATGAACGAGCCGCAGCTCGTCGCGGATTGCGTGAAGGCGATGCGCGACGCGGTGTCGATTCCGGTGACGGTCAAGCACCGGATCGGCGTCGACGCGATAGAAGACTACGCATTTGTGCGCGACTTCGTCGGCACGGTCGCCTCGGCCGGCTGCGAAGTGTTCGTCGTGCATGCGCGCAACGCGATCCTGAAGGGGTTGTCGCCGAAGGAAAACCGCGAGATTCCGCCGCTCAAGTACGACTACGCGTATCGGCTCAAGCGCGACTTTCCGCAACTCGAAATCGTCATCAACGGCGGCATCACGACGCTCGACGAAGTCGAGCAGCATCTGAGGCACGTCGATGGCGTGATGCTCGGCCGCGAGGCATATCACAATCCGTACGTGCTCGCCGGCGTCGACGCCCGCTTCTACGGCGCGACCGAGCCGGCGCCGACGCGCGAGGCGGTGGAGGCGAAACTCGTCGAATACTGCGCGGCCGAGCTCGCGCGCGGCACGTATCTCGGCGCGATCGTGCGGCATGCGCTCGGCCTGTATCGAGGCGTCGCGGGTGCGCGCGGCTGGCGCCGCGTGCTGTCGGACAGCAAGCGTCTCGCGCGCGGCGATCTATCGATCTTCGATGAGGCACGCGCGCACCTGACGAGCCCGGAAGAATTTTTTGAAAAAAAGGCTTTGCAAAGTTAAACAGCCTTTGTATAATCTCGCTTCTTCGTTGATGCCGCCGCCACGGCGAATCAAACGGAGAAAAATAGAGTGGTGGCTGTAGCTCAGTTGGTAGAGTCCAGGATTGTGATTCCTGTTGTCGTGGGTTCGAGTCCCATCAGCCACCCCAAAGTTTCATTGCAAAACAGGCGCTTCGGCGCCTGTTTTGCTTTCCGCGCCAGAAACTTGAATTCGGGAACGACGCGCCGATTCTCGCATTCGTTCGCGCCACCGTATTAGCGCCGCGCGTTCGCCCTTTGCGCTCCGATTTTCGTCAGCCGCACGACGCGCCCCGCTCCGGTTTGCCGACAACACGAAATCGGCAACGCTGAATCAACGATATCGAACTTCGCGGCGATCGTGACGCCAATTCCCCCGCCGTGGGCCGACGTCGCCCCGCCTGACGCCGCAGGCAATACGCCACTTCGATTCGCTCGCCGCTTTTGCGCCGAAGCTCGTGGCACTCGACGCCCAAAACGCGAAAGCCCCGACCGCATGACGCAGCCGGGGCTTTCTTTGCATCAGATCCTTTGGCACGAGGAGAAGATGCAGTTGCAGTATATTCGACGCGCGCCACGTGACACGTCATTCTTTGTGAATATTTGTATCGCGAGTTAAGCGCTTTCGTGAAAACCGATTCTATCGAGCGAATCGGAGCAACGCTGCAACCGGCGTGCGATATCGGCACCCGTTCGGCACCCGAGACGCAACCGTTGCGAACCGACGGCGCACCGCATGCTCCGCGCACGCCTCGATCCACCGACGAATCGCCGGCCTGGCCGCCGGCAAGCGTCGTCACACAACCCCGGCGCCGAGCAATTCCCGGTCGACCGCCGATCGCGCGACGGCGAGCGTCTGCTCGATCACCCGACGCTCGCTGAGCAACAGCCCGTCGATGTGCACGAGCCGCCAGTCGATCATCACCGCGCCGCCCTGCAGCACCCGGTAATGCGCCTTCTCGCCCGCCCAGACTTGCTCGGTCTTCACTTCGATCTCATAGCCCTTATAGAGCTCGCCGAAGTCGCCGACGTCCCTGCCTTTCGGTTCCATTTCGCCGCCTCCCGATCCGGACAGCCGTGCCAATGCCCGGCGTCTGCGTCAATCGTACGCTTCAGACAGGTAAGCCTTGCCGTCGTCGGTGATGTCGACCCGGTCCGGGCCGCTCTGATAGACGAAGCCGTCGTTCAGAAGCTCCTCGAGCGCGAGCCGGAAACCCGCCGGCAGCGGGCGGCCGGAGCCGAACTGGTCGATCCATTTCAGCGCTTCGATCGCTTCGGGACTCAGGGTAGGAAACATGGCCCGCCTCCGCCGTCGATTTCATTCCATCGTAGCACTTTCGTTCATGCGTGGAAAAACGGCAAGGCCGGCGCCCACGGGCGCAAAGCGCCGCCCGCGCGGGCGGCGTCCGCTCGCTCAGAGGCGGGCGATCGATACTTCGGTCGACTTCACGAGCGCCACCACTTCGGTGCCGACCTTCAGTTCCAGTTCGTCGATCGAGCGCGTCGTGATGACCGACGTGACGATGCCGAACGGCGTGTCGACGTCGACCTCGGACACGACGGGCCCGCGGATGATCTCCTTCACCTTGCCGCGGAATTGGTTTCGTACGTTGATTGCCGTGATGCTCATCGGGTATTCGCTCCGAATGGTTCGTCTGATTGATCTTGGCGATCGATCCGATCGCGTGGGTGGCGGCGCGTCGCCGCGCCCGTCATACCGCCCAGCGCAATCCGTTCGCCTGCGCCGCGCGGCCGCGCGCAGCGCCGCCCGCACTCGCGGCGGCCGAAGTCGCCCCCGCCGGATCAGAGCCCGTCAGCACGCGTTGCAGCACGCGATCCTCGAGCTCGGCGAACGCCGCCGACGCCCGTGCACGCGGCCGCTCGAGCGGCACCGGCTGATCGAACGCGATCCGGCCCGCCTCGATGAGCAGAATCCGGTCGGCGAGCGAGACCGCCTCCTGCACGTCGTGCGTGACGAGCAGCGCGGTAAAGCGATGTTCGCGCCACAGGCGCTCGATCAGCTCATGCATTTCGATGCGCGTGAGCGCATCGAGCGCGCCGAGCGGCTCGTCGAGCAGCAGCAGTTGCGGACGGTGGACAAGCGCCCGCGCGAGCGCGACGCGCTGCCGCTGCCCGCCCGACAATTGCGCGGGCCAGTCGTGCGCGCGCGCGAGCAGCCCGACCTCGTCGAGCACCGCGCGCGCATCGTCCTTCGCGCGCCGCCCGAGGCCGAGCATCACGTTCTGCAGTACGGTCTTCCACGGCAGCAGGCGCGCGTCCTGATACATGATCCGCGTATCGAGCACGCCGCCGCCGTCTCCGCGCTTGACGAGCGTGCCGGCGCTCGGCGTCTCGAGTTCCGCAACGAGGCGCAGCAGCGTCGATTTCCCGCAGCCGCTGCGGCCGACGATCGAGACGAAGCCGCCGCGCTCGATCGCCAGATCGACATCGGCGAGCACGGTCCGCTCGCCGTAGCGCTTGCTCACGCGCGTCAGGCGCACCGACGCATCGCCGGCACCGCGCCGATCGTCGTCGTCATCGCGCGGCGCACGTCCGAATGCGCCGCCCGAGGCGAACGGCAGAGCATGCGCGCCGCCGTCGCGCTCGAGCACGGCGGCGTCCTGCGCATCACCGTCGGCCGTGCGCGGCTGCGCGAGTTCGGCTTCGAGATCCGCCCCCGCGATCGGGCCGTACGTGGCGGCCAGCGAGGTTCCAGTCATGCCCGGCCTCCCGGTTGATACGCGGGGTGCCAGCGCAGCGTCGCGCGCTCGAGCCACTTCGCGAGCACGTCGGCGAGCTTGCCGAGCGCCGCATACAGCAGGATGCCCACCACCACCACGTCCGTTTGCAAGAATTCGCGCGCGTTCATCGTCATGTAGCCGATGCCCGATTGCGCGGAAATCGTTTCGGCGACGATCAGCATCACCCACATCAACCCGAGCGCGAACCGCACGCCGACGAGAATCGACGGCAGCGCGCCCGGCAGGATCACGTCGCGATAGAGCGCGAAGCCTTTCACGCCGTAGCTCCTCGCCATCTCGACAAGGCCCGCGTCGACCGAGCGGATTCCGTGGTACGTGTTGATGTAGACGGGAAAGAACACGCCGAGCGCGACGAGGAAGAGCTTCGCCTTCTCGTCGATGCCGAACCACAGGATCACGAGCGGAATCATCGCGAGCGCGGGGATGTTGCGGATCATCTGGATCGTCGAATCGAGCGCGACTTCGGCGGCCTTCGAAAGCCCGGTCGCGAGACCGAGCGCGAGCCCGACGCCGCCGCCGATCGCAAACCCGACGAACGCGCGCCACGCGCTGACCTTCACATTCGCCCACATGTCGCCCGATTCGACGAGCGCCCACGCGGCGCGCGCGACGGCAAACGGCTCGGGCAGCACGCGGTTCGACAGCGCGCCCGAGCGCGCGGCGAATTCCCACGCGAGCGCGAGCGCAAGCGGCACGAGCCACGGCGCGACCGCGCGCGCGGCCGGGCCGGCGCGGCGCGCGCCTGGATGCGTCGTTGCCATGTCGATGCCCTCCTCGCTCAGCTCTGGCTCACCTTCGGCAAATACCCGTTGCCGACGACTTCGCCGAACGGCCCCGACAGCGGCCCCGCGCGCCGCGCGTCGCCGCCCTTGACGAGCGGAAACACGAGCTCGGCGAAGCGGTACGATTCCTCGAGATGCGGATAGCCGGACAGGATGAACGTCTCGATACCGAGCGCCGCATACTCGCGCATGCGCGCGGCGACTTGCTCGGGATTCCCGACGAGCGCCGTCCCCGCGCCGCCGCGCACGAGCCCGACGCCGGCCCACAGGTTCGGATAGATCTCGAGCTCCTGGCGCGAGCCGCGCTTGCCGCCGTGCAGCGCGGCCATCCGGCGCTGCCCTTCGGAGTCCATCTTCGCAAACGCCTGCTGCGCGCGCGCGATCGTGTCGTCGTCGAGCCGGCTGATGAGGCGATCCGCGTCGCGCCACGCCTCCTCCTCGGTCTCGCGCACGATCACGTGCAGGCGAATTCCGAACCTGATCTCGCGGCCGCGCTCGGCCGCGCGCGCGCGTATGTCGGCGATCTTCTTCGCGACCGCCGCGGGCGGTTCGCCCCAGGTCAGATAAGTCTCGATGTGATCGGCCGCGATCGCGTGCGCGGCGGGCGACGAGCCGCCGAACCACAGCGGCGGATGCGGATGCTGGATGGGCGGATACAGCAGCTTGCCGCCCTTCGCGCGCAGATGCTCGCCGTCGAAATCGACGCTGCCGTTCTCGTGCGATTCGGCGAGCAGCTTGCGCCAGATGTGCAGGAAGTCGTCGGTGAGCGCGTAGCGCGTGTCGTGATCGGCAAAGAGACCGTCGCCTTCGAGCTCGGCCGAATCGCCGCCCGTCACGACGTTGATCAGCAGACGCCCGCCGGAGAGCCGATCGAACGTCGACGCCATCCGCGCGGACAGCCCCGGCGACGACAGGCCGGGCCGGATCGCGACGAGGAATTTCAGGCGCTTCGTCGCCGGAATCAGGCTCGACGCGACGACCCACGCATCCTCGCACGAACGGCCCGTCGGCAGCAGCACGCCGTCGTAGCCGAGCGTATCGGCCGCCACCGCGACCTGCCTGAAGTAGTCGTAATCCGCGGCGCGCGCGCCCTCGGCCGTGCCGAGATAGCGGCTGTCGCCGTGCGTGGGGATGAACCAGAACACATTCATGCGAAGCTCCTGCCTGACTGTTCGTGCAAAAAATGAACGGCGGCGACGCGGCGCGCGCGTCGCTCGCGGATGAGCGGTGGAAATACGCGCCGCGGCGGATCGCGCAATCCGCTCGCGCTGTCGCGCGGCGGGCGGCCCGGCCGTCTCTCGGGAAATCAGTCTAGGGAGCGCGGTTTCGTATAGGAACGATTTTTTCGAGCTTAGGTTTTCCGCTTTCGTGCATAGCGTGCCGCCGCGGCAAATATGCGCGCACGGGCCCCTATAATGTTGCTCCAAGTCCCTGACAACCCCGCGCGCGCCTCGTGGCGCCGCGCCTTTACGTGGCGCTCTCGATGCAGAAAGTGATCCTGCCGTTTCTGTCCGGCTTCCTCGCCGCTCTGTTCTTCCGCGAGGCGACGCTCGCGCTCTTGCACACGGCGGGCCTCATCGACGCGACCGGCTTCTCGACCGCGCCGTTCGCACCGCTCGGCATTCCTGAATTCGTCGCGAACGCGATCATGAGCGCGTGCTGGGCGATCCTGATGGCGTGGCTGCTGCGCGTCTCGCCCGAGCGCGCGGCGCCGTGGGTGCCGTCGCTCGTGTTCGGCGGCATCGTGCTGACCGCCGCGCGCGTGTTCGCGATCGATCCGCTGCGCGGCATCTGGCCCGCCGGCAACATGCTGCCGCCCCTCGTCGTCGGCTTCGTCGCGAATGCGGTCTGGGGCTGGGGCGCGCTCGTGTTCATGCGCGCGTTCATGTCGGACGACAACGGCAGCGACGATGCGTGAGCATCACCGGCCGCCGCGCGCGACGCGGCGCTGCGCCGTGCGGCCGGCCGTCTCGCGCGGTACGACGATTTGCAACGATCGCTCGCCATCCGCGCCGGCGGCCGTGCGATCGTCGACGTCAATCGGCGCGCACGCCGACGGATCGACGCTCCCGCATCGTGTCGGCGGAGCTTTTTCCAGCGAAGCGATCGTCCGAAGCGACTGCGTTTGGCTCGATCCTGCGCGCACCCGCCGCGTGCCGCCCGCCTAACGCGAACCGATCAAGCGATGCCGCACGCGCCGCGCCACGCACGCATGGGCGGACGGAATCGCCAGGACGTCGCAAACGCATCGAGCCTCGCGGCAATCGCGCCCGCCGCCGTGCCGGCCGCCTCCGGCGGTCCGTCGGATCTCCCGCCGCGCGTCGCGCCGCGCGCGATCCGCGCGATCGTCAGTCGCGCAAGCCCTTGAGCGGATGCTCGTCCGCGCGCCACGGGCTCTCGAACATCGTCGCGACCGCCTCCGCCGACACGTCGGCGATCGCCGGATAGCGCCACTTCGGCGCGTGATCCTTGTCGACGATCACCGCGCGCACGCCTTCGATCACATCGCCGCGCGCGAACGTCGAGCGCGTCAGATCGAGATCGCGCCGCAGGCAGTCGGCCATCGTCGCGCCGCGCGCGCGCTCGACGACTTCGAGCGACACCGCCATCGACAGCGGCGACAGCGAGCCGCCGCGCATCGCGTCGCGCGCCTTGTCGGCCCACGCGGCGCGCACCGCTTCGTCGCGCTCGGCGTCGAGCGACGCCGCGATCGCGGCGACGTCCGCCTGCGCGAAATGCCGGTCGATCGACGCGCGCGCGGCCGCGAGCGCCGACGCATCGGGCGCGGGCGCCGGCGCGTGCCGCGCGGCTTCGGCCGCGACGCGCGCCGTCACCGCCGCGCCGTCGTCGAAGCGCTCGGTGCGCAGCGCGTCGACGAGCGCCGGCAGCGCCGCATCCGGCAGATAGGCGTCGGCGAGCCCCGCGTACAGCGCGCTCGCCGCATCGAGCGTCGCGCCCGTGACGGCGAGATAGCGGCCGAGCGCGCCCGGCGTGCGCGCGAGGAACCAGCTCATGCCGACGTCCGGAAAGAGCCCGATGCGCGTTTCCGGCATCGCCATCTTCGTCGAGTCGGTGACGACGCGCAGCCCGCCCGTGCGCTTGGCCGCCTGCGAAATGCCCATTCCGCCGCCCATCACGACACCGTGCATCAGCGCGATATACGGCTTCGGATACGTGAAGATCGCGTGGTTCAGCGAATACTCTTCGATGAAGAACCTGTCGATCGACGCTTGATCGCCGCGCCGGTGCGCATCATGGAAGAAGCGCACGTCTCCGCCCGCGCAGAACGCGCGCGGATGCGGACTGTGGATCACGACGGCGAGCACGCCGGCGTCGTCGCGCCACGCGTCGAGCGCGCGATGCAGCGTGCGGATCATGTCGGTCGACAGCGCGTTGAGCGCCTGCGGACGGTTCAGTTCGAGAAAGCCGATGCGGTTCGCGACATGCGCGCGAACGTCGGCCTGGGGCGAATCGGAATGGGATGCGTTCATGACGATGGAAAGTGGGCCGGCGCGGCCGTCAATGCGCCTGCATTTTCGAAAAGAGATTGAGCACCGCGACGCCCGAGATGATGAGCGCGAGCCCGACGATCGCGGGCCAGTCCGGCACCTGCCGATAGAGCACCACCGCGACGAGCGTGATGAGCACGATGCCCGCGCCCGACCAGATCGCGTACACGATGCCGACGGGCATGCTCCTGAGCGTCAGCGACAGGCAATAGAACGCGGTGCCGTAACCCGCGGCGACGACGAGCGTCGGCCAGAGCCGCGTGAAGCCATCGGCCGCGCGCAGCGCCGACGTGCCGATCACCTCGGCGACGATCGCGATCGCGAGCCATGCGTAACCGGGCAGTTGCATTGCCGTCAGCTCCTTGCGAGCGCGAGCGTCTCGTACGCGTGGCCAAGCTGCGCGCACAGCGCTTCGACGACGAGCTCGTGGTCGCCGCGCTGCGGCAGCCCCGACACCGTGACCGAGCCGATCACGCCCGCGCCGGCGACCGCGAGCGGAAATGCGCCGCCGTGCGACGCATATTCGGCAACGGGCAGCCCGTGCTTGTCGGCGAGCGTCGCGCCCGCCTGCTGCATCCGCAGCCCGACCGCATACGAGCTGCGCCTGAAGTGTGCGACGACGTTGCCCTTGCGGCGCGCCCAGTCGACGTTGTCGGGCGTCGCGCCGTCGAGCAGCGCGAAGAAGAGCGGCTGACCGAACGTGCGCACGTCGATCGCGACCGCGTGACCGCGCGCGAGCGCGAGCTCGCGCAACTGCGAGCCGAGCGCCCATGCGCGCGCGGCGTCGAACTGCGGGAACACGAGGGTCTTTTCCTGTACGGCGATCGACTGCAGATCGAGAGCGATATCCATGAAGCGTATAGGCGAACGAAAGCGAAAACACGAAGGGGAAAGGCGCGTGCCGCGACGGACGGCGCACGCACTGCGCGGCGCTTGCGGCGCGGCCGGTAAAACGGCCCGATGGAACAGCCCGAAAGTACGGTCAGTACGGCCCGATTCTAGCGCAGCGCCGCTCGCGAGCCGTTCGGCGAGCGGCTCGCGCAGCCCGCCGAACGGAAATCATCAGGAAGGTGTTGCGTTTATCGGGGTAACTCCTTATAATTTCATTTTTCGACGGACGCGGGGTGGAGCAGTCTGGCAGCTCGTCGGGCTCATAACCCGAAGGTCGTAGGTTCAAATCCTACCCCCGCAACCAAGCCAGTTCTTTCGCAAGCGAGCCCGAAGCGCGCGAGCCTGCGAAAACGGATGAATCCGCGTCGGAATCAAACGAAAAGCCCGCCCTCCACGGTGGGCTTTTCGCTTTTCCGGCGCCTGCGCGATTGCGTCGCCGATCTGCATCCGCGCGCCATCGCACGCAACCGGCGCGCGATGCGCGGAACCCGGCGCCGAACGCGCGCGAAACAGAATCGCGATCGCGTGCGGCCCGCAGGCCGGACTGCGCCGCCGCGCCCGCCCGCTCGGCGTCGAGCGCACGAGAATGCCCTCACCCGGTGATACACTCGCATCACCATTTCCCATCCCCTTTCTATGAAATTCTGTTCCGTTTGCGGCCACGAAGTCATCGCGCGCATCCCGCCGGGAGACAATCGCGAGCGCTTCGTCTGCGACCAGTGCGGCACGATCCACTATCAGAACCCGCGCAACGTCGTGGGCACGATTCCCGTCTGGGGCGATCAGGTGCTGCTGTGCCGGCGCGCGATCGAACCGCGCTACGGCTACTGGACGCTGCCCGCGGGCTTCATGGAGATGGGCGAGACGACGGCCGAGGCCGCCGCGCGCGAAACGCTCGAGGAGGCGGGCGCGCGCGTCGAGGTGCAGAACCTCTTCACGCTGCTGAACGTGCCGCACGTTCATCAGGTGCATCTCTTCTATCTCGCGCGCCTCGTCGATCCGTCGTTCGAGGCGGGCGAGGAAAGCCTCGAAGTGAGGCTGTTCGACGAGGCGGACATTCCGTGGGACGAGATCGCGTTTCCGACCGTGAGTCAGACGCTGCGGTTCTTCTTCGCCGACCGCGAAGCGGGCGACTACGGCGTCCACACGGGCGACATCTTCCGCTCGCTGCGCAACGGCTAGGCGCGCGCATGGTTCCGTGGCTCGGCCCAGACGATCCGTTTCCGAGCGTCGAGCGCGCGCTCGGCGCGGCGAGCGGCGCGCCCGGCCTGCTCGCCGCGAGCGCGGACCTGCTGCCGTCGCGCCTCATCGACGCGTACCGGCGCGGAATTTTCCCGTGGTATTCGGACGGCCAGCCGGTACTCTGGTGGAGCCCCGATCCGCGGATGATCCTCGTGCCCGCCGAGTTCAGGATCTCGGCAACCTTCAGGAAAACGCTCAAGCGCGTGCTGCGCGAGCCGCGCTGGGAAATCCGCGTCGATTGCGACTTCGCCGGCGTGATGCGTGCGTGCGCGCAGGCGCCGCGGCGCGGGCAGCGCGGCACATGGATCACCGCGGAGATCATCGACGCGTATTCGTCGCTGCACCGCGCGGGCGACGCGCACAGCATCGAAACCTGGCTGGACGGCCGCCGCGTGGGCGGCCTGTACGGCGTGTCGTTCGGCGGGATGTTCTTCGGCGAATCGATGTACGCGGACGTGAGCGACGCGTCGAAAATCGCGCTTGCCGCGCTCGTCGCGCACCTGCGCGAGCACAGGGTAGTAATGATAGACTGCCAGCAGAACACGTCGCATCTGGCGTCGCTCGGCGGCCGCGAGATCGCGCGCAAGGCGTTCGTCGCCCACGTGCGCCGCGCCGTCGCCGAGCCGCCGATATCCTGGCGGTTCGACAAGACCGTCGTCGCCGGATTGCTCGGCCAAGCCGCTTCGGCGACGGCAGCGGATGCGTTCGATCGTTAGCGCGGCAAAACATCAAGACATCGAGAGCTGCCCATGACTCATCCCACTGAGCTGCCGCTTTCACCGCTTTCGGCGTTGCAATTCTATGCAACGGCCCCCTACCCGTGCAGTTATCTGGATGGGCGCATCGCGCGCTCGCAAGTCGCGACGCCGAGCCATCTGATCAATTCCGACATCTACACCGAACTCGTGAAGGCGGGCTTTCGCCGCTCCGGCGTATTCACCTACCGCCCGTACTGCGACGGCTGCCGCGCATGCGTGCCGGTTCGCGTGCCCGTCGACGCGTTCGCGCCGAACCGCGCACAGCGGCGCGCGTGGAAGCGCCACCGCGCGCTCGTCGCGACCGTGTCGCCGCTCCACTACGACGAGGAGCACTACGCGCTCTACATGCGCTATCAATCGGCGCGCCACGCGGGCGGCGGCATGGACCGCGACAGCCGCGATCAATACGAACAATTCCTGCTGCAAAGCCGGATCAATTCGCGGCTCGTCGAATTCCGCGATCTCGATACGCCCAAGGACGGCGCGAGCGCTCTGCGCATGGTCAGCATGATCGACATCCTCGGCGACGGCCTGTCGTCCGTCTATACGTTCTTCGATCCGGACGAGTCGCACGCGAGTTACGGCACCTACAACATCCTCTGGCAAATCGAGCAGGCGAAGAGCCTGCGCCTGCCATACGTCTATCTCGGCTACTGGATTCGCGAAAGCCCGAAAATGGCGTACAAGGCGAACTTCCATCCGCTCGAGGGACTCGTGGACGGCCGCTGGAAAGTGCTCGATCCGACGCTCGTCGATCTGCCGCCCGTCGACGCCGCGCTCGCGCGCGCGCCGCTGCCGGGCGGCCATTCGGGCACGCGCTGAGCGCGCGCGGCCGCACCCGTCGCCGCGCGCCCGACGAAGGCGCGCCGGCGCTTCTCGGCTAAAATAGCGGGTTGTCAATTTTTCGGCCGCCGCCGCCCCTTTTTCGTGTTCAGCTCCCTCTATCCGCTTGCCCGTGCATCCCTCTTCAAGATGGATGCGGAGGACGCCCATCATCTGACCCTGCGCATGCTCGGCGCCGCGGGCCGCACCGGCCTCGCACGCGCGCTGTCGTCCCGCGTGCCCGACGCGCCGCGCACCGTGATGGGGCTCACGTTCCGCAATCCGGTCGGGCTTGCGGCCGGTCTCGACAAGGACGGCGCGGCGATCGACGGCTTCGCCGCGCTCGGCTTCGGCTTCATCGAGGTCGGCACGGTCACGCCGCGCGCGCAGCCCGGCAACCCGCGCCCGCGGATGTTCCGGTTGCCCGAGGCCGGCGCGATCATCAACCGGATGGGCTTCAACAACAGCGGCGTCGATCAGTTCGTGAAGAACGTGCAGGCGGCGCGCTACCGCGGCGTGCTCGGCCTGAACATCGGCAAGAATGCCGATACGCCGATCGAGCGCGCGGCCGACGATTACCTGTACTGCCTCGAGCGCGTCTACCCGTTCGCAAGCTACGTGACGATCAACATCTCGTCGCCGAACACGAAGAATCTGCGACAGCTCCAGGGCGCGGGCGAGCTCGACGCGCTGCTTGCCGCGCTGAAGAACAAGCAGCAGCGCCTCGCCGACCTGCACGGCAAGCTCGTGCCGCTCGCGCTGAAGATCGCGCCCGATCTCGACGACGAGCAGGTGAAGGACATCGCCGCGACGCTGCTGCGCCACAACATCGAAGGCGTGATCGCGACCAACACCACGCTGTCGCGCGACGCGGTGAAGGGCCTGCCTCATGCCGACGAGGCGGGCGGGCTGTCCGGGCGCCCCGTGTTCGACGCGTCGAACGCGGTGATCCGCAAGCTGCATGCGGAGCTCGGCGACGCCGTGCCGATCATCGGCGTGGGCGGCATCTTCTCCGGAGACGACGCGCGTGCGAAACTCGCCGCGGGCGCGTCGCTCGTCCAGCTGTATACGGGCTTCATCTATCGCGGTCCGGCGCTCGTCGCCGAATGCGTGAAGGCGATCGCTCGCGGGCAAACACGGTGATATAGAAATAAACAAACGATATTTAGACATCGATTGTTATTTCACTATCATTGGGCGATCGATCTCAAGGCCTCATCGAAGGCCCCATCCCAGGCAAGGAAACAACACAATGAAAATTGCGTCGCTGAAGAAGCTTCTGGTCGCCGGCCTGATCGGCGCGTCGTTCGTCGCCGCCACCGCGCACGCGGCGGATCTGCTCGACGAAGTCAAGCAACGCGGCACGCTGCGGATCGGCCTCGAAGGCACGTTCCCGCCGTTCAACTCGAAGAACCCTCAAGGCGAACTCGTCGGCTTCGACGTCGACATCGCGAAGGCGATCGCCGCGAAGCTCGGCGTGAAGCCCGAATTCGTCACGACCGAATGGAGCGGCATCATCGCGGGCCTGCAGGCGGGCAAGTTCGACGTGATCGTCAACCAGGTCGGCATCACCGACCAGCGCAAGCAGACGCTCGATTTCTCGCCGGCGTACACGTACTCGTCCGCGCAGCTGATCCAGCGCAAGGATGACGCGCGCCAGTTCAAGTCGCTCGAGGACCTGAAGGGCAAGAAGCTCGGCGTCGCGCTCGGCACGAACTACATGGACATGGCGAAATCGGTGCCCGGCATCGACGTGAAGACGTATCCGGGCGCGCCCGAATACCTGCGCGACCTCGCGGCGGGCCGGCTCGACGCGGCGCTCAACGATCGCCTGATGCTCGCGTACCTGACGAAGAACTCGCAGTTGCCGCTGCGCCCGGGCGCGAACGTCGGCTCGGCGAACCCGTCCGGCATTCCGTTCAGGAAGGGCAATCCGAAGTTCGCGAAAGCGATCGCCGACGCGATGACGCAGCTCGAGGCCGACGGCACGTTCACGAAGATCTCCGACAAGTGGTTCGGCATCGACGTGACGAAGCCCGTCAAGTAAGCGCGTCATCCGTAGTCCCGCCGCGCCATCCGGCGGCAAACGAGGGCGGCATCCGCAACGGTGCCGCCCTTTGCGTTGCGCGCCCGGTTTATGATTGCGCTTTCGCGTACGCCTCGTCCCCGCTTCAGATGCCGATCACTTCCCTCCTCGCCCAATCACTCCCGGTCTTGCTCCAGGGTGCGCTTCTGACCGTCAAGTTTGCCGTGCTGTCGATGCTGTTCGGGCTCGTCGGCGCCGTCGTGCTCGCGCTGATGGGCATCGGCGGCAGCCGGGTGCTGGCCGGCCTCGCGCGCGCGTACGTGAGCGTGATGCGCGGCACGCCGCTTCTCGTGCAGATCTTCGTCATCTATTACGGACTGCCAAGCCTCGGCGTGTCGCTCGATCCGACGCCCGCCGGCGTGATCGCGCTGTCCGCGAACGTCGCCGCTTACATGTCCGAAAGCATGCGCGGCGCGATCAACGGGATCGAGAAAGGACAATGGCTCGCCGCATACAGCCTCGGGCTGTCGTGGCGGCAGACGCTGCGCTACGTGATCGGCCCGCAGGCGCTGCGCATCGCGGTGCCGAGCCTGTCGAACAGTCTCATCAGCCTGATCAAGGACACGTCGCTCGTGTCGGTGATCACCGTCACCGAGCTCTTGCGCAGCGCACAGGAGATCATCGCATCGACCTATCAGCCGCTGCCGCTCTATCTCGCCGCGGCGGGGGTCTACTGGGTGCTGTGCCAGATCCTCGAATGGGTGCAGCGCTGGTACGAGCGCCGGCTCGCGCTGCCGAGCCGGCATTGAGCGGAATCGCGCGTCGCCCGGTGCGACCGGCGTGGCGCCATGCGCCGACCGCCGGCTCGCTCGGCGGCGGGCAAGCCGCGCGGCCTATGCCCCATGACCCCGGCCGCCTCGGGCATCCGAGCGTCGAGCGCGGACGGAACGGCGCGCCCGCCGCCGCACGCGCCGCCGCGAACGCGTCAGTCCAGCGGCGCCGCGCCCGTCAATCCATCGGATAGCGCACGCCGAGCGCCGCACGCGCGGCGTCCGTCATCGCGATCATTCGCCGCGAGTGGGCGTGCGTCATCACCGGGCTCTCGAGCTCGCCCGCGCGCAGCAGCTCGCAGAAGTGCGCGATCTCGTAATTAAGGCCGCCGCCGTCGAACGGCTCGTCGAGTTCGACGATGCGGCCGTCCGCATAGCGAATCGTCGCGCGCGCCGGATTCCACCAGTTCTCGTGAATCGTCACGCAGCCGCCCGCCGCCGCGAGCAGCGCATCGCCGCGCCCCATCACGTCGAGCCCGCAGAACAGTTGCGACACGCCGCGCTCGTGCCGCGCGTTGACGCTCGCGAACACGTCCACGCCCGCCGCGCCGACGCGGCCGAGCGTCTGCACGTCGAGCGGCGCGCCGAGCCAGTCGACGGCAAGAAACATCTCGTAGATGCCGATGTCGAGCAGCGCGCCGCCCGCCTGCTCGAAACGGTAGACGGGGTGATCGGCCGGCACCGTCGACGACGCACAGCCGGCGCGCACGAGCGTGACCTCGCCGATCGGATCGCGCTCGAGATGCGCGCGCAGCTTCCGGTACAGCGGATAGAACGGCGGCTTCATCGCCTCCATGAAGAGGCGTTTCGCCGCGTGCGCAGCGTCGAGCACGGTTTCGAGCTCGCGCGCGTTGACGGTCGCGGGCTTTTCGCAGAGCACCGCCTTGCCGGCCGCGAACGCCGCGAGCGCATACTGCGCGTGGCTGTCGTTCAGCGTCGCGATATAGACGGCATCGATGTCGGACGCGAGGAGCGCGTCGGCGCTGCCGCACGGCGCGCCGCCATACGCGGCGCAGAACGCGGCGGCCGCGTCGGCGCGACGCGCCCATACGCGCGACAACTCCGCGCCGCGCACGTGCGCGACGCTCTGGGCGAACCGGCGCGCGATGCTGCCCGCGCCGACGATGCCGAAGCGAATCGGCGTCGGTTGATAATCGGTCATCGAATCCATTCCGTGTCGCACAAAGAACCGGCATCGGGCCCGCGGCCCGGCCGGCCGTCATGATAAACGGCCGGCGTGCGACACGGCGCGGCGCTCAGTTGCGTTCGGGCATGTCGACCGCGAAGTCGCGCATTTCCTCCGCCGTGTAGTCGATCAACTCGAGCGCGGCCGCCTCCGCGTCGCGCGCGTCGCGCCGCTCGATCGCGTCGACGACGCGCCCGTGCGACTTGAGCGCGAGCGCGCGAATGTCGTCGCGCTGGCTCATCCGCGGGTTCACGACACGCAGCGCGCCGCGAATGATCGCCGCCATTTGCTGGAAAAACTGATTGCCGCTCGCATGCACGATCCGCGTATGCAGCAGCTCATCCGCCTCGTCATAGGCCGGTGTTCCCGGCTCGGCCAATTTGAACAGCTCGTATGCCTCCCTTATGCCGGCGATTTCCGCCGCCGTTGCGCGACTCGCCGCCTGCGCGGTCGCACGCGGCTCGATCAGCGTCCGGAATTCGATCACGTCGCGAATGAACTGCCGATCGGGCTTCGCCCGGAAACGCCAGTTCACGACGTCTTCGTCGATCATCCTCCAGTGATTCATCGGCCGCACGCGCGTGCCGACCTTCGGACGCACGTCCAGCATGTCGCGCGCCAGCAACATCGA
Source organism: Burkholderia thailandensis E264 (assembly GCF_000012365.1). Taxonomy (NCBI): domain Bacteria; kingdom Pseudomonadati; phylum Pseudomonadota; class Betaproteobacteria; order Burkholderiales; family Burkholderiaceae; genus Burkholderia; species Burkholderia thailandensis. Next base: position 2,868,611 of record NC_007651.1, read on the forward strand.
GAGCGCTTCGCGCATCACGGTGCGGCTGACGTCGAACTCCTTCGACAACACGTCCTGCGGCGGCAATACGCCGCCATACTTGTCCTCGACGATTCCCGTGACAAGCCCATCCATCACTTTACTGACCAGTGACCGGTCCTTTCCCTGCTCCATGAGACCTCTCCCCGAACATCACCTGTGTTGGCACAATGCCCTCGCAGTCTCGCCGGCCCTCTGTATCGAAATGACACGACTATCAGCCTTTGTTCTTATGAACGATACGTTGCTGAGTTCGTCGCAATTGCGCTATCTGGTAAACACCTGACAGGGTAATCCCTCTTACTATATCCAGAAAAAAACAGCCTTAAAAAAACAGGTCCAGCAAGCTTGTTGCAAGCTTGCTGGACCTCGGATCGAACGGTGCGGCAAAGCGTCGGCAATCAATTTTTTATGATTGGAATTAACCGACTTTATTGCTTTAGCGCATCGAATTCATTATTGAATGATTTATTTAACGTGCCGCGTAACGGAGCGTCTCGACGCCGTGCTCGGTGCCGAGCAGGCAGAGATCCGCGCCGCGTTGCGCGAACAGGCCGACCGTCACGACGCCGGGCCAGCCGTTGATCGCCGCTTCGAGCGCGCGCGGATCGTCGATCCGCAAGCCCTTCACGTCGAGAATCTCGTTGCCGTTGTCGGTCACGTACGGCGTGCCGTCCTGCTTCACGCGCAGCACGGGCACGCCGCCCAGCGCGGCAAGCCGGCGGCCGATCGCGGTGCGCGCCATCGGCACGACCTCGACGGGCAGCGGAAACTGGCCGAGCATCGCGACGCGCTTGCTCGCATCGGCGATGCAGACGAACGTTTCCGCGACCGAAGCGACGATCTTCTCGCGCGTAAGCGCGCCGCCGCCGCCCTTGATCATCGCGCCGCTTTCGTCGATCTCGTCGGCGCCGTCGACATACACCTGCAGCGATTCGATCTCGTTCAGATCGAACACCCGGATGCCGTGCGACTTCAGGCGCTCGGTCGTCGCCACCGAACTCGACACCGCGCCGCGATAGCGATCCTTGACGGCCGCGAGCGCGTCGATGAAGCAGTTGGCGGTCGAGCCCGTGCCGACGCCGATCACCGCGCCTTGCGGCACGTTGTCGGTCACGTATCGGGCGGCGGCCTCGCCGACGAGGCGTTTGAGTTCGTCTTGGGTCATGAGAAGCGTCAAGCAATCGAAGTGCGAAAAGCACAAGTTTACCGGAGACGCTCCGTCCGACGGATATTTTCGTTGCGACGGCAGCGGCGGCGATCGCGGCGCGACGTGACACGCGCCGCCGCCGCGCTACCGTCGTTCAGATTGAGAATCGTTCAGCCGCGTCACCGTCATCGTTCGACTTGCCGATTGCCCGACGCCGACACGTCCGCTGCCGCGCGAGCGCCCGAAGCGCTCACTGCGCGGCCACGCCGCTCGCCGCATCGACCGCCGCCGCGTCGCGTTCGGGCACCGGCTGCGACGGCATGTACTTGTCGAGCAGCGCCTGCGCGATCGCGTCGGTTTCCGCATCCGGATTGCCCGCGTAATCGGTCGAACGAAAATGCATCTGGAACGCGGCGAACACGCGCCGCGTGCGGTCGTCGAGCACGCCGTCCGTCGCGACGTCGTAGCCGTAGCGCGCGAGCTTCAGTTGCAGCTCGCGCACGTCGACGAGCGACTTCGGCGGGCGGCCGGCGAGGCGCGCGGCCACCGTCTCGTCGTCCGGCCACGCGCCGACGCCCGCCTTCGCGAGCGCACGCCACGGAAACAGCGGGCCTGGATCGATCTTGCGCTGCGGTGCGATGTCGCTGTGGCCGACGACGCGCGTCGGCGGAATCTGGTAGCGCGCGACGATATCCTTCGCAAGCCGAACGATCGCGTCGACCTGCGCGGGCGGATACGGCGCCCACATGCGGCCGTGCGGCGTGTCGATCGGGCCGCGGTTGACGTTCTCGATGCCGATCGACACGCCGTTCAGCTCGGTCGCGCCCTGCCACGAGCTCACGCCCGCGTGCCATGCGCGCTCGCTTTCCGGCACGAGCTGATAGACGACGGGCGCGTGCCGCTTGGTGCGCGGGGCATCCGGCACGACGTAATGGGCGCTGACGTTCTCCTGCGTCAGCACGCGCAGCGATTGCGCCTCGCCGATCTCGGTGTAATGCATGACGAGGAAACGGATGCGCGAATCGGCGCTGCGCGCGTGAAGGCTCGTGTCGGCGTAGTAGTCGCCGCGATTGACGAGCGTGGGCGTCGTACAGGCAGCGGCGAGCACGCTGAGGCTCGCGAGAAGCGTATGGCGCAAAGGAAATTTCATGATGACGGCGCTCGGTGAATCGACAGTCGCCGGGACGGTCGTCCCGGCACGAGCGCTTCATTCTAGACGCTTCGTCGATCGCATTCCTGCGCGTTTCGCACCTCTTTTGCGAAAGCGGCGCACGTTGCGGCGACATGACGGCCATGCGCCGCGACATGCGAAGCATGTGTGCGAGCGACTCGCTCGATCGCCGCCGTCGCATTGCGATTCGCGCCGCATCGGCGTCGGCGGCGCGTTCGCCCGCCGCCACTGCGCAGCCGATAGAGCGCCACGAACGAGCAGCGCGCGCCGCTCACCCGCAAAGCCGTCAGCGGGCTGAGCGTACGCGCCGCGCGCCTACTTGCGCACGCCCCGCTGGCGCACCGCCTCGTACAGACACACGCCGCTCGCGACCGACACGTTCAGGCTCTCGACACTGCCCGCCATCGGGATGAACATCACTTCGTCGCACGTGTCGCGCGTCAGGCGCCGCATTCCCTCGCCTTCCGCGCCCATCACGAGCGCGACGGGGCCGTCGAGCTTCGTGTCGTAAAGGCTCGCCGTCGCGTCGTCCGACGTCCCGATCACCCACACGCCCGCGTCCTTCAGCTCGCGCAGCGCACGCGCGAGGTTCGTCACCGTGATGTACGGCACCGTGTCGGCCGCGCCGCTCGCGACCTTCGCCGCGGTCGCATTCAGGCCGGCCGCGCGGTCGCGCGGCGCGATGATCGCGTGCGCGCCCGCCGCATCGGCCACGCGCAGGCATGCGCCGAGGTTGTGCGGATCGGTCACGCCGTCGAGCACGAGCAGAAGCGCGGGCCCGGCGACGCCGTCGAGCAGCTCGGCGAGATTCTGCGCGAGCGGCAGATCCTCGACGCGCGCGACGACGCCCTGATGGCGCTCGGTGTGCGCAAGCCCCCAAAGCCGCGTCTCGTCGGCGGCGATGAGGCGCACGCCCGCTTCCTTCGCCGCATGCAGGAAATCCTGCATGCGGCGATCGCGACGCGTCGAATCGTAGAACACCTCCGCGACCGTCGACGCATCGTGCCGCATGCGCGCGGTCACTGCATGAAAACCGTAGAGAACCTTCAGACGTGACATGGCTGGAACAACCTTCGATCAAAACGCGCGGCCGCGCATCGCACGCGCCGCATGGAAAATGGAAAGCGCCGCGCGCCCTGGCGGGGCGCGCGGCGTTTCGGTCGGCGCCGCCGGATCGGCGACGCGCTCGATCAGTACTTCTTGCGCGAACGCGCCTTCTTCGCGGCCGGCTTCGACGCGGCGCCCTTCTTGCGGGCGGCCCGGGCCTCCTTCACCGCCGCGCTCGGCGCGCTCGCGGCCTTCTTGCGCCGCGCGGCCCCTTCGGCGGACGGCAGCGCGCGCACGCGCGGTCCGCCCGATTCGCCGGCGCCCGCCGGCGCCGCCGGACGCGGCGCCTTCACGGGCGTCTCGCGCACGAGGCGGAAATCGATCTTGCGCGCGTCGAGATCGACGCGGCTCACCTGCACGCGCACGCGGTCGGACAGCCGGTAGCGAATGCCCGTGCGCTCGCCGCGCAGTTCGTTCTTGACTTCGTCGTACTGGAAGTAGTCGGCGCCGAGCTCGGTCACGTGCACGAGGCCTTCGATGAAAAGCGCATCGAGCTGCACGAAGATGCCGAACGATGTGACGCCGTTCACCATCCCGCCGTATTCCTCGCCGAGCTTGTCGCGCATGAAATAGCACTTGAGCCAGGCTTCGACGTCGCGCGACGCTTCGTCCGCGCGCCGCTCGTTCGCCGAGCAGTGAAGCCCGAGCTCCTCCCAAATCGCCGCGTTCGACCGCGCGCGGCCGCGCGTCTCGTCTTCCTCGCGCTGCATCGCGCGCGCGCGCGGCGACAGCGCGGTATTGAGCTCGACGCCTTCCGGCGACTTCGGCGTGTACTTCTTGCCGGACAGGATCGCATAGATCGCGCGATGCGTGAGCAGATCGGGATAGCGGCGGATCGGGCTCGTGAAGTGCGCGTACGCGTCGTACGCGAGACCGAAGTGTCCGATGTTGTCGGGGCTGTAGACCGCCTGCTGCATCGAGCGCAGCAGCATCGGCTGCAGCATCTGCGCATCGGGCCGGTCGCGGATGTGCGCCATCAGCGCCGCGTAATCGCTCGCGTGCGGCGTGTCGCCGCCGCCCAGCGTGAGCCCCATGTCGCGCAGGAACGCACGCAGGTTCTCGAGCTTCTCGGGAGTCGGGCCCGCATGCACGCGGTAGAGGCCCGGGTGCTTGTTGCGCTTGAGGAAATCGGCCGCGCAGACGTTCGCGGCGAGCATGCACTCCTCGATCAGCCGATGCGCGTCGTTTCGCTGGCGCGGCAGGATCTGCTCGATCTTGCCTTGCGTGTTGCAGACGATGTACGTCTCGGTCGTGTCGAAATCGATCGCGCCACGCTTCTGCCGGGCGGTGAAGAGCGCCTTGTAGACGCCGTACAGGTTCTGCAGGTGAGGCATCAGCTCGGCGCGGCGCGCGGCCTCCGGCCCCTTCGTGTTCGCGAGCACCGCGGCCACTTCGGTATACGTGAGCCGGGCGGCCGAATGGATCACGGCCGGATAGAACTGGTATGCCTTGATGTCGCCGCGCGCGTTGATGATCATGTCGCACGCGAGCACGCAGCGGTCGACCTGCGGATTGAGCGAGCAAAGCCCGTTCGACAGCTTCTCCGGCAGCATCGGAATCACGCGGCGCGGGAAATAAACCGACGTGCTGCGCTCGACCGCGTCGACGTCGAGCGGGCTGCCGGGCTGCACGTAGTGCGACACGTCCGCAATCGCGACGATGAGCCGAAAGCCCTCGCCGCGGCCGACCGCGACGGGCTCGCAGTACACGGCGTCGTCGAAGTCGCGCGCGTCCTCGCCGTCGATCGTGACGAGCGGCACGTCGCGCAGGTCGACGCGATAGCGCAAATCCGCGGGCCGCACCTTGTCCGGCAACGCGGCGGCCTCGCCGAGCGCCTTCGGACCGAATTCGTGCGGCACGCCGTACTTGCGCACCGCGATCTCGATCTCCATGCCGGGATCGTCGATGTCGCCGAGCACCTCGACGACGCGGCCGAGCGGCTGCGAATGACGGCTCGGGAAATCAGTGAGCTCGACGACGACCACCTGGCCGACCTTCGCCTTCTTCACGTTTTGCGTGACGAGGATGTCGTGGCTGATCCGCTTGTCCTCGGGCGCGACGATGAGCGCGCCGTTCTCGTTCAGCAGACGCCCGATCACCCGCTTGTTCGCGCGCTCGGTCACCTCGACGACGTGCCCTTCCGGCCGGCCGCGCCGGTCATAGCCGACGATCCGCGCGAGCACCCGATCGTTGTGCATGACCTTCTGCATCTCGGCATTCGGCAGGAACAGATCGTCCTGGCCGTCGTCGCGGATCACGAAGCCGTAGCCATCGCGATGGCCTTGCACGCGACCGGCGACGAAGTTGGACGGATGCGTGAGCTGATAATGGCCGCGCTTGTCGAGACGGATCTGGCCGTCGCGCTCCATCGCGGCGACGCGGCGGAAAAATCCTTCGCGCTCCTGACGCTTGATCGACAGTGCTTCAGCGATGTCGTTCGCGGCAAGCGGCGCGTCGCTCGTGCGCAGCACGCCGAGAATCTCTTCGCGGCTCGGGATGGGATACGGATACTTGCTCAAGGGCTTGTCGATGATTTTTCTCGTTGCGTTTGGCTTGCGCGACCGCGGCAAGCGGAGCCGAACGGGCGCGCCGCTCATGCCGCCCCATTCTAACACCCGCCGCTGCGGCGAACGGACCGCGCACCGCGTATTGCGCCGCACGCGCGGCGGTGCGCGCAGCCGATGAAAAAGTATTGACAGGATCAATCGGCCGTCTATAATAGCGGTCTTTGCAGCACACACCTGCCCAGGTGGCGAAATTGGTAGACGCACTAGGTTCAGGTCCTAGCGGTGGCAACACTGTGGAGGTTCGAGTCCTCTCTTGGGCACCAGATTCAAAAGCCAGCGAAAGCTGGCTTTTTCTTTTTGAGTGTGAGGCTGCATGCGTCTCGTGAACACGGTCTTCAAGAATTTTTGGTCTCTCCCTAAATTTCTGTTGACAGATTTCATAAGACGTCTAAAATGGCGGTCTTGCTCGATGCAGCAGTGCCCAGGTGGCGGAATTGGTAGACGCACTAGGTTCAGGTCCTAGCGGTGGCAACACCGTGGAGGTTCGAGTCCTCTCCTGGGCACCATAAGCTGTATGACGCGATATCGAGCAATCCGAAGAACCCCGTAAATTTACGATTTACGGGGTTTTTTGTTGTTCGCGATCCGGAACGCCACGAGCCGGAACCCAATGAGGGCGTTGCCGAGTACGTCGACAGTTCGAGATCGGATCGCGCAATGCGCGCACGATCTCCGTCGCGGTTCGCGAACTGGAAGCGGCCCACTCTCGCTCCAACATCCGCGATATCGTCAACGGCTCCGCCCGCATCTCGCCGAAACGCCATCCCGCCCTCACGTTGCGAACCGCCCGGACGCCCCGGGCTGCGCGTGGTCATGCAGGCCCGCGCCGCCCGGCAGCTTGAAAATCGACGCCGCCGCGCGCAGGTTGCCGGCCTGATCGTCCATCGCCTTCGATGCGGCCGCCGCCTGCTCGACGAGCGCCGCGTTTTGCTGCGTCACGCGGTCCATCTGGCTGACGGCGGCATCGACTTGCTCGATGCCTCGGCTCTGCTCCTCCGATGCCGACGTGATCTCGCCGACGAGATCGGCGACGCGCCGGATGGCCCGCTTCACCTCCACGATGTGCCGCCCCACCTCGTCGGCCTTCGAGACGCCGTCCCGAACCGTATCGATCGACGTCTCGATCAGGTCCTTGATCTCCTTGGCCGCCGCCGACGAGCGCTGCGCGAGACTGCGCACCTCGCTCGCGACGACGGCAAAGCCGCGGCCCTGCTCGCCCGCGCGCGCCGCCTCGACGGCCGCGTTCAGCGCGAGAATGTTCGTCTGGAACGCGATGCCCTCGATCAACGAAATGATGTCGGCGATCTTGCCCGAGCTCGCGCTGATCGCGTTGACCGTGGTGACGAGATGCTCGACCGAGACGGCGCCCTGCTCGACGGTCGACACGGCATCGGAGCCGATCATGTTCGCCTGCCGTGCGTTCTCGAGGTTCAGCTTCACGGTCGCGGTGAGCTCGCTCATGCTCGCGGCCGTTTCCTGCAGCGACGCGGCTTGCTGCTCGGTCCGCGCGGACAGGTCGTTGTTGCCGGCCATGATTTCGTGGGACACCGTCGCGATCGCATCGGTGCCCGAGCGCACGTCGGATACGATCCGCACGAGACCGTCGTTCATCGTCTGCAGCGAGCGCATCACGCGGGAGATTTCGTTCTTCGCCTGCGGATCGACGCGGTCCGCGTCGAAGTGAGACGTCAGATCGCCCGCCGCGACGCGCCCCGCCGTCGAGGCGGCCACCTCGAGCCCCGCGATCACGCGCCGGAACAACGCGTGGAGCATCAGCGCGAAGCATGCGAGGGCGCCGATCGCCACCCCGGCCGAAACGGTCTTCCATGTTTGCGCCGTGGCCTGCGCGCTGGCGATCGCGCCCTCCGTGCGCGCGTCGAGCAGCTTCAGGAAGTCGTCGATCGGATGCATGATCTTCGCCTTGAACCGATGATAGTTCGCGTCGAACATCAGGCTCCGGGCCTTGTCGAGATCGGGCGGGCCTTGCTTCGTGAAATTGCCGGCGTCGTCGGGCGTCAATCCCTTGACGAGATTCATCGCGATCGTCTCGGTCTTCACGAGATCATTCGAGTTCTGCTCGGCGTCGTGCAGCTTCGCGAATTCCTCATCGGTGAAGCCGGCACGCTTCATCATGTCCTGCAGCGAAATCGTTTCGCCGTGCCCCGGCCGCATCGGTTCGTCGGCCGCGCGGAAGTCCCAGTAAATCCGATCGTAGTCGAGCGGGCGCGGCGCCTTGCCCGAACGAATCGCGAGCACCTCGTTGTATTGCTGTTCCCATTTGGCGTCGCCCGTCGCGACATAGGTGCGGGCAAGCCGGGTCAGATCATCGGAGCTGCGGCGCAGCTCGTTCGCGAGCTGCGTCGACACATAGCGCTGCTGATACGCGTGCGCGACGCGGCGATTCGCGACGTCGAGCCGCCATTGGCAAAAACCGATGGCAACCGCGGCGACGGCCAGCAAGCCCAGCAGCAAGGATGCGTATCTGCGCAACGAAAAGGTGTTCAAGAAGCCCACGATGTTCTCCGGTTTGGGTGCGACGCGGCGTCCCCTGTATATCGACCGTGGGGAGGCGCGCTGAATAAGTGGCATTCCCAATGCGTTGTCTTCGCGATGACCGCTCGTTCCGTACGAGGAGAGATTTCATCTTTCTTGCCGTGCGCGCGTCGCCCATCTCGCAAACGGGTCCGGCCGACTTCGCCAAACGAACTCGTTCGGAACGCCAACGAATCGCTTTCGCCTCGAATAGGCTGCTTGTGCGTCGAGCGCGCATCGCATACGCGCTGAGCCGCGAAAGCCGAGCCCCGGCGGCTCCGGCACGCGTGCGGCCTCGTGCTCGCGGGCGCGCCGCCCCGACATCGAGCGCGCGCTCGATCGCGTTTCCGGCACAATGCGTTTGATCTCCGGCGCCGGCATTCGTATAACGATCACAGGCCCGGCACGAGCCGGGAAGCCCATCGCCGCCGTCATGCGCAACCGTCCGAATGCACGCCGGCGGCCCGCTAACGGAGCCCGTTCGTGGCGAATCCGCTCTCCAGGATCGAACGCGTCGTCGATCTGATGTTCCCTGACACGCCGCCGCGCAAGCGGCGGCACCGGAATGCGCGGACGGCGGCAAGCGCCGCTCCTGCCCCGATGCGGCCCGATGCGCGCGGGACGTGCCGTCGCGCATCGCATCGCGCGGGCGCCGGGCGGCATTGTGTCGTCCACACCGCCGAGCGCCCGGAAACGTGTCGGCGGATTCGGCCAGCGCCGCGAATGCACGCTGAAAATCTGCGGAACGCACCCCGCCGGCCGCATCGCGACGCCCCACCGGGACTTCCGTTGGCCGTCGCCCGTTTGGCTCGGCCAAACGGCGCCCCATGCTCCTTGCACTGCGGCCGGCAATGCACGTTCGCAAGCCCGTCGTCAACATGAACAGGTCCTGGAGGAAACGCGAATGGCCTCGCTCAAATCATGGACGCGCCGCCTGCTCGGCGCTTCGGGATGCGCACTGTCGCTCGCGCTGTCGACGCTCGGCGCCGCGCATGCGGACTCCGCACCCGACGCACCGCCGAGCGCATGGCCGAGCGCCGCACTGCCCGATCGCGCCGCCGTCGACGTGGACGCGTCGCAGTTGCTGCCGACGCCGCAGCTCGTGCGATGGCAGATCGACCTCGACCGCCGCGGCCTGCGATCCACCGGCTCGCCCGCGCACGAACGCTACATCGACGTGCTGCACCGCCGCCTCGCGCGAGCCGGCGTGCCGCAGATCTACACCGAGGCGGCGGCGCTCACGCGCTGGACCGCGCGGCACTGGCGCCTCGACGTCGCCGACGGCGCGCCGCGCGAACGCATCGACGTCACGGGCTACCTGCCCTATTCCGGCGACACCGGACGCGACGGCATCGTCGCGCCGATCCGCTATCTCGCGGCCGGACAGATGCCCGATGCGGACGTGGCGGGCAAGATCGCCGTCGTCGAATGGCCGTCGCTGCCATTGTCGGGCGCGTTCTTTCGCGAGCACGCGCTGCGCGTGTTCGATCCGGACAATGCGTTTCCGCCGTCCGCGCCCTATGTCCGCACGAGCTTCATGCTCGGCTCGCTCACCGCGATGCTCGACAGCCTGCAGGCAGCAGGCGCGGCGGGCGTCGTGATGGTCGCCGATACGTCGAGCGCCGAGGCGACCGATCTGTACGCGCCCTACGACGGCCGGCTGCGCCGCGTGCCGGGCCTCTTCGTCGATCGCGCGACGGGCGCGAGGCTCGCCTTGCTCGCACAGCGCGGCGCGACGCTGCGGCTGTCGCTCGACTCGAGCGTCGAGCACGTGCGCACCCGCAACCTGATCGGCATCATCCCGGGCATGAGCGACGAGCTGACGATCGTCAACAGCCATACGGACGGCACGAACGGGATCGAGGACAACGGCCCGAACGCGATCGTCGCGATCGCGCAATACCTGAGCCGCCTGCCCCGTGCGGCGCTGCCGCGCACGGTCATGATCCTGCTGTCGAGCGGGCATTTCGCGGGCGGCGTCGGCGCCGAGGACTTCCTCGCGCGACATGCGCGCGACGGCCTTGTCGCGCGCATCGCGTGCATCGTGACGATCGAGCACCTCGGCGCGCAGGAATGGCTGCCGAACGCGCGCGGCGCGCTCGCGCCCACCGGCCGCGCGGAGCCGACCGCGCTCTTCATGCCCGCCGTGCCGGCGCTCGTCGATGCGGCCGACGCGCTCGTGCGCCGCGCGAACGCCGCGCCCGCGTTCGTGATGCCGCCGCTGAATCCGAATGGAGACGGCAGCGCGGACGACGCGGTCTGGCCCGGCGAAGGGCAGTACTTCTGGGGTCTCGCGCACGTGCCGACGATCAATCTGATCACGGGCCCCACGTATCTCCTCGACTACGGCGTGACGACGGCGGACAAGATCGACTATGCGCGCCTGCGGCGCGAAATCGCGGCGACGACGCAGGCGCTGCTCGATCTGTCGCGAGTGCCGTTCGCCGCGCTGCGCGCGGTGCAGCTGGCCATGCGCGCGGCGGCACCGTGACGCGTGCGTGCCGCATCGCGTCCGGGAAGGCGGCACGGGCACGAACGGTACGCATCGCGGTTGGACCCGGCAGCCGCCGGCGTCGACGATACGAGAGACGAAATGGCCCGGCTCGCCGATGCCGCAAACGGCACGCGGGCGCCGAACGCCCGCCCGAGCGCAGGACACGCGCACCCGGCACCCCGCGTCGGGAGTCGATGCGTCACGCGCGCTGCGGCTCACCCGCCGCGAGCGATTGCAGGCTTTCGTCGACGCTCAGCTCCGACAGCGCATTCGCGCGCAGCGCCCCGTCCGCCGCCCGTTGCAGCACGCGCAGCACGTTCGGCTTCAGGCGCACGAGCACGAGACGCCAGCCGCGCGCGTCGCACTCGGCACCGAACGTCTTCAACGCTTCGATCGTCGTGCCGTCCACATCGGGCGACTCCTCGAGACTCAGCATCACCGTGTGCACGGGCGGCTGCGCGTCGCGCGCGAGACGCCGCGCCATGGTCAGCACGCGCTCCGCGTTCGCGAAGAACAGTTGCGCTTCCGGCCGCACGATCAGCACGCCGGGAATCGGCTTTGCATCCTCGTGCATCGACACGTCGACGAAATCGTGGCTCTCGCGCAGCCGCCCGAGCACGCTCACGTTCGGCTCGGACAACTGCCGCAACGTCAGCAGCAGGCTCACGCCGATCGCGGCGAGCAGGCCGTGCAGCACGCCGAGCACGATCACGGCCGCGAGCGCGGCGACCACGACGATCCGGTCGCGATGCCAGGCCCAGTACGGCCGGAACACTTCGGGATGCAGAGAATGACTGACCGCGAAGATCACGATCGCGGCGAGCACGGGCTCGGGGATGCGCGCGAGCTGCGGCAGCAGCAGCCAGACGATCAGCGCGATCACGGCGGCCGCGAACAAGCCCGCCATGCGCGTCTGCGCGCCCGCCGCCTCGTTCGCCGACGTCGCCGAGTAGCCGGCGCCGACAGGCATCCCGTGCAGCAGCCCCGATACGAGATTCGCGCAGCCGAGCGCGACGAGATCGCGGTTCGGGGAAATCGTGTCGCCGTGCTTGAGCGCGAAATTGCGAATCGAGCCGTACGATTCCGCGTACAGGATCAGCATCAGCGCGAAGCCGAACTCGGCTGTCTGCATCCAGCCGGAGCGGCCGAGCACCGGCATGCCGAACGCGAGGTTCTGCAGATCGATCGCGCCGACGACGGCGATGCCGTAACGATGCCAGTCGATCCAGTAGCCCGCCGCGATGCCGAGCACGATCACGACGAGCGTCGCCGGCACGCGCGTGCGCCTGCCGAGCGTGAACAGGATCGCAAGCGCCGTCGCGCCGAGCGCCGTGCTGTAGACGTTGCAGTCCGGTATGCCGAGCAGCAGGTCGAGCACGACGCGCAACGTATCGCCGTGATGAATCCGCACGTCGAGCACCTTCGGCACCTGCTTGATCACGATCGTGAGCGCAAGACCGAATGTGAACCCACGCAGCACCGGCCGCGCGATGAAATCCGACATGCCGCCCAGACGCGCGGCGCCCGCGAACACGAACAGGATGCCCGTCGTCGCGACGAGCGCGGCGGCGAGCATCAGTTGCGCGGCGGCGCCCGGCCCGGCCTCGGACATCACGGTGGCCGCGAGCACGACGGCCGACGACGACGTCGCCGACACGATCGCGAAGCGGCTGCTGCCCGCGATCGCGTAGACGACGAGCCCAACGACGAGCGCGATGAGCCCCGCCTGCGGCGGCAGGCTCGCGAGCCCCGCGTACGCGACCGCCTCCGGTATCAGCAGGCCCGCGATCGACAGCCCCGCGAGCGCGTCGAGCACCGCGCGCCGCCCGCGCGGCGCGGGCGGCTTGTCGAGCGATGCGAAATGCGCGGCCTGCTGCGGCGGCGCGTCGATGTGTTTCGAGCGAAGATCCATGCGCGCTCCGTAAGCGTTGCCCGTCGTGCAAACGAAGACGCGGTGCTCAGCGCGGCGCGGCGATCACGCCGGACCAGCCCGGCAGATAGCGCGCCTCCTGCGTGTGCGCGTAGCCGAGCGCCGCCTCGAGCGCCTTCGCGAATTCCTTGCGGATTTGCGTGAGCGCGATCTTCGTGCGCAGGAAGTCGGCCCACAGGAATTCGCTGAACGGCATCGCATCCTTCGCGTAGCCGCCCGCCGTGCGCAGCTCGCCCGCGAGGCTGCGGTAAGGATCGTCCTTCAGGCCGACGAGCGACGTCGGCAGATGGTCGTAATCATGGCGCGCGCCGTTCGCGCCGAACGGATGCACCCACTGGTTGTGCTCCATCATCCGCCAGAAGAGCGTCTCGTCGAGCCACGACAGATCCTTCAGCAGCATCGCCTTCACTTCGGTCACGCCCTCCTCGATGAGCGCGAGCCCCAGATGATGATGATCGGTGATGAAGTAATGGCCGCCCGGCCCGAGCACGGCCGGGAACCAGTGCGAATCGATCGCCGCGCGGCGGGCTTTCTTGCCGAGCGATTTCCAATGCTTGCGCTTTGCCTTCACTTCGCGATAGCCGACCGTGATCTGCGTCGGGCGCAACGCGTCGAGCTTCGCGGGGATGAGATGCACGTCCTGGCCGATCGTCATGATGGGGGTCCCGAATAGGATGTCGGCAACGATACATGGGATCGGCTTTCGCGTTAATACCGCGTTGCCCTTGAAGTTTGCGCAAAGCGCACTGCCGCACGCTGCGCGGCTGCCGGCCGCGCGTTCAGCCGCGCGCGGCCAGATCCGCGCGCTCGAGCCGGTGGCGAACGTACGGGATGCCGTCCTGCACGATGCCGACGCGCCGCATGCCGAGCTTGCGCGCGACGTTCAGCGACGCGTCGTTCGCCGCGGCGATGTCCGCGACGATGCGCGGCAGCCTGACCGTCTCGAATGCGTGCCGGACGACGCGCTGCGCGGCTTCGCTCGCGATCCCGCGCCCCCATGAGGCGCGCACGAGCCGCCAGCCGATCTCGACGTCGCGGCCGCCTTCGACGTAATCGGGGATCAGCAGCGTCCAGCCGACGAACCGGCCGGGCCGCGCCTTCTCGAAGATCGACCAGTAGCCGAGCCCCGGCGGATACGCGCACGTGATCCGATGCTCGACGAAGCGGCGATGCGCGACGGGGTCGTCCCATGGGCCGGCGATGTGGCGCGTCACGTCCGGATCGCGGTCCATCGCGATGCACGCGTCGAGATCGGCAAGCACGCGCGGGCGCAACCACAGGCGGTCGGTTTCGAGTATCGGCAGCACCGAGCGAGCTTGCGAATCTGGACCCATCTGTCAACCTGTAAGCGCATGAAAGAAAGAACACGACGCTACCTTAGCATCGCTCGCCGCGTCGCGAAAACCGGTGCGAATCCCGTCGCATCGCTTACGGCTCGCCCGATGCGCGTGCGACTTCGCCCCGACGCCGCGCGATGCCCCTGCGTCGCGCGGCGCACGCGCATCGCGATACTCCGCCCGCTGCGATTGCAGGACCCGCAACAGTCCATTTCATAGGGATAAATCCGGATCGGGCCGCTCGGAGCCTTCACGCGCGCGGCGAGCGGCGTACACTCGCGTTACCGCCCGCGCGCAGCGCCAGCCGGACGGTGCGGGGCACGACGGCGCTTCCCCCTCGAGGAGACCGCCGCCATGACCATGAGCTGGACCCGGGAACAACGCAACGTCACGATCGCAGCCTACCTCGGCTGGACGCTCGACGCATTCGACTTCTTCCTGATGGTCTTCGTGCTGAAGGACATCGCCGCCGAATTCAACACGAAGATTCCCGCCGTCGCGTTCGCGATCACGCTGACGCTCGCCGCGCGCCCGATCGGCGCGCTGATCTTCGGCCGCCTCGCCGACCATTTCGGCCGCCGGCCGACGCTGATGATCAACATCGCGTGCTACTCGCTGCTCGAGCTCGCATCCGGTTTCGCGCCGAGCCTCGCCGCGCTCCTCGTGCTGCGCACGCTGTTCGGCATCGCGATGGGCGGCGAATGGGGCGTCGGCTCCGCGCTGACGATGGAGACGATTCCGCCGCGCGCGCGCGGCGCCGTGTCGGGCCTGCTGCAGGCGGGCTATCCGAGCGGCTATCTGCTCGCGTCGGTCGTCTTCGGCCTCTTCTACCAGTACATCGGCTGGCGCGGGATGTTCATGATCGGCGTGCTGCCCGCGCTGCTCGTGCTGTACGTGCGCGCGAAAGTGCCCGAGTCGCCCGCGTGGCGGCAAATGGAAAAGCGCGCGCGGCCGAGCCTCGTCTCGACGCTCAAGCAGAACTGGAAGCTGTCGATCTACGCGGTCGTGCTGATGACCGCGTTCAACTTCTTCTCGCACGGCACGCAGGATCTCTATCCGACCTTCCTGCGCGAGCAGCATCACTTCGATCCGCATACGGTGTCGTGGATCACGATCGTGCTGAACGTCGGCGCGATCGCCGGCGGGCTCACGTTCGGTTGGCTGTCCGAGCGCATCGGCCGCCGCCGCGCGATCTTCATCGCCGCGCTGATCGCGCTGCCCGTGCTGCCGCTGTGGGCGTTCTCGACGGGCGCGCTCGCGCTCGCCGCGGGCGCGTTCCTGATGCAGATCTCGGTGCAGGGCGCATGGGGTGTGATTCCCGTGCACCTGAACGAGATTTCGCCGGACGAGATTCGCGCGACGTTCCCCGGCTTCGTCTATCAGCTCGGCAATCTGCTCGCGTCGGGCAACGCGACGATGCAGGCGCAGCTCGCCGTCAATCACGGCAACGACTACAGCACGGCGCTCGCGACGGTCGCGGGCACCGTCGCCGTCGTCATCTGCGTTTTAATTGTCTTCAGCCGCGAGCGACGCGGCATCGACATGACACAGACGGCCAAGATGGGCCCGACGACCGGATGACCTCGCGCGCCGCGGCGCACCATCGCGCAAGCGCGCGTCGCGCTGCGCGCCGCGAGCCGTTCATGCTGCATCGCACTGGCTACTCTAGAGGAGTTTGTCCATAAAGAACGCTTGCCGCCGCCCCGCGCCGCTTTTTATCTTAATGAAAACGGCTGTTTCAATTACAGATTTGAATCGCTTGTTCGCGTACCGGGAAACCGGCAAGGGAGGCGGAACATGGCAGTTCGACAAGCCAGCCGGCAATCCGGCGGGACGAAGGCGCGCATCCTCGATGCGGCCGAAGATCTTTTCATCGAGCATGGCTTCGAAGCGATGTCGATGCGGCAAATCACATCGCGCGCAGCGGTGAATCTTGCTGCGGTCAACTATCACTTCGGCAGCAAGGAAGCGCTCATCCACGCGATGCTGTCGCGGCGTCTCGATCAACTGAACGAGGAGCGCCTGCGCATCCTCGACCGGTTCGACGCGCAGCTCGGCCCGCACGTCACGTGCGAGCACGTGCTGGGCGCGATGTTCATTCCGGCGCTGCAGGCCTCGCGCGATCCGCAACGCGGCGGCCGCGCGTTCCTCAGGCTCATCGGGCGCGCATACACCGATCCGTCGGCTTTCGTGCGCAACTTCCTGACCGCGCACTACGCGAGCGTTGCCGGCCGCTTCTTCGACGCGTTCCAGCGCGCGCTGCCGAACCTGCCGCGCGCGGAGCTCGGCTGGCGGCTGCACTACGCGATCGGCGCGCTGTCCGGCGCGCTCGCGGGCGCGGAGACGGAGAGCCTCATCGACGAATTCACGCAAGGCCGCACGATGAACGACGTGCAGATGATCGCGCGGCTGTCCGCGCTGATCGTCGCGGCGCTGAAGGCGCCGATGCCCGATTCGACGCAGCTCGCGATCTTCGCATCGGTGCTCGACGGCGCGGCGGCCTCGGCCGTCGCGACGCAGCCTGCCGCACCGCGTGCGCCGGCCGCCTTCGCGCCGTCCGCACCGGCCGCAGCGCTCGCGCCGGCCGCTTTCGCGTCGACGCCCGCGCCGAGCGCCGCGCCGTCTGCTCCCGTCGCGCCGGCATCCGCCGCGCCGATGCCGGCGGCCGCTGCGGCGCCGACGGCACCGCACACCGATGCGTTCGCGGACGAGCCGATCGTCGCGGCCGCGCACGAAACGCACGCGACCTGACGCAAAGGCCCCGCGCGACGAGCACCAGCCGCGCGAGGCGGCGCCGGACATGTCGCGTTCCGGCGCCCGCCTTGTTGCCGTCCACCCCAACCGGCGCGTCGCGCGGCAAGTTCGCGCCGTGCGCCGCCGACACCCGCACGCCGGCCCATACCAACGATTCAGGAGACAAGCGATGACCGCCCCCGTTGCGCCCGCCCACGCCCCCACGCAAACGCCGAATACCGACGGCATCTGGTATGCGTCGTACCCGAAAGGCGTGCCGCACGACATCGACGTCACGCAGTACGAATCGCTTGCTCAGTACTTCGACGAATGCACGACGCGCTACGCGCAGCGCGTCGCCTTCATCAGCGCGGGCGCGCGGATGACCTACGCGGCGCTCGCGCGCAAGGCCGCCGCGTTCGCGTCGTATCTGCAAAGCCTCGGCGTGAAGCCGGGCGACCGCGTCGCGATCATGCTGCCGAACACGTTCCAGTATCCGGTCACGCTGTTCGGCACGCTGAAGGCGGGCGCGATCGTCGTCAACGTGAATCCGCTCTACACGGTGCGCGAGCTCGCGCATCAGTTGAAGGACAGCGGCGCGCAGACGATCGTCGTGTTCGAGAACTTCGCGAAGACGCTGCAGGACGCACTGCCCGGCACCCAGATCAAGCACGTCGTCGTGACCGCGCTCGGCGATCTGCTCGCCGACGGCCTCAACCCGAAAGGCCGGATGATCAATTTCGTGCTCAAGCACGTGAAGAAGCTCGTGCCGTCGTATCAGTTGCCGCAAGCCGTGCGCCTGCGCGCGGCGCTCGCGGCGGGCGCGAGGCAGGCGCCGTCGCCCGTTGCGCTCAAGCGCGACGATCTCGCGTTCCTGCAATACACGGGCGGCACGACAGGCGTCGCGAAGGGCGCGATGCTCACGCACGGCAACCTGATCGCGAATCTGCTGCAGGCGAAGGCGTGGGTCGAGGATCAGTTGACGGGCGACGTCGAGACGGTGCTCACGCCGCTGCCGCTCTATCACATCTACTCGCTGACGGTGAACGCGTTCATCTTCCTCGGCCTCGGCGGACGCAACATCCTGATCGCGAATCCGCGCGACACGAAGATGATGATGAAGATCCTGCGCCACGAGACCTTCACGGGCATTACCGGCATCAACACGCTCTACAACGCGTTCCTCGACAACGAGGAATTCCGCAAGCGCGACTTCTCGAAGCTCAAGCTCGCGATGGCGGGCGGCATGGCGATGCAGCGCGCGGTCGCCGAGCGCTTCGAGCAGGTGACCGGCTGCCCGATCGTCGAAGGCTACGGACTCACCGAGTGCTCGCCGATCGTCACGATGAATCCGTACGACGCGAACGAGAAGCGCTCGTTCAGCGGCTCGATCGGGCTGCCCGCGCCGTCGACGACCGTGCGCTTTCGCAAGGAGGACGGCGCGTGGGCGAATATCGGCGAGCCGGGCGAGCTGTGCGTGCACGGCCCTCAGGTGATGCGCGGCTACTGGCAGCGCCCCGACGAAACCGCGAAGGTGATCGACGCCGACGGCTGGCTCGCGACGGGCGACATCGGCGTGATGGACGAGCAAGGCTTCATCCGGCTGATCGATCGCAAGAAGGACATGATCCTCGTGTCGGGCTTCAACGTGTATCCGAACGAGATCGAAGACGTGCTCGTGTCGCATCCGGGCATCCGCGAGGCGGCGGCGATCGGCATTCCCGATCCCGTGCACGGCGAGCGCATCAAGGTGTTCGTCGTGCCGCGCGACGCGTCGCTCACGGTCGAGGACGTGCTCACGCACTGCCGCAAGAACCTGACGGGCTACAAGATGCCGAAGGCCGTCGAGTTCCGCGACGCGCTGCCGCAGACCAACGTCGGCAAGATCCTGCGCCGCGCGCTGCGCGACGAGGAACTCGCGAAGCTCGCCAACGCGCCCGCCGCTGCGTCGGCGAAGCACTGAGCCGAGCGGGCCGCGAAAGCACGACAACAAGATTCTTGATCGCGTTCTGGGAGGAATGCATGCCGTACGCGTCACCGCAGCACCCGTCTTCGTCGTCGCGAACGCGATTCGCGCGGCGCCGTCTTGCCTGCGCGTCGGCCGCGGCCGCGCTCTCGCTCATGCTCGGCCACGGCGCCGCGCACGCGCAGGCCAACGCCGAGGCGCCCGCCGCCGTCGAATCCGGCGCGCCGGACTCAGCGCTTCCCCCCGAGCTCGAGAAGGTCGCGAAGCTGCCCGTCGACCAGCAGACGCGCTGGCTGCGCACGGCCGCGCGGCAGGGCACGCTCGAGAAGCTCGACGACGCGACGCTCACGGCGCTCTTCAAGTCGCTCGACCCGCAGACCGTGCCGGATTACGTCGCGGCGGGACCGATCGGTCATCCGTCGTACGAATTCACGATGCTGCGTCAGGAGCGCATCAGCGGCAAATGGTCGGATACGCCCGATCACATGTTCGTCAAGGTGACGCGCAGCCCGCTGCGCGTCTACGCAAAGTGGCTGCCGGACGGCGCGCACTCGGGCCAGGAAGTGATCTATGACTCGACGAAGCGCGTCGACGAAATGTACGGCCACCTGGGCGGCCTGCTCGGCAAGCTGCCGATGTGGACAGCCGTCGACGGCACGCTCGCGCGAGCGCAGTCGAATCACCAGGTGCGCGATCTCGGCACCGAATTCGTCGCGAACCTGTTCCTGAGCGAGGCGAAGAAGTACCGCGACGCGGGCGTGCTGAAGCCGACGCACGTCGAGGCGAAGACGGTCAAGGGCGTGCGCGTCGTCGCCCTCACCTACGAATCGCCCGGCGGCCGGCCGCAGTTCTATGCGAAGAAGGAAACGCTCGGGCTCGACCTGCGGCTACCGTACTTCCGCACCGTCGAATCGTACGACAACGACGGGCGTGTGTTCGAGAAAGTCGTGTTCGAGAAGATCACGCCGAAATCGCTCGACGAAACGGCGTTCGATCCGAAAAACCCCGATTACAAATTCTGATCCGTCATCGTCCCGTCATGAACGGCGTCGGCGGGCGGCGATGAAAAACGCCGCGCGGCCTTTGCGGCCCGCGCGGCGCTTTCTCGTATCGGCGGCGCGGCAGGCTCGCCGCCGCGGCGGCCGGATCGCGAGGTCAATCGTCGTCATGATGGCGGTGCCACCTGCGCCAGCGCTTGCGGTCGTGCTTCCAGTCATCGTCTTCATCGTCGCCACGCCAGCCGTAGTACGCCGGATAACCGACGACCGCCGGCTGCGGCTCGACATAGACGGGCTGCGGCGCCACGTAGACGGGTGCGACCGGCAAGCCCAAGCCGATCGACAGATCGACGCCGCCCGCCGTCGCGGCGCCCGATGCGCCAAGCGACGCGATGCCGAGCGTCATGATCGTCAGCCATTTTTTCATGTTCGTCACCTTGTTTCGCCGGCACGGCCGGCCTCCTGCGCGCACTCTATCGAAACCGCTCAAACGCAGGTGCAACGGCCATGCGAGACCTGTAACCCGACGTAACAAGAATGCGCGCCAACGCGCATTGGCCGATCGGACGGATCGCGCAAACGCGCGGGACCGTCTATAGTGGGTAACGGTTGGACACAAACGCTCGCGCGCGCATCGGGTTCGAACAGGGTAAAATCCCGCCAAACGCTGTGTAAGTTCGCATGCGGCGAAACGCATAACTCTTAATTGACGCCGGCACCTGCCGCTTTTTAATGGCCAATCCTGCAGAATCCCATCCGCAAAACGACTTCATCAATGCCGCGCGCAAGGAACGCAAGCGCGTCGAAATTTATCTCGTCAACGGTATTCGCCTGACGGGATGCATCGAGTCGTTCGACCAGTATCTGGTGATGCTGCGCACGCCTGTCGGCCTGCAAGGCATCTATAAACGCGCCATCTCGACGATCCAGCTCGACACGGGCGGCTCACGTCCGGGCGGCCGCGGCCCGCGCACGGGCGGCGGCGGTCGTCCCGGCGGACGCGAAGGCGGTGGTCACGGTCCGTACGGCTCGCACGGCGGCCCCCGCGAGTCGCGGGGTGAAGGCGGCGGCTATGGCGCCCGCGAATCCCGTGGCGACGGCGGTTACGGCTCCCGCGAACCCCGTGGCGACGGCGGTTATGGCTCCCGCGAGCCCCGTGGCGACGGCGGCGGTTACGGCTCCCGCGAATCCCGTGGCGACGGCGGATATGGCACGCGTGAACCGCGCGAGCCCCGCGAGTCTTACGGCGCGCCGCAAGAAGGCGCATCGACGCCGTCCGGCACGCAAGATCGCAACAGCAACGGCCCCGTGATCGTCACGCGCCGCCGCCGCTCGCTCGGCCCGACCGACGGTCAATAAGCCGACTCCGCAAAATCAAAAGGGCAAGCCGTCACCGGCTTGCCCTTTTTCTTCCCTGGTCTCGCGAGCCCGCGCCACGTCGAATCCCGGGACGTGCACGAAGCGGGACCGGCCGCCCCCGCCCCGCCGGTGGCGCGATCACCGTACCTTCGGCAATCCTGCGTCGGCCTGCCGTTGCAACGAACGAACCTGTTGCTGCAACTTGCGCAGTTGACCCTCGCGCTCGTTCTTCTGCTCCCGCAGCGCAACCGCCTCGTCGAGCTTGTCCTTCTGCCGGGTCGCGACAGCCGCGCGTTGCTCGCGCGCGATGGTCAGATCCGCCTGCAGCCGGCTCGCCCGCTCCTGCGCGGCGGCGATCTGCCGATCGGTCTGCGCCTTCTGCGATTCGAGCTTCGCTGCCTGCAACTCGTTGACCGCGAGCATCTCGGATTGCTTCGCGAAATCACGATAGACCGCTTCCGCGCGCGCCTCGCTCGCCGTCCTGATCACGCGCCAGAACGCCTTTTGCTGGAACAGCGCGACAAAATACGTGCTGTCCTGGATGTTGAGCAGCAGGCTCGCACCGTAGCTGCCGTTGTACGTCGTGCGCATTTCGGTCAGCTCGTGCGCCTGAATCTGGCGTTGCAGTTCGTCGATCGTGCTCTTGCCGCTCGCATCCGCGTTCGCGGCCGCCGCCGGCGCGCCGCCGGGCGCCGACAGATTGACGACGGCCGGCGCCGAAACGCCCGGCGACGCCGTCGCGGCGGATGCCGTCAACGCCGGCGACGCAGCGCCGCCGTCGCCTTCCAATGCCTGCGCATGCGCGCCGCAGAGGCCGCCCGCCGCCGCGATCGCGACGAAGACGCGCCCCATTCCCCGTATGTGGCTCATTCTGTTTATTCCTGCTTCGAAGTGTTGTAGTTTTTCGAATGCATGTTCGTCGGCTGCATCGCAGCCCTCTTTCACTCGCTTTCCCGTGCCTCAGGCTCCTCGTCGAAAATCTGGTATTTGCGCATCTTTTCCCACAGCACCTTGCGGCTGATTCCGAGATGCTGCGCGGTATCCTGCCGACGCCAACCGTTTGCGTCAAGCGCGGCGATCACGCGGTTGCGCTCGGCCATGTCCCACTTGCTGCGATCCACGAACACATCCGGCGCGCTCTCCGCCGGCACCGGCTGCGCGGCGCTGCGCGCATGCGCGACGAGCCGCTGCAGCCGCGCCGTGTCCCAGCCGCCCGTCTGCCGCACCGTCACGCCGACGCGCTCGGCCAGGTTGCGCAGCTCGCGCACGTTGCCCGGGAAGTACGAATCGGCCACCGCTTCGGCGAGCCAGTATGGCAGCTCCGGCAGCGCGGCGAGCCGGTCCTCGCCGACGATCGACGCGACGAACGACTTGAACAGCGCGATCTTGTCGACGGGCCCGCGCTCCTCGAGCGACGGAATGCTCAGCTCGATCACCGCAAGCCGGTAGTATAGGTCCGCCCGGAACAAGCCGTCCTTGACGAGCTGCGGCAGTTTCTTGTTGCTCGCCGCGACGAGCCGGAAATCCACCTTGACGGGCGCGGTCGCGCCGATGCGCAGCACCGCGCCGTCCTCGAGCACGCGCAGCAGTTTCACCTGCTGGTAGAGCGGCAGATCGCCCACTTCGTCGAGAAAGAGCGTGCCGCCCGCCGCCTGCTCGAAGTAGCCCTTGTGCGTGCCGACCGCGCCCGTAAACGAGCCCTTCGCATGCCCGAAGAACAGCGACTCGAACAGGCCGTCCGGAATCGCGCCGCAGTTCACGGGCACGAATTCGCCCATGCTGTAGCGCGAGTGCTTCTCGTGCAGCAACTGCGCGATCCGCTCCTTGCCGACGCCCGTCTCGCCGTGCAGCAGCACGTTCGTATCGCAGTCGGCGAACGTGTCGACCTCCAGCAGCAGCGCCTGCATGCAGTCCGAATGCGCGACGAGCGTGCTCGGCTCGAGCGTCTTCGCCGCGTGCGCGCGCAACTGCACCGCGAGCTTCGAGATCATGCCGCGCAGCTCCGCGCACGTGAAATCGAGCGGCAGGATGTGCGAATACTCGGGCGGATACAGCGACGGATCGTGATCGCGCGCGGCACCGACCCAGACCACCGGCATGCCGATGTCCGCCTGCCACGTGCGCAGGAACGCCGCGCCGCTTTCGATCATCGATACGCTGATGATCGCGAGCGACGGCCGCATCGCGGTTCGTTCGGCCGACAGTTCCTCGTTGTCCGCGCGGATCACTTCGACGTCGAAGCTCGACATGCAGCGCGCGACCCGGTCGACGATATCGGCCTTGCCCTCCCAGACGTACAGATCGAGCCCTTCGATTGCGTTCGTGTTTCTCATCGTTATGCGTGAATCTTCAATAGACCGTTTGCGCGGTGCCGCAGGTCAGCGCCAGATTGTGGACCGTCGCCGCGCCGAGCTGCACGCCGAGCAGGTTCAACAGCGGCACGACGACCTGGTCGAGCGAGCTCAGCACGGGGCCAAGCAGGTTCAGCAGCACGGAGACCACCGGATTGAGCACCGTGCCGACCGGCACCGAAATGCCGAGCACGTAGAGCGTGAGGCCGTTCGGCCCCGTCAGCGATTGCGCGGCGCCCGACAGCGCGTTCGAGATCACCGAGCCCACCGCGTTCGAATTCGTCGTCTGATAGTCGTCGGCGTCGCCCGCCACGCCGTTGAACGTGAGCGTCGCCGCGCTCGCCTGCGGCACGACCGCCGGCAGCGCGACGGCCGACTTGACCTGCAGGAGCGGCGCGTCCAGCACGCCGAGCGTCGCGAGCGTCGCGGGCACGTTGCAAGCGAACGTCTGCTGCGCCGGGAGGTCGGTCGGCACGTCGCCGATGCACAGGTTCGCGAGGCCCGGCTGCACGCCGATCGTGGCGCGGCTCGACGCGGCGGTTGCCGCACAGCTCGTCGACTGCAGCCACGCGGACCCCGTCGCGACTTGCAGCGTGAGCGGCAGGCTCAGATCAACCTGGATGAGGTTCTGCACGAGGCTCACGAGCGGCGCGAGCGGCAACAGCACGCCGGTGGGCGACAGCCCCGTGGTGCCGAGATTCACGGTCACGAACAACCGGATCTGCGCATTATTGGCCTGCGTGCGCCACGCCCCCGTCTTCGGGTTCGTTCCCGCCTCGCCGATCACGATCGTCGGCGGTTCGATGATCTGCAGCTTGAGTGCCGCGCCCTGGCCCGCGAGCTGCAACCCCGTCGCGACGTCGACGGCCGGCTTGCCCGCCGCCGCCACCTCGGCCCCGACCATCAGTGCGTCGAACACGTTGATCTTCGCGTCGACGGCCGCCTGCGTGTCGGACAGCCCGAGCGCGAACACGCCGGGCCCGCCCAACTGGCTGCCGATGCTGAATTTCCCGCCGCCGAGATTCGCGCCGGCGATCGCCTGCAGCGCGGCGACGCTCGCCTGCAGGTTCGCGTTCACGACCTGCGTGCGCGACAGCGCGGTCAGCATCAGCTGGGCGAACTGTCCGGCCGTCACCTGCGTCGCGAGCAGCTCGTTGACGGTCAGCACGTTCGCGGCCGCCATCAGGTCGCCGACCTTGATCTGCGTTGACGCGAGCGCCTGATACGACAGCGCGCTCAAGCCCAGATTCGCGCCGAGCAGCGCGTTGAGCACACTGTTCACGAGGCCGCCCTGCAGGCTCGCGAGCGTCGTGCCGATCGTGAACTGGTCGACGTTGGTCGCCTTCGCGGTCGACGTCGCGCTCACCGTGCGCGACGGGCCGAGGAAGAAATACGGCACGTTCTGCGTCGCCGTCACCTGCACCGCGTTGAGCGGCGTCGACGTCGTGCTGAAGTAGCTCGGCGCGGCGTTGCTCTGCGTGTCCCAGCGCCCGCACGACACCGTCAGCGTGTTGCCGCTCGCCGCCCGATCGAAGCCGTTGGAGCTCGCGTTCGCGGCGGCGGCCGCGTTCGGCTGCGAGCATTGGTCGTCCATTCTCTGCGCACCGGCGAGTGCGGCCATGTCGGCGACACGCTGCAAGTCGCGGCGCACGAAGAACACGTTGCCGATGTCGACCACGCCGAGCGCGGCGATCGCGACGAGCATCCAGATCGCCGCGGCGACCGCGAACGAGCCGCGCTCGCGCGCGCGCGTCCCGCGTCCGCAGGCGGAAAGTCGATGCTCGGTGCGACGGCGGGCTAACGGCATACGATCCTCACTGCGAATGCGACGCCGGCGCGAGGAGAGCGTCCGCGCCCGCCCCGCCCCCGCCGCTCATGCCGGCGGCCGATTCGTAGAACGCCGGGATCTTCGTCTTGAACGAATCGAGATAGCGCGCGTACGCGAGCGACGCCGCCTCGCCGATCATCGGCTGCGCCGGCGCCGCCTCGCGGTTGCTCGCCTGCAGCGCGAACCACGTCTGCGTCGCGTGGCCGATTTCCGATGCGCTCGGCGCATCGTGCTGCGGCGATTGCGCGCGGGCGGCGCTCGCCGCGCATGCGAGCGCGAGCGCGAGCGCCGCCGCGCAAAGCGCGCGGCCGCGCCCGAAACGGGCCGCGGCGGTCTGGATGTGGTCATGCGTCGTCATGTCGACTCCGTGTCACGTCTGTCATTGCGAGAATCGCTGCAAGAGCGGCACCGTCGGCTCGAACGCCGACGCCGTCGCGGCCGCAACGGGCGCGGACGCTCCCGCGCCGGCCGCGGCCTGCCTGGGCGCCGCCGCATTCGCGGCGATCGTCGCGCCCACGCCCGCGCCCGCGCCCGGCGCGCCCGGCCGCGCGAGCGCCCGCTGCCGCGCACGCGACGCGGCGGCAATCTTCGTCGCGTCGTTGCGGATTTCGGCGCGCACCGCCGGCGCGAGCTTCAACTGGTTCATCAGGCCGAGCGCGTCGCGCGTCTGCCCCGTCGCGAGCAGGAACAGCGCGAGATTGCTGAGGATCTTCGGATTGTTCTGGTCGAGCTCCGCCGCCTTCATCAGCGGCACGCGCGCGCCCCCGATGTCGCCGCCGCGCATGCGCGCATACGCGAGATCGGACAGCGTCAGCGAATCGGTCGGCGCAAGCGCGCTCGCCTGCGCGAGCGCCTGCGACGCCGCGTCGAAATCGCCCGACGCGCCGGCCAGCAGGCCGAGCCCGCGGTAGCCGCGCGCGGCGAGCGGCGTGCCGAGCAACTGCTTGTACGCAACCGTGCTCGCAGCCGGCTGGTCGGTCGCGCGCAGCGCGTCCGCACGCAGCAGGATCGTGTCCGGCGACACGCCGTACTGCTTCTCGTAAGCGTCGATATGCGCGAGCGATGCGTAATAGAGCCCCTGCGACTGCATCCGGCCGATGAGGCCGAGATACATGCCGGGCGTGTCGGGCGTCGCGTTCTTGTCGGCCGCGGCCTGCATCAGCGCCGCGCGCTCGGCCTGCGCGCCGATCCCGTAGCCCGACTCCTTGAACGACCCGCACGCGGCGAGCGACAACGCAAGCGCCGCGAGCGCCGCCGTCGTCGTCATTGGTGAAAAGCTGCTTCGTCTCATGTCGTTCCTTCCTTCGTTGCGCGGCGGCAAACGCGGCTAGCGGCGCGCGGCCGTGAGCGCGTGCGTGACGGCGAGCATCCCCGGCCCCGCGGTCACGATGAAGAGCGCCGGCAGCAGCGTGAGAATCATCACGCCCGTCATCTTCACCGTGAGGCGGCCGATCCGCTCGCGCAGCATCGCGCGGCGCACCTCGCGCAGCCGGTCGCCGAACTGCTTGAGCGGCTCCTGCACCGCGCCGCCGTGCTTGTCGACCTGGATCAGCAGACGCACGATCGCGCGCAGATCCTCATTGTCGAAGCTGGTCGCGAGGCGCTGCAGCGACTGCTCGCGCGTGCGGCCCGCGACGAACTGCCGCTGCGCGATCCCAAGCTCCGACGACAGCACGGGCAGCATCCCCTTGAAATCGTTCGTGACGACCTGGATGCTCTGGTCGAGCGACAGCCCGACGCCCTGCAAGAGCCGCAGCATGTCGACGAGCAGCGGCATCTCGTCGACGACGGACTGGCGGCGCGCCGCCGCGCGGCGGCGCACGTAGATCTTCGGCAGCATGAAGCCGGCGATCACGGACAGCGCGACCCACGCGCTCAGATGCGTGCGGACCGTCGCGCTGCCGAAGAGCGCGACGGCGGCGGGCAGCGCGATCGAGCACGCGATCCGCGCGCTCAGGAAGATGCCGCGCGTGTGCGCGTCGACGTAGCCGCACTGCTCGAGCAGCATCCGGTCCTCTTCGGCGACGATCTGCTTGCCGAGCCGCGTGTCGAGCAGGCGCATCCCGAACTTGCCGGCGCGATCGAGCAACGTCGCGAAGCGCGAACGGCGCGCGTGCGGCGCCGCGTCGGGGGCGCTCGCGCTCGCCGCGCTCGAGGCCGCCGCCGCGCCCGTCGTCGCACGCGCGGCGGCGGCCTCGAGCGCGGCGGCGCGCTGGTCGAGCGCGTCCGCGAGCGTGCGGCCGGTGCGCCGCGCGAGCACGGCCTGCATGATCGCGAGCGCGGCGAGCATCAGCACGCCGATTGCGCCGAGGACGAGCGCGATTGCGCCAAGACGGCTCGAATCCATCGTGGTCACCTCAACCGGGCGAGCCGGTACAGCCAGTAGCCGCCGGCGACTTGCAGGATGAACGCCAGATACACGAGCTGGCGGCCCATCGGATCGAGCCACATCGCGCTGAAATACTTCGGATTCGTCGCGATCACGAAGCTGCCGATGCCCACGGGCAGCGCGCCGAGCACCCACGCCGACAGCCGCGTCTCCGCCGACATCGCGACGAGCTCGCGCTCGGCCTGCTCCAGATCGCGCATGAACACGGCCATCCGGTCGAGCATCACGTCGGCGCGCCCGCCGTACTTGACGGACAGCCGCAGCACCGAGCCCACGAGCTCGAACTCCTTGATCCGGTAGAGCGCGGCGACGTAGACCATCGCGCGGTCGATCTCGACGCCCGAGCGCAGCATCCGCGACACGTGATCGAGGCAGCCGCGCAGCGGCGCGTCGGTCGTCTGCAGCGTCGCCTGGAACGCGGCGGGCACGCTGTTGCCGAGCGTGACGAGGCGCACGATGCCGTCGAGAAACGACGGCAACTGGCGAACGATCCGCAGCCGCCGCTTCTGCATCCGCGACGCGAGCCAGAAGACCACGAGCGTCGCGCCCGCGACGAACGCCGCGACGGCCGCGAGCAGCCCGCCGCGCAGGCCCGCCCACAGCGTCGCGAAGGCCGTCACCGCGCCGAGCGCGACGAGCGGCGTGCGAATCTCGGACACGCCCGCGCGATTCGATACGTTGAGCCACGCATCGGCCACGCGCTCGCGCCAGCGCGCGAGACCTTCAGCGGGCTTCGCCGCGGGCGCGCCGCCCGCCGCGCCCGCCGCCGGCATCGGCGCGGCCGCGCGCTTCGGCTCGGCCGCGGCCGGCATCTTCGGCTGCGCGCCCGGGCGTGCGCCGGGCTCGAGCCGGCTGTCGATATAGCGCGCCGCGTGCGCGCGCTCCTTGTTCGCCTCGCCGCGCCGCCACAGTGCGAGCGCCCCGGCGACGCACAGCAGCGCGAGCGCAAGCGCCCAAAGCGCCGCGCTAGACATTGAAGCCCCCGCCGCGGCCGTAAGGCTCGCCGCCGAAGCCGCCGCCCGACAGCGCCTGCCTGAAGCGCGCGAGCTTCGGCGAATGCGGATGGATGCCGAGCGATTCCCACGCGTCGATCTCATCGCCGTCCGCGTTCACGCGCGGCTCGTAGCGATAGAGCTCCTGCGTCGCGATGATGTTGTCGGACAGCCCGGTCACCTCGGTGACCGACAGGATACGCCGCCGCCCGTTCGACAGCCGCCCGATCTGGACGATGAAGTCGACCGCGTTCGAGATCTGCCGGCGCAGGCTCGATTCGGTGCCCTGAAAGCCCGCGAAGCCGGCGAGCATCTCGAGGCGGTACAGGCACTCGCGCGGCGAGCTCGCGTGGATCGTGCCCATCGAGCCATCGTGGCCGGTATTCATCGCCTGCATCATCTCGAGCACCTCGCCGCCGCGCACTTCGCCGACGATGATCCGGTCCGGGCGCATCCGCAGCGTGTTGCGCAGCAGGTCGCGGATCGACACGACGCCCGTGCCGTCGAAGCCGCCCGGCCGGCTCTCGAGCCGCACCACATGCGGGTGGTTGAGCGACAGCTCCGCCGTGTCCTCGATCGTCACGACGCGCTCGGCTTCGGGAATGTGGAACGCGAGCGCGTTCAGGAGCGATGTCTTGCCGGAGCTCGTGCCGCCCGACACGAGGATGTTGCAGCGCGCGGCGACCGCGGCTTCGAGCAGCGCGCCGATCTCTTCGTTGAACGTGCCGTTCGCGAGCAGATCG
This sequence comes from Burkholderia thailandensis E264, assembly GCF_000012365.1. Taxonomy (NCBI): domain Bacteria; kingdom Pseudomonadati; phylum Pseudomonadota; class Betaproteobacteria; order Burkholderiales; family Burkholderiaceae; genus Burkholderia; species Burkholderia thailandensis. The sequence goes on from NC_007651.1 coordinate 2,898,276, forward strand.
GCCGGCTTCAGCGGGTCCTTGCGGAACTTGCGGATCGACACGACCGGGCCGTCGATCGACAGCGGCTCGATCACGACGTTCACGCGCCCGCCGTCCGGCAGCCGCGCGTCGACCATCGGATTCGACTCGTCGAGCCGGCGGCCGATCGGCGCGAGAATGCGCCGCACGATGCGCAGCAGGTGCGCGTTGTCGGTGAAGCGCACGGGCAGCTTCGTCAGGATTCCGTGCTTCGACACGTAGACGTCGCTGTAGCCGTTGATCAGGATGTCCTCGACGTTCGGATCGGCGAGCAGGTCCTCGATCGGCCCGAAACCCGCGAGCTCCTTGGTCAGCGCCTGCGCGACCGCGCGCACCTCGTTCTCGTTGAGCGGAATGCGGCGCAACCGCACAAAGCTGTCGATCTCGAGATCGACGAACTGGTTGATCGCCTGCCGCGACCAGCGCCCGAACTCCGCGCCCAGCTCCTCGATGCGCGTCAGCAGATGCTCGTGCGCGGCGTTCTTGATGTCGTGAAACTGCTGCGTTTGCGAGAACGGCGTCGCCCCGTCGGCAAATTGAATGTCGTGTGCCATCTCTTACGACCGCTTGGAGGTGGGTTGAATGAAGCGCCTGAGCGCGGAAAGGCCGCCCGCCGGGCGCGGCGCGGCGGCCCCCGCGCCGCCCGTCGCGCGTTCGACGAGCGGCTCGAGCGCGCGCACGTACGGGTCGCGCTCGGCAACGTCGACGATCAGCTTGCCCTGATTGGCCGCATGCCCGATCGGCACGCGCCGCGACGGCAGCGTCGCGGCGAGCGCGAGCCCGAGGCGCTCGGCGATCTGCGCGGGCGCGAGGCCGAGCGCCGGATCGTACTGGTTGACGACGAGGCGCACGTTGTCCGTGTCCACGCCCGCGTCGCGCAGCGATTCGAGCAGCTCGACGGCCGACACGACGGACGCGACGCCCTGGTCGCACAGGAGCCACGACTCGTCGGCCGCGTTCGCGGTCTGCGCGACGAAATCGCGGTTCGAGAAGCCGCCCAGGTCGACGATCTGGCAATCGAAGAACGCGCGCAGGCGGTTCAGCAGGCCGACGCACGACGCGTAGGACACGTCGCGCAGCCCGGCCAGGTTCGGCGGCAGCGACGTCAGCGCGACGCCGCTCGAATGGCGCGCGAGCGCCGTGTTGACGAAGGTCCGGTCGAAGCGGCGCAGGTTGCGCACCGCCTCGACGAAATCGAATTCGCAGCGCGTGTTCAGGAACAGCGCGCCGTCGCCCGCCGGCAGCCCGAGATCGACGAGCGCCGTCTGGCGGCCCTGCGCCGCCGAGCGTTTTTGCACCAGCACCGACAGGTTCGCGGCGAGCGTGCTCGCGCCCATCCCGGCGCGCGCGCCGAGGAGCGCGATCAGCCGGCCGTGGCGGCTCGGCTGATCGCCGACGTGATCGAGCAGTCCGCGCGTGATCCTGAGCGCGTCCTCGGCGGGCGCGGAAAAGTCGATGAAATCGCGCACGCCCGCGCGCAGCGCCGCGAGCGCGCTTTCCGGCTCGCCGAGCGAGCCGAGCGCGACGATGGGCAGCCCCGGATGCGACACGCGCAGCGCGGCCGCCGCGGCGCTCGCCGCCTGCGCGTGGCCGCCCGAGAAATCGACGAAGACGAGCACCGGATTGAGCCCGGCGATCCGCTGCGCGAGCCCCGCCGGCTCGAGCGGCGCCGGCTCGACCGCGCCGGCCGAAACGAGCGTCTGCGCGAGCCATCGCACATGCTCGCCGTGAGGCGACGCGCAGACGAAGTAGTCGGTGACGGCGGGCTCAGCCAAGGATAATGTTCTCGCGTTCATATTGATGCATTCCGGTTGCGCGCCGCGTCGCGGCGCTCGCGCGTGCGCCGTCGTGGCCTCGCGCGCTCATTTCGAGAACCCCGGCCCCGCGTCCGGCGACAGCACGCCGCCGAGATACGACCGCCACACCGGCCCGTCGCGCTGCTCGGACAACTCGCCGGGCGTCGCGGGCAGCGACGCGTTCTTCGCGATCGGCGCGACGAGATGCGGCGTCACGATGATCACGAGTTCCTTGTCGTTCTGCTGATAACTGAGGTGCTTGAAAAACGTGCCGATGATCGGCAGATCGCCGAGGAACGGCACCTTGTCGACGTTCGAGGTCGTCTCGCGGTCGATCAGCCCGCCGATCACGAAGCTCTCCCCATCGCCCAGCTCGACCGTCGTGTCCGCGCGGCGCGTCGTGAGCGCGGGCACCGTCACGCCGTTGATCGTGATCGAATGGACGAAGTCGAGCTGGCTCGATTCCGGCGCGACCTTCAGCGCGATCCGGCGCGGGCTCAGCACGGTCGGCGTCAGCGTGAGGCCCACGCCGTACGGCTTCCAGTCGATCGAGATCGTGCCGAGCGACTGCGGCACCGGCACCGGAATCTCGCCGCCCGCGAGGAAGCTCGCGCTCTGCCCGGACAGCGCGACGAGCGTCGGCTGCGCGAGCACGCGCGCGAGGTTGTTCGCCTCGAGGATCGACAGATCGGCGAACAGGCCGCGCGTCGCGGAACCGACGACGAGATTGAACGCGGACGCGATCGGAATGTTCGCCGACACCGACATCGACGACGTGCCGCCGCCCGTCACCGACGCGAGGCCGGCGGGCGCGAACGAGCCGAACGTGAAGCCGTTGCTCTGCTTGAAGAAATTCAGGCCCGCCTGCTTGAGCACCGAGCGGCTGAACTCGACGACGCGCACGTCCACCTGCACGACGTTCTTGCCGCCGACTGTCGACGCGTCGACGACGCCGCCGTCCTTGCCCGCCATCCCCTTGCCGACGGCGAGCGCGCGCGCATGCGCGTCGAGCGTCGCGGCCGAGCCGGACACGACCGCCGTGCCGTTGTACGCCTTCACGCTCGGCGAGCCGCCGTCGAGCAGCGCGCGCGCCGCGCCGCTCGCGACGTTGACCGTATAGACCGAGGGCTCGTCGCGGCCGCGCTCCCACACCATCAGGTTCGTCGAGCCGGCCGCCTTCGCGACGAGCAGCACGCCGCCGCGCCCGCCCTTGATGACGACCACGTCGGCGACGCTCGGATCGCCTATCGCGACCCGCTGCACGCCGCGCCCGACGGCGATCTGCCGCTGCGCGCCCGTCGCGAGCTCGATCGTCCCCATCTCGGCCGCGCGCGCGGCGAACGACAGCAACACGCCAAACGCCACCGCCCATGCAATCAGTTTATTTTTCATCGTGTCGGAGACCGGCGCGAGCCGGCCATCTCCCTGCCGTCACTGTTCGAAACCGCTATGTCGATCAATAGGCGAGCGTCTCGGCCCGCCCACCCCGGATCACTTCGATGCTGCCGCCCGCACGCGGCGCGGCCGACGCCGTCGCCACCCTCGCGGGCGCCGCGCGCGGCACTTGCGCGGGCGCGCCGCCGCTGCCCGACAGTTCGCCCAGCACGAGTCCCGTCGCCGCCTCATTCGACGGCCCGCCGGCGCCCGAAGCGCGCATCGCGACCGTGCGCGTGGCCACGTCGTCGTCGCGCGGGCTGCGCAGCGCGAGCACGAGCCGCCCGCTCGCTTCGGCGAGCGTCAGCGCGTCGACCTGCGCGGTCGGCACGGCGAGCACCGCGGTGCGCGCGCCCGCGCCCGTCGGGCCCGGCGTGCCGTCGCGATCGGCCGTCGCGTCGCCGAACGACAGCACGCGCACCCGCGACAACAGCAGCCGCGCCTGCGTTTGCGAGATTTCCGAGCCGGTCGCGCCGAAGCCGCTTTCGCGCTTCAGGTTCACGAACACGTCGACGAAGTTTCCGGGACGCAGCCGGTTGCCCACCGCGTTCGTGTCGTCGACCTTGATCGCGACCGCGCGCTCGCCGGGCGCGATCTGGTCGGCGAGGCCGGACATCAGCTCGCTCTCGAGCACCGGAGCCTGCGCGACGATGTCGTTCGCCGGGATGCGGCCCGTGACGAGGGTTGGATTAGGGAAGGCGCCGGCGATGGGCGCCGGCGTCTGCTGCACTTTCAGCGCATCGGCGGGAATCGGCTGCCCGGCGGGCAGCGCGCGCGTCGCGACGACGACGGGCACCAACGCCGTCGCGACGGCGGGCGCGGCGCCCGGCGCGACGGGCGCCGGCTTGCGCCCGAGCAGCCACGCGTAAATGCCGAGCAGGATCGCGATCCCGATCAGCAACCCCGCGATGATCTTGATCAGATGATTGGCCATGATTGTTATCAGTGCAGCGGCAAGGAAAAACGTTGGAGAAAAACGGCGGCGCGGCGAGTCGGCCCGGCCTAGTCGATCGTGCGTTTCATATGATGTTCGTCGGATTGATCTGCACCGTCGCCTGGCTCGTCAGCGTGTTCGGCAGCACCGCGTCGAACAGCGCGACCGCCGGCACGAGCGGGTTGGCCGCATACGGATACGTGACCGTGACCTGGATACAGTACATCGTCGAATCGTACGAACATGTGTAATTCGACGAAGTCGAGCACGTCGCGCCCGACAGCCAGCCCGTCAGGTTGTTCGCGGCCGTGCACGCGGCCGCGGCGCGCAGGCCGAGCGCCGCCGACTGGGTCTGCGCGACCTGATAGTTGAGCGCGGCGCGCGCGCCCTCCGTCGCGGCGAGCGTCAGGCTCTGCTGCGCGGCGAAGATCATGCCGTACGTAATGATCCCGTACAGGATCAGGAAGAACATCGGAAACAGGATCGCGAATTCGATCGCGGTCGCGCCGCGCTGGCGGCGCGGCGAGCGGAACCGTCCGGGCGCGTGCGTCATCGCGTGCCTCCGGTCTGAATCAGATAGGCGAGCCACGCGGCGGCGGGCGCGACGAGAAACGCCGCATAAGGCGCGGAGCGGCGCGCGCCGAGCGCGAACGCGGGCGCGCCGTTGCGCCCGAGCGAGCCGAGCGGCGTGCGTGTCAGGAGCAGCAGCCCGAGCGCGTGGATACCCGCCGCGACGCTCGCGACGATCCATAGCCGCGGCAACGCCGGCAGCCCGCACCACGCGCCGAGCACCGCGAATACCTTCACGTCGGCGGCGCCCATCAAGCGCAGCGCGAAAAACGGGAAAAGGGAAACGAGACCAACTGCGCCGCCGATCAATGCGCCGACCAATGTCGTTTCGAATGGATTTTGTCGGCAGACTGTAAAAATGATAACGGCGGCGAGACCGGCGAGCACCAATTCGTTGGGAATACGGCGATCGCGACAATCAGCAATTGCAACAGCCGCAGCCCAGGCGAAAAAGAATCCAATACTGAATAGATGAATCATTTCAGCCCCAGCCGCCCAGCGACGCTTGCGGACTGCCGAGGCAATCCGCAATTCGTGGTCATGCGTAATTGGATGTGAAAGTCAGGCCGCCGGCAATTTGCTGGCGATCGTGCTGAACAGCGAGCTGAGATCGGTACCGACCGTGCCGACCGTCGTCGCGATAGCCACCGCGATAAGACCTGCGATCAACCCGTATTCGATCGCGGTTACCCCGGCCTCTTCCTTGAAGAAGCGATGCATCAGTTGTTTCATGTTGATCCTCGTGCCTTGAGTCTTCATTGGCCTTGCTTTTCGCTATCGGCCGACCTTGCCCCGCCAGTCCGGCTTTAATTACTCCGGCTCGGGCGATTTCGTTATAACTCTTTTTTCAAGAGTTTCTAACAATTTGATACAAGTTAACATTCATGTCGGCGGCGTCCTCCTCGTATTCCCTGATGTACTAGGTCGTACAAATAGCGCATGAGCGCATCTTATATCCGAACCTTTTTTTGTTCCACATTTTCGTCAGTTTTGCTCAGACATTATGACCGTGCGCACGCTTATTTTTACGACCTGTCGGTAGGCCTTACACATAAGGACTTACGATAGGTTAGATCTACATACCTAATCCATCAGTAAAACGGACGGTTCAAATATCGACGGCGCGCGCCTGGTTTTTGCCGCGCGTTACGCCGCGCGCGTAACGCGCGGCACGCCGCGTTACGTTACGAACGCATAAAAACCAGCCCTCACCGCACGTACTCCGCCGCCGCCCCTCCGTCATCCCATCCCGTCGCGACCCTTTACCGGCAAGGGTTTGCAGAATCTCCCCGCACGCACCGAAAAGACCGTCCAGCGAAATGGCACGCCAGTTGCAGAGTAATCGTCCGCAAGCGCAGCAAATCAATCAACAGACAACACACCAATGCGAGGACGATGATGAACATCAACACGATTTCCCATGGCACGCTCCGGACGACTTTGATCGCGGCCACCGTGGCAGCCATGCTCTCCCTCTCCGCGTGCGGCGGCTCCGGCACGATCAGCAAGGGGCTCGACGGCTCGGGCTCCGGCGGCGGCAACGCGATTTCCACGACCGGTGACGGCGGTTCCGGCTCGGGCGGCTCGGGCGGCACGAGCGGCTCGGGTTCGGGCGGCACCGGCGGCTCCGGCTCGACGGGCGGCCTGTCGGGCGGCGGCGGCTCCACCTCCGGCGGCGGCTCCACCTCCGGCGGCGGCTCCACGTCGGGCGGCGGCTCGACCTCCGGCGGGACGTCGACCACGTCGAGCATCAACGCGCTCGGCACGGTTGCCGGCAACACGGGCGGCATCATCAGCGGCGCGGGCTCGACCGTATCGGGCCTCGGCACTGTCGTCGGCAGCCAGACGCTGCCGGGCGTGAATCCGCAGACGACGCAGGCGATCGGCGGCGTCGTCCAGAGCCTCGGCGGCGCGGTCAGCGCGCTCGGCTCGGGCGTGACGAGCGGCATCGGCCAGCTCGGCTCGTCGACCAACCCGATCGGCACGACCGTCGCGAGCACGGGCGGCGTGGTCAGCCAGCTCGGCGGCGCCGTCACGCAGACGGGCAACCTCGTGACGAGCCTCGGCACCGGCCCGCTCGCGCCGCTGTCGCCGCTCACGTCGCCGCTCGGCGGCGCGGTCAGCACGCTCGGCAACACGATCACCGCGGGCGGCACGACGCTCACCACCGCGCTGTCGACGGGCCCCGTCCAGCAACTGACGCAGACGGTCAGCTCGGCGATCACGCCGATCACGTCGATGGTCGCGGGCACGACGCAGACGGTCGGCAACGTGACGGGCCTCGGCGCGCCCGTCAACACGCTGCTCGGCACGATCGGCGGCGGCCTGAACCAGGCTGGCGCGCTGATCGCGAAGACGGGCAACAACCCGGTCACGACGGGCCTCGGCCAGACGGTCTCGGCAACCGGCAACACGATCAGCTCGGTCGGCGGCCTGCTGACGGGCGGCACCGGCTCGACGAATCCGCTCGCGCCGATCACGGCCGCCGTCGGCGGCCTGACGGGCACGCTGAGCGGCGTCGGCGGCGCGACGTCGGGCACCCCGCTCGCACCGCTCACGAACGTCGTATCGACGGTCACGGGCGCGCTCTCGGGCGCCGCGGGCAGCGCCGGTTCGAGCTCGCCGCTCGCGCCGCTCACGAACATCGTGTCGACGGTCACGGGCGCGCTCACGAGCGCCGCGGGCAGCGCGGGCGGCGGCAGCAGCCCGCTCGCTCCGGTCACGGGCCTCGTGTCGACCCTCACCGGCGCGCTCTCGGGCGCCACCGGCGGCGCGGCGGCGACGAGCCCGCTCGCCCCCGTCACGAACCTCGTCTCGACCGCGACGGGCGCGCTCGGCGGCGCGACGGCCGCACCGGCGACGAGCACGACGACGAGCGCGACGAACCCGGTCGCAAGCCTCACCGCACCGCTGACCGGCACGAGCAGCGGCACGAGCGGCTCGACCAACCTGCTGTCGCCCGTCACGTCGCTCGTCGGCGGCCTGCTCGGCGGCATCAAGAAGTAGAAGGGCCCGCGCCCATCCAGCAGCATCAGAGAAGACAGCGAGGAGCAGCATCATGAACCAGCAACGTTTCGTCCCGTCGTTCGCGCTCGCGGCTTGGCGCGTTCCGCTCACCGCGCTCGCGACCGCGTGCGTGCTCGCCGCGTGCGGCGGCAGCGACGTCACCGCGCCGCCGTCCGCCGGCGGCGGCAGCACCAGCGGGACCAGCGGCACGAGCGGCACCAGTGGCACGAGCGGCACCAGCGGCACGGCAGGCACGTCGGGCGTCGTCAACACGCTCGGCAAGACCGCGACCGATATCGGCAACACGATCGGCTCGACGAGCGTGCCGGGCCTCGGCAGCGGCGTCACGCAAGGCGTGGGCGCGACGGTCGGCAGCACGGGCGGCATCGTCGACGCCGCGGCGAACGCGCTCAGCAACGGCCTCGGCCAGATCGGCTCGACACAGAATCCGGTCGGCACGACGGTCGCTGGCCTCGGCAACGTCGTGAGCGCCGCGAGCAACACCGTGCAGGGCCTCAGCCAAACGGTGCAGGCGCTCGGCACGGGCCCGCTCGCCCCGCTCTCGCCCGTCACGACGCCGGTGGCGGGTGCGCTCGCGACGGCGGCGAACGGCGTGAACGCGGCCGGCACGATGCTCGGCAACGCGCTGTCGACGGGACCCGTTCAGCAAATCACGCAGCCGATCAGCTCGGCGGTCACGCCGCTCGTCATCACGGCGGGCCAGGTCACGCAGACGGTCGGCACGACGACGGGCGTCGGCCAGCCGGTATCGGGCCTGCTGCAGCAAGTCGGCGGCGCGATCAGCTCGGCCGGCAAGCAGATCGCGGGCACCTCGCCGTCGCAGCCGCTCGTCGGCGACGTCGGCCAGCTCGTGTCGGCGGTCGGCAACACCGTGACGAACGCGGGCGGCCTCGTGAATCCGGCCGCACCGAACGGCGCGGCGCCGATCCCGGGCCTCATCACGAGCCTCGTCGGCGGCTCGACGGCGACGGTCGCGAGCGGCTCGACGAGCTCGGGCTCGACGCTCGGCAGCCCGCTGAGCGGCCTGCTGTCGAGCGTCGGCGGCGGCGCGCTGCCGACCGGCTCGCTCGGCGGCAGCGCGGTGTCGGGCGGCGCGAGCAACCCGCTCGCGCCGATCACGAGCCTCGCGAGCGGCGGCACGGGTGCTGGTACAAACCCGCTCGCGCCCGTCACCGGTTTGCTCAATACTGTCACGGGCTCGCTGTCCGGCGCGACGTCGTCGACGGGCGGCTCGACGGGGCTCCTCGCCCCCGTGACGGGCACGCTCGGCACGCTGGGCAGTTTTGGCAAGTGACGCGAAATACCGCGCGCTCCTTCCGGCAAGGAGCGCGCGGCGCAGTGGCAGTCGGATCAGACGATCAGAACAACGGAAGACCACGTTGCGCGGCCCGCCAGGCGCCGCGCAACGGCATTAGAAGATCACAAGCAAAAAGAGGCCCACGAGGAATCACGATGAAATCCAGACACGACTCTTGGATGCTGCTGCTCGCGCTCGTCGCGGCCGCCGGTGCCGCGCATGCGCAAAGCCGCTCGGGCGGCAATCCGCTCGAAGCGCTGCCGCAGATCAACACGCCGCGCACGCCGAGCGTGACCGTGCAGGTCGCGCCGCAGGAAGTCCAGGTGCAGGCGCTGCTCGCGCGCCATCTGACGCCGACCTCGTTCCAGGTCGAGGGCGTCAAGTCGATTCCGTTCGAAGAGATCTCGCAGCGCTTCACGCCGCTCGTCGGCAAGGACATCACGATCGGCCAGTTGATCGAGACGGCGAACGGCGTGACGAAGCTGTACCAGGAGCGCGGCTACGCACTGTCGTTCGCGTTCGTTCCCGCGCAGACGTTCGAGGGCGGCGTCGTGCGCGTGACGGTCGTCGAGGGCTATGTCGCGAACCTGAAGATCACGGGCCGCCCCGGCGCGATGGAGCCGAAGGTGCGCGCGATCGCCGCGCACATCATGGACGATCGCCCGCTGCGCCGCGCGACGTTCGAGCGCTACGTGAACACGTTCGGCCTGCTGCCCGGCGTGACGGTGAAGGCGAACGTGCCGCCGCCGCAGAATACCGACGGCGCGACGACGCTCGAGCTCAACGTCGATCGCAAGCCGTTCAACGTGAGCGCGGGCCTCAACACGAACAACCCGGGCTTGCAGGGGCTTTTCACCGTGACCGAGAACGGCCTCACGTCGCTCGGCGAGCAGATGAGCATCTCCGCGCTGTTCCCGAAAGGGCCGAACAACCAGACGTACGTATCGTTCAGCGGCGCCGTGCCGATCGGCAGCAACGGCCTCGTCACGCGACTCGACGCAAGCCATTACCGCGGCAATCCGTCTGTCGACCAGACGGTGCTGCCGAACGTGCAGCGCACCGTGATCAACGACAAGCTCGGCTTGTCCGCGTCGTATCCGCTGATGCTGAGCAATCAGCGCAGCCTGCTCGGCACGGTGTCGGGCTATGCGTCGCACAACGAAGACCGCTATCAGAACCGAGGCACGGGCGCGACGATCGGCATGCGCTCGCAGGTGCGCGTGCTGCAGATGCAGCTCGACTACACGAGCGTGCAGCCGAAGCAGGTGCAGAAGCTGAGCTTCAACGTCGCGAAGGCGTTCGACATCCTCGGCGCGTCGAAATCGGGCTTCACGAACCTGCCGGGCGTCGTCGCGACGAACCCCGCCTCGACGACGTTCGTCCGCACGGGCGCGACGTTCGTGCAGACGAACGAATGGCCGTTCAAGATCGGCTCGACCGTGCAGCTCACCGGCCAGTACAGCCCCGATTCGCTGCCGACCACCGAGCAGATCTCGTTCGGCGCGCAGCGTTTCGCGCTCGGCTATCAGCCGGGCGAGACGTCGGGCGATTCGGGATGGGGGGCGTCGCTCGAACTCAATCGCGCGTTCGCGCCAGGCTTCGCATTCCTGAAGAACATCACGCCGTACATCGTGTACGACATGGCGCGGGTGTATCTGCATTCCGGCACGCCGGTGCCGCGCCGCCTGTCGTCGGTCGGGCTCGGCGTGCGCTTGACCGACAACCGCTTCTACAACCTCGACGTATCGATCGCGAAACCCGTCGGCGATGCGCCGATCGAAAGCGCATCGCGCAGCCCGCGCGTGAACGCATCGTTCTCGTATCAGCTCTACTGACGCGCGCCCGCGCCGCGCGCTCGCGCTTCGCGGCCCGTCGCCCGACGGGCCGCGCGCGTTTGCAAGTTTTCAGTTTCCCGTTGCATGTTGCACGTCTTCGCTTCATTCACTTCGATTAGAAGCACTTGTATCAAACGCCGCGCGCGGATTCACGTATTCTGCGCAAAGCTCGCGTGCATCACCGTCCGACGCAGACGGCCCGCGAGCTGACGAAAACGACATCGTGCGATCCAAGGAGGAAGACATGTTTCAAATGACCCGTTCACTGCGCTCGATCACCGTGGCCGGCGCGCTTCTCGCGTGCGCGGCGAGCGCGTTCGCTCAGGCGGACAGCCCGGTCGGCACGTGGCAGACGATCGACGATCACACGGGCAAGCCGAAGGCGCTCGTGCAGATCACCCAAGACTCGAGCGGCGAACTGTCGGGCAAGGTCGTCAAGGGCCTCGGCGAGAACGACACGCCGGACCGCCGCTGCACCGCGTGCACCGACGAGCGCAAGGATCAGCTCATCAAGGGCATGACGATCATCAAGGCGATGAAGAAGGACGGCGAAGGCTGGGACGGCGGCAACATCCTCGACCCGGAAAACGGCAAAATCTACAAGTGCAAGATGAAGCTCGAGGACGCCGGCCAGAAGCTCGTCGTGCGCGGCTACATCGGCATATCGCTGCTTGGCCGTTCGCAGACGTGGACGCGCGCTCAATAAGCGCCCTTCCCTCGTTGCGCAGATCGCCGCTTGCGCGCCGCGTCCCGCGCGCGCCGAGCGGCAAAAACAAAACCGGCCTCGCGCGCGTACGCGAGGCCGGTTTTTTCATGCGCGCGATACGTCGCGCGCGTTGCGTCAGGCGACTTGCTCGAGCGCGTGATCGTGACGCGGCGCGGGCGAGGTCGCCGTCGATGCCGCGCCGCTACGCGCCTGCGCAGCCTTCGAGCGCGCATGCGTGCGCATGCGCAGCGCCATCAGCTCGCAAAGATCGTCGCTCCGCTCGCCGAACAGCTCGATGAGCACGCGCTTCAACGCGCCGGATTCGTACCATGCCTTGAAGCGGCGATGGCAGGTCTGATACGCGGGAAAGCGGCGCGGCATTGCCGACCAGTTCGCGCCGCTGTAGATCACCCAGAGCACGCCGTTCAGCACCGCGCGCGTATCCGCGAGCGGCCTGCCGCGCAATTCCTTGCGCGGGCGCAACTCGGGCAATAGCGGAGCGACGCGCTGCCACTCCTCATCGGTGATATCGCGATACGGCGTCATGTACTTCTCCGTTCATGAAGAACATGACCGCAACGATATCGAGACGAACCGGCGTTGGATACACGACGCGCGCCGATTTAAGAATAGTTAATACCGAATTAACCGAAGTTAACCGTCTGCGCGCGTTTTCGAATTCGGGTCGGTTCGTTCGCGGCGCACGGCGCGCCGAAAGCGCCCCGCCGCCCGCATCACCCGGATCAGGTCAGCGACGTATCGATCAGGCGGCGCGGCGCCTCGAGATATTCCTTCGACTGCATCTCGACGATCCGCGAGACCGTGCGGCTGAATTCGTTCGCCATCGGCCCTTCGACGTAAAGATCGTCCGCCGGCACCGCGGCCGACATCAGCAGCTTCACCTTGTGGTCGTACAGCACGTCGATGAGCCAGGTGAAGCGGCGCGCTTCGGACGCCATCCGCGGCGACATCTGCGGCACGTCGGACAGCACGATCGCATGGAAGCGGCTCGCAAGCTCGAGATAATCGTTCTGCGAGCGCGGGCCGCCGCAGAGCGTCGCGAAATCGAACCAGACGACGCCGTCCGCGCGGCGCAGCGCCTTGATCTCGCGCTTCTCGATGTGCAGGATCGGGCTCTCGTCCGGCACCGCGGCGAGCTGCGCGAACGCATGGCGCAACTCGCGATCGGCTTGCGCGCCGAGCGGCGTGTGATACATCCGCACCTGCGTGAGCGTGCGTTGCCGATAATCGACGCCCGCATCGACGTTCAGCACGTCGAGCCGGTCCTTCAGAAGCGCGATCGCGGGCAGCATCCGGTCGCGATGCAGGCCGTCGGGATAGAGGTCGTCCGGATCGTAGTTGGACGTCATCACGAACTGCACGCCGTTCGAGAACAACCGGTCGAGCAGGCGATACAGGATCATCGCGTCGGCGATGTCCGACACGTGGAATTCGTCGAAGCAGATGAGCCGGTAGCGCTTCGCGATCCGGCGCGCGAGCTCGTCGAGCGGATCGGCCTGCCCTTTGAGCTCCTCCAGCTCGCGATGCACTTCGCGCATGAACTCGTGGAAATGCAGCCGCGTCTTGCGCTGCACCGGCACGACCGCGTAGAAGCTGTCCATCAGGAAGCTCTTGCCGCGCCCGACGCCGCCCCACATGTAGACGCCGCGCGGCAAGTCCGGGCGGATGACGAGTTTCTTGAACGCATTCGAGCGACGCGCCTTGTAGGCAACCCATTCGCCATAGCAACGCTGCAGGCGTTCGACCGCGGCGCGCTGCGCGGCATCGGACTGATAGCCGCGCGTCTTCAGCTCGTGCTCGTAGTATTCGGTGACGTTCATCATGCAAACCGGCAAAAACGAAGGCGAGCGGGAAACCCCGCCCGCCTTCGCCGAGAAACTGCGACGCCGGCCGCGAGGGCCGGCGCGCGGTGCTGCGTTGTCGCGCTTAGCTGTTGAGCGAGCGCTTGTCGACGGCGAGCGCCGCTTCGCGCATCACTTCGGACATCGACGGGTGCGGATGGCAGATGCGGGCGATGTCTTCCGACGCCGCCTTGAACTCCATCGCGACGACGGCTTCGGCGATCAGGTCCGACGCGTTCGCGCCGATCACGTGCACGCCGAGCAGCTCGTCGGTCTTCGCATCCGCGATCATCTTCACGAAGCCGTCCGGCGCGTTCATGCCGAGCGCGCGGCCGTTGATCGAGAACGGGAACTTGCCCGACTTGATCTCGCGGCCCTCGGCCTTCAACTGCTGCTCCGTCTTGCCGACCCACGCGATTTCCGGGTACGTGTAGATCACCCACGGAATGCAGTTGTAGTCGATATGCGGCTTCTGGCCGTCGATCACTTCCGCAACCAGCACGCCCTCGTCTTCCGCCTTGTGCGCGAGCATCGGGCCGCGCACCACATCGCCGATCGCGTACACGTTCGGCACCGCGGTGCGGCAGTGGTCGTCGACGTCGATGAAGCCGCGCTCGTTCACCTTCAGGCCGATCGCCTCGAGGCCGAGGTTGTCGGTGTTCGGCACGCGGCCGACCGACACGATCAGGCGGTCGGCGTCGAGCGTCTTCGCGTTGCCGTCCTTGTCGGTGTAAGCGATCGACACGCCGTTCGCGCTCGTCTTCACTTCGCCGATCTTCACGCCGAGGTGGATGTCGAGGCCCTGCTTCTTGAACAGCTTCGCCGCTTCCTTCGCGAGCGCCTCGTCGGCCGCGCCGAGGAACGCCGGCAGCGCTTCGAGCACCGTCACTTCGGCGCCGAGACGGCGCCACACCGAGCCGAGCTCGAGGCCGATCACGCCCGCGCCGATCACGGCGAGCTTCTTCGGCACCGAGTCGAACGTCAGCGCGCCTTCGTTGTCCGCGACGATCTTGTTGTCGACCGGCACGTTCGGCAGGTGACGCGCCTTCGAGCCCGTCGCGATGATCACGTTCTTCGCGGTGACGACTTCCGTCTCGCCCTCGCCGCTCACCTCGATCTGCACGCCGGCGTCGGTCTTGCCGGCGAACTTGCCGTGGCCCTTGAGCCACGTGATCTTGTTCTTCTTGAACAGGAACTCGATCCCGCCCGTCATCTTCTCGACGATCCCGTCCTTGCGCGCGAGCATCTTCGCGACGTCCATCTTCACGCCGTCGACGCTGATGCCGTGGTCGGCGAGATGGTGCTGCGCGTTCTCGAACTCCTCCGACGACGCGAGCAGCGCCTTCGACGGGATGCAGCCGACGTTCAGGCACGTGCCGCCCAGCTTCAGCGCGCCGGCCGCGTTCTTCCATTTTTCGATGCAGGCAACCGTTTTGCCCAGTTGAGCGGCGCGGATCGCGGCGATATAGCCGCCCGGGCCCGCACCGATCACGACGACGTCAAATTCCTTCGACATGACAATCCTTTGGTTTGGCTCCGGTAAGCCGAGCAGGCGCCTCGCAATGGGCGCCCGCGCGGCCCGCCGGAGCGGTTCGATACGGTGTGAAAAGCGCGCTTACAGGTCGAGCAGCAGGCGCGCCGGATCTTCGAGCGCGTCCTTCATCGCGACGAGCGACAGCACCGCTTCACGGCCGTCGATGATCCGGTGGTCGTACGACAGCGCGAGGTAGTTGATCGGACGGATCACGATCTGGCCGTTCTCCACGACCGGGCGCTCCTTCGTCGCGTGCACGCCGAGGATGGCCGACTGCGGCGGGTTGATGATCGGCGTCGACAGCATCGAGCCGAACACGCCGCCGTTCGAGATCGAGAACGTGCCGCCCGTCATTTCCTCGATCGACAGCTTGCCGTCCTTCGCCTTCTGGCCGAATTCGGCGATCTTCTTCTCGATCTCGGCGAGGCTCAGCTGATCCGCGTTGCGCAGGATCGGCACGACGAGGCCGCGCGGCGAACCGACCGCGATGCCGATGTCGAAGTAGCCGTGGTAGACGATGTCGTTGCCGTCGATCGACGCGTTCACGAGCGGGAACTTCTTCAGCGCGTGAACGGCCGCCTTCACGAAGAACGACATGAAGCCGAGCTTCACGCCGTGTTCCTTCTCGAACTTGTCCTTGTACTTCGCGCGCAGGTCCATCACCGGCTGCATGTTCACTTCGTTGAACGTCGTGAGGATCGCGTTGGTCTGCTGCGATTCGAGCAGACGCTCGGCAATGCGCGCGCGCAGGCGCGACATCGGCACGCGCTGCTCCGGACGGTCGTTGAGCCACGTCGTCGCCGACGCCGGCACCTTCACGTCCGGCAGCGACGGCTTTGCCGCGGCCTTCGCCGGCGCGGCGGCCGGTGCGGCCTTCGGCGCGCTGCCCGCGGACAGCACGTCGCCCTTCGTGATGCGGCCGTCGCGGCCCGAGCCGGCGACGTCGGCGGCGCCCAAGCCCTTCTCGGCCATCAGCTTCGATGCGGCGGGCGACGCGGACGCGGTGCTCGACGCGGCGGCGGCGGCCGGCTGCGCGGCGGGCGCCGGCGCGGCGGCGGGCGCGGCGGCCGGCTGGACTTCGGCCGCGCCTGCTGCCGCTGCGGCCGCACCTGCCTTCGCCTCGGTGTCGATCGTCGCGATCACCTGGTCGGCGACGACCGTGTCACCATCGTTCTGCAGCACTTGCGCGAGCACGCCCGCGGCGGGCGCCGGCACTTCGAGCACGACCTTGTCGGTCTCGAGCTCGATCAGGATTTCGTCTTGCGCGACGGCTTCGCCGGGCTTCTTCTTCCACTGCAGCATGGTCGCTTCCGAAACCGATTCGGAGAGCTGGGGGACTTTGACTTCTACGATAGCCATGTGAATTTCCTGGATGCTTAATCTGGGTAACGACGAGGCGTGCGCGTGCGCTGTCGAATATCGCGGCGCGCGGCGCCTGCGTTCGAAAGCGCGCGGGAAAGCGCACCGCGCCTTCCCGCTTCGCTACGTCTCTTTATTTCGCGATCGATGCGCTCTTCAAGCGGCCGAATGCGCCTTCGACGAGGGCCTTCTGCTGCTCGTAGTGCTTCGCGTAATAGCCGACGGCCGGCGAGGCGGAAGCCGGGCGGCCGCTGTACGCGAGCTTCTGCCCTTCCTTCATGCCTTCCTTCAGGTGGTGTTCGACATAGAACCACGGCCCCTGATTTTGCGGCTCGTCCTGCACCCAGACCACTTCCGTCGCGTTCTCGTACTTCTTCATCTCCGCTTCGAACTGCTTGTGCGCGAACGGGTAGAGCTGCTCGATCCGCACGATCGCGACGTCGTTCGCCTTCGCTTCGCGGCGATGCGCGACGAGGTCGTAATACACGCGGCCCGAGCATGCGATCACGCGCTTGACCTTCTTCGCGTCGATGCCGCCGTCGACTTCGCCCAGCACCGGCTGGAACGAACCCTTCGCGAGCTCCGACAGATCCGACACCGCTTCCTTGTGGCGCAGCAGCGACTTCGGCGTCGCGACGATGAGCGGCTTGCGGAACAGGCGGATCATCTGGCGGCGCAGCAGGTGGAAGATCTGCGCGGGCGTCGTCGGCTGGACGACCTGCATGTTGTGCTCCGCGCACAGCTGCAGGTAGCGCTCAATGCGCGCCGACGAGTGCTCCGGACCCTGGCCTTCATAGCCGTGCGGCAACAGCATCGTGAGACCCGACACGCGGCCCCACTTCACTTCGCCCGACGAGATGAACTGGTCGATCACGACTTGCGCGCCGTTCGCGAAATCGCCGAACTGCGCTTCCCACAGCACGAGCGTGTTCGGCTCGGCGGTCGAGTAGCCGTATTCGAAGCCGAGCACCGCCTCTTCGGACAGCACCGAGTCGATCACGTTGAACTTCGCCTGGCCTTCCGAGACGTTCTGCAGCGGCACGTACGTGCCGTCGTTCCAGCGCTCGCGGTTCTGGTCGTGCAGCACCGCGTGGCGGTGCGTGAACGTGCCGCGGCCCGAATCCTGGCCCGTCAGGCGCACCGCGTAGCCGGACGCGACGAGCGACGCGTACGCGAGGTGCTCGCCCATGCCCCAGTCGAGCGGCTGGTCGCCGCGCGCCATGTTGCGGCGATCGTTGATCACGCGCTCGACGAGCGGGTGGACCTTGAAGTTCTCCGGCACCGTCGTGATGCGTTCGCCGAGGCGCTTGAGCTCGGCGAGCGGCACCGCGGTGTCGGCCGCGTCCGTCCACTTGCGGTTCAGGAACGGCATCCAGTCGACCGCGTACTTGCTCTTGTAGTTCGACAGCACCGGGTCGACCGTATGGTGGCCGTCGTCCATCGCCTTGCGGTACGCCTTCACGAAGCCGTCCGCGTCTTCGGCGCTGATCACGCCTTGCTGGACGAGCTTCTCCGCGTACAGCGCGCGGGTGCCCGGGTGCTGCGCGATCTTCTTGTACATCAGCGGCTGCGTGACGGCCGGCGTGTCCTGCTCGTTGTGGCCGAGCTTGCGGAAGCAGACGATGTCGATCACGACATCCTTGTGGAACTGCATCCGGTAGTCGATCGCGATCTGCGTCGCGAGGACCACGGCTTCCGGATCGTCGCCGTTCACGTGCAGCACCGGCGCCTCGATCATCTTGACGACGTCCGTGCAGTACAGCGTCGAGCGCGCGTCGCGCGGGTCCGACGTCGTGAAGCCGATCTGGTTGTTGATGACGATGTGCAGCGTGCCGTGCGTGCCGTAACCGCGCGTCTGCGCGAGGTTGAGCGTTTCCATCACGACGCCCTGGCCCGCGAACGCCGCGTCGCCGTGGATCTGCACGGGCAGCACCTGCAGGCCGTCGGCGTCGCCGCGGCGGTCCATCCGCGCCTTCGCGGAACCTTCGACCACCGGGTTCACGATTTCGAGGTGCGACGGGTTGAACGCGAGCGACAGGTGGACCGGGCCGCCTTCCGTCGCGATGTCGGACGAGAAGCCCTTGTGGTACTTCACGTCGCCGGCCGGCAGGTCGTCGACGTGCTTGCCTTCGAATTCGGCGAACAGATCCGCCGGCATCTTGCCGAGCGTGTTCACGAGCACGTTCAGGCGGCCGCGGTGCGCCATGCCGATGACGATTTCCTGCACGCCCTTCGAGCCCGCGTGCTGGACGACTTCGTCCATCGCCGCGATGAAGCTCTCGCCGCCTTCGAGCGAGAAGCGCTTCTGGCCGACGTACTTCGTGTGCAGATAGCGCTCGAGGCCTTCGCCCGCCGTCAGACGGTTCAGGATGTGCTTCTTCTTGTCGGCCGAGAAGTTCGGCGTCGCACGGGTCGACTCCAGACGCTCCTGCCACCAGCGCTTCTGCTCGGGATCGCTGATGTACATGAACTCGGCGCCGATCGTGCCGCAGTACGTGTCGCGCAGCCCCTTGACGATGTCGCGCAGCGACGCCTGCTCGAACCCGAAATACAGGTTGCTCGCGCTGAACGTCTGGTCAAGGTCGGCTTCGGAGAAATCGTAGAACGCGGGTTCCAGTTCCGGAATCGCGGGGCGTTCGCGGCGCTTCAGGGGATCGAGGTTGGCCCATTGCGAGCCGAGGAAGCGATACGCGCTGATGAGGGACTGAACGTGAACTTGCTTGCGGGCGGTGGCGAGATTGGCACCGCTTTCGCGCGGGATGAAAGCGTTGGCTTTCGCGCGCTGGGCGAACGACTCGACGATCGGGTTATGAGCCACGTCGCTCGCATTCGAGCCGTCGGTTGCGGGGACGTTTTGCAGCGCGTCGAAATATTCGCGCCAATTGTCCGGCACCGACGCCGGATTATCCAAATAGGCTTCGTACAGTTCTTCAACATACGAAGCATTGCCGCCGAACAAATATGAGTTCAGCTGGAACTGCTTCATTACATCTGACATTTGACGCTCACCTTTCTTCGAGCTTCTCGAGAAATAGCGGGTTACTCAACCTTCCGCGACACGGCCTGACCGTTTAGCGGATTGCGCGAATCAAGTCTTGCTTGGAAGGACCTAAAACTTGCGTGCGCGCAGCATAGCACAAAAAACCCTGCGGCGAGCACGGCGATAGCGCCCTGAAAGCCCGCCGCGACGGGCTTTCGCGCGCATCGCGCATATTCGCGCCGGAGCCCGTAACACTGTTTTTCAAACGGCGTGCCGCCGCCTTTTCGCGGATGCGAAAAAGCCGCCCGGAGGCGGCTTTTTCGATGCGCGGCGAATGCGGCGCAACGCTCGGGCGGCGCGCGGCGAACGCTCAGCCGGCTTCGGCCTCGCGGCTCGCGCGGCGACGCTCATGCTCCTTCAGGTGACGCTTGCGCAGGCGGATCGACTGCGGCGTCACCTCGACGAGCTCGTCGTCATCGATGAACTCGACCGCGTATTCGAGCGACATCTGGATCGGCGGCACGAGACGCACCGCTTCGTCGGTGCCCGACGCGCGCACGTTGGTCAGTTGCTTGCCCTTGATCGGATTCACGACGAGGTCGTTGTCGCGGCTGTGAATGCCGATGATCATGCCCTCGTAAAGCGCGTCGCCCGGCTTCACGAACATGCGGCCGCGATCCTGCAGCTTCCACAGCGCGTACGCCACCGCAGCGCCGTCGTCCTGCGAGATCAGCACGCCGTTGCGGCGCTCGCCGACCGAGCCTTCCTTGACGGGCGCGTACGAATCGAAGATGTGGCTCATCAGGCCCGTGCCGCGCGTGAGCGTCAGGAATTCGCCCTGGAAGCCGATCAGGCCGCGCGCCGGAATCCGGTATTCGAGACGCGTGCGGCCGCGCCCGTCGGACACCATGTCGAGCATTTCGCCCTTGCGGCGGCCGAGCTCCTCCATCACGCCGCCCTGGTGCTCGTCCTCGAGGTCGACCGTCAGCAGCTCGTACGGCTCGTGCTTGACGCCGTCGATCTCCTGCATCACGACGCGCGGACGCGACACCGCAAGCTCGTAGCCCTCGCGGCGCATGTTCTCGACGAGGATCGTCAGGTGCAGCTCGCCGCGGCCCGACACCTCGAACACGGTTTCGTCGCCCGTGTCCTTCACGCGCAGCGCGACGTTGTGGTTCAGCTCCTTCATCAGGCGGTCGCGGATCTGGCGGCTCGTCACGAACTTGCCTTCGCGGCCGGCGAGCGGCGACGAGTTGACGAGGAAGTTCATCGTCAGCGTCGGCTCGTCGACGGTGATCATCGGCAACGCCTCGGGCACGTCCACCGCGCAGATCGTCGCGCCGATGCCGACATCCTCGATGCCGTTGATCAGCACGATGTCGCCCGCCTCGGCCGACTCCACCTGCACGCGCTCGAGCCCCTTGAACGACAGCACCTGGTTGATCTTGCGGTTCAGCACCTCGCCCTCCGGGCCGAAGCGCATCGCAACCGGCTGGCCCGGCTTGATGCGCCCGCGCGTGATGCGGCCCACGCCGATGCGCCCGACGTACGTCGAATAGTCGAGCGACGTGATCTGCAACTGCAGCGGCGCCTCCGGATCGGCCGGACGGACCGGCACGTGCTCGAGAATCGCCTCGAAGAGCGGGCGCATGTCGCCGTCGCGCGCGGCCGGATCGAGCGACGCGTAACCGTTCAGGCCCGATGCGTAGACGATCGGGAAGTCGAGCTGCTCCTCGGTCGCGCCGAGCTTGTCGAACAGGTCGAAGGTCTGGTTGATCACCCAGTCGATGCGCGCGCCCGGGCGGTCGATCTTGTTGATCACGACGATGGGCTTCAGGCCGAGCGCGAGCGCCTTCTTCGTCACGAAGCGGGTCTGCGGCATCGGGCCCTCGACCGCATCGACGAGCAGCAGCACCGAGTCGACCATCGACAGCACGCGCTCCACTTCGCCGCCGAAGTCCGCGTGCCCTGGCGTGTCGACGATGTTGATGTGCGTGCCCTCGTATTCGACCGCGCAGTTCTTCGCGAGAATCGTGATCCCGCGCTCCTTTTCGATGTCGTTCGAGTCCATCACCCGCTCGGCAATCTGCTGGTTCTCGCGGAAGGTGCCGGACTGGCGGAGCAGTTGGTCGACGAGCGTCGTCTTGCCGTGGTCGACGTGGGCGATGATGGCGATGTTGCGAAGGGCGCGGGTCATAGAAACCTGGAAACGGATGGAACGCGCAAGCGCGCGCGCACCGTTTTGCTCGATGCGCGCGCGATTTGCAGCTTGGAAAGCCTGAAATTATAGCACGTCAAGATGTCGCGGACTGCGCCATCCATTGCCTCGCGGCATCGGCGCAACCGCGCGAGCGTCCGCCGATGGGCCCACTCGCATCAGGGCCATTTTTGCGGATCTGCAACCAAATCCCGCTTCAATTAACATTTGCCGCAGCAACTAATCGCGCCTATACTGCTGCCTAGTCAACTATTGCAGCTTCAGAGAATTTATGTCGGATCCCTCTTCTCCGCAGCCCGATCAGGCTCTGTCCCTGTACCAGATCAACGACAGCGTCGGCTACCTGATGTCGCGCGTGAAATCGCTAATGACGAACATGGTCACGCAGCGCACGCAGACCGAGCTCGGCATCACCGGCACGCAGGCGACGATGCTGTTCATGCTCGCCGTCGGCAAATGTTCGACGGCGGCCGAGCTGGCGCGCGAATACGGCATCGATGCGAGCGCGATCACGCGCCTGCTCGATCGCGTCGAGAAGCGCGGCTTGCTGCAACGGGTGCGCAGCAGCGAAGACCGGCGCGTCGTGCGGCTCGAGCTGACCGACGAGGGGCGCGAACTCACGAAGCGCATGCCGGAGATCTTTCGCAGCGTGCTCGATCAGGTGCTCGAAGGCTTCACGCCCGAGGAAGTCGGCTTCCTCAAGAGCATGCTGCGCCGCATTCTCGTCAATTCCGGCGAATGTCCGGGCTCGACCGGAAGCACGTCGTAAATATTGCCACAACAAGTAATTCAGACAGATAAATGTAAGGAAATCCTTGCAGTGTCCATTATTCATTCCGAGTCAGGAAACACAGCGATGAAAACCTTCCCGTTGTCCGCTTGCCGAACCGCCACGGCCGTCGCGGTCGCCGTGCTCGCGCTCGCGGGATGCGCGAACTATTTCGGCATCAAGAGCGACAAGGCGATCGCGCCCGCGACGCAGTTCGAGAGCGCGCAGAGCCTGCCGGCGCAAGGCGGCCGGTGGCCGTCGCTCGACTGGGCGAACCAGTTCGGCGATCCGCAACTGCCCAAGCTGATCGACGAGGCGCTCGAAGGCAATCCGACGATCGCGCAAGCGCAGGCGCGCATCGCGAAGGCATCGTCGTACATCGAATCGTCGCGCTCGACGCTGCTGCCGAAGGCGGACGCGAAGTACTCGTGGACCCGCGAGCTGTATTCGAGCAACGCCCTCGTCCCGCCGCCCTTCGGCGGTCAGTGGTACAGCGAGAACAACGCGCTCGCGAGCGCGTCGTGGGAACTCGACCTGTGGGGCAAGAACCGCGCGCGCCTCAATGCGGCCGTGTCGCAGGAAAAGGCCGCCGAAGCCGACATGCAGCAGGCGCGCGTGACGCTCGCGACGTCGGTCGCGCGCACGTACAACCAGCTCGCGCAGTTGTACGCGCTGCGCGACATCGCCGAGCGCGAGATCTCGAACCGGCAGACGGTCGGCAAGATCACCGACGGCCGCGTCGGCGCGGGCCTCGACACGAACGTCGAGCGCCAGACCGCGCTCGGCAACATCGCGACGAGCCAGTCGACGCTGTCCGATCTCGACGGCCAGATCACGAACGTCCGCTATCAGCTCGCCGCGCTGCTCGGCAAGGGCCCGGACCGCGGGCTGCAGATTGCCGCGCCGGTGCTGAGCCCGGGCGGCGGGGTCGCGCTGCCGGACAACCTGCCCGCCGATCTCGTATCGCGCCGCCCGGACCTCGTCGCCGCGCGCTGGCAAGTCGAGGCGGCGATGCACGACGTGAAGGAAGCGAAGGCCGAGTTCTTCCCGGACATCAATCTTGCGGCGGGCCTCGGCTTCGACGCGTTCGGCTGGGGCCGCTTCCTGAACTTCGCGAGCCGCCAGGCGCAATTCGGCCCGGCGATCCATCTGCCGATCTTCGACGGCGGCGCGCTGCGCGCGCAACTGAAGGGCCGCTACGCGGACTTCGATCTGTCGGTCGCGAACTACAACCAGACGCTCGTGAGCGCGCTGAACGACGTCGCGACGCAAGTCGCGTCGATCCGCTCGATCGACACGCAGATGGGCGACGCGCAGCGCGCGCTCGATGCGTCGACGCGCGCGTACGAGCTCGCGGTGATCCGCTACAAGGCGGGCCTGTCGCCGCAGCTGCAGGTGCTGAACGCGGACAGCAACCGGCTCGCCGCCGAGCAGACGGTGACGAACCTGAAGATGCGCCGCCGCGATCTGCAGATCGGTCTCGTGAAGGCGCTCGGCGGCGGCTTCGACGCGACCGGCACGCGGCTCGCCACGCCCGCACCGGCAGTGGCGGCGGCCGCCGCACCCGCGCGGCACGCGTCGAACTGACCCGCATCATTCCCGGCACGCCGGATTCATCGCTTCAATCGCTTAGATACAAGACGGAGAAACTCGCCATGAGCGACCCTCAACAAAACGCAGCGCCCGCGCAGCCGCAGAACAACGGCAAGCGCAAGCGGATGATGACGCTGCTCGTCGTGGTGATCGCGATCGCCGCGATCGCGTACGGCCTCTATTACCTGCTCGTCGCGCGCTTCCACGAAACCACCGATGACGCCTACGTGAACGGCAACGTCGTGCAGATCACGCCGCAGGTGACGGGCACCGTGATCGCGGTAAAGGCGGACGACACGCAGACCGTGAAGGCGGGCGACCCGCTCGTCGTGCTCGATCCGGCCGATTCCCAGGTCGCGCTGCAGCAGGCCGAGGCGAACCTCGCACAGACGGTGCGCCAGGTGCGCGGCCTCTATGTGAACGACGATCAATACCGCGCGCAGGTCGCGCTGCGCCAGTCGGATCTGTCGAAGGCGCAGGACGATCTGCGCCGCCGGCTCGCCGTCGCGCAAACGGGCGCCGTATCGCAGGAGGAAATCTCGCACGCGCGCGACGCGGTGAAGGCGGCTCAGGCATCGCTCGACGCAGCCAACCAGCAACTCGCGTCGAACCGCGCGCTCACCGCGAACACGACTATCGCCAATCACCCGAACGTGCTCGCCGCCGCCGCGAAGGTCCGCGACGCGTACCTGAACAACGCGCGCAACACGCTGCCCGCGCCCGTCGCGGGCTACGTCGCGAAGCGCTCGGTGCAGGTCGGCCAGCGCGTGTCGCCGGGCACGCCGCTGATGTCGGTCGTGCCGCTGAACGCCGTGTGGATCGACGCGAACTTCAAGGAAGTGCAACTGAAGCACATGCGCATCGGGCAGCCGGTCGAGCTGACGGCCGACATCTACGGCTCGTCGGTCAAGTACCACGGCAAGGTGGTCGGCTTCTCGGCGGGCACGGGCGCGGCATTCTCGCTGCTGCCGGCGCAGAACGCGACGGGCAACTGGATCAAGGTCGTCCAGCGCCTGCCGGTGCGCATCGAGCTCGATCCGAAGGAGCTGAAGGATCATCCGCTGCGCATCGGCCTGTCGATGCAGGTCGACGTCGACATCAAGGACGAAAGCGGCAACCAGCTCGGCAACGTGCAGAACACCGTCTACGAAACCGACGTGTTCGCGAAATACGGCGACGAAGCGAACGCCGAGATCGCGCGCATCATCGAGCAGAACGCGGGCGGCGGTGCGCCGACGCCGACGCCGGCGCCGGCGGCGAAGGTCGTCGGCGGCCGCACGTCGAACCTGATGTAAGCGCCGCCGGGTCGGACCAAGCATGGCACAGCCACACGCTCCCCTTCCTCCGCTCAAGGGCGGACAGCTGATACTCGGCACGATCGCGGTATCGCTCGCCGTGTTCATGAACGTGCTCGACACGTCGATCGCCAATGTCGCGATCCCGACGATCTCGGGCGACCTCGGCGTGTCGTCCGACCAGGGCACCTGGGTCATCACGTCGTTCGCGGTCGCGAATGCGATCTCGGTGCCGCTCACGGGCTGGCTGACCGATCGCATCGGTCAGGTGCGCCTGTTCCTCGCGTCGATCATCCTGTTCGTGATCTCGTCCTGGATGTGCGGACTCGCGCCGACGCTGCCGTTCCTGCTCGCATCGCGCGTGCTGCAGGGCGCGGTCGCCGGCCCGATGATCCCGCTGTCGCAAGCGCTGCTGCTGTCGAGCTATCCGCGCGCGAAAGCGCCGATGGCGCTCGCGCTCTGGTCGATGACGACGCTGATCGCGCCCGTCGCCGGCCCGATTCTCGGCGGCTGGATCTCGGACAACTACTCGTGGCCGTGGATCTTCTATGTGAACATTCCGGTCGGCATCGCCGCCGCGGCCGTCACGTGGATGATCTACCGCAGCCGCGAGTCGGCCGTGCGCCGCGCGCCGATCGACGGCGTCGGGCTCGCCCTTCTCGTGATCTGGGTCGGCTCGCTGCAGATCATGCTCGACAAGGGCAAGGACCTCGACTGGTTCGCGTCGACGACGATCGTCGTGCTCGCGCTCACCGCGCTGATCGCGTTCGCGTTCTTCGTCGTCTGGGAATTGACGGCCGAGCATCCGGTCGTCGACCTGTCGCTGTTCCGGATGCGCAACTTCTCCGGCGGCACGATCGCGCTGTCGGTCGGCTACGGGCTCTACTTCGGCAACCTCGTGCTGCTGCCGCTGTGGCTTCAGACGCAGATCGGCTACACGGCGACCGACGCGGGGCTCGTGATGGCGCCCGTCGGCTTCTTCGCGATCCTGCTGTCGCCGCTCACGGGCAAGTTCCTGTCGCGCACCGATCCGCGCTACATTGCAACGGCCGCGTTCCTCACGTTCGCGCTGTGCTTCTGGATGCGCTCGCGCTATACGACGGGCGTCGACGAATGGTCGCTGATGGCGCCGACCTTCGTGCAAGGTATCGCGATGGCGGGCTTCTTCATCCCGCTCGTGTCGATCACGCTGTCCGGTCTGCCCGGCCATCGGATTCCTGCGGCGTCGGGCCTGTCGAACTTCGTGCGGATCATGTGCGGCGGCATCGGAACGTCGATCTTCCAGACCGCGTGGGACCATCGGAACAACTTCCACCACGCGCAACTCGTCGAGCAGGCGAACCCGTACAACCCGACGTTCAGCCAGGCGGTCACGCAGATGGGACAGCTCGGGCTCACGCGCGAGCAAGCGCACGGGCTCATCAACAACATGGCGACGCAGCAGGCCGCGCAACTGGGCGTGAACGATCTGTTCTACATCTCGGCCGCGATCTTCGTGCTGCTGATCGCGCTCATCTGGATCACGAAGCCCGAGCGCGCGGGCGGCGGCGATTCGAGCGCGGCGGCGTCGGCCGCGCACTGAGCGGCGTCACACGTGGCGCGTCACGCGTGGCGCGCGAAGCAAAACGCCCGGCTTTCAAGCCGGGCGTTTTCGTTTTGCCGATGCGACATGCGGCGCCGAGCGCGCCGGTCGTCCGCAACGCCTGCCGTACAGCATGCGCCATGCGAGCGCGCATCCACGCCGCGCGCCCGTGCATCCGCGCGACTACGCGCCCGTCACGACGAGGCGCTCCGGGGCAAGCACGCCTTCCGACGCGCGCGCGACGCCGAGCAGCCGGTCATCGGCATCATAGACGCGCACGCGCTCGCCTTCGTCCGCCTCGGGTCGCGCCGCGAGCTCGGCGAGCTTCAGCCGCTGGCCGTGCAGGAAGCGCTTCGTGAGCGCCGCGTCGAGCCTCACGAGGGGGAATGTCGACAGCAGCGCGTCGACGGGCGCGAGCCGCGCGTCGCGCTCTTCCTGCGTCGCGGCGTCGAGCGCGTCGAGCGTCACCGCATGCTCGAGCGTCAGCGAGCCGACGCCGGTGCGGCGCAACATCGTCAGATGCGCGCCGCAACCGAGCGCTTCGCCGATATCCTCGGCGAGCGTGCGCACATACGTGCCCTTGCTGCACGTGACACGAAACGTGACGTCGGGCAACGCGCACGACAGGAGCGCGAGCGAGCGGATCGTCACCGTGCGGCCCTCGCGCTCGACCGTCTGGCCGGCGCGCGCATATTCGTAGAGCGGCTTGCCGTCGCGCTTGAGCGCCGAGTACATCGGCGGCACCTGCACGATATCGCCGACGAAGCGCGCAAGCGCCGCGCCGACCGTCGCTTCGTCGCAGGCCACGTCGCGCGTGTCGAGCACGTCGCCCTCGGCGTCGCCCGTCGTCGTGCGCACGCCGAGCCGCATCGTCGCTTCGTAGGTCTTGTCGGCATCGAGCAGATCCTGCGAGAACTTCGTCGCCTCGCCGAAGCAAAGCGGCAGCAGCCCCGATGCGAGCGGATCGAGCGTGCCCGTGTGGCCCGCTTTCTTCGCAAGGTACAAACGCTTCGCACGCATCAGCGCGTCGTTGCTCGAAAGCCCGACCGGCTTGTCGAGCAGCAGCACGCCGTCGAGCGCGCGGCGAGCCATCCGGGGGCGGGGCGAAACAGTCGTCATGGTCTGCGCCAAGGCTCGTTCGTTGGTCAGTCGTCCTTCGCGCGCGTCGCGTTCGCCTCGTCGATGAGGCGCGACATCGCGACGGCCTTCTCGATCGTCTGGTCGTAGTGGAAATGCAGCGTCGGCACCGTGTGAATGTGCAGGCGCTTGAAGAGCAGATTGTGCAAGTGGCCGGCCGCATGGTTGAGCGCTTCCTGCGTGTCCGCGGGATTGCCCGTGAGCGCGGTGAAGTAGACCTTGGCGTGCGCGTAGTCGGGCGTGAGCTCGACCGACTGGATCGTCACGATCCCGATGCGCGGGTCCTTGACCTCGCGCATGATGAGCTCAGACAGATCCCGCTGGATCTGATCGGCGATCTGCACGTTGCGATTGGGTGAACTGCGTTTTTTCGACATGATAAATCCGTCATCCGGTTGATCGGCAAGGCGCGCGACACCATTCATGAAAATGGGCGGGACGGGCCCAAGCCCGACCCGCCCATTCAAGCCGTCACGCCTGCGTTACAGCGTACGCGCGACTTCCGTGACCTCGAACACTTCGAACTGGTCGCCTTCGACGATATCGTTGAAGTTCTTGATCGACATACCGCATTCGAAGCCCTGCTTCACTTCCTTGACATCGTCCTTGAAGCGCTTCAGCGAATCGAGCTCGCCCGTGAAGATCACGACGTTGTTGCGCAGCACGCGCACCGACGACGAGCGCTTGACGACGCCGTCCGTGACCATACAGCCGGCGACCGCGCCGACCTTCGGCACCTTGAACACCTGGCGCACCTCGACCATGCCCGTCACGACTTCGCGCTTCTCCGGCGCGAGCATGCCCGACATCGCCGCCTTCACCTCATCCACCGCATCGTAGATGATGTTGTAGTAGCGGATGTCGATGCCGTTCGCCTCGGCGAGCTTGCGCGCCTGAGCGTCCGCACGCGTGTTGAAGCCGATGATGACGGCCTTCGACGCGGTCGCGAGGTTGACGTCGCTTTCGCTGATGCCGCCCACCGCGCTGTGCACGATCTGCACGCGCACTTCGTTGGTCGACAGCTTGAGCAGCGATTGCACGAGCGCTTCCTGCGAGCCCTGCACGTCCGCCTTGATGATGAGCGGCAGGTTCTGCACCTCGCCCTCGCCCATCTGCTCGAGCATGCTTTCGAGCTTCGCCGCCTGCTGCTTCGCGAGCTTGACGTCGCGGAACTTGCCCTGGCGGAACAGCGCGATTTCGCGCGCCTTGCGCTCGTCCGGCAGCACGATGACTTCCTCGCCCGCGCCCGGCACTTCGGACAGGCCCTGAATCTCGACCGGGATGGACGGGCCGGCTTCCTTCGTCGGCTTGCCGTTCTCGTCGAGCATCGCGCGCACGCGGCCGTAGGCGGTGCCGGCGAGCACGACGTCGCCGCGGTTGAGCGTGCCGGACTGCACGAGCACCGTCGCGACCGGGCCCTTGCCCTTGTCGAGCTTCGCTTCGATCACGATGCCCTTCGCCGGCGACTCGACCGGCGCCTTCAGCTCCAGCACTTCCGCCTGCAGCAGCACGTTCTCGAGCAGATCGTCGATACCCACGCCCGTCTTCGCCGACACCGGCACGAACGGCGAATCGCCGCCGTACTCTTCCGGCACGACGCCTTCCGCGACGAGCTCCTGCTTCACGCGATCGGGGTTCGCTTCCGGCTTGTCGATCTTGTTGATCGCGACGACGATCGGCACCCCGCCCGCCTTCGCGTGCGAGATCGCTTCCTTCGTCTGCGGCATCACGCCGTCGTCGGCCGCCACCACCAGGATGACGATGTCGGTCGCCTTCGCGCCGCGCGCACGCATCGCCGTGAACGCTTCGTGACCCGGCGTATCGAGGAACGTGACGACGCCGCGCGGCGTTTCGACGTGATACGCGCCGATGTGCTGCGTGATGCCGCCCGCTTCGCCCGCGGCAACCTTCGCGCGGCGGATGTAGTCGAGCAGCGACGTCTTGCCGTGATCGACGTGACCCATGACGGTGACGACGGGCGGCCGCGGCAGTTGCTCCGCATCGCTGCCGATCTCACCCTCGACGAGGAGCGCCTCAGGATCGTCGAGCTTCGCGGCGAGCGCGCGGTGGCCCAGTTCCTCGACGACGATCATCGCCGTTTCCTGGTCCAGCACCTGGTTGATCGTGACCATCTGACCCATCTTCATCATCACCTTGATGACTTCCGATGCCTTGATTGCCATCTTGTGCGCGAGATCCGCGACGGAGATGGTCTCCGGCACGTGCACTTCACGCACGATCGGCTCGGTCGGCGCCTGGAACGACGACGCGCTGTCCTGATGCTTGCCGCGCCCCTTCGGGCCGCCGCGCCAGCCGCGGTCGACACCGCCGCTCGAATCGCCGCGCGTCTTGATTCCGCGCCGCTTCGCCGCGTCGTCCTGCCAGCCGCTCTTGCCGGTACCCGGCTTCTTGTTGCGGTCGCCCGCGGGCGCAGCGGCGGGCGCCGGCGCACCGCTTGCCGGCTTCTTCGCCGCGGGGCGGGCCGCGGCCGCCTCGCCGGCGGGCTTCGCCGGCTTGTGCAGCGTGCCCTTGGCCTCGGCCGCCTTCGCAGCCGGCTGCTCGGCCGGCTTCGGCGGCTCGACCGCCTTGACCTGCGCGCGGCGCGGCGTATTCATCATTTCGCGAATCGCGCGCGCTTCGGCCTCGGCGGCTTCGCGGCGCTTGCGGATCTCTTCCTGCTCGGCGCGCGCCTTGTCGGCCGCTTCACGCGCGGCGTCCTCGGCCTTCTTCGCCGCTTCGCGCTGCGCGGCGCGCTCGGCGGCCGCGCGCGCTTCGTCCTGAGCACTCTGTTCGCTCTGCTCACTCTGCGCGCGCTGCGCTTCTTCGCGAGCCGCCGCGGCCTGCTGCGCGGCTTCCGCCTGCGCGGCAGCCGCCTCGCGCTTCGCCGCGGCTTCTTCCTCCGCGCGGCGACGCTCGGCCTCGGCCGCTTCTTCACGCGCGCGGCGCTCGGCTTCCTCGCGCTCGAGACGCTCCTGGCGCTCGCGCAGTTCCTGCGCCTGCTTCTCGAGCAGCTCGGCCTCGCGGCGCGCTTCTTCCTCGCGACGCTTCAGTTCGGCTTCCGCCTGCTCGTCGGTCTGCGCCTGTGCCTGGTCGGCGCCCGTCTCGCTCACGTCGTCACGCTTGACGAACGTGCGCTTCTTGCGCACCTCGACCTGAATGGTGCGAGCCTTACCCGTCGCGTCGGCCTGCTTGATCTCCGACGTGTGCCGGCGAGTCAGCGTGATCTTGCGCTTGTCGCCATCGGTCGCACCGTGCGACTTGCGCAAATGATCGAGCAGACGCGCCTTGTCCGTCTCCGACAGCGCATCGTCCTCGCTCGCTTTCTGGACGCCCGCTGCCTGCAGCTGTTCGAGCAGCACACCAGCAGGCATTTTCAGTTCCGCGGCAAATTGGGCTACGTTGTTACTCGCCATTCATTCCTCTTAGTGCAAGGACCGATTCCTTGCGGTTAGCATCGGGTCAGGCCTTCCGGCCGCCAGCAAATCAGTGCGCCATGGTCATTTCTCACTGGAACCAGTGTTCGCGCGCCTTCATGATCAGCGCCTTCGCGGCTTCCTCTTCCATGCCGGTCATATCGACCAGCTCGTCCACGGCAAGCTCCGCGAGATCGTCGCGCGTCTGCACGCTCTGCTCGGCCAGCTTCGCGAGCAGTTCGGGCGTGACGCCGTCGAGACTCTTCAGATCGAGGGCGGCCGTCTCGACCTTCTCCTCGTTCGCGATCGCCATCGTGAGCAGCGCGTCGCGCGAGCGGTTGCGCAGCTCGTGGACGGTATCCTCGTCGAATGCCTCGATCTCGAGCATTTCGTTGAGCGGCACGTAAGCGATCTCTTCGAGGCTCGTGAAGCCCTCGTCGATCAGGATGTCCGCAACTTCCTCGTCGACGTCGAGGCGCGCCATGAACAGGCCGCGCAGCGCGTCGCGCTCTTCGTTCTGCTTCTGGGCGGATTCGTCCGGCGTCATGATGTTGATCTGCCAGCCGGTCAGTTCGCTGGCAAGACGCACGTTCTGGCCGCTGCGGCCGATCGCGACAGCCAATTCGTTCTCGTCGACGACGACGTCCATCGAATGCTTTTCTTCATCGACGACGATCGACTGGACGGCCGCCGGCGCGAGCGCGCCGATCACGAACTGGGCAGGATCCTCCGACCATAGCACGATGTCGATGTTTTCGCCACCGAGCTCGTTGCGCACGGCCTGCACGCGCGAGCCGCGGATGCCGACGCACGTGCCGATCGGATCGATCCGCTTGTCGTACGCGACGACGCCGATCTTAGCGCGCACGCCCGGATCGCGAGCCGCCGCCTTGATCTCGAGAAGCCCCTGCTCGATTTCCGGCACTTCCATCTCGAAGAGCTTCATCAGGAATTCGGGCGCGGTGCGCGACAGCTCGATCTGCGGGCCGCGAGCGGTGCGGTCGACCTTCGCGATGTACGCGCGCACGCGGTCGCCCACGCGCAGGTTTTCCTTCGGAATCAGCTGGTCGCGGCGCAACAGCGCCTCGACGCGGCCCGATTCGACGATGAAGTTGCCCTTGTCGAGGCGCTTCACCGTGCCCGTCATGATTTTCTCGCCGCGCTCGAGGTAGTCGTTCAGGATCTGCTCGCGCTCCGCGTCGCGCACCTTCTGCAGGATCACCTGCTTCGCGGCCTGCGCGCCGATCCGGCCGAACTCGATCGACGGCACCGGCTCCTCGATGTAGTCGCCGACCTCGACGCCGGGCTTCTGCTCGCGCGCCTCGAACAGCAGGATCTCGCGATCCGGCTCCTGGAGGCCCGCCTCGTCGGGCACGACGAGCCAACGACGGAACGTCTCGTGTTCACCGCTCTCGCGATCGATATGTACGCGGATCTCGGCGCCTTCGTCGAACAGCTTCTTGGAAGCCGACGCGAGGGCCGCTTCGAGCGCGCCCAGCACGACGTCCTTGTCGACGTTCTTCTCGCGCGCCAGCGCATCCACCAACATCAACACTTCGCGACTCATTGTTTGCGGCTCCTAAAGTCAACGTGCGGAATCAGGCGGGCTTTGTCGATGTCCGCCAGCGTGAAATCCAGCATGGCCGCCTCGCCCTTCTTCCTCTCAAATTCCAAACCGATCGTCTCGCCGTTCGGCGCGTGCAGAATGCCCCGGTACGTCTTGCGCCCGTCCAACGGCTTTTTCAAGGTGATGACGGCCTCGCTGCCCGCGAAACGCGTGAAGTCAGCCAGCTTCTTCAACGGCCGGTCGAGCCCCGGTGACGAGACCTCGAGCCGTTCGTAATCGATGTTTTCGACCGTCAGTACGTGCTGGAGCTGACGCGTGACCTTCTCGCAATCGTCGATCGTGATGCCGGCGGGCTGATCGATGTAGACGCAGACCATGCCGCGCCCGGTGCGCTCGAGATCGACGAGCTCGTAGCCGAGCCCCGTGACCGTAGTTTCTATCAGTTCCGTCAGTTGCACAGTGTCCTCTCAGGTGTCCGCGCCCGCCCCTCGCGATTCACCCGCTGAACGCGCGCCTTAGCCGGCGCAGGAAGCGCTACCCGAGATGCCCAACCGTTTCGGCAAAAAAAAATGGGCGCAACGCCCATCTTGTTACCGGTGGTCGCACCTGAGCTACACATCGAATCCGTACGCCCAGCGACTCCGCGATTATAGCGATTTTTGGCCCGAACGCAAAGCTCGGCCCCGCAAAATCAGCCCGAAACGGCGATTTTGCGAGGCATTCGCAACGCACGCGGCGGTTGCGAATGCCGTTCTCGCGCAATCAGCGGCTGCGCGAACGATTGCGCTGCTGCGGCGAACGCTGGCCGCCGCGCGCGCCGCCTTCGGCGCGATTGCCGTTCGGGTTGCGCGCGCCCTTGCCCGCGCCGCGCTTGTTCGCGCCCGCGCCTCCGTGGGGCGCACGGTTGCCGTCGACGTCGCGGCCGCCCTGGCGCGGCGCGCCGCCGTAGCCCGGCAGGCCGGCATAGCCGCCGCCGAGGCCCGCGCCGAAGCCGCCGCCCGCCGGGCCGCGCCGGCCGCGCCGCGGCTGGTCGAGCTGGCCGTGAGTCGTCAGCACCGGTTCGCGATTGATGAAGCCCATCGACGTCTGCATCGGATCGGGCTGGCGGCGCTCGGCCGCGCCGCCGCGCTTGCCCTTCTCCTCGACCGGCGCCTTCAGGCCGACCGTCGACATCAGGCGCCGCACCTGCGCCTCGTCGAGCTCCTCCCAGCGGCCGCGCTTCAACCCGCGCGGCAGCGGAATCGGGCCGTGACGCGTGCGAATCAGGCGGCTCACCATCAGGCCGACCGCCTCGAACATCCGCCGCACCTCGCGGTTGCGCCCTTCGGCGAGCGCGACGTGATACCAGTGGTTCGTGCCTTCGCCGCCTCCGTCGCGAATGCGCAGGAAGTTAGCCGGGCCGTCGTCGAGCTCGACGCCGTGCAGCAGCTTCTGGCGCGACGCCTCGGACAGCTCGCCGACAACGCGCACCGCATACTCGCGCTCGACGCTGTAACGCGGATGCATGAAGCGGTTCGCGAGGTCGCCGGACGTCGTCAGCATCAGCAGGCCCTCGGTATTGAAGTCGAGGCGGCCGACCGCGAGCCATTTCGCGGTCTTCATCGGCGGCAGCCGGTCAAACACCGACGGGCGGCCCTCAGGGTCCGCGTGGCTCACGATCTCGCCCGTCGGCTTGTGGTAAAGCAGCACGCGCGGCGGCTTGTTCGGCAGCTTGCGCTTGACCGGCTTGCCGTTGATCCGGACCTGGTCGGTCGGCATGATCCGCTGGCCGATATGCGCCGGCTCGCCGTTCACCGACACGCGGCCGGCGATGATGAGCTCCTCCATCTCGCGGCGCGAGCCCATGCCGGCTTCCGCGAGCACCTTGTGCAACTTCGGCGCGTCGTCGTCCGGCGACAGCACGCGCTTCGGCTGATTCTGGCGGCCCCGGCGCAGCATCGGCGCGCGCACGCCGCCGCCCGACGCGTTGTTGTCGGCATCGAATGCGGGCGAAATCACATAGGCAAACACATCGTCCTGGCCAGCCTCGACGGACGGCGCGGCCGCCGCCGGCGCGCCGCGCTTCGCCTGGCCGCCTTGCCGCGCCGCGCCTTCCCGCTTGCCTGCTGTCTTGCGCGGCGCCTTCGCCGCGCCCTCCTTGCTGCGCGGCGCGCGAGCCGGCGCTTTCGCGACGCCGGCGTCCGCCCCGGCTTCCGCCGCCGGAGGTGCGTCGGCGCTCTCCGCCGCCTCGGGATTCTTCGATTTCGCGGCCGCGCGGCGGCGCGCGATCAAGCTGCGCGGCCCGCGCCGCAGGCCGCGGCGCGGGCGGTCTTCGCCGCCCGCGTCCGCGGCGGACTGCTCGGGTGCGCCGTCGGCGCGCGCCGTCGCAACGGCATGCGCGGATTCGGACGAATCGATGTCGTGGGTATCAGTCAAAACAACCTCAAAATGTCAGGTCTCGCGCCCGTCGCGGGCACGGCTGGGGTTCGGCCGCCGTCTCAGGCGCGACGCTTCGCAGGCGCTTCTTCGTCGTCCTGCTGCTCGCGCTCGGGGACCGCCTCGCTTGCACTGCGCACGGCGTCGGCGAGACTGCCGGACGTATCGTCCAACATCTCCTCCGCGTGCGCCCGGACCGGCTCGGCATCGTGCGGGATGCCGCCGATCGCGCCGTGGTCTTCCTTCGTCGCTCGGCCCGCCGCCGGGTCGGCGGCCGCCTCGCGGGTTGCTGCGTGTGCCGCGCCGGCCGGTTCTGCGTCCGGCCGCGCGGCGGGGTTTGCGTTTTCGTTCGCCCGCGCGGACGATTCGATGCGCTCGCCGTCGCCGGCGGCATTGCCCGCCGCCTCGGCATGCGTCTCCGCGGTTGCGTCCGCTGCAAGCTGCTCGGCCGCGTGCTCGTGCGACGCGGCCGCGTCGACCTCTTCGCCGCCCGCGAACGCCGGCTCGCGCATGCCGCCCGATTCGGTCTCGCGAGCGGCTCGGCCGGCCGCCTGCCCCGCGTCGTGGTCGTGCGGTGCATCGGCTTCGTCGAAGGCCTGCGCCGCCTCGGCGCCGGCTCGCTTGTCATTATCGGCGGGATCGACGATTCGTGCCGCCGAGCCGTCCGCCCCTTCGGGTCGCGCCTCTCCGGCGCTCGCCGCCGCGACGTCCGCTCGCGCCGGCTCATCACCGGCCCGTGCCAAGCCCTCGTCCGGCGAAACCGACGGCTCGATTGCCTGTTCGATAGCCTCGCCCGCCTCCGCGCCTGCCGCTTCCGAGCCGGTCACGCCCTCGTCGGATGCGCCGGCAAGCGCCTCGCCGTCGTCGCGTGCATCATCGGGAAAGTCGATCGCCTGCTGCGCGAGGAGGCTCGCCTCCAGATGCGCGGCCGGCTCCTCGAGCGCGGGCAGATCGTCGAGCGCCTTCAGGCCGAGGTCGTCGAGAAACTGCTTCGTCGTCGCGTAGAGCGCCGGACGGCCCGGCACATCACGATGACCGATCACCTCGATCCAGCCGCGATCCTCGAGCTGCTTGACGACCTGCGTGTTCACCGTGACGCCGCGAATTTCCTCGATGTCGCCGCGCGTGACCGGCTGCCGGTACGCGATGATCGCGAGCGTCTCCAGCACGGCCCGCGAATATTTCGGCGGCTTCTCCGGATGCAGCCGGTCCAGATACGTGCGCATCGCCGGCTTGCTCTGGAAGCGCCAGCCCGACGCGAGAGCGACGAGTTCGACCCCACGTCCGGTCCATTCCTGTTTCAGATCTTCGAGCAGTGTTCGGACTGTGTCCGCCGACACGCCGTCGGCAAAGAGCTTGCGCAAATCGCCGAGTTTCAGCGGTTCCTGCGCGCAGATCAAAGCAGTCTCGAGGACGATCTTCGCCTCTTGGGTATTCATGCAGCTAGGTCAGACCCTGTGGTCAAGCGAACCGGATCAATCGAACAGACGAAAGGAACGGAAGACGCGCTCGCCCGATTCTGATCGGTCATATTGATGGGAGCACGAACCGGGGGCGGCGAACCAACTCTCAAGCCCAACCCAAACCGGACGGAACAGCGCGGAACCACGTCGGAACCGCGTGACTGAGCGCCATCTTACGCAAAATCATCCGGTGCGTAAAGACAAAGAACGTACGGCAAAAGACATATCCCCGGCACCCCGCGCGAACGGCGCGGCGACACGCCGCGCAGCCTTCGCACGGCGCCTCGTCAGCCCAGATTCTCGACTCGCGCCGGCATTTCCGTCACGAGGCCCCAGACCGCGTCCGCCGCTGGCGACAGCGAGCGGTCGCGCCGCCGCACGAGCTCGACGGTACGCTCGGCGCGCGGCGTGAGCGGACGCGCGACGAGCGACGAGCCGGCCGGCAGCGGCAACGACAGCCACGGCAGCACGCTCACGCCGACGCCCGCCTCGATGAGGCCGAACACCGTCGCCGAATGGCCGAGCTCCTGCACGACGCTCGCCGCGACCCGATGCGTCGCGAGCGCCGCGTCGATCAACGGCCGGCTGCCCGATGCGTAATCGAGCAACACGAGCCGCTCGCCGGCGAGCGCCGTCCACGGCACGCGATCGCGCGCGGCAAGCGGATGGTCGGCGCGCGCGACGAGGCAAAACGAATCGGTCATCAACGGCTCGCTGATCAAATCGCTCGTCGCGAGCGGCCCGATCACGACGCCGAAGTCGACCTCGCCCGATTTCACCTTGCGCAGCACGTCGCTCTGCACGTCGTCGCGCAGGCCGAGCGCGACGAACGGAAAGCGCCGCTCGCATGCGGCGACGACGCGCGGCATCAGCCGGCACGCGATCGTCGGGCTCGCCGCGACGATCACGCGCCCGCGGCGCTGCTCGCCGATCTCGCGGATCTCGCGCAGCGCATCGTCGAGGTCGCCGAGCAAACGCGACACGCTCGCGATCAGATTGGTGCCGACATCGGTCAACTGCACGTCGCGCGTGGTTCGATCGATCAGCTTGAGTCCGATCTCCCCCTCCAGCTCGCGCACCGAGCGACTGACGGCCGACTGCGTAAGACCGATCTCGTCGCCCGCCCGGCTGAAGCTCTTGAGCCGCGCGACCTCGATGAACACGCGTAACTGCCTGAGCGTGATATTCATGGGATTCCCTCATCAATCGGACGCATCGATGCGCGATTGTATTGCGTCTCGACGATCGCGTGCCGTGTGTCGGTGCGGTGCAGCACCCGGCTGAAACGCACGTCTCGCGGGCCGGACTGCACAAGATTGGTGATTGTCCTTATTTGCTCGACCGCCTTTTTGGCGTCTTATACGCCCCTAGCTGACGCGGCTGTCAGCTCGCTGCCAGGCGGCTTTGGGGCGGTCGTCGCCAACGTGGCACGCTTCCTGCATTAGCAGGCGCACAGGGCTGCGGGCGCTCGGACTTCTCGCGGCGGATCGCGCAACATCCGCCGCTCCATGAAGCCGATGCCCTCACCCGGCACTCGTTGGATCGAGTGCTCGACGAGTGCGCGGCGCAGGGCGGCGCACCGGAGTTAGCTTCGCTGAGGTGAGGACATGATGCTGTTCGACGATTTGAGAGACAACGAATGGGCGCTGCTCGAGGGACTATTCTGCTCCGAGCCCGCACGCAGTGAGCGTCGCGGTCGTCCCCGCGTGGAAGCGCGCTCGGTGGTGAACGCCGTTCTTTGGGTGCTGTCGACGGGCGAAGGCTGGTCGAAGCTGCCCGGCCGCTACCCGTCGCCGCCGACTTGCCGCCGCCGCTTCGACGAATGGCAGGCCGACGGCACGCTTGCCGAAGTGGTGAAGCGCCTCGGGACGAGCGGCCGCCAGATCTCGCTGCGCGGGCGCATCGGCGCAAGCGCGGTCAAACCACCCGCGCCGCCGAGCCGCGACCGTCTGCGCGGCGCGTTCTGGACCAATCCGGAATCCTGGCGCGCTCCCGTCAAGATGGCATGAACCCGATTTCTGGGCGGCACTAGCCGCCCAGAATCATTTTTGGCGGCCACTTTCTCGGCGCACGGCCGCCCGCTCGCCCATTCGCACGGATTCCTGACGATGCGATCCGGCGATACATCTATTTACTAATATTTACAGCGCGCCTTCGCTCCCCCGCTTAACGTAGCAATAGACGAACGAGCCGTTCGACGGCTTGAAAGGGAGCGCCAACGATGAAACCCATGTCACCGCTCACGGCATGCGGCATTGTCGTTTCGCTGGCGCTCGCCGCTCCTTCGCGCGCCGACCAGTTTCCTCCCAGGCAGCACGGTCCGCGGGAACAAGTCACCCGCTCGCAGGCAGGTTCGCCAAGCGCGCGACCGAACGTGCCGCGCGGCGATCTGCGCGGCGACATCACCAGCAACGCGCGCGCGCGCAACGACACGCCACGCCAGCCCAACCGCCCGAACGATCACTAACGCTGCGCGGGAAAAATCCGCGCGTCCGGGAACTGCGCGACGCACGCCGAGTCTGATAGTTGCCATGAGCACAGCGTGGCAGCAGCAATGTACCCGGTACCGCCCGTATCCTCGCGATACGGGCTTTTTTTCGTGCTAAAGATGCGATGCTCGGCTGCCTGCGCTATAAGCGGCTTTCGAGAATCGAGACGGCGCTCGCTTCGCTGAGCGCATAGTCTTCGATCCGGCGAGCCTCCCAATCGGGCTGTCTCTCGCCTCGTTCGAGCCGAGCAAATTCGGCCCGGCCGTTATCCGTCAAAACGGCAATATCGACGGGCGCATGGAAACCGGGCGCGGGTGCGACAGTCTTCTGCCGAACCGTATCCATCAAGCCGAGCGCACGCAGGTATTCGAATACACCCGGACGCCTCGCCCACGGAACCTGACGGTACTGGACGCGCCTGAGCGCGTCGAGCACTGCTTCGTTGGAATACGTGGCCATCTCGATTCTTTCTTAAAGTGCGGCGACATTGCAAAGCGGCCCAGCCAAGCGGGTCTCCGCCCGCCGGCGCCGCCACGCAGCTCAAGAGGGGTCCTTATAATCCCTCCACTCCTTCCGACCTGTTCCCTGGTGCTTCGCTCTCATCTCACGGGGACAGATCATTAACCGCTCCCACAAAAAGCTACCTTACCCCAATCAAATTGATCCTGTTTAATTCATTTGGACTTCTCTTCGTCGTTTTTCTGCTCTGCCGCAAACGGCGTGGCGCATTCGCGATACTCGCGGCCGGCATCGCACTCTTATGGCTGATTGCTTCCGGCTGGCTCGCCGCGCCGCTCGTCGCGCTCGCGCAAGCCGGCGTACAGCCGGTCACGCATCCAATGATGACAGGCAACACCGCGATCGTGATGCTCGGCGCCGGCATCAAGCGCCGCGACGGTGTCGCGGCACCACCGCACGACGCACTCGCGCGCATCGACAAGACCGCCGAACTCTATTCGGCATGCCAACGAACGGCGAAGCGCTGCACGGTCGTCGTGTCGGGTGGCGACCCGCAGGTGCGCGGCATCACCGAAGCGGACACGTATGCGCCCTATTTGCTTGCGCGC
This sequence comes from Burkholderia thailandensis E264, assembly GCF_000012365.1. Lineage (NCBI taxonomy): Bacteria > Pseudomonadati > Pseudomonadota > Betaproteobacteria > Burkholderiales > Burkholderiaceae > Burkholderia > Burkholderia thailandensis. Next base: position 2,938,636 of record NC_007651.1, read on the forward strand.
GGCGTCGCAAACGCCGACCTGATCCGCGAAAGCAGCAGTCACACGACCTACGAAAACGCGCGCTTCACTGCTCCCATATTACGCGCCCAACATTACGATGATCTGATTCTCGTTACTTCGTCATATCAGATGAAACGCGCGCTCCTCGATTTCAGACGATTCGGAATCGTGCCGCAACCCGTCTATGCGAACCGCAGGGACGCACGGCTCGGCTGGCTGCCGCGCGCGGTCAACCTCGTGAACGCCGAGCTGGCGCTGCACGAGATCATTGGCGTCGCGCAGTTTCACGTGTACCGCCGCCTCGGCTGGTTTTAGCGGCGCGCGCCCGTTTGCCCGCGCCGGATCGTCGCGGCTTCGACGCCGCCCATGCCCATTACAGCCGCGCGAACGGCGCGGCGATGACGGATTGCGCCACTGTTGCGCTCGATCCACGCGCCTAAGCGCCATGACGCAATCGAATGCACTGATCCGTCACTTTTGATAAACTCGGCTCACTCGATTGCAGACGCCAGACAAATCGGCAACACTCGGGTCCATCACCACTTAGCGGAGGTAAGCAATGAAGAAGATGACCATGGCTATCCTGGTTTCGATGTCGGCTCTGGCTGGCGCGGCCCATGCGCAAGAGAGCACGGAAATCAAGACGATCACCGATCCGGCGAAGATCGCTGAAATCGAGCAACGCGCTCAAGCGCTGCAACAGCAGCAGGCCGCCGAACCGGCCGCCGAGGCGAAGCCGATGCACGAGCAACACAAGCGTCACGCGAAGAAGGCTCACAAGGTCGCGAAGAAGGCAGCCAAGGCGGCTCCGGCAAGCGCAGCCAGCCAATAACGCACGGCCTGTCCCGCTTGCGCGAAAGCCGAATCCGGCCTGCCGGGTTCGGCTTTTTCATTGGCGCGCCCGAATGAGCGTGCAGCGCATTGTGCTAAAGTCGCGCACCGACTTTTCCAACCGTGCGCACTCCGGTGCGGAGGACTGAATGAGCAACATCCAACTGGACATCGAATGGACCGAAGCCGCGACGCGCAAGATCAAGCAATTGATGCCGCGCGGCTCCGATGACGCATTCCTCGCGTTGCCGCCGATCGAATGCCTGCCGATGGAAGGCGACGTGCTTTTCCTCGGGCCGCAAGGCAAGCAGCAGCCGTTCATCGTCGCCGAACGGCAATATCACCACGACGGCGACGCCGACTGGACGATCATCCTGATCCTCGACGTCCCGAACGCATCGCACTGACCTTTCCGCCTGCCAGGCCGCGCGACGCGCGGCCGCTCGCCTCGCTATGCGATCTTTGACGCGACGCGAATTTCCGAACTCTCGATCCAATCCGCCGCGACGCGCTTGTATGCATCGATATGCGCGGAACGCGCATGGGCGGCGAGCGCGGCTTCGCTCGCCCAGCGCTCGATGAAAATGAAGCGGCGCGGCTCCTGCAGATCGCGATGCAAATCGTATTGCAGCGCGCCCTCTTCGTTGCGCGTCGGCCCGACGATTCCCTCGAGCTGTTCCAACAGCTTCGCTTCCGCACCGGGCTTGGCGACGATCAGCGCGACGACGGCGACTTCGGACATGGAGATCTCCTTTGCTTCGTGACAAAGGGGCCAGCATACGCGAATCGGTGCAAGCGGGCTTTCGCGTTTCGAGGCCCACCTGCCTCAAAAAAAATAGCCCGCGCTTCACGAGAAGCGCGGGCAAAACCGTCGCCCTACGAGGATAGGCGACGGGGCCACCGAAACCCGCGCGAACGCGCGGGTCATCGTCCAGTACGGCAGCTTCGCCGGCAACGGCGACTGCCAGAAACGTCGATATCCACACTAGGCGGAAGGCACGCGTGGTCGAGCCTCGCTGTCTTGCGGTGCCTCCCTGATGACTTGTTGAAGACAAAAGAAGCAGCTTCCGTGCCAGCTAGAAGCGGATCACCAAACGATTGATTTTTAACGAATAATCCTCAAAGAGCCGATAAAAATGTGTATTCATTCCGTTCGTTACGAGGTGACGTTACGTAACACGACAGGCGCGTGACAGGCGAACGCGCACGCGCTCGGTCCCGCATCGGCATCGGCACAGAAAAAAAGCCCGCCAAAAGGCGGGCTTCTTGAGTTCGGCGGCGGTGTGCCGCGCGCGGCAACCTCAGCGCAACTGATTGACGAGGAGCGACATGATCTGCCGTGCGGGCGCCGATGCGTCGACATTGCCCTTGTCATCGACAACCGCGACGCGCGTCTCGCCCTCCGTCACAGCCTTCACGTTGACGAGGTACTGCTTCGCCTTCTTTTCCTTCTTGCCGTGGAAGAGCTGGCTCCAGAAGCCCTGCTCCTCGACGCTCAAGTCCTTCGGATCGACGTAGCGGACGTAGTACAGCCCCTTCGTGCGATCGCGATCGTCGACCGTGAAGTTCGCGCGATCGAGCGCCAGGCCCACATGCAGCCACGAACGATCGTACGGCTCGGCAAGCGTCACTTCGGGCGGCACGTCCGGCACGGCCGCTCCGCTCGGGGCGCTCGACGTCGACGCGCTCGCGACGTTCTTCGCGGCGATCGCCGCTGCCGCGTCCTTGCTCTTGCTGGTCGACGCCTTCGCGCGCGACGGCGCCGCATCGTCGGTGATCGACACGCCGCCCGCCTTCACGCGCGCGTCGTTCTGCGCGATCACGGCCATCAGGCGCTTCAGGTATTCGGTTTCGAGACCGGGATCGTTCGGCTTCGGCTCCCACTTGCTCGAATCGTTGTTCGCGCCCGTCAGCGCCTCGCGCATCCCCTTCTGACTGATGAACACGTACGTGCCGCCGTTCGGCGCGGCGTCGAGGCGCGTGCGGTACTTGTTGCGCTCCGCCGTCACGTACGAGTTGCCCATAGCCTTCGAGATCACACCGCGAATCAGTCCGTCGTTGATCTGCGGATGGGTTTCGTTCCAGTCGGTTTCCATCACCCCCTTGTCGCGCTGTTCGACGACGAGCAGGAAGCCCTGCTCCTGCCAGAAGCGGCGCACCTGAGGCCAGATTTGCGCGGGCGACTTGTCGTCGATCACGAGCCAGCTCTCGGTGCCGTCGCGCTGAATGCGCATGCCCGGCACGGTGGGCGCGACCGAGTCGGTGGGCGGCGCGGCCTGCTGCACCTGCTGCAGGCTGGAAAGCGACGTCGCGCCGCCCTGCGGCGGCAGCGAACGTTGATCCGGCGTCTCGTCGAGCATGTTGGGCGGCACCGCGAGCGACACCTCCTTCGATTTCGAATCGCTCTTGTAGTCGATTTTCGTAGGCGACGGCGAACTGCAGCCGGCAACGAACGCGCCGGTTGCAAGCAGTGCTGCGAACCGCTTGGTAAGACGAAGATCAGTCATGTTCTGGGAATCCTTCCACTAGGTCACGGCGACTTTTCCGTGAGTCAACTTTCTATTTTACCGGTCCGGCGGCGGACCGTGCAAAAAGCGCACTGTCTCATTCGCGCGCTTGTTTGCACGTCCGCCGTTTCGCTTGTTCGCGCGAGGGCCGCGCTGCGCGTGCGGCGTCCGCGCGATGCTCGGCGCACCCGCGTCGCCGACTAGGGATAACGAGCATCCGATTCCCGAAATTTTGGGGGCTGTGCGCACCGCGACTCACTATCATTGATTGAACAGTGACCCCAACCGTATCCCCCCCGCGGAGGGCAGTCGCATGAACAACAAGAAGTCATTTCCCCCGGTACGGCGCCGCCCGGCTTGCGCCCTTCTCGTTGCCGCCGCGCTCACGTTCGTACCCGTTTCCGCACAATCGCAGCTCGGACGCACCGTCACGGATTCGTCTGCGCGCGCGTTCGCGCAAACGTCGACCCCGCTGCTCGGCGGCGCCGTCACGATGCGAAGCCATGTCGACGCGGGCGGCACGACGATTCGCGAGTATGCGACTCGCGCCGGACTCGTCTTCGCTTACACGTGGGACGGCCCGACGTCGCCCAACCTGCGGCAACTGCTCGGCGAACGCTTCTCGACCTACCAGAGCCACGCCGTCTCGACGGACGCGCGCCCCCGCGTGAGCCTGCATGCCGGACGCGTCGCGCAATCCGACTTCGTCGTCGAGGCCGGCGGCCGCATGCGCGCGTATGTCGGCCGCGCATGGCTGCCCGGCGCGGTGCCGTCCGGCGTATCGATCGACGACTTGCGGTGAGGAGCCGACCATGACCCTCAAGATCACCTGGCGCGCCGCCGCACTGACCGTGACGCTCGCCGCATGCGGCGGCGGCGGCGGCGGCGGGGGCGGCGGCTCGTCGACGCCGAACTCGAGCGGTAGCGGCATCACGCCGTCCAATGCGGCGAACGTGCGGCCCGTCACGGTGTCCGAAGGCATCACCGGCGCGGCGAACATGCTGATGACGACCGTCACCGTTTGTGCGCCGAATACGAACCAATGCCAGACGATCGACAACGTGCAGGTGGATACCGGCTCGGACGGCTTGCGCATTCTCGCGGCCGCGCTGCCGTCGAGCGTCGCGCTGCCCGTCGTGCCGGCCGCGAATGCGCCGATCACGGGCGCGTGCGCGATATTCGGCACGGGTTTCACATGGGGCTCGGTGCGTCGTGCCGACGTGAGGATCGCGGGCGAAGTCGCGGCGAACATTCCGATCCAGGTGATCGCCGATCCAAGCACGCCGAACGCGCCGGCCGACTGCACGCAAAGCGCCGGACCGATGCAAACCCAAGGGGCGCTGCGCGCGAACGGCATTCTCGGCATCGGCCTCTTCGTCACCGACTGCGGCACCGCGTGCGCGAACAGCGCGCCGCCCGGCTGGTATTACGGATGCACGGCGAGCGGCGCGTGCGCGAGCACATCGCAGCCGATCGCACAACAGATCGCGAATCCGGTCGGCGCATTCTCGAGCGACAACAACGGCTCGGTAATCGTGTTGCCGGCGATTCCGGCAACGGGCTCGGCAACGGTCAACGGCTCGCTGATCTTCGGCATCGGCACCCAGGCGAACAACGGGCTCGGCGCCGCTACGCCGCTCGCGACCACCGCATCGGGCGCTTACGTGACGAGCCTGCTCAACGGCAACACCAACGCACGCACGTTCTTCGATAGCGGCTCGAACGGGATCTTCTTCGCGGACACGTCGCTGCCGCAGTGCGGTTCATGGTTCTGCCCGGCGAGCACGCAGACGTTCGGCATCACACTGAGCAGCGGCAACGGCGCGTCGAAAGCGACGACGTTCCAGGTCGCAAGTTCGCAAGTGCTGTTCTCGACGTTCAACTTCGCCTTCAACGACCTTGCCGGGCCGATCGGCAATGTCGTCGATCTCGGACTGCCGCTCTTCTATGGACGCAATATCTATACGGCGATCGAAGGAAGAGCGACGCCCGCAGGGCCGGGGCCGTACTACGCGTACTGAACGAATGCGCGGAACGTGCGACGCCACGGTTGAGGACGCGGCGTAAAGCTCGGCAGTGATGTGTCGACTCGTATTGATCCGCAATGCCCCGCGCTCGACGAAGTCGATCCGCGGCAGACAGCATCACGTCAAAACAAGCCGCACACGAGCATCGAACAGAATTTACGTCGATACAGTTCTATTTACGAAAAGTGTCTGTTATACTTTCACGCTTTCGGGGCGTAGCGCAGCCTGGTAGCGTACCTGCATGGGGTGCAGGTGGTCGGAGGTTCAAATCCTCTCGCCCCGACCAGGAATCAAGGCCTGGAAAGCTTGTCAGCCAAGGGTTTCCTTATCTGGCATAGCTTTCCGGGCCTTTCCTTTTTCCGGGTGCGTCAATTTGGTGTGTCAATTCCGCCGCGCGAGAACGCGGAGATGACTGACTTGGCAACGCCGCCCACTGGCGTCCATTTGCGCCTCGGCTCGTCCGTATTCGATCGCCGGATCGGCGCGCACAAAGACCTGCAACCACACGCCAGCGATCCAAGATCTGTCAGCCGAAGGCCGACGCATTCCGGGCTAGCGTCAGGCATGTGCCTTCCTCATGTACCTACTCGAAAATCGAACAACCTCATAGCGTGCAAATCGAACTACAATGACCTCCGCAAAGGATTCCTGAAAATCAACTAGTGCAGCGCATCAAGGGGGTGCGATGGGAAGTCCGTATATTCAAGCAAGGCTGAGCCAGATCGGCGATTTGATGAGTTTCGGCATTATCCAGCTCGATTACGAGGAGGTATTGGCCAAGCACTATCGCCGATGGATCCAGCCCGGCGATACGGTAATCGACGTCGGCGCGCATCTCGGCCTTCATCTTTCACGCTTCATCGAACTGGCCGGCCCGACTGGTCAGGTCATAGGCTTCGAGCCGCTCCCCTTCGCGTTCGACATTCTTTCAACACAACACGCTTGCCCTACTCTTACGCTGAACAACGTCGCACTCGCACACGAGCCCGGGCATGCCGAATTCACGTTTGCACAAGGCAGTCCCGGAGAAAGCGGGCTGCGCAAGCGGTTGTACATTTCGCCGGAGACGGTCACGCCTACGCTGATCCCCGTCAAGGTCGACACGCTCGACATGCACACCGAGAACCTGCGTTCCGTCGATTACATCAAGATCGACATCGAGGGGGGTGAAATCGGTTGCCTCGAAGGCGCAACCAGGACGATCGACAAGTTCCGCCCACTCATTTCCACTGAATACGGCTATCCGAGCTACAGCGTCTATGGGCTGACAAAAGATTCATTGTTCAATTTCGCCAGCTCCAAGAATTACGTCCTATTTGATATTTTCCTCAATAGAATCGATACGCGCGACGAATGGCATATCGTTTGCGATTCGATCTGCTGGGATTATTTCCTGGTTCCCGCCGAGAAACTCGACGTCTTTACCGAGAGAGTCGCCCGACGGGCATTCTGACGCAGAAACCGAACGTCAAATCGCCGATGCCGGCCCGCGCCGCGGGCTGGCATCGACGCGGCGCCGGCATCGCCTTCCGCGACCGCACGGCGGCAATCCCGCGCTGACGTCGATACAACCGCTCCCGCATCGATCGCATCCCGGATGCATCGCTCGCAACGCACATCAGCATACGATGCGCGCCTCCAGTCGCGACGCGCCCTCCCGATAGCCGCCCCGTGCCGCACGCGGCATCCATTCGGCTCGGCCCCGATATCGGTAGACACCGCGCCTGTGCCTGACCTCCCCCCATTTTTTGGTTCATCGTGGAATTCCGGGGAATGCGGCGCGGATCTTGAGGAAGAAGTACTCCTCGTCGCGGTACCCATAAGCCCTGCGCTTGATGACCTTGATGGTGTTGTTGATGCCTTCAACGACGCTGGTGTTGAGCGGATGACGACAGCGAGTCACGATTCCGTGCCAGTACCCCTGCAAGCGCTGGGCGAACTTTTGTAGGGCGGCAATCCCGCTTTGCTGAGCCTGCTCGAACCATTGCCCCCAGGCCTTTTCCGCCCAGGCTGGCTTTCGGTAGAACCAGAGCCGTTTGAGTTCGTCGCGCAGCACGTAGACGCATAACAGCGACTGATTGGCGGCCAGTAACTCCTTCAGGTGCACGGCCTGATCCGGCTTCAGATTGTGGCGGTTGCGCAGCAGCAGCCAACGACTGGACTTCAGGACCTTCCGCGCCGGCTTGTCATGTCGGAGTTGATTGGCCTGATCCACCCGTACCCGGTCGATCACTTCGCGCCCGTACTTGGCCACGACGTGGTACAGGTCGAAGACGATTTCCGCCTGCGGGCACTGCTCCTTGATCTCCAACTCGTAGGCCGTGGTCATGTCGATCGCAACCGCTTCGATACGCTCGGCCACGCCTTCAGGGAGTTGTTCGAAGAAGGCTCGCGCCGTTTCCCGTGAGCGTCCTGGCCCGACCCAGAGCACCTGCCGGCCGATCGGATCGACCACCACCGTGGCGTAGCGATGGCCTTTATGGAGCGTGGAATTGACCCTGTAATCCCGGACACAGCTTCACACTAAGGTTGCTGAATCCATCGAGCGCCGGAACTCGCGAGGCGAGCGGTATTTCAGCGCGCTATGGGGGTGCTTCTCGTTGTAATGCTCGAACGCGATGGCCAGATTGTGTGCAGCGGTCGCCGCGTCCGGCTTCGGCATGAAGGCGACGTAATCGCGCTTCATGGTTTTCACGAAGCTCTCAGCCATGCCGTTACTTTGCGGGCTGCACACCGGCGTGGTCAACGGCTTCAGGCCTATGTCCATCGCAAACCGGCGCGTGTCGTCGGCCGTGTAGCCCGAACCGTTGTCGCTCAACCACTCGATTTCGGATGGCGTATGCAACGCATTGCCGAAACGATTTTCCACCGCAGCCAGCATCACGTCGCGCACGATGTCGCCGCTATGGCCTGCCGTCGTGGCCGCCCAACTCATCGCCTCGCGGTCACAGCAGTCCAGCGCGAACGTTACGCGCAGCGGCTCGCCGTTGTCGCAGCGAAACTCGAAGCCGTCGGAGCACCATCGCTGATTGCTGCGACCGACAGCCACCTTGCCGTCATGGCGACGTTGCGGCCGAGGTGGAATCGGTCGGCGCTGCATCAGTAGCCCGTGCGTACGCATGACGCGATAGATGCGCTTGGCATTGAACGGCACCAGCCCAACGGCAACACGCTCGTTGCGCAACGTGCCCCAAACCCGGCGATAGCCATAGCTGGGCAAATCGCCGACGACACGGCGGATTTCCTCGACCACGCTCGCATCGTCGGCCTGTCTCGATTGACGGCCATCGCGCCACGTCGCCGGGCGCGACAGTCGTGCCGATACGTTCGAGCGCGACACGCCGAGAACTTCACAAACCAGTTTCACTGGCCGTCCTCCGGCAGCAAGGGCGAGTGCGCTATCCATTTTTTTGCTCGGCCGTACTCGACTGCTTCCCGGAGAATCTCGTTCTCCATGGTCTTTTTGCCGAGCATCCGTTGCAGCTCGCGAATCTGCTTGAGCGCGTCGGCCAGCTCCGATGCCGGAACTACTTCCTCGCCAGCCTTGACTGCTGACAGGCTCCCGTCCTGGTACAGCTTGCGCCAGTGGAACAGCTGGTTCGGGTTCACGCCGTGCTGGCGCGCGACCATCGAAACCGACGTCCCCGGCTCCAAACTCTCGCGAACCATCGCCAGCTTCTGTTCCGCCGTCCAGCGCCGCCGACGCTCCGGGCCCGTCAACACTTCCATCACTTCCTGCCTGGTGTTAGTCAAAAACACAGTCCTATGCCTACCCGTTAGTTTAAGCGGGAGACTGTGTCCGGAGATTCAGGGGGCCGTTCCAGAGCGCGAACTCGTCCATCGCCAGATAGCGGATCGTCGACCAGTCCGGCTCGGCCACGCGCGCTCGCAAGCGTATCTTGTCGATCGATTTCACCGTGTGCCAACCCAACTCGTAGAAGGCTGCGACCGCTTGCACGCTGGCCGCTTGTAGCAGCTTCTCGCAGGCCTTGGCGAACCGCTCCGTCACGCGCTGGTAGCGGCCCAGCCACGCCAGCTTCTCCAGTCGCGGGCCACCGCAGTGCTCACACCAGACCCGGCGACGAGGCACATGCAACACCACCCGGTATTCGAACAGCGGCAGATCGCGCACTCGACGAACGGTCGTCTCGTGGATCTGCTGGCAGCGCGCCCCGCATTGCTCGCAGTACATGACCTTGCTGACCGGCTTCAGATACAGCGATAGCGTGCGCTCTTCTCCTTGCGGCCACTCCACCCGTTCCAACCGGTAGCCGGTCCAGCAGCCCAGTGCCTGAAGTGCCTTTCGATCGAGCAATTGCTTCCTCCGACATCCTTAGAATCAGGTGTCAGATTATGCAATCACTCGAAAACCCTCCACGGTTTCCTGCGTTGAACCCATTTTTTCCGCACCCCGGCCCGCCACACGCCCGTCATATAGACGTTTGATTCGTATCATTGACATCGCGACATCCGCGCTGCGATGTGCCTTCTTGCACCGCAGCACCAACCGCCAACGTTTGGTAGCGCCTCTCTAGCACGGCTATGCCACACTGCCCCCAAACATCGGCGTCAGCCGACGCGCGCGCACGCGCGCCATTCACGACAAAGATAGGGAGACATCAACGATGTGGACACCGGTCCATCGCGCGCCATCTCACCGCACGCCCGGCGCGTGGCGTGTCATGCGCACGGCCGTTTCGGCTTCGCGCTGGTTCTTGCGCTCGTGCGCGGGAACCGCGGTCACGCTCGCCGTTTTGAGCGCGGGATGCGCGGAATCGACGCCCAAATCCGGCAACGGCGTTACCGCCTCGACGACGATCGAGCGCACGAAAGCCGATCGCCTCGCGCGCGAACAGCAGATCGCGCGAACCGTGCCAGCACTCGCGTCGATCAAGATCGATCAGCCGCGCCCGCTCACGCTGCGCGATTCCGGCCAAAGCGGCACGCTCGCGTTCCTGCGTGACGTCGATTTCCGCATCGTCGGCGATCTCGGTTTCCTGGTCCACGAACTGTCGGCGACGCTCGTGCCGACGCATCCCGGCTCTCCCGCAGTGTTCGACGACCCCACGAGCTTCGACATCGCCGTGCACCACGGCACCGTGACGCTCGACAACACGAAGCTCAACGCGCTGTTCGGCGGCTACATCTTCGGCTATCGCAACGCGCCGCTGCGCAACGTGCGCGTGACGGCGGGCGACGGCGTCCTCGACATCCGTGGCGAAATGCAGCGCGACGGTTGGGTGCCGTTCTCGCTGCGAGGCAGGCTGGAGATCCGCGACGGTTCGACGCTCGTGTTCCGCCCGACCGACGTGCACGTATCGGGCATCGACGCGGGCCCCGTGATGCGCGCCGCGAAGGTGCAGGTGTCGGACCTGCTGAAGATCGACACGCCGATCGTGCGCCTGAACGGCAACGACCTCGTGCTCAACGTCGACAAGCTGCTGCCGCCGCCCCATCTGAAGATCAACATCGTCGCGCTGAAGCTGACTTCCGCCGGGCTCGACCTCGTGCTCGACGACGGCACGAAGGCGGGCTTCGCGATGCCCGAGAACGCGCCCAAGCATGCGATGTATCTGCGCGGCGGCGACGTGAAATTCATGCGGACAATGCCGATGAACGCGGACATCGTGATCTACCCGCCGCGCGAGTCGCCGCCCAACGCCCCGTTCGTATTCGACATGTATCACTATCGCGACCAGCTCGTCGCCGGCTATTTCAACTTCGAGCCGAGCGGCGCGCTGTCGATCCTGATGCCGTCGTATCAGCAGGTTGCGCGCCCCGTCACGCCCGGCGTCGGCAGTGCATCCGCGCACATGAACGACAGCCTGATCGACGCGCAGCAGTCGAGCCTCAACGACGCGCGCCGTCAGTGGGAGGCGTTCGCGATCATGCCGAACGGCAGCGCGCCGCAGCCGAGCTTCCGCAAGGTGACCGCCAAGCGCGGCGGCGACGTATCGACGTTCGGACCGCGCCATATCTCGAACGGCACGACGACGATCCACCTGCACAACGCGGACTTCTACATCGCGGGCAACATCGGCTTTCGCGTCGACGATCTCGTCGTCCAGCTCGTGTCGAAGCGCGCGGGCGACCCCGTCGATCTCGACGATCCGAACCAGTACGACATCCGCATCCTGAGCGGCTCGGTGCTCGCGCCATGGGACGCGATGTCCGACCTCTTCAACCGCCATCTGCTCGACTATTCGCCGCGCTCGCTGAACGACCTGAAGCTAAGCGCGAACGGCAACGCGCTGCGCGTGCAGGGCGGCATCAAGCTGTGGAACCAAGTGCCGCCCGGCGTCTGGCTGCCGGCCGACATGAAGGGTTCGCTCACGCTGCTGGACGACCGCCATCTCGCGTTCACGCCGACCCAGGTATCGGTGCTCGGCATCCCGCAGGCGAAGCTGCTGCGCGCGCTCGACATCGAGCTGTCGTCGCTCGCGCCGCTCAAGCGCCGCGGCGCCGAGCTGCGCGGCAATTCGCTCGTGCTCGACCAGTACACGGTGTTCCCGCCACCCATGCTGGTTGGTCACATGTCGCAAGCGACGGTCGAGCCGGACGGCCTGCGCCTCACGTTCCGTTCCGCGCCGAACGCGCCCGTGCTGCGGCCGCCCGCGAACCTCCCGAATAGCTACCTGTGGCTCGAAGGCGGCGACACGAAGATGTTCAACGTACTCGTGCTGAACATGCGCATTCTCGTTCAGGACACGGCGAAGCAGCGGGTGCGCTTCGACCTCTACGACTACCGTGACGTCGTCTCGCGCGGCTCCGTGCGGATGGTGCACGACGGCACGCTATACGTCGACGTCGGCAGGAAGGACCCGCTCGCGCGTTGACCGTGCCGCACGCGCGGCACGGCCTCCGGGGCGAAACAGCTCGAAAAAAAGCCCGAGCGAACGAAGGTTCGCTCGGGCTTTTCCATGACGTTCAGCCGCCTGAGTTACGAATCGCGCGCAGGCCTGCCCGGCGTTCAGCCGCGCTTGAGTCCGTCGATCACGTCGAGCAGCGCCCGGCGCAACTGCGCGACGTCGACGGCCTCGCGCGCGGCCAGCTCGGCCGCGTGCTGCTCGAGCTCATCGGGCTCGGGCGGCGCGCTTCGCTCGCTGCCGACCGTGTCGAGCCGGTTGCGGGCGCCGTTGATCGTGAACCCCTGCTCGTACAGCAACTCGCGAATCCGCCGGATCAGCAGCACCTCATGATGCTGATAATAACGGCGGTTCCCCCGTCGCTTCACCGGACGCAACTGCGTGAACTCCTGCTCCCAATACCGCAGCACGTGAGGCTTCACGCCGCACAATTCGCTCACTTCCCCGATCGTGAAGTAGCGCTTTGCGGGAATCGGGGGCAACACGACTTTCTCAACCGTCGACGTCATCGTCAGTTAACCGTCGGTAAGGGGCGCGGGCGCAGCGCGCAGGAGGCAAAGCGCCGGCTTAACGCACGAGATCCGGCTCGGCGCCGTTTTCGACGAGCGCCTTCAGCTTCTGGCTCGCATGGAACGTCACGACACGGCGTGCGGCAATCGGAATCGCCTCGCCCGTCTTCGGATTGCGCCCCGGCCGCTGCGGCTTGTCGCGCAGCTGGAAATTGCCGAAGCCCGACAGCTTCACGCTCTCGCCATTTTCGAGGGCATCGCGAATCACCTCGAAAAACGCCTCGACCATGTCCTTCGCCTCGCGCTTGTTGAGGCCGACGCTGTCGAACAGCAGTTCGGCCAGCTCGGCCTTCGTCAGCGTCGGCGTATCGCCGGGGAGCGGCGAGGCCGGAACGTCGCGTGACATGGCGCTGCGCTGCGCCGTCAGAAGGGCTTCAAATTCACTCGAGTTCATGTCGTTCATATGTGCAAAACTAGCGCGTCAAACTTGGACAAAAACACTGACAAAAGCGGCGACTTCCGCCGCTTTTGCGCCCTATCCGCGCAAACGCGCGCCATAGACTCGAGCCATGCGGTCCACGAGGGTCTGAATCGCCTGATCGACCGTCTCGTCCTGCAGGGTTCCGGCCGCATCCTGGAGCGTGACGCGGAACGCAAGGCTTTTCTCGTGGGCTGACATCCCACTGGAAGTATTTGATTTTGCACGAAATTCATCGAAGAGCGCAACTTTCTGGACGAATTTGCACGCGTCCTCGGCAAGCGCCTTCTTCATCTCGTCGAAAAGTGCCTGCACTTCGACCTTCTGATCGACGACGACCGCGATGTCGCGACGCACCGGCGGGAACTTCGACACCTCCGACGGCGCCGGCAGCGCGCGCGCGACAAGCGCATCCGCGTCGATCTCGAACATCACGGGCGCGTGCGGCAGCTCGTACTTCTGCATCAGGCGCGGATGCAGTTCGCCAATCCAGCCGACCGCGCGGCCGTCGACCTCGATCCGCGCGCCGCGCCCCGGATGCAGCGCCGAGTGCTCGGCCTTCACGAAGCGCGCGACGACGGGCGCAAGCAGCGCCTCGAGATCGCCCTTCACATCGAAGTAATCGACCTGGCGCGTCGTCGCGCCCCATTGCTCGTCGACGACCGGCCCGTACGCAAGCGCGCCGATGCGCTTCGGCTGCGCATAACCTTCGACCGCGAGCTCGCCCGCCTTCACCGCCGGATCGGCGATGAACACGCGCCCCGCTTCGAACACGCGCACGCGCTCGGCGCGGCGGTTCAGGTTGTGGCGCAGCACGCCGACGAGGCTGCCGAACAGCGTCGTGCGCATCACCGACAGCTGGCTCGCGATCGGGTTCAGCAGGCGCACCGGGTTGTCGTTGCCGGCGAAATCGCGCTCCCATTCGGCATCGACGAAGCTGAAGTTGACCGTTTCCGCATAGTCGCGCGCGGCAAGCGCGTGACGGATCGCGTGGACCGAGCGGCGCGTCTCGTCGGTCGCGCGCATCTCGCTTCGCGCGACGGGCGGACGCGCGGGAATCTTCTCGAAGCCGTAAATCCGCGCGACTTCCTCGATCAGATCCTCTTCGATCTCGATATCGAAGCGGTGCGGCGGCGGCGTCACGCGGAACACGTCGCCGTCGCGTTCGAACGCGAGGCCAAGACGCGTGAAGATCTGCGCGATTTCGTCCTTGTCGATCTCGACGCCGATGATCCGGTTCGCGCGCGACGCACGCATCGAAACCGGCGCGCGCTGCGGCAGGTTCACGATCTGGTCGTCGACGGGGCCCGCCTGGCCGCCGCAGATGTCGAGGATCAACTGCGTGATCCGCTCGACGTGCTCGACGGTCGTCGAATAATCGACGCCGCGCTCGAAGCGATGCGCCGCGTCGGTCGAGAAGTTGTACTTGCGCGCACGGCCGCGGATGCTGTCCGGCCACCAGAACGCCGCTTCGAGATAGATGTTCGTCGTGTCGAGCGTCACGGCCGTGCTGTCGCCGCCCATGATGCCCGCGAGGCTTTCGACTTGGGCGTCGTCGGAAATCACGCCGACCGTCTCGTCGAGCTCGACGGTGTTGCCGTTCAGCAGTTTCAACGACTCGCCGCGCTTGCCCCAGCGCACGTCGATGCCGCCGTGGATCTTGTCCAGATCGAACACGTGCGACGGGCGGCCCAGCTCGAACATCACGTAGTTCGAGATGTCGACGAGCGCCGATACGCTGCGCTGGCCCGCGCGCTCGAGGCGCTCGACCATCCAGCGCGGCGTCTTCGCGCGCGCGTTCACACCGCGGATCACGCGGCCGGAAAAGCGCCCGCACAGATCGGGCGCGGAAATCTTCACGGGCAGCGTCTCGGTCAGCTCGGCGCGCACCGGACGAATGTCGGGCGCGGCGAGCGGCGCACCCGTGATCGCGGCCGTCTCCCGCGCGATGCCGAACACGGACAGACAGTCCGCCTTGTTCGGCGTCAGCTTGATTTCGAAGACGGTGTCGTCGAGATTCAGCGCGTCACGGATGTCCTGGCCGACGGGCGTGTCCTCGGGCAGGATCATGAGTCCGCCGTGATCTTCGGACAGCTTCAGCTCGCGCGCCGAGCAGAGCATCCCCTGGCTCTCGACGCCGCGCAGCTTCGACAGCTTGATCGCGAACGGCGCGCCGCCTTCCTCGGCGGGCGGCAGCTTCGCGCCGACGAGCGCGACCGGCACCTTGATGCCCGGCGCGACATTCGGCGCGCCGCAGACGATCTGCAGCGTCGCGCCGGTGCCGGCGTCGACCTGGCAGACGTTGAGCTTGTCGGCATCCGGATGCTTGACCACCTCGAGCACGCGGCCGACGACGATCTTCTCGGTCGGCGGCGCGGCCGGGCGCAGCGATTCGACCTCGAGCCCCGCCATCGTCAGCGCGTGCGACAGCTCGTCCGTCGTCAACTGCGGATCGACAAAGGTTCTCAACCAGGATTCAGGGAATTGCATGGATATCCACGTTCGAAACAGGTTAGATCGAGGCCCGGCGCGCCGCCTCGACGGGCCGGCCGGGCGCGGAGCGGGACGGTCGCGCCGTTACGCGAACTGCCGCAGGAAGCGCAGGTCGTTCTCGAAGAACAGGCGCAGATCCTGCACGCCGTAGCGCAGCATCGTCAGCCGCTCGAGGCCGCTGCCGAACGCGAAGCCGATGTAGCGCTCGGGATCGAGCCCCATGTTGCGGATCACCGTCGGGTGCACCTGGCCGGAGCCGGAAATCTCGAGCCACTTGCCGGCGTTCTTGCCATGCTCGAACATCATGTCGATCTCGGCCGACGGCTCGGTGAACGGGAAATACGACGGACGAAAGCGCACGAGGATGTCGTCGCGCTCGAAGAATTTCTTCAGAAAATCGGTATAGACGCCCTTCAGATCCGCGAAGCTGACGTTCTCGTCGATCCACAGGCCTTCGACCTGATTGAACATCGGGGAGTGCGTCGCGTCGCTGTCGACGCGGTACGTGCGTCCGGGCGCGATCACCTTGATAGGCGGCCGGTTCATCCGCGCGTAGCGGACCTGCATCGGGCTCGTATGCGTGCGCAGCAACAGCCGACGACCGTCCGCGTCCTTGCCGTCGACGTAGAACGTGTCCTGCATCGAGCGCGCCGGATGGTTCTCCGGGCTGTTCAATGCGGTGAAGTTGTACCAGTCGGTTTCGATCTCGGGGCCGTCGGCCACGTCGAAACCGATCGAGCGGAAAATCTGTTCGACGCGCTCCCACGTGCGCATCACCGGATGGAGGCTCCCCGCCCCCGCGCCGCGGCCGGGCAGCGTGACGTCGATCGCCTCGGCGGCGAGCCGCTGGTTCAGGAGCGCGTCGGCGAGCGCCTGGCGGCGCGCGTTGAGCGCGGCTTCGACCTGCTGCTTCGCGACATTGATGCGCGCGCCTTCCGTCTTGCGCGCTTCGGGATCGAGCTTGCCGAGGCCCTTCAGCAGCTCGGTCAGCGCGCCCGACTTACCGAGAAACCGCGCCTTCTCGTTCTCGAGCGTGGTGATATCCGCAGCCCCTTCGAACGACTGCTGCGCGTCGGCGACAATCTGGTCCAGATCCATTGATCCCATCACTTCCAACGTCAGTTGTGCTCGTCGAGCGAAACGCCCGACCCAACAAAAAAGGGGCTCGGAAGAGCCCCGTTTTCGCTGCAGCGGCCGCGACTACCGGAACATCGCTGCAGCTCACCACGCAGTGCTAATTTCGCAATTAGGCTGCAACGGCGGCCTTCACCTGCTTCACGATCGCGGCAAAGGCTGCCTTGTCGAACACCGCCATGTCGGCCAGCACCTTGCGGTCGAGTTCGATCGACGCCTTCTTCAGGCCGTTGATGAACACGCTGTAGGTCATGTCGTGCTGACGCACGGCCGCATTGATACGCGTGATCCACAGTGCGCGGAACACACGCTTCTTGTTGCGGCGGTCGCGGTACGCATACTGACCAGCACGCATCACCGCCTGCTTGGCGATGCGGTAGACGTTATTGCGACGGCCGCGATAACCCTTGGCCAGGTTGATGATCTTCTTGTGACGGGCCCGTGCGGTTACCCCACGTTTGACTCGAGGCATGTTTCTCTCCTGTGAGTATCGGTTGAGGGGTTACGCGAACGGGAGCATCGCGCGGACGGAGTTCAGATCGGAATCATGAACTGCCGTGGCGCCGCGCAGGTGACGCTTGTTCTTCGTGGTTTTCTTGGTCAGGATGTGACGCTTGAAGGCTTGACCGCGCTTGACGGTACCGCCCGGACGCACCACGAAGCGCTTCGCAGCGCTCTTCTTGGTCTTCATCTTAGGCATGACGAACAACTCCAGTTTATTTGATGGAGGTGGGTGTGCGGTTGGCTTGCGCCCTCAACCCGCCCTTCGGAACCCAGTCCACTTGTGTACGGCGCGTGCGCTCGCGCGACCGCCGTCGTTTCGGGCGCGCCGCCCTGACCGGACGACGCGCCGAACCACTACATCGAACCGCCGCGCTCGCGCGGCACGCTCGTTACTTCTTTTTCTTCGGCGAGAGCACCATGATCATCTGGCGCCCTTCCATCTTCGGCATCTGCTCGACCTGGCCGACCTCGTCGAGATCGCCGCGCAGACGCTCGAGCATGCGCATGCCGATTTCCTGGTGAGCCATTTCACGGCCGCGGAAACGCAACGTGATCTTCGTCTTGTCGCCTTCCTCGAGGAAGCGCACCAGATTGCGCAGCTTGACGTTGTAATCGCCGTCATCGGTCCCCGGGCGGAATTTCACTTCCTTGACCTGGATGACCTTTTGCTTGAGCTTCGCCTCGTGCTGCTTCTTGGCTTCCTGGTACTTGAACTTGCCGTAATCCATCAGACGGCAAACCGGCGGAGCCGCCTGCGGCGCAATCTCCACCAGGTCAACATCCAGCTCTTCCGATTTACGGAAAGCCTCGGCGAGTTTCACGATGCCGATGGGCTCGCCATCGACCCCGACCAGACGCACTTCCGGTGCGGTGATTTCACCGTTGATGCGATGCGACGACTTATCAGTAGCGATGTTACGTTTCCTCTAAAAATTAAAAAAACGAGCCGCGCTGCCAGGGCGGTTACTTGAACGCCTGGATGTCCTCACGCAGACGCTCAACGAAGGCCTCGACGGGCATGACACCCAGATCGACGCCGCCACGGGCACGCACGGCTACCGTTTGTGCTTCACGCTCTTTATCGCCTACGACGAGCAGGTAGGGAACTTTTTCGAGCGTGTGCTCGCGTATTTTATAGCTAATTTTCTCGTTGCGCAAATCGGCCGACACTCTAAGCCCTTGTTTTTGCAACGATTGAACAACAGTCTGAGCATATTCCGCCTGACTTTCGGCGATATTCAGCACAACCGCGTGGAAGGGCGCGAGCCAGGCCGGCATTGCACCAGCATGGTGCTCGATCAGAATCCCGAGGAAACGCTCCATCGAGCCGACGATCGCCCGGTGAAGCATCACCGGCCGGCGGCGGCTGTTGTCCTCGGCCACGTACTCGGCACCGAGCCGCTCAGGCAGCATCATGTCGAGCTGAAGCGTGCCGCATTGCCACGAGCGGCCGAGCGCGTCCTTGATGTGGTACTCGATCTTCGGGCCATAGAACGCGCCCTCGCCCGGCAGTTCCTCCCATTCGAGGCCGCATGCCTTCAGCGCGTTGCGCAGGCCCTCTTCCGCGTGATCCCACGTCTCGTCCGAGCCCATCCGCTGCTCGGGACGCAGCGACAGCTTGATGTCGATCCGATCGAAGCCGAAATCCTCGTAGACGCTCATCGCGAGCTTGTTGAACGCGATCGCCTCGGAGTTGATCTGGTCTTCGGTACAGAAGATGTGCGCATCGTCCTGCACGAAGCCGCGCACGCGCATCAACCCGTGCAGCGCGCCCGACGCCTCGTTGCGGTGGCACGAGCCGAACTCGGCGTACCGCAGCGGCAGATCGCGATACGAGCGCAGCCCGTGCTTGAACACCTGCACGTGGCCCGGACAGTTCATCGGCTTGATCGCGTAGTCGCGCTTCTCCGATTCCGTCGTGAACATGTTCTCGCGATAGTTCTGCCAGTGGCCGGACGCCTCCCACAGCGAACGATCCATGATCATCGGCGTCTTGATCTCGAGATAGCCGGCTGCGTCGAGGCGACGGCGCATGTACTGCTCGACTCGCTGCCACAGCGTCCAGCCCTTCGGATGCCAGAACACCATGCCGGGGGCCTCTTCCTGAATGTGGAACAGGTCGAGTTGCTTGCCGAGCTTGCGGTGATCGCGCTTTTCCGCCTCTTCGAGCATGTGCAGGTACGCGTCCTGGTCCTCCTTCTTCGTCCAGGCAGTGCCGTAGATCCGCTGCAGTTGCTCGTTCTTCGAATCGCCGCGCCAGTACGCGCCCGCGACCTTCATCAGCTTGAAGACCTTCAGCTTGCCCGTCGACGGCACGTGCGGGCCGCGGCACAGATCGGTGAAGCCGCCGTGCGAATACAGCTTGATCTCGTCGCTCGCGGGAATCGATTCGATGATCTCAGCCTTGTATTTCTCGCCGATGCTGCGGAAGTACGACACGGCCTCGTCGCGCGACACGACGCGGCGCGTGACGGGCTCATCCCGCTTCGCGAGTTCCTGCATGCGCTTTTCGATCGCCTCCAGATCCTCGGGCGTAAACGGGCGGTGATACGAGAAATCGTAGTAGAAGCCGTTGTCGATCACGGGGCCGATCGTCACCTGCGCGTCCGGGTGCAATTCCTTCACCGCGTAGGCGAGCAAGTGGGCGGTCGAATGGCGAATGATGTCGAGGCCGTCGGCGTCCTTGTCGGTGACGATCGCGAGCGACGCGTCGCGATCGATCAGCGCGGACGTATCGACGAGTTCGCCGTCGAGCTTGCCGCCGAGCGCGGCCTTCGCAAGGCCGGGGCCGATCGACGCCGCCACTTCGGCGACCGTCACCGGATGCTCGTATTGGCGAATCGAGCCGTCAGGCAAGCGTATCGAAACCATATAGCAATCTCCGTGATGCCGTCAGTGACCGGCAGACTATCAACGCGCGAAGCCACAACGAAAACGCGCGACAAAAAAAATGCGGCCCCGCTCTCGAGGGGCCGCATTCCGATACTTCAAAATCACAAGGCGAAAACGTTCCTCGACTAGCGTCGCTCCGAATGGGTTTCGGTCAACGTTCGCGGTGTCATAACCGTATTCGCCTTTTGCGTAGAAATTTTCTACTGCCGCCAAAGCCCGGAAAACCGAGCCTCAGCCGAATGTCGTTGGTAGGCTCGATTGGATTCGAACCAACGACCCCCACCATGTCAAGGTGGTGCTCTAACCAACTGAGCTACGAGCCTGAAGAAGCTGAAATTATATGGGGCTCTTTTGGTCTTGGCAAGTGTTTTCGTGCATTTCGCTGGGGGGAAATGCGCAAGCCGTTGCCGCAAGGCATTGGGCGGCGGGCGCTCACGCCTTGCGGGCCGCCCGAACGACCCCCTGAACCTCGCCGAGCAGCGTGCACGCGCGTTGCACCTGCGACGCGCTCGACACCTCGACCGTGAATTGCATGAAGGCCGCGTTCCGGCGGCTTTGCGTCTTCACGCCGATCACGTTCATCTTCTCGCGCGCGAATACCTCGGAGATATCGCGCAACAGCCCTTGCCGATCGCTCGCCTCGATCATCAGATCGACCGGATAGACGGACGCGCCCCGCCCGCCCAGCACGTCGGCGGACCAGGTGGTCTGCAGCACGCGCTCGGGCGCGCGCTCGGCCATCCGGCGGAACGTCGCGCAATCGCTGCGGTGGATCGACATGCCCTTGCCGCGCGTGACGAAACCGCTGATCGGATCGGGCGGCGCCGGACGGCAGCAGCGGGCGAGCTGCGTGAGAAGCGCATCGACGCCGACGACGAGCACGCCCGTCGACGCGCCGTGCGCGACGTTCGCGCCGCTCGCGCGCTTCTCGAAGTGCGCGGGTGCCTCCGGCTCGGGCTCGGGCGCCGGCGCGTCGGACAGCGCCTGCTCGACGTTGCGCAGGCTGAACTCTTCCTTGCCGACGACCGAAAACAGCTCGTCCGGCGACTTGAAGCCGAGCTTCGCCGCGAGGTGCTCGAGATTCACCGACGTCTTGCCCTCGCGCTGCAGCGTCTTTTCGACGAGCGCGCGACCGTGCGCGACGTTCTCCTGCTGATCGACCGCGTTGAACCACGCGCGCACCTTCTGGCGCGCGCGCGAGCTGCTCAGATAGCCGAGCTGCGGATTGAGCCAGTCGCGCGACGGGCCGCCCTCCTTCACCGCGACGATCTCGACCGTCTGGCCGTTCGCGAGCGGCGTGTTGAGCGGCACCATCGCACCGTCGACGCGCGCCCCCCGGCATCGATGACCGAGTTCGCTGTGCAGGTGGTATGCGAAGTCGACCGGCGTCGCGCCCTGCGGCAGCGCGATCACGCGCGCCTGCGGCGTCAGCACGTAGATGTGATCGTCGTCGAGCGTCGTCTCGCGCAGTTGCGCCCATGCTTCATGGCCGCTCGCGTCCGCGCCGCCGCTGTCCGCGATCTCGTCCTTCCACGCAAGCAACTGGCGCAGCCACGCGATCTTCTCGTCGTACTTCTCGCTGGCCGAGAACTGGCCGCCGTAGCCGCGCGCGCCCGCCTCCTTGTACCGCCAGTGCGCGGCGACGCCGTATTCGGCGAAGCGGTGCATCTCATGCGTGCGGATCTGCACCTCGAACGCGCGGCCGTCGTCGCCGATCACGACCGTATGCAGCGATTTGTAGCCGTTCGGCTTCGGCCGCGAGATGTAATCGTCGAATTCCTTCGGCACCGGCTGCCAAAGGTGATGAACGATGCCGAGCACCGTATAGCAATCCTTGATGTCCGGCACGATCACGCGAAACGCGCGCACATCGTAGAGCTCCGAGAAGTCGAGCTCCTTGCCGCGCATCTTGCGCCAGATGCTGTAGATGTGCTTCGGCCGACCGCTCACTTCGGCCTGGATGTGCGCGGCCGCGAGTTCGCGTTGCAGTTGCGCGATCGCGTCGGCGACGTACGCCTCGCGCTCGACGCGCTTCTCGTCGAGCAGCTTCGCGATGCGCTTGTAGGTGACGGGATCTTCGAAGCGGAATGCAAGATCCTCGAGCTCCCACTTCAGCTGCCAGATGCCGAGCCGGTTCGCGAGCGGCGCGTAGATTTCGAGCGTCTCGCGCGCGACGTCGGGCGGCGGCTCGATTTTCGCGGCAGCATAGTGGCGCAACGATTGCAGGCGCGATGCGAGCCTGATCAGCACGACGCGGATGTCCTGCGCGAACGCGAGCAGCATCTTGCGCAGCGCCTCGATCTGCGCGCGCCGCTCCGCCTGCGCGTCGCGACCCGCGTCGACGGGCACGCTCTGCGCGGCGCGCAGGCTCACGGTGCCGAGACGCAGCAGCTTGCGCACGTCGGTGACGAGGTGCGCAACCTCATCACCGAAGCGCTCGGCAATCTGCTTTTCGGGGTCGCTCAGATACGGCGCGAGAGCGAAAAGCGCCGCCGCCTGCGTCGCGGGCGGATCGACGTTCAGCCGCTGCATGATCGTCGACGTGCCTGTCGCATGATCGGCGAGCAGCTCTCCCGACGGCAGGCGCGCGTCGCCCGCGTGCTCGCGCACGAACGCGAGCACGTCGTCAAGCGACGGCGCCGCGGCGGTGGCGGAGGATGCGGATTCGGCTGTCATCGTCGGGTACTGCAAGTTGCCTGAAAAAACGTGCCGTGCGCCGGCTCAGGTGCATTGCGCGGCGACCACCACCACCTCGACGAGGCAGGCGGGATTCGCGAGCTTCGCCTCGACGGTCGCGCGCGGCGGCGTCGCGCCCTGGGCGACCCATGCATCCCACACTTCGTTCATGCCCGGGAAGTTCGCCATGTCGGAGATGAAGATCTGCACCGACAGCAGATGCGACTTGTCGCTGTTCGCCTCGCCGAGCAGGCGGTCGATGTGGGCGAGCACTTCGCGCGTCTGGCCCTTGATGTCCTGCGCAGTGTCCTCTGCGATCTGGCCCGCGAGGTAGACGGTACCGTTGTGAATCGCGATTTCGGAAAGACGGGGACCGACGTGGTGACGAGTAACTGCCATGAGAATTCCCGGTTGAATGGTTGATCGGGGAGCGACGCCGCATGCGGCGGGCGTGCGGCGCCGAACCGCATATTATGACGCGTACGGCGCGTCTCCGACGAAAAATTGGCGAGCGATCGCAATTTGCTCTGCGCTCACGAACGCGGGCGCGTGGCCGGCTCCCGCGATCTCGACGCTCGTTACCGCTCGCCCGCGCGCCGTCATCGCATCGAGCGTCTCGCGCGACAGCAGGTCCGACTGCGCGCCGCGCACGACGAGCAACGCCCCCGCGAATGCCTCGAGCGCATGCCAGAGCCACGCCTCGCCCTGCGCGTTGGCCTCCGGCGTGGCCGCCCTGAACGGCTCGGCAATTCGCGGATCGTAGCGTGCGCGCCACGAGCCGTCCGCGTCACGCACGAGGAGCGGCCGGTTCAGCGCGCGCCACTCGTCCGGCGTGAGCGGGCCGAACGGCAACGACAACGACGTCAGGTAATCGATGCCCTCCTGCTCGGTCGCGAAACGCTTGTCCAGCCCGACGTACTCGCCGATGCGCGCGAGCGCGGCGGGCTCGATGTGCGGCCCGATGTCGTTGACGAGCATCCTGCCGATCGGCGTGCCCGGCAGCCCACCGAGCGCGAGGCCGATCAGGCCGCCCATCGACGTGCCGAACCAGTCGACGCGCGCGACGTTAAGACGCGCGATCAGCGTGACGATGTCGGAAACGTATTGCGGCACGGCGTAAAGCTTCGGGTCCGGCAGCCAATCCGACCGGCCGCGCCCGGCCACATCGGGGCAGACAACGCGATAGACGTCGGACAGCGCGGCGGCGAGACGGTCGAAATCGCGGCCCGAGCGCGTCAAGCCGTGCACGCAGACGAGCACACGCGGATTCGCGGGGTCGCCCCATTCGGTGTACGCGACATGATGCAGGCCCAGCGGGTTCGCGCATTGCACGCGACGCTCGCGCGGAACAACGGAAGTGACGGGATTCGATGGCATCGGCGCATCCTGACGAACGATCGGCATGGTCAGACGCTCGGCGCCCCGGTGGCGACGGGCCGCCGAACACATGAGCCGATTGTAAACCGCTTCGCCATGCGCGGCCGGTCGGCCGAACGGATGATCGCGCGATCACCAAACGGCCCACGCGATCTGCGTCAAAACAGAAACGGGCGGCCGATCCGTTTCGGCAATCGCGCTATTGAAAAGCCGGATTCGCCTCCAATCGATCGTCGATGCGCGTGTTCGACGAGCCCGCCCTTCCGCTCGCGCCGCCACCGCTGCAATATGCCGCACGCCTGCCCCCATGCACGCCGATGCCGCGCCCCGAGAACGGCGCGGCCCGCATCCGCGGCGCGTGCGACAACGCCGCCGTGTAATTGACTTTGCCTGATTCGTTTCCTACGCTCGGCTCAGCAAAAACACATACCCAGCTCGCCCATTTTTCACTCGATTCAGCCGGCTGCTCGCCGATGCCCTCCAAGGTCAGGCAGGCAGAAGGAGTAGAACGATGTCCACGCAGATTCTGATCGTCGGCGGCGGGCTCGGCGGCACGATGCTCGCCAACCAGCTCGCGTCGAGACTGTTCGACGAAGTCGTCCGCGGCGACGTGCGGATCACGCTGCTGTCCGATTCACCGGACCACTACTACAAGCCGGCATTCATGTACGTCGCGTTCGGCGCGTACTTCCGCAACGAGCTCGTGCGCGCCGAGCGCTCGCTGCTGCGCCCCGAGATCGCGTTCGTCGTCGATCGCGCCACGCATTTCGATTTCGCGACACAGCACGTGCGCACGAAGAGCGGCCAGCGCTACGGCTACGACCATCTCGTGATCGCGACAGGCTGCGTGCCCTCGCCCGAGCGCATCGAGGGCCTCGCCGAAGCGGGCGACCATTTCTACCAGTACGCACCCGCACGGCGGCTCGCCGAACGGATCGCGTCGATCGAGCGCGGCACCGTGTTCGTCACCGTCACGTTTCCGAAAACGCACAACGTGCCGCATCAGTGCGGAATCGCGCCGATCGAGACCACGCTGATGCTCGACGACCTGCTGCGCCGCCGCGGCGTGCGCGACAAGGTCGAGATCGTCTACACGTATCCGAGCGTCTCGCAACTGCTGCGCAATTGCCTGTTCCTGCAAAAGCCGACCTGCGACGCACTGCCTGCGATTTTCGAGCGGCGCGGCATCCGCTATCAACGCAGCTTCACGCTCGCGCGCGTCGATCCGGCGCGCAAGATCGCGTATTCGGACGAAGGCGCGGAGCAGCCGTTCGACATCCTGATGGCGACGCCGCCCATTCGCGCCGTCGACGCGGTGCGCGAAAGCGGCGTGTCCGAGGCGGCCGACGGCGAGGGCTGGCTGCCGACCGATCACGAAACGCTGCGCGTGCGCGGCGTCGAGAACGTCTACGCGATCGGCGACACGGTCGATCTGCCCGTCAGCAAGGCGGGCGGCGCGTGTCACAACCAGGCGCCCGTGATCGCCGCGAACATCGCCGCGCAAATCCGGCTCGGCCATCCGGTCGCGTGCTACGACGGCAAGGTGCAGGCGGTCGCGCAAATGGGCCTCGACGCCGGCATGCCGCTCTGGTACGACTACCGCCGCGACGTGCAGCCGACGCCGCCGACGAAGCTGGGCGGCCTGCTGCGCGGCGGCTTCAATCGCGGCATTTACTGGGCGGTCGCGCGCGGCCTCGCGTGAATCGAATCGCCCGCCGCTTCGAGGAGTCGC
Organism: Burkholderia thailandensis E264; assembly: GCF_000012365.1. Classification (NCBI taxonomy): domain Bacteria; kingdom Pseudomonadati; phylum Pseudomonadota; class Betaproteobacteria; order Burkholderiales; family Burkholderiaceae; genus Burkholderia; species Burkholderia thailandensis. The sequence continues at coordinate 2,964,662 of NC_007651.1, forward strand.
CATGCCGTCATCCCCCACGCCCACGCACGATGCGCACCCCGATACGCTCGACGCGCCGGGCGCACCCGGCCCGGCCGCCTGGGCCGCGATCGCGCCCGGCCTGCAGCCGCTTTTCGTCGGCGATCGGCTCGGCAATCTCGTCGACCTGCTCGCGCTCGTCGCCGATCTCGTCGACTTCGCCGATCAGGCCGCCGTCGAGAAGCTGAGCATGCTGTTCGAGGACGTCGTCGCGGCGGGCTCGACGGCGGGCGGCGCGCTGCGTGTCGCGAGCGCCGAGGCGCGCCGGCAGCGCGATGCGCCGTCCCTGCGCGCGCTATGGAGCCTGCTGCACGATCCCGACACGCGGCGCGGCATCGGCGTGCTGTTGCGCGCGCTGCAGATCGCGGGACGCCTGCATGGAGAAATGGCGGCGGACGCGAATACGGCCGTCTGACCGGCGCTCGCCCGATCGCCCGCCCCTGCGGCCGCGCGCCGGCCGCAAGCCGCTCATCGCTCGTCCCAGCACCACGCGCGGCGCAGCTCGACGCCGAGATAGTCGACGAACGTCCGCACGCGCAGCGCGAGGTGCCGCCCGCTCGGATATACCGCGTGCAGCGGCGCGGCGCTCGACGCGCATTCGGGCAGCACACGCCGCAGCCGCCCCGCGGCGATGTCCGGCCCCACGTCCCAGATCGACTTCAGCGCGATGCCCGCGCCTTCGAGCGCGAGCGCGCGGGCCGCGCCGCCGTCGTTCGTCAGGAGCGCGGCCGATACCTCGACCGCCACGGGCTGCGGCCCGTCGAAGCGCCATTCGACGCGCGGCTGCTCGCCCATCACGATGCAGCGATGCGCGAGCAGGTCGGCCGGCCGCTCGGGCGCGCCGTGCTCGGCGAGATACGCGGGCGACGCGCACAGCACGCGATAGTTCGGCGCGAGCTCGCGCGCGATCAGCGACGAATCCGCGAGCATGCCGATGCGCACCGCGACGTCGACGTCGTGCGCGATCAGGTCGACAACGGCGTCGGTGAGCTGCATCTGGACCGTCACCTGCGGATACTGCCGCCGAAACGCGGCGACGATGGGCGCGATCCGCAGCCGTCCGAGCTCCCCGGGCGCCGTGATCCGCAGCACGCCGCTCACGCTGCCGCGCCGCTCGCGCATCAGCGATTCCGCCTGCTCGATCTCCGCGAGGATCCTCACCACTTGCGCATGGAACAGCGCCCCCTCGTCGGTCAGCGTCTGCTGGCGCGTCGTCCGCTGCAACAGACGCACGCCCAGTCGCGCCTCGAGTTGCGCGAGCCGCTTGCTGACGACCGACAGGGACAGATCAAGCTCGCGCGCCGCGCCCGACAGGCTGCCCGCCGCGACGATCCGCGCGAACGTCGCCAGCGCCGGCAAATCGTCGATCAGCATCGGCGCCCCCGCCGAAGGCTCCGTCCACTCTTTCCATTTTTCGAATAATTCATTCGCTCCAAGCCCGTATTTACATCGAAATCGGAAAACTAACATGAATGCCGACGCCGTACGAACGAAACGAACGACATCCGCGCGACCGCCTTCCCGCATCGCGCGCCACGCAACGAACTCACGGAGATCCTCATGCCCGACACCCTTCGCCGACGCTCGCTCCCCGCGGCGTGCGCCGCGGCCGCGCTGCTGCTCGCTGCGGCGCTCGCGCCCGCCGCCCGCGCCGATACGGCCGGCCTGATCGAACCCGCGCACCTGAGCGTCGACGGCAGCCTGCCTCCGGCGCAGCGCGATGCGCAGATTCTCGCCGCGCGCCGCTACGACACGTTCTGGCACAACGGCGATCCGGCGCTCGCGCGCGCCGCGCTCGCCGACGATTTCACCGACCGCACGCCGCCGCCCGGCCGCGCGCCTGGCCTCGCCGGCCCGCTCGCCGCGTCGCGGACGATGCGTGAAGCAATCCCTGATCTGTCGTGCGCGATCGAACAGATGATCGTCGCGGGCGATCGCGTCGTCGTGCATCTGCGCTTTCGCGGCCACTTCACGGGCACGTTCGGGCGCACGCAAGGCAAAGGCCAGGCGATCGACTTCATCGCAACCGACATCTATCGCATCGAGCACGGCCGCATCGCCGAGAACTGGCACATCGAAGACAACCTGACGCTGCTGCGCCAGCTCGGCGTCGCCGCATGACGGAGGAACGAACATGACGACGAACACGTTCGACACGAACGGCGCAACGGCCGCTCCGTCCGCGCCGGAGCGGCGCGATTTCCTTGCCCGCGCGGGCGGCGGCCTCGGCCTCGCCGCAGCCGGGCTCACGCTCGGCGCGGCAGCGGCGCCCGCCAACGCGATCGCGGCCGCCGCCACGGCCGGCGTCGATGTCGCCCCCGCGTCGCCCGGTGACGGATCGCCACGGCGCGCACCGGCCGGCGACGCGGCGCACGGCGCGTTCTGGCCGAACGGCGCGCGGCTCGTGATCTCGATCTCGATGCAGTTCGAGGCGGGCGGCCAGCCGCCGACGGGTGCGGACAGTCCGTTCCCGCACGTCGACTTTCCGCCGCAAGTGCCCGTCGATCTGGCGTCCGCGACGTGGTTTGCATACGGCTACCGCGAAGGCATTCCGCGCATGCTCGATTTGTGGGACCGGCACGGCGTGAAGGTGACGTCGCACATGATCGGCGAGGCGGTGCGCCACCGGCCGGACCTCGCGCGCGAGATCGTCGCGCGCGGCCACGAGGCGGCGGGACACGGCCCGCGCTGGAGCTCGCAGTACGCGCTCTCGCGCGACGAAGAGCGGCGCTTCCTGATCGCCGCGCGCGACATGGTCGAAGCCGAAACGGGCGCGCGGCCCGTCGGCTACAACTGCAACTGGCTCAGACGCGGGCCGAACACGCTGCCGCTATTGCAGGAGCTCGGCTACCTGTACCACATCGACGACGTGAGCCGCGACGAGCCGTTCATCGAGCAGGTGAACGGCCGGGATTTCGTCGTCGTGCCCTACACGCTGCGCAACAACGACATCCTGCTGATCGAGGGCCGCAACTATTCGCCCGGGCAGTTCCTCGACCAGATCAAGCTCGACTTCGATCAGTTGTACGACGAAGCCGCCACGCGGCGGCGGATGATGTCGATCAGCGCGCACGACCGGATCAGCGGCACGCCGCAGATGGTGCGCGCGTGGGACGCGTTCCTGCGCTACGCGAAATCGCATCCGGGCGTCGCGTTCATGCGCAAGGACGATATCGCCCGGCACGCGCTGCACAGCCCGCTCACGCTGCGCGAGAGCGAAACCCTCTGACGGGCGGCGGCGCCGCCTTCAATCCTCTTCGTTCAGGAGAACACACGATGCAGGTTTCTTTCAACGATCAGCGCGTTCTCGTCGTCGGCGGCAGTTCCGGGATCGGCGCCGCGGCCGCCCGCGCGTTCGCGGCGCTCGGCGCCGACGTGACGATCGCGTCGCGCGACGCGAACAAGCTCGCCGCCGCCGCGCACGCGATCGGCGGCCCGCGCCCGGTTCGGCAAGCGGTGCTCGACACGACGGATGCGCCCGCCGTCGACGCCTTCTTTGCCGGCACCGAGCCGTTCGACCATGTCGTCGTGTCGGCCGCGCAAACGCCGGGCGGGCCCGTGCGCAAGTTGCCGCTCGCCGACGCGCAGGCCGCGATGGACAGCAAGTTCTGGGGCGCATACCGCGTCGCGCGTGCGGCGCGCGTTGCGCCGGGCGGCTCGCTCACGTTCGTGTCCGGCTTCCTGAGCGTGCGGCCGAGCGCGAACTCGGTGCTGCAGGGCGCGATCAACGCGGCGCTCGAAGCGCTTGCGCGCGGGCTCGCGCTCGAACTCGCGCCGGTGCGCGTGAATGCCGTGTCGCCGGGGCTCGTCGCGACGCCGCTGTGGTCGAAGCTCGATGACGCGTCGCGGGAGGCGATGTACGCGTCGGCGGCCGCGCGCCTGCCCGCTCGACGCGTCGGGCAGCCCGAGGATATCGCGAATGCGATCGTCTACCTCGCGGCGACGCCTTATGCGACGGGGTCGACGGTGCTCGTCGACGGCGGCGGCGCGATCGCGTGAGCGTCGGGCGCGGCGGCGCTCGCCTCGCGCGCGGTTCGCGCGCGGTTCGCGGTTCGCGGTTCGCGGTTCGCGGTTCGCGGTTCGCGGTTCGCGGTTCGCGGTAACAGTATCGCTCGGCGCACCGCGCCGACGCCGACGCGAAGCAACATCAGCGACTGAGCGGCGGCCCTTCAGCCGCCGCGCCGCGCATCCCGCCCCGATGCCAGAACCAGCCAAGCGACGCAGCCAATCAAAACGCCCCGCGTCTTCGCAAACGCGGGGCGTTCTCTTTCACGGCCGCATGCGCGGCGCACGCGGAACGCGCGTCGGGCTCCATCAGCCGACGAAGCGCGACACCCGCCCCGCGCCCCCGTCGCCCGCGCGCCGCGTTACGCGACCGCGCTCACGTCGAGGGGCGCGCCCGTCTTCGCCTTGATTTCGTCGACGGTGACGCCGTCGGCAAGCTCGAGCACCTTCAGGCCGTCCGGCGTCACTTCGATCACGCCGAGATCGGTGATGATCAGGTCGACGACGCCGACGCCCGTCAGCGGCAGCGTGCATTCCTCGAGGATCTTGTGCTGGTCGCCCTTCGCAACGTGCTCCATCAGCACGACGACGCGCTTCACGCCCGCGACGAGATCCATCGCGCCGCCCATCCCCTTGATCATCTTGCCGGGGATCATCCAGTTCGCGAGGTCGCCGTTCTTGCTGACCTGCATCGCGCCCAGGATCGCGAGGTTGATGTGGCCGCCGCGGATCATCGCGAACGAATCGGCCGACGAGAAGATCGACGAGCCGGGAAGCGTCGTCACGGTCTGCTTGCCGGCGTTGATGAGATCCGCATCGACTTCGTCGTCGGTCGGCGACGGGCCGATGCCGAGCAAACCGTTCTCCGACTGCAGCCACACTTCGACGCCCGCCGGCACGTGATTCGCGACGAGCGTCGGCAGCCCGATGCCGAGGTTCACGTAGAAGCCGTCCTGCAATTCCTTCGCCGCGCGCGCGGCCATCTGGTCACGATTCCAAGCCATCTCAGTCTCCTTTCGCGCGCACGACGCGTTGTTCGATGCGTTTTTCCGGCGTCGCGTTGAGCACGAGCCGCTGCACGAAAATGCCGGGCGTGTGGATCGCATCCGGATCGAGCTCGCCGTTCTCGACGATCTCCTCGACCTCGGCGACCGTGATCCGGCCCGCCATCGCGCACATCGGATTGAAGTTGCGCGCGGTGCGGCGATAGATCAGGTTGCCTGACTTGTCGGCCTTCCACGCCTTCACGAGCGCGACGTCCGCCGTGAGCGACGGCTCGAGCACGTAATGCCTGCCGTCGAACTCGCGCGTCTCCTTGCCTTCGGCGATCACCGTGCCGTAGCCCGTCTGCGTGAAGAACGCCGGAATGCCCGCGCCGCCCGCGCGCAGCTTCTCGGCAAGCGTGCCTTGCGGCGTGAACTCGAGCTCGAGCTCGCCCGACAGATACTGGCGCTCGAACTCCTTGTTCTCGCCGACGTACGACGAGATCATCTTCTTGATTTGCCGGGTCTCGAGCAGAAGGCCGAGACCGAATCCGTCGACGCCCGCGTTGTTGCTGATGCAGGTGATGTCCTTCACGCCCGAGTCGCGCAGCGCCGCGATGAGCGCTTCCGGGATGCCGCACAGGCCGAAGCCGCCGACCGCGAAGGTCTGCCCGTCATGGACGACGCCCTCGAGCGCGGCTGCCGCGCTTGGGTAGACTTTGTTCATCTGTATGTCCCTTCCTCTATGGAAACCGGCTCGACGATCCGCGCGGCTCGCGCGCGCGACGAACCCGTCGCACCATTCTAAGCACGCGCGGCGAATGCTGCCGCGACGGTGCGCTTTCTTCTGTTGCCCGTTCGCGGCATGAGCCGCGACACGCATGAAAGGGTACGATGCGCGCCGGATGCGGCACAATACGCAAAAATACATAAGCACTCGCCGCCGCTTGCGCGGCGCCCGATCACTGCCCGTCAGCGTCCATGCCCGCCATCGATTACAAGACCGCCTTCCATCTCGCGCCGATCGGCCTCGTGCTGTCGCGCGACCGCGTCATCGAGGATTGCAACGACGAACTGGCCGCGATCTTCCGCTGCGCGCGCGCCGATCTGATCGGCCGGTCGTTCGAGGTACTCTACCCGTCGTCGGACGAATTCGAGAGGATCGGCGAGCGGATCTCGCCCGTGATGATCGCGCACGGCAGCTATGCGGACGACCGCATCATGAAGCGTGCGGGCGGCGAGCTGTTCTGGTGCCACGTGACAGGCCGCGCGCTCGACCGCACGGCGCCGCTCGCGGCGGGCGTATGGACATTCGAGGACCTGAGCGCGACGCGGCGCGTCGCGGTCGAACTGACGCCGCGCGAGCGCGAGATCGCCGCGCAGCTCGTGACCGGCAAGACGAGCAAGCAGATCGGCCGCGTGCTCGACATCAGTTCGCGCACCGTCGATATCTACCGCGCCCGACTGATGCGCAAATACGGGACAGGCAACACGGCCGAGCTGCTGCAGCGCCTGCTCGGGCAGTGAAAACGGGCGGCCCGCCGCCCACGCCGCCGAAAGGTCATGCATGCATGACCGCATCGCGGTCGCGCCGACAATCAGGAAGCCGGGTGCGACGATGAACCCGGCGCTTGCCGCTCGCGCCAAGTCATTGCCGCCCAAAGCTCAACAAAGCCCAATCCCCAATGCCGATTAGGTCGAATTTCGGCCCTACACTTTTTCGGAAAATTTATTTACCCTTGAGCAATACAGGTCAACTCCATTCAGGAAACAAAAAATATCGGACCCAAAACAATACATTCACATTTCCCAAGCAATAAAGCTCATATCGGAAACGAGAATGCCGGCTAGTCGTGCGGACGCTTTCATGTTGCCCTGATCGAATCGGGATGATCGCGCGATTGCGCGCCGCACCTCGCTCGATCGACGTCGCATCACGGCAGCCACACGAAAATGGCCACGAAAGCGCCGCCGCTTCCGACACATGCATCAGGAATCCGAACGACCTGGCGGCGGGCCGCCGCGCAACCCGCCCTGCATCGATTTCACCGCCGGAATCTCAAATCGACCATTCAATTCATCAGGCCGAGTCAATTCATGATTAATGCGAAAGCAAGATTTTTATTTTTTATTTTCATGATGAGCCTGATCGGATACCGCCCGGCATTCGCGCAAACCAATACGCCGGTAACCGGCATCGTGCTAGGCGGAGAAATCATCGAGATCATCAAGCAGAACCCGCAAAATCCGACGCAAGCGATCAACAACTATATGTCGGGCGTCGCCGCGATGAACGTGCGCTGGGTGCGCATCCATCTCGACTGGTCGGCCATCCAGCCTGCGTCGACGTGGATCTTCGCGAGCGATCCCAATCCCGGCCAGAGCAGCGGCCTCACCTGGGGCGCGACGGACATCGTCGTTCGGGCGGCCAGGAATTACGGAATCCGCATTCTCGGCGTGATCACGTCGACACCGCGCTGGGCGGTCAATTCGCGGTGCCCGAGCGATTATCTGCAATCGACCGACGGCGCTTACACGCTGTGCGCGCCGAATCTCACGCCATATACGAACTTCGCGCGAGCGGCCGCCAAGCATTACAGCAGCGACAGTTACGGCGGAAAAATCGACGCGTGGGAAATCTGGAACGAACCGAATTGCGGCCCGAACTTCATTCCTCACGATCCGCTCCTTTATACGCGACTCCTGAAGAGCGCGTATCCGGCGATCAAGCAGGCCAATCCGGCGGCGGCGGTCTATGCGGGCGGCAGCTCGGGGTGCCTCACGTCTCCGAACAACGGAACCGGCGCGCTTCCGTCGACCGGCGTGGCCGGCCTCGTGAGCTCGACGGACGCCCGCTACCCCGCGCCCACTCAATGGGAGCCGCGCGACTGGCTGGCCGTCATGTACGCGAACGGCGCGCGCGGGTACTTCGACGGTCTCGCGCACCACCCCCACTGCCACAGCGACGACTGGCAACTGCCGGGCGACCAGTGCCCGAGCGCGACCGTCAACTCCGTGTACCCCGATTATTCGAATCCGTTCAACATCATGTGGCACACGTTCCCGTCGCCTTCGTACGGCTGGCCGTCCCCGACCGGCAAGACGTTCGCGAGCTACACGGGCACGAGCCTGCGCGACCTGATGAACGCGAACGGCGACGGAACGAAGCCGATCGTGATCACCGAGTTCGGCGTCGCGACGACCGCGTCGGACGGCGCGACCGATTTCACCGGCCGGTTGGGCGGCGATGCGCAGCAATACACGGACGCCAATTTCCAGACGATCGCGCCCGCCTACCTGACGCAGGCGAATCAGGCGCGCGAGTACAAGGCGCTGATCGCCTGGATCGCCAATCAGCCTTACGGCCAATACGGCCCGGTTTACGCGTACTGCTACTCGGACATGGCGCTGTCGTCGCCGTATAGCGGGAACATCTACGAGCCGTACTTCGGCCTGGTGACGATCACCGCGTCGACGGGTTCGTCCGGCACGGTGGGCGCGCCCAAAATTGCCGGAACGTTCCAGGCCCCGTCGGGGCAGTATTACCCGGCCTGGCCCAACTTCGGCGCGGCCGCAGCAGCCGCCGCCAATCAGACGCCGGGCTATGCGCCGGTCGGCCCCGGCTGGTGACGCACATCGTCGGACGAAAGACGAGCGCGGCGCGCACGCGCGCCGCCGCCCGCCACCGCCCTTACGCGACCTTCGCCTGCAGCGCGCTTTCGATCGTGTTACGGAGCAGGTCCGGCAGCGGCACCGACTTGCCGAGCGCGTAGTTGACCCACACGCAGCGCGCGGCGCCGCGCGCGTACACGTGCTCGGGGTCGTCCGAGCGGGTCAGCTCGAACGCCGTGTCGAAGCTGCTGCGGCCAGGCTTCGCGGCCAACAGGCGCGCGATCACGTCGCCCGGATAATGCAGCTGGCGCAGGAATTCCATCGACGCGTTGACGACGACGGGCCCCTGCCCCTCGCCGTTGCCGCCCGCAATGCCGAGCTTGCCGAACCACGTGACGCGCGCTTCTTCCATGTAGCGGAAGTAGACCGTGTTGTTCACATGGCCGAACGCATCCATGTCGCCCCAACGGATCGGCATCGACATTTCAAAGACCGGAGTGTAATCGCTCATCGCACGCTTCATTTCTTCAAGGTGAAACCGTTCAAACCGTTCTGCGCGGCCGCTCACGCGAGACCGAGGCCGTCGTCGGCCGACACGATCGAGCCGTTGATGAACTGTGACTCGTCCGCGGCGAGCAGCAGCAGCAGCCCGTCGAGATCCTGCGGCTTGCCGACGCGCCGGCGCGGCAGCATCGACTGCAGCTTCTGGCCCTGCTCGGTTTCCCACAGGGAGTGATTGATCTCGGTATCGATGTAGCCGGGGCAGATCGCGTTGACGTTGATGCCGTGGCGGCCCCATTCGAGCGCCATCGCCCGCGTCATGTGGACGACGGCCGCCTTGCTCATCGCGTAAAGGCCGATCTGCGAGAACGGCCGCAGCCCGGCGACCGACGCGATGTTGATGATCCGGCAAGCCGGTTTCGCGTTGCCGTTGCCCGCGCGCATCATCATCCGCTTCGCGACTTCCTGCGCGACGAAAAATGCGCCGCGCGTGTTCGTATCGAATACGTATTCGAAATCTGCGGGCGTCACGTCGACGAGCTTCTGCATCGTCGACACGCCCGAATTGTTGACGAGGATATCGATCGTGCCCGCTTCGGTTTCCGCGTGCGCGACAGCCGCCTTGATGCTCTGATAATCGGTGACGTCGAGCGAGACCACGTGCGCGGCGCCGCCCGCCGCCTCGATTTCCGCGCGCAGCTCCTTCAGGCGCTCGACGCGCCGGCTCGCGAGCACGACCTTCGCGCCAGCCTGCGACAGCACTTGCGCGAAGCGCTGCCCGAGACCGCTCGACGCGCCCGTGATGAACGCGACCTTGCCCTCCAGATTGATCGAACGGCCCATGCCGACTCCTCATTATTCCGATGACAACATGCCGCACCAGTATGAACCGTTCCTGCGTGCGACCCAATCCAAAAAATAGAACGATCGTGCTAATCTAGGATTCCGCTGTTGCGGCAAGCGTTTTGTTTCGCCGACAATACGGTCCCGAATAAAAGCATTCTAATGGTTAGAGGAGCGTTCATGACCCCCGCAAGCCTCATCGAGCAATACGGCCCGCGCGAATCGATGGAATACGAAGTCGTGATCGTCGGCGGCGGCCCCGCGGGCCTGTCGGCGGCCATCCGGCTCAAGCAGCTCGCCGCCGAGAAAGGCACGGAAATCGGCGTGTGCGTGCTCGAAAAGGGCTCGGAGATCGGCGCGCACATCCTGTCGGGCGCGGTGATGGACCCGCGCGCGATCACCGAGCTGTTCCCTGACTGGAAGGAAAAGGGCGCGCCGCTCGACGTCGACGTCACCGAAGACCGCTTCCTGTTCCTGACCGAGAAAAGCGCGTTCCAGGTGCCGAACTGGGCGCTGCCGGATAACTTCAAGAACCACGGCAACTACGTGATCAGCCTCGGCAATGTGACGCGGTGGCTCGGCCAGCAGGCCGAGGCGCTCGGCGTCGAGATCTTCCCGGGCTTTCCGGCGGCCGAGATCCTCTATCACGACGACGGCTCGGTCAAGGGCGTCGCGACGGGCAACATGGGCATCGGCAAGGATGGCGAGCCGACCGAGAACTTCCAGCTCGGCATGGAGCTGCACGCGAAGTACACGCTTTTCTGCGAAGGCGCGCGCGGCCACCTCGGCCGCCAGTTGATGGACCAGTTCAAGCTGAACGCGAACAGCGATCCGCAGGCGTACGGAATCGGCATCAAGGAGCTGTGGGAAATCGACCCGGTCAAGCACAAGCCGGGCCTCGTGATCCACACGGCGGGCTGGCCGCTGTCGTCGGACACGTACGGCGGCTCGTTCCTGTATCACATGGACAACAACCAGGTCGTCGTCGGCTTCGTCGTCGGCCTCGCGTACTCGAACCCGTACCTGTCGCCGTTCGAGGAATTCCAGCGCTACAAGACGCATCCGGCGATCCGGCCGTTTCTCGAAGGCGGCAAGCGCGTGTCGTACGGCGCACGCGCGATCACGGCGGGCGGCCTGCTGTCGCTGCCGAAGACGGTGTTTCCGGGCGGCGCGCTCGTCGGCGACGACGCGGGCTTCCTGAACGCATCGCGGATCAAGGGCAGCCATGCGGCGATCAAGACCGGCATGCTCGCCGCCGAAGCCGCGTTCGACGCGGTGCAGGCGGGCCGCCAGGCCGACGAGCTGACCGCGTACCCGGATGCGTTCAAGACGTCGTGGCTGCACACCGAGCTCTACCGTGCGCGCAACTTCAAGCAGTGGATGAGCAAGGGGCTGTATCTCGGCACACTGATGGTCGGCGTCGAGCAGAAGCTGATGAACGGCAACGTGCCGTGGACGCTGCACCACCAGCACGGCGACCACGAGATGCTGAAGCCCGCGTCGCAGTGCCAGCCGATCGACTATCCGAAGCCGGACGGCAAACTGACGTTCGACCGGCTGTCGTCGGTGTTCATCTCGAACACGAATCACGAGGAAAACCAGCCTGCGCACCTGACGCTGAAGGACGCGAGCGTGCCGGTGAACGTCAATCTGCGCACGTACGCGGGGCCGGAAGCGCGCTTCTGCCCGGCCGCCGTCTACGAGTTCGTGAAGAACGACGACGGCAGCGACCGCCTCGTGATCAATGCACAGAACTGCGTGCACTGCAAGACCTGCGACATCAAGGACCCGACGCAGAACATCGTGTGGGTCACGCCTGAAGGCGGCGGCGGGCCGAACTATCCGAACATGTGACCGGTCGCCCGCGCGTCGCGCGGGCCGCTCGCGCCGCACGGCACGATGCGGCAAACGGAAACGGGCGCCTTGGCGCCCGTTTCCGTTTCGATCCTGTCTCGATTTCGATGCGTCGCGCCGGACATCGGCGCACGCCGCATCGCGCACGACGCCCGCCCCCTCAGTCCAAGCTCATTGCGCTTGCGGCGCGCGCGCGGCGATCTTCGGCGTCGCGGTCGACACGTCGCCGCACTGCGCGCGATGCCGCAGCGCGTGATCGATCAGGACGAGCGCGAGCATCGATTCGGCAATCGGCGTCGCACGAATCCCGACGCACGGATCGTGACGGCCGAACGTCTCGATGACGGCAGGCTCGCCCGCCTTCGTGATCGAGCGGCGCGGCGTGCGGATGCTCGACGTCGGCTTGATCGCGATCGACACCGTGATGTCCTGCCCCGTCGAGATGCCGCCGAGCACGCCTCCCGCATGGTTGCCGACGAAGCCGTCCGGCGTCAGTTCGTCGCCGTGCACCGACCCGCGCTGCGCGACGCTCGCGAAGCCCGCGCCGATCTCGACGCCCTTCACCGCGTTGATCCCCATCATCGCGTGCGCGATGTCGGCGTCGAGCCGATCGAAGAGCGGCTCGCCCCAGCCGACCGGCACGCCCGACGCGACGACGTCGATCCGCGCGCCGATCGAATCGCCGTCCTTGCGCAGCGCGTCCATGTAGCCCTCGAGCTGCGGAACGATATCGGCGTTCGGCGCGAAGAACGGGTTCTCGCGCACATGCGACCAGTCGACGAACGGAATCTCGATCTCGCCGAGCGCGCTCATGTAGCCGCGCACCTCGACGCCGAAGCGCTCGCGCAGCCACTTCTTCGCGATCGCGCCGGCGCCGACGACGGGCGCCGTCAGCCGGGCCGACGATCGGCCGCCGCCGCGATAGTCGCGCACGCCATACTTCTGCCAGTACGTATAGTCGGCGTGGCCCGGGCGGAAGGTCTCGACGATGTTGCCGTAGTCCTTGCTGCGCTGGTCGGTGTTGCGGATCAGGAGCGCGATCGGCGCGCCCGTCGTCACGCCCTCGAACACGCCGGACAGGATCTCGACCTGGTCCGGCTCCTGACGCTGCGTGACATGGCGCGACGTGCCGGGCTTGCGGCGGTCGAGCTCGAGCTGGACGTCGGCTTCCGTGAGCGCCATGCCCGGCGGGCAGCCGTCGATCACGCAGCCGATCGCGGGACCGTGCGACTCGCCGAAGGTCGTGACAGTGAAAAGCGTGCCGAGGGTGTTGCCGGACATAGGGCCGTCCCAAAGAAAGTCAGTCGGGGGAAACCGTTATTATGCCAGCCCGTTTCGGGCAATGCGGCGAACTGGCGCGCGGTCGGGCCGCACCACGCGACGTCGCGCCGCGCACACGTGCGCGCGATGCGGCGGCCGATATCGCGCTTCGGCTTCGCTCCGGCCGAGCGGCAACCGGCGGGCGGCGCGCGCGGCGTTCCGCGCTGCCCCGGCCCGTCGGCGAACGAGCGGCCCCAAGCATCCATCGATGCCGCGAGATCGAAGCGCGCCGCCCGGCACGCACGCTGCCGAACAGGGCCGACTGAGCCGTGAGGCCGAGCGAAGCCGATGGAAATCGCCCGCCGCAAGCCGCCGCCCTGCCCGCGCCGCCTACTTGCGCGCGCCGCGCAGTTCGGTGACGACGGCCTGCAGCGCCTCCGGCGTCGCCGCCACGGCCGGGATGGGCTCGCCGACCGCGAGCGTCAGGCGGCTCATCACGCCGCGCTTCACGGGGCGCGGCCAGCGCGCATCCTCGTGCCGCGAAAACACGCTGCCCCATAGTCCGCGCAGCGCCATCGGCACGACGGGCACGCCTGTCCGCGTCAGGATCTCGGTGACGCCGTGGTGGAACGGGTTGACATCGCCCGTCTTCGTCAGCTTGCCTTCCGGGAAGATGCAGACGAGCTCGCCCTCGCGCAGCGCGGCCTCGCAGGCGTCGTACGCACGCGCGAGCATCTCGGGATTCTCGTGGCGCGGCGCGATCGGAATCGCCTTCGCGTGACGAAACGCCCAGCTCGCGAAGCGCGTGGCGAAGATCCGGTGATCCATCACGAAACGAATCGGCCGCGGGCTCGCCGCCGCGAGCACGAGCGCGTCGACATAGCTCACGTGGTTGCAGACGAGAAGCGCCGCGCCTTCGTCCGGAATCCGCTCCGCATGCACGAGGCGAATCCGGTAGAACGTGTGCACGAGCGCCCACGCGATGAAGCGCAGCAGGAATTCGGGCACGAGCGAGTAGATGTACGTCGCGACGACGACGTTCAGGAGCCCCGTCACGAGAAAGATCCCCGGAATGCTGACGCCCGCCTTCGTGAGCAGCATCGCCATCAGCGCCGAGACGATCATGAAGAGCGCGTTCAGGATGTTGTTCGCGGCGATGATCCGCGCGCGGTGGGTAGGCGCGCTGCGGCTCTGAATCAGCGCATAGAGCGGCACGCTGTAGAAGCCGCCGAACATCGCGAGCAGGAACAGGTCGGCGAGAATGCGCCAGTGCGCCGGGTGGCCGAGAAACTCGGCCACCGTCAGCAGATGCGTCTGCGCGGGCAGCGCGTGGCTCGCGAAGTACAGCTCAATCGCGAACGCGCTGATGCCGAGCGAGCCGAGCGGCACGAGCCCGATCTCGACGCGCCGCTGCGACAGCCGCTCGCACAGCAGCGAGCCGAGGCCGATGCCGAACGAGAACGTCGCGAGCAGCACGGTGACGACGTCCGGGTTCGCCGACAGCACGTCCTTCGCGAAGCCGAAGAACGACGTGAGGAACGTCGCGCCGACGAACCACAGCCACGAAATGCCGAGGAGGCTCAGGAACACCGTCCGGTTCTCGCGCGCGAGCTTCAGGTTGCGCCACGTTTCGGAAAACGGGTTCCAGTTGATCGCGAGATTCGGCTGCGGCGCGGGCGTCGCCGGCACGCCCGCCGCCGCGACGCGCCCGACGAGCGCGATGCCGACGCAGCAGACGGCGAGCAGCAGCTCGCCGCGCCCCGAGATGCCCGCCGCCGCGCCGCCGACGATCGTGCCGATCAGGATCGCGACGAACGTGCCCATCTCGACGAGTCCGTTGCCGCCGACGAGCTCATGGTCGCTCAGATGCTGCGGCAGGTACGAATACTTGACGGGCCCGAACAGCGTCGAGTGCATGCCCATCATGAACGTGCACAAATAGAGCAGCGGCGCGCCGTGCGTGACGAAGCCCGCCGCGCCGACCGCCATCAGCGCGATCTCGAAGCTCTTCACGAAGCGCGTGAGGCGCGCCTTGTCGTACTTGTCGGCGAGCTGCCCAGCCGTCGCCGAGAACAGCACGAACGGCAGGATGAAGATCGCCGAGATCAGGAACGCGGCCGTCTTCGGATCGACGCCGCTGAATTTCGCCGTCTGGTAGGTGACGAGCGACGTGAAGCCGATCTTGAAGACGTTGTCGTTCAGCGCCCCCAAGAACTGCGTCGCGAAGAACGGCCCGAAGCGGCGCTCGCGCAGCAGATCGAACTGCGACGGATGGGCGCGGCGCTGCTCGCGCCGCGCGGTCGACGTAATGGAAGGGTCGCTCATGCGTGAGTGCGCCCGCGTGTCGCGTCGGCACGATCGCGCACGCAGGCGAAAGAAGAATGAATGAAGAAAGCCGGAACGGATGCGGCCGCCCGGCGGCCGGCGCGCGCGGCCGCGCGCGGGCTCAGCTTGCGAGCGGCTTGCGCTCTTCGCTGTCGGGTTCCGGCCAGTCACGGATGTATGCCTTCAGCATCCGGTTCTCGAAGCTTTGCGCCTCGACGACCGTCTTCGCGACATCGTAGAACGAAATGACGCCCATCAGCACCTTCTTGTCGAGCACCGGCATGTAGCGCGCGTGCCGCTCGAGCATCATCCGGCGCACTTCGTCGATGTCGGTTTCCGGCGTGCACGTGAGCGGTTCGTCCATCACGGTGCGCACCAGCACATCGCCGACGCTGCCGCCGTTCGCCTTCAGGCGCAGGATGATCTCGCGGAACGTCAGGATCCCGACGAGATCGCCGTACTCCATCACGACGAGCGAGCCGATGTCGTGTTCCGCCATCGTGTCGACCGCACTGCGCAGCGGCGTATCGGGCGTCACGGTGAACAGCGTATTGCCCTTGACTTTCAGAATATCGCTGACGCGCATCGTTGTCCCCTATTGCAACCTGTGCATAATCGGCTTTCGATCCTAACGGAAAGCCCCGCAAAAGGAAAGCGCGCGGCGGCCGGTTGCGGCGGGCGGCGCCCCGCCGCACAATGGATGACGTGACGCGCCGCGCGGCCACGGCCGGCGCTCGAGGAGACTGTCATGGCACATTCCGCGCATACCGAGCATTTCGCGAGCTTCGCCGAGTTCTATCCGTTCTATCTGGACGAGCACCGCAACCTCGCGTCGCGGCGGCTGCATTTCGTCGGCTCGCTCGGCGTGATCGGCTGCATCGCGATGGCGCTCGCCACCGGCCTCTGGTGGTGGCTGCCCGCCGCCGTCGTCTGCGGCTATGGCTTCGCGTGGGTCGGGCACTTCTTCTTCGAGAAGAACCGCCCGGCGACGTTCCGGCACCCGATCTACAGCCTGATCGGCGATTGGGTGATGTTCAAGGACATCTGCACAGGCAAGATTTCGATCTGACCCGCTCGGACGGGGCCACGAACCGCCCCCCTGCTGACGACCGCGGCGCCGTCGCCGCTGCGGCGGGCTCGCGCGTTGCGTCCGCCGCGGGCAGGCTCCCGCTTCCCTCCCGGCATGACGCCGTGATGACACACCCTTCGTCCGCTTCGTTCGCTTCGTTCGCGCGTCACACGGTGCGCGGCGGCAGCGCCGACGCCGAGCGCGCGGCGTCCGGCCCCCCGCGCGACGCACGCCTCTTGCCGCGCTCGATCAGCTCCGCGAGCGACAGATCGAGCTTCTCGCTCACGAAGGCATCGAGAAGCGCCGCGCAGTCGACTTCGGTCTTCCCGCGCTGCGCCTGGTAGACGAGCTCCGAGCGGTCGATCACCAGCACGTCGAACAAATTCGCGACCGTCAGGCGCTCAGGGTTCGCGAGCATCACGTAACGCGGCGCGGCGTCGCCGCCGCTTTGCAGCCGCGCAACCCATTCGCGCTCCTCGAGCGTCGACAAGAGCCGCTGCGCCGTCTCCATGTCGCAGCGCGCCATCAGCGCGAGCCGCGCGGCCGTGTGGCCCGGCTTGCCCGCCTGCTGCGCGTCGGCAAGCCGCGCGAGCAACTCGAGCGAATCGAGCAGATCGCTGCCCGGATAGTGGATTCTGTGAAACTGCCCGACCCGGATCGCCGGCAGCGCCGACGCGATCATCGCGCCCGCGAGCGTGACGAACCAGCTCAGGTACATCCACAGCAGAAACATCGGCACGGTCGCGAACGCGCCGTACACCGCCGTATAGGTCGGAATGCGCCGCACGTAGTAGCCGAAGCCCCGCTTCGCGAGCTCGAACGCGACCGCCGCGCACACGCCGCCCACCACGGCGTCGCGCCACGCGACCGTGCAGTTCGGCAGATACACGTAGAGCAGCGTGAACGCGAGCACCGTGAGCGGCAGCGACGCGGCCGTCAGCAGCCATTCGAAGATCGGCGGCGTGCTGGTCGATCCGGCGAACGCGAGCGATTTCGTGAACAGATACGACGAAATCGACAGGCTCACGCCGAACAGCAGCGGCCCGAGCGTGATGAGCGCCCAGTACGCGAGCACGCGCTGCGCGAACGGCCGCGGCTTGCGCACGCGCCAGATCAGGTTGAACGCGGATTCGACCGTCATCATCGTCATCACCGCGGTGACGACGAGCACGATGAGGCCCGCCGTGGTCAGCCCTTTCGCCTTCGACGCGAACTGGTTCAGATACTTGAAGATCTGGCTGTTGAACTGCGCGGGCATCAGGTGATCGGCAAGGAAGCCCTGCAGCGAGTTCTGGAACGACGCGAACATCGGGAATGCGGTGAAGAGCGCGAAGGCGACCGTCACGAGCGGCACGAGCGCGAGCATCGTCGTGAACGTGAGGCTGCCCGCGACCTGCGGGATGCGGTCTTCCGCGCTGCGCCTCGCGGCGAAGCGCGCGAGACGCTTGATGGTGTCGAGATCGACGCTCAACTTCGGCAACGGCTTTCTCCTTTTGCTGCACGTGCCGCGCGCGGCGCGGCAGGTCGAGCCGCGACGCTTCGCGGCGGCTTCAGCCCCTATAATAGCCGCTCACTCAAGGGGCCTATGAAAGACATCCTCGTGCTCTACTACAGCCGCCACGGCGCAACGCGCGAACTCGCGCTCGCGATCGCGGCGGGCATCGACAGCGTGCCCGGCATGCAGGCGCGCATCCGGACGGTGCCGCCCGTGTCCACCGTCTGCGAGGCGACGCAGCCTGATATCCCCGACGACGGCCCGCCGTACGCGGAGCCGCGCGATCTCGACGAATGCGCGGGGCTCGCGCTCGGCTCGCCCACCCGCTTCGGCAACATGGCCGCGCCGCTCAAGTACTTCCTCGACGGCACGACGCCGCAATGGCTGTCGGGCGCGCTCGCGGGCAAGCCGGCGTGCGTGTTCACGTCGACGGGCAGCCTGCACGGCGGCCAGGAATCGACGTTGCTGTCGATGATGCTGCCGCTGCTGCACCACGGCATGCTGATCGTCGGCATCCCTTACACCGAAACCGCGCTGTCCGTCACGCAGACGGGCGGCACGCCCTACGGCGCGTCGCATTTCGCGCGCGTGGCCGACTCGACCCACGAGCGCATTTCCGCCGACGAGAAGACGCTCGCGCACGCGCTCGGCGCGCGGCTCGCGCGCACCGCGTCGCTGCTCGGCGCCGCGTCCGCATGACCGCGCCCGTTGCCGCGAAGCCGCTCGCCGCGCGCGCGGCCGCGCTCTGCGCCGTCGCGCTGATCGCGCTGTGCGTCGCGTGGGAGACCTGGCTCGCGCCGCTGCGGCCGGGCGGCTCCGCGCTGATCCTGAAGGCCGTGCCGCTCGCGCTCGCGCTGCCCGGCGTATGGCGGCGCAGCGTGTACACGCTGCAGTGGGCGTCGATGCTGATTTTGATTTATCTTGCAGAAGGCATCGTGCGCGGCATGACGGACGGCGGGCTGTCCGCGCGGCTCGGCTGGCTCGAGGCCGCGCTCGCGCTCGGCTTCTTCGGCGCGGCGCTCGCCTATGTCGCGCCGTATAAGCGCGCCGCGAAACGAGCGGCCAAGCAGGCGCCGGGGCAGACGGCCACGCGCTCGCAAGACCGTCCGCGCGCGTCCGATCGCACCCGCCCCTGATTTTCTCGATTGCCGGACCTCCGAACCAACGCCATGACCTCCTCCTCCGCTTTCGTCGACGCCTGCCGCCGGGCAATCGGCGCCGATCACGTGCTGACCGATCCGCACGACACCGCCCCGTTCCTGACCGACTGGCGCCGCCGCTACCAGGGCGCCGCGTGCGCGGTGCTCAGGCCCGCGAACACCGAAGAGGTCGCGGCGCTCGTGAAGCTCGCGCTCGCGCATCGCGTCGCGCTCGTGCCGCAAGGCGGCAACACGGGCCTCGCGGGCGGCGCGACGCCCGACGCGAGCGGCGCGCAGGCCGTGCTGAGCCTCGCGCGCCTGAACCGCGTGCGCGCGCTCGATCCGCACAACAACACGATCACCGTCGAGGCGGGCGTGATTCTCGCCGACGTGCAGGCGCGCGCGCAGGAAGCCGACCGGCTCTTCGCGCTCAGCCTCGCCGCCGAAGGCAGTTGCACGATCGGCGGCAATCTCGCGACGAACGCGGGCGGCACCGCCGTGCTGCGCTACGGCAATGCGCGCGAGCTGTGCCTCGGGCTCGAGGTCGTCACGCCGCAAGGCGAGATCTGGGATGGCCTACGCGGGCTGCGCAAGGACAACACCGGCTACGACCTGCGCGATCTCTTCATCGGCGCCGAGGGCACGCTCGGCATCATCACGGCCGCGGTCATGAAGCTGCATCCGCGTCCCGCCGCGAAGGTCACGGCGCTCGCCGCGCTCGAATCGCCGCACGCGGCGCTCGATTTCCTGTCGCTCGCGCAGCGCGCGGCCGGCCCGCTGCTGACCGGCTTCGAGCTGATGTCGGACTTCTGCATGAAGCTCGTCGGCAAGCACTACCCGCAACTGCGCTACCCGTTCGACGCCGCGCATCCGCAGACGGTGCTGCTCGAATTGTCGGACAACGAAAGCGAGGCGCACGCGCGCGCGCTCTTCGAAAAGATGATGGAGGAAGCGTTCGAGGCGGGGCTCGTCGTCGATGCGGTCGTCGCCGAGAACCTCGCGCAGTCGCGCGCGTTCTGGGATTTGCGCGAGCATATCCCGCTCGCGCAGGCAGACGAAGGGCTCAACATCAAGCACGACATCGCGGTGCCGATCTCGTCGATCGCGCGCTTCATCGACGAGACCGACGCGGCGATCCAGGCGGCCGCCCCCGGCGCGCGGATGGTGACGTTCGGGCACCTCGGCGACGGCAACCTGCACTACAACGTGCAGATGCCCGAAGGCGGCGATCCGAAAGCGTTCCTCGCCGCGCACCAGGCGCCCATCAACCGGATCGTCTACGACAACGTCCACCGGCATCGCGGCACGATCAGCGCCGAGCACGGCATCGGCCAGTTGAAGATCGACGACGCGCAGCGCTACAAGGCCGCCGTCGAGATCGGGCTGATGCGCGCACTGAAAACGGCGCTCGATCCGCTCAACCTGATGAACCCCGGCAAGGTGCTGCGCTGACGCCGCCGATTGCGACATGAAGGAGCCACCCGTGAAAGTTCGCGTGCTGTCCGACCTGCATCTCGAATGCAACGAGCCCGACGCGATCCCGCACGCGCATGCGGATCTCGTCGTGCTCGCGGGCGACATCCACAATCATGCGGAGGGCTTGCGCTGGGCGGCGCAGACGTTCGATCCTGGCGCGCCCGTCGTCTACGTGCCCGGCAATCACGAGTATTACGACGGCGAGTTCGGCGCGCTCGAAGCGGCGATGCGCGACGCCGCCGCCGCGCTCGACCACGTCCATTACCTGAACAACGACGTCTACGTCGATCCGGCCGGGCGCTTCCGCGTGCTCGGCACGACGCTCTGGACCGACTTCGAGCTGTTCGGCAGCGACGCGGCGGCGCGCTCGCAGTCGATCGTCGCGTGCGAGCGCGTGATGCTCGATTTCAAGGGCTTGATCCAGGTGGATTGGCCGGGGGGCGCCGGCGGCGAACCGATGGGTGAATCGATGGAAGCGTCGGCAGCCGATGCGGCGGCGCATGCCCGCCATGCGGCGGGGGCAAACGCGCCCGCCGCAACGGCGTCCGGTCCGGCCCCGCGCGATTTCGCGCCGCGCGACGCGCTCGCGCTGCATCGCACCGCCCGCGCGTGGCTCGAGCGCGAGCTCGCGAAACCGTGGCCGGGCGCGACGATCGTCGTCACGCACCACGCGCCGCTTCGCGCGAGCCTGGCCGCGCGCTACGCCGACGATCTCGCGTCAGCCGGCTTCATCAGCGACCTGAGCGCGCTCGTGCGGCCGCCCGTCTCGCTCTGGATTCACGGGCACACGCACACGTCGTTCGACTACGCGACGGCGGAAGGTACGCGCGTCGTCTGCAATCCGCACGGCTACATTCGCCGGCGCACCGGCGAGCGGGAAAATCCGTCGTTCGAATGGGACAAGGTCGTCACGCTCGCGTGACGCGTGCGCGCGACAACGCAAAGGACAACCCAACCGCGCGCGGAACGTTCAGAGCACGATGCGGCGGCCGTCCCGATGCGGCCGGTGCGTGCGCGCGCGCACCGGCACCGGCGCACGCCGGTGCTGCGCGTCGATCGCGCGCAACAGCTCGCGCGACGCGGCGACGCCGATTGCGCCGAACAGCGCGAGCGCGCCCAAACCCATCAGCAGAGGCGTATTCATCGATTTCTCCCCGATCCGTCGATTGCGTTCAAGCGCGTTACGCGCGTTAAGCGAATGCATGGGAAGACAGTAGCAAACCCGGCGCGGCGTGAACGTAAGAAAGTGTTGCGACAGCGTCAAAATGCGTCAATTCCGCGTCGCGCGCCGCGTTACCGTCAGGTCTGCACGGTGAAGCGCTCGAGCGCCGCTTCGTCGGCTTCGAGGATCGACGGCAGCTCGTCGCGCAGGAAATCGACCCACGTGCGGATCTTCGCATCGAGATACTGGCGCGATGCATAGAGCGCGTAGATGTTCATCACGTGCGAACGGTATTCGGGCATCACGCGCACGAAATCGCCGTGGCGCAGCCCGGCGATCGCCGAATAGAGCGGCAGAACGCCGATGCCCATTCCCTCGCGGATGCCGGCCGCGAGCGCTTCCGCGACGTTCACGCGAAACGGCGGCGGCGCGAGCGTCACGCTCTCCTCGCCGTGCGGCCCCATCAGTTTCCATTCGTCCCAGTACAGGCCCGGCGCGACCATCCCGAGGCACACGTGGCCCGCGAGATCCTGCGGCCGCTGCGGCGCGCCGTGCGTCTCGATGTAGCCGCGCGACGCACAGACGACGCTGAACGTCTCGCCGAGCCGCTGCGACACGAGCCCCGAATCGGGCAGTTCGCGGCCGACGACGAGCGACACGTCGAAGCCTTCGTCGAGAAGATCCGGCAGCCGCTGCGCGAGCGTCAGGTCGACCTGGACCTCCGGATAGCGCTGCCGGTAGCGCGACACCGCGGGCACCGTGTAGTGCTGGCCGAGGCTCGTCATGCAGTGCACCTTCAGCTTGCCGGACGGGCGCGCATGCGCGTCGCTCGCCTCGGCCTCCGCCTGCTCGACGTATGCGAGGATCTGCTCGCAGCGCTGCAGATAGCGCTCGCCCGCCTCGGTGAGCGCGATGCGCCGCGTCGTACGGTTCAAAAGACGCGTGCGCAGGTGCGCCTCGAGATCGGACACCGCGCGCGACGCGTACGCGGTCGTCGTATTGAGCTGCTGCGCCGCCGCCGTGAAGCTGCCCGCATCGACCACGCGAACGAACACACGCATGTTTTGGAGCGTATCCATGCTATTTCCCTATTGAATCCGGGAGGATTGTTGCATAAAGATCCACCAATATTATCTCAATGACAGTAAGAATGCGTTGCACCATTGTCGGTTTATTCGGCAATCCGCAAAAAAATATAATCGTACCCGACTCATCTTTATCCGAAAGGGAGAAAATCGTGCAGTCTCCGGCAACAAGAGGGACGTTTGCACTCGCGGTTCTTGCAATCTCATTAATAATGGCCGGATGTGCAAGCATGGGCGATGTTGCACCGCAAGCAAAGCAGATCGATCCGGCGTCGCTCGATGCGGGCGCGGCGATCGCGGCGGCCGAGCGCGACGCGGGCTGGCCCGCGGCCGACTGGTGGCGCGCGTATCGCGATCCGCAGCTCGACGCGTGGATCGCCGCGTCGCTCGCCGGCAACCCGTCGCTTGCCGCCGCGCAGGCCCGCGTGCGCGAGGCGCAGTCGCTCGCGCGCGTCGCGCATGCCGAGGAACTGCCGCAGTTGAACGGCAACCTGTCACTGATGCGCCAGCACTGGCCGGACAACGTCTACTACGGCCCAGGCCCGCTCGCGAACGCCGACACCTGGAACAACACGGGCACGTTGAGCCTGTCGTACCACCTCGACCTCTGGGGCAAGGACAAGAACAACGCGCAGCGCGCGCTCGACGCGGCGCGCGCCCGCGCGGCCGACGCGCGCGCCGCGCAGCTCGAGCTCGAAGCGAACGTGGTGCGCGCGTACATCGATTTCGCAAAGAACTACGCGCTCCTCGACATCGCGCACGCGACCTACGACCGCCAGAACGAGCTCGCCGAACTGGCGCGCAAGCGCCTGCGCGCGGGCATCGGCACGCAGCTCGAAGTGAGCCAGGCCGAGGCGCCGCTGCCCGATTATTCGCGGCAGATCGATTCGTACGAAGAGGCGATCCAGTTGGGCCGCCATCAGCTCGCCGCGCTCGCGGGCAAGGGGCCCGGCGCGGGCGCGTCGCTCGGGCGGCCGAAGCTCGCGCTCGACGCGAACGCCGGCCTGCCGTCCGCGCTGCCCGCGGAGTTGATCGGCCGCCGGCCGGACGTCGTCGCCGCGCGCTGGACGGTCGACGCGCAGGCGCGCGGCATCGACGTCGCGAAGGCCGCGTTCTATCCGAACGTCGACCTGATCGCGTCGCTCGGCGGCTTCGCGGTCAGCGCGCCGTTCGCGACGTTCCTGCGCGCGATGAACGGCGGCTGGTCGGCGGGCCCCGCGCTCACGCTGCCGATCTTCGAGGGCGGCCGGCTGCGCGCGCAACTGGGCGTCGCCGCGGCGGGCTACGACCAAGCGGTCGAGCACTACAACCAGACGATCGTCGGCGCGCTGAAGGACATCGCCGACAACGTCGTGCGCCTGCGCTCGCTCGACTCGCAACAGAAGGACGCGGCGCGCGCGGTCTCGCTCACGCGGCGATCGTACGATCTTTCGCACACGGGCTTCAGCCGCGGGCTCACCGACTACGTGAACGTGCTCATCGCGCAGAGCCAGTTGCTGACCGCGCAGGAGAACCAGACGCGCGTCGAGGCCGCGCGTCTTGCCGCGCACGCGTCGCTGATGGCCGCGCTCGGCGGCGGGCTCGAAACCGCGGGCGACGCACCGCATGACACGCCGGCGGGCGATGCGCGGCGCGCGGACGCTTCGGACGCTTCGGCGGCCTCGTCCGCTTCGGCCGCCGCATCCGTGTCGGGCGCGCCGGCAGGAAGCCGTGCCGCCGGCATCGGCGCTGCGGTCTCGGCCGGCGCCGACCGCGCAACCGACAATACGCGCGCATCGGCCACCACGCCCGCTGCAGCCCCCGCGCACGCCGCTCGCGCGCGGGCGCCGGCGAGCGCCGCCGCGCCCGCCATCCGCTAACCGAGGAGCCGATCATGTCAGCCGCCTCCCCCGCTTCCGCCCCCCCGCCGCAATCGGCCGGCGCCGCGCTCGTCGCGTCGATGAGCGACTGGGCGCGCACCGACGGCGCCGCTTGGCTCTATCTCGCGAAGGCGCTCGCCGCCGCGTTCCTCGCGCTCGGCGTATCGATGGTGCTCGATCTGCCCGCGCCGAAGACAGCGATGACGACCGTGTTCATCGTGATGCAGCCGCAGAGCGGCGCGGTGTTCGCGAAGAGCTTCTACCGGCTCATCGGCACGTTCGTCGGCCTGACCGCGACGCTCGCGCTCGTCGGCCTGTTCCCGCAGCAGCCGGTGCTGTTCCTGCTCGCGGTCGCGCTGTGGGTGGCCGCCTGCACGGCGGGCGCCGCGCGCAACCGCAACTTTCGCAGCTACGGCTTCCTGCTCGCCGGCTACACGGCCGCGCTGATCGGCCTGCCCGCGTCGCAGGCGCCGAACGGCGCGTTCATGACCGCGATGACGCGCGTCTCCGAGATCTCGGTCGGCATCCTGTCGGCGGGTATCGTGAGCGCGCTGGTCTTCCCGCAATACACGGGCGAACAGATGCGTACGACGGTGCGCCGGCGCTTCGGCGCATTCGTCGATTACGTCGCGGCCGCGCTCGCGGGCGCGCTCGACCGCTCGAAGATCGAGAGCGTGCATACGCGCTTCGTCGCGGACGTCGTCGGTTTCGAGGCCGCGCGCAGCATGGCCGTGTTCGAGAACCCGGACACGCGGATGCGCAGCGGCCGGCTGTCGCGCCTGAACAGCGAGTTCATGACCGCATCGAGCCGCTTCCACGCGCTGCATCAACTGATGAACCGGCTGCACGCGACGAGCGCGCAGGCCGTCGACGCGCTCGAGCCGTATTTCCGCGAGATCGCGCCGCTGCTGTCGAACGACGGCGAGCACGTGCGCACGTCCGCCGACGCCGCGCGCGCGGCCGAGCAGTTGCTCGCGTACCGCGACGCGCTGCCGCGCCGCATTCGCGCGACGCGCGCCGAGCACGAAACGCAGCCGGATTTCCCGCTCCTCGATTTCGACACTGCATCCGAGCTGCTGTACCGCTTCATCACCGATCTGCACGCATACGCGGCGACCTACGCGTCGCTCGCCGCGAGCACGCACGAGCGCGAGCGCTGGATCGAGCGCTACGAGCCGCGCACGAACGCGACGGCCGCGCTGATCGCGGGCATCCGCACCGCGAGCGTGATGCTGCTTCTGAGCGTGTTCTGGATCTACAGCGCGTGGCCGAGCGGGGTGATGCTCGTGCTGAACGCGGCGGCCGTGTGCGCGCTCGCGTCGTCGTCGCCGCAGCCGACCAGGATGGCCGCGCAGATGGCGCTCGGCACCGCGTTCGCGGTCGTCACGGGCTTCGTGCTGATGTTCGGCGTCTATCCGCACATCGACGGCTTCGTGCTGCTGTGCGCAGCGCTCGCGCCGTTCCTCGCGCCCGGGGTGTTCATGTCCCTCAAGCCGAAGTACGCGGGCTGCGGCGCGGGCTACCTGATCTTCTTCTGCACGCTCGCGGGCCCGGAGAACCTCACGCATTACGACCCGGTCGGCTTCATGAACGACGCGCTCGCGCTCGTGCTGTCGATGATCGTGTCGGCGATCGCGTTCGCCGTGCTGTTCCCGCCGAGCGCGCCGTGGCTCAAGAAGCGCCTGTTCGCCGATCTGCGCCATCAGGCGGTGGCCGCGTGCCACGCGCGGCTGCCGGGGCTGCGCACGCGCTTCGAAAGCGGCGCGCGCGATCTGATGTTCCAGGCGCACGGCCTGTCCGCCGACCAGCCCGACGCGCAACGCGACGCGCTGCGCTGGATGTTCGCGGTGCTCGAGACCGGCAACGCGGTGATCGATCTGCGCCATGAGCTCGCGGCGCTGCCGCACGATCCGCGCTACGCGGCGACGATGCCGTGGCGGCGCAAGATCGAAGCGGCGCGCGACGCGCTCGCCGCGCTGTTCGGCAAGCCGACCTCGGCACGCTTCGACGCGGCGCTTGCCGCCGCCGTCGACGCGATCGCGGCGACGCAGCAGGCGCTCGTCGCGTTCGCGCCGCCGCGCGAGGAGCGCCACCAGATGCAGCGAGTCCTGTCGCACCTGCATTTCGTGCGCACCGCGCTGCTCGATCCCGAATCGCCGCTCGCCGCGCTCAACGGCGCGCGCGTGTCGCCCGACCGACAAGGAGTTTCGTCATGATGCCGCGCGACCTCGCCATTCTCGACGCCTACGTGCCGGCCGTCGTGCTGATGTTCGTCATCGGCGCGTTCGCGACCTGGCTGATCGACCGCCTGCTCGCGTACACGGGCCTCTATCGCGTCGTCTGGCACCCGTCACTGTTCCGGGCAAGCCTTCTCGTGTGCATTTGCGGCGGGCTGAGCCTCGCCGTCTACCGTTGATATGAATCGAACCATGCTCTTGCGAAAACTTTTCGGCTTCGTCGCGACAGCCGCCATCCTCATCGTCGCGATCCTGATCGGGCGCACGCTGTGGGTCCATTACATGGACGAGCCGTGGACCCGCGACGGCCGCGTGCGCGCGGAGATCGTCAACGTCGCGCCCGACGTGTCGGGCGCGGTGGTCGACTTGCCGGTGCGCGACAACCAGTTCGTGAAAAAGGGCGACCTGATCATGCAGATCGACCCGTCGCATTACCAGATCGCGGTCGAGCAGGCGCAGGCGGCCGTCGCCGCCCGCCGTGCGGAGCTGCAGATGCGCCGCGCCGACGCCGCGCGCCGCGCGGATCTCGATGCGCTCGTCGTATCGAAGGAAAGCCGCGAGAACTCGATGCAGACCGCATCGAGCGCCGACGCGCAGTACCAGCAGGCGCTCGCCGCGCTCGACGCCGCGAAGCTCAATCTCGAGCGCACGCGCGTAGTCGCGCCCGTCGACGGCTACGTGACGAACCTGCAGGTATTCAAGGGCGACTACGCGACGGCCGGCCAGGCGAAGCTCGCGATCGTCGACAGCCATTCGTTCTGGGTCTACGGCTACTTCGAGGAAACGAAGCTGCCGCGCGTGAAGATCGGCGCGAAGGCCGAGATGCGGCTGATGAGCGGCGGCGTGCTCAAAGGCCACGTCGAGAGCATCTCGCGCGGCATCTACGACCGAGACAATCCGCAGAGCCGCGACCTCGTCGCCGACGTGAACCCGACGTTCAACTGGGTGAGGCTCGCGCAGCGCGTGCCGGTGCGCATCCATATCGACGAGGTGCCGAAGGATCTCGTGCTGTCGGCCGGCACGACCTGCACGGTGATCGTCGAGCCGGACGACGGCGGCAAGCGCAAGTCGTAGCGCGGCGCGCGGAACAAGCGGCGGTTCGCCGCGCGGATACGGCGCGGCGCGCAGCACGCGGCCCGCCGCGCACGACGCAAAAACGGCCGGCATGCGGTGGCATGCCGGCCGTTCGCGTTTCGGCGGATGTGCGGAAGAAAACGCGCCGGCCATGCCCGCCCGGCCGCCCGCCGAACGCGCGGCGCGCCCCGCTTCGGCGCGATGCGGCGCGACGGCCGCATCGCGCGCGCTCAACCCACCGCGTGCGCGGGCAAGTGAAAGCGCCCGACCATCGCCTTGAGCATCTGCGCCTGCTCGTCGAGCGAGCGCGCGGCGGCGGCCGCCTCCTCGACGAGCGCCGCGTTCTGCTGCGTGCCGGCGTCCATCTGCGTGACCGCGCGCTCGATCGCGTCGATGCCCGAGCTCTGCTCGTTCGATGCGGCGGAGATCTCGCCCATGATGTCGGTCACGCGCTTCACCGCGCGCACGACCTCGTCCATCGTGCGCCCGGCGTCCTGCGCGAGCACCGCGCCGTTCGCGACCCGCTCGACCGATGCGCCGATCAGCGCCTTGATCTCCTTGGCGGCCGTCGCCGAGCGCTGCGCGAGCGAGCGCACCTCGCTCGCGACGACCGAAAATCCGCGCCCTTCCTCGCCCGCGCGCGCCGCCTCGACGGCCGCGTTCAGCGCGAGGATGTTGGTCTGGAACGCGATGCTCTCGATCACGCCGATGATGTCGCGGATGCTCTTCGCGCTCTCGTCGATCTCGTTCATCGTCGCGACCACGCGGCCGACGACCGAGCCGCCCGCCTCGGCGACCGACGACGCGTTCGCCGCGAGCGCGCTCGCCTGACGCGCGTTCTCCGCGTTCTGGTGGACGGTCGACGTCAGTTGCCCCATGCTCGTCGCGGTGCGCTCGAGCGCGACCGCCTGCTGCTCGGTGCGCTGCGACAGATCGAGATTGCCCATCGCGATCTCGCCCGCCGCGGACGCGATCGCCTCGGCGCTCGCGGAAATCTCGCGCACGGTGCCGGCCAGGCCCTCCTGCATGTCGCGCAGCGCGTGCAGCATGCTGTCGCGATCGCGCGTGTCGAGCCTGATCGCATTCGACAGATCGCCGCGCGAAATGCTGACCGCGATCTCCTTCGCATACGCGGGCTCGCCGCCCAGTTGCGCGCCGAGCCGCCGCACGACCCACGCGGCGATCACGAACGCGAGCACGACGAGCGCCGCCGTCATCGCGGCGAGCATCGCGAACGATTCGCGGAATATCGCGCCCGACGCGTCGAGCGTCGCCTTCGACGCCTCGCCGCGCGCGTCGACGAGCCCGTCGACGAGCTTCTCGAGCTTGCCCGTCTCGACGAGCAGCGACACGTCCTGAGAGCCGACCTGCCAGCTCATCTGCGACAGGTCGAGCGGCTGCTCGCGCACGAGCTTCACGAAGTCGCGCAGATGCGTGCTCCATGTGCCCACCGCCGCGCCGAACGCCTTCATGCGCGCGGCGTCGTCGGCCGCGCCGTCCGCGTGCCGCTGCAGCGTCGCGAGCTCGGTGCCGATCGCGGCGAGCCCCTTGTCGATGTCCGCGCCGAGATCGTCTCGCTCCCTCGCGGTCGTCGCCGTGATCAGCATCTTCTGCGCGCGGCTCGCGCGCAGCACCGACGCGCGCACTTCCTCGGCCGCGCGGCTCGCGACGTGCCCCTGCTCGTACACGGATTTGATCGAACTGTTGAGCCGGCTGATCTGCGCGAGCGAAAACAGGCCGACGGCGAGCGTGCCGACGAGCAGCAGCGCGAACGCGGCGCGCAGCGTCGTCTTCACCGACCATGCGCGGCGCGCGCGGCGTGGCTTGCCGGGCTTGGGCGTGCGCCCGCGGTTCCCAGGCGCGTCGTCGGGCAGGAAGTGCTTGCCGTGCAGCGATACTCCTTTCATCGATGGATCCCCGTTCTGATGCTGCGGCCGAAAAGGCGGTTTCGGCATGACCGTCGGCGCTCACGCGATACGTCTCGACGGAATCTACGGCAGGCGCTTTTTTTTCTTGAGTGGGGTAAAACCCGCCGTTTCGGGCGCGACGCCCGGCGGAACGCCGCGCAAACGCTAAACACGCGGCCGGCGTGCGAATGCGCGCAACGGTCGCGCGCAGAATTGTCCGATTCGCGACAAAAGTTGGCCGGACATTGCCGATGAGCCACATTACACTTCGTTGACCCATCAAAGAAAAACACGTGCAGTGCCCTTTCGAGCACGCAGCGCCCCTTCCGAGACACTCGCATTCCTATGGAAACCAGCCTCGACAACCGCCCGTCCATTGCCCGTCCCGACACCTCGCCCGCACCGGCCGCGCCGGCCGCCGCCGTCTCTCGCACCGTCTACCCGGTGCTCGGCGCGATCAGCTTCTCGCATCTGCTCAACGACATGATCCAGTCGCTGATCCTCGCGATCTATCCGATGCTGAAATCGGAATTCTCGCTGTCGTTCGCGCAGATCGGCCTCATCACGCTCACGTACCAGATCACCGCGTCGCTGCTGCAGCCCGTGATCGGCTTGTACACGGACAAGCGCCCGCAGCCGTTCTCGCTGCCCGTCGGCATGGGCTTCACGCTCACGGGCCTGCTGCTGATGGCGTTCGCGCCGACGTTCCCGTTCCTGCTCGTCGCGGCCGCGCTCGTCGGCTGCGGCTCGTCGGTGTTTCATCCGGAATCGTCGCGCGTCGCGCGGATGGCGTCGGGCGGCCGGCACGGGCTCGCGCAGTCGCTGTTCCAGGTCGGCGGCAACGCCGGCTCGTCGCTCGGGCCGCTGCTCGCCGCGCTGATCGTGATCCCGCACGGCCAGCGCAGCATCGCGTGGTTCTCGGCCGCGGCGCTCGTCGCGATCTTCGTGCTCGTTCAGATCGGCCGCTGGTATCAGCGCCATCCGGCCGCGCGGAAAAAGGCCGCGCACGCCGCGCATCCGACGCTGTCGCGCCGCCAGATCGGGCTCGCGCTCGGCGTGCTCGTGATGCTCGTGTTCTCGAAGTACTTCTATCTCGCGAGCATCAACAGCTATTTCACGTTCTATCTGATCGACAGGTTCCACCTGTCGGTGCAGGCCGCGCAGATCCATCTGTTCGTGTTCCTCGCGGCCGTCGCGGCGGGCACGATCATCGGCGGGCCGGTCGGCGACCGGATCGGACGCAAGTACGTGATCTGGACGTCGATCCTCGGCGTCGCGCCGTTCACGCTGATGCTGCCGTATGCGAATCTGTTCTGGACCACGGTGCTGACCATCGTGATCGGCGTCGTGCTCGCGTCGGCGTTCGCGGCGATCATCGTCTACGGCCAGGAGCTGATTCCGGGCAAGGTCGGGACGGTTGCCGGGCTGTTTTTCGGGCTGTCGTTCGGCCTCGGCGGCGTCGGCGCGGCGGTGCTCGGCCAGCTCGCCGACGCGACGAGCATCGCGTTCGTCTACAAGGTCTGTTCGTTCCTGCCGCTGATCGGCGTGTTGACGGTGTTTCTGCCGAACCTCGAGGGCAGGAAGACGCTCGGCAAGCAAGGCGGCTGACGGGGCGGCGCGCGCGGCGCAACCGTCAACCGCTCGCGGCCGACGCGGCCGCGGCGGTCCTCCGTATGGTCGGTATGGTCCGGATGATCCGTGCGGTCCGCGCTGTCCGGATGGAGGACCGAGGAGCCCGGGCGGCGGGCGAAGGCGGTCGCGAGAGCGCACCGCCCCGCGCCGCATGCGGATCAAGCCACGCGCGCCTTCGCGTGCGCGGCCAGAAACCGCTTCAGGATGCCTGACGAATAGCTGCCGGCGATGTCGGTCAGGAACGTCGTGAACGATGTGCTCGCGTGATCGTCGGCGGTATCGGAGATCGTGCGGACGATCGCGCACGGCACGCCGTACTCGTGGCACACCTGCGCGAGCGCCGCGCCTTCCATCTCGACCGCGAGCGCGTCCGGCAGCGCGTCGCGCAGCGCGCGCACTTCGCGCTCGCTCGACACGAAGCGGTCGCCGCTGACGATGAGCCCTTCGTGCACGCGCGCGCCGCGCAGCCGGAAGCGCGCGTTCAGCGTCTCGCCTTCCTCGTCGACGAAGCGCGTGCAGGCCGCCTTCAGTTGCGCAGCGAGCGCCGCGTCGGCCGCGAAGCGCGTGAGCCCGAGCAGCGGCACCTCGAAGCGCGGAAAGAGCGGCGACGCGTCGAGATCGTGCTGCAGCAGCGCGCCGGCGACGACCACGTCGCCGACGCTCACGTCGCTCGCGACGCCGCCCGCGACGCCCGTGAACACGATCGCGCGCACGTCGAAGCGATGAATGAGCGCGCTCGCCGTCGCGGCCGCCGCGACCTTGCCGACCCGCGCGAGCGTGACGATGCACGGCACGCCGTGCGCGACGCCGACGTGGTACTCGCGCCGGCCGAGCGTGATCGTGTCGACGGGCCCGTCGGCGCGCATCGCGGCGACGAGGTCGCCCAACTCCTCCGGCAGCGCGGCAAGGATGCCGAGCGGCCGGTCGAAAGACGTCTGCTGATTCATTCGACCGCCTGCAGTTTCGCGACCGCCAGCGCGAGCCACTTCTCGCCGTGCCGCTTGAATTTGACTTGCGCCTTCGCGTCGGTGCCGCTGCCTTCGAGCGCGGTCACCGTGCCTTCGCCGAACTTCGTGTGGAACACCTGCTGGCCGATCCGCAAGCCGTTCTGCGCCTCGCGCTGCTGGTTTGCGAACGCGGGCAGCGGCGCGGACACCGCCGCGTCGACCACGCTCTCCCGCGCGCCGCCGCCCGGCCGCGCGAACCAGTCGCGGCCCCAACCGGCGTTGTCCGAGCGGCCGCCCCAGCGCGCGCCCGCCTCGACCTTCGGCGTGAGCCACTTGAGCACGTGCTGCGGCAGCTCGTCGAAGAAGCGCGAGCGGATGTTGTAGCGGGTCTGGCCGTGCAGCATCCGGCTCTGCGCGAACGACAGATAGAGCCGCTCCTTCGCACGCGTGATCGCGACGTACATCAGCCGGCGCTCCTCCTCCAGGCCGTCGGATTCGAGCGCGCTGTTCTCGTGCGGGAAGAGCCCCTCTTCGAGCCCGGTGATGAACACCGCGGCGAACTCGAGCCCCTTCGCCGCATGGACCGTCATCAACTGCACCGCGTCCTGGCCCGCCTGCGCCTGGTTGTCGCCCGCCTCGAGCGACGCGTGCGACAGGAAGCCGGCGAGCGGCGTCATCGCATCCGGGTTCTGCGCGGGATCGGCGAGGTTCGCGGGCGCGAGCACCGCGTCGGCCGGGTCGGCGCCGCCCGCGGCGAGCTCCGGCGCCGCGCTCGCGCGCGCATGCAGCGGAATCGAACGCGCGGGCGTGTCGAGCCCGTAGCCTTCCTCGGAGACGAACGCGGTGGCCGCGTTCACCAGTTCCTGCAGGTTCTCGAGACGATCCTGCCCTTCGCGCTCGCCTTGATAGAAATCCGCAAGGCCGCTCGCGCGCACGACGTGCTCGACCGTCTCGGGCAAGCTCATCTGCGCGGTTTCCGCGCGCATCTTCGCGATCAGGTTCGCGAACGACGCGAGGCTCGAGCCCGCCTTGCCCGCCACGTACGGGATCGCGGCCGCCATCGAGCAATCGTACAGGCGCGCGGCATCGGCGAGCTGCTCGATCGAACGCGCGCCGATGCCGCGCGTCGGGAAGTTGACGACGCGCGCGAACGCGGTGTCGTCGTTCGGGTTGTCGATGAGGCGCAGATACGCGAGCGCGTGCTTCACTTCCTGGCGCTCGAAGAAGCGCAAGCCGCCGTACACGCGGTACGCAATGCCCGCCGTCATCAGCGTGTGCTCGATCGAGCGCGACTGCGCGTTGCTCCGGTACAGCACCGCGACCTCGCTGCGCGCGAGGCCCGAATTCACGAGCGAGCGGATCTCCTCGACGATCCACGCGGCTTCCTGCGCGTCGGTGGCCGCCTCGTAGACGCGCACGGGCTCGCCGTGGCCCGCGTCGGTGCGCAGGTTCTTGCCGAGCCGGTGCGCGTTGTTCGCGATCAGGTGGTTCGCCGCATCGAGGATGTTGCCGTGCGACCGGTAGTTCTGCTCGAGCTTGATCAGGTTGCGCACGCGGAATTCGTTCTCGAAGTCGCGCATGTTGCCGACGTTCGCGCCGCGGAACGCGTAGATCGACTGGTCGTCGTCGCCGACCGCGAAGATCGCGTTGTGGCCGCCCGCGAGAAGCTTGAGCCACGCGTACTGCAGCTTGTTCGTGTCCTGGAACTCGTCGACGAGGATGTGCTTGAAGCGCGCCTGGTAGTGCGCGCGCAGCGGCGGATTGTGCGCGAGCAGCTCGTAGCAGCGCAACAGCAGCTCGGGGAAATCGACGACGCCCTCGCGCTGGCATTGCTGGTCGTACGCCTGGTACAGCTCGACGAACTTGCGGTTGAAGCTGTCGGTCGCGTCGACCTTGTCGGGACGCAGCCCCTGCTCCTTCGCGTTGTTGATGAAGTACTGGACGTTCTTCGGCGGGTACTTCTCGTCGTCGACGTTGGCCGCCTTCATCAGCCGCTTGATCGCGGAGAGCTGGTCGGCGGTGTCGAGGATCTGGAACGTCTGCGGCAGCCCCGCGTCGCGGAAGTGCGCGCGCAGCATCCGGTTGCACAGGCCGTGGAACGTGCCGATCCACATCCCGCGCGTGTCGATCGGCATCATCGCGGACAGGCGCGCCATCATCTCGCGCGCGGCCTTGTTCGTGAACGTGACGGCGAGCACGGTGGCGGGCGACGCATAGCCCTGCTGGATCAGCCACGCGATACGCGTGATGAGCACGCGGGTCTTGCCGCTGCCCGCCCCGGCGAGGATCAGCGCCGGCTCGTTCGGCAACGTGACGGCGGCGAGTTGTTCGGGGTTCAGATTCGCGAGCAGATCGGGCATGGAGAGAAAACAGTCGAGCGGGTGGACGCGGGCCTGACATTATAAATCGCGCGCGGCCCGCGCCGCCCGGGCGGATGCGCATCCATTTATAATCGAAGGTTTCCGCATCAATCACCCCATCTTTCGGCGAATTTCCAACCATGAGCGACACCACGCTTGCGAAGAGTTTCGAGCCCCAGACCATCGAATCCCAATGGGGGCCGGAATGGGAAAAGCGCGGCTATGCGACCCCCGCGCTCGACCCGAGCCGGCCGGACTTCTCGATCCAGTTGCCGCCCCCGAACGTGACGGGCACGCTGCACATGGGCCACGCGTTCAATCAGACGATCATGGACGGGCTCGTGCGCTACCACCGGATGCTCGGCCACAACACGCTGTGGGTGCCCGGCACCGACCACGCGGGCATCGCGACGCAGATCGTCGTCGAGCGCCAGCTCGATGCGCAGGGCGTGTCGCGCCACGATCTCGGCCGCGAGAAATTCGTCGAGCGCGTATGGGAATGGAAGGAGCAGTCCGGCTCGACGATCACGGGCCAGGTTCGCCGCATCGGCGCGTCGCCCGATTGGTCGCGCGAGTACTTCACGATGAACGACAAGATGTCGGAAGCCGTGCGCGAAGTGTTCGTCCGCCTCTATGAGCAAGGGCTCATCTATCGCGGCAAGCGCCTCGTGAACTGGGACCCCGTGCTACTCACCGCCGTGTCCGATCTCGAGGTCGTGAGCGAAGAGGAAAACGGCCATCTTTGGCACATCCGATACCCGCTCGCGGACGGCTCGGGCCACCTGACCGTCGCGACGACGCGCCCCGAGACGATGCTCGGCGACGTCGCGGTGATGGTGCATCCGGAAGACGAGCGCTACAAGCATCTCGTCGGCCAGCGCGTGAAGCTGCCGCTTTGCGACCGCGAGATTCCGATCATCGCGGACGACTACGTCGATCGCGAATTCGGCACGGGCGTCGTGAAGGTGACGCCCGCGCACGACTTCAACGACTACCAGGTCGGCCAGCGCCACCAGCTCGCGCCGATCGAGATCCTCACGCTCGACGCGAAGATCAACGACAA
This sequence comes from Burkholderia thailandensis E264, assembly GCF_000012365.1. Lineage (NCBI taxonomy): Bacteria > Pseudomonadati > Pseudomonadota > Betaproteobacteria > Burkholderiales > Burkholderiaceae > Burkholderia > Burkholderia thailandensis. The sequence goes on from NC_007651.1 coordinate 3,000,568, forward strand.
CGCGCCCGCGGCGTACCGCGGCCTCGACCGCTTCGACGCGCGCAAGGCCGTCGTCGACGAGCTCGACGCGCAGGGCTTCCTCGAATCGGTGAAGCCGCACAAGCTGATGGTGCCGCGCGGCGACCGCACGGGCGTCGTGATCGAGCCGATGCTGACCGACCAGTGGTTCGTCGCGATGACGAAGCCCGCGCCGGAAGGCACGTTCCATCCGGGCAAGTCGATCACCGAGGTGTCGCTCGACGTCGTGCGCCGCGGCCAGATCAAGTTCGTGCCCGAGAACTGGACGACCACCTACTACCAGTGGCTCGAGAACATCCAGGACTGGTGCATCTCGCGCCAGCTGTGGTGGGGCCATCAGATTCCCGCGTGGTATGGCGAGAACGGCGAGATCTTCGTCGCGCGCAGCGAGGAAGACGCGCGCGCGCAGGCCGCCGCGAAGGGCTACGCGGGCGCGCTCAGGCGCGACGACGACGTGCTCGACACGTGGTTCTCGTCGGCGCTCGTGCCGTTCTCGTCGCTCGGCTGGCCGAACGAGACGCCCGAGATGAAACATTTCCTGCCGTCGTCGGTGCTCGTCACCGGCTTCGACATCATCTTCTTCTGGGTCGCCCGGATGGTGATGATGACGACGCACTTCACGGGCAAGGTGCCGTTCGAGACCGTGTACGTGCACGGCCTCGTGCGCGACGCCGAAGGCCAGAAGATGTCGAAGAGCAAGGGCAACACGCTCGACCCGATCGACATCGTCGACGGCATCGGCCTCGACGCGCTCGTCGCGAAGCGCACGACGGGCCTGATGAATCCGAAGCAGGCGGCGTCGATCGAGAAGAAGACGCGCAAGGAATTCCCGGACGGCATCCCCGCGTTCGGCACCGACGCGCTGCGCTTCACGATGGCGTCGATGGCGACGCTCGGGCGCAACGTGAACTTCGATCTCGCGCGCTGCGAAGGCTATCGCAACTTCTGCAACAAGCTGTGGAACGCGACGCGCTTCGTGCTGATGAACTGCGAAGGCCACGACTGCGGCTTCGACAAGCCGGAAGTCTGCGGCGCGGGCGATTGCGGCCCCGGCGGCTATCTCGATTTCTCGCCGGCGGACCGCTGGATCGTGTCGCTCATGCAGCGCGTCGAGGCGGACATCGCGAAGGGCTTCGCCGACTATCGCTTCGACAACATCGCGAACGCGATCTACAAGTTCGTCTGGGACGAATACTGCGACTGGTATCTCGAGCTCGCGAAGGTGCAGATCCAGAACGGCACGCCCGAGCAACAGCGCGCGACGCGCCGCACGCTGCTGCGCGTGCTGGAAACGGTGCTGCGCCTCGCGCACCCGATTATTCCGTTCATCACCGAGGCGCTGTGGCAGAAGGTCGCGCCGCTCGCCGGCCGCTATCCGGCGGGCAAGGCGGAGGGTGAAGCGTCGCTGATGGTGCAGGCCTATCCGGTCGCCGAGCCGAAGAAGCTCGACGAGGCTTCCGAACAGTGGGCGGCCGAACTGAAGGCAGTGGTCGATGCATGTCGTAATCTGCGTGGCGAGATGAACCTTTCCCCGGCGACCAAGGTGCCGCTCCTCGCGGCCGGCGACGCCGCGAAGCTGCGGGCGTTCGCGCCCTACGTGCAGGCGCTCGCGCGCCTGTCCGAAGTGCGCGTGCTGCCGGACGAAGCGGCGCTCGACGCCGACGCGCACGGCGCGCCGATCGCGATCGTCGGCGACAACAAGCTGGTGCTGAAGGTCGAGATCGACGTCGCGGCGGAACGCGAGCGCTTGTCGAAGGAGATCGCGCGCCTCGAGGGCGAAATCGCCAAGTGCAACGCGAAGCTCGGCAATGAGGCGTTCGTCGCGAAAGCGCCGCCCGCCGTGGTCGAGCAGGAGCAAAAGCGGCTCGCGGAGTTTCGGAATACGTTGACGAAACTCGGCGCACAGCTTGCACGGCTGCCGGCGTAACAATCCGTAAGGAATCTTGCGTTCACTATAATGCTGCAATCACCATTTGATTCGACCGAATCGATACGAGGAGCAAGGGTTCAATCATGTTGAAAGTCACCAAGGCGGTTTTCCCGGTCGCGGGCCTGGGCACGCGGTTCCTGCCCGCCACCAAGGCGAGCCCGAAGGAAATGCTGCCCGTCGTCGACAAACCGTTGATCCAGTACGCGGTGGAAGAAGCAATTGCAGCCGGCATCACCGAGATGATCTTCGTGACGGGCCGCAGCAAGCGTGCGATCGAGGACCATTTCGACAAGTCGTACGAGATCGAAGCGGAGCTCGAAGCGCGCGGCAAGGAAAAGCTGCTCGAGCTCGTGCGCAGCATCAAGCCGAGCCATGTCGACTGCTTCTACGTGCGCCAGCCGGAAGCGCTCGGCCTCGGCCATGCGGTGCTGTGCGCGGAGAAGCTCGTCGCGGACAACCCGTTCGCGGTGATCCTCGCCGACGATTTGCTCGACGGCGATCCGCCCGTGATGAAGCAGATGGTCGACGTGTTCGACCACTATCACAGCTCGGTGATCGGCGTCGAGGAGATCCCGCCCGAGGACACGAAGTCGTACGGGATCGTCGACGGCAAGGAATGGGAAGACTCGATCATCAAGATGTCGGCGATCGTCGAGAAGCCCGCGCCCGAAGTCGCGCCGTCGAACCTCGGCGTCGTCGGCCGCTACGTGCTCAAGCCGCGGATCTTCGATCATCTGCGCGCGCTCAAGCCGGGCGCGGGCGGCGAGCTGCAGTTGACGGACGCGATCCAGGCGCTCCTCGCGGACGAACAGGTGCTCGCATACAAGTATCGCGGCACTCGCTTCGACTGCGGCAGCAAGCTCGGCTATCTGAAGGCGACGGTCGAGTTCGCGCTGCGCCACCCCGAAGTGAAGACCGAGTTCGAAGCGTATCTGCGCTCGCGCAGCGAAACGCGGCACGACGCATGAACTCCCGCGCCGCGCGGCGGGCGGTGCGCATCATGCGCCGCCGCCGCGCGGCACGCACCTGTCACCGCCCCCCCGCTCAGTTCGCGCGAACGGGCTTCACCGACACGACGCCGGGTATCGCGTCGGCGTCGCGCTTCTTCGTTTCCACCAGCCAGCCCTTTCCGTCCGCAAACGGCACGCGCGCAAGCGCGCTGCGCACGAGCGCGGGCGCCGCGAGCAACGCATCGGGATGGCGGTCCTGCACGGCCGCCGACACGCGATACGCGTCGCTGCCGCTGCTGCGCTCGACGAAGCGCAGCGTCAGCACGTGCCGGTAGACCGTGCCCGCGAACGGCAGCCCGAACGGCGCGGGCCCGTCGACCGCGACGCATGCCGGCTGCTGCGCGCCGCCGCAGCCCGGCATCGTCAGCGCGACGGACGCCGGCTGCGTCGCATAGGCGATCGTTACCCGGTAGCGTGCCTGCACGCCGGACGCTTCGTCGAAGCCGCGCTGCGCGAGCTCGCGGCGCACGAGCGTCTCCACTTGCCGATAATCCGCGTTGTCGGATTGCGCGGCCGTCCGCGCGAAATCGTAGGTTCGCGCGCCCGCCAGCGCCCCCGATGCGCTGACGCCCGTCGTCACCGACGCGCATCCGGACAACAGTGCGGCCGCCAGCGCCGCCCCCGTCCACAAGACTTTCATAGCTTCTCCCATATCGCTGTTCGCCCCCGTCCTAGCCATCCGCCCGTGCACAAGCCCCACTCGCGCCGGGCGGTCGAATACTTGCGTCGTCACGCCAACGGCTCGTCGAGCGTCGGCAGCGACACGGTGATCGCGGTGCCGACGCCCGGCGTGCTGTCGACGCCGATGCAGCCGCCGTGCCGCACGACCACGGTCTTGACGAACGCCATGCCAAGCCCGGAGCCGGCGACTTCCGGACGCTCGTTCGTGTGAAACCGCTTGAAGCGCTCGAACAGATGCCGCTGATCCTCGAGCGAAATGCCGTAGCCCTGGTCGCGGATCACGCAATGCATGCGCTTCGCGCCCGGCTCGACCGATAGCGTACACGTGATCACCGTGTCCGTCGGGCTGTACTTGACCGCATTGTTCAACAGATTCACGAGCGCGCGGGTCATCAGCGAGCGGTCGGCGCCGACCCAGCACGGCTCGTCGCCGAACGACGTATCGATGCGGATGCGCTTCGCCTGCGCCTGCGGCCACACTTCGTCGCTCGCGTCGATCAGCAGATCGGCGAAGCTCACCGCTTCGAGCTGGTACGTCTGCGATTCCGCGCGCGCGAGCTGCACGAACTCGTCGGCGAGCATCAGCGCGCGCTGCGCGTAGCGCTCGATGCGCGCGAGCAACCCGCGCGTGTGCTCGGATTCGGCCCGCTGCCGTTCGATCTCGACGAGCGCGAGAATCGACGATTGCGGCGAGCGCATGTCGTGCGACAGCAGATGCAGCGCCTCCTCGCGCTGCCGCTCGGCCGCGTGCAGCGCGGTCACGTCGACGAGACTCGCGATCCAGCCCGTCACGTTGCCCTGCGCGTTCGTGCACGGCGCGTAGCGTAGCAGATGATCGAGGCCGCTCAGGTCGCGGACCTCGATGCCGCGCTCCATCACGTCGTTCTCGTAGTCGCGCGTCGGGTCGAGCGCGGCCGGCCAGTGCGAGCGGATCTCGACGTCCTGCTCGGCGTTGCCGTCGACCGTCTTCACGAACGACAATTCGCCGAATGCGACGCGCAGCGGCCGCCCTTCCGGCGCGGGCGCGCTCAGCCGCGCGCAGTAGCGCTTCGCCGCGTGGTTCGCGATCAGCACGGTGCCCGCGAGATCGGTCACGACGACGGGCTCCGGCATGCTGTCGAGGCTGTCCCACACGAAGCGCTTCATGTCCTGCACGCGCTGCGCGGCCTGCGCCATCAGCGCCATCTGCCGCTCGAGCACGTCTCCGCCGAATTCGTTGCGCTCGCGCGGCGCCTCGGGCAGCAGATGCGGCTCGTCGGCAAGGCGCTGCAGCTCGTAACGCAGGTACGACATCGTCATCTCGAGACGCCGCCAGTTCCAGATCGGATACGCGGCGATCAGCCCGAAGATCGCCGGCGCGGGCGACAGCCACAGCCGCGCCTCATAGAGCAGCGCCGCGCTCGACGCGACCGCGAGCCCGGCGAGGCTCAGCGTGAGGAGCAGCGAGCGCCACGGCGACAGCATCAGGAAGCCCGCGAGCAGCACGACGAGCGGCAGCAGCGACGCGCTGAACACGAGCCAGCCGGACACGGGCGAGATCGCGCGGCCCGTCATCAGCGTGTCGAGCACGCTCGCATGAATATAAACGCCCGGCAGCGGGCCGAACTCGCCCGAGATCGGCGTCGCGAAGCGGTCGTAGAGCCCCGAAGCGGTCGCGCCGACGATCACGATCTTGCCGCGCAGCTCGTCGGGGTTCACGCGGCCCGCGAGCACGTCGACGAACGAGATCGCCGGGTAGGTCTGCGACGCGCGGCTGAACGGGATGAAATAGCGGGACTCGCCGTTGTCGTCCTGCGCGATGTCGTGCGTGCGCCGCGCGATCGGCACCGGTTGCGCGAGCTTCAACTGGCCGTTCTCGAGCGCATGGAACACGGGCACCATCAACTGCGGCCAGCGGTGGCGGCCATCGCTCTCGAAGAGCGCGACGCTGCGCACGATGCCGTCGGGATCGACTTCGAGATTGATGTGTCCCGCGCCCGCGACATGCTGCGCGAGCACCGGCACGGGCAGATTGACGGTGCGCGTGCCGTCGCGCTCCTCCGGGCTCAGCAGCACGGGCAGGAACGTCGGCACGAGGTCGAGCGCCTTCGCGAGCGCCCGATCGTCGGCGGAAGGCTCGGTAAACAGCACGTCGTAGACGACGGCCGCCGGCTGCGTTTTCGCGAGCGCGTCGAGGAATTCCGCGTGGACGCTGCGCTGCCACGGCCAGCGGCCGAGCGTGTCGAGGCTGCGATTGTCGATCTCGACGATCACGATGTTCGACTCGATCGGCAGCTTGCGCAGCGTGAGCAGCCGATCGTAGATGATGCGGTCGACGCTCGCCGTCATCCGGCCCGCGACGCCCGCGAGGATCACCGCGACCCCGAGACAGCCGATCGCGATCCACTCGACGAGAAAGCGGCGGCCGAGCAGCCGCCGCCGTTGCGTGCGGTCGAATCTCATCCGCCGCCCATCAGCGCGCGATCGTGAATGCGTTGACCGCGCTGGCCTTTTCGTAGAAACGGCCGCCTTCGTAGCGCTCCGCGATCACGCTCCAGTAGTAGTCGCCCGGCTTCAGGTTCGACACGGCGATGCGCCCGCCCTGCACGTCGACCTGGTCGACGATCGGGTTGCTCAGATCCTTCGAGCGCGACAGCACGAAGCGAAAGCGCGTCGTGCCGGCCGACTGGCTGTCTTGCGTCGTCGACCAGCGGAACGCATAGCCGCCGTCGGCGGGCGCCGCCGACGCGTCGATGCCGAGGCGGCGGCGCTCGAACGCGTAGATGCGCGGCTGACCTTCGAGGCCGTTCGAATCGATCGCCGAGATCCGGACGAAGTAGGTCCCGTCAGGCACGTCGGCGAACGTCGCGCGCGGCGCCGTCACCTGCACTTCCCTAAACAGGTCGTACAGGCCCGCGTCGCGCGCGATCTCCACATGGTAATTCTGCGCGCCGCCGAGCGGCACGAGATCGAACGCGACCTGCGGATCATCCTGGACTTTCGCCGGATCGGCGAGCTGCGGCGCGCCGAGCAGCGCGATCGGGCTGCCGACGACGCCGCCCGCGCTCGTCACGTTGCCGAAGTTCGCATGGACGAGCGTGTCGGCCGAACGCTTCGCGCTCGGCGCGACGCCGACCGTGCCGTCAAGCACTTCGACTGTCGTCGACGCGCGGCCGTCCTTGTCGTAATTCACGCGAAAGCGCGTGCCGCGCACGCCGGCGACGACCGACGGCGAGCGGATCTGGAAGCGGTCGTCCTTCTTCTTCAGATGGGTGACTTCGCTGTCGACCGAGCCGCGGCGCAGATCGATCACGCGCTCGAGCGTGCCCGTGAGCACCGTGCGGCGCAACGTCGCGAGATCGATCTGGCTGTCGGGCGGCAGGCTCAGGTGCGTGCCGTCCGAGAGTTCGAGCGTGACGAACGCGTTCGCGCCCGTGCGCAGGCGGTCGCCTTCCGTGAGCGTCGCATCGACGGCGACGGGCGCGAACTGCGCGGAGCCGCGCCCCGCGCTCTCGACCGTGCCGTGCGCGGCGATCACCCGCGCCGACAGCCGCTCCTTGCGCAGCCGCGCGGCGGGCAGCTTCAGCACGACGCCCGGCTGCAGATGCTTCGGCACCGGCACGTCGTTCAGTTGCGCGACGAGCGGCCAGTCGTCCGACCCTTGCAGATAGCGGGCCGCGACGTCGTACAGCGTGTCGCCGCTACGCGTCGTGTAGTCGACGGTCTGCACGGACGGATTCTTTGTCGGCTGCGCGGCGGCGTGCTGCGCCGCACATGCCAACGCTGCTGCGCAGCACGCCGTCAGCACGTGCTTCGTCACGATCCCGCGTGCGCTCACTCGGCGTCCCCCTGCATCACGCGCTCGAGGCGGTAGCCGTATCCGTAGATCGGCGCGAGGCGGTAGCCGTTCTCCGGACGCAGGCCGAGCTTCGTGCGCAGCATCGAGATGTGCGTGTCCATCGTGCGCGACGGGATGTCGGTCGCCTGCTTCCAGACGAGATCGAGGATGTGCGCGCGCGACAGCGGCCGGTCGAGATGCTGGAACAGCAGCAGCGCGAGTTCGAACTCCTTCTGCGTGAGGCTCACCGGCTTGTCGCCGACGTACGCCTGCTTCAGGTTCGCGTCGAACTTGTAGTTGTCGAACTCGCGGATCGACGACTCCGCGTTGACGGGATACGCGCGGCGCAGCAGCGAGCCGATACGCGCGCGCAGGATCGGACCGGACACGGGCTTCACGACGTAGTCGTCGGCGCCCGCGTTCAGGATCTGCGTGATGCCCGCCTCGTCGTCGCGGCTCGTCATGAAGATGATCGGCAGGCGATGTTCGACCTGGTTCGCCCGCACCCACTTGAGCACTTCCTCGCCGGACATGTCCGGCACGTTCCAGTCGAGCACGAGCAAGTCGAAGGTCTCGCGCTGCAGCCGCTTCTTCAGCGCCTTGCCTTCCTTGAACGCATAGCATGTATGGCCCGCGGCCGTCAGCGTCTGACTGACAAAGTCCGTCTGGGCCTGATCGTCATCCAGTACAGCAATTCTCATAGCACCCCGCAAAACGAAATCCATTCAGGCTCCCGCGCCCGCCGTGCGGCAACGAGCAGGCCTGCGCGAGCCCCCGATTCGTCGTAACTAGCCATTATCGGCTGAATGGTGAAGGTTGTCCGGCGCGCCACGCGCGAACCGGTATTCTATGTGATCGATCGCCCCATATCTCAAAAACGGGGCACGCCTGAACGGCGTTTTCATGATGGTAGTATGAAAACGCCCGGAGATATGTGCGTACCGCCGCGTAATTATGTCAACGCGCGGCCAGCGCCACGGCGAGACAACCGTCAGGCAGGATCGATTTCGAGCACATCGGGTGCGATCGCACGCGGCGCGCGCTGCAAGGCTTCGTGCAGGCGGCCGCGCACGTGCTCCCATGCGGCGCCCGCGTAGTCCGGCTGCCCGGCCGCCCACGCGTGCGCGAGGTCGAACACGCGCTCGACGGTCGCGGCGCACCGCGTCAGGTCCGGCTCCGGGCCGCCGAGCGCTTCGCGCATCCATTCGGCGAGCCACGGCATTTCGTTCGCGCTCGAATCCGCATACGCTTCCAGCGCGGCGCGCGCATGCCGGTCATGCTCGGGGTCGAGCTCGACGCGCTGGATCGGCCGCGCCCGTTCGCGCACCCTGCCGTTCGGCTCGAACGGTATCCGAATCGTTCCCGATCTGAACAGCATGACCTCCCCCTGTTTGCCGCGGCGACATACACGAGCACGTTCTTTGCGATACGCCCCGCTCGCAGCCGCCGTGCGACACGGCGCAATTCTGCAGACGAGACTTGACAGCGCAGTATAGGCAACGTGCGCAAGAAGGTGGTTTAAGGATTGTTAGACGCGAAGCGGCACGAATGGCAGGCGAATGGCCGGCGGACGGCCGGGTTCCGCCGCTCGCGAGCGGCGCGCCCGATGCGCAGCCGCGCCGCGCGCCCGCGCGCGTCAGCGGCGGCGCATCAGAAAGACGAACGTCTTGTCCTGCGTCGTCGACGATTCGACGATCTCGTTGCCCGTCTGCTTCGCGAACGCGGCGAAGTCGCGCTGCGAGCCGGGATCGGTGGCTAGCACCTTCAGAATCTGGCCGCTTTCCATGTCGGCGAGCGCTTTCTTCGCGCGCAGGATCGGCAGCGGGCAATTGAGCCCGCGCGCGTCCACTTCCTTGTGAATGAGCATCGGCTTTCGACCTTCGAATGGCGCGCCGTCGCGGCGCTGTCGGAACGTCAGATTCTACCGCATGCGCTCCCGCGCGCGCCCGCTCGCGCGCAAACGCCGGCGCGGGCGGGGCCGGCGGGCGAGCGCGCGAGAGCCGCCCGCCGTGCCGCGCGCGCCGGGCTACAGCTCGACCGCCCGCCCGGTTTGCAGCGATTCGCGCAGCGCATGGCCGATTCTCGTCGCTTCGAGCGCGTCGGCGAGCGTCGCGCCCCCCGCGCCGCGCTCGCCGCGCACCGCCGCGACGAACGCCTGCGCCTCGATCAGGAATGCGTCCTCGAAGCGGTCGAAGAACGTCGGCGTGCAGGTATGGCGGATGCCCGCCGCATCGTAGATCTCGACACGATTCGCGCGCGGATTGCGGCCGATCGCGAGCGCGCCCGCCGTGCCGATCACGTCCGAATGCGTGTCGTTGCCGTGCGCCATCGTGCGCGACGCGTAGAACATCGCGAGCCGGCCGCCTTCGAACTCGCAGATCGCGACGCCGTTGTCCACGTCGCCGCACGCGCGCAGCCCCTCGTGCAGCGCGACCGCGCCCGCCGCGTACACGCGCGTCGCGCGCGGCGCGCCGAGGAGCCAGCGCGCGACGTCGATGTCATGCACCGTGCAGTCGAGGAAGATGCCGCCCGACGTCGGCGCGAAGCGCACGAAGAAGCCTTCCGGATCGTTCTGGTCGCAGGTCTGCGAACGCACGAGAAACGGCCGGCCGATCTCGCCCGCCGCGACGCGCGCGTATGCGTCCCGATAGCTCGGATCGAAGCGGCGCATGAAGCCGATCGTCGCGACGAGATGCGGCCGCGCGCGCGCCTCGGCGAGCACCCGCTCGCACTCGGCGAGATCGAGCGACAGCGGCTTCTCGCAGAACACGTGCTTGCCCGCGGCGAGCGCCGCGACGATCTGGTCCGCGTGCAGCGCCGACGGCGTGACGAGCCAGAGCGCGTCGAGCTCGGGATCGGCCGCGAGCGCATCGAAATCCTCGTAGACGCGCGGCACCGCGAGCGTCTCGCGCGCCCACGCGCGTTCGTCGGCGACGGGGCTGCACGCGGCCGCGAGCCGCGCGCCCGCGACGCGCCGCGCGAGGTTCTCCGCGTGGCGCCGGCCGAGCCGGCCGAGCCCCGCGATGCCGATGCGCACGGCAGCGGCGCTGTGGCTGACTGTCATCGCATCGCTCCCTCAGGCCGCCGGCTCGCCGAGCTTCACCGCGCGGGCCTCGCGCCACGACAGCGTCGCCGCCTCGGCGAGCGCGAGCGCCTTCACGCCGTCGGCGACCGTCGTGCGCACCGGCTCGCCGTTCGTCACCGACGCGAAGAAATGCTCGATCTCGCGCGCGTACGCGGCGCGATAGCGCTCGAGGAAGAACGCCTCGGGCAGATCCGTCGACACCGCCTGCGCCGAATAGCCCGCCACCTCGGTCGGGCGCACGTTGCCCGCCTGCAGCATCCCGGCGCTGCCGAGCACTTCGAAACGCTGGTCGTAGCCGTACGCGGCGCGGCGCGACGTGTTGATCTGGCAGAGCCGGCCGCGCTTCGTGCGGATCGTGACCGCGGTCGAATCGATGTCGCCCGCCTCCGCGATCGCCGGGTCGGTGAGGCAGCTGCCCGTCGCGTGCAGCGTGTCGGCCTCGTCGTCGAGTATCCAGCGGAAGATGTCGAAATCGTGGATCAGCATGTCCTTGAAGATACCGCCCGAATGCTTGATGTAGTCGACAGGCGGCGCGCCCGGATCGCGGCTCGTCACGACGAGCATCTCCGGCGTGCCGATCTCGCCCGCGTCGACGCGGCGCTTGAGCGCCTCGAACGTCGGATCGAAGCGGCGCTGGAAGCCGATCATGCAGACGACGCCCGCCTGCGCGACGGCCGCCTCGCACGCGCGAGCCCGCGCGAGCGTCAGGTCGACGGGCTTCTCGCAGAACACGTGCTTGCCCGCGCGCGCGGAACCGCAGATCAGGTCGGCGTGCGTGTCGGTGCTCGAGCAGATCACCGATGCGCCGATCGACGCGTCGCCGAGCGCGCCGTCGACGTCGGCAACCTGCGCGCCGTGCTGCGCGGCGAGCGCGGCCGCCGCGTCGCGGCTCACGTCGACCACGTACTTCAGGCGCACGCCGGGCCGGCGCGCGAGATTGCCCGCATGAATGCGGCCGATGCGCCCGGCGCCGAACACGGCGACGTCGATCGTCGGTACTGCGTTAGTCATCGTATCCTCCAATGTCCTTGACTTCTTCCACGTTCAACTCCAGCCGGTACGCGAGCGCGATGAAGAGCGCCTGGCACAGGCAGATCGTGCTCGTGAGCGAACGAAACGCGAATGCGCTGCCCTCCTTCACGAGCAAATGGGCGCTCGCGTCGCGCGCGAGCGGCGACAGACGGCTGTCGGTGATGACGAGCGTCTGCGCATGGTTATGGCGCGCGGCGCGCAGGCAGTACTGCGTTTCCTTGCCGTACGGCGCGAAGCTGATCGCGATCACGACGTCGCCCTTCTTCACGCTGCGGACCTGCTCGCGATACATCCCGCCGAGGCCGGACACGAGGTGCACGCGCTTGGCCGTATGCTGCAGCGCATAGACGATGTAGCTCGCGACCGGGAACGAGCGGCGCACGCCGACCACGTAGATGTTCTCCGCGCGCTCGAGCATCGTGACGGCCGCGTCGAACTGGTCGTCGTCGAGGCCCGCGGCAAGCTCGTCGAGCCCCGCGCGCGATGCGTCGATGAACTGCCGCGCGACCGCGCCGCCCGTCATCGGGCCCGATTTGCCGTCGATCAGGCTGCGGATGCGCTGCTGGTAGCTCTGCACGGTCGGGTTCTGGCCCGTGTACGCATCCTTGAACACCGCCTGCAGATCGGAAAACCCCGAAAAGCCGAAGCGCTGCGCGAAGCGCACGACGGCGGACGGATGCACGCCGCAGCGCTCGGCGATGTCGCTCGTGCGGTCCATCATCACGCTCGAGCGGTGCTCGTCGATATACGACGCGATGCGCTTCAACTGGCGCGGCAGCGTGTCGAAAGCGTCGGCGATCCGCTGCAGCAGGTCGTCGACGGCGGGCGTCTCCGGGGGGGTCGTGTCGTCCATGTGCGCTCCGTCCGGCCGCCCGCCCGCCCGCGCGCGTCGCGCGCGACGGCCAAGCGCCGGACGCCTTGCTCCGTGTCTTGTCGTGAAGCGAGTATAGGCACGGCGCCCACAAAATGGAACAGATTTTCCAACACACGAATAAATAAAATTTTCTTTGCAATTCGTAGCGAGTTGACCTAACCTTGCTCGTGAACGCGGCCCGACCTGCGTTCGCCCGAAAACGACAGACAGAGAAAGGTGGAGACATGAGACTTTGCACTGGCAAGGCCGTCCTGCGCGCGTGCGTCGCCGCGATCGCCGTCGCGGCGGGCGTGGGCGGCGCGGCCCCGGCAGCCCAGGCGGCGGGCGCGCGCTTCGCGCTCATCAGCCACGCGCCCGATTCCGATTCGTGGTGGAACACGATCAAGAACGCGATCAAGCAGGCGGACGAGGACTTCGACGTCACGACCGACTACCGCAATCCGCCGAACGGCGACATCGCCGACATGGCGCGCCTGATCGAGCAGTCGGCCGCGCGCGACTACGACGGCGTGATCACGACGATCGCCGATTACGACGTGCTGAAGAATTCGCTGAAGAAGGTCACCGCGAAGAAGATTCCGCTCGTAACGATCAACTCCGGCACCGAGGAACAGAGCGCGCAACTCGGCGCGATCATGCACGTCGGCCAGCCCGAGTACGTCGCGGGTCACGCGGCGGGCGAGAAGGCGAAGGCGGCCGGCGTGAAGAGCTTCCTCTGCGTGAACCACATCGCGACCAACAGCGTGTCGTTCGACCGCTGCCGCGGCTTCGCCGACGCGATCGGCGCCGACTACAAGAGCTCGACGATCGACTCCGGCCAGGACCCGACCGAGATCCAGTCGAAGGTGAGCGCGTACCTGCGCAACCACCCGAACACGCAGGCGATCCTCACGCTCGGCCCGGTGCCCGCCGCGGCAACGCTGAAGGCGGTCCAGCAGATGGGCCTCACGAACAAGCTGTTCTTCGCGACGTTCGATTTCTCCGACGACATCGCGAAGGCGATCCAGAGCGGCGCGATCAAGTTCGCGATCGACCAGCAGCCGTACCTGCAGGGCTACATCCCGGTGGCCGTGCTCGCGATCGCGAAGCAGAACAAGACCACCGATCCCGTGAAGATCCGCCAGATCCTCGAGGCGAATCCGAAGTTCCAGGCGCGGCTCGCGACATACGGGCTGCAGCCGTCGTACGGGCCGAAGAACATCCGCTCGGGCCCGGGCTTCATCACGAAGGAGAACCTCGACAAGGTGATCAAGTACGCGGGCCAGTACCGCTAACGTTCATCGCATCGATTCGCACGACGCGCGGGCGCTCGTCCGCGCGCTTTACCGGCGCAGCGGAGCGAACGCGCCGCGCGCCGGGCATCAAGGAGACATCATGGGTGTAGTCGGCAAGCACATGTCAGCGCACGCACACGAGAAGCCGCAACCGGGCGCGGCGTCCGACGAGCGGCTGCGCGGCGAAGCGTGGTTCCAGCGCTTTCTCAACCGTCCCGAGTTCGCCGCGATTTCCGGCGCCGTGCTCGTGTTCGCGGTGTTCGCGTTCGGCGCGGGCGGCTCCGGGATGTTCAACCTCGACGGCATCATGAACTGGTCGCAGGTCGCGGCCTACCTCGGCATTCTCGCCGTCGGCGCGTGCCTGCTGATGGTCGCGGGCGAGTTCGACCTGTCGATCGGCTCGATGATCGGCTTCGCCGGGATGATGGTCGCGATCCCGACCGTCTACTTCCATTGGCCGATCTGGCTCGCGGTGCTGTTCGCGTTCGCGGGCTCGATGGCGCTCGGCGCGCTCAACGGCTATCTCGTGATGCGCACGAAGCTGCCGTCGTTCATCGTCACGCTCGCGTTCCTGTTCATCCTGCGGGGCCTGACGCTCGCGCTGTCCATCCTGTTCGCCGACCGCACCATCGTCTCGGGCCTCGGCGACTACGCGCACGCCGATCCCGTCGTGCACTTCCTGTTCCAGGGCGTCGCGTTCCACGAGCTGTTCCGCTGGCTCGCGCACGCCGGCGTTGGCCAGTTGCTCGACAACGGCGAGCCGCTCGTGCCGGGCGTGCCGAAGGTGCTGCTGTGGTGGTTCGCCGTCACCGCGATCGGCGCGTTCGTGCTCGCGAAGACGCGCTACGGCAACTGGATCCTCGCCTCGGGCGGCGACGCGCACGCGGCGAAGAACGTCGGCGTGCCGGTGCGCCGCGTGAAGATCTCGCTGTTCGTGCTGACCGCGTTCTGCGCGTGCCTGTTCGCCGTGCTGCAGGTGGCCGACATCGGCTCGGCCGCAGCCGACCGCGGGCTGCAGAAGGAATTCGAGGCGATCATCGCCGCGGTGATCGGCGGCACGCTGCTCACGGGCGGCTACGGCTCGGTGATCGGCGCCGCGTTCGGCGCGCTGATCTTCGGCGTCGTGCAGATCGGCATCACCTACACGAACATCAGCTCGGACTGGTTCCGCGTGTTCCTCGGCGTGATGCTGCTCGTCGCCGTGCTGTTCAACCACTACGTGCGCCGCCGCGTGTCGCAGTCGTAACGGAGTACAAGCATGTCCACGCCAGCATCCAACGATACGATTCTCGCGCTCGAGAACGTCAGCAAGTATTTCGGCAAGGTGATCGCGCTGTCCGGCGTCACGCTGCGCGTCAAGCGCGGCGAGGTGCATTGCCTGCTCGGCGACAACGGCGCCGGCAAGTCCACGCTCATCAAGACGCTCGCGGGCGTGCACCAGCCGTCCGAAGGGCAGTACCTCGTCGACGGCAAGCCGGTGCTGTTCGATTCGCCGAAGGACGCGCTCGACCTCGGCATCGCGACCGTCTATCAGGACCTCGCGCTCGTGCCGCTCCTGTCCGTCGCGCGCAATTTCTTCATGGGCCGCGAGCCGCAGAAAAAGCTGTTCGGCCTCTTCAACGTGATGGACCTCGATTCGAGCGCGCAGATCGCCCGCGCGAAGCTCGCGGAGATGGGCATCAACGTGCGCGACGCGCACCAGCCGATCGGCACGATGTCGGGCGGCGAGCGCCAGTGCCTCGCGATCGCGCGCGCGATCCATTTCGGCGCGCGCGTGCTGATCCTCGACGAGCCGACCGCCGCGCTCGGCGTCAAGCAGAGCTTCAACGTGCTCAAGCTGATCCACACCGCGCGCGCGAAGGGGATCTCGGTGATCTTCATCACGCACAACGTGCACCACGCGTACCCGAT
This sequence comes from Burkholderia thailandensis E264, assembly GCF_000012365.1. Classification (NCBI taxonomy): domain Bacteria; kingdom Pseudomonadati; phylum Pseudomonadota; class Betaproteobacteria; order Burkholderiales; family Burkholderiaceae; genus Burkholderia; species Burkholderia thailandensis. The sequence continues at coordinate 3,016,200 of NC_007651.1, forward strand.
CGGCGATTCGTTCACGCTGCTCAACCGCGGCCGCTCGCTCGGCACGTTCACGAAGGACACGATCAGCAAGAACGAGGTGCTCGACATGATGGCGGGCGGCGCCGAGATGCAGAAGATGATCGCCGAACTCGACGGCGCGACCATTTGATCCAGGATTCGCGATGACTTCCCCTACTCTCTCCTTTGCGCAGAACCGCCCGCTCGACGTGATCTGCATCGGCCGCGTCGCCGTCGATCTGTACGCGCAGCAGATCGGCGCACGGCTCGAGGACGCGTCGAGCTTCGCGAAATATCTCGGCGGCTCGTCGGGCAACATCGCGTTCGGCTGCGCGCGGCTCGGCCTGAAATCGGCGATGCTCTCGCGCGTCGGCCACGACCACATGGGCCGCTTCGTGCGCGAGACGCTCGCGCGCGAAGGCTGCGACACGAGCCGCCTGCGCACCGACGCCGAGCGCCTGACCGCGCTCGTGCTGCTCGGCCTGAAGGACCGCGACACGTTTCCGCTCATCTTCCATCGCGAGAACTGCGCGGACATGGCGCTCGACGAGGACGATTTCGACGAGGCGTTCATCGCGTCGTCGAAGGCGCTCCTCATCACCGGCACGCACTTCTCGACCGAGCAGGTGATGCGCGCGAGCCGCCGCGCGCTCGACTACGCGCGCCGCAACCAGGTGCGCACCGTGCTCGACATCGACTATCGCCCCGTGCTGTGGGGGCTGACCGGCAAGGCCGACGGCGAGACGCGCTTCATCGCGAACGAAGGCGTGACCGCGCACCTGCAGCGGATTCTGCCGCTCTTCGACGTCGTGATCGGCACCGAGGAGGAATTCCGCATCGCGGGCGGCAAGGACGCGCTCCTCGACGCGCTCGCGATGGTGCGCGCGGTGACGAGCGCCGCGCTCGTCGTCAAGCGCGGGCCGCTCGGCTGCTCGATCGTCGACGGCGACGTGCCCGCGACGCTCGACGCGCTGCCCGTCATCGGCGGCGTCGAAGTCGACGTGATGAACGTGCTCGGCGCGGGCGACGCGTTCGCGTCGGGCTTCCTGTCGCAGTGGCTGCGCGGGCGCCCGTTCGCCGAGGCGGCGCGCGCGGCGAACGCGTGCGGCGCGCTCGTCGTGTCGCGGCACGGCTGCGCGCCCGCGATGCCGACGCCCGCCGAGCTCGCGTATTTCCTCGCCGAGGCGAAGCGCGATCCCGCGCGGATGCGCCGCCCCGACCTCGACGCGACGCTCGCGCGGCTGCATCGCGTGACGCCCGCGCGCACGCCGCGCGACGAGGTGCTCGGCTTCGCGTTCGATCACCGCAACCAGTTCTTCGAACTCGCGCGGCAAACGGGCGCGAGCGTCGCGCGCATCGATGCGCTGAAGCGCCTGTTCGTCGAGGCGGTCGCGCAAACGGAGGCGCAGCTCGGGCTCGCGGGCCGCATCGGCGTGCTGATCGACGACCGCTACGGCCAGGACGCGCTCAACGACGCGACGGGCCGCGGCTGGTGGATCGGCCGCCCGGTCGAGCTGCCCGGCTCGCTGCCGCTCGAATTCGATCACGGCCGCTCGATCGGCACGACGCTCGTGTCGTGGCCGCAGGAGCACGTCGCGAAGTGCCTCGTCCAATACCACCCGGACGAGGCCGCCGAGCCGCGAATCGAGCAGGAAACGCAACTGCGCGCGCTGTACGACGCGGTGCAGGCGAGCGGCCACGAACTGCTGCTCGAAGTGATTCCGCCGCGCCGCGCGGATCTGCCGCAGGCGGCCGACACCGTGTACCGCGCGCTCAAGCGCCTGTACAACCTCGGCATCTATCCGGAATGGTGGAAGCTCGCGCCGCTCGACGCCGCGCAATGGCAGGCGATCGACGCGCTCGTCGCCGAACGCGATCCGTACTGCCGCGGCGTCGTGCTGCTCGGCCTGTCGGCGAGCGTCGACGAGCTCGTCGACGGCTTCAGGGCGGCGGCCGCGTCCGCGACGTGCCGCGGCTTCACGGTCGGCCGCACGATCTTCCACGAGCCGAGCCGCGCATGGCTCGCGGGCGAGATCGGCGACGCCGAACTCGTCGCGCGCGTGCGGCAGACGTTCGAGACGCTGATCGGCGCGTGGCGCGCGGCGCGCGCCGACACCCGCGCGCAGGGCCGGCATGCGGCCGCCGCGCCGCGCGTGGCCGCCTAGGAGCGCGCGCATGAACCGCAGAGCAATGGATGACGACACCCTACGGAACCCGAGCGTGAACGACTTCATCGACGACCCGGCCGCGCACCGCCGCGGCACCGTCCGGCTGACCGCCGCGCAGGCGCTCGTGCGCTACCTGGCCGCGCAGCGCGTCGCGACGGACGGCGGCGGCACCTCCGCCCACGACGGCGAGCCCCTGTTCGGCGGCGTGTTCGCGATCTTCGGACACGGCAACGTCGCGGGCCTCGGCGAAGCGCTGCATCAATACCGCGACGCGCTGCCGACCTACCGCGCGCACAACGAGCAGGCGATGGCGCACAGCGCGATCGCGTACTCGAAGGCGCACATGCGCCGCCGGATGATGGCCGTGACGACGTCGATCGGCCCCGGCGCGACGAACCTCGTCACCGCGGCCGCGCTCGCGCACGTGAACCGGCTGCCGGTGCTGCTGCTGCCGGGCGACGTGTTCGTGTCGCGCGCGCCGGACCCGGTGCTGCAGCAGATCGAGGATTTCCACGACGGCGCGATCTCGGCGAACGACGCGTTCAAGGCCGTGTCGCGCTACTTCGACCGGATCGTGCATCCGGCCCAGTTGCTCACCGCGCTGCCGCGCGCGCTGCGCGTGCTGACCGACGCGGCGCTCTGCGGCCCCGTCACGCTCGCGCTGCCGCAGGACGTGCAGGCGATGGCGTACGACTACCCGGCCGAGTTCTTCGCGCCGCGCGCCGTCGCGTTTCATGCGCCCGCACCCGTCGAGGCGGAGCTCGACGCGGCGCTCGCGCAACTGCGCGCGTCGGCGCGGCCGTTCATCGTCGCGGGCGGCGGCGCGCTGTACAGCGAAGGCGGCGCCGCCGCGCTCGCCGCGTTCGCCGAGCGCCACGGCATTCCGGTCGGCGAGACGCAGGCCGGCAAGAGCGCGCTGCCGTGGGACCACCCGCTGAACGCGGGCGCGATCGGCGTGACGGGCTCGCCCGCCGCGAACGCGCTCGCGCACGACGCCGATTGCGTGATCGCGCTCGGCACGCGGCTGCAGGATTTCACGACGGGCTCGAACACGCTGTTCGCGCAGGCGCGCGTCATCGGCATCAACGCGAATGCGTTCGACGCGCTGAAGCATCGCGCGTCGATCGTGCAGGCCGACGCGCGGCTCGCGCTCGATGCGCTCGGCGCGCGCCTCGAAGGCTGGCGTGCCGACGCCGCGTGGACCGCGCGCGCGCAAGCGCTTGCCGGCAACTGGCGCGACGCCGTGACGGCCGTCACGCACGCGCCGCCGCGCGCAGGCGCGCTGCCGTACGACGCCGATGTGATCGGCGCCGTCCAGCGCTCGGCGCCCGATTCGGCCGCGCGCGACATCGCCGTGTGCGCGGCGGGCACGCTGCCCGCCGAGCTGCACAAGCTCTGGCGCGCGGCGGTGCCAGGCGGCTATCACGTCGAGTACGGCTATTCGTGCATGGGCTACGAGATCGCGGGCGGCCTGGGCGCCAAGCTCGCGAAGCCCGAGCGCGACGTGATCGTGATGGTCGGCGACGGCAGCTATCTGATGATGAACAGCGAGATCGCGACGTCGGTGATGCTCGGCGCGAAGCTGATCGTCGTCGTGCTCGACAACCGCGGCTACGGCTGCATCAACCGGCTGCAGCAGGCGTGCGGCGGCGCGCCGTTCAACAACCTGTTCGACGACTGCGTGCAAGGCCCGCTCGGCGCGCCGCGCATCGATTTCGCCGCGCACGCGCGCGCGCTCGGCGCACACGCGGAGCACGTCGCCGACGTCGCCGCGCTCGAAGCGGCGATGGCGCGCGCCCGCGCGTCCGATCGCACGTACGTGATCTGCATCGATACCGATCCCGCCCGCACGACGCCCGACGGCGGCTGGTGGTGGGAAGTCGCGGTGCCCGAAGTGTCGCCGCGCGGCGCGGTGCGCGACGCACGCGCGAACTATGAGCGGCACGTGGCCGCGCGCGCCGCGGCCGCCCCCGCTTCGTCTTCACCCTCTACCCCGGAATCATCGACATGAGCGCACCCGACATCCGTATCGGCATCAATCCGCTGTCGTGGATGAACGACGACCTGCCGTCGCTCGGCGGCGAGACGCCGCTCGCCGTCGCGCTGACCGAAGGCCGCGAGATCGGCTACGACGGTTTCGAGCTCGGCAACAAGTTTCCGCGCGAGCCGCAGGCGCTGAAGGCCCTCCTCGCGCAATACGATCTGTCGCTCGTGTCCGGCTGGTACTCGGGCCGGCTCGCCGAGCGCGGCGTGCAGGAAGAGATCGACGCGGTCGGCCCGCATCTGGAATTGCTCGCGAAGAACGGCGCGAACGTGATGGTCTACGGCGAAGTGGCCGGCACGATCCAGGGCTCGCCCGCGCCGCTTTACCAGCGCCCGCGCTTCGTCCACGACGCGCAATGGGACGCGTACGCCGAGCGCGTCGACGCGTTCGCGCGCTATACGCTGTCGCAGGGCGTGCGGCTCGGCTACCACCATCACATGGGCGCGTACGTCGAATCCCCCGCCGACGTCGACCGCCTGATGGCGAGCACGAGCGACGCGGTGGGCCTGCTGTTCGACGCCGGCCACATCACGTTCGGCGGCGGCGATCCGGCGGCCGAGCTCGCGAAGCACATCGGCCGCGTGTGCCACGTCCATTGCAAGGACGTGCGCCCGGCCGTGATCCGGCTCGCGCGCAACCGCAACTGGAGCTTTCTCGACGCGGTGATCGCCGGCGCGTTCACGGTGCCGGGCGACGGCTCGATCGATTTCCCGACGATCGTCGACATGCTCAAGCGCCACGGCTATCGCGGCTGGCTCGTCGTCGAGGCCGAGCAGGACCCGGCCGTCGCGCCGAGCTACGCGTATGCGCAAAAGGGCTACCGGACGCTGCGCGCGCTCGTCGACGCGCCGCTCTCGCCCGTCGATCACAAGGAGGCGGCGTAATGAGTCTGCTCGTCAAGGGCGCGGGCGACGGCATGTCGATCGCGCGCGTCACGCCGGAATCGGCGCACTGGAAGCACGTCGGCTTCGCCGCGTATCGGCTGAAGGCGGGCGAGGCGGTCGAGCTCGCCGAGGCCGCGCGCGAGATGTGCATCGTCGTGCTCACCGGCACCGTCGACATCGAAGTGGGCGACGGCACGCGCTGGACCGAGCTCGGCTCGCGCGACAGCGTGTTCGACGGCGTCGCGCCGTACGCGCTGTACCTGCCGCCGAAGCGCTCCGTCACCGTGCGCGCGTCGCGCGACGCGGAGCTCGGCGTCGCGAGCGCGCCCGCGACCGGCCGCTATCCGGCGCGGCTCATCAAGCCGTCGCAGATGCAGCGCTCGGTGCGCGGCAGCGGCGCGAACACGCGCTACGTCTGCGATATCCTGCCGCAGACCGAGCCTGCGGAGTCGCTGCTCGTCGTCGAGGTGCGCACGCCGTCCGGGCACTCGTCGAGCTATCCGCCGCACAAGCACGACACCGATAACGTGCCCGTCGAGAGTTCGCTCGAGGAAACGTACTACCATCGCGTGCATCCGCCGCAGGGCTTCGTGTTCCAGCGCGTGTACACCGATTCGCGCGACATCGACGAATCGATGGCCGTCTGCGATCACGACGTCGTGCTCGTGCCGCGCGGCTATCATCCGGTCGTCGTGCCTTACGGGTATGAGTCGTACTATCTGAACGTGATGGCCGGGCCCACTCGCGTGTGGCACTTCAAGAACGATCCCGCGCACGAGTGGATGCTGAGCGGCGGGCGTTGACGGCCGAACGGCGGCGCCGCGAGCGGCTCGCCGCGCGGCGTTCGTCGCCCGGCGCGCCCGCCCGTCAACCGACGCTGAGCCAACGCTCGACGATGCCCGCATCGAGCGCCTTCGCCGGGCCGTCGTAGACGATCCTTCCCCGCCCCATCACCGCGACCCGCGACGCGAGCGCCGGCGCGAGCTGCATCCGCTGCTCGATCAGCAGCAGCGCGACGCCTTGCGCCTTCGCGCCGGCGAGACACGCGCGAACCTGCTCGACCGCGAGCGGCGCGAGCCCTTCGGCCGGCTCGTCGGCGATCAGCACGCGCGGCGCGCCGATCAACGCGCGCGCGAGCGCGAGCATCTGCTGCTCGCCGCCCGACAGCACGCCCGCCTTCGTTCGCCAGCGCTCGGCGAGCATCGGGTAGCGCTCGCGCGCGGCGTCGAGCGCCGCGCGCGCGGCGGCGCCCGACACGCCGCGCAGGCCGAGCCGCAGATTGTCCTCGACGCTCAGGAGCGCGAACACGTCGCGGCTCTCGGCGACGTAGCCGACCCGATGCCGCGCGACCGCGAACGTCGGCGCGCCCGCGACGTCGATGCCGTCGACGCGCACCGTCCCCGCAACCCGCACCATTCCCATGATCGCCTTCGCGAGCGTCGAGCGGCCCGAGCCGTTGCGCCCGACGAGCGCGACGGCCTCGCCCGCCGCGATCCGCAGATCGACGCCGTCGAGCACCGGCAGCGCGCCGTATCCGGCGCGCACGCCGCGCAATTCGACGAGCGCGCTCATCGCTCGAACGCCTCGCCGAGATACGCGGCGCGCACGGCCGCGTTCGCGCGGATCGCGGCGGGCGAGCCGGTCGCGACCAGCTCGCCGCGCACGAGCACCGACACGCGATCGGCGAAGCCGAACACCGCATCCATGTCGTGCTCGATCATCAGCACCGTCTTGCCCGCCGTCGCGCGGCGGATCAGCTCGATCGTGCGCCGCGCCTGCTCGCGGCTCATCCCGGCCGTCGGCTCGTCGAACAGGAATACCGACGCGCCGCTCGCGAGCGCGAGCCCTACGTCGAGCGCGCGCTGCTCCGCGTAGCTCAGGCTGCCCGCGAGCGCGTCGCGGTGCGCGGCGAGGCCGATCGACGCGAGCGCCGCGTCGGCCGCGCGATCGATCGCGGCAGAACCGGCGAGCCGGTTGCGCCAGCGGCGGCGCTCGCGCGGCGCGTGCAACGCCGCGCATCGCAGGTTGTCGTAGACGGTCATCCGCGCGAACACGCTCGTCTGCTGGAAGCTGCGCGCGAACCCGAGGCGCGCGACCGCATGCGGCCGCCGCCGCCCGAGCTCGACGCCGTTCATCGCGATGCGGCCGTGCGTCGGCGCGAGCGCGCCCGCGATCAGATTGAAGAGCGTCGACTTGCCGGCGCCGTTCGGGCCGATCAGCGCATGACGCTCGCCGTGGCGGATCGTCAGATCGACGCCGACGAGCACCGGCGTCGCGCCGAACGACTTGCCGACGTTCGTCATGCGCAGCGCGGGCGGCGCGCTCGCCGTGCGCACGCCGAGCGCGCCGGGATCGGCCTCGGCCGCTCCGGCGGCGGTGGCCGTCGCGAACGATGACGATGGCGATGACGATGACGCGTCGCCGGGCGCGCCCGCAACGCGGCGCATGCCTGTCGCGCCGGGCGCGCTCGCCGCATCGGCCGGGTCGGCGGCGTGGGCTGCGTCGCCTGGGCCCGGCGCAACCGATGCGCCTGACAGACCGCATGCATTCGCCCCGTCGGCGTCCGACGCGCCCAGGCGATGCGCGCCGCGCCGCAGCCGCGCCGCATGCGCGAGACCGGCCGCGAGCGCGGCCGCGATCGCCGCGATCCCCCAGCCGAGCGGCGCGAGCGCATCGAATCGCCAAGGCCCGATAACGGCGCGCCGCCCGTCGTCCTGCGCGAACTGCAGCGCATACGCAAGCTCGACGGCGAACACGATCGCGACGCCGCCGGCCAGCGCCGCGCCCGCGCCGAGGAGCGCGCCGAAGAACCCGCTTCGTCCATCGAAGCGCGCCGCGCGCCGCCGTCGCACGCGCCACCAGCCGCTGGCGCCGCCCGGCGCGGCGAGCACGACGGCGACGAACAGCAGCCCGAGATACAGCAGCCACGCGCGCGACACGCTCGCGACGAACACGCTGAAGAACGTCAGCAGCACCGCGCCGACAACGGGCCCGAAGAACGCCGTCGCGCCGCCGATCACCGTCGCGAACAGCACCGCGCCCGAGCGCAGCATCCCGACGCTCTCCGACGTCGCGACCTCGACGTCGATCAGCGTCAGCGCGCCCGACACGCCGGCAAAGAACGCGGCCGCGATCGCCATCGCGTAGCGCACGCGGCGCGGATCGGTGCCTAGCGCGGCGACGCGCGCCGGATTGTCGCGCACCGCGTTCGCGAGCCGCGCGAACGGCGTACGCACGAGCACGCGCATCGCGACCGCCGCGGCGACGCACCAGACCGCGATCAACGCATACGCATGCATCGGCTTGCCGAAATCCCATGCGGCGAGCGCGGGGCCCGCCGCGCGATCGATCGACACGCCGCCCGCGCCGCCGAACCAGTCGGGCACGCTCCACGCGGCGGCCGCGACGAGCTCGCCGAGCCCGAGCGTGATCATCGCGAACGCGGTGCCCGCACGGCGCGTCGCGACGAAGCCGAACAGCGCGCCGAACGCCGCGCCCGCGACACCGCCCGCGAGCGGCACGAGCGGCAGCGGCAGGCCGTAGCGATTGAATCCGTGCGCGGCGACGAACGCGCCGAGCCCCGCGAACGCCGCGTGCCCGAACGACAGCAGCCCCGTCGTGCCGAGCAGCAGGTTGTACGACAGCGCGAGCACGATCATCGCGGCCGTCTGCGCGAGATAGCCGAGCATCCAGCCGCGCGGCCACGCGAGCGCGGGCACGACGAGCAGCGCGACGAGCGCAAGCCATGACAGCGCTTCCGGCAGGCGGCTTCGCGCCGCGTTCGCGCTAGACATCGGCGCGCTCGCCGAACAGGCCGCGCGCGCGGCACGCGAGCACCGCGACGAGCAGCAGATACGGAATCAGCGGTGCGAGCTGCGCGAGCGTCAACGCGCGCCACGCGTCGGGCAGCGCGATGCCCGCCCACTGCGCCGCGTCGCCGAGCGATGCGCGGCTCGCCGTCGCGAACGTCTGCGCGCAGCCCACCGCGAGCGATGCGACGAGCGCGCCCGCGAGCGAACCGAGCCCGCCGATCACGATCACCGCGAACACGACCGAGCCGAGCGTCTGCGCCATCGCGGGCTCGATCACCGCGAGCGGCGCGCCGATCACGCCGGCGAGCGCGGCAAGCGCGGTGCCTGCGGCGAACACGAGCGTCATCACGCGCGGCACGTCGTGGCCGAGCGCCTCGACGGCCGCGCGATGCGTGAGCGCCGCGCGCACGACGAGCCCGGTCTGCGACACGCGCAGCACCGCCCACAGCGCGCCGAGCATCGCGAACGACACGCTCGTCATGAACACGCGATAACGCGGGAAGACGGCGCCGTAGACGGTGAACGCCGCGCCGTCGAGCACGGCGGGCACGGGCGCGGTGAGCGGCGCGAGCCCCCACACGAGCTTCACGCCTTCGCCGATCAGATACGCGAGCCCGAACGTGAGCAGCAACTCGTCCAGATGGCCGCCCGACCGCACCCGCCTGAGCAGCGTGCGCTCGCAGAGCGCGCCGAATGCGCCGACGGCGAGCGGCGCGGCGACGAGCGCGACCCAGAAGCTCGTGCGCGCGGCGATCGCGCAGCCGGCGTACGCGCCGAGCATGTAGAAGCTCGCATGCGCGAAATTGAGCACCCCGAGCATGCCGAAGATCAGCGTGAGCCCCGCACACAGCATGAACAGCAGCAGCCCGTAGCTCAGGCCGTTCAGCAGATTGACGACGATCGACTGCACCGCGTCAGGCCGCCTGCGCGACGAGCGGCGCGAGCGCGGCGCGCAGCGGCTCGGGCAGCGGCACCGGCCGGCGCGTCGCGCGATCGACGTACACGTGCACGAAATGCCCTTGCGCGGCGGCCGACGCTTCGCCGTGCGCAAAGAGGCCGATCTCGTAGCGCACGCTCGACGAACCGAGCCGCGCGACCCGCAGCCCCGCTTCTACGCACTGCGGAAACACCAGCGGCGCGAAATAGTTGCACTGCGTCTCGACGACGAGGCCGATCGTCTCGCCGCGCTCGACATCGAGTGCGCCGCGGCGAATCAGGTATTCGTTGACGACCGTGTCGAAGTAGCTGTAGTAGACGACGTTGTTCACGTGCCCGTAGACGTCGTTGTCCATCCAGCGTGTCGTGATCGGCAGGAAATGGCGATAGGCGCTGCGCGGCAGCGGAACGGGTTTGGTCAAGGACATGTCGGAGCGGTGCGAAGAGACGGTTGCTTGACGACGGGTTGGAAATGGCCGCCATGGCCGGACGGTTGCACGGCGGCGGCGGCGATGGCAGCGATGGCGGCGGCGCGTTCGCCGCGCGTCGACGGGGCGCGTGAACGCGGCCGCCCAAACGCCCGTGAACACGCGTGCGACAACACCGGCGAACAGGTCCGCCCAGTCGCCCGCGACGCAACGCGCGCCGCCGTCACAGCGATTCGACGAGCATGCGCCGGTAGTCGTCGGCCGACGCGACGCGCGGATTCGTCTTGTGGCAATGGTCGGCGAGCGCGCCTTCGATCACGTGGTCGAACACACGCTCGTCGACGCCCATTTGCGCGAGGCCCGTCGGCAGGCCGAGGCGCGCCGTCATGTCGTGCAGCGCCTGCGGCAGGTCCGCGTTCTCCGGCAGGTTCATCACGCGGCGCATCCGCGCATAGCGGCGCTCGGCGACGACGCTCGGCGCGTGCTCGTTGAAGCGCAGCACTGCGGGCAGCACGACCGCGTTCAGCGTGCCGTGATGCAGCGACGTCTTGCCGTTCACCTTCACGCCGCCCAACGGATGCGACAGCGAATGCACGCAGCCGAGCCCTTTCTGGAACGCCATCGCGCCCTGCATCGACGCGCTCATCATCGCGAGGCGCGCGGCGCGGTCGCCGCCGTCGTGCGTCGCGCGCTCGATGTGCGCCCACGCGCGCTCGAGGCCGTCGAGCGCGATGCCGTCGGCGGGTGGATTGAACGCCGGCGCGAGAAACGTTTCGATGCAGTGCGCGATCGCGTCCATGCCGGTCGCCGCCGTGAGCCCGGGCGGCAGGCCGAGCGTGAGCGACGGATCGCAGATCGCCGCCTTCGGCAGCAGATGCCACGAATGGAAGCCGAGCTTGCGGCCGTCGGCGAGGATCAGGATCGCGCCGCGCGCGACCTCGCTGCCCGTGCCCGACGTCGTCGGCACCGCGATGAGCGGCGCGACGCCCGCGCTGATCCGGCCGCTGCCGCCCTCGATCGTCGCGTATTGCGTGAGCGGCGCGGGATGCGTCGCCGCGATCGCGACGCCCTTCGCGAGATCGATCGCCGAGCCGCCGCCGACCGCGACGAGCCCGTCGCAGCCTTCGTCGCGATAGCGCTGCGCGGCGGCGAGCACGGCGGCTTCGGTCGGATTCGACGGCGTGTCGTCGAACACGGGCAGCGCGCCGAGGCCGAGCGCATCGAGCGCGCGATCGACGAGCCCCGCGGCCGCGACGCCCTTGTCCGTCACGACGAGCGGCCGCGCGATGCCGCTGCGCGCGCACTCGGCGCCGAGCATCGCGAGCGCGTCGTCGCCGAGATGGATGTGCGTCAGGTAATAGATATAGGCCACCGGAAGTCTCCTTCGATCGTGCTCGTTCGAATCGCCCCGCCGCGCGGCGCTGGACAAGCGGCCGCCGTCCGGGCGAACATGCGACGCCGGGCGCGGCGCACGCGGGGCGTGCCGCACAGAAAAGCATAGATTGCGGCAAATTCCAAGGGGCGCGGCGCAAGGACATTTTCACATCGACGAGGAAACATCATGGCAGATCCGCAGCTCATCACGACCGCTTTCGACCTCCCGGGCTACCGGATCGAACGCTCGCTCGGCGTCGCGCGCGGCATCGTCGTGCGTTCGCGCTCGATCGTCGGCACGTTCGGCGCATCGATTCAAACGCTGTTCGGCGGCAACATTTCGCTCTACACGTCGCTGTGCGAGCGCGCGCGGCAGGACGCTTACGAACGGATGATCGAAGAGGCGCGGCAAATGGGCGGCAACGCGATCGTCGGGATGCGCTACGACGCGACCGAGATCGCGTCCGGCGTCACCGAGGTGCTGTGCTACGGCACTGCGGTGCAGGCGGTGCGCGCCGGCTGACCCCGGCATCGCGGGCGGGGCGCGGGACGCGCATTCCGCCGGCTCGCCGCGGTGCTCGCGGCTTGCGCCCGCCCGTCATTCGCGATCGTGCTTTATCCGTTGTTCGCGGCGGCGGCCCCGGGGAAATCGACGAACTCGAACTCGAGGCCGCGCGAGCGCATCCAGTCGGCAACCGCCTGGCCGGTTCCCGCCCGCCACGGGCGCAGCTTCGGCGGATCGACGAGCCGATACTCGAGCAACTCGGGCGACAGGCGAATCGTCCCGTTCGCGCGCACGTGATACGCGATGATCAACTCGTTCTTGCGGATGAATTCGTAGACGCCGACGAGCGTCACCGATTCGGCCTCGAGCGACGTCTCCTCGCGCACCTCGCGCGCGATGCCCGCCTCCGGCGTCTCGCTGTGCTCGAGAAAGCCGGTGATGAGCGCGAACGTCCCCTCGGGCCACGCGGCGTTGCGCGCGAGCAGGATTTTGCCTTCGTACTCGACGATCGCCGCGACGACGGGCACCGGGTTGTTCCAGTGGACGTAGCCGCAGGTCGCGTCGGGACACGCGCGGCGCACGCGGCCGCCCTCCTCGACGGGATCGGCGCGCTCGGTGAGCGCTCGCGTGCAGCGAGGACAAAAACGGTAGTCTGCGGTGGTCATGGTCGGGCGCTCGGGGCTTTGCGCATTCGCTCGAATGCGTCGGGGTCACGGGCGGATCTTGCCGCTCCCGGATCGGAAAGGCTTCATTCTAGCGAGTTTGGACGAACGGAATACGCGCTGCGCGCGATGGAACGCGGCCGGCTCGCTTGTTTCACAAAGCCGGCTTTCGTTGCCCCGAGGCCGTTCGCCGATGCATTGACGCATCGATGCATCGACGCATCGACGCATCGGAAAAGCGGTCGATCCGCCGTCGGCCGGCAAGCACGCGTCGCCGGCTCGCCGTCGCCGGACGCATCGCACGCGATGCGCAGCAGCCATCTGGCGCCCAACGTCGGCCAACCCGGTCGCGCGGCCAAGTGAGCGGGCATCGCCGGCACCGCGCGCGCCGATGCCAACCGCCCGTGGGGCAAGCACGGCGGACGGCGCGAAATCCCGGCATCGGCCAAGCGCGTCGAATCGTCCCTACCTCGAGCGCACCGACACGAACTTCCGCTCGTTTCCCCGCTGAATCAGCACCGCGACCGCCTTGCCGGCCTTCGCCTCCAACGCGGGCACCATGTCCGGCGTCTCGATCAGCGTGTCGTCGAACTCCAGCACGACGTCGCCCGGCCGGATGCCGGCATTCTCCGCCGGCCCGCGCACCGCATCGACCATCATCCCGACGGGCAGCCCCGTCGAGCGGCGCTCGTCGTCCGTCAGCGGATGCATCGTCAGGCCGAAGCGGTCCGCGCCGCCCGCCTCGCTGCTGCCCGCGCCCGCGTTCGCCGAGGCCGCCGCCGGCGATGCGCCCGCCGCCGCGCCCGCGCCGAGCATCACCGTCATCGGCATCCGGTTGCGGACCAGCGTGATCGGCACGCTCGCCGCAGGCGGCAGCGCCGCCACGTCGGCGGCGAGCTCGGACGAGCGGCCGAGCGGCCGGTCGCCCACCTGCACGATCACGTCGCCCGGCTTCAGGCCGACCGCGGCCGCGGGCGACCCCGGCTCGACCGCGTTGACGAGCGCGCCCGCCGGCCGCGGCAAGCCGAACGCGGCCGCGAGCCCGGGGCCCACGTCCTGCACGTCGACGCCAAGCCCGTTTTGCGCAGCCGCGCGCTGCGCCGGCTGAGCAGGCGGCTGCGCCTGCAGCACCTGCGCGCGCACCTTGGCCGCCATGCCGATCGGGATCGCGAACGTCACGTCCGGATTGCGATCGCCGCTTCCGTAGATCTGCACGTCGATGCCGATCACCTCGCCCGCGCGGTTGAACACCGGACCGCCCGAGTTGTCGAGGTTGCCGGTCACGTCGGTCTGGAAGAACGGGAAACGGCTGCCGTCGGGCAGCGTGCGCGACGTCGCGCTGACGATGCCCGTCGTCACAGTGTTCGCCGAGCCGTCGGGCGTGCCGATCGTCAGCACGGGCTCGCCGACGCGCACGCGCGACGAATCGCCGAGCCGCACGGTCGGCAACTTCGTCGCGTCGATCTGCAGCACGGCCACGTCGCTCTGGTCGTCGACCGCGAGCACCCGCGCCTTGAATTCGCGCCGGTCGATCAGCCGGACCGTCGCTTCGCTCGCCTGCCCGACCACGTAGGCGGTCGTCAGGATGAGCCCGTCGGCGCTGACGATGAAACCGGACCCGGCGCCCGCCATCGCGCGCGGTACGTTGTCCTGCGACGCGGGCGGCGGCATCGCGGCGGACTTGAAGTACGCGAAGAACGGATCGTCGGGATCGAGCGCCTCGAGACCGGACGCCGACATCTGCGGGTCCTGGGCGGGCACGCTCACGCTGACCACCGCGGGTCCGTATCGCTCGACGAGCGTGGGGAAATCGATCGGCCCTGCGGGGCCGGGCTGCGCGATCCGCTTCGCCTTCGCGGACGGAGACAGCGTGCCCGCTGCGACCTCCGCCGGCCGCAGGCACGCAAAGCCGGCGAGCGCCGCCCCGAGCACTGCGGCATGAATCAGGGCGCGGCCAAACGTTTGACGAGACACAGTGCACCTCCAAGGCAGTCGTTATGCCAGGGGCCCGTCGCGCGACGCGCGAAGGACTAGCACGCACTGATGAATCGATTATTGCATAGCGGCCGACTGCCGGAAGTCGGTGCTTTCACGAGATACGCCGCTTGCCGGAGCTTGCGACGAGCGTTCGCCGGATGCGCGCCGAACCGGCGGCGCGCATGCGTCCGGGCAGGCGGCGCGCATCGCGACGCGCGGAAACGGCTGGACGCGCACGCAGCTTCGATCGCGGATGATCGCCGCATCGATCCGGTTCGCGCGGCGCGTCGGCCGATCTTTCATGCAGACGGATCGCGCGAAGAAACATCCAACGCGCGACTTGGCGACCGTACTTCGACAGTTCCGGCGTAGATTCGAAAAAACCGCAACGGGAAATCGGCGGCAGCGCGCGGCGCGAAATACCGGCGGCGGCGCGATGACAGTTCGCCCGACACAGATTTCGACTCGCGACGGGCGGGCGGAATCGGCTCAACCGGCACCGCTCGCGGCCGCTCGGCCGCCTCGTCGTCCAGCCGGCCGCCGAGCGCTCATCCGGTGCCGCCGTCGCGCGTCGCCGCGCGCGAGGCGCCCGACGCGACGGCGGCAAACCCGGCCGCCCCCACCGCCAGCACTGCCGACGCGAGCCAGAGCGCCGGCGAGAACGATCCCGCGTGCGCGGCGAGCGGTGCGGCCGCGAGCGGCCCGACGATCTGCCCAACGCCGTATGACGCCGTCGCATAGCCCATCAGGCCGGCCGCGTGCTCGCCGCGCAGGCGGCGCGCTTCGCGCATCGCGAACAATGTGATCGCGGTGAACGGCAAGCCGACGAGCACGCTGCCGAGCGCGAACCCGGGCGTCGTCGGCCAGACGATGCCGAGCGCGACGCCGACCGCCTGCACGGCGCAGCACGCGGCGAGCAGCAGACGGTTGTCGCAGTGGCTCGGCAGCCGCGCGCCGAGCAGCGCGCCGACGATCAGCGCCGCGCCGAACATCGGCCAGAACAGGTCGGGCCACGGCGAATGCGCGGGCAGCGCGGCGCGGGCGATCACCGGCAGGAAGGTCGCGGTGATGATGTAGCCGAAGCCCGGCAGGCCGTAGAGGAGCACGAGCCAGAACGCGTCGCGGCGAGCGGAGACAGCCGATGGATTCGGCGTGCCGGCGGCCGGTGCGGCGGCGGCTTCGTGCCCGCCGGCGATGCTCGCCCGCGTGAAATTCCTTGTGGTTGCCGCTGTCGCCGCGTTGGCTGCGTTGGCTGCGTTGGCTGCGTTGGCTGCGTTGGCTGCGTTGGCTGCGTTGGCTGCGTTGGCTGCGTTGGCCGCCGAAACGGCCGCTCCGATCGATCCGGCCGCCAACTGCCCTTCACGCCGATCGCCCGCATCCGCGGCGTCGCGTTCATCGCCCAATTTCTGCCCGCCGCCACGCGAATGCCTGCGGCCCGCTGCGCCGAACGCGCGCCACACGAGCGCCGAGAGCACCGCCGACGCCGCCGCGAATCCGAACCACCCGAGCGCCGCGTGCCGCCCTGCCAGCGCGAAGCCGATCAGCCCGGTCGCGACAATCCCGAGCCCCGGCCCCGTATAGATGACGCCACCCCACGCAGGCGCGCCGTGCTCGACGACGCGCCGCAACCCCCATTGCGACGCGAACACGAACGTCCATGCGCTGACCGCGCCGCCGGCGAAGCGCACGAGCGCCCACAACCAGAACGGGCTCGCGACCCCCATCGCGAGCGTCAGCGCGACCGTCGCCGCGAGCCCTGCGCGCACCATCCGCGCCGGATCGACGGCGATGCGCGCGCACGTCATCGCACCGACGAAATAGCCGGCGTAATTCGCGGACGCGAGCCAGCCGCCGTGCCGGATGTCGAGCTCGCCGCCCGCGAGCATCAACGGCAGCAGCGGCGTGAATGCGAAACGCCCGACGCCGAGCGCGACCGCGAGCGCCACCGCGCCCGCCAGCGCCGCATCGCGCGCCGCGCGCTCGTCGGACGACGAATAGTTCGGCGCAGCCGGTGCGCCACGCAAGGAAGGAAGAGAGTTCATCGTTTCGAGGGCGAAGCGCCCGCCAAAGGGGCGGAAGCGTCGCGGCAAGATCGCGGTCATGGCCGAAGTCGATTCGATGCTAACTTGACTAATCGTTCTCGAAAAATGAATAATCGAAATTCGATCCATCCCACGGAGAGAATCATGGATCTCGCGGCCCTGGCGATCTTTCGCGCGGTCGTGCGCGAGAACGGCGTGACGCGCGCGGCGGCGAAGCTCAATCGCGTGCAATCGAACGTCACGACTCGCATCAAGCAACTGGAGGAACAGCTCGGCGCGCCGCTCTTCGTGCGCGATGGCCGCCGGCTCGTGCTCACGCCCGCCGGCGAGACGCTGCTGCCGTACGCGGAGCGCCTGCTCGCGCTCGCCGACGAGGCGCGCCACGCAGTCACCGAAAACCGGCCGCACGGCCGGCTGCGGCTCGGCGCGATGGAAAGCACCGCGGCGAGCCGGCTGCCCGCGTTTCTCGCCCGCTACCACCAGGCGTGGCCCGACGTCACGCTCGAGCTCGTCACCGGCACGACCGGCAAGCTGATCGGCCTCGTGCGCGATTTCGAGCTCGACGCCGCGCTCGTCGCGACGCCGGCCGGCTCCGAAGCGCTCGGCGAGCCGTTCGAGACGGCTTGCGCGTTCACCGAGGAACTCGTGCTGCTGACGCCGCGCGGCCATCCGCGCGTGCGCACGCCGCGCGACGTGCTGCTGCCGACGCTCGTCGCGTTCGAGCGCGGCTGCGCGTACCGCGGCTGCGTCGAGCGCTGGTACGCGGCGGCTGGGATCAAGCCCGAGCGCGTGCTCGAACTCGGCTCGTACCATGCGATCGTCGCGTGCGTCGCGGCGGGCGCGGGCGTCGCGGTCGCGCCGCGCTCGGTGCTCGCCGTCCAGCGCGAGCCGGACAGCCTCGGCGTGCATCCGATCGACGACATGCCGCCGATCGACACGATGCTCGTCTGGCGTCAAGGACATTTCTCGGCGGCGCTCGCCGCGCTGCGCGATGCATTGCGCGATGCCGCCGCGGCGGCGAACGCAACCGACGTCGCGGCGCACGAAGCGGCGAAGGTCGCGCGCCGGCGCGCGCGGCGCGGGACGGCGCGCGAGACGCTGTCCGCGTGACGCGGGATATGCGCGGATGCATCGTTCGCGTCGCGATCGTCGCGCCGCGACGTGACGCATGCGAGACGTCACGCAAGCATCGCCAAGCGCCGCAAACCTCGTCGAAGCAAAAGCAAAACGGTCCAGCCGGCACAAGCCGACTGGACCGTTACGGTCGTTCGATCATTCGATAGTCGCGCGGTCGCAGCGGCTCATGACGTTCGCCAACGCCAACGCGAGAGGCCGAATCGCCGGGACGCTGCGCGCGATCGGTCCGTCATCGACGCGCCGATCGATTCGGTCTTCCCGCAGCGCAAACGCGCGGCCTGCAATGCGCGCTTCACGTCATGCGATGCCGCCCCCGCCGCGAACGGCACGAAAACGCGACGAAAACGCCACGGAACCGGCACGAACCGGCACGAACCGGCACGCCGATCCCCGGCGCGCCGCCCCGTCGCGTTACAGGCGCTCCTCGACCCAGCCCTTGACGCCCGCGAGCGCCGCCGGCAGGTTAGCCGGCTCCGTGCCGCCCGCCTGCGCCATGTCCGGCCGGCCGCCGCCCTTGCCGCCCACCTGCTGCGCGACGAAGTTGACGAGCTCGCCCGCCTTCACCTTCTTGCTCGCGTCCGCGGTGACGCCGGCGATCAGGCTGACCTTGCCGCCGTCGACCGCCGCGAGCACGATCGCCGCGCTCTTGAGCTTGTCCTTCAGCTTGTCGACGGTTTCGCGCAGCGTCTTCGCATCGGCGCCGTCGAGCGTCGCGGCGAGCACGTGCACGCCACCCACTTCGACCGCCTGCTGCGCGAGCTCGTCGCCCTGGCTCGACGCGAGCTTCGACTTCAGCGCGCCAAGCTCCTTCTCGAGCGACTTGACCTGATCCTGCACCTGGCCGATCCGCTGGATCAGCTCGGACGGCTGCGCCTTCAGCGCGGCCGCCGCCGCGTTCACGCGCGCGTCGAGCGCCTGCACGTAGCGCACCGCGTTGTCGCCCGTGATCGCCTCGACGCGGCGAATGCCCGCCGCGACGCCGCCTTCCGCGACGATCTTGAACAAGCCGATGTCGCCCGTGCGGTGCACGTGCGTGCCGCCGCACAGCTCGCGCGAGAAGCCGAGATCGAGCACGCGCACTTCGTCGCCGTACTTCTCGCCGAAGAGCGCCATCGCGCCGCCCTTCACCGCGTCGTCATACGGCATCACGCGCACGATGCCCGGCGCGTTCGCGAGCACCTGCTCGTTGACGATTGCCTCGACGCGGCGGATTTCGTCGTCGGTCAGCGGCGCGTTGTGCGCGAAGTCGAAGCGGGTCTTGTCCGCGTCGACGAGCGAGCCCTTCTGCTGCACGTGCGAGCCGAGCACATCGCGCAGCGCCTTGTGCATCAGGTGCGTCGCCGAGTGGTTGCGCGCGGTGCGCGCGCGGCGCGCGGCGTCGATCTCCGCGCGAACCGCGTCGCCCACCTTCAGCACGCCCTGCTCGAGCTCGCCGTGGTGGCCGATCACGTCGGCCTGGACCTTCAGCGTATCGGCGACCGCGAAGCGCGTGGCCGCGTTCGCGAGCACGCCCTGATCGCCGACCTGGCCGCCCGATTCCGCATAGAACGGCGTGTGGTCGAGCACGACGACCGCGCTCTCGCCCGCCTTCACCTCGCCGACCGACGCGCCTTCGACGTACAGCGCGACGACCTTCGCGTCGTCGAACGCGATCTCCTCGTAGCCGTGGAACGTCGTCTTCGCGCCCGTGTATTCGAGGCCCTGCGTCGCCTTGAACTTGCCCGCCGCGCGCGCCTGCTCGCGCTGGCGCGCCATCGCGTCGTCGAACGCGGGCTCGTCGACCGTCACGCCGCGCTCGCGGCACACGTCCGCCGTCAGATCGAGCGGGAAGCCGTACGTGTCGTGCAGCTTGAACGCGAGTTCGCCGTCGAGCGTCTTGCCGCCCGCGGCGTCGAGATCGGCGAGCGCCGCCTCGAGGATCGACATCCCGTGCTCGATCGTCTCGAAGAAGCGCTCTTCCTCCTGGCGCAGCACGTCGGTCACGCGCTGCTCGGCTTCCTTCAGCTCCGGATAGGCGGCGCCCATCTCGGCGACGAGATCCGCCACGAGCTTGTGGAAGAACGGCCCCTTGCGGCCGAGCTTGTAGCCGTGGCGGATCGCGCGGCGCACGATCCGGCGCAGCACGTAGCCGCGGCCTTCGTTGCCGGGGATCACGCCGTCGACGATCAGGAACGAGCACGCGCGGATGTGATCGGCGATCACCTTCAGCGAGTTGTTCGCGAGATCGGCGACGCCCGTTTCGCGCGCCGACGCCTTGATCAGCTGCTGGAACAGGTCGATCTCGTAGTTGCTGTGCACGTGCTGCAGCACGGCCGCGATCCGCTCGAGGCCCATGCCGGTGTCGACGCACGGCTTCGGCAGGCGCGTCATGTTGCCCTGCGCGTCGCGGTTGAACTGCATGAACACGAGATTCCAGATCTCGATGTAGCGATCGCCGTCTTCCTCCGGCGACCCCGGCGGGCCGCCCCAGACGCCCGGGCCGTGATCGTAGAAGATCTCCGAGCACGGGCCGCACGGGCCGGTGTCGCCCATCTGCCAGAAATTGTCCGACGCGTAGCGCGCGCCCTTGTTGTCGCCGATCCGGATGATCCGCTCGGCGGGCACGCCCACTTCCTTCGCCCAGATGTCGTAGGCCTCGTCGTCGTCGTGATAGACGGTGACCCAGAGCTTGTCGGCGGGCAGCTTGTAGACGGTCGTCAAGAGCTCCCACGCGTAATGGATCGCGTCGCGCTTGAAGTAATCGCCGAACGAGAAGTTGCCGAGCATCTCGAAGAACGTATGGTGGCGCGCGGTGTAGCCGACGTTCTCGAGATCGTTGTGCTTGCCGCCCGCGCGCACGCTGCGCTGCGCGGTGGTCGCGCGGGAGTACGGGCGCGTCTCGGCGCCGAGGAACACGTCCTTGAACTGCACCATCCCCGAATTGGTGAAGAGCAGCGTGGGGTCGTTACCGGGCACGAGGCTCGACGAGCGGACGATCGTGTGGCCCTTCGATTCGAAGAACTTGAGGAATTTCTCGCGGATTTCGGCGGCTTTCATAGCGTGCGGGGACGGTCAGGCCAAAACTGGGTTGAGCGCCGGCCGCTCCGGCTCAAGCGGGCGGCGGCGGGTTTCTGAAACGATCGATTATACGGGATAGATCCGCGGTCGCGGCCGGCGGGCGTTCCGGGCAGGCGGCGGCCCGTCGGGGCGATGAGCCGGGCGGTGGCGCGGACGGCGTCCCGGGGCCATCCCCGGGGCGTGCTGGCGTGCGCCGGATGCGCGGGGTCGTTCGGCGGCCACGCTCGAACCGAACGCCCCCCGCTGCGCCCCGCCCGCCTCGCTTGCGCGACAACCGCGCACGAATCGCTTTAAGATGCGGCGGGAGACACCGACCGGACAACCCAACCCGGCGCCCGCCCGCGCGATCGCGCCATGCCCGGCGCGATGCCTGCGCGCGCGCCGGCCGATAGCGCAGCCAACAGAGGAGACTGATCGAAGATGGGAACCCTCAGCCATATCCGCGTCCTGGACCTGAGCCGCGTGCTCGCCGGCCCGTGGTGCGCGCAGACGCTTGCCGATCTCGGCGCCGACGTGATCAAGGTCGAGCGCCCGGAACTCGGCGACGACACCCGGCACTGGGGCCCGCCGTACCTGAAAACGCCGGACGGCGCCGACACGCGCGAGGCCGCGTACTACCTCGCCGCGAACCGCAACAAGCGCTCGGTGACGGTCGACATCGCGACGCCCGAGGGCCAGCGGATCGTCCGCGAGCTCGCCGCGCAATGCGATGTCGTGCTCGAGAACTACAAGGTCGGCCAGCTCGCGAAATACGGGCTCGACTATGCGTCGCTCGCGGCCGTAAAGCCCGATCTCGTCTACTGCTCGGTGACGGGCTTCGGCCAGACGGGCCCGTACGCGCACCGCGCCGGGTACGACTTCATCATCCAGGGGATGGGCGGCTTCATGAGCATCACGGGCGAGCGCGACGGCCTGCCGGGCGGCGGTCCGCAGAAGGCGGGCGTCGCGATCGCCGATCTCGCGACGGGCCTCTATTCGACGATCGCGATCCTCGCCGCGCTCGCGCACCGCGACCGCACGGGTTGCGGCCAGCACATCGACATGGCGCTCCTCGACGTGCAGGTCGCGCTCCTCGCGAACATGAACACGAACTTCCTCGCGAGCGGCAAGCCGCCGGTGCGCTGGGGCAACGCGCATCCGAACATCGTGCCGTACCAGACGTTCGAGACGAGCGACGGCTGGATCATCGTCGCGGTCGGCAACGACGGCCAGTTCCGCAAGTTCGTCGACGCGGGCGGGCGGGCGGAGCTCGCCGACGACGCGCGCTTCGCGACGAATCCGGCGCGCGTGCGCCATCGCGACACGCTCGTGCCGATCATCGCGGAGATGACGAAGACGCGCACGAAGCGCGAGTGGCTCGACGCGCTCGAGGCGCTCGGCGTGCCGTGCGGGCCGATCAACGATCTCGCCGAAGTATTCGACGACGAGCAGGTGCGCGCGCGGGGCATGCAGGTCGAGCTGCCGCACCCGAGCGGCGCGACCGTGAAGCTCGTGCGCAACCCGATCCGGATGAGCGAGACGCCGCCCGACGCGCGCAGCGCGCCGCCGCTCCTCGGCGAGCATACGGACGCGGTGCTGCGCGACATGCTCGGCTACGGCGACGCGGCGATCGCGGCGCTTCGCGACAAGCGCGTCGTCTGAACGCGGCGGGCGGGCGCGCGCCGACATCGCACCGTCATGGCCAATCGGTACAAAGCGGGCTATCCCGCTTTTTTCCGCCGAGGTTGCGCATGTCGTCACGCCGCAAGTTCCTGCTGTCCACGTCCGCCGCCGCGACGCTGCCGCTCGTCGGCGCGGTCGTCACCGCGTGCAACGACAGCATCGCCGAGCCCGCGATCGGCGATGCCGAGCTCGCGCGCCAGATGGTCGGCAAGCTGACCGCCGAGCTGAACGACGCGCCGAGCGCCGCCGCGATCGCGCCGTACCTGATGGACATCGGCTTCACGTGGGATCTGCCGACGATCGCCGCCGCCCGGATCGATCGCATCGTCGCATACGGCTTCGGCAACCGCGCGAACGCGGCGAGCGGCAACACGCCGACGAACGGCGCGAACCAGACCGCGCTGCCCGACCCCGGCCCCGTCAACGAGGCGCTCGCGGACGCGGTCTACCGAATTCGCCGGTTGAAGCCCGTCAAGGTCTACGCGCAGTGGGAAATCGCGCGCTTTCTCGCGTCGAAGTATCAGATGGCGGACGTCCGTTCGATCGAGCCCGTCGTCGCCGCGGACGGCTCGGTCACGTACCTGAGCACCGATGGCGTCGCCGCCGCGATCATCGCGCTCGAAGGAAGCGCGGCGGCGATGGGCAACGTCGCGGTCGTCGGCCACCGCGATCATGCGAAGCGCTGCATCCAGACCTCGCGGGCGCGTGGGATGAAGGCGGCCGCCGTCGCGGAAGTCCCGCTGCCGACGCTGTACGACCCGCAGTCCGGCCAGGCCTGGACGCGCCGCCGCGACCTGTACCTCGTTCACGACATGTACGCGCAACTCGCGACGCTGCGCGCGAACCTGATCGCGACGGCTTACCCGAACGGCTGACTCCTCGGCGATCGCACGAGGGCATCGCGGTGCGAATACGCGCGGGCGCACGCTGGCCGGCGACAGTCATGCGTCCAAAGACGCAAGCCGAAACGAGGAGAGCCTGAGGAACCCGAAGGCGGAAAGACCGGAAGGAAACAAGCGGAAAGGCGCAAACCACGGCGACGATCGATGCGCGACGCCGGCAAATCGCCCGCGGCCGCCGCGCCCAACCCAGCGCCGTCGCAACGGAACGCCGCGAAACCCGGCTCGCGAAGACGCCGGCGCGGCGCCGAGCATCCGCCGCGAAATCAAGCGGACGGAGGACGCCCGGCCGTAAACGAAACAGGGCGCGCCGGTGGCGCGCCCTGCTGCCCGACTGCGTGAGGCATGCGGATCAGTTGACGACTCAGGTTCGCAAAGGACTAGGCGAGCGTCGAAGCGCGTCGAACGAGACGCAGTTGCCGCGCCGCGCCCGCATCCGGCCGCCGCCCGCGGCCTTGACGCGCCCGAAGCGCCGGGCCGCGCCCGCGAGCGAGACGGCCGCCGCTTCAGCGCACGCCCGCGCCGACGAGGCCGCCGGCCGCCGCGCCCGCGACCGTGCCGATCGGCCCGCCCGTGATCAGATAGCCGAGCGCGCCGCCCGCCGCCGCGCCGATGCCGGCGTTGCGTTGCGTGCGGTTCATCGCGCACGCGCTGAGGCTGGCGAGCGCAACGGCGATGACGGTGGTGCGAACGAGAAAGCGAGTCTTCTTCATCATCATGATGCTGTCTTCGAGAGCGTTGCCGCGCATGGCACGGCGCGGCGGCATGAAATCCGGGCAGGAATCCGGATGAGCGCATCTTAAAAAAGCGAAATCGGGCCGGCAAGGCGATTTACGTCCCGTTACAGCGGCAACACGTCCCGCACAAACGCCGAAAAAACGCGCCGCGCCGCCCGCCGCAAGGGGCCGCGCTCCTCAGGACGCCCGTCCGTCAGGTAGAATTGACGAATTCGGGCGGCGCGGCACGCGTCCCCTCCCCTTTTCTTCCCTGTTCCGCATGAGCACCGAACGCACCGACGCCACCGCGCCATCCAATTTCATCCGCAACATCATCGACGACGACAACCGCACGGGCAAATGGAGCGGCCGCGTCGAGACGCGCTTTCCGCCCGAGCCGAACGGCTATCTGCACATCGGCCATGCGAAGAGCATCTGCCTGAACTTCAGCGTCGCGCGCGACTACGGCGGCGTGTGCCACCTGCGCTTCGACGACACGAATCCGGAAAAGGAAAGCGTCGAGTACGTGAACTCGATCGTCGACGCGGTGCGCTGGCTCGGCTTCGACTGGCAAAAGGCCGGCGTTGACCATCAGTATTTCGCGAGCGACTACTACGACAGGCTCTATGAATTCGCCGAACTGCTGATCCAGCGCGGCAAGGCGTACGTCGACAGCCAGAGCGCCGACGAGATGCGCACGAACCGCGGCTCGCTGACCGAGCCGGGCACGCCGTCGCCGTTCCGCGACCGCTCGCCCGACGAAAGCCTCGACCTGTTCCGCAGGATGAAGGCGGGCGAATTCGGCGAAGGCGAGCATGTGCTGCGCGCGAAGATCGACATGAGCTCGCCGAACATGAACATGCGCGACCCGGTGATCTACCGGATTCGCTACGCGCATCACTACCGCACGGGCGACAAGTGGTGCGTCTACCCGATGTACGACTACACGCACTGCATCTCGGACGCGCTCGAGGGCATCACGCACTCGCTGTGCACGCTCGAATTCGAGGATCACCGCCCGCTCTACGACTGGGTGCTCAACGAGCTCGCCGACGCCGGCGTGTTCGCGCGGCCGCTGCCGCAGCAAATCGAATTCTCGCGCCTGAACCTCACCTATGCGATCACGAGCAAGCGCAAATTGCTGCAGCTCGTGACGGAAGGCCACGTCGACGGCTGGGACGATCCGCGGATGCCGACGATCGTCGGCGTGCGCCGCCGCGGCTTCACGCCGGAGAGCATCCAGCTCTTCTGCGAGCGGATCGGCGTGACGAAGGTCGATTCGTGGATCGACATGAGCGTGTTCGAAGGCGCGCTGCGCGACGACCTCGACGACAAGGCGCCGCGCACGGTGGCCGTGCTCGATCCGCTCAAGCTCGTCATCGACAACTATCCGGAAGGTCAGACCGAGGAATGCACGGCGCCCGTGCACCCGCACCATCCGGAGCGCGGCCAGCGCGCGTTCCCGATCTCGCGCGAGCTGTGGATCGAGCGCGAGGATTTCAACGAGAATCCGCCGAAGGGCTATTTCCGGCTGTTCCCGGGCAACAAGGTGCGGCTGCGCTACGGCTACGTGATCGAATGCACGGGCGCGGACAAGGACGAGCACGGCAACGTGACCGCCGTTCACTGCAACTACTATCCGGACAGCAAGTCGGGCACCGAGGGCGCGAACAACTACAAGGTCAAGGGCAACATCCATTGGGTGAGCGCCGCGCACGCGTGCCCGGCCGAAGTGCGGATCTACGATCGCCTGTTCAAGGAGCCGCATCCGGACGCGGGCGGCCGCAACTTCCTCGAGGCGCTGAATCCGGATTCGAAGAAGATCGTCCAGGCCTATCTCGAGCCGGGCGCGCGCGATGCGCTGCCGGAAGCGCGCTATCAGTTCGAGCGGCACGGCTATTTCGTCGCCGATCGCGTCGATTCGAAGCCCGGCCAGCCGGTGTTCAACCGAATCGTCGGCCTGCGCGACAGCTGGGGCAAACCGGCCTGACGTCCGGAGCGCGGGGTCGCCCGCGCGATGGCGGCGCCGAAAAGGAAATGCCCGGTTCAAGCCGGGCATTTTCGTTTGATGCCCGCGTCGGTGCGGCGAGCATTCGGCGCTTGACGGCCGGCGCGCAACGCGTCGCCCGTGCCGCCCGTGCCGCCGCCCGAGGTCGAACCGAGATCGCCCCCGCGTCGCGTTCGGGCGTCGAAGCCGCGCCGCCATGCATCGGCCCGGCATCCGCCCGCCAGCACGAGGCATGAAGAAAACCATGCCAAGCGCGACGGGCGCGCCTCGTCGCGCTCAGCGCGGAAGATCCCGATGCAGTTCCTCGAGCGACAGCGTCGTGCCGAAGAGCCGCGCGAGGCTGCGGCTCGCATACGCGTCGACGTCGGCGGGCTCCGTCCAGCGAAACGCGTCCATCTCGGGAATCATCGAGCCGTCGCGGCGGCTCGGGAACATCGACGTGCACGTGCAGCGCGACAGATCCGTCTCGCCGGCCGCGGCGCGCGCGGCGAACAGGTGCAGATCCTTGTCGTGCCGATAGGCGAAGAGGCCCAGATCGACGAGGCGAGCAGGATCGAGCACGATGCCCGTCTCCTCGACGAGCTCGCGCAGCGCCGCCTGCCGCGCGGTCTCTCCCGGCTCGCCCTGCCCCTTCGGGATGTCCCAGTGCGCCGTGTCGGTCGCGTGCGCGAGCAGCACGCGACCGGCGGAATCGAGCAGCACGACCCCGCACGACACCGTGCGCGGGCGGCCCCGCGGCTTCGTCGCGCTCATCCGCGCGTCACGCCCGCGTCAGCGCTTCTGCAACTGCCATTTGCCGGTCGAGGTCTTGCAATAGAGCGGCCGCAGCGTCATCGACTGCCCCTTCGCCTCGATCTCGGTCCTGATCTCGCGGCACGCGCGGCCTTCCTGCTCGTTCGTGGTCGGCGTGAGCTTCGCCGCGAGCTTCGTGCCTCGGCCGTCGTTGGCCCAGTCGACGGTCTCCCCGTCCTTGCCCTCGTCGCGAACCTTCTGCACGGCCTTCGCGAGCGACGCGGTGTCCGCCTTGCTGAAATAGCTGATCGGCGTGTCGTTCAGGAAGTTCAGGTTGTTCTGCGCATGCGCGGCAAGCGCGGCGGCCGCACATGCGGCACCCGCCAGCACGCGCGACAGGATCGAGACACGGGCTCGCATCGTCATGTTGTTCTCCTTTGGAAGCAATCGAATGTCCCGGCGCACGGCTTTGGTCGCGCGCCGGGAGAGCGCTCAAGGATAACTGCAACGAACGGTATTTGAAACCGATCGGGCGGCGGCGCACCGCTTCACGTGGACTTCGCCGGCCGAATCCGGCGACGAAATCGCGCGGCGAGGTGGGCGATGCGGGCGATGCGCGGCGACCTGTCGCGCCGCCCCTGCACGTGCGGGCGCGCGAGCGTGACGTCACGGCATGCCGCGCCACGCCCGGTCGCCGACGCTCGGCTCACTGTCAGTACCGCAGCCCAAAACCGCGCGGATAGCGCAACGGCCCCGTCGAGCCGTCCGCGTTCAACGCGTGGATCGCGACCGGCAGCTTGCCCACCGGCCGCTCGACGCCCAGCATCGCGTCGACGGCGGCGGGCAGCGACGGGCCGCGCAAGCCGCCTTCGTAGCCGTAGTACGCGTATGTGGCGAGCGTCGCGTCCGCGACGTCGTCGTAGCTGATCGCGTCGTACGGCGCGCGCATCGTCACGTGGATCACGGTCTTGCGCCGCGCCTTCGCGTAGTCCATCGCATTGCGCATCTGCTGCGCCTCGCTCGGCGCCGTGGCCGCGGCGAGCACGCTCGGGCGCGCGCGGACGTCCGTCGCCGCGTCCGCCCGCTCGACGTGGTCGAAGATCACCGAGCCCTCCTCCTCGCCCTTCGCGGGCGCGGCCTGCCGCATCAGCGCGGCGGCGGGCGCCGGCGGGCTCACCCGCGCATTCGGATCGCCGTTGTGCTCGACGGGCGTCACGCCCGTCGACAGCGTGCCGACGATCACGATGTCGGCCGCATCGATCGCCTGCTGCTGTTCGGCCCACGTGATCGCGCTCAGCTTCGCGCCCGTCGCGAGCGGATGGCCGAGCTCGACGAAGCGCCGCCGCATCGCCTCCGCCTGCTCGCCCCACGGCGTCAGGATGAAGATCCGCCGGCCGGCCGCCTGCAGCGGCAGCGTGCCGTTCTCGTTGCGCAGCACCGTGATCGACTTTTGCGCGAGGTCGCGCTCGATTGCGCGATGCGCGGGCCCGCCGATCGACGCCAGTTCGTCGACCGGCCGGCCGCGGTCCGACGCGACAATGCCGTTGCGCAGCTTCGTCAGCACGATCCGGCGCACCGAGCTGTCGAATTCGGCGCGATCGATCCGGCCCGAATCGACGGCCGCGGCCACGCGATCGACGAGCGCCGCAAGGCGCCCTGCGTCGGCCGCCGTGCGGAACTCGACGGGCATCAGCGCGATGTCGACGTCCGCCTGGAACACCTTGATGACCGCGTCGGCCTCGTCGAAGAAATCGGCGATGCCCTTCATGTCGAGCGCATCGGTGATCGTCACCCCCCGGTAGCCGAACTCGCCGCGCAGGATATCGTGCTGGATGCGCCGCGACATCGTCGCGGGCGCGATCATCTGCTCGCCCGTGCGCGTCGTGACGCGCGTGTCGTCGAGCGACGGATACTGGATGTGCGCGGTCATGATCATGTCGGGCGCCTCGCCCGACTCGATCGCCTGCCGGTACGGCGCGAGATCGATCGCGTAGGCGTCGGCGCGCGACTTGATCACGACGGGCAATCCGTAGTGCGAATCGGTGTCCGTGTCGCCGTGCCCGGGAAAATGCTTGAACGTGCCGATCACGCGCTCGCTCGCCATCCCCTGCACCATGCGCCGGCCGAGCAGGCCGATCGTCGCCGGATCGTCGCCGAACGCGCGCACGTTGATGACCGGATTGAGCGGATTGCTGTTCACGTCGACGTCCGGCGCGAAATTCACGTTGAAGCCGACCGCCGCGATTTCGGCCGCGAGCACGCGGCCCATGTCGTACGCGAGCCGGTCGTCCCTCGTCGCCTCGTATGCCGCGCCGAGCGCCATGTTGCCGGAAAACGCGGTCGCTTCGACGCGCGGCAGGCGGAACACGTTGCCGCCCTCCTCATCGATGCCGATCAGGAGGCCGACCGGGCTGTCGGCCGCGGGCGCGGCCCGAATGCCGTCGATCAGCCGGCGCGTCTGCTCGATGCCCGTCAGGTTGTTCGAGAACAGGATCACGCCGCCGACGCCGCTATCGCGCAACGCGTCGCGCGCGGCGGCCGGAAATTCAGTCATGCCGGCCGTGCAGGCAGGCTGGCCGTCCGGGCACCAATACCGGAACGCCATCATCAGCTTCTGGCCGACCTTCTGCCGGGTCGTCATCCGTTCGACGATCGCGTCCGCGCGCGACTCGATCGCCGCGTCGTCGTCGCCCGTGCACCCGCCGAGCATCGCCGTCACCGCGAGCGCGACGGGCAAATGAACCAAGCTTTTCTTGCGCATCTTCACCGAATCCTCGCCGCGCGCATTCCCGCGGCATTCACGTCGTTTCATTCGTCATCCGGCGTCCCTATCGGCTTTCGGTTCATCGGTACTCCGGAACTTCACGCGTATTCATTCACTCAGAATGCCCATTCATCGAATTCGTCAAACGAGTGATCGATATGCGACTTCTGCCGCGAACGTTCTCGCCGATTCGGCAGTGCGCGCAGCATAGCACGGTGCTTTTCATGCTGCTTTCCATTTTCCGCGCATCGAATGCGCATGCGGAAATCGACCGAATCACGGCCGCGCAATGCGCGGATATGCATGCCGAATCCGTGATAAGCGACCATTCACCGGTTCAATGCGAGCGATTGAGAAACGTGTCGTTCGATTACGTGAATTTCGACGGCCGGATTCAAAAAGGCGAGATCGTCGTGCTCGATGCGCTCGCCGCGCGCGTGCAGACGATCTTCCGCACACTGTACGACATGCGCTTTCCGTTGGCCAAGGCCGTGCCGATCGAGCGCTATCGCGGCGACGACGGCGCGTCGATGCGCGACGACAACACGTCGGGGTTCAATGCGCGGCGCAAGACGGGCGGCGACGCGTGGTCGATGCATGCGTACGGCGTCGCGATCGACGTCAATCCCGTCCAGAACCCGTACGTGTCGTTCGGCGACGACGGCGCGGCGCGCGTGCTGCCCGAGTCGGCCGCGAAGACGGCGATGAACCGGCTCGACGAGCGGCCGGACAAGCCGGCGCGGCCGGGCATGGCCGAACGCGCCGTCGACGTGTTCGCGAACAACGGCTTCCTGCGCTGGGGCGGCTATTGGGACGACCCGATCGACTATCAGCACTTCGAAGTGGGCTCGCGCGCGCTCGTCGCGCGCATGGTCGAGGCGTCGCCCGACGACGCGCGCCGGATGTTCGAGCAATACGTCGCG
Source organism: Burkholderia thailandensis E264 (assembly GCF_000012365.1). Lineage (NCBI taxonomy): Bacteria > Pseudomonadati > Pseudomonadota > Betaproteobacteria > Burkholderiales > Burkholderiaceae > Burkholderia > Burkholderia thailandensis. The sequence continues at coordinate 3,046,927 of NC_007651.1, forward strand.
TCGTATGCGCAGTGCATTGCGCGCACGCGGCGCGCGAGCCATGAGGCGGCGCGCGCCGCGTGTGTCGCCGATGCGCTGCGCGAATGACGCGCGCGCGCCGCGCCGTGGCGCCCGCGCGCGCGTCCGGCGTCCTTAGCGACTGCCGCCGGCCGATTCGCCTGCCGGCTGAGCGCGCGGATCGTAACCGTCGGTGAGCGTGCCGAGGAACGCGATCACGTCCTTGATCTCCGCGTCGGTCATCGCGGGCGGATCGCCGCGCTTGCGGTCGAACGGCGGCTCGTCGTTCAGGTTCTTCCAGTAGCGCTTCGGCAAATCGTCGAACTTCCGGACGACGCCGTGCGTCACCGGATAGAACTTCTCCGGATGCGTGTCGCGCTCGGCGTAGAAGCGCAGCACATCGTCGAGCGAGTGATAGACGCCGTTGTGAAAGAACGTCTTCTTCAGCGCGACGTTGCGCAGCGTCGGCGTGCGGAACAGCCCGCAGAACTCGTCGCGGCCCTTCAGGTCCTGACGCTCGGGCCCGCATGCGCCGAGATCGTAAAACTTCGGATTCCGATTCACTGCGAGCTCGCGATTGCGCGGCACGCCGATCGCGATGAGCCCGAAATCGCTGAACTGCGGAGGCGAGCCGTCGAGCCCGCGACGGCTCACATGGCAGCTCGCGCAGTTGCCCTTCTTCTCGTCGTTGAAAACCTGCAGCCCGTGCAGCTCGGCGCGCGTCAGTCGCGCGCGGCCCGCCAGATACGCGTCGTACTTGCTCGTGTACGGATAGAACACGTCAGGCGCCTGCTCGAACGTGCCGAGCGCCTGCAGCACCGCCTCGAACGTCGCGCGATCGTCGTCGAGCACGCGCGCGCCGAACGCCGCCCGAAACGCGCGAGCGTACGGCGCGGCCCGCACCGCGCGCGCGACCTTCGCGGGCGTGCTGTTCATCTCGAACGGCGACGTGAGCGGCGCGCGCGCCTGCTCCGCGCCGCCGTCGACGCGGCCGTCCCACGTGAGCCCGCCCGTCGGGCCGGCGTCGACGCTCTCGTCGCCCTCGTCGTCCGATTCGTGATAGTGCTCGCTGAACGCCGGCACCTTTTGCAGATACTTGAGCGTCGGCACCGCGCGAAATCCCTGCTGGCGCAGATCGTCGCCGCCGAATTGCGCGGGCAGCGCGTTCGGCGGCCCGAACGCACGCTGCGGGCTGTGGCAAGACGCGCACGCGAGCTTGCCGCTGCCCGACAGCGACGGATCGAGAAACAACTGCCGGCCGAGCGCCGTCATCTGCTTCACCGCCTCGTACACCTGCGCGCGCGTCTGCGGCTGATTGTCGACGACGGCGGGCGCGCTGGCGACGGTGGGCGCGCTCGCCCGTTCGCGGGGCGCGGCGGCGGGTGCGGACGTAGCGGCCGGCCCGTTCGCGTCGCAAGCGGAGATGCCCGTCGCGAGCGTGATCGCCGCGACGGATGCGCCCAACGCGCGCGGCGCGAAGAAGGTCGAACGATTCGGGCAAGCGTGTCGCGGCGGGCGGCGCATCATCGATCCGGCGGTGTCGAGTGAGAAAGGCGCGAGCGTATGTCACCCGCGTGACGGTTCGATGACGGGCAATCGACAGCTTAACGAAAGCGTTACAACATGTTGCTGTCAAACGCTCCTTACACAATCCGCGCAGCCGGCTGTCAATGCGCATTCAGTCGATGCGCCGCTTTTCGCGGCGCGCGCCGGCCGGCCCCTCGATACCTATACGCCTCGTGCGACAAGAGAGATAACGGATGAACAAGCATTGGATTCGCGTGAGCCCGATCGCGCTCGCGGCCGCGATCGGCCTCACCGCGTGCGGCGGGGATGATGTCACGTCTCCCGGCCTGTCAGCAGTCGAGAACGTCGTCGTGATCTACGCGGAGAATCGCAGCTTCGACAACCTGTACGGCAACTTCCCGGGCGCGAACGGCCTGCAGAACGTGACGGCCGCGAGCGCGCCGCAGGTCGACCGCGACGGCACACCGCTCGCGACGCTGCCGAAGATCTGGACCGGCCTGACCGCGGCGGGCGTCACGCCCGCGGTGACGGAGGCGATGACGGCGAATCTGCCGAACGCCCCATTCGCGATCGACGATCCGAACGGCTTCAACACGCCGATGAGCGTGACGACGCGCGACCTCGTTCACCGCTTCTACGAAAACCAGATGCAGATCGACGGCGGCAAGAACGACAAGTACGCCGCCTGGACCGATGCGGGCGGCCTCGTGATGGGCCACTACACCGCCGATCCGTCGAAGCTGCCGCTCTGGAAGCTCGCGCAGCAGTACACGCTCGCCGACAACTTCTTCATGGGCGCATTCGGCGGCTCGTTCCTGAATCACCAGTACCTGATCTGCGCGTGCGCGCCGTTCTATCCGAACGCCGACAAGAGCCCGGCCGCGAGCCAGATCTCAGTCGTCAATCCGGACGGCGTGACGCTCACGACTGCGTCGAACTCGCCCGCCTCCGCGCTGTCGGGCCCGCCGAAGTTCGTAAAGTCGGGCGGCCTCACGCCGGACTTCTATGCGGTCAACACGATGCAGCCGCCGTATCAGCCGAGCGGCAACGCAGCGGCGACGGGCGGCGATCCGAACCTTGCCGATCCGTCGAATCCGTCGACGCTGCCGCCGCAGACGCAGCAGAACATCGGCGATCTGCTGACGAGCGCAGGCGTTTCGTGGGCGTGGTACGCCGGCGCGTGGGGCGCGGCGCTGCAGGCCGCGCAACGCGGCACGTCGGGCGTGATCTACGGCCCGAACATGACCTCGCCGAACTTCCAGCCGCACCATCAGCCGTTCAACTACTACGCGAATCAGGCGCCCGGCAGCACGAACCGCGCGCAGCACCTGCTCGACGCCGGCTCGAACGGCGCCGCCCTGATCCAGGCGATCGACGCGGGCAAGCTGCCGCAGGTCACGTTCTACAAGCCGCAGGGCAACCTGAACGAGCACCCGGGCTACACGGATGTCGCCTCGGGCGATCAGCACATCGCCGATGTGATCGCGCACCTGCAGAAGAGCTCGCAATGGAACAACATGGTCGTGATCGTCACGTACGACGAGAACGGCGGCTTCTGGGATCACGTCGCGCCGCCGAAGGGCGACCGCTGGGGCCCGGGCACGCGCATTCCGGCGTTCGTCATCTCGCCGTTCGCGAAGCGGGGCTTCGTCGACCACACGCAGTACGACACCGCATCGATCCTGCGCTTCATCACGCGCCGCTTCTCGCTGCCGAAGCTCGCGGGCCTCAAGCAGCGCGACGACGCGCTCGTCGCGAACGGCTTCAAGCCGATGGGCGACCTGACGAACGCGCTCACGCTGTCGACGGGCAACTGAGCGCCACACCGACTCACGAACGCGACATCGCTTCTTCGGGCGGCTTCGGCCGCCCTTTTTCATCGCTCGCCCGCGGCGCATGATGCGCGGGCAACGCGCGAACACGCTCGGCCGGCATCGATCGCGAGCACCCGCTCCCTGCGCCCCGGCAAACGTAACGTTCGCGCGCGTCGTTTAGAATGCACGCTGTTTTTTCGACCGCCCCGCATCCCGACGAGACCGCCATGATCATCAAACCGCGCGTACGCGGCTTCATCTGCGTGACCACCCACCCTGCCGGCTGCGCGGCGAGCGTTCGCGAGCAGATCGCGTACGTCGCCGGCCGCGGGCCGATCGAGCGCGGCCCGAAGAAGGTGCTCGTGATCGGCGCGTCGACGGGCTACGGGCTCGCCGCGCGCATCGCGGCCGCATTCGGCGCGGGCGCGGCGACGCTCGGCGTGTTCTTCGAGCGCGCGCCGCTCGACGCGAAGCCCGGCACGGCGGGCTGGTACAACAGCGCGGCGTTCCACGACGAAGCGGCCGCGCTGGGCCTCTACGCGGCGAGCATCAACGGCGACGCGTTCTCCGACGAAATCAAGCAGAAGACGATCGACGCGATCAAGCGCGATCTCGGGCAGGTCGATCTCGTCGTCTACAGTGTCGCCGCGCCGCGCAGGACGCATCCGAAGACGGGCATCACGCATCAGTCGACGCTCAAGCCGATCGGCCAGGCCGTGCGGCTGCGCGGCATCGATACCGACAACGAGGCGATCAAGGAAACGCTGCTGCAGCCGGCGACGCCCGACGAGATCGCGGGCACCGTCGCCGTGATGGGCGGCGAGGACTGGCGCATGTGGATCGACGCGCTCGATGCGGCGGGCGTGCTCGCCGACGGCGCGAAGACGACTGCGTTCACGTATCTCGGCGAGAAGGTCACGCACGACATCTACTGGAACGGCTCGATCGGCGAAGCGAAAAAGGACCTCGACCGCACTGTGCTCGCGCTGCGCGACAAGCTCGCCGCGCGCGGCGGCGACGCGCGCGTGTCGGTGCTGAAGGCGGTCGTCACGCAGGCGAGCTCGGCGATCCCGATGATGCCGCTCTATCTGTCGCTGCTCTTCAAGGTGATGAAGGCGCGCGGCACGCACGAAGGCTGCATCGAGCAGGTCGACGGCCTGTTCCGTGACAGCCTGTACGGCGCGCCCCCGCACGTCGACGCCGAAGGCCGGCTGCGCGCGGACCGGCTCGAGCTCGATCCGGCCGTGCAGGCGCAAGTGCTCGAACTGTGGGATCGGGTGACGGACGACAATCTGTACGCACTCACCGATTTCGCGGGCTACAAGACCGAATTCCTGCGTCTGTTCGGCTTCGAGATCGACGGCGTCGATTACGATGCGCACGTCGATCCGAACATACGGATTCCGAATCTGATCGAGTGACGGGCGACGCGCGCCGCTCAGCAGGACGGCGCCTGCGCCACGATGAAGAGCCGCTTGAACGGAAACAGCGTGCGGCCGTCGTCGCGGCGCGGATAGAGCGCGTGCAGGCGCGGCACGTACAGATCGAGAAAGCGGCCACGCTCGTCGGCCGCGAGTGCGTCGGTGACGATCCGCAGGCCGGACACCTTGATCCAGTCGAACACCGGGTTCTCTCCCTCGACGATCTGCAGGTAGTCGGTGTGCCAGATGTCGAGATGCGCGGCGCGCGGCGCGAGCAGCGAATAGTAGAACTGCGGGCTCTCGACGCGGTTCTTCGCGAGTTCCGCGCGCAACGCGGGCGTGCCGAGCGCGCCGCCGTCCGCGCCGCCCGTCGCGAGCACTTCGTGCATCAGCCGATACCACGGCGTGCCCCACCAGTCCGGCATGTGCAGCGCGAGGCAGCCGCCCGGCCGAAGATGGCGCATCAGCCGCGGCATCAGGATGTCGTGATCGCCGAGGAAATGCAGCACGGCGCTCGCGACGATGAGGTCGGCCGGCTCGTCGGGCGTCCAGTTCCGGATATCGGCTTCGCGCCACGCGATGTCGTGCTCGAGCGTGCGTGCGCGGTCGAGCATTTCGGGCGAACTGTCCACGCCAGCCACCCGCGCGCGCGGCCAGCGCTCGCCGAGCGCGACGGTGCCTTGCCCGGTGCCGCAGCCGAGGTCGTAGACGACGTCCGGCGAAGCGAGCGGAATGCGCTGCAACAGTTCGACGGCGGGCCGCAAACGCAAGCCGGAGAACTGCAGATAGCACTCCGGATCCCAACTGCGATTCGTCAGGCAGCTATCGTGCGGTGCGTAACGGCCGATCGTGGCATCCATGAGGCTTCTCCCCGCGCGCTTCCCGGATCGGACTGCCGCTGGCGCGGCGAAGCACGCATCTCAAGCAGCACTGATTAGCGGATACCCCGCCTCCCATCGCACGGAATATCGAAATTCACGACAGTCCTAAAATAGGAACCGGCCTATTCCTCGTCAAATAAATATATCGCCGCAGAAAATTCCGTTACCCCCGAAAAAATGCATTTGCCACCACGTGCAATTTTCTCGACGAGAAACGTTTCGCTTGGACCGATATCGGCAAACGTTTGAAACACTGCAAATCGACCAGTTGTTCCGGCAATTTCGCCGCCGGATCTTCGCCGAAACCTCGCGGCCCGCGCGGATCATTCAATCCAGAACCAATTCCAGTCGAATTCGATCCGAAATGGCGGGCGAATTTCGTGATCGCCGGCCTCGTTGCCCGCATCGATCGATGGCGAGCAATATCGGCGACGAAAATGGAGAATCGCGCGCGGCGCTCGCGTGAATCGAATCGCCGCCGTCCGTCTCTGCGGCATCGTCGGCCGCGACCGCGGCGTTTCGTCGACGGAAACGATCCGGCGATGGCCGACACACGACGAGACGTCTGCCCCGCGGCACGCCGCACGACGCGTCGCCGCGCATGCCGAGCAGCCGAACGCGCGAGCGATGCGAGTCGGACCGAAGCGCGTCACGCGCCCCTCCGCCGACCACCCCGTCAAACCAACCCGTTCTCCGTCGCGTACATGAACAGATCGACGTCGGACTTCAGCCCGAGCTTGCCCATCGCGTTGTGCTTGTGCGTGCTGACCGTCTTGATGCTGCGGCCATAGCGGTTCGCGATGTCGGTCATCGTCATCCCGGTCGCGCACAGCCGCACGACCTCGATCTCGCGCGGGCTCAGTTGCGGCGGCGCGTCCGTCGCGCGCATCGCGAGCCCGCTCGCGGCGCCCGCGTGCGTGCCGACGAACGCGCGCCCCTGGCACACCGCAGCGACCGCGCGCGGCAGTTCGTCGAGGTCGCCGCGCTTGCTCAGCACCGCGAGCGCGCCCGCCTGGCGCATCGTGTGCATCAGCACCGGATTGTCGAGCATCGTCAGCACGATCACGCGGACCGAAGGATGGCCGTCGCGGATCGCGCTCAGCATCGCGAGGCCGTCCGCGGCCGGCTGCTCGGGCATCGCGAAATCGGTGATGACGATGTCGCAGGGCGTCGCCGCCAGCAGCGCGAGCAGCCCCGCCGGATCATGCGCCTCGCCGACGATCGACACGTCGCCCACGCCCGCCAGCATGTGGCGCACCCCCAACAGCACGAGCGGATGGTCGTCCGCGATCAACACTTGAACGCTCATTTACCTTCCTCCTTTTGGATCGCCGCGATCGCGCGATTGCGCCGGATGCGCAACGCAGCGCAGCAGATGGTTCACCATCGCGAATGTTTCCCGGACCGCGCCGCGAATCGCGCGCGCGTCGCCCGCCGTCAGCAGATGGTGGAATTCGTCGAGCATCGCATCGACGTGCGTCTGCCCGAACAGGCTGTACGTGCCGCGCGCCGTGTGGCACCACGCACGCAGTTCGCGCTCGGACAGGCCGTCGCGCAGATGGCGCGTGAGCGTGTCCCGGTCGCGCTCGAGCGCGCGGCGGCACGCGAGCAGGATCGCGTCGCGCGCCGCGCCGCGCGCGGACGGCGCGCCGAATCCCGCGAGCATGCGCGCCGCGTCGATGCGAGACGGATCGAAGCGCAACGCGGGCGCGGGCTCGATCGCATCGATGAGCGCGCGCTCGAGCGCGTCGAGCGTCGTCGGCTTGCCGATGCAGGACGTCATGCCGGCCGCGACGCAGCGCGCGTGTTCGGCGTCCGACACGAGCGCCGTCACGCCGACAATGGGCGTCGCGCGCACGCGCGCATCCGGATGCGCGCGGATCGCCGCCGTCAGCGCGACGCCGTCCATGCCCGGCATCCGGCAGTCGGTCAGCACGACGTCGAATGCGCTCCGCACGAGCGCGCGCAACGCTTCGTCGCCGCTCGCGACAAGGCGCGCGCGGTGGCCGAGCGCATCGAGCTGATAGCGCAGCACGATGCGGTTCATCTCCTGATCGTCGACGACCAGCACGCGATAGGCGCGCGACTTGCCCTCCGCCGCCATGCGCGCGCCCGCTGCGTCGCGCGCGTCGAGCGCGGCGCGCAGGCTGTCTGCGAACGCGCGCCAGCCGAGCGGATTGCTGCTCAGGCGCACGTGCGCGCCGTCGCCGGTCCAGCCGCCAGGCTGAGGCGCGTCGGTCACGCCGACCCAGCCGACCTGCGGCCGCGAAGCGTCGACGCGCGCGTCGTCACACAGCACCGCATCGACGTGCGCCGCGCCGCGCGCGGCCACCCGCAAGCCGGCCGCGCGCGCATAGGCGGCAAGCGTCGCCGCGAGCGCGCCATCGGCGACGTCGATCGATACGACCCGCCCCGCAAGCGCATCGGGCGCATAGCCGCGCGCAGCGACCGCGCAGCGAATGCGCGCGGTCGCCGTCGTCCCCCTGCCTTCATCACTCGTCAACGTCACGTCGCCTCCCAGCAATCGCGCGAGCTTGCGCGCGATCGCAAGCCCGAGCCCCGTTCCCGATTCCGTGCGCCGTGCGCCGCGCGCCGCGCGCACGAACGGCGTGAAAAGCCGCCTCAACTCGTCGGCGGCAATGCCGATTCCCGTGTCGACGACCGTCGCGACGATCTCGACCGAGCCGTCGACGGCGTCCGTCGCGCGCACGCGCACCGACACGCTGCCGCGCTCCGTGTACTTGATGCCGTTGCCGATCAGGTTGACGAGAATCTGCCGCAGTCGATTGCCGTCCGTCAGCACCGCGGCCGGCACGTTGGCGTCGACGTGCAGCCGGACCCGCAACCCCTTGCGATGCGCTTGCACCGCGAGCATCGCGCTCACGCTGTCGACGAGCTCGCGCACGTCGACGCGCGTCTTCTCGATCGCGAATTGCCCCGCCTCGATGCTCGCGTGATCGAGAATGTCGTTCAGCACGCGCGCGAGCGACTGCCCCGAGTCCTGCACGAGACTCAGCAGCCGCTGCTGCTCCGGCGCGAGCAGCCCCTGCCTCACCAGCTCGACGAGCGCGAGCATGCCGTTCACGGGCGCGCGCAACTCGTGGCTCGCGGTCGCGAGCGAGCCCCGGCTCGCTCTGAGCGCCGCCTGCAGCCGCTTCAGATCGCGGTGCGCCCATCCGTAGCTCAACAGCGCGACGAGCACGTGGCTGCCCCACAGCAATGGGTACACATGCGTCCACTTGCAGGGCCCGGTCGCGGCCAGCATGCCCTCCTGCATCCGATTGGTGACCTGCGACAGCGTCAGGAACGCGAGCGCCGCAGCGGAGATGCACACCAGTATGCGTCGACAGAATTTGCCTCCGCAAAAGCCGTCGCTTTTCATACCTTCATCCCATATGGAACCTCGCCAGAATACGCATCTCTTCCGTTTCCGGGAAAAACCGCACTTCCCTTTCTTGCGGCGTTCCCTTTATGGGTACGGTCGTTTATCCCATCGCACGTGCGCTTTCTCCGATTCTTCGATTCGATGGCGTGCAGTCGCGAACGGCGGCGTCCGCGCTTGAACCGGCCCGCATGCATGCGGGCCGGCCGGCAAGCGAAAGTCGACGATCAACGCATGCGCATCACGATATTCTCGCGCCCGATTTGGCCATTTCGGGCATCGCACCTCGTCAAATCTACGCTTCGTTCGAAAATGAAAATAACTGATCCGGCTTTTCCTCTCACCTCCCGCTCCCCCGTCCGATTCGATTCGCATGGCCGAAACGATTTCAGAAAAACGCCGCTTTTCGGCTAATAGCGCACGTCCACGACCACGCTGTCGGTATACGTGCCGACGGCGGGCGTCGGCTGGTCCGGATAGAGCCGCGCGGTATACGGGAACTGCTGCGCCGAGCGGCCGTCGGCCGCCGCGCCGCTGCCCGCGCGGTTCGCCGACTGTCCCCACGCCGCGCTGCCGCCCGCGCCGAAGATGTCGTACTGCAGCCGGTTCGCGCCGTTCGCCATCTGCCGGCGCCCGCTCGCATGCGGATTCGCGCCGCTGGAGAGGCCCACCGTGTAGACCATCCCCTTCGTGCAGGTGAGCGACACGCTGCCCGTCACCGGCGCGAAGCTCGCGACCGTCGGCGCCGCGCCGAAGCTGACGTCGGGTGCAACGATCACGCAGTCGTTCGTCACGGTGATCGTCACCGGCACGACCGCGGTGCCCGAACCCCGGTCGCGGCCGAGGCAGAGGCCGAGCACGCCGATCCCGCTGCAGTAGTCCCAGTTCCAGGCGATCGTCAGCGTGTCCGTGTACGTGCCCGCCGCGACGTTGCTGCCCTGGATCGTCCGGAAATACATCGGCAGCGTCTGCGCGGGGCCGCCGAAGATTCCGAGCAGGTTCAGCAATTGCCCGCTCGCCCAGTTGTAGGTCACGCCGAGGTCGAGCTTGATCGAATAGTTCTGATCGGCGAACACCGAGTACGGCACGGCATCGCCCGTCGGACCGACGAGCTTGCCGCCGTTCGCCGACGTGATCGCCGCGTTGATCTGGTCGCCGATCACGAACAGGCCGAGCAACGCGCCCGAGCACGACAGGCCGCTGCTCGTCGTCGACGTCGATTGCGGCTGGCTCGCGGCAACGAACGACGTGATCGTGCCGAACGACGCGGGGGCCGCGCTCACGACCGAGCACGACGCGTGCGCGTGCAGCGCGGCAAAGAGACCGAGCGCGAGCGTCGCCGCGGTGCGCACGAAGAATGATCGGAATGGCTTCATCGTTGGATCCTGTCGTTATTCGCCGCACGCGAGCGGGCCGATGCGGCTCATCTGCGCCGCGTCGACGTCCGCGGCGAACGTCGCGTGGCAGATGCGGCCGTCCGGCGTCGTGACGCGCAGGTGATTGACGGCGGACAAGCCTTCGAGATACGTCTCGCCCTGCCAGCCGACGAGCGCGGCCTGGCCGCTCTCCTCGTGCAGCACGCGCGAGCCGATGCCGATCGGCCGGCCCGACGCGTCGACCAGCGCGATCTGCGCGGAGACGATCTTCTGGATCGGGAACGTGACGAGCGCGCCGCGGTGGTCGCGCACCGCGACGCGACGCTCGACGATCGGCACGCGCACGTTGCTCGGCAGATCGAGCGGATCGATCTCGTACTTGCCCGCGTAATAGGACGGCGCCCACGGCACGAGCAGATGGCCGCCGCCGTCGGTCTTGCCGACGAGCTGGTTCTCGTAGCGCACCGGCACGCCTTCGCGGCCTTGCGTGTCGATCAGCACGAACGCGTCGTCGACGCGATTGGCGGGCAGCACCGCGCCGTCCATCACGACGACCGAGCCCTGCACCTCGCCCCAGCGCGCGTAGCCGCGCCCCGCGCCGTAGCCGTACGCGCCGCCCTGCACCTGGACATAGCGGTTGCGCCACGTCGCGTCCGCCTGCTGATAGTGCGCGCCGCCGCCCGCATACGCGAGATTCCAGCCGAAGCCGCCGTCGCTCGGCACGCTGCGGCTGTACTGCACGCGCTCGCTGAAACTGTTGCGCTCGTCGCGCGCGACCGAGCCCGTCACGACGCCCTTGTCGCCGAGCGGCACGATCAGTTGCAATTGCGCGGCGACGCCGTGGTCGCCGATCGTCTTGTTGACCGACGCGTAGAGCGTCGCGCGCCGGAACAGCGGCCGCGTGTACGACAGGTTCGCGATCCGCGTGCGCGTGCCGTCCGCGCCGCGCACGTCGAAATAGCCGGCGCCGAGCGTGCCGCCGATCGCGCCGAGATTGAGCGCGCCCGTCGCCTGCGTGCTGCTGCGCACGAGCCGGTACGTGACGTCCGCCGGCAGATCGTAGACCGACAGATCGCGAAACCCTGCCGTGCGCTGGATTCGCTGCAGCGACACGCTGAACCGCTGCGACGAATAGCCGTAGCCGAATGCGTATTGCCGGCCCGATGTGCCGGCGAGGCTGCTCTGCGTCGCCGCGACGTTGAGCACGCCGAACATGCCGACGCCGACATCGAACCCGAGGCCGCCGAGCGCGAGGCGCTCGCCGCCTTCCGCGTGGCCCTCGATCGTCAGCCAGTCGGCGAGGCCGTAGCGCGCGGTGCCCGACGCCGCGAACTTGCCGTACGAGAACGAGCGGATTCCGTAATCGCGCCGCATCGCGCCGGCCGACAGCGAATAGTCGGAGAGCCCCTTCTGCAGCAGCGTGTTCGCGACGTAGAACGGAATCGTCGTCGCGACCTGACGGCCGAGCGCGTCGGTCGTGACGACGGACGCCTCGCCAGCGCCGTTGATGAACGGCACGTTGTTCATCGTGAACGGGCCGGGGTTCACCTGCCCCGTCGTCGTCTTGCTGCCGTTGATGAAGAGATCGACGGCGGTCGGCACCGCCGCCTGGCCCGAGAACTGCGGCAGCGGATACGTAACGATGTCGGGGCGCACCTTGAAGTCGCGCTCCACCGACACGCCGCCCAGGCGCACCGCGCTCGACCACGGCAACGCGCCCGTGATCACGTCGCCCGCGGTGTACGTGAGCATCCGGTCCTGGTCCGAGTAGCGCCAGGACGTGTCGTAGCGCAGATAGCGGTTGCTCCCGGCACCGCCGACGCCGCCGCCATAATCGCGCCGGTAGACGCCCGTGTTCGTCACGGCGCCCCACTTGTCGAAGAGCCGCTGTTCGGTCCAAGCGGACGTGTAGCTCGTGCCGAGCGTCGGCGAGTTCGTGTACACGTCGTAATTGAACAGGAGCCCGAAGCTCACGGCGGCGGGCGTGCGGTCGTACAGCCGCCGCGAGCCGACCGTCTGCTGCGGCAGCCAGTCGGGCGGCACGCTCAGCTTCAGGCGCTGCTCGCCGCTCTCGTATTCGACTTGCACGCCGTCGAGCTTCGACAGATCGACGAGCGCGTCGGGCTCCGCGCCCGTGCGCACCGACGCCTGCGCGAGGTCGCCCGCGCGCGCGTAGTAGACGCCGTCCCGATAGCGGATCGGCACGATGCGCCCCGTCGACAGCGCGTTGACGACCAGTTCGAGATACAGCGTGCCGTGCGCCGCCGCGCCCCCCCCGGGCGGCGGCGCGCGGCCGAAGCTGTCCGCGAGCGTCATCGGCTCGTTCGCGCGCGCGTCCCCCGCCGCCGCGAACGCGATGCCCACCGTCCACGCCGCCGCGCGCCGTCGCGGCAGCCCTCTCGTTCTGTATTCGTTGTACCGCTTCAAGGCATTTCCCCGTCGCGACATCGTCGCTTGTGTCGTGATGCGGATTACCGGTTCGAAGCGGCGCCGTCCACGTCGATTGCAAGATCGGCCACGCCGTTGACGGTGGCGATCAGCTTGGAATTGGAATTGAGCTTGATGGTCTCGGGCAGCGCCCAGCGCATCTGCGCGCCGGGCAACACGTAGCCGAGCAGGCCGCGCGCGAAATCGGCGCGTGCGCCGTTCGCCTCGAACACCACATGCGTGATCCGCGCATGCACGGGGCCACGGTTGGACACGACGAGCCAGCGCTTGCCGCCGTCGTGCGCGACGCGCCAACGGAGCGCCGGCCGCCCCGCCGCCACCGGATCGCGGCGCTTCTCCGGATTCTCTTTCGTCCACAGGCCGTCGCCGTACACGAAAAGCGGCACCGAATAATGCATCTGGAACTTCACGCCGAGCGCCGTGTCGCCCGCGGACGGCTGCGCGTCGTCGTCCGGCTGCGGGATCTCGTCGATCAGCACGCGGTACGCCTCCTCGCTGCCGGGCGCGGTATCCGCGAGCCGCGTGAGCCGGACCAACTGGCGTTTGCCGGGGGGCACCGTCGCCATCGGCGGGCTGCCCGCGATGCGCTGCTGGTTCTCGTCGTAGACATCCTCGCCGTTCGCCTCGCGCCAGCCGAGCACGCGCACCTGCAGCGTCACCGGCCGGCGATCGCGGTTCTCGAGCCAAAGCGCCGCGGCCCGCTCGCCGCTCTCGATCACGGGATCGATCGGCCAGATCATCACGGACGCCGCCGCTTGCGCGTGCTGCGCGGCGAACGACGCCGCGGCCGCCGCGCCGAGCAACACGCGGCGCAGCACCCGTGCCGCGCGCGCCGGCGCGCCAGGCGGTCTCGAAACTTTCATCACGAATTCCTGATTGATTAATAACTGAGCGTGACCTGCGCGGTGTCGGTATACGTGCCCGCGGGCGCGCCGCCGCCCGGCAGCGTCAGCGCGCCGTAGATCGGCAGCGTGATCGTCCCGGACACGGGCAGCGACACCGCCTGCCCGATCGCGATCGCCTGCGTGCGCCCGGGGTCCGAATACAGTTGGTACGCGACGCGCGCGCCGCCGCTCGACAGGTTGCGCTGCGTGTTGCCCGCGCTCGCGTGAGCGCCGCCGTCGACCGTCATCTTCAGCGTCGAGCCCGGCGAGCATTCGATCTGCAACGCGCCGCCGCCGATCGCGGCCGTCGCCTGCCCTGTCGCGACGGCCGGATGCGCGCCGAAGTCGAGCGTGCCGAAGTTCAGGCCGCTCGTCGGCCCGCCGCCCGCGACGCCGCAGCCCGCGACGATCTGCGCGCTGACCGTGAAGGCCTGGGTTCTGGGCAACAGCGTGTCCGCCCGGCCGGCAGCCGGCCACGCCGCGACGCCCAGCAGGAAAACCACTCGTTGAAAGCTCGACATGACGATCGAAAATCTGGGGGCGCCCCATGGCCCGCTTGCACGCGAACCGCGAGGCGAAACTGAACGGAACCGGCGCGCTCGCTTACCAGCCGAGCGTGACGTTCAGCACGTCGGTGTACGTGCCGGCGGCGAGCGCCGACGGGTTCGTCTTGTTGACGACGCCGTACAGCGGCAGCTCGAACGCGGCGCCCGGCGTCGGTACCGCGACCGATTGAGGCGCGCCCGACACGTACTGCTGCGAATGCCCCGCATCGGCGTAGACCTCGTAAGGCACGAAGCTGCCGCCGTTCGCAAGCGCGCGCGTGCCCATACCGACAGCCGCGCCCTTCGATGCGTTCTGGCCGCCATCGATCGTCACCTGGATCGACGTGACGTCCGGCGAGCACGTCACTTGCGTCGACGTCGTGCCGCCGCCCTTCGCCGCGCTCGTGAGCCGGCCCGTGAAGCCGCTCGGCTGCGTGCCGAAGTCGAGCGTGCCGAAATTCGTCGAGCTGACCGAGCCGCCGCCCGTATCGACCGCACAGCCCGTCGTCAGCACGAGCTGCGTATTGACCGTCCCCGTGAGCGGGCTGGTTTGCGCCTGCACGCCTGCGCAGGCGGACACGCAGGCGAGAGCCGCCCAGACTTTCCAGTGAGCCTTCATGTTGTTTCCTTCCGTGTGGTGAAAAAGATCGGTTGCTGCTTACCTGCCCGGATCACCAGTCGAGCGTGATCCCGAGCAAATCCTCGTAGGTTCCGGAGGGCACCGCGCGCGTCATGCCGTTGACGATGCCGTAAAGCGGCAGCGTCACGTCGTCCCGCCGCCCGTCGACGACGAACGACTGCGGCATGAGCGGCACGTATGGCACGCTGCGCGCCGCATCGCGGTACACGTTGTACGGAATCCGGCCGGCGACGCGCCCGTCCGCGGCGCGCTTGACCAGATAGCGGGTCGACTGATCCCCGTTGCGACCGCTGTCGATCGAGACCAGGAAGCCGTTGACGTCCGGACTGCAGACGACGCGCACCGCGCCGCCGGACGTCGCTCGGCCGTCGGCCGTCAGGTAGTCGGACCAGAGCGGCCCTTGCGTGCCGAAATCCAGCCGGCCCAGATCCACGCCTTCGGCGACGCCCGCGACCTCGCAACCGCGGCTGACCTGCAAATTCACCTGCATAGCGCCGGTCAACTGCCCGGCCGAGACAGTCGCGAAAAACAGCATGAAAGCCGCCCCGCCCACCATCCGCACCACATGCTTGCGCATTTCGCTCTCCACACGATCGCCCGGTGATCTCGTTGTTGTTTTTCGATGGCCCAATCGCCGCGCGCGGCGACCCCGTCGCCTCGCGCGCGCCATGCATGCACCGACGCCCGCCAACCCGCACCGCGATCGCGGCGGACGAGCGCGACCGAACGGCGGCGCATCTCCCGCACCGCCGTCGCGGCATGCAAAGTCGACATTCAGTTTCGGCCGCCCCGGTTTTTAATTGGTTGAGGTCAACTCGATTGGTCTTCTCGAATGCGGTTATTCCAGAATCGCGCCCCGCTTACATCGAAAATATAATTGAATAGATGATGAATGCTCGGCGTAATTGTTACTATCAGAATAATCCGAGTTTCGAAAAATTTTACAATGTTTAAAGATTCCACCGTATGCACGGGGATGCCCGCTCCAAATATGACAGGCATGACGAAAGCGGCCACACGGCCGGCTTCCGCCACCTTGCTCCGAGAAGCCGAGCGGGAAAACAAAACCGGAATTATCGACAGGAAGAGTAGAATTCCGCCATTCTTTCAGCACGATCGATCGAGAATGGCGGGTGGATGAAGACGATCAATTTCGGCACGGCTCGAGCGACCGATCAATCGATTCACGTTGCGCGATCGATATTCTATTTATCGTCACTCGCCCGCATGCGCGCATTTTTATAATGAAATAATATCTCGCGACGCTTGCGCGCTTCGCGATCCCAATCATTCGGTATTCAAACGATTGACGGAGGCGGAATCCGGCGCATTCAGCGCGGGCGAAGACGGGCACGCGCGCCGCCCATCGCCCGCCTCGCTCAACTCGGCTGAAACCTGGGCAATAGCTCCGCGAAGCGATCGGCGAGCGTGCGGCGCGACCGCTTGGGCCAGATCGCCGTCAACGGAAATTCCGGCAGCGCCTGCCCGTCAGCCACCGGGCTGAAGTCGACGCCTTCGAACGTCAGCGTCCGGATCGACGACGGCAGTAGCGACACGCCGCAGCCAGCCGCCACACAGGCGATCACAGTCAGCGTGCGATTGGCGTCCTGGACGACCTCGATCGGGTGCCCCGCCAGCCGGAACGCGCTGAGGATCGCCGCGCGAATCGACGGCAACTGCTCGTGCGGAAACCAGATGAGCCCCGCGCGAGACAGCTCCCGCAGCGTGATCGAGCCGTCCGGCTGCCGCGGAAACGACTTCGGAATCACGGCGATCAGCGGATCGCGCCGGATCAGCTTCTCGTGAACAGGGCCGCCGATCGCGACAGGCGTATGCAGTATGCCGATATCGATCTCGCCTCGCTCGAGCGCGACAACTTGCTCCGCATTGCTCATCTCCCTCATCACGAGATCGACGCGCGGGGACGCCGCGCGCAACGCGCACACCGCGGCAGGCAATGTATCGAACAGTGCGGCCGACACGAAGCCGATGCTGAGCCGCCCGGCGCGCTGCGCGCCGATCTCGCTCGCGCGCCGCGCGGCTGCGTCCATCCGCGCGAGGCTCAGACGAATGTCGTCGACGATCGCTTCGCCCGCCGTCGTCAGCGTCGCGCCGCGCCTCGAACGGTCGAACAGCTTCACGCCGAGCTCGCGCTCCATTTTCGTCAGCGCATGACTGAGCGCGGGCTGCGCGACACCCAGGCGAATCGCCGCGTGAGTGAGACTGCCGGTATCGGCGATGGCCAGGAAATAACGTAGATGCTTGGATTCCATCATTACTCGGTGCAATGAGACTGCTTTTCGACGCTCGCCGCCTCGCCGCCGAATCGGCAAACGGAGCGACGAACGCCAGCCTTCATTCCGCACGCTCTCCCAATCGACGAATTCTTCTCGTGAATTTTGAATTTACCGATCATTCAGCAAAATAGAATTATTTGATGAATCGTTTCAAGTATTCCGCACCTCGCATCGCGCCGAACAAAAATCGCCGCATTTCGGCCGATGCAAACGTTGTCGGCCTTTCCCGCCGGCACATCCGGGCTCGATGCGAAGTCCGCCATCATAATTTTCTTTTATCGATAATGCCCGGTTTCGTGATGCATATGTCGTTTACCCCTCGATAAAATATGACGATATGATGCGGGCTTTTTCTCAACCGCTTATTGCGACATCATTCTGGAGAGCACGAGTGAGCTGGTACAAAGAAATATCGCCCGTAGAAAGACGCACGTTCAAAGGATGTTTTTCCGGCTGGGCACTCGACGGCGTCGATACGCAGATGTTCAGCCTCGTGATTCCCGCGCTGCTCACATCCTGGGGCATCGGCAAGGGGCAGGCGGGGCTGATCGGCGGCGCGACGCTCGCCGCGGGCGCGATCGGCGGCCTGCTCGCCGGCATGATCGCCGATCGCTTCGGCCGCGTGCGCGCGCTGCAGATCACCGTGTGCTGGTTCTCGCTGTTCACGTTCCTCAGCGCATTCGCGCAGAACTTCGAGCAATTGCTGGTGCTGAAAACCCTGCAAGGGATCGGCTTCGGCGGCGAGTGGACGGCAGGCGCCGTGCTGTTGAGCGAAACGGTTCGCGCGCAGCATCGCGGCAAGGCGATGGGAATCGTGCAGAGCGCATGGGGCTTCGGCTGGGGCGGCGCGGTGCTGCTCTACACGCTCGTCTTCTCGTGGCTGCCGCCCGAATGGGCGTGGCGCGCGCTGTTCGCGATCGGCGTGCTGCCCGCGCTGCTCGTGCTGTACATCCGGCGCGCCATTCCCGAGCCGCCGCGCGACGACGCGCGCGCGGCCACGTCGGCTTCATCCACGTCGGCCATGTCGGCCGCGTCGGCACGCTCGTCGGCGAAGGGCATCTTCGATCCGTCGGTGCTCAGGATGACGATCGTCGGCGGCCTGATCGGCGTCGGCGCGCACGGCGGCTATCACGCGATCACGACCTGGCTGCCGACCTACCTGAAGACCGAGCGCCATCTGTCTGTGCTCGGCACGGGCGCGTATCTCGCCGTGATCATCGTCGCATTCATCGTCGGATGCATGACGAGCGCGTACCTGCAGGACCGCATCGGCCGCCGCCGGAACCTGATGCTGTTCGCCGCGTGCTGCGTCGTGACGGTCAACCTGTACGTGCTGCTGCCGCTCAACAACGTCGCGATGCTGCTGCTCGGCTTCCCGCTCGGCTTCTTCGCGGCCGGGATTCCGGCCACGCTCGGCGCGCTCTTCAACGAACTCTATCCGAGGAACGTGCGCGGCCGAGGCGTCGGCTTTTGCTACAACTTCGGCCGCGTCGCCTCGGCGATCTTCCCGGTGCTCGTCGGGCACATGGGCACGTCGATGCCGCTCGGCGTCGCGCTCGGCATCGACGCGGGCATCGCGTACGGGATCGTGTTCGTCGCCGTGTGGTTCCTGCCCGAAACGCGCGCGCGCGACTTCCAGGCGTCGCAACCCGATGTCGAGGTCCGCGAAGCGGCGCTGTAGACGCCGCGCGGCCGATCGGGCGCTCGTCATTTGGTGGATTTCTCATGGATCAGGCATCGAACGATCCGGCAGTCGAAACGACGGGCCGCACCTTCGCCACGCGTGCGCGCGACGCACGCGATCCGCTAGTCGACGCGTGGTACGGCAACGGCGTCGCGCCGATCGAGGCCGTCGATTCACATGCGCACGTGTTTCTGCGCAGCCTGCCGCGCACCCCGAGCGCGCGGCACTCGCCCGAATACGACGCGACGCTCGAATCGTATGTCGCGCATCTGAGCGCGTGCGGCGTCACGCATGCCGTTCTCGTTCAGCCGAGCTTTCTCGGCACCGACAATCACTTCTTCGTCGACGCGCTCGCGCGCTATCCGCAGCGCTTTCGCGGCGTCGCGGTCGTGAATCCGTGCACGGCCGAAGCAGAATTCGCGCGGCTCGAAGCGACGGACGTGGTCGGCATCCGCCTGAATCTGGTCGGCCTGCCGATTCCGGAGTTCGCCGCGCCGCGCTGGCGTGCGCTGCTCGCGCGCGCGAACGCGCTCGGCTGGCATGTCGAGGTGCACCGTCGCGCCGCCGACCTGCCCGCGATCATTCCCGCACTGCTGGATCAATCGTGCCGTGTCGTCGTCGATCATTTCGGGCGGCCGGCGCCGCATCTCGGCACGCGCGACCCCGGCTTCCGGTTTCTGCTGTCGATCGCCGGCACGGGGCAGGTCTGGGTCAAGCTGTCCGCCGCATATCGCAACATCGATTCGGGCGACGGCACCATGTTCGGCACGCGCGCGGCGCGCGCGCTGCTCGGTGCATACCCGCCGAGCAGGCTCGTCTGGGGCAGCGACTGGCCTCATACGCAGCATCGCGACCGGACCGACTACCGGGCGACGCGTTCGGCGCTCGACGACTGGGTGCCCGATCCGTCTCTTCGACGCATCATCCTCTGCGACTCGGCGCGCGCGCTGTATCGCTTCGATCGCTAAACGACTGCGCGATGCATCGACGCGCCGCCTCGTACGCTTCGAGCACACCCGATGTATGTCAAAAATTTATGAATATCTCGGCCCGATCCGCTGGTTCGCGTTGACGCTCGCCGCTAGAATTTCGCCATTCCGATGACGATGATCCGTGCCCGTGTCCGACGGCTTCCGCGCTTGAGTGCATGCTGAGTCTGCACGCCATCGCACGAACACCGGACATCGCCGCGAATTTCGATTTTTCATCCCCGCACGCAGGCCCCGCTCACGCTGCGCCCGCATGCGGAACGCCATCGCTTGACGGCGGATGGCATCGCGATCGATGCCGAAACGGGATCGCGATTTTTCGTTTCACCCGCTGACCGCCGCATCGGTCTTCGCTTCTTCCGATCGGCGGTCGACTTGTCGTCATTCGTCCAACACACAACTCTACATTTGCCGGCCGATACGGGACGCGATCGAATCCCGACAGGCAAGGGAGCATTTTTTCAATGGAAACTTACCTCGACCTTCTGGCGGAACGAGAAGCCCTGATGATCAAGCTGGATGCTGCGCGCACGCAGGCGCGCAGTGCCGCGCTATCCGAAGTGAAACGAATCGTCGAGGAATTCGAACTCACGACGCAGGAAGTGTTCGGTCGCGCGGGCGTGTTGCGTCGTCGCGGCAAGCTCAAGCCGAAGTACCGCGATCCGAAGACCGGTGCGACATGGAACGGCCGCGGCCGCCCGCCTTCGTGGATCGCCGGAAAGGATCGCGCCGCGTTCGTCGCCTGATATCTCCGTGCCGCGTAGCCCGGCGTCAGGCGGCAACGTTTGCGTATCGGCTTCGCTGCGCGCAAGCCATGCATGGTGACAAAGCCCACACCGCTCGCTCGAGCCGTGTGGGCTTTTTCATTGCATTCGGCGCGGCACGCAGCCGCGCGACCGGCGATTCAGCGCGTGTGCGATGCGCGGCCGCACCGTCGTTCCGCCGTCAGAACGACGGATGGCACTCGAAGGCGAGTTGCGCGCGTCCGAGCGAACCGCTACCGCGTTCGACGGATTCGCGCTTCACGCTTGCCTGCATGCCGCGTTGCGCGCAGTAGCTCGTCGCTTCGTTGACGGCCCGTTCATGCGCGCCCGCCCATGACAGCAAAATGCCGCGCGAGCTCGAATCGACCGTGTAGACGTTCGGGTTTTCAGTCGCGCTGATGTTGGATGCGCTAGAACATGCGGCCAACAGCAATGCGCTGACCACGATAGATAAGGATGACGATTTGAGAACGCGTAGTTTCAATTTTGAAAGCGTGCTCTTCGAGCAAACTGGGAACGATGAGACATGCGAAAGTATGCCGCGCTCCGCGCGATAGATCATTCCCGTTACGCTTAACAGTCCGTTTCGCTGATGCAAACAATGCGTGGCGCATAGCGGCGCTTCGTCGGCGCCGGCCGCGCTTCCCCGTCGCGAGCGCGACGCACGCGGGCGTGCGCCGGCGGCGTTGCCGGCTCACGCCCGCCGCTTCGCGATAGTGGGTGCACGCCGGACATCGGCAATTCGACCGGGCACGGCGGCTTGGCTGCTCGCGATGTGGAACGAATCGCACGCTTCGCGCGATGGATTCGCATCGCGCAATCACCGCCGCTCACGACACGCGGATACGGCGCGCTCGACAACTTTGGATTGACGCCACCCGCCATACCCCGCACCTATTGCCGCACGGCATCCTCCCCGGATGCGATGCGGCCCGGCTGGTCCGGATCGATCGATTGAAGCCGAGTCGACACTTCGCACGTCGCCGCGCACGGCTCACCGCACGCGACGCATCGCAATGCAGTGAAGCGATCCGCGCCGCGAAGTGCGAATTCGGTCCGCTGCCGGAAGGCCGGCTCGATGCGACACGCCCAAGGATGGCTCGCCTGTGAACGCGGATGCCTCGGCCCGACGGTCCGATACGTGCGCTCGCCTGACACACCGCGACTCATCGGCTCGCGACAATGCGAATCGCATCAACCGGCGAAACCCGCGACCAGCAACAGATTCGTTCCGCTAATCAACACGAAAAGCGCCCATGCGATGATCTTCGCTCCGCGCCCGATCGTGTAATCGCGCATGACCGATCGATCACCGACTGACCGGATCAGCGGCCACATCGCAAACGGCAATTGCAGGCTCAACAGCACCTGGCTCCAGACCAGCAGCCGCCCGACCGCGCCGTCGCCGAGCCACAGCACGCCGACGAGCGCCGGCATGAGCGCGAGCCCGCGCGTGATCAGCCTGCGTTGGTAACACGGGATCTTCATGCGCAGGAAGCCATCCATGATGACCTGCCCGGCGATCGTGCCGGTCAGCGTCGAGCTCTGGCCCGACGCGAGGAGCGCGATGCCGAGCAGCCACGCGGCCGCGCCGCCGACGATCGGCGTGATCAGCTTGTAGGCCTGCTCGATGTCGACGACGCCAGTCTGACCGCTTGCATGGAACGCCGCGCCGGCCAAGATCAAGATCGCCGCGTTGACGAGCATCGCGACGGCGAGCGATATCCACGTGTCGATGCGAACCATCGCGAGCGTTTCCTTGATTACGTCGCCCACGCCGCCGACGACGCGCCGCGTCTGCACGACAGACGAATGCAGATACAGGTTGTGCGGCATGATGGTCGCACCGACGATGCCCAGCGCGAGCACGACCGCATCCTTGCGGTCGTGGCCCGGCAAGCCGGGCGCAAGGCCATGCAGCACGGCACGCCAATCGGGCGGCACCATCGCGACCTGCGCGACGAAGCAGAACGCCATCGTGCCGATCAGCCCGAGCACGATCGCCTCGACCTGCCTGAACCCCTTGCCCTGCAAACCGAGGACGATCATCGTGTCGAGCGCGGTGAGAACGATGCCCCACGCGAGCGGCACGCCGAGCAGCAGCTTGAACGCCAGCGCGCAGCCGAGCACCTCGGCGATGTCGCACGCGATGATCGATACCTCGGCCGTGACCCACTGCACGATCCGGCCGAACGGCCCGTAACGCTCGTAGCTCGCCTGCGCGAGATCGCGACCGGCGACGAGCCCGAGCCGCGCAGCGAGCATCTGCAGGAAGATCGCGGCGACGCTCGAAAACACGACGACCCACAACAGCGCGTAGCCGAACTGCGAGCCGGCCTGAATGTCGGTCGCCCAATTGCCGGGGTCCATGTAACCGATCGCCACGAGCAGGCCCGGGCCGGCGAAGCGGCGCAGTTTGGCGAGACCGGAGACGCCGGCGTCGATCGTGATGCTGCCTTTGACTTCTGCGGGGCAAAACGGCGCCGTGGGGACGGTGGGGAGCGGCATGGGAGATGTTCGAGGGCCTGTGTGCGTGGCGGTCATTTTACGCATTCGCGACGACCGCCCACCCTGATCGTCAACGCACGTCGAGCGGTAGTGATGCGGGCTTCGCGAAAATGGCACCCCACCGGGAAATTCGCGGGATGGCCGCTTGCCGGCCGGCGCGGGCGCGCGTTGAACCGGCGCACCGGCATGCATTCACGCGTGGGACGGCGTCCGCATGGGTCGCCTGCTTCAAACGCGGCCGTGCTCCGAATAATCGTAAGCGTGTCGGCAGCGCCGTCTTGACGACGGGATCTTGATGTCAGCTGTCGTCGCGGAGTTGATCAGCTATGGCCCACGGCATGAGCTGATCGACACGATTGATTGCGTGATCAGCAATGCGGGCAAGGACGAAGCGCAGATACGCCTCGGGATCGATGCCGTTGAGCTTCGCCGTTCCGATGAGGCTATAGATCGCGGCAGCGCGCTCGCCGCCGGAGTCGGCACCGGCGAACAGGTAATTCCGCCTCCCGATGGCCACTCCACGCAACGCTCGCTCGACCGGCAGGTTATCGATCTCGAGTTGGCCGTCGTCGCAATAGCGTGTGAGCGCTTCCCATCGGTTCAGCGCATAGAGAATCGCCCGACTCGTATCGGATTTCTTTGAGAGTGTCTCCAGCGTGGCGGTGAGCCAGGCGTGAAGCTGACTGAGAAGCGGTCGGGCATGTGCTTCTCGATACGCACGACGCTCGTCGGGCGGTTTGCCGCGTATCGCGTCTTCGATCTTGTACAACGCACCGATACGCTCGAGCGCTTCGGTATTCAATGCGTTCGGGCGCGCAGCGTGTAGCTCATAGAACTGGCGTCGGGCATGCGCCCAGCAGGCAGCTTCCCTCACGCGTCCGGTCTCGTAGATAGCCTGGTAGCCGCCATAGGCGTCCGCTTGCAGCGTGCCGCTGAACGTCTCGAGATGTTGTTGCGGATGGATGCCTTTGCGATCCGGCGTGTAAGCGAACCACACCGCTGGCGGCGTCATATCGGCTGACGATCGATCGTCACGCACATAGACCCACAAGCGGCCAGTCTTCGTCTTGCCGTTGCCCGGTTCGAGCACTGGGACCGGCGTGTCGTCGGCATGCAGCTTCGTCCCGGTCATCACATGACGGCGTAATGCATCGACCAGTGGTTGTAAAAGCGTCGCGCCGTGGCCGACCCACTTCGCGAGCAACGAGCGGTCGAGTTCGACGCCTTCACGCGCATACATGACCGACTGCCGATACAGCGGGATGTGGTCTGCGAACTTCGAGACCAGCACGTGCGCGAGTAGTCCAGGGCCCGCCAGGCCGCGCTCGATGGGACGACTCGGCGCTGCTGCTTGCGCGATGTGATCGCAGCACGCGCAGGCGAACTTGGGCCGCACATGACGGATTACGCGGAAGCTCGCAGGTACATATTCAAGTTGTTCGGAGACGTCTTCGCCTAGCAGCTTGAGCTTGCCGCCGCATTCCGAGCACGTCTCGGTCGATTGCGGCAAGTGCGTTTGCTCTTCACGTGGCAGATGCTCGGGCAGCGGCTTGCGAGGCGACTGTTCCGGCGCGGTACGAGGTGTCTTCGGGATTTCGATCGGAGCCGCGCCTTCGTCCGCTTCGAGTTCTTCCAGACGCAGTTCGAGTTGTTCGATCTGACGATCGAGCTTCTCCGACTTGCGACCGAACTGCATGCGGCGCAGCTTCGCAATCAGCAGCTTCAGATGCTCGATCTCTGCCTTGGCGGTGGCGTTCGCCGCCTTGTGCGATTCGACTACGTCCTCGAGATGCCCAATGCGAGCATCGCGCTCGAGCAGCATGGCTTTGAGCGCTTCGATGTCGTCCGGATAGGCGTTGGCCGCGGTCATGCCGGCAGTTTACGCGGCGGCCGACGGGTTTACAACGCCGATGTCGGCTCGGTCGTTCGTATCGGCTGGCGCCAGTCGATACCTTCGAGCAGCATCGACAGTTGGGCTTGGCTCAGGCAGACAACGCCACCGTCGGCGCGTGGCCAAACGAATCGGCCCCGTTCCAGGCGTTTCATCAGAAGACACATGCCGTCGCCGCTCCACCACAGCACTTTGACCAGATCGCCGCGCTTGCCTCGGAACACGAACACGTGACCGCTGAAGGGATCGCGTTCCAATACGGTCTGGACCTTCGCGGCCAAGCTGTTGAAGCCTGAACGCATATCAGTCACACCCGCGGCCAGCCAGACCTTTGTGCGGCTGGGCAGCCCGATCATGCTGCCGATTCCGGTGTGTTGCGCAACATGCGCAGCACCAGCCGCAACGTGCCCTCGTTGGGCGAGCCCTCGATCCGCACACGAGTGTTACCGACGTTGATCTCTATGGCGCCCATCGCGGCAGCGCCGATCACCGGCGTCGGCGCCACGGTCGCAGTCGGTCGCTCGATCTGTGGCGCTGGCGCTTCCAATGTGACCGGCAAAAATCCCACAGAATCGTATTCGCCGGCACGCAACGCGCGACGCCATTTGAATAACAAGTTCGTGTTCACCCCGTGTTCCATCGCCAGCCGCGCTACGGATACGCCCGGTTCGCAGGCCAGCTTGGCGAGTTTCCGTCGAAATTCGACGGGGTGATTAGGAATGCCTTTGCGTGAAGTTCTCTTCGGTGCTTCTGTTGACACTGTGGTCCCCGCTACTCGCCGTGGTGGGGCCTACTCTGGCAACATTCATTCACACCGTCGAGACGGTACCGGCGACTCGCTTACGAAACAGCTTTGGTGCCTTCGGATTCTTGCTCTTCTTGCTCACTGTTGCATCGGTCATAGGACGTTAATTCCGTTATCGTCTCATGACCTCAGCACACTAAAAATCTGACAGGCTCGATCAATATCCATTTCACCCTTACACCTCCGACTGACACTTATGTCAACTTCCTCACTCAGTACTTGAAATACAATTTTCCCAATCCAGGTTTATTTCCCTCTTTTTTTGCAGCCCTGCTTCTGGCCGGCAAATCCACCTTTTTCACATCTCGCCACCCCAAAGCCTGAAATATCCCTTCAGCCATTTTCACAAATGGCATAAATTTTCGGGAGATATTAAATGTTACGACAGAGTAAAACACAAACCCGATCAGCCCTCCCCCGCCCATCAATTCCGCAAATCCCTTCCAATCACCATCGCGGTTGGCAAAGAAAATAATTGCCATAACACCACATGAACCCAAAAAAACAAATGAAAAAGCTATCATAAGCCATTTAATAGAATTTTTATAATGTGCAATCCTCCCTCGAGAACAGTGCGGATAGAGAGCAATAGTGCGATCATTCGGCTTGAGCACCGCAAAAGCTCGATATGTACCATCTCGCATCAATTCAGCGGCCACCTCTACTTCGTCGCCATTCTTGAACGGTGACCACATCAACCATCCCGTTACTTTCTTACCATCAAGCTCGAATGCGACCTTATCGGCCTCTTCCTTGGTTCCAGCCAGGGACGCCAGCCCGATTGCTCCACCAGAGCCAGCCAGTGCTGCTGCTACTGCCGTAAGCCCCGCCGTCGAGCGATCGGCATCACTCAAGAGAAAATCTCCCGTTGCTCGCTCCTTGCTGAAGTTACTCACTGTTCCTCGCAATACCACTACTCGACTGTTATCCATGTACGCTCCTCCCCGTTTTGCCCTGCCTTACCTTTTCATCCGGCTCTTCAGACTTGAAGCCAACTGCTACTAACGCCTTATCGAAGGCCTCGTCTTGCCTCTTCAAATCCGCTACTACTTTATATTTCCGCTCCATCCCAAACACCGAATCGAGCATGGCGTTCTGCAAATCATCATTGCTTAGCGCCCAAACCACGACTTGAATAGCTATAACGGCGACCTGAATTTCCCAACTGGCCATAAACAAAAGCACCCTGCCCACCACCATGGCTCCAGCCCGTTCCGCAGCAACGGCTGCGGCTTCCTGACCTGCAGCAATGGCTGCCTTGCGCGCCGCCGCATCGACAATGCCTTGCCCGACACGATCGAGGACGACGATACGAATTTTTCGGCCAGTAACATTCGATGCGATGCGCTTGAAGAATGGCGCGGATGAACTCAAAGCGGTTAAACCAAATGCCACCGTGGCGCCGAATCCGAGAATGGCCAAAAACGCACTGCGCTGTGTGAGCTTGGGCCGTAAGAACTTCCTGTTCGTCGGCTTCGATATCGGGGACGAGCGCGCTATCGCGATGTATGGTCTGATCGGGGCCAACGAGATCAACTCGCGCACTTACCTCGCATGCGCCGTGGACCATATCACTGATTGACCAGCAGTCGAAGCGGCCGCAACGGGTGACCGGCCGGCACAAAGTCGTCCAGCTTCACCGTCGTGAACAGCGGTTCTTACATTTCGTCCATTCCACGTATCGCTCTCGTCTGTCCAAGTTCATGAACACGATATCTCTAACAAACCGCCCACAGCAGCCGTTTACCGTATCCAATTTCAACACCCTGCTAGAGTTTTTTGATAGCACGTTCTGCAGACATCGCCTTATCCTGCGACCGGTCGACCACGAGTCGCTTGAGTTTCGGGTTCTTTTTTTCAAGCTGCTTCAACCGGCGCAGCCGCGGAGAGCGACAGCCCGCCGAATTTCGTCCGTCAGTTGTAAAACGTCCTGTCGCTGCTTCCCATCTTGCGGCATACCTCCGCGCGACGGGCGTGCCCAGCTCGGCCTGCTTCAAAGCGTATGCGATTTGCTCTTCGGTAAACTTGCTCGTCCTCACGGCATGACCTGCTGGTCGTCGTTGCAACATCATGCCAGAATTTCCCGGTTCCAAACGGAATGGTTTGCCGGGCTAGGGCCACATACGCCATCACCACCAAGCAAATACCATAAATTCAATATTTAAAGTATAAAATACCTAAACCTAGCCTCTTTTCCGCTTCTCTTGCCAATTTACTTCTCCCCGGCAAATTAATCTCCGCAGTATTCAGCCACCCCAGCGCACGAAAAATTCCTTCGGCCATATCAGAGAACGGCACAAACCTCCTCGCAATACTATAGGCAATGACACCATAAATCAAAAATACACCCAATCCACCACCAATCAACACAATAAAAAATTCCCTCCACATCCCCTCCCTCCAGAATGCAAATAACATGACGAAGAAATAAATTGAAAATATCACAGAGAATCCCCTCAAAAACCACTTAAAAGAATTTCTAAAATGCGCCCTTTTTCCACGAGAACAATGAGGATATAGCGCAATCGTGCGATCCGAAGGTCTCAGAATCGCAAAAACACGGTAGGTTCCATCTTTCGATGGTTCCGCCACCACCTCTACCTCTTCTTCATCTTGAAACGGTGACCACATTAACCAGCCCGTGAAAAACTTCCCATCGAGTTCAAATTGAACCTTATCCGCCTCCTCTTTCGTACCAGCCAAGGACGCCAGACCAATTGCTCCGCCGGAATCAACCAATGCCGATGCGACCGCTGTAAGGCCAACTGCCGAGCGCTCCGTATCGCTCAGCAGGAAATCACCGGTAGATCGCTCTTTTTTGAAATTTTTGAGACGCCCACGAAGCACCACCAATTTATCAATATTCATATCACCGATCACCCGTGATCTTTAACAACATCCATTAACGAACCGTTGCCAACCTTAAACCCAACAGCAACTAACGCCTTATCGAAACATTTATTTTGATTTTTATATCGCCAATTTTTGTATTTTTAGATAACCAAAAAGTAGAATTTAGAATAGCGTTTTGCAAATCATTATTACCCAATGATCAAATCACTACTCGAATTGCAATGGCAGCCACCTGAATCTCCCAACCAGCCATAAAAAGCAAGACCCTCCCCACCACCATCGCCCCCGCCCGCTCCGCAGCAATGGCGATAACTTTCTCTCCTATGGCAATAGCCACTTTTCGAGCGGTTGCATCAGCGATTCCCTGGCCGATACGATTCAAAATCGCAATCCGAATCTTATGACCAGTGATACTCGAGGCAATCCGCTCGAATAGCGTAGCTGAAGAACTTAGCATCGTCAGCCCCAAAGCCAAGGTCGATCCAATTCCAACTCCAGCTTTAACTGCATAAAGAAGACCGACAGCAGTCTTGCCATTCCTTTCTCGCTCGACGTATCGTCCGCCAATTTCTCGCGGTACTTCGCCCAATCGTGCTCGGTTCCCGTAACCGTGTCCTGGTTGAGCTTCTTCGCGCGATCCTGCTCGATTCTCGGCCGCGTTACTTGATGTAGCTTGCACGGTAAAGGGCGTCGACGTCGCGATGCGACTGACGTCACGCTCCGTGATTGAGAATCCCCCCTCGATACCCGCGACCGTTCGGGTGGGGCAATCCGGGGGGTATTGCGACGACGGTCGCGCCGCTCGTCGGCGACGCAGTGGCGCAATGGATCGGAGCGCCGTCGCACAGCTAGACGGCGCCCCGCACAGTTGTGTACTTCACGGCGAGCGCGGCGCTCGTCATCGCATTCGCAAACGCCGAGCGCAGACGATTTCTGTCAATACTTAAAATACAATTTTCCTAGCCCAGGCATTCCCTCAGTGCGCCTAGCAGCCCTGCTTTTTTTCGGTAGATCAATTCGTTCCACCCTCTCCCAACCCAACACCTCAAATATCCCTTCCGCCATATCAACAAACGGCATAAATTTTCTAGAAATATTGATTGCTATCAACCCATATATAATAAATGATCCCGCCGATGCCATGAAAATCAATTCAGCAACCCCCCACCAATCATCGTATCCTTTAATAAAATACATGAGTGATATGAGCGCCCCCATCGAGCACACCATAAAAATAAAAAACAATGCAAAAATTTTTGCAGCATTCCCAAAGAAAGCCCATCGCCCTCGAGAGCAATGCGGATATAACGAAATCGTCCGGTCTGATGGTCGAAGTACGGCAAATGTTCGATACGTTCCATCCCTCAATGGCTCCGCCACAACCTCTACTTCGTCACCATCCTGAAATGGAAACCACATCAACCAACCTGTGATTTTCTTCCCATCGATTTCGAATTGAACCCTGTCGGCCTCCTCTTTTACTCCCGCCAGAGACGCCAAACCGACCGCGCCTCCCGAACCGGCTAACGCTGACGCCACCGCCGTAAGCCCAGCGGCTGAGCGGTCCGAATCATTCAACAGAAAATCTCCGGCCGCACGCTCCTTTCGTAAATTTTCCAATACCCCTCTCAATATCACTGCACGACTCGTATCCATATATCATCACTCATCTATGCGATTTCGCCTCTTCCTTATCAGAAGCAGTGTCATCCTTAAACCCAACAGCCACCAGGGCTTTATCGAAAGCCTCATTCTGTTTTTTTAAATCTTCTGTATTTTTATATTTCCCGCCAACCCCAAAAATGGAGTCTTTTATTGAATTCTGAAGATCATCATTTCCAAAGTACCAAATAACAAATTGAAGCGAAATAATAGCAACTTGGATTTGCCAACTAGCCATAATCAGCAGACCTCTGCCCACCACCATTGCCCCAACTCGCTCTGCTGCTACGGTTGCGACTCGCTCTCCGGCTGCTATCGCGACCTTACGTGCCGCTGCGTCAGTGATACCTTGACCGATCCGATCGAGAATAACGATACGAATCTGCCTCCCAGTGATATTGGACGCAAGACGTTCAAAAACCGGTGCGGATGAGCTCAACGCCGTCAAGCCAAACGCCATTGTCGTGCCAAACCCGAGCATGCCCTTCATGAAGTAAAGAACACTAACAAGTCTTTCACCGCTTCCCCATTTTTCTATGGCGTCCAAGGTATCCAAAGTCGTCCCTACTCCAGCAGCCAGGGCCCCGCAATACCCACCAAAAATCTTCAGATTCTTGGCTCCTTCTTCAAACTTGAATGCTTCCAGAGGTTTGAGCGCAACCTCCGCCGCAGCGCCCGCCACCGAAAAACATGCGCCGCCCAATTCAGCCCAATCCCGCCCTTCCTTGTCGCTCTTGTTAATCAGCTTGATCAACCCGATCACTTCGATCAGCCCGATCACGCCCACAAGGCCGACACTCTCGCGCACCTTGAGCTTGCTCCAGCGATTGGCCAGCACGTTCGAGCCTTCGGTCTTGGCAACAGCCGACGTGGCCATCCGGAAGGCTTCCGGCGAACTGCGTCCCATTCGGCGCTGCGCCTGGTACTCTCCGAGGAACTTGCTCCGAAGCTGCGGCTCCACCTTGGCTTGCTGCAAGACGAGGTCCTTCACCTCTTCGCTCTTGATGCCGACCCGCAGCATGAACACGGACTTGATGATCGCCTCGCTCACGCCGTTTCCAAGGCCCATCAAATCGGCCCCCTTGTACGGAAAGCGCTGAAAAACAAGATGCCCGACACTGACGACCACCTTGTCGACGCCCTTGTCGTGCATTGCCTGATCAATGGCGTTGAGCTGTTTGGCCTGCTTGCTCATTTCGTCCATCTTCGTGTAAAACTCGGCGAACTTCTTCAGCTTTTCGGACGTTTCCGCGAATACGTTGAATCCTTCGCCGACCGTCTCCAGTACGACGTTCTTGTTCGCCTCCGCCTTCGCGAGCGCAAGCTTCAGCGCTTCCTTCGATTTCTTCTGGTTGCTCGCCACCATTCGCCAAACGAGGCTCTCCGGCTTCGTCGGATCCAGGCGATCGATCAGCTTGTTCAATGCGGCCACGCCGCTTCGCTCGGCGCTCAATCCGACGATCGCATGGAAAATGGCAAACTCGAACGCAATCCCGTCGAAGCCGTTCTCTTCGTGATAATCCTCCAGCGCCGCCAGGAAAAGCGGCGCATCCAGCCAGTTCGCGACATCCGCCGTCCGCTGCGCGAGCAACGCTTGCTTCTGGTCCTGGATACGCTGGTACAGGATGCGAAAGACGTCGATACGTTTGACGTTCCCGTTGGACGCCCCCTTCTTGCCCGACGTATCGTCCGCCAATTTCTCGCGATACTTCGCCCAATCGTGCTCGGTTCCGGTAACGGTGTCCTGGTCGATCTTTTTCGCGCGATCCTGCTCGATTCTCGGCTTGGCCTCGACATACTTGCGCGCTCTCGCCATCGCATCCTGATAGGCCGGCGAAGACGGCGCCGCGCGAAACTGCGTGATCTGTCTGGCGTATGACGGCGGTACGCCGTTTTCCCCCATCCACTGATAGTCGCTCCAGAACCGCTGATCCGCCGGAGTCTTCGCCGCCGCCTTTTGCTTCGCGACGGCATCCGGGTAATACCAGCTCGTGCTGCCCGGCGTGGCCGGGCTATGATCGAACGTCGCCTTTCTGCGCGCACCGGCTTCCACCGCGAGCTTCGCCTGATCGATCCATTGCAGCGCGTTGATTCGGAGCGCCTGCTCGTCGCAATACTGCAGAAAGCGCGCCTGCGCATCGTTGCGGAAGCCGTTCAGTTCGTGCGTGATCCCGATGCCGTCCCACAGCGCCACCATCATCGGCACGCACGGCGCACCCTTTGCGTTTCGGGTACTGCCCTCCGCGTGCTTGACCGTTTCCGCGGCCGGGCTCAGCTTTGCACCCGCCGCAGCCTTGTTGCGCATGGTCCATGGGTAGCGCGACGTACAAATTTGCAGGCGAGCGTCGCGAAACGCGCCCAAGTCCCCGTAGCTGACCGCCTCCGGCAGTTCCGTGCTGAGCAAGCCGACGGGTTCGCCTTTCGCCGTGGTCGCGACAGCAGGCGCGTGTTCGATGACACGCTGCAGATTGGCCTCCGTCAGCGGCGCCGAATACGGCCCCGGCTTCGGCGCCGATATCCACTTCGAAGGCTCGATCAGTTGCATGCGTTTCTTGCGCAGACTCGCGGCGTTCGCGTCGTTGCCGCCGTAACGCTTAACCGTGTCTTGGCTCCACGGCCATTCGCTGAACGCGATCCAGACATTGCCGCACTGATGTGGTTTCTCGATGACGAGATACTGGACACGCGACGCGCTATGCCCCTTTCGCTGACAAGCCTGTGGAGCGCTCACCCGCTTCACGCTCGCCGTATCCAGCTGCTTCCAGAGCGTGCCGTCCGGCGCGACTGAATACACTTCCCAATGAAACGGGCCGCGAGGGCCCGATTCGTAGAGCAAATAGACGAAGCCCTCGCGGAGTTGACGCAAGCCGTACTTGCTTTGCGTGAGCGCCACGCCCGTGACGCTCTTGTCGTCGAATGGTCCGAGCGCTGGCGCGTCGAAGGTTTTTGGCACCACCGCGTAGCGCGACGGATAGACCGCCAGCCCCTGAAGCTTGCAAACGTCGCAACGATCGTCGCTTCCCGCCATTTTTATTCCTCGATCAATTGATGTATGCCGCGGTGCGCCTTGCGGATCTCGTCCCATTGAGTCCCGTCCAGTTCGGCAATCGCTCTGCTGTAGTAAACGTCCTCGGGACGGTCGCGCAACAACGCCTGCGCCAACGGATGCAGATCGAAATCCGGCCCCGACTCGAGTGCGTGCAATGCAAACAGTTCCAAATCGGCCGGATCGGTCAAGCCATATTGACGCGCACGGCGCACGCTTTCGTCGAGCCGAACGAAATCGTCGTACCGCACGACACCGCCGCCGGCGCGCATCCGCGCCCACGCCCGGTTGATCGGCCGGACATGCGATAGTGCGATCCATTGCGCGTCGTCGAATCCGAGAAAACGCGCGTGTGTCGCGGCAAGTGCGGTCGCCGCGGCGCAGACGTGATCCGTCAACTTCCCCCAGCGATCCACGGTGCACCATCGCGCAATTGGCCCCAGCAGACGGGCGCGTTGATCATCCCGGCACACGCGCCATACGCCCTCGAAAGCCGCGGGATCCGCCAATCCCAGCAGCCTCTGCCCCGGACGATCCGATCGCTGCTGAATCGCCACGTTTTCGATATGACGCGCGATATCGGCCAAAGGCGCACCACTGAACAGCAGCGCGCCGATACGATGGCCCCGCCCTTCGATCAACGAATCGGGCCGCCAATCTTCGACGGCTGCGCGCAGCGCGATTCGACAAGCATCGACTGACTGGCCGCGCTTGAAATCCAGCTCGATCAGCGACGGCCAATAGTCGCGATCGATCTGGCCGGGGCGCAGCTGAACGTCGACCTTCGCATGAGCGCCACCCGCATGCAGTGCGCCCAATACATCGGATCGGGCCTCATGCAATATCGCCGGCCCCATGAGCACCACGATACGCGTGGCGCCGCCTTGCGCTGCGCACCGCTGCTGCAGTTCGGCCAGCAGGACCTCGACAGGGGAAACCGATTCGGCATCCGCAATCGCGTTGCCCGGCTGCGCTTCCCAAAGCGGGTATGTATCGGCCATGGCTTATAGATCGGCGAATGCGGCGCTGGACGAAATCATGTCGCCCATCGTCTGCGGACAATCCTTCGAAGCACCCTTGCCCAACGCGTTCTGCGCCCCCGCGCTCTTCGGCCCCGTCAACTGATGCGCCGCCGC
Organism: Burkholderia thailandensis E264; assembly: GCF_000012365.1. Taxonomy (NCBI): domain Bacteria; kingdom Pseudomonadati; phylum Pseudomonadota; class Betaproteobacteria; order Burkholderiales; family Burkholderiaceae; genus Burkholderia; species Burkholderia thailandensis. The sequence continues at coordinate 3,081,477 of NC_007651.1, forward strand.
CTTGAAATCCGCGCGCCCCGGCGCGCCGACGACGATGTCGTTGCCTTCCATCTTCAGATACGCCTTCGCCGCGCTCAGCAGGACGCGCTGTTGCGCCTGCACGGACGCGCTGCCCTGCGCGCTCGCGAGCGTCACCGCCTTCTGCGCGCTCGCGCTCAGCTTGCCGGCGTTCTGCGCCTGCACGCTCACCGAACCGGACGCCGCGTGCAACGCGATGCCCTGGCCGGCAACCGGCCGCCCATCGCCCGCCGCGCCCTGCGTATACAGCGAGACGCCGTGATTCGCGACGACGCTCGTCTTGCCCTTCGCCGTCAATTGCACGTCCTGTCCGGCGCTCAGCACCGTCTCGGTACCCGACACCCACACGTGGCTCTTCGCCGACATCGCGGCCAGCCCCGCCTCGCCGTGCGCGACGAGATGCGGCTTGCTCCACGCGACCGCGCTGCCGCTCCCGCCGCCCGCCGTGTCGCCGCCCCCTCCTTCTCGCGTCGCGCCGATCGCTTCGCGGCTCTGCTCGATGCCGTCGACTGCAGGCAAAGGCTTGCCCGCCGCCGCCCCCGTCGACGTCGCGCCCGCTCCGCTCGCCGCCTCAGGCACCGCGCCGCCCGGCTCCGCGCCTTGCTTTTGCGCGAGCTCCGCGAGGCTTTGCAACGTCTGGCGATGCTGCGCGAGCACCTGGCTCGGCGCGCTCGCATCCATCTGACTCACGCCGGGCGCCGTGCTGATCAAGAGCCCCGCGCCGCCGCGCAGTGCGCCGGCGCCATCCGTCGCCAGTTCCGCGCCATAGCCGCGATCGGCCTGGCGCTGGTTGTCCTGCGTCTGCTTCATGTGCCCGAGCGTGAGCCCGCTGTTGCGGTCCGTCGTGTACAGACGCGCGCTCGACTGGCCGGCCGTATCGTCGAGCATGAATTGCCGATAGCCGCCCGTGCCCTGCTGGCTCATGCTCATGTCCTGCGTCTTGAAGCCCGTGAGCACCGCCGCGTGCGTATTGCCGGCAAACCATGCGGCCGCATTGCCGGTACTGCCGCTCGGGCCTCCCGCCTGCGCGTTGTGCTGCGCGTCGGCATTGCCCCGGCCGTTGTAGAGCGCGGCCACCGCAACCGGCCGGTCGGGCTGGCCTTCGAGCCATTCAGTCCACACTTCCTGCCCGACGCGCGGCACGCTCACGCCGCCCCAGTTGTCGCCGCCCACGGGCGTCAGCATGCGCGTCCACGTGCCGGCGCCTCGGTCCGCCGGCGCATTCGCCGCATGCGGATGATCTTCGCGGCTCGCGGCATTCCGGCCGCGCTGCGCGTGATGCTGAATCCGAATCCGGTGATCCCGGTCGGTGTGAACGGGATCGCCCGCGCCCACGGCGATCGCCGTCTGCGCCCCCGGCATCACGGCGACCGGGTGCATGCGCGCGCCATGGCCGGACGCGGCGAGCGGCCGATACGCCTGCTCGGCGGGCAACGCGACGAAGCGATTGCGATAGACAGCGTCGTCCTGCATCAGCGATCCGCCGTGATGCGTGTCGGCGCCGAGCGCCGCATTCAGCGCGCTCGCGGGACCATACGGCGCCGGCGCGGCATCGGCGATCGACGCAATCGCGCCGAGGCGCTGTTCGATCGCGCTGCGCACGGTCGCATCGACGTTCGCGCGCGCCGAATGCTCGACGCGCAGACAGATGAACGCATCCGATGCGCCGAGCGTCGGATGATGCGCAATCGCAAAACGCAGCCCAGGCCGCAGATCGCGGCGCGTGCCGCGGCCTTCGCTCTGCAGCGCGGCCACGCGCTGCGCATCGAGTTGCTGCTGCGCGCGCCGGTCTCCGATCGCGCCAGTCTGGTATGCGTACGGGCCGGCGACGTCGCGGTCCTCGCCCGGCGCGACCGCGCCGTTCGCGCGCGCGCCCGTCGGCCGCGTCGACAGGCTGCGGTGATCCCAGCTCGCGCGCGCGACGCTGCCGATCCGCCAGCGCCGCGCGTGCATGAAGTGCTGGATGCAGCCTTGCGGATCGTCGTCGCTCGTCTGATGGAAGCCGACGAGCTCGGGTTCGTCGGGCGCGAAGCGCTGATTCGAATCGGCGAGCACGAGCGTGTGCTTGCCGAGGCTCGACGCACGCGCGTCGCCTTCGTGCTCGAACCAGTAGAAGATGCCTTCCTCCGCCCAGAGGCGCTCGAGGAAGTCGAAATCGGATTCGCCGGCTTGCGCGGTCAGGCTGCGCTTCGGGTACTTCGCCGCATCCGCGAGCGCCCATCGCCATGCGGGCGCGATCGCGCCGCGCGCGTAACGGCGGAACACCTGTTCGCTGATCTCGACGACGCTCGCGTTCAGATAGTTGTAGCTGTCGACGCGCTGCCGCAGCAGCGTGAGCCACGGCTCGACGACGAGCCGCACGCGTGCGAGGCCGCCGTTGTAGCCGACGAGCTCGGCGGCGATCACGTGGCCGTGGAACGGCCGGCGCGCGTCGCGCCCTTCCTGCGCCTGCCATTCGATCAGGATCGGCGCGCCGATCAACTGCGCGAGCGGCAGCGACGGATTCTCGGCGAGCGCGGTGAGCTGAAAACGAAAGCCCCCCTGATCGAGTGCCTCCCAGCCATGCAGGCTTTCCGCGACGAGCGCGTTCGCGCCGAGCGGCGTCGTGATCCAGAGAAAGCGGTCGTGTTGCGACCAGCCGCCGAAGAGTGCTTGCAGAACGTCAGTTGGGATCGACATGGCTCGTTCCGTTCAATAGGCCCGGCGCGCGATGCTTTCGCGGGGCGGGTTCGGGTGTTGGGGCGCGGCGCGGCGAGCGCTTGCGGCTCGATGCGCGGGTTGTTCGTCGATGCGCAGGAGCGAACTCGATTTGTCGACTATCGGCGCGCGCCGGGTCCGAAACGCTCGCCGTTCCTGGCGCTCGTTTTCCGCGGTGGATTCGCGCGTTGTCGTCGCGCGCACGGATGCATGCACGAACACAGGCGCACGAGACGTTGTGGGTCGCAGCGAGAAGCGAAAGATGTCGGTGTCGAAATTCATCAATAGTCCATTCAGCATGCAAATACTCGATACCTTCATCGGGACGACGCGCAGCGGCCGCCGTTCTGCGACGGCAACGCGATACGCACGCGTCCTGTAGGGCGGTGGAGGACGCAATAGCTTACGCCGTAAACCGCGCCCGGCGCGGTACCGCTCGGAATCACCGCGAAGTAGTCAACCATCCCGACATCGAGCGCTTTCGGCGGTGTCAGCACATCCGCTCCATCGATCGACTGCCCGTAGGCGATGCACTCGTCACGCGTCAGGTAAACAGGCTTCGCATCGTCCGGCACACGCGCCTCTCTATAGTTCTCGCCCTGCGTCGTCGCGCCGGTCGAGTACGCGACGCCGACGAATTCGAACCGCACGGCTGGCTTGAATCCGTCGCCCTCATGCTCGGCCGCGCACGCACATCGTACTTAACGCCGAGTGCTGGCAAACTTGGCAGCAATTCGACAGCGCCGATACTCACAACAATTAGCGTCTCATCATCCAAGCGATTCATCGTCCCCGCGGGCAAGGATCGCTGTCTTCCTTGAGCAACGCCACGCGCGTCCCACCGCCGGGCTTCTCGCGCACGCAAAAACCGCCCTTGTATATCCAGGTTCCGCTCTCACTGCTCGTGATGAGCGCAAAGTTGTACCACTTGTCGACGTCTCTACCGTGCGGATTCTGTAGACTCCGTCGATGAAAAGACGGTCCGTCGCTGCGAATCCGCGCACATCGTCATCATGGTCGCGCACGTGCTTTGACACATGCACGCACGTGCAACGCGGAGTTCGCATCGTACGTGTGGGGCATGCAGCGTTTCGCATGTCGTGAGGCGCATATCCGGCCTCTGCTCACACCGTCATCTTCCGCTAGAGCACGCGTCCTTGTTTTCAGAACGCAGTACGACGCGCCCGCTTTCGCCCTGCTTTCCGGATATGCAGAACGTTCCTCTATATATGGGGCCCTCGGCCTTCCCTCCTGGCATGACCGCGAAGTTGTACCACTTGCCGACATCGAACCGCTTTGGCGGCGTCAGCACTGTTGCCCCGGGAATCGACTGACCGTAAACAATGCAGTCGCCACGCTTAAGATAGACGGGTGGAACGTTGTCCGACACTTCGACTTGCCAATAAATGACATCGGGACTAACTGGCCCCGTGGCTCGACTCACGCCAATGAAACCGAGCCGCATTTCGGCTTCCCCTTCGTCGCTCGTCGGAATACACGCCGCCGGCTTACCATCGATGCGCTTGACATCCAAAGGCACCGGGCCTCGAGACATCGCTCCCGCTTGCGCAACACACCCGCACCACAATACGCCAATCACACTATTTCGGAAGATTCGATGCATCCTTGGGATCCTGTAGAAGTGGGGCCAGCACTTGGCGAAGTTGATTCTTGCTTCCTGGTTGCGCATGAATCAATTCAGCTCGATTGTCCACGACAATGAGCGCAAAGTAGTCTGATACAAGATTGCCTTGCTGCTCCATATTGAAGTCGCTGAAGACTTGCCCGGGCTCGATTTCGTACCGATACGCGCTCTCGCCGCGAATCGTCACGGTGAGCGCATGCCAGCGTACGGCATATCCTCGTTGATGTTGCCAAACGTGCGTCATTTCGTGCATGAACCAACCCCGCCTCGGATACTCCTCGCTGACAATCGAAAAGTCCTCCACGAAATCCTCTTCGCGGAAATACATCGTATTGTTCGGCGTCACGGCCGTATGCTTGCTCTGCAAGTTGAACCAGAAATAGCTGCCCTTGTGCACGCGCACCGCGCTGTAATCGATGCTGTCCTGAAACACGGTTTTCGCCATCTCGATCTCGCCTTCAGTCAGCGGCCGGCTCTCACCCTTGACCGTGACCGATTTCTCCGAGCTGCCCACCAGCGTGTCGTTGGTGCCGATGCCCTTGATGTCGACCTTCACCGCCGGCGGCGGCACATCCGACGTTCGCCCGCAGCAGTCGACGACCTGCGTCGGCGTGAGCGTCGCCGACTGGATCGCCGTCGGCCCGTCCGTCGACACGCGCTCGGTTCTCCCGTTGTCGTCGGTCACGCCCGACACGGTCGAGCCATCGGCAAGCTTCAGCTTGTACGCGACGTTGCCGAGCGGCTCGCCGTTTTCGTTGACGAAGCGAATCTGTTCGTCGAACAGCGCGAGCGGCGCGGGAACCGGCAGCGGCGGCAGCGAAACGCTCTGCGCCGCCGGCCCCGGAAACGGATGCGCGCCCGACTTCACGAGGAACTGCCCCGGCGTCTCGACCGTGATGTCGCCGCCCTTCAGCGTGATCCGGTTCGGCCCCTGCTGCAGCACGATTGCGTCCTTCGCGAGCACGTCGATGCGATCGTCGGTCGACGTGATGCGCACCGACTGATCCGCGAGAATCTCCATCGCCGACGTATGCGCCTCGACGCTCACCGGCCCGTCGCTCGCGATTGCCCTGAGGCCGCCCGCGGCGGCGTACAGGCTCACCGCATCGCCTGACGCGGCCGCGACCGTCGCGGCGGCCGCCACGTGCGCATCGCGCTGCGCGGTCAAATGCACGTGCTGCGCCGCATACGATACGGCGCTGTGCGGCGTCGTCAACACGATGTTCTCCGGCGACTCCATCAGCACCGCCGGCGCGGCGAAGCGCTCGACCGGCTCGCCGCCGTCACGCTGGGCGCCGCTCGACTTCGTCGCGCTCTGCCCGTTGACCGCGCCCGTGTACTTGCCGTCCTGCGCCGGATCGATCGCCTTCAGGAAATCCGCCTGCGCGGCATTGGCGGCCAACCCGCCCGCATGCGCCGCGGCGGCGGATTCGCTCATGCCCTGCGCGGTCCGCACCGCCTGCTTCAGTTGTCCGACGCTTTCCGCGACATCCATCTGCGTCGACGTCGCGAGCCGCCGCGCGGTGCTCGATACGAGCACGCCTTCGCCCGCACGCACGACGCCCCATCCCTGGGTCGCAAGCTCGAAGCCTTCGCCGCGATACGCGCCGCGCGTCGAGCCCTGCTGATCGATCAGATAACCCTGCGCGAGCCGGCTGTTCGCGGTCGAGTTGCTCAGTTCGTGCCGCAGTTGTCCCGCAGCGTCGTCCATCACCCAGCGGCTGCCGGACTGGCCATCGAGCGTTTGTGTCTGCAGGCCGGTCAGCGTGCCCGGATGGTTCGCGTCGCTGCCTTCGCCCGCCGCGAACGGCGGCTGCACGCGCCCGCCGTAGACCTGGCCGAGCACGACGGGCATGTCGATGTTGCCCGACTCGAAGCCGATCACCACTTCCGCGCCGACGCGCGGCGTGAACGCATGCCCGAAATTCGGCCCGGCCGACGATTCGGCAACGCGCACGAGCACGCCCGAGCGATGATCGCCCGGCGCGTGCCCGGCCGGATTCGAGCGGCTCGCCGTGTCGGTCAGGCCGCCGGGCAGCGGAGCTGCGCCGCGCATCCACGGAAACTGCACGCGCACCTGATGATCGCGCGTGCTGCTGACGCGGCTGCCGGGCTCGCCGACGACGATCGCGGTCTGCACGCCGTGCACGATCGGCCGATCGCGATGCAACGGCACGATCGGCGTGCCCTCGGGTACCGCGACGAAGCGGTTGCGGTACAGCCCCTTGTCGAGCTCGCCGCGCCCGAGCAGCGCGCCGATGTCGGCGCCGAGATTGTTGACCGCCTCGTGCTCGATTGACAGCGGCACGAACGTGATCGCACCGTCCAGATAACCGGCGAGCGTATGGACCTTGCCGATCTCGAGCGTGCGCGACGAGCCCGCGCCATAGTGGACCCGCTTCGGCAGGCGCAGCGCGTCGAGCCGCTGCTCGGCGAAGCGCTGCGCGTCGTCGATCGTATCGAAGCGGCCCGCGCGCTGGCCGTCGTAGATTTCGCGCACGGGCAGCACGGGCGCCTTGTCGTCAGGCTGCTGCTGCGCGTGCCCCGCGAGCGCGAGCAATTCGTCCGCCTTCCAGCTCGTCGCGACGACCCGGTCCGGCACCATCTGATGGCGTTCGGAGAATTGCGTGATCACGCCGTCCGGATCGCCGACGTCCTGCAGGTTGTACGCGATCGTGCTGCCGCGCGGAAATTCCGCGCGACGATCGAACACGGCGACCGTGTGATCGCCCGACGCTTCCTTGCCTGCATCCTGCGCATGCTCGATCCTGAACGACAGGCCGGCTTCGGCAAGCTGGCGCAACACGAACGCGTCGTCGGTCTCCCGGTACTGGCCGCGCAGGCTGAAGTTGCGCAACGGCTCCGTCAGCTCGTAGCGCCGGCGCGCTTCCGGATAGTCGCCGAACACACGCTCGCAGATGTCCTTCGTGTCGACGTCGACGAAATACAGGCAATTGCGGCGCAGGCGCAGCAGCGCGAGCCACGACTCCATCGTGATGCGATAGCGAGTGATCTCGCCGTCGCTGTCCGCGTAGGCCGCGTGCGTCACGTAGCCGTTCCAGCTCCGTTCGCCCGCCCCCGTCGCGAGACGCAGCCGCGCCGCGTGGCCGATGAGCGGCGTCAGATCGAGAAACGGCTCGCTCGACAGCACGTCGATCTCGAAGCGGAACGATTCGTTGACGCCCTCGCGCCCATGGAAACGTTCGACCACGAACGCGCCCGGCATCGCAGTGTCGATCCGGATGTGGCGGGTGGTTTGAGAATAGCCCGTCAATGCGGCGACTAAATCCATGTCAGTTCCCAGTACTCGTGTGCGCTCGCGCTCGGCGATCGCGTTCGATGCGCGTCATTGCGCGTGCTTCGGCCGGTGCGCGATCGCCGGCCGCGCTTGCGTGCTCGCTCATTGGAACAGTACGCCGATGCCCTTCATGTCGACCTGGCGTTGCATCTGCATGCGCATGCCCTCCATTTCCTCCTGCACTGTCGGCACGCGCGGCTGGTCCCAGCGCACGCCGTTCACGAACACGGTTCGCCAGCGCAGGAAGCCCCACAGGAAATAGAACTCGCGGCCGCTGGTTTGCAACGCGAGGCCGCCCGTCACTTTCGGATCGGTGAGCACGGCGCTGTCCGTCGGCGCGTTCGGGTCCTTCGCGGCGCGCGCCTGCTTCGCGGACTGCATCGCGGCGTCGTAGCGCTTGAGCAAATCGGCTTGCTGGGCGGTGAGCGGGGAGCGGGGTTCGGGTTCGGGCTGCATTGCGATCGGCCCGAGTCCGGACGCCCCCGCACTCATCGCCTGCGCGATCTGCCACGGCCCCGGCGCGCCCGTTTCGGCGCGTTTTCTCCATGCGGCGTGCTCGCGCTCGAAGCTCGCTTGCTTCGACTTCAGCTCCTGGATCTGCTTGTAGTTCCAGACGTCGTCGTCATCGCCGAGCGGCTTGAACCATGCTCGCGAGTCGTGCATGTAGTTGTCGTACAGCGCGCTGATCGGCGCTTCGGGCGGGCCCATGTTCCAGTCGCTGCGGACTTGCTGCCATTGCTCCCATTTTTCTTGAAGCTGGGCGCGGACTAGTTCTGTCACGCGATCACCGGCCTTTCTCACCCCGTAAATAACTTCAGGACGAGTACTGAAGACGATGACCCCCGGCAAAAGAACGGCCGAGACGGATGCGACAATTTTAGGATTGTCTCGAGCCACTTTCGCTCCAAACTTCTTTGCATAATGGGCCACACTCGGGCCTCCCTCCTTTTCAATCTCCAGCAGATCTTCCCATTCCGCCCTTAATTCCTTATTCGCACTGTCGATATCCATAGCGTCTTGCGGACAATTCGCCTGCGCAGCCTTGAAACTCGGCTGCAAGCTCATATCCTTGAGACGCATCCTGCGCCAGCGCAGATACAAACCATAATGAGCTCGCATCAAACCCGCTGTCCCATGCTCCTTCGCGTAATAGTAGCCCTCACTTGCCTTGACATAGGCAGTAAAGGCTTGCTTGAGTCCAGCGGAGATCTTAAATACATCGGCCGCTTCCGACGTGATGCCCGGTCCTTGTATATCGAGCGGTACGCCGGCGATACGTGCCGCTCTATACATGTCAACGAGTGGAACTTGCGACAACTTATCGGCATCGCCTCGTCCTCGTCCCTGCTCGGCTGGTCCGTAACCACCCCCCACATCTGAGTGAACGCCGGGATACACAATTTCCTCTCGCCCTTCCAACGAACAGTCGATCAGATCGAGCGGAAACGAGCCGCGCGGCTCATGCGCAGCGACCATATGCACGCAGCGGCGGACATAGTGCGGCACCGCCATTAATTCCTTACGCGCCCAACCGCCGTGCCCATCGAAAAGTGTCGCGGCGGCGCTCTGCGCAATGCCGACTGACGCGACAGTATCGAAAATTCCAAGGAAATCGTACGAGACGGGAACACCACACAGGCTGAAATCGGATTCGAGTGCATCGACAAGCCAATTCGAAAACGTGCGAGCTTCCGCTGCACCCCGCGAAAATCCAAACACATAAAGGCGAATGCGCTGGATTCTCGGCTTGCCCTTAACAAGCATGTCGCCGACCCGCGCCTTCAACTGCGCACGACGATCGCCCAAAATCTTGCGGCGTCTACCGTCCCACGCCCGCACAGCCGCCGCCCATTTCGACGAATCCAGATCATCCTTTAACTGGGACCAGTTCGTATCCTTGTCCCACGTCAACTCCGCGCCGTACTGTTCGGCCGCGATCAACTTGAGCGCACCGATGCCAGGGCTCGATCGCGATTTAATGTCACCTGTACTACCAGGTTGGGGAGCATTTCCACCCAGGTCGATGCCCTTGAAGTTCATGTCTAGGCTCATCAACTTCACCAAATTCTTGTCGTCCACCCCGAGCGCGGTACTAAGACCAACACGGAAAGCACATTCGTGCACTGCATTATGGATTTGCAATAAGGCCCAGTTAATACGTCCTTCGCCAGCCCATCCGGCAGATGCGCCAGCCACGGCTTGAAGTCCGATACCATAATCACCGATTTCGCTTGAGAAAGGTGTCCCTACCCCAGCGACGTAAATGGACTTGTGATATCGATCTTGAGGAAACGCGTCCCGAAGGCGAGCCACGTTACTGTGCTTATGCCCTGACTTGTCCCTTTCCGCGTTGTTACGCGTACCGTCGAAGAAAATTCCGATGTGAAGAGTTTTACAACAACTCATACCATCGTCGTCATGAAGCCGCCGAAGAATCGCGTCCTTTTCTTCTTTCGTCACAACGCCTATGTCGGGGCGTTCGGCCGGAGCAAAGCGAAAATTCATGGCTTGATCCTTTTGTCAGGATTCTTGCATCGTGAATCACTGTTCAGCAAGGTAAAATCTCCTGGACATGCCTCACTTGGCGCTTGCAGCCCCTCGGGAAAGTCTGCAGCCCCCGGAAGCCACGGTGTTGCATATACCTTGATTCCTTCACCCGGGAAGAACAGAACCCACAGGTATCCGCCCGTAAATTCGCCGTATTTTTCCACTGGCACAGTTCTACTAGCCACCGATTCCGGGTTTTTCTTATACATCTCGTCGTTACGCCACTCCACCGTGACACTAAGCCCCGGATGCCACTTTTTTGGCAAAGACACACAGCAGGTGATGCCCCCGCCACCACTTCCGATCCGGGAAAACACGTTACCACCCCATACGCCATCAACGTAAAAAGTTCCAACAGGTATGTCCGTATAATTGAGCGCATCCAGCTTCAAACTCATCATGTCGTCGCCCGACTGCGCAACCGACTCATTTCCCGCGATGGCATTCTCGGACGAATGATCTATCGCGCGCGAACAACCTGTGCTCACAAGAAACACCATCAGAAATACCGCCAGTCTGATAAAAATCTTCATCGAGCCGAAATGCAAATTCATGACTTGATTCTCTTATCGGGATGAGGGCAGCGTGGGCCGTCGTTCAGCCGCGTGAAATGCTCCGGACACACGCTATCCGGCGCCTGCAGCCCTTCCGGGAACCCAGGAAAACCGGGCATCCATTGCGATGCGTACACCTTGATCCTGTCATTCGGGAACAACACCACCCATAGAAATCCGTCGGAGAAATGGTCGCACTTCTCGACGGAAACCACCCGGCTCGCCATCGCGTCCGGGTCCTTCTTGTACAGCGTGTCGTCTTGCCACCGCAACGTTACAGTCAGGCCGGGATGCCACTTACTTGGCAGAGACACGCAGCAGATAATTTGCCCTCCACCGCTACCTATACGCGACGGAACAGTACTGCCCCACGTACCGTCTACGTAAAACACGCCGATCGGCACATCCGTGTAGTTCAACGCATTCAGCTTCAGACTCATCGTGTCGTCGCCCGCCTGCGACACCGCCGCGCCTTTCCCGCCCGCCCGCGACGACACATCGCTCATCGCACGCGAGCACGCCGCAACACTGCCCGGCAGCGCAAGCAAGCACATCGACCGAACAATCGTTTCCATCGTCCGACGCCCAAGCACGATCAGCGTCAAACGCGGAATCCGGGATCGCATGGACGACGGCACCGTCCCACGCCATCCCCACCTTTCGCCGCACGTCATGACTCGCTCATTGGAACAGTACGCCGATGCCCTTCATGTCGACCTGGCGTTGCATCTGCATGCGCATGCCCTCCATTTCCTCTTGCACTGTCGGCACGCGCGGCTGGTCCCAGCGCACGCCGTTCACGAACACGGTTCGCCAGCGCAGGAAGCCCCACAGGAAATAGAACTCGCGGCCGCTGGTTTGCAACGCGAGGCCGCCCGTCACTTTCGGATCGGTGAGCACGGCGCTGTCCGTCGGCGCGTTCGGGTCCTTCGCGGCGCGCGCCTGCTTCGCGGACTGCATCGCGGCGTCGTAGCGCTTGAGCAAATCGGCTTGCTGGGCGGTGAGTGGGGAGCGGGGTTCGGGTTCGGGCGGAAGCCCGCCGACGGGCCCCAATCCTGTGGAACCTACGCCCATTGCCTGTGTAACCTGCAACGGGCTCGGCATGCCCATTTCGACACGCTTTTTCCAGGCCGCATGGGAGCGTTCAAAGCCAGCTTGCTTGGTCTTGAGTTCCTGAATCTGCTTATGGTTCCACACGTCGTCATCGTCGCCGAGCGGCTTGAACCATGCGCGGGAGTCGTGCACGTAGTTGTCGTAGAGCGTGCTGATCGCAGGTTCAGGCGGCCCCATGTTCCAGTCGCTGCGAACTTGTTGCCACTGCTCCCACTTCTCCATGAGTTGGGCTTGTACCAGTTTCACCACTTTGTCGCCAAATAGAACCGTCGCAGCGCTAACGCCCGGAACAAAAACTTCAGCAGCGACCGCGGCCGGAAGTAGAGACGTGGAGACGACGGCGGCCGTTTTCGGATTCTCGCCGGCCCATTTCGTAACAAACTTCTTTACATATCGGGTGATTGTCGGGCCACCAGCCTTCTCGACCTCCAGCAGATCGTCCCACTCCTCCTTCAACTCCGCGTTCGCACTGCCCACATCCGCTGCATCTTGCGGATAGCCTGCCTGCGCAGCCTTGAAGCTTGGCTGTGCATGCATGTCCTTGAGCCGCATCTTGCGCCACCGAAGATACAAGCCGTAATGGCAACGCATTAGGCCCGGCGTGCCGTGATCTTTCTCGTAATAATAGTTCTCACTTTTTTTTACGTAGGCGGCGAAAGCTTGCTTTAGTCCTGCTGAAATCTTAAATGAAGCGCTGACGTCCGCGCCGATACCCGGCCCGTTGATATCCAACGGCACCCCTGCCTTACGCGCTTCCCGGTACATATCAAGCAGCGGGACTTGCGAAAGTTTGTCGGTATCGTCCCGACCGCGCCCCTGTTCGCCCGGCCCATAGCCGCCGCCGACGTCCGAGTGAACACCCGGGTAGACAATCTCCTCACGACCGTCCATCGAACAATCGATAAGATCGAGCGGAAATGATCCACGAGGTTCATGTGCCGCCACCATGTGCACGCAACGCCGCACATAATGCGGCACGGCCATCAACTCCTTGCGCCCCCATCCTCCATGTCCATCGAATAACGTTGCGGCGGCGCTCTGGGCGATACCGACCGATGCGACCGTATCAAAAATGCCGAGAAAATCGTATGAAACCGGCACTCCGCACAAACTGAAATCGGGATCGAGCGCGTCAGCAAGCCAGTTCGAGAAAGTGCGAGCCTCCGCTGCGCCGCGCGAAAATCCGAATACGTATAGCCGAATGCGTTGCAGCTTCGGTTTTCCCTTGACCAGCAGATCACCGATACGCTCTTTTAACTGGGCACGACGATCGAGCAATACCTTGCGGCGCTTGGTGTCCCATTCTTGCACTGCCTCATTCCACTTCGACGAATCCAACTCGTTTTTGAGCTGCGCCCAATTCGAATCTAAATCCCAAGTCAGCTCGACACCATTCTGTTCGGCAGCAATCAGCTTGAGCGCCCCCACACCAGAATTGGCACGCAATTTGATATCGCCGATGCTTCCCGGCTTAGGCGACGTTCCGCCAAGGTTGATGCCCTTAAAATTCATATCGAGGCTCATCGACTTTACGAGTCCCTCGTGGCTCTTTCCTAACGCCGCCGTTAACGTCTGACCGTGAACATACGCATGCAAAATATCGTGAATCCAAAGTAGCGCCCAGTTAATTCGCCCTTCCCCCGCCCAACCTGCCGCAGCCCCTGCGGCCGCCTGTAGGCCAACACCGAAATCACCAATCTGCTCAACAAAAGGCGTACCGACTCCAGCAACGTAAATCGCTTGGTGATATTGATCTATTGGGAACGCGGCGTGAAGCCGTGCCACATTGCTTTCCTTTCGCGCGCTCCTATCACGATCAGCATTGTTACGCGTACCATCGAAGAAAATTCCGATATGCAATGTCTTACAACAAGTCATAGCATCATCTTCACGCAACCTCCGCAAAATCGCGTCCTGCTCGTCTTTCGTAACGAAATTAGCATCGAATCGGTCAGCGGATGCGAAACGGTAGCTCATGGTTTGATCCTTTTATCGGGCGCGGGGCATCGCGGATCACTGTTTAATAAGGTGAAATGTCCCGGGCAGGCCACATTTGGCGCTTGCAGTCCTTCTGGAAACCCTGGAAATCCCGGCATCCATTTCGATGCATAGGCCTTAATTTTCCCGCCTGGGAAAAATAATACCCAGAGGAATCCATCCGAGAAGTATTCATATTTTTCGACAGGAACCGCTCGACTTGCCAATGAATTTGGATCATTTTTATACATCTCATCGTCTCGCCACTCGACTGTTATATTCAATCCGGGGTGCCATTTTTTGGGCAGCGAAACGCAACAAAGGATGCCAATCCCACCGCTTCCTATGCGGGATCTGACATTCCCCCCCCAAGTGCCATTGACATAGAATTTCCCTATTGGAATCTCCGTATAGTTAAGCGCATTCAAGTTCAGACTCATCGTGTCGCCTTCCGACTGTGCGACCTCTTCGCCTTCCGTGGCGAGAGGAGCGGGCGCCCGATCTATTGCGCGCGAGCAACCGGCACCAGCCAGAAATACAATCAGAAATATGGTCAATCTAATAAAGGTCTTCATCGGGCCAACGCGCAAATTCATGACTTGATTCTCTTATCGGGATGGGGACAGCGCGGATCGTCGCTCAGCAACGTGAAGTGATCCGGACACGCGCTATCCGGCGCCTGCAGCCCTTCCGGGAACCCCGGAAATCCGGGCATCCATTGCGATGCGTACACCTTGATCCTGTCATTCGGGAACAACACCACCCATAGAAATCCGTCGGAGAAATGGTCGCACTTCTTGACGGAAACCACCCGGCTCGCCATCGCGTCCGGGTCCTTCTTGTACAGCGTGTCGTCTTGCCACCGCAACGTTACAGTCAGGCCGGGATGCCACTTACTTGGCAGAGACACGCAGCAGATAATTTGCCCTCCACCGCTACCTATACGCGACGGAACAGTACTGCCCCACGTACCGTCTACGTAAAACACGCCGATCGGCACATCCGTGTAGTTCAACGCATTCAGCTTCAGACTCATCGTGTCGTCGCCCGCCTGCGACACCGCCGCGCCTTTCCCGCCCGCCCGCGACGACACATCGCTCATCGCACGCGAGCACGCCGCAACACTGCCCGGCAGCGCAAGCAAGCACATCGACCGAACAATCGTTTCCATCGTCCGACGCCCAAGCACGATCAGCGTCAAACGCGGAATCCGGGATCGCATGGACGACGGCACCGTCCCACGCCATCCCCACCTTTCGCCGCACGTCATGATCCGCCCGCCCCGCCTAAGCCGACACTTCGGCAGGCACGAGCCATCCCGCCGCCTCGAGCGCATCGAGCGCCGCCCGCGCGCCTGCCGACGGCGACACGCCCTCCTTCGCCCACGCTTCGCTCACGCATGCGTAGGCCTGCGAAGGCGTCGCCGTCAGTCGTCCGAAGCTTTCCGGCCGCTGCCGCACGTGAAAAAGCAGCGTGTCGATCTTCGACGCCTGCCTGAGCGCCGCGATCTGGTCGCCGTCGAGGCGATACGGTTCGCCGTCGTCGTCGCCCGCCGCGATTCCGTTGCCGGCGGGCACAACATCGAGCTCGACTAGCGATGCCGCGCGATCGAACAGCCACCACGCGTCGATGCCCGCAAAAAAACGATCGCGCTGCGCGGGCGCAAGCACGTCCACCCACGCCGGCACGCAGCGCGTATCCGCGAGCCGCACGAGAAATGCCTCATCGTCGCCGGCGCGCGCCTCCATTTGCCCGCGCAAATGCGCGACGAGCGCATCGAGGCCATGCGCCGCGCGCAGCACGCTCAGCATCGGCCGTCCGTCGGTCTCGCGCAGCAGGCCGGCGCACACGTCGGCGCGATGCGCCGCGTCGTCGGGCAACGGCGTCACGCACGGCGAAATCTCGAGCAGTCCGTCGCCGTCGTACACGCCTTCGTAAAGCGCAACCACCGCACCATCCGGATTCAGCGCCGCGAGCGCTTCACGCAGCGACGGCGAGAAACCCATGTCGACGAGCGCATACCAGCGCCCGTTCGTCGAAGCCGCATCCAGCACTTGCCGCAGACGCGGCAGCGTGTCCGCCGGATACGGATCGATCCAGTCGAAGATCTCGGTCGCCATGCTCAGATCGCCTTGCCCGCGAGGGCGCTGCCCGATTGCATCGCGTGCTTCAGGCACTCGACGCACACTTTCTCGGGAAACTGCGGCAGCGCGGGGGCCAGTTGATCCGGCCCGACGAACGTGTGCTGCGCCGCGTGGACGACGAGCGAGCCCGGGCAGCCGAACGTGACGTTGCCGCCTTCGATCGTCAGATGCGCGCCGCCGCTGACCGCGAGGCGCACGGTCTGCTTCGCCGCGATCTCGACATCCGCGCCGATCGACGCGACCTTCAGATCGTCGCGCGCGCGCAGCGCCATCACGTCATGCTGCGCCTGCAGCGTCAGATCGTCCTTGCCGGCGATCACGCTCATGCCGACGCCTTGCACGCCGTTCGCGCCGGCGAGCCAGCCGATGCCCTGTCCGCTGTGAATGCGCAGCGTCCGACTGACCGCGAGATTCGTGTCGCTGCCGCTGCCGACGGTCAGCGTCTCGCCCACCGTCCATTGCAGTGACTGGCCCGCCAGCAGACCGTGGCCGCCCTTCGCCTCGATCCCGAGCACCGCGTCGCCCGTATGCGGCAGCGCATTGCCCGCCGAGCGGCTCGACGCCTCGGCAGACGCCTGCGCGTAGCCGTCTGCGCCGACCGTCGTCGCGAAGCTCTTCCTGAGCGCGTCGAGCGGCGCGGCGTCGCCGTTCATCGAGGACTGCCCGGCCTGCTCCGCGCCGCGCTGCGCGGCGAACGGCAAGGTCTTGTGCGTATCGGCCGATTTGTCGAGGAGCTTCGCGAGCGTCGCCTGTTGCGCGAGCAGCGACTGCAGCGCCGACGCGTCGCCCGCCGGCTGCGACGGCCCCGTCGGCGCATAGCTGGAGATCAGCACGCCGCGCGCGCCGCGCAGCGCGCCGTACGCGTCCGAGCGCAGCTCGACGCCTTGCCCGCGAAAACTGCCGAGATAGTTGTCGGCCTGATGGCGCAGGTGGCCGATGTTGAGCTGGGTCGCCGCGTGCGTCGTCGCCATCTGCATGCGGCCCATGCGATCGGTATCGTCCGCGACGAGTTGGTTGTAGCCCTGCCCGTCGAACCCCTGGCTCTTGAAGCCGGACAGCGCGCCCGCATGATTGTGGCGCTTCGCGCCGCCGCCCGCGCCGTGCCATGCGGGGCTATGGCCGCCCGCGAGATTGCCTTGCGCGCTCGCCACATGATCGGCGGCCTGCGTGTAAATCGATTCGTCGAGCGGCTGCCCCGCTTCGCCGCCGGGCGTCGGCGCTTCGCCGCCCTCGCCTCGGCCGTTGAACAGCCCGCCGAGCACGATCGGCCGGTGCACGAGGCCGTTGACGAACTGCACGAGCACTTCGTGGCCGATTCGCTGTGTCTGCTGCAGCCCATGGCCCTGGCTCGCGAGCCGCTGCATCGCGCGCGTCGGATAGGTGCCCGTGTCGCCGTCCGCCTGCCAGTGATAGCGCAGCCGCAGTCTGCCCTGCGCATCGGTGTGCACCGGGCCCGTCGAGCCCGGCCGCGACTCGCCCTGCGGCCCGACGACGATCGCCGTCTGCGCGCCGAGCGCCGTCGGCACGGGGTTCAGCCGCTGCCCGGTGCCGTCTTCCAGCGTCGGGCGCCATGCCTGGTCGCGCGGCACGGCATCGAACCGGTTCGCATAGCCACCCGCCTTCGCCTGCGCGAGCACGCGCGCATCGAGATTCACGAGCGGCAGCGGGCCGAGGCCGCGCTCGATGCGTTCCATCACGGTCGCGGGCAGATTGTTGACGCCGATTTGATCGACGCGCGTCAGCACGAACGCGTCGGGCGCCTGCGCGCCGCCGCGCGGCATGCGCCACGTCGCGCCCGCGATGCGCAGCGCGCGGCCGACGCGCGCGGTGCGCAACGTGCTGTAGCCCGTCCAGAAGCGCGCCGCGGAAATGATCGCGTCCGCGTGCCGGCGCGCGGCGTCGTCGGCTTCGCGCAGGCTGTCGAACGCCTCCGGCCCGACGTCGTCGTACAGTTCGCGCGATCCGGCCGGGCTGCCGAGGCTCGCCGTCGCAGTCGTCGACTGATTGCCGCGGTAATCGCTGCTGATCAGCGTGACGCGATCCGCGGTGAGCGACAGCGACTGCCCGATGCCGACGATCGCGTCGTCCGGCTCCGTCGCCGTGCCGCTCAGCCGCTGCGGCACGCCGCCCATGCGCGCGGACGTGTCGTCCTCGGGCAGTTGCGCGCTGTCGTCGAAGATCAGCATCGCGTGGCCGGCGGGCGCTTCCGCGTCTTCGACGAAGCAAAAGCCGAGCCCCGCTTCGGCGAGCACGTGCCGAACGAAATCGACATGCGTGTGGGTCCGGTACTGCACGCGGTAGTCGCGCGCGCCGAGCTCCGCGATACGCTGGTTCGCGTCCGCCGTGAAGCGCCAGCGGGCGATCGCGCCGTACGGCGCGAACACCGCGCCGAGCACGTCCGCGATGCCCTGCCGCACGAACGTGCGCTCGTCGCGCCCGTGCGCGAGCGCGGCGAGCCACGGCACGAGCTGCAGGTAGTACCGCGCGAGGCCGGCGTCGTAGCCGATGCACTCGGCTTGCGCCACGAGCCCGCTGCGCACCGCGCTCGTGCCGTCCGCGAGTGCGGTGCGAATCGTCACGCGCTGGCCGAGCATCGCGTCGAGATCGAGACCGGGATCGGTCGCGAGCGCGTAGACGTCCCACTGGAAATTGTCGGAGAGCGTCTCGCGCCCCACCCAGCGCTCGATCTGCAGCGACGCGATTTCGCCCGCCCCATCGAGGGAATAGAGACAATTGGCAGCGCTGAAAAGCGACGTGAATTGCGTGACCACGCTCATGAGAATCCCGCTCTCTCAGGGTTCGACTATTTTTTGAATACGGCTCGTTGCGACGAAAACGGGACGACGAATAAAACCACTGAGCTGCGCGACATCACTCTCGAACGATCACGATAATGCAGCGTAGCCAAACCCCGATTGCGCGCGATTCTTCGATTCGGCTTGCCGAATCATCGGGACACGCCTCGGCGCCAAGGTTGCCAGACGATAGGTCCCCTATTTATCGCGCACTATTTTAAATTACGGCGCGACGCTAGGCTATAGGACACCCATACGAAACCGGAGCGAAAACGCGTACCCGCACGCTATCTCGAAATGAAAATATTTCGGCCCGCCGCAATCGGGCCGACGTGCGATTCGAATCAGCAATTATTTCTTGATAGGTAATATATTCCGCCAGCCAAATTCCGCTATCGTCTCGAATGGCGATTAGCCGGTAAAATCGGCCCCGCCCGCGCCGAGCGCGGGCTGAATTCGCCCCGCTCGACGCATGCCCGTCGAGCGTCCAGCAAGGAGACCACAAGCATGGCACGCCCGTTCATCGTCCTTGGCGACAAGCATAGCCACGGCGGCACCGTCACGACCGCGGCCGCGACGTCCGCGATCCACGGCAAGGGCATCGCTCGACGCAACGACCGAGTCTCGTGCCCGATTCACGGACCGAACCACATCGTCGAAGGCGACGACACGATGATCATCGACAACGAAGGCGTCGCGCGCGACGGCTACCGCACCGCGTGCGGCGCGGTGCTGATCGCGAGCCAGTCGAGCACGGGCGGCGACACGGCGTGACCGAAGCATCGACGGGGAATCGGATGAAGCAGCGTGCGTGGTTGAGCAAGACGGCTTTCGTGGCCGCGATCTTCGTCGTCGTGTGGATCGCGACGATCGCGTATTGGAAAGCGACGTATCACCCGCCGAGCGGAACGGAGCTGCTGACGTACGGCATCGCGCTGCCGGCGCTGCTGTCCGCGGGCCTGGCCTGGGGGCGCCGGGCCGTCGGCCGGCTGCGTGAAGCGGCGGCCGGCGCCGAGGGCGCGGCGCCGGCCGCCGCGCCCTCGGCGCCGCACGCGAGCGCCGCGCGAGCCGTGGATGAAGCCGCGACACTCGCGTGGACACTCGCACTGCTCGACAGCAGCGTGCGGCTCCCGGCCGGCGCGACGACGACCGAAATCGACGACGCCGCGCGCGAGGAAACCGCCGTCGGGCTGCATCCGGCGCTCCGACGCGCGGACGGCACGGGCGTGTTCGCAAGCGGCGTGGCGTCGGTCTCGGTCGACCATTTCGACGAAGCCCTGCTGCCGCCCGGCAGCGACGCCGCGCTGAACGATGAGCATGCGCGCGCGCTGCTGCTCGCCGCGGATGTCCTGGACGAACTGCTCGAGCGTCACGCGGTGATGGCGACGGGCAACGCGGCCCGCTCCGCCGAGCCGCTCAAGCTGCATCTGCTGCTGCCCGAGCGCTGGCAGCCGGCGGCGGGCGCGCTGGCCGCATGGCTCGACGCACACGTTGCACGCGAGCGCTGGATGCCCGGCATCGAACGCGTGCAGACGCGGATGATCGCGGACCCGGTGCAGGCTTGGACGGTCGTCGACGAGCTGATCGTATCGCTTCATCGCGAGCCGTCGAACGCGAATCATGTCGTGCTCGCCTGTGACTCGTTGCTGAGCGACGCGACCGTGCACACGCTTGACAATACCGGCAGGCTCTACGGACACAATCGGCCGGACGGCCATATCCCGGGCGAAGGCGCATGCGCGCTGCTGCTCGCGCATCCCGCAGCAGCCGACGCCGAGGATGCGCCGCGCGTTCACCGGCTCGTCGCGGGCCGCTCTGCCGCACCCGACGGCGCGGCGGCCAAGTCGCCCGCCGATACGCTGGTGCAACTGCTCGCCGACGCGCGCACGCAGACGGCCCCACCCGATCTCGCGCTGTCCGGCTGCGGGCTCGTGAGCGATGCGGACCAGCGCGGCGGCAGCCGCACCGAAATCGCAGCCGCCACCGAGCGGACCTGGCCCGACGGTGCACGCGAACGCTGCCGCCACCTCGGCGTCGCGAACGGCGAAAGCGGCGCAGCGCTCGCGCTCGGCGCGATCGCGGTTGCCGGCTGGCGCGCGACCGAGGAACAGCAGCCGACGTTCGCGGCATCGATCGGCGACCCGGTTGCGCGCGGCGTCATGCTCGTCACGCCCGCGCCGATCGCATCCGCGGCGGCACCCGACCTGGCCGCCGCCGCGGCGTGAGCGAGCGCCGGTTGCGCGTCGCCCTCGACTAGATCAGGAATCCGCCGCCCGCTCGACGTGCGCACGTGCACAGCGCGTCGCCCGTTCGGCTCGACACGAGCACGAGCTGCGTGAACCCGTTCGGCGCGACGTACCGGCTCAACAGGCAATCCATCAGTTGCGCGAACGTGTGGACGCCCGTGCCCGCGAAGCAGTCTTCGTCGATCGTGATGCGAATCTCGAGCCCCCGCACGACGCTCGCGAACGGTTTTTCGGACACCCATGCGGTCACGGGCTTCTGCGACACGTCAACGATGCCCGCGATCTGGCGCACGGTCGCGGCAGACTCCTGCACGTCGTGCAGCTTGAGCATGTCGCGCACGGCGCCGGCGCCGCCCGCGAGCAGCAGCGAATTCAACGACAACTGCGACACGAGGCGCCACAGCGCGCCACGATCCTCGCGCAAGCGAAGCGGCCGCGTCGGCCGCTGCAACAGGCTGATCCGGCTCGCGAGCGTGCCGCCCTCCATCATCAGATCGCCGCCCGGCGCGCCATGCGGCA
Source organism: Burkholderia thailandensis E264 (assembly GCF_000012365.1). NCBI lineage: Bacteria > Pseudomonadati > Pseudomonadota > Betaproteobacteria > Burkholderiales > Burkholderiaceae > Burkholderia > Burkholderia thailandensis. The sequence continues at coordinate 3,103,030 of NC_007651.1, forward strand.
ATTGCTCCGGCAAATCGCGGTTGCTGCACGTGAGCTTGAAGTCGAGGCCGGCCGGCGCCGCGACAGGATCGAGCGCGGCGTCGACAAAGCCGAGCGACAGTTCGTGCCCCGGCTCGCTTCTCGCGACCAGCGCATCGCGCTGCATGCGCCAGTACAGCGACGCCCGCGTCGCGTGCCCGCCGTGGTACAGAGAATGGAGCGACGGGAACGTCGTGACGCGCTCGCCTTGCGGCGTGTCCTGAACCTGCGCCACCGCGTCGACCGAATAGACTTCGTACGCGTATGCATTCTGCTTGTCGACGACGAGCGGATACATGTGCGCGCCGGACGCCGCGCCCGGCTGCTGGCCGAGCTTGCCCGTCGTCTCGAACAGATTGACCACCGGCGTGCACCCCAACTGCACATGCTCGGCGCTCAGTGCTTCGAGCACGCCCGCCTTCGCGGACTCGGCCGGGATGTCCTTCAACAGCAGATGGAGCGTGAAGCGCCGCCCGCCGAGACGCCCGGCCTCGCGCAGATCGCAATCGAAGAAGCCGAATTTCTCGGGAAACGCGAAATACTCGGTGAGCAGCGGATACGCGGGATGCACGTTCTCCGGGCAAGGAATCAGGCTATCCTCGCGCGACACGCCGACGGCCGCGAACGGCACGCGATCGAGCGCCACCCAGCGCCCGCCGTGCTCCGGCTCGACATAGGCGCGCAGCCCGTGAATCGCCAGCGCGTCGCGCAGCGCGGCGCTCATCAGCGGTTCGCCGCGCGCGTACAGTCGAACGGAGTCGAGCTTCAGCTCGGCAGCGCTCGCGTGCGGCGAGCGAATCGCGAACGAAAGCGAGAGTTGCGCGCTCGCGTTCGGCGGCAGCCGGAACGAACGCGGCGCCTGCGGCATCGCGTAAAAGCGCGCGGCCGTCAACTGCAGCGGCGATAGCGTCACGTCGTACGCGGTGCGGAAAAACAGCTTCGCGCCCCTCACGGGCCGGCTGTAGAGCTGCGTGCCGCGCGGCACGACGACGGCCGCCGACATCTGCGCGGCGCGGCTCGCGTCGATGTCGAACGACGCGATCGAGCACGACGGGAACGCCCGCAGATAATGCGGATACAGCACCTCGACGAATGCCCTCGTGAATTCCGAGTAGTCGTCGTCGATATGCCGCGACGCGCGTGCGCCCGTCAGCGCGAACGACTGGAACAACCGCTCGACCTGAGGGTCCTCGCTGCTGCCGTCGGCGCCGCTCGCGAGCTGCATGCGGCTCGCGATCTTCGGATAGCGCTCGGCGAAATCGCGCACATGGCGGCGCAGGAATGCCAGTTCCCGTTCGTAGTATGAGAGGAGTTCATCCATCAGCGGTTCTCGAAAGTGCCGTCGCACGCCGGCCGGCCGTTGCCGACACCACGACGGACCGCGCGTGGGGTGAGCGCGCGAACCGCCGGAGCCGATGCACGGCTCCCGAATGGACGAACGTTGCGCGGACAATCAGCCGGGGCGGAGGCGACGGCCCACTTTACCGGAACATGCGGATGCAGTCCACGCGGTGCCCCGCGCGTCGGCCAGCCGGCCAAGCCGCGACGATCGAGGCCTTCGCGCGCCACGGCAAAGGTGGCGCGAGACTGTGCGACCACGCACGACCCGACAGCGCTCCTTCCTTCAGCGGGACACTCGCGCAACGAAACGCCCGCCCTCTTCTCGCTTCCGCCCCGTCTGCCGCCTTTGTTTCGCGTATCCGCGCATCACCGGTCGCGCCGCGCGAAGCACCGCGATCGCGCTGACCGCCGCGACGACTGCTGACGACAGGCGGCCGCCGATGCAAAACCCAACCCGCGCGCGATAGCGGACAGCGCGGCCGCAAACGCCGTCGATCGCCTTGGCTCGCCCGGCAAACGTCGCCCCATTGCGGGCCGCGCGTGTCGCCGTACGTCACATGCAGTGGGACTTGCACTCGATGAAGCGACGAGAGTCGCTTCCGTTACCAAGCGTCGCGCCGACGCTCGCGCTATGCGCGCCGCCCGAGGGCTGCGGCTCGCATGGTGCGCCTTCGAGCGGAACAGCACACTGCGCGCTCCGTGGATCAATAGCTTGCGCAGATGCGTATCACCTCTCTTGCCGATCCCCGGCAATCGCACCTTACCGCCCGAACCTATCTGCCTCGGAACCAACCCGATCCAAGCCGCGAACTCACGCCCGGACCTGAATACATTCGCGTCTCCCATCGTTGCGACTGCCGCAGTCGCCGTCAGCAGACGAACGCACGGTATCGCAGCGATCGCCTTGCATGCCTTGTCCTCTTTCAGCTCAGCCTGCAGATGCCATTCAATTTCGGCTATTTGCTTACCCGGATTCTTCAACCTGCCGCACTGCTCGCGCGGCGTTTCGATCAAGATCGTCGGCAGACGAGGCGGATTCAACCGGCCGCTCGAGTACGCCGCGGATCGCTTTATTCAGCGCCCCCCGTGGCCTCCACTTCACCGCATTCGGTCAGCAAGCCGTGCAGACTGTTGGCCTGCATCGTGCGGAACTTCACCCGTGGTTCCCGCATCCGGCGCAACCCCAGCGCCGCCTGCCGTGTTTCTGCCTTCGCTGACACCGGCTTGCCCGGCTGCGGCACCGCCATCCAGATCGCTCGCGCATCAGCAGCGTCATAGCGGCGTATGGTCGCGCCCGCGGACCGGCCGCGTCTCGCGGCGCTTTCGCTCATCGAGCCACTCGAGCGCTACACTTGCTTCAACAGCCGCCGGGCCAGGCTCGAGCATGCCGGGCGATGAACGCTGGCCCGTGATTGCAGCAGACGCCATCTGCCGGCTCCCTATCGCTACAAACACACTCGAGGTGACTCACCATGGATCGTATTTTCATGACCCGAACGGAAGCCCTGGAATTCCTGCTCAAGGCTCATCAAACCGCAGTGGACAAGATCGGGCATCCCTCCCACAAACAGACGCCGGCCGATCATGCCGCGATCGAAGCCCTGGATCGCTTGTTGCTCGATGTCCGCGCACGCCGAGTCGATCAATTTCAGATCAACGCGTCCGCCGCGCAGATCATCGTGACGGATTGATGCATCCGCATCGCGCAATCGGTAGCGCCTCCCCTAAAACCCAATCAAGTCAAGAGCAATTCAATAAAAGTGAATTATCCGCGAATGAATCTCTCAAAATGAATTCGTCCGGATTTCAAAAGCGCGGACGAATGACGTCGCTCGGCCGTGGCGAGGTCCGCGTCATCGGCTCCAAGTCGGGGGAATTGATTCGGCATTTCGATTGCAACGCGGCCAATCGTCCAGCAGATCGGGAAACCGCCGCATCCAGATCGTGACCACGAAATGTCGCCCGCGAAACCGATGAAGAGCGCCCCTGCAGGCGATTGCGGCAGCATGCGCCCCTGGCGCCGACGCAAGCCCCATCGATGGAATATCCGCGAACGGCAGTACCGCGAAATCCCGCAGGCGCACGACCGTACGGGAAACCGACAGTGTTGGCGACATTCCGTTTTGGAGCGCCCGGCATCCCGCGCTCGAAAGGAAACGTGCAGAAATGCCGCCGCAGCCGAATGCGCCAATATCCGGCACGTATTTTTCTGCCCCCCATCCTGCTCACTCTGCCGAATGGCATCACGTAAATCGGGAATTTTTAATAGATCTCCAAGGTAAACCTTGAATTGACTGATGCCACGCCACGTGCTGTATTTCTGAATTCTCCATTGTCATGACCGATAAATTCGAAGCGCGACAGATAAGCGAAGCCGTTGCATGAAAAGGCAGGACTGGGAAGCAAAAAGGCCGTGGGTATCGACACCATTCCCCATTCTAGGAGAGCCAGCATGACCAGGAACGCAAGACTCACATGGCAAGGGATCACCGGACTGATCGCGATATGCGCGGCCGCGCTCGCGACCCATCCTGCACGCGCCGACGTCGCCGCCGGACCGGGCGCATGGAGCAGCCAGCAAACGTGGGCCGCGGACACGGTCAACGGCGGCAATCTGACCGGCTACTTCTATTGGCCCGCAACCCAGCCGACGACGCCCAACGGCAAGCGTGCGCTCGTGCTCGTGCTTCACGGCTGCCAACAGAGCGCAGCCGGCGACGTCATCGACAATTCGCAAGGCGCGGGCTTCAACTGGAAGAACGTCGCCGATCGATATGGCGCGATCATTCTGGCGCCCAACGCGACCGGAAACGTCTATAGCAACCATTGCTGGGACTATGCGAACACGTCGCCGAATCGCACGAGCGGCCATGTCGGCGTATTGCTCGATCTCATCGGTCGTTTCGTCGGCGACGCGCAGTATGCGATCGATCCGAACCAGGTGTACGTGGCGGGCCTGTCTTCCGGTGGCGGCATGACGATGGTGCTCGGCTGCATCGCGCCGGACGTCTTCGCCGGCATCGGCATCAACGCCGGGCCGCCGCCCGGCACGACCACGCTACAAATCGGATACGTCCCGATCGGCTACACGGCGCAAACGGCGGCCAACCAGTGCAGGGCGTGGGCGGGCTCGAACGCGGGCAAGTTCTCGACTCAGATCGCCGGCGCCGTATGGGGCACGTCGGACTATACCGTGGCCCAGGCGTATGGTCCGCTCGACACCGCCGCCTTTCGGCTCATCTATGGAGGCACGTTTGCGCGGGGGGCCACAGTTTCCATTCCCGGCGGAGGCACGAACACGCCTTATACGGACAGCAACGGCAAAGTGCGCACGCACGAGATCGTGGTTTCCGGCATGGCCCATGCCTGGCCTGCCGGCGCGGGCGGCAACAACACCCATTACGTGGACGCGACGCACATCAACTATCCGGCCTTCGTGATGGACTACTGGGTCAGAAACAACTTACGCGCAAGCGCCGCGCCGACGCAGTCCGGCACTGCGCCGACAGGGCTGACCGTCACGGCCGCGACGCAGACGAGCGTGTCGCTGTCCTGGAACCCGGTCGCCGACGCGAGCAGCTACAACGTCTATCGAAACGGCGACAAGGTCGGGGCGTCGACGTCGACGGCCTACATCGATTCCGGCCTGATCGCCAGCACGACCTATTCCTATACGGTCACCGAGGTCGATCCGAGCGCGGGCGAGAGTGCGCAGTCCTCACCTGTATCGGCGACAACACAATCGAGTTTCGCCTGCACCGAGACGACGGCCACGAATTATGCGCACGTGCAGGCCGGCCGTGCATACGATTCATTCGGTATCGCCTACGCGGCCGGCTCGAACCAGAACATGGGGTTCGACAACGTGTTTTATGTGAATACGCTGGCGGAAACGAAGGCCGGCTATTACATCATCGGCAATTGTCCGTGAATGCGGTGCACGTGATGTACCTGCGCGGGCATGATTCGCCCAGGTCGATCGACGGGGTGGTGTGATTTTGCGTAAGCGTGATACGACAAGACCAGATCGAATGGCCCCGTCGAAAAATAGCGATTGCTATCGAGCAATCGCCTAAGGTCATCTGACGGTATTAAAAACCATCTGTCGCATATGGGCACAGCCATACAGCCGCGTCTAATGCACTCGAGGCGGGATAAGGCATAAGCGAGAAAACGATGACCTATCTCAGTGATCACCCGCATGAACTCCACCGAAACCTCTTCGAGCGACCGATCATCGCGCGCCGCCTTCACGCCGCCCGGCGATCAGAAACCGATCTCGATTCCTTCCCGCGATCCACTGAGGCGGCCTCCCCCTGCCACTCCACGTCGCGCCGGTTTCCGGGTTGCAGTACTTTGGAGCGGCCGGACCACGACGTTTCCCACGACCTCCGTTCGGCCTTGCTCGACCAAAGATGTCCTCTGCGGAAATTCCATACTGAAGAACGGTTTTTCGTATCACCTTGATCGCGTCCGCCGCCTCCCTTTTTCGCGCGATCTCGGCCGCCTCCGCAACCGACTTCAATCTAGCTCGGAGCTCTTGAAAGGTTTCAGGATTCAGTTCGCTCATCTTAGCATTGCCTAAATAAATTCACATCAAAAAATGCCAATTTTGAATAGAAACCAATTCCACTAAATACAACTCACATTCCACATTTATTTACTCAGAATAAAAAGGCTGAGCACTGCACGACAGCTTTGACGAGCAGCACACAGCAAAACCATCTGCACCGAGGGCCACCACGTCTTCTTCGCAGATGGAAAATATGGGTCACCGTGAGCGCCCGCATTCCAAACCAAGCTTTCACCACCCCTCAATTCATCAGATCAAATAAACTCATCGATACAACCATGACACCAACGAGACACCCGCCTCCATTACCGCTTCACTCCTTGCGCGGAGACCAGCATGCCGCCGCAAAAAAACTGAGGACTGCCGTGCCCATCACATAAAACGCGGGAGCAAGATTATTTTGTGTTGCCGCAATCGCCCAAGTAAGAATGGCCGCCGAAAATCCACCGAACGTAATGACGGCGAGATTGTACGAAATTGAAATTCCCGTGGAGACTATTTTACGCGGAAACGCATCACTCAATGCAGCGAGGATTGGCCCTTCATAGCATGCAATAACAAGTCCGAAAACAACCTGAAATAGCAGCAGAGAATGCAAACCAGGGCTCACATTCAAGAGTCTGAACATGGGATACGCAACCATGACAGCCACAGCAAGCGCCCCCATGAGAAATCGACGCCGCCCGTAGCGATCGGATAGATAACCGAAAACCGGCGTCACAAAGAGAACAATCGACGCACCAACGAGAACGGCAATAAACCCTGTCGACGCCGGCAAATGCAAGACCTTTGACGCGTACGTGGGGATATAGAAGAGCAGAACATATGAGCAAACGGTCCAAAATATTACAAGGCCAAATCCTATCAGCGTTTCGCTCTTCCACCGACGCACAATCTCGAGCACCGGCGTCCGCTCTCGGATTTGAACATTCTCCTCCGCGGGTTCATGCACTTGATTGCGGATATAGATCCCGAGCGGCCCGAGACACAAGCCAATCAAGAACGGTATGCGCCACCCCCATGACTCCACCTGCTCGGCGCTCAGAACCTTGACAAGCACAACCGCAAGAACCGATGCCAGAATAATCGCGAATCCGATGCTTGCCTGAATCCAACTGGTGTAATAGCCCAGCCGTTCGGCGGGCACATTGTCTCTTAGAAATCCTGTGGCGCCGCCCATTTCACCTCCGGCGGAAAACCCTTGCAACAGGCGCGCACATACGATCATCAATGGCGCGAAAATACCGGCATCCTTATAGGTTGGTGCAAAAGCAATCAGGGATGTGCCGATGGTCATCAACGTAATCGTGATGACCAAGGTTGCACGACGCCCGATTTTATCCGCCATCCCTCCCAAGACAATACCGCCCACCGGCCGCATAAAAAATCCGACACCAATCGTGGAGACAGACAGCAGCAGAGACAGATTGTCATCCGAAGTTGGAAAGAATATTTTTGCAATGATGACGGAAAAGAAGCCATAGGAAATAAAATCGAACCACTCGAATCCATTTCCTATGATCACGGCGACGACTGCCTTTGTCCTCTCCTGTACGGCGAAGCTCCGCTTACCCTCGCGCAAGCCAGCGACGGTTTCCATATTCTTGTGCCCTCGGATTTTGATGTTCTGGCGCCACTGGCAACGATCAACGGCGTAGCCAATGGTACGGTTTTTTCTCGACCGCTTACTCTGAATTTTTTTCTGGCGAGACTGAGTTTCTGGAATACCCGGTCACCCCTTCCACGGCACCCGCTTCAGCAACCACTCCCGAAAATGCGTCACAGCCGCCGTATCGCGCCGATCATCGGGCCAAACGAGCTGATACGCGCCGCCGAAGCTCGCGCTCGCATCCGATGCAAGCACCAAATCAGAGCGTTCAACCAAGGGCGTGATCATTTGGTTCCATCCGAGAAGGACACCGTGACCTCGCAATGCAAGCTGCAGCAATACCGGATAGCTATTGGCTGTAATCGTGCGCGAGGGCTTGTATGCGATCTCGCTATCGCATAGGTGGAACCAGTCCCGCCAGCTCATCCATTGGCGCTGCTGCTCCTCTGCCACGAGTAATGTCACGTTCGTCAATTCGTGCGGCGATACGCGCCGGCGTCCCAGGTAGCTGGGCGCACAATAGGCTTGCACCTCCTCTTCGATGATACGGATTCCGCTCATGCCAGGAGGCGGGACATCGCGAATGTAATACACACCAATGTCGAATTCCGCGGGGTTCAGATTGAAAACGCCTTCTCGAACCAAGATCCGAATTGCGACATTGGGATACTCGTGACTGAAATCGGCGATGATGGGTGTCAAAAACATGCCGGCCGTGCCCGACGCACACGCGATCGTGATGCTATGGGGTGAAGGCTCCTTCATGACAAGCGCGGTGGCCTCCGCGCAGCCAGTGAGCATATCGTGGATCCGACCGGCATATGTCTGCCCGGCACGTGTCAAATGAAGCGCCTTTGCATCTCGCACAAACAGCTGCATACCAAGATAACTTTCCAGCTTGACAACCTGTTTGCTGACCGCGCCTTGCGTCACGTTCAGTTCTTCGGCTGCACGCGTGAAGTTACCGTGCCGAGCTGCAGCATCAAAGAACACAAGGCATTGCAGGGGAGGAATCGGGTGAATTTTCATACTCGCTCCATATGGCTCTGATCCACCGACTGGGGATCACAAGCGCATACAAACGCTTGGCGGCACATTTTTCATTAATCGAAAGCGTCATTCAATCGAAAAATCATGTAAACGAAGCTTTCCTCAAAATAGCCCCCTGTTACCGTCACAACGAATGATATGCCCCTCCAAACTCGGCATGTCGCATGCGAACGAAACAGTCGAGTTACGCGTTCCCGGACAATGCACGGCACGCTATCGATACAGTTTCGAAAAATCAAGAATCCTTCAAGCCTATCGTCACGAACCACCGGAAATCACACGCTACGCCGGCATTTCAGAATACTGATCAATGCATTGAAAACCACGCCCAATATACCGGTAACACGCAGGAACGCCACAAAACGGAATACTATCGACCACAATATCCGGACATGAAACTATTGTGGTATCGAAATTATCAATATGGCGACATCGCTTTTCAAGCGGCAAATTCGCCAAATGCCTCTTCAAAAAATCTATCCGAATAGATTCTCTTTTAGTTTATTGGAATGAAAGCCCGACTTGTCGCAAAATCAGGGAGCGTTTACGCACACCGCCGTCAGGCGAAATGGCCCTCGGCCAACCGGGAAACCGACGCATCAATACGCAGCGTGGAGATACGCTTTCCGAGCGGAAAGCCCAATGCTCCGGCTACTACGCTCGACGACCCCGGACTGCGCCGCGCACATCACAACTAGCGGAACCGCGCAGATAGCACGTTGACCGACTTGGTTACATCTTGGCGATATGACCAACGGAGCGAATCGGAACACGAGAGGCGCTCACGAAAGCGCCTGATTTGACTGGCCCGCCCTACACGATTCGAACGTGTGACCTACGGCTTAGAAGGCCGCAGTCTATTGTTTAGATCGATATTGATCGACTTCCCAACACACCCGTATCCTCTTGATATTTAATCACATTTCAGTCCGACGCCGTACCACGATGTTGACTCGGATTGACTGACATCCCTAGAATTCCCCTACACCACGCCTACACGGCGTTGCAAACGGGGGCTACAAGTGACAAAGGAAAATTTCACGATCGAACGGGTCACCGGTTACGAGTGCACGCCAGGGCGACAACAGACGATCTATTGGGACAAGAAGCAGCAAGGACTCGGCCTTCGCGTGACGGCATCGGGCGTGAAGTCCTACGTATTCGAGGGCCGTTTGTTTGGCAAGACCGTTCGGATCACCATCGGCTCGCCCAACGCATGGCCGCTGGAGCGACACGCCACGACCGACGCGGCGACCGGGAAGACGATCGAACGCCTCGGTGCAAGACAGGAAGCGGCTCGACTCAAAGCGCTGATGGATCGCGGCATTGATCCTCGCGAAGAAAGAGCGGAACAGCGCGCTGAACATGAAGCGCGCAAACTCGACGCGCTCAGGCAAAACGCGACTGTATCGGAAGCATGGGCAGCCTACCTGGACGCACACCGTAGCAAATGGAGTGGTCGACACTACTACGATCACGAAAAGCTCGCACAAGCAGGCGGCCTACCCTGGAAGCGCGGACGTGGGACAACGATTCCTGGGCCGCTGGCGACATTAATGCCGCTCAAGCTGACGGATCTCAATGCCGAGCGAGTGGCTATGTGGCTTGAAGCCGAAGCAGAAAAGCGACCAACGAACACTGAACAGAGTTACCGCAAACTGCGTGCATTCATTCGGTGGTGCGAAGACAAACCGGAATATTCAGGGTCTATTGCACCAAATGCGTATGCCGCTCGCGCCGTGCGCGCAGCCGTACCACGCACCAAGGCCAAAAGTGATTGTCTACAACGAGAACAACTGCTTGTGTGGTTCACGGCCGTACGTCAGATTGACAATCCAGTTATCAGCGCATACTTACAGGGCCTCCTGCTTACCGGAGCTCGCCGCGAAGAACTCGCCGCATTGCGTTGGAAGGACGTGGACTTCCGCTGGCGCAGTCTGACCATGAACGACAAGATCGAGGGGACCGGCGGCCGCACTATCCCACTTACGCCATATCTTGCGAGCCTCCTGACAAATCTCAAGCAGATGAACGAGATACCGCCGAACAGACGGCAATTGGCCAGCCTCACCGAAAAAGGAAAGTCATGGTCCCCCTCTGAATGGGTGTTCACCAGCAACAGATCAGAGGACGGAAAGATCGCCGAGCCCAGAAAGGCCCACAATAGTGCAATCGAAGCTGCCGGCCTGCCTCACCTTACATTGCATGGACTGCGCCGGTCGTTCGGTACGCTTTCGGAATGGGTTGAAGTCCCTGTCGGCGTTGTTGCGCAGATCCAAGGCCACAAGCCGTCTGCGCTGGCCGAGAAACACTATCGACGTCGGCCGCTCGATCTTTTGCGCATGTGGCACGATAAAATTGAATCGTGGATGCTGCAGCAAGCCGGCCTTGACCATCTCCTTACGCCTGTTGCCGAGACTTACGCGAGCGATGGAGAGGCAAAGACGGCGTCGGGAAGTTGATAGCCGCCGGCTATTACACAACACGGCTTACAGCGGGACGCTGCACAAAGCCCGATGATGCAGCAGTACCTGCGCCTTATCTGACAAGGGCGGGCTCACAAAGCTACGCTGAAACCCACGCCCGCACTTTTATGGACGGGCCGTTACCGACCCATAGCTGACAGTTGCGATTCCCGAAAGCGGCCTCTCAGCAACGCCGAATCGCGATCCTCCGGCCAGCAATTTCGCACAGCGGTAGCCCAGTACCTGCCGCGCACACTTCTACTGGTTACATTTAGCGTGCTGCAAAGGTTTTCCGCATCAAGGCATTCGGCACAACGACGCCCCGGATTGTCGGCGATCGTTGCTCCAGCACTTCGAATCCAAAGTGTTCAAAAAACGGCTGCGCAGTGCGACTCACATCTGACGTGAGCACTTTCATGCTTTGACGCTGGGCATAATCGTGAATAGTTTCCATGAGGAGACGCCCCACACCCTGACGGGGATGATCGCCCGACACAAAGAAATGATCGATGTAACCGTTCTCTTGCAAGTCTGCGTAGCCGATGAGCGCTCCGTCCGCCTCTATGACAAACGGATTGATTCCCCTTATTCGCTTCTCCCAAATGCTGTTATCCAAATCAGCAGGCGCCCATGCCTCGATCTGGGACGGAGAATAGTCTCTACACGCGATCTGATGGATGGCAGAGTAGTAGACTCTGAACAGAGCCGCCTCGTCGCCGACTTGAAACTTGCGCACATGCATGCCGCTTCCTCCGGGATCGGTTTTCGGTTGACTATTGTCGACAAAACGGGAACGTGTGTCGAATGTCTTAAACTGGCCGATTGCTGCCTCTCGCCATCGCCGACAACTGGTCGGATGGCGAACTTCATGCAGAGGCATTCGGGGCGCTGGTAATCTCGGGCTGCGTCGATTCAGTTGATCAGTTCGACCTCGTCTTGTACGAACCATCCGTACTGTAGGATCGCACTGCGAGCCAGCGCTGGATCCGGCGAGTAGTAGACGATGGCCAAGCTCTTCTCTGCCCGGCTGCAGGTCACATAGAACAAGCGGCGAGTGCGGTCCGAACCGGTCTCTCGGCCGGCGGCTTCGTTTTCAAGGTCCGCCTTTGACTTCTCCTTGGTACCGAAGAATTTGTCGTAGGCAAAAAGAAAACCTCGCGCCTCGTCGTCATTGATCACGACCAATACGCGCGGGAACTCAAGCCCCTTGACGCCCTGATGCGTCGCGAATTGCGACTGTCCTCGCGCGTACAAGTCGTAACGCTCGATCTGGCTCAGTGGCGCCTCAAGGGCTTTGCTCCATGCGCTCAGCTCAGGACTGGTGTCTTCGGCTTCTCCGTCCTCGGTGCGCTCCATCTGATCGCCCTGCCCTGCGTTGTCCTCGGCCGCTACCGCCTTGGCGTCACCGGAAACGAAGGGAGCAAGCGTGTCCGGGATGGAAAACAGACCCGTCTGCGCAACAAACTCGAGCACTGCCTGAGCATTGATCTCAGGCTGTTCCGTGATCAGCGCAAGAAGCCCGTCGCACGCCGCCTTAGCCTTACCGAGCTGCGCGACCTGATTCGATCCAGCCTCTTGAAGCGCTGCGCGATCCAGAAGGGGCGACGACGCCTTGACGATCGCAGTAGCCGCGAAGCGGTCGTTGGCACGAAGTGCATTGACCAGCGGCAACACGTCCCTGATGAAGAACCCAAGACCTGCTCCGGCGCCTTGAAGCAGGCTCGTCCGGAGGTTGTCGATCGCCCAAAGCGGCTCGAAGAATTCCGCGAAACCGAATCGCCTGGCAGACATCAGGTGCTCAAGGGCGAGCGTCTTCACCGTGTCAGAGTTCTGCCAGGCCGGGTCACCAGCAATCGTCGCCATACGCTGGCGTACGGCCGCTTCAATGGCGAAGGGGTCGGCGCCCGCTTGGGGCGCGATGAAGACCCGGACCACACCCTTTTCAGCGTCGCTGCGGGGGACCTGTTCCTCGCCATCGACATCGCGGCGGATGCTGTTGATAACCTCGACGACGCGGGATGGGCACCGGTGGTTCATCCGCTTGCGAGGCATAGCCCACCTGGCCGGGATGGCCTTGTCAAGCCGCTCTTTTCCGTCCGAGTAGATGCGCTGCATCAAGTCCCCGAAAAGCCCGAGGCTGAACCGACCATGGAACTCTTCCTCAAGATGCAGGAAGGCGTCCATGAGCGCCTTGTTCGTGTCCTGGCTTTCATCAATGAGCAAGACCGGACACCTGCTGACCAACATCCGCCGCAGTCCAGGTTTGCTGGTCAGGAAGGCCGCCGTCATGGCGATAACCTCCGAGTGGTTCAGAGAGTCGCGTGTTCGGTTGTCGCTGGTCGGGCTGTAGATGAACTTAACGACGGAATCCAGACGCGCCAGGCGGCGACGTTTGCTCTCCATGGATCGAAGCCGTTCAACGCCCGCTTTCGTGTTGGGGCGCCCCTTCTTGTGCTGCTCCTCAAGCTCTGCAATCTCCTCTTCAAGGTTCTTGGCGACCCACTGACGGATGTCGGCGTTGAAGCCCTCGATCAGCGACCATGAGAAGGCATGGATCGTCATGACCTCAACGCGAGAATCGAATTCAAGGCGTTGCTTGATTTCGTCGCAAGCGGCGTTGGTGTAGGTGATGACACCAACCTTCTTGCCGGTCAGGGTAAGTTGCCGCCCGTGCTCGCCATCGATCGTCTTTCTGACGGCGCTGACCAGTGATCGCGTCTTCCCTGATCCAGCACCTGCGTACAGGAAAAAGCTTCTGGGCTTGCTCAGGTCAAGACATGCGATGATCGTTGCGTCGGCCTCGGCATCGAATTGATCGTCGGCGACCGTCATGGCTTCGCTCCCGGCCCAGGACTCGCGGCGGTAGCAACTGAAACGGCCGTGGCCGGCGCCGTCGTCAAGATTTCCACCTGCTTCTTCTCCATCTGTTTCAGCAGCCACTCCAGACCCTCGGCGATGTACTGCGGCACATTCAGTTTGTTGAAGTCATCCGCCATCAAGACATCGAGAGCGAATTCGGCCTTCTTGCCATCTTTGAGCGCGGTGTACATGCTGGCACCAACCGCGGTTGCACCGCCACCCTTGGCGATGGCTGCTCGGAACTTGGCGTTCAATCCCGGGCCGGCAAACGCAGCGAAGAAGGTCACGTTCTCGAACACGAGAGCGTCCTCAAAGGTGTAGGGGTAGGCGGTCTCCTTGGCGGTGGAGCCCGGCATCGTGACCTCAACAGGTGTTTGGTAGGCCGCGCGCACTGCGAACAGCGTGTCGCCAGCATCCGTGATCGTCTTGGCCGCCTGCGTCGCACTGACAAGGGCGTCGACGTCGTCCAGAGCTGGCACCCAGGTCTTTAGAGTGGCGTTGTTGGTTTTCTGGCCTGCGCCCAAAGCGGGTTGAACTGACGAGCCCCCCGTCGCTGTCAGACTGTCCAGGTCGGTGACGATCAGCGTCAGTAAGCCCAGATGATCGATCAGCGGGCGCAGACGATGGGCGTGGCTACCACCAATCTCCAGCAAGGTGACGTAGCTCTGATGCAGCACCTTGTAGTGGGCCCGAATGAAGTTGGGGATGAGCATGCGCTCAGCCGGTCCCTCGACGAGGATCGCTGCGTCGGCAAAGAACAGGTCGGCGTGCTGTGCACGCAAATATCGGGTGACGAAGCGCTCGGTCTCCGTGCCCTCCCCGAAGACCTGCGACAGGTTGACCACCGTCGACACCGGCACCTTGGCCACCATACCAGCAGGCAGTCTGCGGAAATACCGCAGGCTTGCAAAGGGCGTCTCATGCGCAACGTGACTCGAATGCGTGCTGACGATAAGTTGCGTACGCAGTGCGTCGCTTTCCCCCAGCTCTGGGCGCCTACGCAGCACCTCGTACGCCTTCTTGATAAAGACTTGCTGCACCTGCGCATGCAAGTGAGCTTCAGGCTCCTCCACGAGAACCAGGTGAAGTGGTTCAATGCTCGCAGCCTCGGAACTCTTTGACGCTTTGCCGACGCGCATCCAGGCATCGCGAAAGCTCATCAGCCGGAAGATCATCGAAATGAGGTTCTGGTAACCCAGCCCGTTGCTGCCCTCCGGCAACAGCAGGATGGGCGTAACCGCGCCCGCATCCGGAACCACATCGACCTCGAAATTGACCGCCGCGCTGTGGTTCAATCCGTCGATCGCACGCAAGCGTGTCGATACGCGCGGACGCGGGTCACTGACCCCCGGATAGCCCAGGCCCGCCACCTCGGTAAAGCATTCATTGAAGCTTTCCATCAGCTTCAGGTCAAATGCATCCTCAGCCGCCTCCATGGCTTGCAAGGCCTCTAGGTCCGTGGGATCCGGCCCCTTTGCTGGATCCAGATGCTTGGCGTAGTAGCTTCTGAGTTGTTCAGAGAGTCGTGTACCACCCGCCGAGGTTTGAAGCTCGCCTTCGTCTTCGCCCCCATTCTGGATCTCGCCAAAGCCGCGTTGCGCAGGGATGTCATGCACCTTAATCAGGCCACTGAGAGGATCGCCCTCGATCGGCAATGCCGATGCCGGAAGCGACTGCGGCAAGGCCCGAAGCTTTTCAGGGTTGGCAAGTAGCGCTGGATCCAGCGGATAAGCCCGGATCGTGAACATCGAGGTTAGCCGCTTGGAGAGGAAGTCGACCAAGGTTTCGGGCCAGACTGTCAACTTGGGTGAGGGCGCCGCGCCGGCAGCCTTGGCAGCTACGGCAGCCGCAGCTGCTGCGCGCATGGCATTGGCTTCGGTGACCGCGGTAATGAACTCTTTAAACAGCGCCTTCATGTCTTTGGGCTCGTAGCGCAGTCGCACTCCCAGCCGCCCGCCGGTCCAGTCCATGAGCGGGACCAAATCTCGGACCCGGTGGACCTCGTCCTCCTTGACCTGCAGCCACAGATCCAAGGCCGGCAGCGCTTGCACCCAGGGATCCAGGGTGAGGTCAGTCGCGACACCCTCCAGGTTCGCCTGAAGCCACGTTTCGCCAATGTCCACGAGCGCTGGCAAGTGGCACAACGTGAAGTCGTGGATGTCAAACGGACAGCGACGAGGCGTTAGGAAGCGCCGTAGGGCCAACATAGCTGACGTCTTGCCGCTGTTGTTCGCGCCGACGAACAGCGTTGTCTTGAGCGACAGATCCACGCGGGCCGACAAGAGCTTCCTGAAATTCGCGATCTCGACGAATTCGATATGCATTTCGCACCATCCCCTCTGCATGTAATTTTTGTAACGTTAACCGAAGCATGACGCAACTGATAGCTGGGGGCGAGGCCTCGGAATCAGTTCAGTTGCGGTTCTCGCCACAGGTCAACGTCTCGTATCGAACCCAGCGAACATTTGAAGCCAAGAATCGAGCGACTACATCCAGTTGCGGATTCAACCCGTCGATGCAACACACTTGAGGCTGCGTAGCAGGTTATCGTGCCTCGCATCGCGACCGCGCCTACGCGAGTGAAGTCATGGCCCGATTCGCGGCGGAATTCATAGTACCGCTTCACCCCGCGCCATTCGAGCGTCAGAAGCGTACGCCCCCGTTCAGCGGCAGCCTCGACCAGACGAGCATATGCAACATCGGGCTTGCGATGTATACGTGTCGGAGAAGTACCTTGGCTCATTGTCTTCAGAACTGAGCGGTCACCTGAAAACCGAGCGTCACACGTGCCGTCGGAAAACCTGACGGCTTGTAGACAGGCGTACCCGCGAAGAGATCGTACGCATAGGAGCCGAATCGCGTGCCGACACTCCCCTTCACGCCGATCACAGCACCCGCCAGTTGCGTGCCGACGAGTGCGATCGGCTGCGGCCCCCATACGCGGCCATAATCGAGCCCCGCATAGAGCGCCTGCCCCATCTGCCCAATCGGCGCCTGTAGCTCGTTGCGCCAGTAAAAGCCACGTGCCGCCGCCAGCATCGTCTCGCCGTCGAAACCGCGTACTGTATACCGACTGCCAATCGTCAAGTCGTCGATGTAGTACAGCGTGTTTCCGGTGTACTGGCCGTGGAATGTGCCGACATAGCGGAATGGCTGCTTGCCGATCGCGAACGGCACCGACAGGTTCGCATCGAGCACCGCCATCTTGAAACGATAGGTCGGCCCACCACCCGCCGCCAACGTATCGTCCTGAGCGCCCAATCCACCGACGCCTTGACGATATGCAAGTGAGCCATCGAACTGCGCGCCGCCGAAGTAGTGGCGATCGGTCAGGCCGAGTTCGATCATCGTGTTATTGCGGCGTTGCTGCGAGATTTCGGTGTCTTCGATAAAGCTTTGCCCGAAACGACGCGACAGGCGAACGTACCCACCGAACACATCATTCTGACTACGCGACAGCACGCGGGCCAGCTTGAAATCGACCGTCTTTGAATTGCCGCTCGCGACGAATGTCTGATTCACGCCAGCAATCTGCTGGTAGTACGTGTTCGTGTAAGCGGACAGCGTGGCCGTCCAGTAACCCCACGGAATCGAATAGAAACCGTTCCAGCCGTGCGAGCCGAGGCGCTTGTCCCCAAACTCCAGATCCTGGCTGACGCCGATGTTGAAGACGTCGTTCAGGCCGAGCGGATTGTCGATGCCGAGCGACAGATTGCCTTGCAGCTTGCCAGTCGCACGCGTGCCGGAGTTGTCGACGGACGCGACGACGGTCCACGGTTTGCCTCGCTTCACGTCGAGTACGACATCGCTTTCGCCGGGAAGCTCGCCCGGAACGATTTGCATCGAAACGTCCTGGCTCGACACGCGTTTCATTTGCTCGAGGCCCTGTTCGAGATCGCGCAGGTTCAGCAGTTCGCCGTCGCCCGTTGGAAATGCGGTCTTCCACGTGCCGCGCAGTTTCTCGTCGGCGAAGCGCACGTGGCGGACCACACCCGGGATCAGCGAAAACTTGAGGATACCGGTCGACAGATCCTGTTCAGGAAGTAGTACACGCGTCGTGACGTACCCGCGCGCTAGGATCGCTTGCGACAGACCCTTGACGAGGATGTCGAGGCCCTGTTTTCCGATGCACTGGCCAGCATAGTGCTCAAGCCATTCACGCGCGAAGGCGAAGCGATCCATGGGCAACGCCGACGCGCCTTGCGATTTCAGCGAGGTAGGCAGCGCATCGGGTACGTCGAGCCCAAAACGGTCAATGCGAAAGCACGGCGTTTCGGATGGCAGCGCTGGATACCCTGCGCTCGCCGTTACGCTCGAACGCACCCCGGGCGCTGTGACGGTCCGTTCGCGCTCGCGCGCTTCTTCCTGCTGTCGGATTTGCTGGTCGTTGCCCGAAATGATCGGGCGAGGAGCTTCTTGCGCCGACACGGCCATTGGAATCAGCCATGCGGCCGACAGCAGCACGACCGGGGTACGGATTGTCATAAATGTGGTCTTGTTCGTTCGATTTTATGGCTTGGGTGCTAAATGCCCCGGAATCCAAACCCATTCGGTACCGCTCCATTTCCAAAAGCCCATGATCCAGATCGTGCTCGACCACGACGGCAACACGGGCTCCATTTCTGGCCTCGGCGGAGGACGCGGGGGTGCATCAGGTGGCACGGTCTCGCATGCAGCGAGAAGCGCCGACATGCCAAACGCCAGGACCACGGGCCATTTGGATTTCTTCATCATTGCCTCAATGTCAGCGACGTCGACTGATCATGCCTTGAACCACCGGGAAACCCGGCCGATCAGTCCCTGCGGAGGGGGCACCCACCCCGGCTTCAGAAAGTCGTAGACGTCATCGTAGCGATCAAGAGGCTTGACCGGCATCAACTCCATTGGCACTAGCGGATGATCGATTTCAATTGGGAGACCACGACGCCAGCAAATTTTTGTCTCAAGCGTTCCAAGGTATGAGATGAAATTCTCCAAATCCGGCCAAACGCATTTGACGTTTGCGTGCCGCTTTTCAATCAACGCCCTTAACCCCGCAGCATCGCGCGCCAGAAGCAATGAGAAAAAATACTCACCATTTGAAATAGCCTGTCGATCGGCTTTGGTTCCATTTTTGCGCACGTTCTCGATCAGGGCTTCCAACTCCTGATCCTTACCCAAGATTGCGAGCTGGAATCTGTATTGGAAGGCTGCCGTTGACTTCGGATCACATCTTCCATCCAATAGCGCCGAGGTTTCAATCTTCGCCGCCGTCTCGATAACGCTCTGATTGTCAGATAAGATTGCGCATAGTAGCTCGAGTCCGTTGGTGAAGCTAGCGCCGCCATCCAGACCACAACTCGCTATAGACAATTTCGACGACAGATAAAAATTCTGTTTGCTCGCAGCAATATTATTTGCGCCAAAGTAATCTAAAACTGCCTGCGCTCTTGCGCGGCTGGCTAGTCCATCGTAAACCGTGCCAAGACGAACTTTCGACCTCCGATAGATCAGGTCATGGACCAGCTCGGGGATCATTTCCTTGTTGACATTGACAAGGTTAGTCAATTTATCAATTTCGGCTCGACGATTCATGGCGTATTCCTTGGCACCTTGACAACCACCATCCCATTAGAGTTGACCCCAGAAACCGTTTTGACGAGATTTCCATTTCTAAACGCTTGCTCGACAACTTCGGCCGTCTTAATAAGTTGGGGGTCACCCGTATCTTTCAGTCTTTGAACCGAATATGCGACCCAGTTATCCGTCTGCTGCCCCGGAAGTCCCGTGGCGCTGTTTGGAGGATTCAAACTGATCGATCCAGATTCATTAAGAGGCTTGACCTCGTTAACGTAGACAGTATTTCCTTTAACGTAGACTCCGTCAAAGCAGTTGGCGCCGCACTTCCCGTCAAGCGGGGTAAAACCATTCCGCACGAAGTAGTTATTCGCCACATATTCACGGGCCTGGCCCTGCAAATCCTTCGACGGCAGCTGGTCGAGTTGTGACAGCACGCCTTGTTCCGCGGTATTCAATTTCACCGGCATGCTCTCCATCGTCACCTTGCCGGTGCTGATGAATCCTTTGCCTGTCGGATTCACAGGTCCCGCCAACCAAACATCAATCGACTCGCCCACGCGTGCAGCCGTCGACGCGATCTTGTTTGTAAGGATACCGCCGATGACCGTTTCCTCGATCGTGTAATCGGGTTTCACGGAGCCGTTTTGCGTGGCGAAGGAATCCACTCGACTCTGATCGCGCTGGCTTGCACCCGGCACGATCGAGCCAGGCAGCGAGCCCAATATGGCATTCAGGCTTTGATTGGAACGTTGCTCGGGTGTCGCACTGAAATACGTCTGCGCCGAACCGTCGGAGATGATAGGCGAACCGCGTACCAGAATCGGCTTGCCCATATACTGCGACAACATGTCTTGCGCCGTCTGAAGGTTCGTCAGGTAGGAGCTGAGGCCCCCCATCGCGCCTTCGCTGGTCGGATTGTTCGCCGTCTGGATCAGCGTCTGGAGATAGGCCATGTTCTCCTTGTTCGCCGTGTCGTCGACCATTCCCTTCGCCGCGCGCTCGAGCATGTCGGTCCAGTAGGTCGTTGCCTTCGCCACGCAGCTTGAATCGCCGCGGCATACCGCCTGCGCCTTTTCCTTTGCGAGCTGCTCGACAACCTTCACCTCTTCTACGTGAAGCTGTCGATTGTAAAGCTCGTTGTTGACAGCCGAGCCCGCACCGGCCAGCGCACCGGATGAACCTCCACCCGCGACAGCGCCAGCCGCCGCACCGCCGGCCGTCGCCACGATCTCGTTCAACGCATTCCGCGCGGCGGCTTGCGCGCTCAGCGGCAACTGGCTCACCGTCTGATCGATGATCGGCTGCGCCAGGGACTGCAGCACATCACCGGCCAGTGAACCCGCGACCGCTCCGCCGATGTTGCCACCCGACAGCGCTGCCCCGATCGCCGCCACTGCGGCGTGCAGCGCGTCGCGACCTGCACCGCCTTCGCCGAACAATGCCTTCATCTGCGGGCTGCTGTTTTCCAGCTGAGTCGCCGCTTCCGCCACCGCGAACGTCGCCACCTTGCCGAACGCCTGCGCAAAGGCCATATTGTTCTGGACCTTCTGCAGGTTGAATGTGTTCTCCACCGTCTGGTTCGCGTTCGCCGTGTCGCGCGACAGCCCGGCCGTGCTGTCCGTGCCGTTCTGCTCATCCGATTTGACGACGATCTTCGCCGGGCTCACCGCGGCGCGCGTGACACCGCTCGCGCTATCACCCGTCTGTGCAAAGCTCGGGCCGCCCGACGTCGAAAAACCTTCCGACGATCCCGAATACGACATCTTGTTCTGGATGTCGGTAAATCCGAGGCTGCCGGTCGTCAGCGTATTGCTGTCTGCCGGCGCCGCGCTCGCGATCTGTGCGCCGTTGAGCTGCGTATGGCCCGCCACGTTGACATCAAACCCTTCCTTGCCAGCCACGATGCCGGTTTGCTGGTTCACCGACGCATAATTCGCGTCGATGCTGGTGTGGCCGATCGATGCGTCGACGCCGCCACCATAGCCGAACGTAAAGCTGCCGCTGACGCCCGTGTTGTGCTGGTTGCTGCTGTAGTTCGACGTATCCTGAAGGCTCGTCATCGTCAGGTCGCCGCCGACATCGACCTTGACCTTGTCGCCTGAAACCTTGGCGCCCGACAACGTCGTGTCACCACCCGACTTCATCGTCAGCGTGTTGCCGGCCGCCACCGTCGTGTTGGTTTGCGTGACGCTATCGCCGTTGCCCTGTCCGTGCGAGTTCGAGCCATTCGCGAAGACGCTGATCCCCGTATTCTTGCCCACGCCGATCGCCACGCCTGCATTCCAGCCGGTCGAACTGTTCGAGCTCGTACTCTGTTCGGTGCTCTGCGCGCTTTGCAGCGTGATCGCGTTGTTGGCGTCGAGCGCGACGTTCTTGCCGAGCACTGACGCTCCGGTCATCGCAATGTTTCCGGTGCCCGCCTGAGCGTTTCCGTTTGCGTCCGGTGTGCCCGTCGCGGTGATGGAGACGTTGCCGTTGCCTATGATCGACGAACCTTTCGCGCTCGAGATCGATGTCGTCGCATTGCTGCTGCTATGGCTCGACCCGATGCTGAACTGTACCTGAACGCCCTTGGCAGCTTCGCTCACGTTCCCGTTCGACAGGGCATTGGCCGCGTCCTTGATCCCGCCGCGGTTCTGGTAAGCCTGTTCGGCAGCCGCCACGGCCTGTACTGCGGCGAGGCGCGAATCGCCCGACTGCTGGCCTTGGCGGACGGCGCCTGCCATCGACTGTCCGAGTCCGACCAGGCCGCCGCCCAATCCGACACTCAAACCCGACTGGCTAAACTGCTGCGACTGCGCGTCCTTGTAGGTGTCGTACGCAGCATTTACCGTCACGTTTTGAGCGGCGATTCCGACATCCTGGCCCGCCACAATCGTGCTACCGGTAATCGTGGCATCCTTGCCGGCCTGGATCGTGACATTGCCCTGCGATGACCCGATCACACTCCCCTTATTCGTCACCGAGCTGCTTTGGTCTTGCTGGGCGGCCGAGCGCGAACCCACCGTCACTGACAAACCACCATTCGTGAGCAGACCCGATTCCTTCTTGTCGAAATAGCTGGACGATTGAGTCGTGTCTTGCGAGGTCGTGATGTTGACGTTGCGCGTCGCCTGCAACGTCACGTCGTTCGTGCCAACGACGTTGCTACCCGCCACGTTGATGTCGCGGTTGCTGACGATGTTGACGCCGTCGGCCGACACCGTGCTGCCCTGGCTATAGGTCGCCGTCTGGTCGATGCCGCTTGCAACCTGCACGCCGCTCACGACATTGCTGTGGCTGTGCGTTTCGTGCGAGTTCAGCACATGCGTTTCGGTTGCCGCGCCGATATTCACATCGCCGCTCGCCATCAGGTTCGCATTGCCTTTATCCAGGCTGACCGTGCTGCCGCTGATCGTGAGATCCTTGCCAGACGCCAATGTGACGGTATCGCCACCCTTGAACGTCGTGCCTGTGAGCGCCTGATCGGACGTGTGCAGCGTCTCCGCATAGCTGCCGTGACTGTCGCTGCCCGAACTGTTGCTGTTCACCGTCGATGTCGCGCTCGCCGCGCCGAGCGTCACGTTGCCCTTGGCCGCGATTGTCCCGCCCTGGCCAAGGTCGATCTGCGCGCCCTTGGCCGTCAGGTCTCCGCCGACGCCGATGCTCGACTGTCCACCGACCGTCACCGAGCTGCCGGTGACCTTGTTGATGTCGGTATTCGACACGCCGTTCGCCCGCTGCACGATCTTGTGCTCGCCCGTCTGCACCGCGCCGAGATCCCAGTTGCCGCCAACGTTCATGCCGAGATTGCCGCCGACCGACAGGTTGCCCGCGTTCTGCTGGAAGTTGCCGCCCGTCGTGATCGACGCATCGCCCGCAACGTCAAGTTTGGCGGTCGGCCCGAGCGTGGTCACCACGCTCGTCGCGCCGTCGCGGCTCACACGCGTGTTCGTCTTCGTCGCCGTGTCGAGAATCAGATCCTTTCCGGCGTCCAGCTGCAAACTGCCGGCTTTCACGTTCGCCGACGTCAGGTCGACGTTGTTCTCGGTCTTCAGCGACATCAGCCCACCGCTTTGCAGCGCGCCGAATGCGTTGTCGATCTGCTTGCCCTGGATCGCCAGCGTGTTGTCCGCCTTGATCGTGCCGCTGTTCGTGAACGACTGTGCATTCTGGAAATCGACATTCGTCGCACTGATCAACGGGCCATCGATATTCTGCTGGCTGGCCTTCGCGAGATATACGACCGGCACGAGCACCGACTGACCGTCGACCACCCGCGTTTCCATCATGACCACGTTGCTGGTCAGCTTCGACACCTGATCGGCCGACAGGCTCGCGCCTATCGGCAGATCGAGCGACTTCGACAGATCCGCGCCGGCCGCCATCAGCGACTGATACATCGTCTCCAGGTCGGCATACGGCCCGAGTACCGCCTTGCCGGTCAACGACGTGACTTCGTTTCGCACGAGTTGCTGCTCGTAGAAACCGTCACCGAGACGCTTCGGGATGTGCGTGAAGTCGACGCCGAGCTGACCGAAGAAGTAGTCGCTCGAAATGAAATTCTTCTGGTTCGTGAACGCCGGATTCGTTTCGATCACGTAGCTCGCATTCGGGGCGGTAGTCGGCCGGTAGAGCCCGCCCTGCGGAATCGTGAGGTTGTTCAGCACGTTCAGCGCCGTCGCACTGGCGATGATCGGATCGACCGGCGCCGACTGACCGCCATGCACGGCCGACGCACCCGATTTTGCACCGCTCGCGTTACCGCTCAAGTTGGTGGGGGTGAGACCCGGCACCGACTGACCCGGCAGCAAGCCGAGCGACGGAATCGATGCGTTGCCCGCCGTGTTGCTGACGCTGACGCCCGTGCCCGAAATCGTACCGTTCGAGCTCATCGTCGAAAAGTAGCCTGGCAACTTGTAATCCTTGATCGATGCCGGCGCCGCCTGCGTATAGCCGCCCGGGCGGCCGGTCACGAACGGCGCGTTGCCGAACGGCAATTGCCAGTCGTGTTCGGTGTTGTCGTAGTTGTTGTAGTGATACTGGCCCGAGTAGGAGACTGACACGCCCGGCAGGTTCTGACCGGACGCCGCCCAGCCGTCCGCGTCGTAGCGGGCCGGCATCTTGATGTCGCCGACCGCCGCGATGTTGCTCCAGTAGTTTTGCAGCGTGCCGACCGACGACGCATCGATCTTGCCGCCCGACACGATCTGGGCAGCCGGGCTGATGTCCGTTACGGTCGTCGCCGTCGCGCTGTCCGCATAGTAGGTCGTGAACTGATACGTACTGTTCCACTGCCCGCCGTGAGGCGGCTCGGTGTAGACGCCGCCGATGCTGTCCGGATCCTTCACGCCGACCTGGCCCGTGCGGCCGCTGATCGGAATGCCGAACTGGCCGAGCAGCGACGGATCGATCGCGCTGGTCGACGTCTTCATCACTCGCCGCGTGCTCGTTATCTTGTCCGCATGCAGTTCCATGTCGCCTTCGGACTGGATCAGGGCAGACACATTGTTGACCAGCGCGGCGTTCGTGTAGTTGCCGCTCGCGTCCTTGCCGCCGCCCAGCACGACCTTGCCCATGCCGAAGATAGCGGTCGTCGCCATCGAATCTGTCGCAGTCGTGTCGTCGCGGTTTTCGATGTCGTGCGCGAGGATCTCCAGCGTGCCGTTGCTGTCGGATGCACCGATCAGCGCGGTCGGCCCGAGGTTCGAGATCGTGTTCGTCGCGTTGAGCGAGGCGCTGGCGCCCACGAGCGCGCCGGTATTGATCAGGTTGGTCGATTGCGTGTGCAGCAAGCCGCCGGCCGTCAAAGCGCCCACGTTGACGATGTTGCCGGCGTTGACGCTCAGGTTGTTGACCGATTGCAGGTTCGCGTTGTTCGTGAAGGTGCCGGGCAGCGTGAAGGCAAGATCGTGACCGACGTTGAACTGCGTATCGGATGCCGCCGTGTAATCGCCCTGCAGGTTCACGTTGGCATCATGCGTCGCGCTGTATGTGCCGCCGCCCTGCAGCGTGGCCGCCGCGACCGACAGGTCGTGCGTCGAGCTGATCTGGCCATTTGTATTCGTGATCGCGCCGATCGTCTTGACGTCCACGTCGCCGTTCGAGTTCGTGACGTTGCCGATCGTGCCGCCGCTGTTGTCCAAGGTGTTGCCCTGAACATGAAGCGATGCACCGCTGAGCTGACCGCTCTGCGTGTTGCTGATTGACGCGGCGCTGACCGTCACATCGCCGTTGCCGGTAATCGCGCCCATGCCCGCGACGCCGCTGGCGTGGCTGTTGGCGATCTGGCTGCCGCCTTGCACCGTCATCTTGCCCGCACCGAGGTCGACAATGGCGCCGTCAGCGTTGTCGATCGAGGTCGATTCAATGGCGAGCGTGCTGCTGTCGCCCGCAACCAATTGCCCCGCCTGGATGTGGCCGCCTCGATTTGACAGAGCGCCGCCGTTCTTCAACGACAGCGACGCGTCCGATCTCAGCAGGCCCTGTGTGTTGTTCACGTCGCCTGTGATGGTCGCGTTGATGCCTCGCTGCGCGGCGAGAATACCGCTCGCGTTGTTCCAGGCGGCCGCGTTGACGATGGCTTGTCCCTTCGTCACGATGGTGCCCGACGCGTTGTTCAGCGCGCTGGCTCCATTGCCCGGCGCAATAGTCAGCGTGCCGGTGCCGGCATGCGTAATGGTGCCGCCTGCGTTATTCAGCTCGGCTGGCGCCAGCGTCAGATCCGCGGCGTTGGTCTGGATCACCCCGGCGGCCGAGTTGTCGAGTGTGCCGCTGACGTTCATCCCCATCGCTGACGATCCATACTGCGTGATCGTGCCGCCGTGGTTCACGAGGTTCGTTGCCGTCAGCGCAAGCTGATTGGCTTCGAGCTTGCCGCCACTGTTGTCGAGCGTCGAATCGGCGGTAACCGACAGGTTCGGTGCAACGATCGATCCGCCCTGGTTCGTCATCGAGCCGGTGCGGATCGTCGCGTTCGCGCTGGCGCCGATCTGGCCGCCGTCGTTCGACAGCGTACCGCTGGTGACGCTCAGATCCGTGTTCGACAACAGCTTGCCGTTTGCGTTGTTGAGCGTGCCGCCGACGGTTGCCGCCAGTCCGTTCTGCGCGTTGATCGAGCCCGCCGTGTTGTTCAGCGCTCCGGTTTGTGCGACGACGCGCCCGTTGCTGGCGATCGAACCGCCCACGTTCGACACCGACCCCGTACCTCCGCCGAGCGTCAGCGTGCCGTTGCCCGCATGCGTGATCGTGCCGCCATCGTTGACGAGCGCGGCAGGCGCGAGTGTCAGATCGGTACTGTTGGTTTGCAGCGTGCCGCCATTTGAGTTCTCGAGCGTGCCCGACACGTTCACGCTCATCGCGCCGGCACCGGTCTGCGTGATCGTACCGCCGTGGTTCACGAGGTCGGTCGCGTTCAACGACACCTGATCGGCCTGCACAACGCCTGCGCTATTGTCGAGGGTCGTGCCCGTCAGCGCGGCCGTCTGACCGACGATCGAGCCGCCGTTGTTGATCAAGCGCGCGCCCGCATCGACAGCCACCTTTTGCGCAGCCTGCAGCGTGCCGCTGCCGTTGTCGACCGACTGGCCCGATACCCGCAGATTCGTGTTGGATGTGATCGCGCCGCGATTGACAACGTTTGCGCCTTGGACCGACACATCGCCATTGCCGCCGATCACACCGCCTTGCGCGCCGTTCGCGGTCGTCCCTGCGACGTTGGTCAACTGGCCACTCGTCGTCACCGACAGGCCATCGCCGTTGAGCGACGTAATTCGGCCCGCCGTGTTGTCCAGCGACGCACCGGCCACCGTCATGCCGGCCGCGCTTTGAAGGGTGCCCTGGTTGTTCGCGATGGCGCCGCCATGCACGTCCGCCGTGCTCTCGGATACCAGTTCGCCGGACTGGTTGGCGATCTGGCCGGCGACGTTGACCGACAACGGCCCCTGCGATGACACCTTGCCACTCTGGTTCGACAGACTGCCACCGGTCAGTGTCGTACTGCCTCCGCTCGACAGGCTGCCGTGATCGTTGATCACGGTGCTCGCTGCCTTCGCCTGAATGGCGCCTTGCGCGCTCGTCATCGCGTTCGAGAGGTTCACGTCGCCGGCTGTCGCGTTCAGCGACAGATTGCCATTCGCTGCCGTCTGGCTGCCGGCGAGATTCACGCTGCCGCCCGTCAGCGATGCGTTGCCGCCCGCGACATTCTGGCCGGTGGCGGTCAGTTGGCCCGACGCCGTCAGGTTCAGGTCGCCGCTGTGCGTTACGGTACCGTCGTTGTTCACGCCGGCGCCGAGCGTGCCGGTCGAGTTGACGCTGCCCGCGTTGACCGCTGTATTCTGCTGCGCCGCGAGCGTGCCGCTGTTCGTGAGATCGGCACTTGTGCTGGCCGACAACGACTGCTGCGCATACGTGGTGCCGCTGTTCTGGATACCACCCGCGGCCGACAGCGCCATATTGCCGCTCGCCGTGGTCTTACCCGTCAGGACGAGCCGGCCGTTCGACTGCAGCGTCAGGTCGCCTGCCTGCGCCGCGATCGTCCCGGCGTTCGCGACACCCACGCCTGCGGAGTTGCCAACCAAAAACACCCTATTGGCATACATGCCACCTAACTGAGCTACGTCAATCGCGACAGCCGGCGCAGGACCGTCACCGGCGATCTGCGTCACAGCAAGCGTGTCGTGATTAACCTGGTTCGTACCGCCAATTACATTGAGATTCTTCGCATAGATCGCGGCATTGGCATGTACAGCGCGGGCAATGATGTCAGTCTGATCAACATTCGAGGTATCGAGGCCCGCACCTTGCACTGTCACGAGACCACGATTGACGTTGAAGCCCGTCAACGATCCGTCCGCGCCAAACTGCGGCACGCCAGTTGTCAGGACTGCGCGAGAGGTATTGATGAACCCGCCACCGTCCACGACGATACCGGCAGGGTTGGCCAGCACAATCTCCGCACGGCTTCCCGCTATCTCGACGTACCCTTTAATCTGGCTGGCCGCCGTGCTGTTGACCTGGTTGACGATGATGCGCGCCGCCTGCCCCGCACTCAGGTTCGGGTTGCCGTTGATATAGCCCGCTTGTTGCGTGTTGACGATCGTCGGCGAGTTGTTCAGGATGGCGCCGGCATGCGACACGTCAAACTGGTTGTAGGTGTTCAGCGAAACGCCGGCGCCACCCGGCTTGTTGATATTCACTTGCGGCAGGCCGTTGGGCGTCTGGATTACCGATGGTGCATTCGGCCCCGCTCCGACGATTTGTGCGTGCACCCACATCGGCATCGCGCCCGCGGCAATCAGCGCAGCAAATGCCGCAAAACGTAACGCAAACCGCGTCACTACATGCACACCGCTGCGATCGAGGGTACGCCGCGTTTCACCTGCGCTTGCTTTCCCCGCTGAGCTGGCCGTTTCTTCCACTGCGACCAACATTCCGTGCACGCGGCTGAACACCAGCCGATAATGGTTTTTATTCATAACCTTGGTCTACTCGCGATTTTCGTTCGATCCGCCCTCACGGCCTCGAACATCGCATGGAATCTAATTGAAACCGTGGAAAGGCAGCGTCAAAGAGTGTCAATCGTTGCCGAGATGCGACGGACGAAACAACTCCATTGCTCGATTACTGCCACACCAGTCCGACTATCTCGATATTTTGGATAACGACATACTCTATCGACCGCAAATATCGAAGGTATTTTTAATCGCAATCCGCGCGAATCTTACCTCACGCATCATCTCAAAAACATCCCTGACAGAATTGCGAGGTCGAATCGGCACTCGACGAGGAATTTACTTTCTTTCAACCACATATCACCTTCCTGAGTACAGCCAGCTACGGCCGCTCCGTCGATGCATTTCCGCATCGGCGCACTTCGCTCAGGAGTTTCCGTGATCTCTGATCCCCCTACCTTTGTGCTGATCGGGCTGGGCCTCGCTCTCGTCGCCATGTTCGCGGTGGGTTTCTATTGGCTCGCTACCAAGGACCGGCCGGCACGCCGACACGCAGCTGTTGCGCCCCCGCCGACTCGCAACGCTGCCGACCCGCGTTCCGTCGACGTCGATGAATTCGACGAATGGGAGGCGTTCGCGCCGTATCCCGACCGCGCACTTCACGCCGCGCATGAAGCCAACGCCGAATCGGTCAATGGCTATCCGCCGTTCGGTCGGCGTGAAGAGCCCGCCCATGCGCCCCAAGCGACCGACGCACGCCACGATCTGCACGACGTGATCGAATCGTTGATGGGTGAACCGGACAAGCCGGCGCCGCCCAAGCCTGCCACTGCGTCGTCATCCGGGCCGACGATTCGCTGTCCGCGTTGCCTGTCATCGCGCATCGACACACGCAATCGCGCCCGCAAGGCTGGCAGCACGATCGGCAGCGTTGCAGGGGCGACGGGTGGCATGGCCGCCGCGCTCGCGGGCGCTGAGACAGGCGCCGTCGTGGGCTCGATCGCCGGACCACTTGGTACGGTCTTCGGCGGACTCGCGGGCGCTGTGATCGCAGGACTCGTCGGCAGCGCTGCGGGCTGCGCAGCCGGGTCCGCTGTCGGCGCGGCAATCGATGACAACGTTTTGGACAATCACCACTGCCTCGCGTGCGGTCACGCATTCAGTGCCGCGCAGAGCTGAACGGCTCGCCTCCCCCTCCCTCCTTTCTTTCCACTATCCCCATTTTTCGTCCGGCTTCAGCTGGGCTTTATGCACTGTGATTTTTGAATAGGAGAGTTTCCTCATGCATCTCGTTCAATCTATGGCGTTTACTGGTGCCGAGCCCTGGCACGGCCTCGGCAACAAGCTCGCTCCGAAACAACCGCTCGAAGTCTGGAAACGTGCCGCCGGCATGGACTGGCGAATCGAAGAAGCCGAAGTGCGCTTCGTCGCCACTGGCAATCGCAGCCTCGGCTCGATTCACGCGTTTCCCGAACAGAAGGTCTTGTACCGGTCGGACACCAAAGCACCGTTGTCCGTCGTTTCGGCTCGCTATCAGGTCGTGCAGCCCGAAGAGATTTTGGAGTTTTATCGAGACCTGACGGAGATCGGTGGTTTCCAGCTCGAGACCGCGGGTGTGCTCAAGGAGGGCCGCAAGCTCTGGGCGCTCGCCCGCACCGGTCAGTCCGGCATGCTTAAAGGCAAAGACGAGGTAAATGGCTACCTGCTGCTCGCCACGGCATGCGACGGCACGCTCGCGACGACGGCGCAGCTCACGTCGATCCGAGTAGTCTGCAACAACACGCTGCAAATCGCCTTGGGAAACAACGCCGGCGCGATCAAAGTCTCGCATCGATCGCAGTTTGATGCAGCCGTCGTGAAGCGCCAGCTCGGCATCGCCGTTTCCACATGGGACGCCTTTGTGGCCCGCACCAAAGCGTTGTCCGAACGCAAGGTGACGGACTCGGCGGCCGAAGCGTTCCTGCGCCGCGTGCTGACCTACTCGACAGCCAATCTCCCGGATCGCGAAACGGTCGCCGTCAACGAACGCGCGATCAGGGCGGTGGGCCAGCTCTACGCCGGTCGCGGCAAGGGTGCGGATCTTGCATCCGCGTCGGGTACCGCATGGGGATTGCTGAATTCGGTGACGGAATACGTCGATCACCACCGGCGTGCACGCACCGACGATCACCGCCTCGACGCAGCATGGTTCGGCGCCGGAGCAACGCTCAAGCAACGCGCCTGGGACGAGGCGATGAAACTTGTCGCATGACCAAGGCCATGCCGCCTCTGGCCGTCGACATGCGAATTCAGATCCCGCGTGGAGCGGGGTTACGGTTCGGCGGCCGTTACGCCACGATCCTGCAAATCAAACCTCAGGGTACGACTGTCCACCTCGGAAACGGCAAGCTCGTGACATTCGCGCACGACGCATTGCAGGACGCCCTTCGCCGTATCGGTTCCGAATAGCCTGCGTATCCCCTCACCTCCGCCCGGCCAGATTCGCTCTGCCGGGCTTTTTTGTTTTCGGAGCAAACCATGACGACACCTCATCCTGAACCACCTCGTGCACGTAAGCCCGCACTGAAGCTCGTTAAGACACAGGAGCTGAGCCGCGACGACTGGCTCGCCGTGCGCAGAACCGGCATCGGCGGATCGGATGCCGCCGCTGCGGTCGGCCTCAACCCCTACATGAGCGCCCTTGAGTTATGGCTCGACAAGACCGGACGTGCCGACGGCCTTCCTCGTCCCGATCCGGACGATACGACGTCGCCGACGTATTGGGGAACGCTACTGGAGCCGATCGTTGCGGCGTCGTACACGAAGCAGACCGGCAACCGGGTTCGACGCGTGAACGCCGTGCTGCGACATCCCTCGATCCCTTTCATGTTGGCGAACATTGATCGCGAGATCGTCGGCGTTCCGGACGTACAGATTCTCGAATGCAAGACGGCTGGCGAGTTCGGTGCGCGGCTCTGGCGAGAAGGCGTACCGGAGTACGTGCAGATCCAGGTCCAGCATCAATTGGCGGTAACCGGCAAGACGGCGGCGCACGTCGCCGTGCTGCTCTGTGGTCAGGCGCTCGAAGTGCATCGGATCGACCGGGACGATGCATTGATCGGTCGGCTCGTCGAACTGGAAGCACGGTTCTGGCGATATGTGGAGGCCGATACGCCTCCGTCCGCCGACGGAACGGAGTCGGCCGACCGCGCGCTGCGGCACCTCTATCCGGGAAATGGCGAAACGGTCGACTTCAGCGATGACCATCGCATGTCGGCCGTGTTCGCCGATCTGGTTGCCGTACGTGCCGAGATCGAGACGCGCCAGCAGCTCGAAGCGCAGTTCAAGCAAACAATCCAGCAGGCGATGGGTGACGCAAACCGGGCCGTATTCCAGACCGGCGCCGTGTCGTTCAAGCGCAGCAAGGATTCGTCTGGCGTCGATCTGGCGCGATTGCTGGCCGATCACCCCGAGTTCGAAACGCAGTACGCCATCTCGAAACCGGGTTCCCGGCGTTTTCTCGTTTCCACCTGATTCCAATCCCCATGACCAACCTCGAATGTCTCACAGAGATCATGACGTTCTCGCGATACGGCGCGCTCGCGCAAGCGTTCGTGATGGATGCGCTCAGCCAGCACGCGGAGCGCGTTGCAACAACATCACTCGATCAGTTGCAAGTCAACCCAATGGTCAGTGCTCGCGCCTGGCAGGGCGTCGCCCTGGAAATCCACACGAAGCTCGAAGCCCATTTCGCTCGATAGGCGGTACGGCACGCGCGGTTTCCCCTCCCGCTTCATTCCCTTCAGTTTACGTATACAGGAGAAGTCTGATGTTGAAAGGGCTGAGTATCACTCCACCAGTCATAGGTCGCATCTCGATCGGACGCATTGTCGAGAAGAACGGCAAGCGCGTTCCCGAGAAGGACGACCAGTTCACGTTAACGACGCAGGTCCAGCAGCGCGGCGAATGGATGCTGCACCCGCTGAACGAAACACTGCGCAAGGCAACGGCCGGCAAGCTGCGCGCAATTCCTATTCGTGTGCTGTTCAACGATCCCGATCTGAACCTGCGGGCGGAATACTCGCTGTTCGATCGCGATAACGGTCGGCCTGTCTGTGTCGGTAACGGCGAATCGTGTCGGCGTGTGACGAACGCCAGTATCGAAACCCTCCCCTGCCCGTCGCCTGATGGCTGCGCATTCGGTCGTCAGGGCAATTGCAAGCCCTACGGTCGGCTGAATGTGATCATCGGGGACGACGACGAGATGGGCTCGTTCATCCTGCGCACGACGTCCTACAACAGCATCCGGACGCTGGCTGCACGCCTGCATTACTTCCGTGCGGTGTCCGGCGACCTGCTCTCTTGCCTGCCACTGGAACTGAAGCTACGCGGGAAGTCGACCACGCAGAGTTTTCGGTCGGCAATCTACTACGTCGATCTGGGAGTTCGGTCCGGCAGCAAGCTCGAACAGGCGTTGATCGAAGCGAAGGAACTGGACACGCGCCGCCGGGCCGCCGGCTTCGATCAGGCTGCGCTCGATGCCGCAGCGCGCGCAGGGTTCGCCAACGGCGCGTTCGAAGACAGTCCGGACGAACAAGCGGCCGTGGCCGAAGAATTCTATCCGGGTACGACCAGCCCCGATACTGGTGACGGCCACACCGACGAAACGACCAGATCGCCATCGCCGACACTGCGCGACAAGCTTGAACGCAAGGCCGTGCTGCTCGGCGGCAAAGCCGCATGAGCACGCGTCGCTGGGCATTCGCCCTGGCGATCGGCGCAACCACCACCGCACTCTGCCTGTCGGTGCTCGCCGGCTGGCAACGCGGCGGAACGTTACCGGAACGGCTCATTTGGATCGCCATCGGCACGGTGCTCGTCACGAGCGCGCACCTCTTGCCCGCACTGATCCGCGAGATGCCGTTCGTCATTCGGGGCGTAGGTAGCCTGTTATGGGGCACGTCTCTGGTGATGGCGTGTTACGGCCACGCGGTGTTTTTCGCATTCGCCCAACAGCATGCCGGAGAGCAACGTGCGTCGACGGTGCAGGCGATCCCTGCTCCCTCACCCGCTCGCAGCCTCACCGTCGTCATGGCGGAGCGCGCCGCCGTGACGGCGCAGCTCGCCGCGGCGAACGCCCGTTACTGCGCCGGAAACTGCATCACGCTGGAAAGTCGTCGTGAGACGCTTACCGCCAAGGTCGCTGCACTGAACGCCGAGGCCGATGAGGTACGGCGCCAGCAAGCGGCGACGGATCGGGTCGTGGCGCGTCAAGACTCGTTACTCGCCGATCCGGTCACGTCACGACTTGCCGCGTTACTCGGGGTCACGACTGCCCGCGCCGACCTGCTGTCGGGATTGATGTTCGCCGCAGTCCTCGAAGGCGTCGCGTGCCTGTTGTGGGTCGTCACGCTTCGGTCGCCGTTACCGAAGCCGGCCTCAGTCGTAACCGGCATCGCGCCGTCAGCAGTCACGATGACGGCCGACGTGACTCAGCCGGAAGTCATACCGATCACGGACGTGACTGACGCGACTCAGCAGCCCGTCACTCCAGTCACAGCGAGTCACGACGACGAGACCGTTAGTCGCAATTCCGTGACTCCTCGTCACGACAGCACAACCAGCAGTCACGCGCCGCGCGACGACCCGATCGAGTTGTTACCGGCCACCGTTCCCATCGACGACCACCTGTCGCGACTCATTCGAGATGTCGAAGCCGGTCTCGTCCGACCAACCGTCGCCGACATACGACGTCACCTGGGCTGCTCCCAATCCCGCGCCACCCGCCTGCGACGCCAACTCGCCGAACTCGCCACAGCGGCATAACGGCCGGGCCTCGCGCCCGGCTTTTTCTTTCCGCCATCCGCCACAGGGAAGGTTCATGGATACCGTCACCGATCTCGTCAAGAGCATCAGCATTACCAACCTCGCCAACCAGCGCGTCGCCGTCGTCGAACGCGTGCGCGCCGCGCTCGACCTGCTCGGCGAAGCCCAAGCGCTCGCCAAGGCGGCGCATCTCGGATTCCCTCGACTCGTGCTCGACGAAAGCTACGGCTGTCGTGGCCGACCGACCGTGACCGGAGAATATGCGAAGCGCGACGAGGCAGAAGCCGCCATCGTGCGCCTCATTGACATACGCGGCTGGGATTACCTGCTGTCAGAGTCGGGCTTGCGCACCTTCATGGACGCGAAAGCCCGCGAAGAGTGGAGCAACCAGATTGCCGAAGGCGACGTGCCCGAACTGACCGCCGCCAACATCGAGGCGACCTTCGCGCAACTCTACGGCGCACGCGGCGACATGTTCGAACGTGGCGTGCTCCAGTGCTTCAAGCGGCTTTCGTGGGACTACAAGACCAATCAGCCTTTCAAGTTCGGCAAACGCATCATCGTCCGGTATCTACTCTCGCAAGGTAGCTCGAATTATCACGTCACGAACGAGCTGGACGATCTGACGAGGGTGTTCAGCGTGCTTGATGGCAAACCGGAGCCGGATCATCGGCATGGCATGTCGTCGCTCATCTCGGACGCGCAGAGCCAACGGAAGACAGAGGCCGAGCACGGCTATTTTCACCTGCGTTGGTTCAAGAACGGCAACGGGCATCTGACGTTCAAACGTGCTGATCTAGTCGACAGAATGAACCTGATTCTCGCGAAGCATTACCCGCACGACCTGGCATCCGAAGCCCGGTAGTTCCGGGACGCGTCCTGCGTCTCGTCTTTCCTCATCCATTCAGCGAATTCGGTATCCGGCTCATCCGGAGGCCTGTACTCGCCCGTTACCCGGAGTCTTTCGTGAATCTGCCTTCCACACAACACGCCGGTCCGCGCTTCAAGCTCGGCCGGATCTTCGCGACGCCCGCTGCACTGGAAGTCATCGCCGACGCGCACGTGTCGATCATCGACCTGTTGATCCGCCACATCCGCGGCGACTGGGGCGACCTCTCTGAGTCCGATCGCCAGCAAAACGAGTTGTCGATCGATGCCGGGCTACGCCTGCTGTCCAGCTACGTCCTGCCCGGCGGACACACCGTCTGGGTCATCACCGAATGGGATCGCTCATCGACGACGTTTTTGCTGCCTGGCGACTACTAGGCGTCATCGCGGCAGGGACGAGATCGGCGGGTTCAGCAGCGCGTCGATGAAGGTGTGCGGATCCGCGTCCAGCACCCTCAGGAAATCGAGCAATTCCACGACATCCACACGGCGAGCGCCGCTTTCCACCTTCGAGACGAAGGCTTGTGGGCGCCCGAGCCGGTCGGCGACGTCCTGCTGTAACAAGCCACGCTGTTTGCGCAGCTCGGCGAGCAGCGTCGCGATCCGCTGATAGCGGGGATCGTGGATTGGATGGGTCATGAAGAGATTCTAGATACGCATTTCGAATATTCTGTATCCGTATACGGTATATTCGGGAGGCTTACATGTTTCAACTGATTTGGCTGGGAGGCGGCGTCGTCACTGCACTGGCCGTCGTCTTCGACATGCGCCGGCTCGGCGCCCGCCGCGTCGGCTTGCCACCGATCGGATGGGGCGTTACGTCCGTATGTCTCGGTCCCATTGCGGGGGCGATCTATCTGAGCCGGCGGAGCGCAGCACGGCAAGCGTTGATTGACGCGGTTTGGGTACTCATCGGCGACCGGACCGTTCCCGATCAAGTCCGTCGGGAGCGGCTAATCGCTCTCGCAAACGTCGGCGTGGTCGGTCCGGTGATTTACCGAGCGTGCGCTGCGGTCCTGCATGCAGAACCGCCTGTCGAGGCGCAGCAGATCACTCCCGCTCCATCGCGGGTGACCGGCAACGACCTCAGCCGCCCCTTATAAGGAAAAACGATGTTGCAAACGACCAAAGACGTTCATCACCGCGGGGATGCTTACCTCAATCTGGCTTGCCCTGTATGTGGCAGTCTGCCGATGCCATATTTCGAGCGGGACGGTTACTACATCGATCGCTGCCCGGAATGCCGGTTCGTCTACGTCCGTAACGTACCGTCAGATGGGACGCTCGCCGCGTTCTATTCCGGCTACTACGGCGATGTCAACGAATTCGTGCCGGTCTCCCGGAAGCGGCTATCGAAGCGCTTCTCGAAATCGGTTGAGAACTGGTGGCATGCCCGCAACCTTGTTCGGTGCGCAGCGGGTCGGCGCAAGCTGCTGGAGATCGGATATGGCGAAGGGCACCTATTGATGGCGCTCAAGCAGACGCGGCGATTCGAGCTGCGAGGCATCGACTATGCGACCGGGCCGATGGCCTACATGAGCGCAAACGGAATTGATGTGGCGCAAGGCAGCCTGTTCGACCAGCACTATCCGGACAACCGATTCGAGTTCATCGTCGGTTTCCATGTACTCGAACATGTTCAGCATCTGGGCGAGTTCATGTCCGAAGTACGGCGCGTGCTTGCGCCTGCTGGCCGCGTGTACTTCGTCGTGCCGTGCGTCACGCATTTCTCCGCTGTCCGCCGCAGGCAGAACTGGAAGCACTTCGGCCCGCCCGGCCACCTCTGGTACTTCTCCGTGACGGCCATGAGGCGATTCATGACGGACCAGGACTTCAAGGTCGTGTCCGCTCACTGCATCTCGAACCGGACGCACCTGACCGTGCTGGCCGAAAAGACGTCGTAGTTCGGTGCCTGGGTTCTGGCAAACATCACCCTCGGATCGCCAGAACCGTTTCGCCGGCCGGTTCTCCGGTCGGTTTTTTTATTTGTGTGCCAGTCGAGCTGCGAGCGTTTCGACGATCGATACCAAGGTTTCTCGATCTTGCGGGCTCAGCTTCGTAAGCAACTGGCTGAGATGCCGAGCCTGATCGTCGGGCCGATGGCTGGCTTCCGTCAACAGGTCGGCGACATTGCACTGAAACACCTTAGCCAGTTGGACCAAACGAGCAACCGTCGGCATGACGATGCCGCGCTCAATGCGCGAAATCGCTTCATTCCCGACCCCGAGCTGCTCAGCTACGTCCTCCTGCGTCAGTTGGCTCTCCTCCCGACGCCGAGCAATCGCCTTGCCGACCCGCCGAGCGAGCCGCGTTTCTTCCGTATCCCGCATGTCCGCTCCCATTCCACCTAGATGGTTGGGCATCGACTTCTTGACATGAAGGACTTACAGGGTTGAGATTCATCGCTTTGAGTTGACACTCAACCGATTCCGCTTCCACATAAGAACAGGACCATCCACATGAAAGTACCGAACTACCGCTACTCGCTGATTCTTTCCAGTCTGATTGCGGCCCTCGCGTTGGGCGGTTGCAAAAACGACGTGCTGGATTACCGCAATGCCCAAATGGTGAATGGCAAGGTCTATTTAGGCAACGCGAACGAGCCGTTTTCAGGAAAATTGACGAATGTGCCAGACCAGGCGCTGTTGATCGACCAGGCTGGATTTCAGTTGACTGGCAAACTCGCCAGCATCGCACTTGCCGACAGCCTGCCTGCTGCCGAACGCAACGCACAGTCTTTCCTTGGAACATCGGGCGCCGCAGCACTGCTATTCGAGGCTTTGTGCGACGTCCAAATCAGCGACGGACTCCCCGACGGCAGGGCGATCTGCAAGACACCACAATCCGACGTTGTACGCATCGACACGTCGTTTAAGCACGGCTCGCTGGACGGGTCATTCGCCCTTTCAGGCGGACAAGGCAACGGTGTGCTGATGGAAGTCACGTTCCGTAACGGCCGCCCCGACGGAACACAAAAGATCTACAGCTGGACCAACCACAAGCTCATTCACACCTTTCCGTGGAGCAACGGTGTCGCATCCGGCGTTGAAGAGGCGTTCGACGCCAACACTGGCGCACTCGTGAAACGAGCTACGTTCGTCGACGGCAAATATGAAGGCGAGGTGGTCCACTACTCGCCCGACGGCAAGCAAGTCACGATCAAAGCGACCTACACCAATGGCCTGTTGAACGGCGCATACAAGGAATGGGGTATCGACGGAACACTCATTGCCGACAAGACCTACTCCAATAACGTTGAGGTAGGTGCAGACGGATCGAGCTTCGGTAGCTGGTAAGCGTGTCGGCAGCGCCGTCTTGACGACGGGATCTTGATGTCAGCTGTCGTCGCGGAGTTGATCAGCTATGGCCCACGGCATGAGCTGATCGACACGATTGATTGCGTGATCAGCAATGCGGGCAAGGACGAAGCGCAGATACGCCTCGGGATCGATGCCGTTGAGCTTCGCCGTTCCGATGAGGCTATAGATCGCGGCAGCGCGCTCGCCGCCGGAGTCGGCACCGGCGAACAGGTAATTCCGCCTCCCGATGGCCACTCCACGCAACGCTCGCTCGACCGGCAGGTTATCGATCTCGAGTTGGCCGTCGTCGCAATAGCGTGTGAGCGCTTCCCATCGGTTCAGCGCATAGAGAATCGCCCGACTCGTATCGGATTTCTTTGAGAGTGTCTCCAGCGTGGCGGTGAGCCAGGCGTGAAGCTGACTGAGAAGCGGTCGGGCATGTGCTTCTCGATACGCACGACGCTCGTCGGGCGGTTTGCCGCGTATCGCGTCTTCGATCTTGTACAACGCACCGATACGCTCGAGCGCTTCGGTATTCAATGCGTTCGGGCGCGCAGCGTGTAGCTCATAGAACTGGCGTCGGGCATGCGCCCAGCAGGCAGCTTCCCTCACGCGTCCGGTCTCGTAGATAGCCTGGTAGCCGCCATAGGCGTCCGCTTGCAGCGTGCCGCTGAACGTCTCGAGATGTTGTTGCGGATGGATGCCTTTGCGATCCGGCGTGTAAGCGAACCACACCGCTGGCGGCGTCATATCGGCTGACGATCGATCGTCACGCACATAGACCCACAAGCGGCCAGTCTTCGTCTTGCCGTTGCCCGGTTCGAGCACTGGGACCGGCGTGTCGTCGGCATGCAGCTTCGTCCCGGTCATCACATGACGGCGTAATGCATCGACCAGTGGTTGTAAAAGCGTCGCGCCGTGGCCGACCCACTTCGCGAGCAACGAGCGGTCGAGTTCGACGCCTTCACGCGCATACATGACCGACTGCCGATACAGCGGGATGTGGTCTGCGAACTTCGAGACCAGCACGTGCGCGAGTAGTCCAGGGCCCGCCAGGCCGCGCTCGATGGGACGACTCGGCGCTGCTGCTTGCGCGATGTGATCGCAGCACGCGCAGGCGAACTTGGGCCGCACATGACGGATTACGCGGAAGCTCGCAGGTACATATTCAAGTTGTTCGGAGACGTCTTCGCCTAGCAGCTTGAGCTTGCCGCCGCATTCCGAGCACGTCTCGGTCGATTGCGGCAAGTGCGTTTGCTCTTCACGTGGCAGATGCTCGGGCAGCGG
Organism: Burkholderia thailandensis E264; assembly: GCF_000012365.1. NCBI lineage: Bacteria > Pseudomonadati > Pseudomonadota > Betaproteobacteria > Burkholderiales > Burkholderiaceae > Burkholderia > Burkholderia thailandensis. The sequence goes on from NC_007651.1 coordinate 3,143,214, forward strand.
CTTGCGAGGCGACTGTTCCGGCGCGGTACGAGGTGTCTTCGGGATTTCGATCGGAGCCGCGCCTTCGTCCGCTTCGAGTTCTTCCAGACGCAGTTCGAGTTGTTCGATCTGACGATCGAGCTTCTCCGACTTGCGACCGAACTGCATGCGGCGCAGCTTCGCAATCAGCAGCTTCAGATGCTCGATCTCTGCCTTGGCGGTGGCGTTCGCCGCCTTGTGCGATTCGACTACGTCCTCGAGATGCCCAATGCGAGCATCGCGCTCGAGCAGCATGGCTTTGAGCGCTTCGATGTCGTCCGGATAGGCGTTGGCCGCGGTCATGCCGGCAGTTTACGCGGCGGCCGACGGGTTTACAACGCCGATGTCGGCTCGGTCGTTCGTATCGGCTGGCGCCAGTCGATACCTTCGAGCAGCATCGACAGTTGGGCTTGGCTCAGGCAGACAACGCCACCGTCGGCGCGTGGCCAAACGAATCGGCCCCGTTCCAGGCGTTTCATCAGAAGACACATGCCGTCGCCGCTCCACCACAGCACTTTGACCAGATCGCCGCGCTTGCCTCGGAACACGAACACGTGACCGCTGAAGGGATCGCGTTCCAATACGGTCTGGACCTTCGCGGCCAAGCCGTTGAAGCCTGAACGCATATCAGTCACACCCGCGGCCAGCCAGACCTTTGTGCGGCTGGGCAGCCCGATCATGCTGCCGATTCCGGTGTGTTGCGCAACATGCGCAGCACCAGCCGCAACGTGCCCTCGTTGGGCGAGCCCTCGATCCGCACACGAGTGTTACCGACGTTGATCTCTATGGCGCCCATCGCGGCAGCGCCGATCACCGGCGTCGGCGCCACGGTCGCAGTCGGTCGCTCGATCTGTGGCGCTGGCGCTTCCAATGTGACCGGCAAAAATCCCACAGAATCGTATTCGCCGGCACGCAACGCGCGACGCCATTTGAATAACAAGTTCGTGTTCACCCCGTGTTCCATCGCCAGCCGCGCTACGGATACGCCCGGTTCGCAGGCCAGCTTGGCGAGTTTCCGTCGAAATTCGACGGGGTGATTAGGAATGCCTTTGCGTGAAGTTCTCTTCGGTGCTTCTGTTGACACTGTGGTCCCCGCTACTCGCCGTGGTGGGGTCTACTCTGGCAACATTCATTCACACCGTCGAGACGGTACCGGCGACTCGCTTACTTTGCACCGTCTCTCGATGAAACTCGCGGACGTACCATGCAAGCCACTGCACTACGATAGCCCGGCACAACGGATACGCCAAGCTCTCGTAGGGAACGAGCCACCGAGTCGATAACGAAGATGCCCGCACTTGAAATCACGCTCGACGGCGTAACGGTCGCTACGGTTACTCGGATGTCAAACAAGGCCGATTCACAGCATGCTCTTCCGGCTTCCCCGACCGCCAATCATTGTCGACCGTGCGCCCATCAATCGAATCAGATCGAGGGTAAAAGTTAGGTCAGGGTCGCACCATCACCGTACTTTTCCGCTTCGAGCCTGAGGCGACGTTCGCCCAACAACTCGCCGTCGAACATCCAGTAGCCTGGCCCGCTTGCAGCCGGCGTCTTATAGCCCATGGCATGAAGGGCCTTCAAGGCAGCCGCCGAAAGGCTCATGACTTCGCCGTCAAACAGTAGCTTTCCGCCGTCCACTACGATGCCCGTGACAGACTCGTCACGTGAAAATGTCAAGACATCACCTGACTTGATGCCGATCGCGTCCAGATTGAGTTTCGAACGACGTGCCTTGACTTTGTCGAGGGCCTGCTGCTCGTCTTTATCGATCTCTGCGACGCCGAGCGCAATCTCTTTGAAATCTCCTATACTGATAGCTAGAACCGCCTTTTCGGGGTCCAGCTTGAAAAACTCACGCTTCGGATTCAGACGAACATCTCCGAAGAGTTGGTGCAGAATTTTCTCGAGCTTTACGTGGTCAGGCACTTCAGCCGCAAAGTAGCACTCGAAAGGCAACGGTACGCCTGAATGGGCACTCAGTTGGGAAATTCGGGCTTCGACGCTATCGGCAGTCATTCCAATCTTGATCAGACCCGGCATAGCTTCATTGGTAAGGATATAGACAATCTGCGGCACGTTGATCCTTAGTTCTTTTACAGAGTTGCCAGTAGGCCAGCACCTAACTAACAGAGCTTGAAAACGGCGGCCAAGTTATCACTCACGCGCGATGCAGCTCACATGTGAATAACGCATCGAGGAAACGCACACCTAGGTTGTTGCTTGCAAATCGTCAACGAGCTGGTCCTTCGTTGACTGGTTAAACAAGTCACGCCTGAGCTTTAGCTGCTCCAAAAGAAACGCATTAGCGAGTTCAAACGAATCAAGGAGGGTATACCAATTCAGCACGTAGCGCTTCATGCGAGGGTCATCACTGACGAGCCCGAGTTCCCCTCGGGCAATTTGCCCGCGCAGGCGACTCGGAATCTCGGTATCAGTCGATGAAATTTTCCTGCCGATCAAGATCAATTCGAAGTGCATCTTCTCACTTCCGAACTCAGGATGCTTCTTGATGATGTTCGCGTAGTCATCAAGCTGGCGCAAGTGCTTTACGTTAAGCGAAATGCCCGGCCGCTTAATCTCAATGATCACGCAGCGATAAATCTGCTGCCCGTTTGGTGCGATCGTGGGCACGCGACGCGCAAGAAATAGGTCTGTTTGACGTCGCGCGCCCGCGATGTCGGCTTGCTCATCGTCTACATCGTCCGCACCAATGTTATCGATCTGCGGAATCTTGTTGCGTAGATCCTTAGCGATCTTCGTAAACGTATCTTCCTCAGCTCCAAGCGTCTCATAACCGGGTCCAAACAACCATGTGTTGTTCTCGATGATCTTCTGCAGATCCGGTGTTTCAAGGACGTCCCGATAATGATCGTTCATTAACGCGCGAAGCTTCGAGGCTGCGGTCTGACGACGCTGCAAGATCTCAATGGTCGCAATGATATTTTCCAGCGTTGTCTGTTTGAGTTGATCCGCGAGTGACTTAATTGCCCCTTCTTCTAGGTCGAGTACGCTGTTGAGCACATCAAATAGAGAGTCATTCTCGTTGGAAACCGCCAGCCGATCCAGAAGGCGGATAATGATTTTTCGTTGCTTCTTGCTAGCCGCATTGAACACCGAAGGATCTGCAACGTATATCGACGTGATCAGTTGCTTCGTATTGTCAAAGCGCCATGATCGCTCGTCTGGAGGCAATTCCACATATGTCGGAAACAAACCATCGTCAACGTATTTTTCGACTTCTACTGCCGCCTTCTTCCGAAGAAATTGGTCGTACACGGTTTGCGCCAAATCGCCGACCTGGCGCAAAAGCTTCTTCCACTCTGCGGCATTGGGCGTATGCGCATCAGGTTGAAATAAATTCTCATCATGAGCAAACGTATCTGCCCATGGAGAACTGATATAAATACTGGTAAAGAAACCAGCCTTATTGTTGAGTGCGCTAAGCTGTTTGTAAACGATTCTGCCAGCGGAATCCAACAGATATGTGTACGACTTCTCCGAACTAGGTCTCTCGTCCCAGCGGATCACCTGCACGTCAAATGCATACTTACCAGGGGTAAGGATCTGCTGGGTAATTTCGTTGCTCGGGACAGGGATTAGCCCACCATTCAACTTCAGCGTCTTCGACGGGTGCAGGGCAAGAAACCACCCGAATTCAACCGCGAACTTCGCGCGTAGCTCATCAGCCCCAGGGAGCTGACACGAGAATTCCGACAACTCGACCAAAGTGCCTTTCGCTTGCTCGCGCAAGGCCGAGCATTGCGTCTCGTCGGACACAAACTGGGCGCGGTAGTCCTTAATCGTCATGGCGTCGATGGCGATTCGCGCCTGCCCATAGGCGGACTTGGTGTGCCAAGTCGCGAAGCGGCAAATACGATGAAAGGAGAGCCGACCGCGGCCGTGCGCACCATGCTGCGCTGCGTCCTCACGCTTGTGGGAGTCGTTAAATCGGCCAAACGTGTGCTTCAGAGTTGTCGGATCGATACCGTCGCCGTCATCCAGAATACGCACAGTTGCCAAGGCGCTCAGACTGTTGAGCCGAACGTCCACTTCCACTAGATCGGCCTTGGCATCGAATCCGTTCCAGACGAGTTCGAACAATGGCTGCCAAGGCTCGATGCTCTTGAAATGTTTCTTAATACCCTCGTTGCCGATTTCCGTGGTACCGGAGAGGTCGATATTTGTTGTCATGGTGACCTTTTGCAAATTTTCATGACTTCGCCCCTATGGCGCCGCGGGGGCGGCGAAAGCCCATTTCACTAACCGTAGACGTTTACGAAAGTACGCCGACAATATCAAGATCTGAACCACGCCCGCTTGTATTGCCGGTGGCTCCTATACACACGTCAGTCACCATGTGATGTCGCCCCGCCACGCGAAAACACCCACCCTGACGACAGCGCCTCGGCCTGTTGTAGTACCGTCTGCACGGCGGAATACTGCAAGTCAGGAGGATAGCCATATTTTCGCAAAATCCGCTTCACCAACACCCGCATCCGCGCTCGCGCTGACTCGCGATGAGCCCAATCCACTGACACGTTTTCTCTAAGGCTCACCAAGAGCTCGTGAGCGATCAACCGAAGCTTGTCGTCGCCCATCATCTGCACTGCACTGTCATTCTCGGCCAGAGCATCATAGAAAGCGATCTCTTCGTCAGATAGCCCTGACTCCTCGCCCCGCTTACGGGCAGCCCGGATGTCCTTGGCCAATTTGATCAGCTCCTGCAGCACTTCGGCCGTCGTGATCGCATTGGCATGATAGCGCGCCACTGCGTCTTCCAAGCGCTCTGAGAATGCCCTGGTCTGTACGACGTTAGCTTTGCTCCGCGAGCGGATGCCGTCATTGATCAACTTGCGCAACGCCTCCAGAGCGAGATTCTTTCGCTCCATCCGCTGAACCTCCGCGAGAAACTCGTCGGACAGGATGGAGATGTCCGGGCTCTTGATTCCCGCTGCGGCCAGGATGTCGACGATCTCGGTCGAGACCACTGCGCGGCTCACGATCTGTTGGATGGCCAACTCGCGCTCTTGCTCGGTGACACCTGAGCCCGTCGCGCTCTTGACCAACGCGGCTCGAATAGCCTGGAAGAAGCCAACTTCCTCCCGAATTTCGCGGGCCTCGTCGGATGCCGATGCCAGTGAGTACGCCTTGGACAGCGCGAGCACTGCATCTTGATAGCGGCGATGAGCGTTCTTTTTGCCACCCTCTGTTTTCTCCTTCGCTGCCAGCCTCTGCTGCAAGTCGAGAAGCCACTCGATCGCTCCCGCCATCATCGCCAGACGCTCCTGTGGTGTCCCGGTCAGCGCCGAGGCGTAGTCGAAGCCGTGATACATGTCCCGGACGACCTCGTACTTCTCCATCATCACCGCGATGGCTTGCGCCTCGTCGACGCCGGTGTTGTCCTGATCGTTCTTCGAGTACTGCTGCAGGGCCGACTTCAGGTTTTGCGCAATGCCGATGTAGTCCACGATCAGTCCGGCTGGCTTGTCGCGGAACACCCGGTTCACGCGTGCTATCGCCTGCATCAAGCCGTGCCCATGCATCGGCTTGTCCACGTACATCGTGTGCATACACGGTGCGTCAAAACCGGTCAGCCACATATCCCGCACGATCACCAGTTTGAGCGGGTCTTTCGGATCACGGGCACGCTTGGCCAGCTGGTCGCGCCGTGCCTTGTTGCCAATGTGCTGCTGCCACTCTTGCGGATCGCTCGCCGCGCCCGTCATCACGATCTTGATCGCACCAGCGTTGTCATCGGCGCTGTGCCAGTCCGGGCGCAGCTTGACAATCTCGTCGTACAACTTTACGCAAATGCGGCGACTCATACACACCACCATCGCTTTGCCATCGAGGGCAGCCACACGATCGTCGAAGTGGGCGACCATGTCCTTGGCCACCAGCGCCAGACGCTTGTCGCTGCCGACCAGGGTTTCGACCGTTGACCACTTCTTCTTAAAACGCTCTTGGTCTGCCTCGGAATCTTCCTCGGTCAAATCTTCAACCTCGGCGTCGATCTTTGGCTTCTCGTCCTCATCGAGTTCAATGCGTGCCAGCCGAGACTCGTAGTAGATCGGCACAGTCGCACCGTCTTCGACCGCGCGACTGATGTCGTAAACATCGATGTAGTTGCCGAATACCGCCGGGGTGTTAACGTCGTCCGCCTCTATGGGCGTGCCTGTAAAGCCGATGAAGGATGCGTTCGGCAGAGCGTCCCGCATGTACTTGGCGAAGCCATAGGAAATTTCGCCGGTCTTTGTGTCCACCTTGGCCTTGAAGCCGTATTGACTGCGGTGCGCTTCATCCGCAATGACGACCACGTTACGTCGTGTGGTGAGCGGCTCAGCGAGCTCGCCAAACTTCTGCAAGGTAGTAAAAATCACGCCGCCCGACGCTCGGCTCAAGACCTTCTGCAGATCTTCGCGACTTTCGGCCTGCACCGGCGTCTGCCGGATCAAGTCGCGGCACATCGAAAACGTTGAGAACAGCTGGTCATCAAGATCGTTCCGGTCGGTCAGCACCACTAGCGTCGGGTTGGCCATTGCCGGGTGTTTGACGAGTTGCCCGGCGTAAAACGCCATCAGCAGGCTTTTTCCGGAACCTTGCGTGTGCCAGATCACGCCGACTCGTTTGTTGCCCTCCGGAGAGGAGGCCGCCACCGTACTGTTGACCGCATGTCGCACCGCGTGGAACTGGTGATAGCCCGCAATGACCTTAGCCAGCCCAGAACCGGTTTCACCGAAAGCCGTGAAATGACAGAGCAGATCCAGGAGGCGGCGATGCTCGAACACGCCCTCGATCAGCGTCGAGAGCTCCGGCGCACCTTTTGGTGCGACGTCCGTACCGTCGGTGGTGCGCCATGGCATGAAGCGCTCGAGGTCTGCCGACAGCGACCCCACTCGTGCCGTAATGCCATCCGACGTCACCAGCAGTGCGTTGGTATTGAAGAGCGCCGGAATCTGCTTCTTGTAGGTCTGCAATTGGTTGAAAGCCCCGACCAAGGTCGCATTGCCACTTCCAGGTGCCTTTAACTCGACCACGCCGAGCGGTAGCCCGTTCACGAACACGACAACATCGGGACGTCGGTTGTAATGCCCAGCAACGACTACAAATTGGCTCACGGCCAGCCAGTCGTTCTGCTCCGGTTGTTCGAAGTTGATGAGCGCGACCTTACCCGCCGTCAGAGTGCCGTCGTCGGCGTAGTACTCAACGTCCACCCCTTCGATCATCAGCTTGTGGATGCGGCGGTTTTCCTCGAGCAGCGATGGCAATTCGGACTGCATCACACGGCGCGCGGCGTCTTGCCGGGCCTCCAATGGGAGACCGGGGTTGAGACGAGCAACAGCGTCCTCGAATCGCTTCTTGAGCACAACCCCATCGTGACTCTCGCGTTCCGGGCGGTGTCCATCGGGGCCGATGTCCTCCTCACGTTCGATGCTGTAGTCGAGCGCGCGCAGCTGATCAAGTAGCGCTTGCTCTACAGCGGCCTCCGACAGAAATGCCATTACTGCTCTCCTTGTTGTTCGATTGGCTCCCCGACTGTAGCCGCTGCCCCGCGTGCAGCATTCAGCGCTTCGACGTAGGCATCCCGATCCAATTGGTACAGTAGTCGGCTGACCTCGATTTTAAGCGGCAGATCATCGCCCGCCGGCAGCAGAAAGCGCAAGGTCGGAGAATCGTCATCTTCGGCATCCACAGCCAAGCCGATATGCTCGTCGATTAGCGCGTTATCCGCCGCGAATCGCTCCCATGGCTCACGAGAGCTGAGCGGGTCAAGTTGTGCGTTCAAATAGGATTGGTGCAGGAAGGCCACAACCGCGTCCGCCGCCAACACTGCCGCACGGCGGTGATAGACAGTCAAGACTTGGATAAACCCATCTTTCCCATGGCTCAATGGTCCGCCGTCATTTCTAAGCACACGGAGGGAATCTGCCAACCCGTTATGATGCTTGATCAAATCAGCAAATTTTCTATGCCGGATGTCGCCAAGCTTTAAGACCCGGGTTGCAATTGAAACCCATTCAGTTATAGGTGCATCATCTTTTTGTGGCTTTAGTGGTGACTTTCGATCGTCGAGCTCATCGACAATTACCCGACAAACACACTCCACTATTCCCTTCGCGGCGTCAATAGACGCATCGCTTCCACTTTCTAAACTCGCTTGTAGCGCTGCGAATGTGTGCTGAAGCATCATTGCACCACGCCAATGCGTGCAGGCCTCGCGAATACCGGGACACCAGTCCATACTCACGTCGCGGCTCCAAGGATTCGCTCGGCGTTCTTCACCCGAAGCGCGCCGGCGATCAACATGGGAAGCAAGTTATCGCGCATTTTTGCAAGATTTACCGACGTCTCGGAATTGGATCTGATTCCATCGAACAACAACGAAACAATGCTCGCAAGCACGGCCCACAATTTGTCGTCCCACAACGGGGCAGCAAGCTGGTAGGCGGCAACCGCGTCGCCCTGAGCGCGCTGGCGTCCGGACGTACCAGTCATGCTCCGGATAGCATGTTCTCGGAAGGCATCATTCCTTGCTAACAAGTAAGCAAACGCCGCAGGCACAGGCCCCTTTGGCCGCATCACAATGTATTCCGTCGATCCCCAACCGACGACGTCATCGGGAAGACATTGAATAAATGCTGTTTTTCCGTTCTCCAGACAAGGTGTAATTCGCGCCAACAACGTGTCGCCATTGCGGAAGCGCATGCCACTCCCGAAAGGGCGCATGACATAGGGATCAGGCCAGCTTCCTTGAGTTGGGAGCGAAGCCATGTCGAGGTAAGGCGCGACTTCGCCCTTACGCAAGGACTCGGTAGGATTAAACTCAATGAGTTCGCTCGCCTTCAAAAGCTTCCAGCCTTCCGGCAATTCGTTGGTGTCCAGCCGTTCTGGGAACAAGTCCCAAATTTCGCGCGGCAGATAAGGACTACGGCCTTCCTGCTTCGCGCGCACGGGACCAAAATCGACGAACCAGTCCTTGAACAAGGCGCGGCCCATTGCCTCCAGAGTCTCACTCCTCTCGCGGTTGAGTTCAATCTTGTCGTCCAAGCTGCCAAGGATCTTGGCAATGGCGCGCTGTTCAGCAAGCGGGGGCAAACGGGTGGAGTATCTCTCTACTGCGGATGAAGGGACACGCTGCCTTCCCGACGTACCTTCCATGTGACCGATCGCATGACGTCGAAAATCGGGAGATCGGACGAGGTAATAGCCAAACAAGCTGTCACTCTGATTTACCTTTCCACTGAGCACGATATATTCCGTAGACCCGTGAGCCACGACACCTTCCGGAAGCTCGGAGATATAAGCCGTCTTGCCATTCTCAAGGCATGGAGTTATACGCGCGATCAAGGTGTCGCCGTTCTGAAAACGCGTGCCTGATCCAGTGAATTCACGAGTTTCAATTCGCTCAACGGACCTTGCGTGAACAGGCAAAGCGTCCATTGGAATGAAGGGCGCCACACCTCCCCGTTTAATCAAACGCGAGGGATTAACTTCAAAGGCATCACCTATCGTCGTTTCTTGCCACTCACTGGCCATACCCAAGCTCCCTCAGATTTCTTTCGATGGCATCATCTACACGTTGCCCCTCTAACTGCTGTGCACGCCATTGCGCCGAAAGCCTTCGCATCACTTCGTCGAACGGCTCGCCGTCATCCGCCTGTGCCTCTGCACCGACATAACGCCCAGGCGTCAGCACATGGCCATGCTTACGAATCTCGTCCAAGCTAGCGGATTTGCAGAAACCCAGCACGTCTGCGTATTCGCCGGCTTCTTTCTCACCACGCCATGCATGGTAGGAATCGGCGATTCTCTTGATGTCATCGTCGTTGAGTTCGCGCCGTGTGCGATCAATCAACACGCCAAGCTTACGCGCATCAATGAAGAGCACTTGGCCACGCCGATCGCGAAGCCCACCACCCGGATTTTTATTTCGAGCGAGGAACCAAAGGCAGGCTGGGATTTGAGTCGAGTAGAACAGCTGACCAGGCAGTGCCACCATGCAATCGACCGCATCCGCCTCGATCATGGCCCTGCGAATCTCGCCTTCACCGGATTGGTTTGACGACATCGAGCCGTTAGCGAGCACCACCCCAGCCGTGCCGTTGGGCGCGAGGTGATGGAAGATGTGCTGCAGCCAGGCGTAATTGGCGTTACCCACGGGGGGTGCGCCGAACTTCCAGCGCACGTCTTCACGCAGGCGGTCGCCGCCCCAGTCCGAGATGTTGAACGGCGGGTTGGCGAGGACATAGTCGGCCTTGAGGTCGCGCAGTTCGTCCTTGTGGAAGCTGCCCTCATTGTTCCAGCGGATGTCGGAGTCGATGCCCCGAACAGCCAGATTCATTTTGGCCAGCCGCCAGGTGGTGTAGTTCGACTCCTGCCCGTAAATCGCAATGTCACCTATACGGCCGCCGTGCTCGTGCACGAACTTTTCCGACTGCACGAACATCCCGCCTGAGCCGCAGCACGGGTCATACACGCGGCCCGAGTAAGGCTCAAGCATTTCGACCAACACGCGCACCACGGAGCGTGGCGTATAGAACTCACCACCACGCTTGCCTTCGGCTCCGGCGAACTGGCCGAGAAAGTACTCGTACACGCGCCCAAGGATGTCCTTCGAGCGATCACCTTCTTCGTTTAGCGCAATACCGGAGATCAGGTCAATCAACTCGCCCAGCATCACCTTGTTGAGCGCGGGGCGAGCGTAGTCCTTGGGCAGTACGCCCTTAAGGGATTCGTTATCCTTCTCGATGGCGCGCATCGCGTCATCGATCAAGGTGCCGATGGCGGGCAGCTTAGCGTTGGCCTGCAGATGCGACCAGCGCGCCTCCTTCGGTACCCAGAACACGTTGTCCGCGAGGTATTCATCTTTGTCCTCGGCGGCCCGGACATCCTCAGCCAACAGCGCCTTGTGCCTAGCTTCGAAGGCGTCGGAAATGTACTTCAGGAAAATGAGCCCGAGCGCGACGTGCTTGTAGTCGGACGGCTCCATGTTGCCGCGCAACTTATCGGCGGCTTTGAATAGCTCGGCCTCGAAGCCGAGAGTGCCACCGTTGCCATTTTTTGTGTTTTCACTACTGGCCATATTGGGTTCCAGTTCTTCAATCGTTGTTCAGTTACGCGATGTGGGGCGCGACCAGCATCCGTTCGGCCGCAAGCTACGGCATGTGCCTCCCTTCCGAACGCAACGTACTCAGCGCCACCGTTGCCCCTGAGATCGCCACACGCTGTTCGTGCACGATTTCTCTAGCCGGCCAATTGTGTCTTTACCTCAACCTCGTCGACTGCTGCCGCGTGGCCCGACGCGGCGTCAACCAGCCCAGATTTTCGCCGGTTGCCGCCTGCGTTTGACATGCCTCTGAGGTACTTCGGGCAATTGTAACGAAAGTGCCGAATCAAGTCGCACTGGCAGGTGCCGATTCGCCGCTCCCCTTCTCCAATCTGTAACATTTTGCTCCGGTAGATCTTTCGGGAACCGGCATGAACGTCCACTCCATCCTGGGTGTGATCCAGCAGAGCAACGTTGCAACGATCGGAACAATCTCCTTTCTTACCGCACCAACCCTTGCAGCTGTTACGTTAGTCAAGTTTCGTTTTGGAAATCTGCGATTGGCTCAAGGCCGAAAAAAGCGGCTACCTATCCTACGTGGCCGTTCAACTTCGCAATCGCATCAAGCAGTAACTGAATCACGGCTTCCAGATCAGCAGCCTGCTGCATCCCTTGACCTGCGAGAAACATGATGGTCGAACGGATCGACGCAAAATTTTGCGCCAGCAGAATCAGATGCACGCCATTCGGTCCACGCACACCCGATAGCCAGTTCTGAACCGTGCGTTCGCTCGCATGTGTCATGCGAGCAAGCGTCTTGACAGCATGCCGATGGAATTGACCCTGTAATCCCGGACACAGCTTCACACTAAGGTTGCTGAATCCATCGAGCGCCGGAACTCGCGAGGCGAGCGGTATTTCAGCGCGCTATGGGGATGCTTCTCGTTGTAATGCTCGAACGCGATGGCCAGATTGTGTGCAGCGGTCGCCGCGTCCGGCTTCGGCATGAAGGCGACGTAATCGCGCTTCATGGTTTTCACGAAGCTCTCAGCCATGCCGTTACTTTGCGGGCTGCACACCGGCGTGGTCAACGGCTTCAGGCCTATGTCCATCGCAAACCGGCGCGTGTCGTCGGCCGTGTAGCCCGAACCGTTGTCGCTCAACCACTCGATTTCGGATGGCGTATGCAACGCATTGCCGAAACGATTTTCCACCGCAGCCAGCATCACGTCGCGCACGATGTCGCCGCTATGGCCTGCCGTCGTGGCCGCCCAACTCATCGCCTCGCGGTCACAGCAGTCCAGCGCGAACGTTACGCGCAGCGGCTCGCCGTTGTCGCAGCGAAACTCGAAGCCGTCGGAGCACCATCGCTGATTGCTGCGACCGACAGCCACCTTGCCGTCATGGCGACGTTGCGGCCGAGGTGGAATCGGTCGGCGCTGCATCAGTAGCCCGTGCGTACGCATGACGCGATAGATGCGCTTGGCATTGAACGGCACCAGCCCAACGGCAACACGCTCGTTGCGCAACGTGCCCCAAACCCGGCGATAGCCATAGCTGGGCAAATCGCCGACGACACGGCGGATTTCCTCGACCACGCTCGCATCGTCGGCCTGTCTCGATTGACGGCCATCGCGCCACGTCGCCGGGCGCGACAGTCGTGCCGATACGTTCGAGCGCGACACGCCGAGAACTTCACAAACCAGTTTCACTGGCCGTCCTCCGGCAGCAAGGGCGAGTGCGCTATCCATTTTTTTGCTCGGCCGTACTCGACTGCTTCCCGGAGAATCTCGTTCTCCATGGTCTTTTTGCCGAGCATCCGTTGCAGCTCGCGAATCTGCTTGAGCGCGTCGGCCAGCTCCGATGCCGGAACTACTTCCTCGCCAGCCTTGACTGCTGACAGGCTCCCGTCCTGGTACAGCTTGCGCCAGTGGAACAGCTGGTTCGGGTTCACGCCGTGCTGGCGCGCGACCATCGAAACCGACGTCCCCGGCTCCAAACTCTCGCGAACCATCGCCAGCTTCTGTTCCGCCGTCCAGCGCCGCCGACGCTCCGGGCCCGTCAACACTTCCATCACTTCCTGCCTGGTGTTAGTCAAAAACACAGTCCTATGCCTACCCGTTAGTTTAAGCGGGAGACTGTGTCCGGAGATTCAGGGGGCCGTTCCAGCCGAGACGTTCCGATCTCTCGTTTCAGCGCTACCTCGACCGCGACTGCGTATTCACGAGCAGTGAGTCCTCGACCTGGTTCAATCGGCAACTTCTTGCGTGTTTCCCGCAACATATTTCCGATCTCCGAAAGTATATTGGCTGTGATCGCAATGTGACTACGACGAAATAGCAGAAATTAAACGGCTGCGACTTCCATTTCGGTGGGGAATACGGTGATTCGGCGGGCACGAAAAAATCGAGCGGAAAATAGCGACGGCACGGAACGTGCCGCGGCCTATGTGCGCATGTCCACTGAACACCAGCAGTATTCGACTGAAAACCAACGGGACGTAATCTTCGCGTTCGCCGCTGCACGGAATCTTGAAATCGTCAAAATTTACGCCGATGAAGGGAAAAGTGGGCTGCGACTCGAAGGCCGTGATCAGTTGAAAGCATTACTGCGTGATGTGGAATCAGGGCAGGCAGACTATTCCGTCGTCCTCGTGTACGACGTGAGCCGATGGGGCCGATTCCAGGATCCCGACGAGAGCGCGAGCTATGAAATTCGCTGCAAGCAGGCCGGCGTCCGAGTGTTGTACTGTGCAGAGCAGTTCGAGAATGACGGCAGCGCCGTATCCAGCATCATCAAAAATGTGAAGCGCACGATGGCCGGTGAGTACAGCCGCGAACTGAGCGTTAAGGTGCATGCCGGCCAAATGCGACTCATTCAGCTTGGCGTGAGGCAAGGTGGTCCGGCCGGCTATGGTCTGCGCCGCATGCTGATCGACCATACCGGTGCTCGGAAGGCTGAACTGAAACCTGGCGAGCACAAGTCAATCCAGACCGACCGCGTGATCCTGGTACCCGGCCCGGTCGAAGAAACTGATACTGTGCGCTGGATATACAAGGCATTCGTGGAAGATGGGCTGACCGAATCAGAAATCGCGGCCTTGCTCAATCGCGAGGGCAGACTCACGGATCGTGGAACCGCTTGGACACGTGGCACGGTTCACCAGATTCTGATCAATGACAAATACGTCGGTGACAATGTCTGGAATCGCACGTCCTTCAAGCTCAAGGAAGAACGGGTCAGAAATCCACCGGCTGCCTGGGCACGAGCAGCAGACGCATTCGATCCCATTGTCGACCGGCTGATCTTCAATGCTGCGCGCCAGATTATCCTCGCACGCTCTTACCGGCTCACCGACGAAGAAATGCTGGCTGCGTTACGCCGGGTACTGTTGCGACACGGCTACCTATCCGGCATTGTGATCGACGAGACAACGGACTGCCCTTCGAGCAGCGCGTTCGCCGGTCGTTTCGGCAGCCTGATCCGTACATATACCTTAATTGGCTATACCCCGGATCGGGACTACCGTTACCTCGAAATTAACCGCCGTCTGCGCGAACTGCATCCGAGCATCGTTTCGGATGCAATGAACGCCATGACAGCCGCTGGAGCGCGAATAGATCGGAACTCGACAACCGATCTGCTGCGGGTCAACGGTGAATTCACAGTTTCGCTTGCCCTGTGCCGATGTCGCACGACCAATGCTGGCACCAATCGCTGGCTTGTACGGTTCGATACCGCGCTGAAGCCCGACATCACGATCGCCGTACGTATGGCCCCCGACGCGCAGTCGATCCGAGACTACTACCTGCTTCCAGCCATCGACGTCTGGTCAGAACAGCTGCGCCTCGGCGACTACAACGAACAGGGCTTCGACGCTTACCGCTACGACGACCTATCGATGCTCGTCTATCTCGGCCGCCGAGTGCCGCTACGTGGAGGCAGTCATGAATGGCAACCAAGATTCTAAACCTGGGCCGCCTTCGTCGTCGGAGAAGATATTGCTAATTCCGGCTGACCGGCTGCGCGTACTCAATCCGCGCACACGCAATCCCCTATTTTTTTCGCAACTGGTGGAGAACATCGCCGTGGTCGGGTTGAAGCGGCCAATCAGCGTGGCGCTTGGCGGGAAAGACAAGGAGGGCGACTGGTACGAGGTTCTATGCGGGCAGGGACGCCTTGAAGCCCTGAAGCATTTGGGAGAGACCATGATTCCGTGCTGCATTTTCGATGCGCCGGAAGTTGATCGATTCCTGATTTCATTGACCGAGAACATCGCACGCCGGCGGCATACGACCGAAGAACTGCTGAGCGGCATCCAAGTGCTGCGCGCCAAAGGATACAGCGCAGAGCAGATTGCCCGAAAAATCAATCTCGACGCCGATTGGGGGTATCCGGAATTTCGTGTGTGAGGCGGGTTGAGATTCAGACTCCAATGTTGAATCGTTCCGGGTAAAGCAGTGCGAACTGAGTCATGGCACTCTTCCAATCGTGCCGGGAGCCGGTCCACTTGGCAACGACGTTGCGCAGCGCCAGCCAGATCAGTTTGAGCGCGGCCTCGTCCGACGGGAAGTGGCCGCGCGCCTTGATGATCTTCCGAAGCTGCATGTGCAGCGACTCGATCGCGTTGGTCGTATATACAATTTTCCGGATGTCAGGCGCGAAGGCGTAGAACGGAATCACCTGATCCCAGGCTCGGCGCCAGAGCGCGGCAATCGGAGGGTATTTCGTACCCCACGGGCTCGTATCGAACGCTTCCAGCGCCACGGCGGCCGCTTCGGCCGACGGTGCCCGATAGACCTCCTTGAGCGCCGCTGCGACCGATTTCCTGTCTTTCCAGCTGGCGAAGTCCAGTGAGTTCCGGATCAGATGCACGATGCAGGTCTGGACCGTCGTTTCCGGGAACACCGTGTTGATCGCTTCCGGGAAGCCCTTCAGGCCGTCGACCACGGCGATCAGGATATCCTGCACGCCGCGCAGCTTAAGGTCGTTCACCACCCGCAGCCAGAACTTGGCCCCCTCGGTCTGCTCGATCCAAAGGCCCAACACGTCGCGTGTGCCGTCGCGGCGCACGCCCAGCGCCAGGTAGATCGCCTTGTTGCGGACCACGCCTTCGTCGCGGATCTTGACTCGCAAGGCGTCGAAGAACACGACCGGGTACATCGGCTCGAGCGGCCGCTGCTGCCATTCGCGCACTTCGTCGATCACGGCATCGGTCACCGTACTGATGAAGTCCGGCGACACCTCGATGCCGTACATCTCCAGCAGGAAACCCTGAATCTCCCGCACGCTCATGCCGCGTGCGTACATCGCGATGATCTTGTCGTCAAAGCCGGTGAAGCGTCGCTCGCCCTTGGCGATCAGCACCGGATCGAAGGTGCCTTCTCGGTCGCGCGGAATCTCGACGTCGAGCAGGTCGTCGTCGGTCGTGATGCGCTTGCGGCTGGTGCCGTTGCGGTGGTTCGTGCGGCCTGCCGGCTTGGCATCGCCCTTCTCGTAGCCGAGGTGGTGGGTCAGTTCGCCGCCCAGCGCGCGTTCGAAGATTGCTTTCTTGAGCGCGGCGAGCTGCTCGTTGATCGTTGCCCGATCCAGCGTTCCGGGTACCAGTTGCTTGATCAGTTCCGGGTCCAGGTTCAAGCCCTTGCCCGGTTCAATCGTCACTTCTTCCTTGCGTTTGCGTGGCATAAAGTGGCTCCTTGGCCATCAGTTTATGCCTCACACACAAACATTCGGATAGGCTCGCGTGAACTATTGAACATGGCTTGGCGACGTTGCGCTTCGCGAGCCGAGGACTCCCATTTCGCCATGTCAGCCAAAAGCGCCAGCCCTTCGTCGCGCGCCGCAGCGCTCTGCCAATAGGTTTCCCCTCGTCCAGTCGTCACGTCGAACCAGCGCAAGCGGTGACCTGCCGGTGTGTTGGCAATGTTCAAGCCAAGTATGTCGGCTGCTCGCGAGGTTCGAAATAGCTGTTTGAGAGAAGTTGCAGCAACCCTTGCCTCAAAAGCGGCAACATCCCCCAGCTCGCTGTCCGGCAGTACAACCAGGTCGAGCTCGTCATCCGAAATTTGGATGCAGTTGGCAACCATCTGTATCGTTTCGGATAAAGACAGAAAATTGCGATAGAAAGACTCTTGCTCCCCCATCCTCTTCCGCTCACCTGCCTCTGCTCTAGCGGCAGCAATGCGTTCTTGTTGCGATTTTGTATCTGTCATGGCCCCGTCGTCGCATTGGAATAACTGACGGCGCCGGGTCGGCACCGTCACCCACGGATTTTACGTGTGCCAAACCAACAATGAGACGAGCTACGTTCAGCTACCGCCCGCCTACAGCCAGAGTCTCGGTCACATGGAACTCGATACCCGCCTGCTCCAGCATCCACGCCTCGATCTTGTCGCGCAACCGCGCTCGGCATTGCAAGCGCCTGTACGTGAGAGCAGCCGGTTCACATGGATTGGTTGCGATCCAGGTTGACCACAAATACCTACACGTCGCCTACACGAGCATGCCAACAGAGGATGGGAAATTCGAAAATTTCAGCCAATGTACTGATTTCATTGGCCCGCCCTACACGATTCGAACGTGTGACCTACGGCTTAGAAGGCCGTTGCTCTATCCGACTGAGCTAAGGGCGGTCGCAAAGGAAGGAGAAGATCGCGGCAAACGCCGCGCTCATTGTCGCGGCGGGCTGTCGCAGACCACGGACAGCCATGAAAAATGCCCCGCAACGCACCCGGCAAAAACCGAGCCGGCAATTATACCCGATCGCTTCGCGGAAGCGATCGGAAATGCCAATGGCGGCAGATCAAACCGGCTGCGCGTGGAACATGAACCAGCCGAGGCAGAACAGCCCCGCGAGCGCGCAGTACAGGCCGAACGACGCGAGCCGCCCGCGCCCTTCGAAATAGCGCATCAGAAAACGCACGCTCAGATACGCGGCGATCGCCGTCAGCACACCGCCCAGCAGCGCGTCGGCAAGCTGGTCGGGCGCGTGGAACAGTTTCGGCAATTCGAGCAGCCCCGCCGCGAAAATGATCGGCGTGCCGAGCAGGAACGAGAACTCCGCCGCCTTTTCCGCAGTGAGCCCGGCCGCGTTGCCGGCGATCATCGTCAGGCCGCTGCGCGAAAAACCCGGAATCAGTGCGCCCACCTGCGCGAGGCCAACGAAAAACGCCTGCTTGAACGTCAGCTTTTCGGGAGGCCGATGCGCGCGCGCCCGCTGGATGCGATCGCCGAGCCACAGCAGGATACCGTTGACGATCAACGCAACCGCGACAATCCTCAAATCGTGAAACACGCGTTCGATGCGCTTCTCGAGCAACAGCCCGACGAGCCCCGCCGGAATCGTGCCGATGATGAGCGCCCACATCAAATGGCCCTCGTCGTTCTTGCGCCCGTTCAGCGAGGCGAAGAAGCCGGCGATCAACGCAATCCAGCGCTCGCGGAAATACCACAGCAGCGCGAACGCGGTGCCGAGGTGCAACGCGACGAGGAACGGCAGCAGTTGCGGCGCGTGCTTGTCGATATGCATGCCGAACAACGCGGGCACGAGGAGCGTATGCCCGAGGCTGCTGACGGGAAAGAGTTCGGTGACGCCCTGCAGGACGCTCAGAAATACCAGAAACCAGAGGCTCACGCGTCGGTCCTTTTATCGGAGAGGGTTAAGCGAGGAGAATCGACGGGAACGGCGTCGCGCAGATTGCCGCGCCGCCCGAAAAAACCGCGCCCCGATTATGCCGAGCGAGAATGACCGCGCCAAGGCGTTTGGCGCGAATCGGGTACCTGGCTAACAGCCAGATACACTTTTAATGCGAACGAAAGTAAATAGAAAGCAAACCGCCACGCACTGAGACAGCGCTTTCGGAACGAAAGGCGGCCGAATCAGCGGCCGACTTTGTAGAAGAACAACACGGTGCTGCCCGTGAACATGCCGAACAGCGTGAGGGCCATCGCAGTTGCAAGATCCATGCTCGCTCCTTGTTGGGACAGATCCGGCACGATCAACATGACCGGTCCGGGTCATTATCCTTACAGCTTGCTGTTTTTGACATTCTCGGTTTCCCGCATGTGCGCCATGCACTCGGCGCCCGCCCGTGCTCACGACGAGCTTGCGCCGGCCGCACGCCCGGTCGCCTGCCGCACCGATGCGCGCGCCCCGCGGCGCGGCGATTCCGCTATCCTTGGCGACCTACCTTGGAAAACCTCGACGCCTGCCACCATGCCCTCTTTCCAGAATCAGGACATCCTCGAACTCACCGACGGCGCATCGCTCGCACGCATCGCGCCCGAAGCGGGCGGCCGGCTGCTGTCATGGAGTATCGGCGACGCGAGCATCGTCTTCTGGCCCGATGCCGCAGACTGGTCCAATCCCGCGAAGATCCGCGGCGGCAATCCGCTACTGTTCCCGTTTCTCGGCCGGCATCGAGTGGACGGGCGGATCGGTTTCTGGCGCGACGGCGCGGGTGTCGTGCGCGAACTGCCGATGCACGGCTTCGCGCGCGATCTGCCGTTCGACTCGCAAGCGGACGCCGACGGTCGCGGCGTCACGCTGTCGCTACACGGCAGCGAGCGCACGCATGCCGGCTACCCATTCGAATTCCGCTTCGCCGCACGCTACCGGCTCGTCGACGAGCGCACGCTCGACGTCGCGCTCTCCACGACCAATCTCGGCGACGCACCGCTGCCGCACTACCCGGGCCATCATTTCTATTTCGCGCTGCCGCACGCCGAGCGTGCGTCGACCGTGCTCGAGTTGCCGCCGACTCGGCGGCGCCGCCAGCTCGACGACGGCTCGATCAGCGCCCCCGAACCCGGATCATCGCGCTATACGCTCGACGATCCGGCCATCCTCGACCGCTTCCACTGCCTAGACGGCATTCCCGCCGAGCCGGTGCGCGTGCTGATGCCCGGCCGCCGGCACGCGATCGAGATCGACCTGAACCGTCCGGGCTCGGTGCCGTGGTACGCGGTGACGACCTGGACCGAAGCACCCGGATCGAACTTCTATTGCATCGAGCCATGGCTCGGCCTGCCTGACGCGATTCACAACGGCCTTGGCCTGCGGCATGTCGCGCCCGGCGCGACGGAAACCGCCGCGCTGCGCATTCGCGTGACGCCGCTCGCCTGACGCGCCCGGCCGGCGTCGGCGCGCGCCCGCACGATGCGGCGCGGCTCCCCTCGCGAGCGTCTGCCGCGCCGCCCCGCCTCACCCGCACGCATCCTTCCACGCAAGCCCTTCCGACGCCGATGCTGGCCCGAAACGGCGAGGCCCGTACCGAACCCGTTAAAATTAGACGTTTTTGTATCCGCCGCCGCGCACCGTCGCGGCGGCGCCTTGCGAGGTTCAATGTTTCTGAAAACAACGAGACGACTCGTCGTCGCATCGCTTGCCGCGCTGCTCGCCGCGTGCGGCTCGACGCCCGTCGGTCCCGGCTTCTACCGGGTCGAGCGCGGCGACACGCTCTCCAAGATCGCGCGATCGAACCGCCAGTCGGTCGCGAACATCGTCCGCTGGAACCAGATCACGAATCCCGACGCGATCGAAGTCGGTCAAGTACTGCGCATCGCGCCGCCGCCCGGCTCCGCGTCGACGCCGGGCACGACGAGCGCATCGCGTAGCCCGAGTCGCCCGGCGCCCTCGTCGCCCGCCACATCGTCCGCGCCTTCCGTGAAGCCCGCGTCGAGCATCTCACTCGTCTGGCCCGCCGCCGGCAACGTGATCCGCTCGTTCGACGGAGCGAAATCGAAGGGCATCGACATCGCGAACACCGCAGGCACGCCCGTCCTCGCGGCGGCGGCCGGCACGGTCGTCTATGCGGGCAACGGCCTGCGCGGCTATGGCAATCTGCTGATCATCAAGCACAACGCCGATTTTCTGACGACGTACGCGCACAACCGCACGCTGCTCGCGAAGGAAGGCCAGACGGTCGCGCAGGGGCAGAAGATCGCGGAGATGGGTGATACCGACAACGATCGCGTCGCGCTGCACTTCGAGCTGCGCTACGGCGGCCGCTCGATCGATCCCGCCCGCTACCTGCCGTCGCGCTGACGCGGCGCAGCGCGCACGACGGCGCGACGTACGCAGTCCGGCGCGTGCCGGGCGAACGGATCAGGAATGCGATCAGCGTTTGCGCAGCCGGCCGTGCAGACGGCCGGACAGCGGATCGACGTGGCGCGCGAACGCCACCAGCGCGCCGATCCCTATGACGCTGAGCCCCGTAGCTATCAGAAGCAGGTTCATGGTCGTATCTATCGTTGGTAAAACGATCATACGCAGCATTTGTGGTTTGTGCATGAACGTGCCGTCTAGGATCGACCCTAACGGGCGAGCGCGCGCCCGGCGATTCGGTGTACTGTGCATCGAAACGGCACACGAAAAAACGACCGGAGACGCACGATGCTGCCCCATGCCGCCGATTACGCCGAGCTCGTCGACCGCTTCGCATGGCGCGTTCCCGCGCGCTACAACATCGGCGTCGACGCATGCGACAAGTGGGCCGACGGCAGCGGCCGCGTCGCACTGATTCACGAGCATGCGGACGGCTTCATTACACGCTACACGTTCGACGAGTTGAGGAGCGGCTCTAATCGACTCGCGAACAGCTTCGCACGCGCGGGCGTGAAGCGCGGCGACCGGATCGGCATCCTGCTCGCGCAATGCCCGGAAACGGCGATCGCCCATCTGGCCGCCTACAAGCTAGGCGCGATCGCAGTCCCTCTCTTCACGCTGTTCGGCGCGGACGCGCTCGAATTCCGCCTCGGCGACAGCGGCGCCGTCGCAGTCGTCACCGATCGCGCCGGCTACGAGAAGATCGCGCCGCTGCACGCATCGCTGCCGTCACTCGCGACGATCTACTGCGTCGACGGCGCGCCCGATCTCGCCGAGCCCGGCGTGCTCGCATTCGATGCGGCGCTCGCGGCCGAATCGGACACGTTTCAGCCGGCGGACACATCGGCCGACGATCCCGCGCTCATCATCTACACGTCCGGCACGACGGGCAAACCCAAGGGCGCGCTGCACGCGCACCGGGTGCTGCTCGGCCATCTGCCGGGCGTCGAGATGTCGCAAAACCTGTTTCCCGCGCGTGCGCGCCTGTTCTGGACGCCCGCCGACTGGGCGTGGATCGGCGGGCTCCTCGACGTCCTGCTGCCGTCGCTGCATCACGGCGTGCCGGTGCTCGCGCGACGCTTCGAGAAATTCGACGGAGCAGCCGCGTTCGAGCTGCTCGCGCGGCACGGCGTCACGCACACGTTCTTGCCGCCGACCGCACTGAAGCTGATGCGCGCGGCCGTCACGCAGCCTCGCGGGCACTACGCGCTCGCGCTCGAATCGGTGGCGAGCGGCGGCGAGTCGCTCGGCGCCGAACTCGTCGCATGGGGCCGCGATGCGTTCGGCGTGACGATCAACGAGTTCTACGGCCAGACCGAATGCAACGTCGTGTTGTCGTCGTGCGGCGCGCTGTTCGAGCCGCGCGCGGGCACGATCGGCAAGGCCGTGCCCGGACATCGCGTCGCGATCGTCGACGATGCAGGCAACGTGCTGCCGCCCGGCGCCGAGGGCAACATCGGCGTACGTGCGCCCGACCCCGTGATGTTCATCGGCTATTGGCGCAAGCCTGATGCAACTCGCGAGAAATTCGCCGGCGGCTTTCTGCTGACGGGCGACGTCGGCGTCGCCGACGCCGACGGCTTCGTTCGCTTTGTCGGCCGCGACGACGACGTGATCACGAGCGCCGGCTACCGGATCGGCCCGAGTCCGATCGAGGACTGTCTACTCAAGCACCCGGCCGTACGAATGGCGGCTGTCGTCGGCGTGCCCGACGCGACCCGCACCGAGATCGTCAAGGCGTTCGTCGTGCTGAACGCCGGCTACGAAGCAAACGACGCGCTCGCACGCGAGTTGCAGGCGCACGTGAAGACACGGCTCGCCGCACACGAATATCCGCGCGCGGTCGCATTCGTCGACAACCTGCCGATGACCGCGACGGGCAAGATCATCCGCCGCGCGCTGCGCGACGCTTGACGCGCGCGATGCGCCGCGCATCGTCGCGTTGCCGCATGAGCGAAGCAGCCGGGCCGCTCTGCGCTTATGCGCGACACCGGCATCGCGGCCGCCGTGCAAATAGCGCGGCGGCACCCGCGCCTGCCGTTCGAACGCCGCGTCGACACACGCACGCCCCGATCGTCGCATGCCGCCGTCCGTCGCGAAACTCGTCCGAACGGCCGAGTCTCGCCGGCCGCGCGAATGGTTTATAGTTGCGCTCACTGTCGTTCCGTCACGTCACTCCATGTCTTCGAACACCCCATCCTCCGAGTCGCACAGCCCGCTCTATCTGAACCTGCTCGGCGAAACCGCGAAGATCGACTGGTGCGATCTCGAGCGTTTTTTCGCGCAAGGCAAGCTGCTGTCGGTCGCGCGCGATCTCGATCTCGTGAGCGTTGCCGAAGCGATCGCAAGTGACGACAAGGAACAGGTCACGCGCTGGTTGTCCGCGGGCCACGTCGAGCGGATGCAGGCCAGCACCGCGCAGGATTATGCAACGCGCGATCCGGAGCTCTGGGCAGTCGTCGTGTCGCCGTGGGTGTGCGTGCAGGAACGCGCATAACGCCGCGATGTCCGCCTCCTCCACTTCCGCGCACGCGGGCGAAGACCCCGAGCCGCGACCTGCCGGGAACCGGCATCGGCGCGTCCTCGGCCTCGCGCTGCCGATCATCGCCGCGAACCTCACGCAACCGATTCTCGGCGCAGTCGACACGGCCGTCGCCGGCCACCTGAACGGCCCGCAATATCTCGGCGGTGTCGCGCTCGGCGGCCTCTTCTTCAGTTTCGTGTACTGGGGCTTCGGCTTCCTGCGGATGGGAACGACCGGGCTCGTCGCGCAGGCATTCGGCGCGAATGACCTCGCGGGAATCCGCATCAACGTGCTGCGCGCGCTCCTGCTGGCGTTCGCGCTCGGCGCGGCGGTGCTCGCGCTGCAGACACCGCTCGTCGGCATCGCGTTCGCCGCGCTCGGCGGTAGCGATGCAGTGCGCGCAACCGCGCTCGAATACGCTCACGCACGAATCTGGGCCGCGCCGTTCGCGCTCGCGAACTATGTCGTGCTCGGCTATCTGCTCGGCATGCAGCGCGTGCGTCTAGCGCTCGTGATCCAGGTGTTCGTCAACGTCGTCAACATCGGCGCCGTGCTGCTCTACGTGTACCGCTTCGACTGGGGTGTCGCCGGCATCGGCGCCGCGACCGCGACCGCCGACATCACGGGCTTCGCGCTCAGCTTGCTGCTGCTGCGCTGGCTGAACCCGCGCGGCCTCGCGAAGATCGGTCGCGCCGAACTCTTCGATCGCGCGGCGCTCGCGCGTCTCGTCGCCCTCAATCGCGATATCTTCATCCGCACGCTGTGCCTGCTGTCGGCGTTCGGCTGGTTCGCGCATCTCGGTGCGCGGCAAGGCGACGCAACGCTCGCAGCCAACGCGCTGCTCCTCAATTTCCAGACTTTCATGGCATATGCGCTCGACGGCTTCGCGCATGCTGCCGAGGCGCTCGTCGGCGCCGCGGCCGGCGCGCGAAATCGCGATGCATTCCGGCAAGCGCTGCGCACGACGTTCTTGTGGGCGGGAATCGGCGCGCTCGCGTTCGCGCTCGCCTATTGGGGCGCCGGCAGTTGGATCGTCGCGCAGCTCACCGATCAATCGTCCGTGCGCGGCGTAGCAGAACGCTATCTTCCGTGGGCCGCGCTCTCGCCGGTCATTTCCGTCTGGGGCTTCATGCTCGACGGCGTGTTCATCGGCGCGACGCACACGCGCGCACTGATGCGAGCGATGGCGACATCGTTCGCGCTGTTCGTCGCCGCAACGCTCGCGCTGGTCGGCCCGTTCGGCAATCACGGGCTCTGGATCGCATTGCTCGTGTTCATGGCCGCACGCGGCGCGACGCTTGCACGCCGGCTGCCGGCGCTCGAGCAAGCCATCGCGCAAGACGCGGCGGCGCCGGCGCGCGCCGCCGGCTGACGCGCACATCGCGCCGGCCACGGTAAAGACGACGCCCATCCGCGTCGCGCATCGGCGGCCGCCGGTCGTCGATCGCCGTCAGCCCGGCATGCAAGCGCCGGCGGCCAGATCGCGTCGCCCACGCGGCTCGCTCGGACGCGGACGCGTATCAATCGTCCGGCTGAAGGCCAACATGCTCATCACGCGCTTTCCATCCGCCGCCACGTATGCCGCCTCGATCGCGGTCATTTCGCAGGCGTCGCAATGCCTCCGCCCGCGCCGGGCTCGCCGAGCATCGACGGCGGCGTCATGTCGGTCGGCACGCCCTGATAGTCGGGCGGATCTTGCGGCGGCGTGCCGCGGCGGCCCCTGGGATCGCTCGCGCAGCCGGCGAGCGCAGCCGCCACGAGCGCGGCGATGACAATGCGAATCATGGAATTCCTCGAGATGATCGGTCGATCGCGCCCCGGTTCTCACCGGATAGCGCCCGGCGAGTCTACTGTAAATCGGCGCGCGATGACGCCGACGCGCGGCTTCGCGTCCGCGTCGGCATGTCCTACTATGTAGACGTGGCGCTACGTCCGTTTGAAAGGAGGACTGCCATGGATGCCGAATCGATTGCAGGCCTGATCGGCCTGGGTATCGGGCTGCTGGTGCTCGTCAGCTTGTCGGTGTACGAATCGCGCGAGTACAAGCGCGCGCACAACGGTGAAGGCATGATCCATCACTGGATGGCCGAGCATCACTTGCTCGACTGGCGGCGCAAGCACTGACGCCCGAGCGCCCCGCTTCCGCCGCCTCACGGATGACGAGCGCGCCGCCGCGCGCGAGAACGCACGGCGCGCCTGCGTCGGGCGCGGACACGCCCGCTCGGGATCACCGCTGATGCCGGCCTGCGGCCTGCGGGACAGACGCCGTTTGCGCGCCGGAATGTGCGCGACCGCAGCGCGTCGCGAATCGCGCGGTGCATACGAAATCCACGACGCGGCAGCATGCGCCGCCGCTTCGATTCACTGAACGATTCGATTGCCGATGAAAAACGGCACGGCGACGCAATATCGCCGTGCCGTCACGCCGCGCGGACCGATCGTTCCGTTCGCGCCCGGCCGCGTCAGCGCGGCAGCGGATCGCTCAGGAAGTGGCGCGCGTAGCGGGCGTTGATGTCCGACAGGCGGAACAGCGTCAGGAAGTCCGCGCAATTGAAGTCGGGGTCCCACGCGGGTGCGCCGCAGATCTTCGCGCCGAGCCGCAGGTAGCCCTTGATGAGCGGCGGCGGCGCGACCTTCACGCCGGTCTGCAACTCGTCGACGGGCAACGGCGTGTGCGGGAACGCCCGGTATTCCGGCGCCGTCAGTGCGTCGCCGAGCGATTGATAGAGATTCGCCGCGTAGTGGCCGCCGTCGGCCATCGAAACGCTCGCGCAGCCGAGCATCGTCTCGTAGCCGTTTTGCAGCATGTAGGTGCCGAGGCCACCCCACAGCGCCATGATGACGGCGCCGCTGCGATAATCGCGATGCACGCACGAGCGGCCGACCTCGACCATCTTCGAGCGCAGGTGCGTGAGACGCGACAAGTCGAACTCGCCTTCCGCGTACAGGCGGCCGACACGCGCCGCCTGATGCGGCGGCAGCACGCGATAGGTGCCGACGACCTTCAGCGTGTCGAGATCGCGCACAAGCAAGTGATCGCAGTAAGGGTCGAACGGATCGACATCGAGCCCAGCCGGGCCGCTCACGTGCGCGCCCATTTCCTCGGCGAACACGCTGTGGCGCAGCCGCTGCGCTTCGCGCAGCTCGTCTTCGGTGCGCGCCCATGCGGCGCGCAGGCGGAACTCGGCGGTGACCGTCTCGGCCGCACGCGGCAGCCGGCGGCGCGGCAGGTCAAGGGGTAGCGAGGCAAGTGGGAGCGTAGGCGTCGGCAGTTCTCGCATTAGGCTTTCCTGGTCGTAAGGAAGGAGACGACATGCCCGCCAATGTAGTAACCGGCCGTGACGCTTACGTGGCAAAACGGTGTCCATTCGGTGACGTGTCGCCGATTTGACTTTAGCAGAAAGCGGGGAATGGCGTTTGATTGCGCCCCAATCAAACCAGATCGGGCGAAATGGCCGCGCGCAGCACGGTCTGCCCATTGCCTTCGCGCGTGCGGCTCGAAAACCACAGCAGCCCGCCCTTCCTGATGCTCCAGCTCTCGTCGGAGCCGGCGAGCAGATATGCGGCCACGCTGCCGAGCGTCGGCTGATGCCCGACGACGACGACCGTCGATGCGATCCCGTCCGGCCAACCGGCCGCGGCGAGCACGTCCCCGACGTCGCAGCCGGGGGCAAGCGCGTTCGCGGTTCGGTAGTGATCGGTCAGCGCCTCGGCCGTCTGCACGGTGCGCGCGGCGGGGCTCGCAAGCACCGTCGCATGGCGCTCGATGCGCGCGCGCAGCCACTTCGCGACGGCCTGCGCGTCCTTGCGGCCGCGCGCGGTCAACTGGCGCGCGAGATCGGTGCTCGCGTAGTCTTCGGCTTCGGCATGTCGCCAGAGAATCAGGTTCATCACGAGACGTCTCCAAAATGAGCGAAGCCGCACGCTGCGGTTTCGCGGCCCGGCGAGCGAGACACCGCACATCCGCCATGGTTGCGCAGTCTGCACG
This sequence comes from Burkholderia thailandensis E264, assembly GCF_000012365.1. Classification (NCBI taxonomy): domain Bacteria; kingdom Pseudomonadati; phylum Pseudomonadota; class Betaproteobacteria; order Burkholderiales; family Burkholderiaceae; genus Burkholderia; species Burkholderia thailandensis. The sequence continues at coordinate 3,170,899 of NC_007651.1, forward strand.
CACACGTGAACGATTGCACGCGGAGATTGACCCGATTTGGGCAAGAGCGATACAATCGCCGATTCCTCGGAGCGTAGCGCAGCCTGGTAGCGCATCTGATTTGGGATCAGAGGGTCGTAGGTTCGAATCCTATCGCTCCGACCACTATACAAAGATATAAAGAGGGTTCCACTGCGGCCCCTTTATGGAAAGGGTCCGGCCGGCGCCCAATCAAGGCGCCGCGTCGGGCGCGATGAAGCCCGCGACCACGCGGAATTTTTTGCGCCCGTGCCCAACGGCAGACCCGTTCGCGCCTCTCCCGTCGCCAGTCTCTGAGTCAAATCAATTTCTCTCGCAATGCAACGCGCCAACATTGAATCGAGGCGAGCACGAAGGAGGGACACGAGAATGAGTTGGCATGGTTATGCAGCGCATGAATTGCGCGCATATCGAGGCAGCGATCGGACTCCTCGAGAAAACGAGAAAGGAATTCGCCAGTAACACAGTGGTATGCGATCCCGCATATTGGCGACTCCGGCTCAATACGATTCGGGTGCGCCTTGGCGAGGACCGCACGCTAGAACGCCAGATGAGCGAACTTCTAGTCCGCGTCGATCGACTCGAGGCGAGGAACCCGCGTCAAGAACGCGCCGACGCGCCGATGTGAAGCGCCGGCTGTAGCTCACGGACGAATGACGAGAGCAACTCGCGCCACGTAGCGCCCGGCAGCCTTATCGCCGGCAATGCGTGACGCGAGCGCCGCAGCCACGGCCGGCGAGATCCCGACCAAGCGCTTGTCGTCGCCGAGCCGGTGCATGTGTCATCACCGCGAGTTCGCAAACCAGGCGCAATGCTGGCCGTTTTACGGCGGACATCGTGCCTCCGTCGTTTCCAGTGGTTCAGTGACGAGACTCGATCGTTCTCCCGAAGCGGCGACTCCCCCCGTCTTCTCCGGCGGCGCGTGATTCGATCGGCGGACGGCGTCGATCGAGCATGAAACGACACGCCGTGCGCCCTCGCCGGTCAATCGATCACGCTGCTCCGATCCCCCTTCAACAACATCTGCGGCACCTGGCGGAACCGATACGTGCCGCTCGCGTCATCGAGATCGAACACCCAGACGACGTCGAAGCGATCGTCGGGCCATTTCTGCGGCACCGTCTGCTTGCCGAGCGGAAGCGCGCCGGCGATCGCCGGAATGTCCTCGTGCTGCCACGCGATCAGCACGCACCCGTTGCTCGCGACGGCCGCCTGAGCCAAGTTCTTTTCCTGCCCCTTCGTGTAGGCATCACTGATCGCGAGCCCGAGCTTGTGCGCGAGCGGCGTGATCGTGTCGATCGGACGCTTGCTCTTCGCATGCTTCGCAACCGCCGCGGCGAACAGCCAGCCGGGCGTCGCGAGATCGGCGTGCTGCAGCGGGCCACGGCTCGGCGCGAACAACACCGCGAGCGCGCCCGCGCGTTGCCAACCGAACACGGTGAGCGCCTCGACGTCCTGCTCGCCCTTTGCGTTCACGCCGTATGGCGCGCCGTCGCCGGCCGGTTTCTCCGCATGCCGGATGATCATGATCTTGCGGGCAATCGGGCTGGCCATACCGCGTCCTCCTGGTCGTTGTTCGTAGACGGCGGACGAACGTCGCGCAATGAGATCGCCCGCTGCCATCTGTGATAGCAAGCGAAACCGGCAAACGCAATGGAATCCCGAGGCCCGCCGGATGGCTCATGCGTCGCCGCGCGACCGCGATGCGCGGGCGATGCGTCGGGCAAGCGACGAATCGCCATCCGTCGCCGATCCGGCCATCGACGGCCGCCGCAGGCCGCGGAACAAGGCCGCGTTCGAACTCGCGCGCGCGTCGGCCGCATAGCGAAGCGCGAAAATCGCCGCGAACGCGACGAGCAAGCCGGCCAGCACATCGACGAGATAATGGCCGCCCTGCGTCGGCGTCGACACAATCATCCAGCCGTTGAAGAGCAGCGCGAACGGCGCGACGACGCGCACGCGCCGCAGCGCATACGCGAACAGCACGCCGAGCACCGTGTGAAACGAAGGCAGCGACACCATGCCCTGCAGCGCGGCCAGATCGATCACGCGCAACGTCCCGTCGCGCAATCGCACGAAATCGCTCACGGCCGACAGCGCGACGGGATCGGACACCCGGAAATGCAGGAACGCGCTCGCCGCCGGAAACGGCGTCGAAATCAGCAGCACCATCATGCTCGTCAGCATGAAGAGCGTGACGAACTCCGACAGGTCGTCGTCGCGCCTCGTCAAGCCCAGCCAGATCGGTATCCCGATCAACTGCCACTGCGCGCTGTCATACGCGAACGCGAGCGCGCGCTGCAGCGCGGGATGCGCGCGAATCCGGTCATAGACGGCGGGCCAGTCGAAGCCGAGATGGCCATCGAGACGGATCAGCGCGTCGTCGATCAGCGGCGGCCTCAATGTCACGCACAGGTAGGACAGGATGCCGGCCGCCGCGACGAATGCGGCAAGGAGCGCGAGCCACGCGAACGTGCGGGCGGCTTCACGATAACGAAAACGCGCTGCGACTTCCGAGTAGCGCGGCACGCGTGCGATGCCGTCCAACACGAGCGCGAACGCCGCGCAGACGGCAATCGCCCGTGCGGCCAAGGCGACGCCGGCCCCTCGCAACGCGTAGCCGTCCGCGCGCAGCCACACGGCGTCGACGAGCGCCAGCACCGCGCACAACGCCGCGCCGACGCCATAGCGGCGCAGCGCGAGCGCGCGGCGGCGCGAATCGTCGAAGCGGGCCAGGTCGGTGCGACGCATCATGAATTCACTTTCATCGGGCGGATAGTCGCGCGCGGCGGCTCCCGGCATGGTTCCGGCAACCGCCGCGCGCGGCGAGCCCGAAGCCGGCGGAAAGCCACCATCCGGGCGAGCGCAGCGCTCATCATAGATCGTCGGCCGCATGCGGGTCGATCATCGCGAACGGGCATGTCTCGAACGCGCATGTCGCCGACGCGCATGTCGCCGACGCGCACGTCCCGAACGGGCACGTCCCGAACGGGCACGTCCCGAACGGGCACGTCCCGAACGGGCACGTCCCGAACGGGCACGTCCCGAACGGGCACGTCCCGAACGGGCACGTCCCGAACGGGCACGTCCCGAACGGGCACGTCCCGAACGGGCATGATGTCCGCGGACACGGGCCCGCGCAAGCGCAAGCGCCGTCGCGACCTCTCCAGTCGACGCCGCCCCTGCGTCTCCTGCTCCGGACACGCGTGCCCGAAGGGTCCGCGCCGATCCGCCTGCGCGTGCCGGGCGTTTTCGCTATCATCGGGCAACCCGCGCCGGCAAGCCGCGGCCGATCCGTCAGGTTCGAAAGAAAAAGCCATTCGAGAGGGCTGCGCACGCCGCGTCGCGCCTTTCCCGCCCAACTTCGACCAAACCGCCCGCCCAGGGCCGTCGACAACCCGCCGCCCATCCGGCGAGCGCCACCGCATGAACAACTCACTCCGCTCGATTGCCCGACTGCTGATCCCGATCGCGACACTTGCGATCGCATCGTCCGCGTACGCCGATTCACAGGCGCTCGACGCCGCGCTCGATTGCTCGTCGACGGGCCACGCGTTCGTCGCGCCGCTCGCCGCAAGCGGCGCGATCCGCTCGCAACCGATGCACGTCGAAGCGAACTCGATGAATGCGTTCCGCACGAATCGCACGCTGACCGCCTATGGCTTCCCGGTCTACGTCGTGCTCGGCTATCAGGCAAACGACCCGCTCTTCACGCATGGCGACGGTGAGCCGATCGGCGACTGGGCGTATGGCGTCGTCGTCCGGGGCTCGGAGCAAGCGGTGGAGGCAAAGGTGCGCGAGGCAGGCAGCCGGGCGGTCGTCAAGAACGCGTTTCCGTTTCTGACGGCGATCGTGTGCACGTCGCCGTAAGCGCGCCGACTTACGACGGCCTGCCTGCGGCGCCCGACAGGCCGACGCGCGGGCCGTCTCGCCGCAAGGGCTTGCCGGGCCCGGCACCGCGCCGCCGGCGCTACGGACGCCTCGGCTTGCGCACGTCGCGCACCGGCCCCGCGCGCTAGGCGAAGCCGCGACAGCCCGCCGGCACTCGACACGAGCCCTCCGCTGGAGCGCCCGGAAACGCCCGCCGCGCGGCGGCGGTCACGAACCGGCGCACCCCGCCGCCCGGGGGCAGACGCGCCGCCGCACCGCAACCGGATCACGCGCCGGTATAGACGACACGATACGGAATGCCGACCTTCTCCCACTCGGCAGCCTCCTGACTGAGGTTGTAGTCGGTGAGCGGATTCTGCTGAACCCATGCGCTCGGCAGGTGCACTTCGTAGCCGCCCTTTTTCATCTGCGCGACGTCAATGTCGGGCAAGCCGGCGTCGTTGCGGCGCCGGCACAGCAGCGCGGCGAGGCGCAGGCAGAACAACAGCGGCCACTCGACTTCTCGCGACTGCGACAACTTGCCGAGCTTGCCCGCGTGCCCGAGCACGAGCGCGGCGAGCCGCGCCTGGTCGGTGCGCGAGAAGCCCGGCATGTCGGCGTTGCTCGCGATGTACGCCGAATGCTTGTGGTACGCACTGTGCGAAATCGACAGCCCGATCTCGTGCAGCGCGGCCGCCCAGCCGAGGAACGTGCGGCTTTCATCGCGATCCTCGCCTTCGGGCTCGTCGAGCTGGTCGTAGAAGCGCGCGGCGAGCGCGCCGATGCGCGCCGCCTGCGCGCGATCGACGCCGTAGCGGCGCGTGAAGCCGTCGACCGTCACCGCGCGCATGTCCTCGTGCTGCGTGCGGCCGAGCAGGTCGTACAGCACGCCCAGGCGCAGCGCGCCGTCCGTCGTGTCGACGTAGTCGATGCCGAGTTCCTCGAACACCGCGAGCATGATCGACAGCCCGCCCGCGAGCACCGGCACGCGATCGGGCTTCAGCGCGACGAGCTTCAGCCGGTTCACGTTCTCGGCCTTGATGAGCGCGCGCTTCAGGCGCTCGAGGCCGCCGCGCGAGATTCCGTGCGACACGCCCGCGTCGTTGAAGCCGTTCGCCTCGACGAGCTCCGCGAGCGCGCGCGCCGTGCCGGACGAGCCGATCGCCTGATCCCACCCCGCCTTCTTGTATTCGCCGGAGATGATCTGGATCTCGCGCTTCGCAGCGAGCTCGGCCTGGCGCATCGTGTATTCGTCGACGTTGCCGGCCGGAAAGAACGCGCGGCTATGGCTCACGCAGCCGATGTAAAGGCTCTCCATCACGAGCGGCGTGTAATGCTGGCCGATGATGAACTCGGTCGAGCCGCCGCCAATGTCGACGACGAGCCGCTTGCCGGCGCTCGCCGGCACCGAGTGCGCGGCGCCCGCGTAGATGAGGCGCGCCTCCTCGCGGCCCGCGATCACCTCGATCGGAAAACCGAGCGCCGCCTCCGCCTCGGCGAGAAACTCGCCGGCGTTCTTCGCGACCCGCAGCGTGTTGGTCGCGACCGCGCGCACGTGATCCGGGTGGAAATCGCGCAGCCGCTCGCCGAAGCGCTTGAGCGCTTCCCAGCCGCGCTCCTGCGACGCGCGATCGAGCATCTTGTCGCGGGACAGGCCCGCCGCGAGCCGCACGGGCTCGCGCAGCGCGTCGACGGGGTAGATCTGGCTGCCCGCGGGCGTCTCCTCGACGCGCCCGACGATGAGCCGGAAGCTGTTCGAGCCGAGATCGACGGCAGCCAGTAGATGCGGGGATGTAACCATCGAGGGGGCTCCGTTCTCGCCTGGCGCGCGCAGGCGACACTGCGCGCACCGAAAAGATCAAAGGCGCCATTTTAAGCGCTGCGCGCCTTCCGGTGTCGGTCGCGCGCCGGCCGACACCGGCTTTCATTGTATCTAGAGGACGCTTTTATGAAATCCCAGGTTTTCGAGCGTATGATTGGCCGACAAACATCAAACTGTCATCAGCACGTCATCGCACCGTGAGAATTTCCGAGCGACCTTTCGAGTCTGCGCCTGACCTTCCGTATTCTCTGCCGATGTCTCTCCGTTATCCGCTCCTGAATCGCGAACTCGGCATCCTGGGCTTCAACGAGCGCGTGCTCGCCCAAGCCGCCGATCCGCACGTGCCCCTCCTCGAGCGCCTGCGCTTCATCTGCATCACGAGCAGCAACCTCGACGAATTCTTCGAAGTCCGGATGGCCGGCCTCCAGGAGCAGATGCGCGACAATCCCGGCGCGCTCGCGCCGGACGGCATGTCGCTGCAGCACGTGTACGGCCTCGTCGTCGAGCGCGCCCAGCGGCTCGTGCACCGGCAGTACACGATGCTGCACGAAACGATCCTGCCCGCGCTCGAACAGGAAGGCATCTATTTTCACGGCACCGAGACGTGGAGCGACGCGCAGATCGAATGGGCGCGCCGCTACTTCTTCGACGAGCTGCTGCCCGTGCTCACGCCGATCGGCCTCGATCCCGCGCATCCGTTCCCGCGCGTGCTGAACAAGAGCCTGAACTTCGTGGTCGAGCTCGAAGGCCGCGACGCGTTCGGCCGCCAGGCGGTGATGGGCATCGTGCAGGCGCCGCGCGCGCTGCCGCGCCTCGTGCGCATGCCGCAGGAGCTGTCGGGTTTTCAGCACGGGTTCGTGCTGCTCAGCTCGCTGATGCAGCGCTTCGTCGGCGAGCTGTTTCCGAAGCTCGTCGTCAAGAGCTGCAACCAGTTTCGCATCACGCGCAACAGCGAGCTCTTCGTCGACGAAGACGAAATCACGAACCTGCGCGTCGCGCTGCAGGGCGAACTGCCCGCGCGCCATCTCGGCAATGCGGTGCGGCTCGAGGTATCGGCCGACACGCCGCCGCATCTCGTGCGGCGCCTGCTCGACGAAAGCGGCCTGACCGAGAAGGACTGCTACCGCGTCGACGGCCCCGTCAATCTCGTGCGGCTGATGCAGTTGCCGGATCTCGTCGACCTGCCCGAGCTCAAGTTCACGCCGTTCCTGCCGGCGATCCCGCCCGCGATCGCGAACGCGCCGTCCATGTTCGACGCGATCGATCGCGGCGACATCCTGCTGCACCACCCATACGAGAGCTTCCAGCCGGTGCTCGAGCTGCTGCAGCAGGCCGCGCAGGACCCGAGCGTCGTCGCGATCAAGCAGACGATCTACCGCACCGGCACCGATTCGCCGCTGATGGACGCGCTGATGGAAGCCGCGCGCAACGGCAAGGAAGTGACGGTCGTCGTCGAGCTGCTCGCGCGCTTCGACGAGGAGACGAACATCAACTGGGCCGCGCAGCTCGAATCGGTGGGCGCGCACGTGGTATATGGCGTCGTCGGCCACAAGTGCCACGCGAAGATGATGCTGATCGTGCGCCGCGCGACGCAAGGCGGCAAATCGGTGCTGCGCCGCTACGCGCACCTCGGCACCGGCAACTATCATCCGCGCACCGCGCGCCTTTACACCGACTTCGGATTGATGACGTCCGAGCCCACGATCTGCGAGGACGTGCATCATGTGTTCCAGCAGCTGACGGGCATCGGCGGCGAACTGAAGCTGCACGAGATGTGGCAATCGCCGTTCACGCTGCATCCGCGGCTGATCGAGCACATCCGCGCGGAGGCCGGAAACGCGCGCGCCGGCAAGCGTGCTCGGATCGTCGCGAAGATGAATGCGCTGCTCGAGCCGACCGTGATCGCCGAGCTCTACGAAGCGTCGCAAGCCGGCGTGAAGATCGACCTGATCGTGCGCGGCGTGTGCGCGCTGCAACCCGGCGTACCGGGGCTGTCGGAGAACATCACGGTGCGTTCGATCGTCGGGCGCTTTCTCGAGCACCACCGGATCTATTACTTCCACGCGGACGGCGAAGAGCGTGTTTATCTGTCGAGCGCCGACTGGATGGATCGCAATCTGTTCCGGCGCGTCGAGGTCGCGTTCCCGGTGCGCGATCGCAAGCTCAAGCGCCGCGTGATCGCCGAAGGGTTGTCGGTGTTCCTCGGGGACAATCAATCCGCGTGGCTCATGCAGAGCGACGGCCACTATCGCCGACGCCGCGCGGGCAAGGCGCCGCGCAACGCGCAGCTCGGGCTCCTCGCGAAATTCTGCTGACGGACGGCGGCGCCCGTTCGACGCGGCAACGCGACGCGCGTGCGCCGCCGAATCGAAAAACCTCGACGGAGAAGCGCGGCGATCCCCGGCGCCGCGCGCGCCTCACATCACGCCGCGTGTCGCCGGCTGATCGTCCGATGCGCGGGAAAGCGCGCGCTGAACGTGCTGCCTCGCCCTTCCTCGCTCTGGATCGACAGTTGCGCGTCGTGCCGTTGCAGCACGTGCTTGACGATCGCGAGCCCGAGCCCCGTGCCGCCCGTGTCGCGCGAGCGGCTGCGATCGACGCGATAGAAACGCTCGGTGAGCCGCGGCAGATCGGCGGCCGGGATGCCGAGGCCGCTGTCGGTGACCGAAAACACAGCCTGCGCGCCGTCGCGCCGCCATTCGACGCGAATCGTCCCGCCGTCAGGCGTATAGCGGATCGCATTCGTCACGAGGTTGCCGAGCGCGCTGAAAATCTCGGTCTGCGCGCCCGTCACCGCGAGCGTCTCGTCAACCTTGAACGTGATCTCGTGATGGCCGTTCGACAGCGTCTGCGCATCGTCCTTCAGATGATCGAGCACCGTGCGCATGTCGACCGCCCGATCGGCGGGCGGCTTGCTCTCGCCTTCGAGCTTCGCGAGCACGAGCAGATCGGTGACGATGTGCCGCATCCGCGACGCCTGCTGCTCCATCAGCTCGAGATAGCGAGCGCGCTCGTCGTCCGACAGCGGCAGCTCGCGCATCGTCTCGAGAAAGCCCGACAGCACGGTGAGCGGCGTCTTCAGCTCATGCGAGACGTTCGCGACGAAGTCGCGCCGCATCGCATCGGTGCGCTCGAGCTCGGTGATGTCCTGCGTGAGCAGCAGCTTGCGATTCTCCCCGTACGGAAACACCTGCACGGCGAGCACGTTCTGCCGGTTGCCGCCCATGCCGCGCATCACGAGCGTCTCGTCGTAATGCTGGCCGTTCAGGTAGCGGACGAAATCCGGATGGCGCACGAGATGCGTGATGTGCTGGCGCAGGTCGCGCTTCGCGTCGAGCCCGAAGTGCACTTCCGCGATCGCGTTGCACCACTCGATCTGATCGCGGTCGTCGAGCATCGCGACGCCGTTCGGCGACGCCTGGATCGCCTGAATGAAACGCGAATGCTGCTGCTCGACCTGCCGAACCTGCGCGTGCCACTGCTTCGCGAGCTTGTGCAGCCGGTAGTAGATCTCGCCCCAGATGCCCGGCGCGCTCGGCACTTCGCCGTAGACGGGCGCATCGAGCAGGCGCCAGAGGCGCTGCGTGTGGAAGGTGCTGACGAAACCCTGCACGACGAGCATCGCGAGCGCGAAGACGAGGCCCGGCACTGGGCCCGCGATTGCGCCGATGATTCCGCTCACGAGCGCGAGCAGGACGAGCGACACCAGAAAGCGCGCCCAGATGATGTTCATGATTCGGCGCCCGACGAAAGAGGAAAACGATGTCACGCGGCGGCGCTGACCCTTCGCGCCGCGCAACCGTTACGCGTGTTTCGCGAGCCGGTAGCCGCTGCCGCGCACGGTTTCGATCATAGCATCGCAGCCGGCGGGCTTGAGCGCGGCGCGCAGCCGCTTGATGTGCACGTCGACCGTGCGCTCCTCGACGAACACGTGATCGCCCCAGACCTGGTCGAGCAGTTGCGTGCGGCTGTGGACGCGCTCCGGATGGGTCATGAAGAAATGCAGCAGGCGAAACTCGGTCGGACCGAGATCGAGCTTGATCTCGCTGCCGTCGGATTGCGCCGCGACGCGATGCGTCGCCGGGTCGAGCCGCAGCCCGTTGATCGACACGACGTCCTCCGTCAGCTGCGGCGCGCGCCGGCGCAACACCGCCTTGATCCGCGCCATCAGCTCCTTCGGCGAGAACGGCTTCGTCACGTAGTCGTCCGCGCCGATCTCGAGGCCGAGCACCTTGTCCTGCTCGTCGCCGCGCGCGGTCAGCATGATGATCGGGATGTGCTTCGTGCGCTCGTTGTTGCGCAGGTCGCGCGCGAACGCGATGCCCGACTTGCCCGGCAACATCCAGTCGAGCAGCACCAGATCGGGCAGCACGTCGCTGATCAGGCTCTGCGCCTGCTCCGCGTTGTATGCGCGAATCGGACAATGCCCCGCATGCTGAAGGTTCACCGAAATCAATTCGGAAATCGCGGGTTCATCTTCGATGACGAGAATGTTGCTGGGCATCGGCACCTCGTTCCGTCCTTGTCGGCAGTTAGCTGTTGGCTTCGCGATCGAGCATGTCGCGCGGCTGGTGCCGCACGTCGGTGCCCTTCACGATGTAAATGATGAATTCGGCGATGTTCTTCGCGTGATCGCCGATCCGCTCGATCGCCTTCGCGATGAACAGATAATCGAGGCCGACCGAAATCGTTCGCGGATCTTCCTGCATGTACGACACGAGCTTGCGCACGAACGCCCGGAATTCCTGGTCGATCTCCTTGTCGTCCTTGACGATCTGCGCGGCGGCGACCGTGTCGAGGCGCGCGAACGCATCGAGCGCGCGGCGCAGGATCGTGACCGCCATGTCGCCCGACACCTTGATCTCGGCGATGTTCACGCCGCGCGCGGCCGGCTCGTCGACGAGACGGCGCACGCGCTTCGCGATCTTCTCGGCCTCGTCGCCCGCGCGCTCGAGGTTCGTGATCGTCTTCGAGATCGACATCAGCAGGCGCAGGTCGCGCGCGGCCGGCTGCCGGCGCGCGATGATGTTGCCGCACTCCTCGTCGATCTCGACTTCCATGTGATTGAGGCGATCCTCCGCTTCGATCACGCGCTCGGCCGCGGCACGGTCGAACTCGTTCAGCGCGTGCATCGCTTCGGTGATCTGCGCCTCGACGAGGCCGCCCATTTCGAGCACCTTCGACGACACCGCGTTGAGATCGGCGTCGAACTGGCTCGACAGATGTTTATCCGACATTGTTGCCCTCCGTCATCCGGTCAGCCGAAGCGGCCCGTGATGTAATCTTCCGTTTCCTTGCGCGCCGGCTTGATGAAGATCTTCTCCGTTTCGCCGAACTCGATCAGCTCACCGAGATACATGTACGCGGTGTAGTCCGAGCAGCGCGCCGCCTGCTGCATGTTGTGCGTGACGATGACGACCGTGTAGTCGCTCTTCAACTCCGCGATCAGCTCTTCGATGCGGCCCGTCGAGATCGGATCGAGCGCCGAGCACGGCTCGTCGAGGAGCAGCACTTCAGGCCGGATCGCGATGCCGCGCGCGATGCAAAGGCGCTGCTGCTGCCCGCCCGACAGGCCATAGCCGCTCTGGCTCAGCTTGTCCTTCACTTCGTTCCAGAGCGCCGCCTTCGTGAGCGCCCATTCGACGCGGTCGTCCATCTCCGAGCGCGTGAGCCGCTCGAACATCTTCACGCCGAACGCGATGTTGTCGTAGATCGACATCGGGAACGGCGTCGGCTTCTGGAATACCATGCCGATGCGCGCGCGCAAGAGCGAGATGTCGAGCTTCGACTGCAGCAGGTTCTCGCCGTCCATCACGATCTCGCCTTCCGCGCGCTGCTCCGGGTAGAGCGCGTACATCTTGTTGAACGTGCGCAAAAGCGTGGACTTGCCGCAGCCCGACGGGCCGATGAACGCCGTCACCTTCCCTTCGGGAATGCTCAGGTTGATGTTCTTCAGCGCGTGAAACTGGTTGTAGAAGAAATTCAGGTTCTTGACTTCGATCTTCGCGTTCAGCGGCGCGAGCGGACGCTGCCCCGTCGCCGCGCCGGCGCCGGCCGGCCCCGTGGCGAGTTTCGAAGGATCGAGGTGGCTTTCTGCCATGTTCATCGGATTGCTCCGCCGTTACTTTTTCGAGAAGACCGAGCGCGCGAGGATATTGAGTCCCAGCACCCCGAGCGTAATCAGAAACACGCCCGCCCACGCGAGCGACTGCCATTGCGCGAACGGGCTCATCGCGAACTTGAAGATCGTGACGGGCAGGTTCGCCATCGGCTGGCTCATGTCGACCGAGAAAAACTGGTTCGACAGCGCGGTGAAGAGCAGCGGCGCGGTTTCGCCCGCGATCCGCGCGACCGCGAGCAGCACGCCCGTGACGATCCCGCCCACCGACGCGCGCAGCGTGATCTTCAGGATCATCCGCCACTTCGGCGTGCCGAGCGCGAACGCGGCCTCGCGCAGCGCATTCGGCACGAGCTTCAGCATGTTCTCGGTCGTGCGGATCACGATCGGGATCTGCAACAGCGCGAGCGCGATCACGCCGGCCCAGCCGCTGAAGTGGCCGGATTTCGCGACGACGAGCGCGTACACGAACAGACCGACGACGATCGACGGCGCGGACAGCAGGATGTCGTTGATGAAGCGCATCACGCTCGCGAGCCAGCTCTTCTGGCCGTACTCGGCGAGGTAGACGCCCGCGAGAATGCCGATCGGCGTGCCGATGAACGTCGCGAGCGCGACAAGCAGCAGGCTGCCGACGATCGCGTTCGCGAGCCCGCCGCCCGCCGTGTCCGGCGGCGGCGTCGATTCGGTGAAGAGCGTGAGCGACAGCCCGCCGATCCCGAGATGCAGCGTCGTGTAGAGAATCCAGACGAGCCAGAGCAGGCCGAACGCCATCGCGGCGAGCGACGCGGTCAGCGCGATCACGTTGGTCACCTTGCGGCGGCGCTGCAAGCGCGCGCGCATCGCGTCGAGCACCGCTCCGTCCGGACCCGGCATGTTGACGATCGGCGCGCTCATTTGCGGCCCTCCCCGCGTTCGAGGCGCTGCAGCATCAGCTTCGAGATCGCGAGCACGATGAACGTGATCACGAACAGGATGAGGCCGAGCTCCATCAGCGCCGACGTATGCAGCCCGGGCGCCGCTTCCGCGAATTCGTTCGCGAGCGCCGACGTGATGCTGTTGCCGGGCGAGTACAGCGACACGTTGTCGAGCAGGTTCGTATTGCCGATCACGAACGTGACGGCCATCGTCTCGCCGAGCGCGCGGCCGAGGCCGAGCATCACGCCGCCGATCACGCCCGTCTTCGTGTAGGGCAGCACGATCTTCCACATCACTTCCCACGTGGTGCAGCCGATGCCGTATGCGGATTCCTTCAGCAGCACGGGCGTCACCTCGAACACGTCACGCATCACCGATGCGATGTACGGGATGATCATGATCGCGAGAATCACGCCGGCGGACAGGATGCCGATGCCGATCGGCGGCCCCTGGAACAGCGCGCCGATGACCGGAATCGGTCCCAGCAGCGCGCCGATGGGCTTCTGGAAGTACGTCGCGAAGATCGGCGCGAACACGAGAAGCCCCCACATCCCGTAGACGATCGACGGGATCGCGGCGAGCAGCTCGATCGCGATGCCAAGCGGCCGGCGCAGCCAGACAGGCGACAGCTCGGTGAGAAAGAGCGCGATGCCAAAGCTCACGGGCACCGCGATGACGAGCGCGATGATCGACGTGACGATGGTCCCGTAGATCGGCACGAGCGCGCCATACGAATCGGAGTTGGGATCCCATTCGGCGTGCCACAGGAACGAGAGGCCGAACTTTTCGATGGTCGGCATCGACGCGATGACGAGCGACACGATGATGCCACCGAGGAGGAGTAGCGTCACGATGGCCGCAAGGCGCGTGAGGCCGCCGAACACGATGTCGCCGTAACGGCTCGGCGCGCGCATGGGCGGCTGGTCGCCGGATCGTGTCGACGCGAAAGGGATGTCAGACATGGGAGCCTGTTTTTCAATGACGGACGGCTTGCGCCGCCCGCCTGTACCGCACACGCCGCCCTGCCGTGCGGCCGGGCGGCGAACCGCTATGACGTTACCGTCAAGCTTACTCCGCGACCGCCTTGCCGGCCGCGTCCGTCACCTTCACCTTCCACTGGTTGCGGATTTCCGTCTCGACCGATGCCGGCAGCGAGATGTAATCCAGATCGTCCGCCGCCTTCGCGCCGTTCTTGAACGCCCAGTCGAAGAACTTCAGCGTTGCCGTGCCTTGCGCCGGCTTGTCCTGCTTCGCGTGCAGCAGCACGAACGTCGCGCCGACGACCGGCCACGCTTCCTTGCCCGGCTGGTTCGTCAGGATCTGGTAGAACGACTTCGACCAGTTCGCGCCGGCGGCGGCGGCCTTGAACGTCTCGGTCTTCGGCTCGACCACGGCGCCCGTCGAGTTCTTCAGCGCGGTGTAGATCATGTTGTTCTTCTTCGCGTACGCCCACTCGACGTAGCCGATCGCGCCCGGCAGGCGCTGCACGAAGGCCGCGACGCCGTCGTTGCCCTTGCCGCCCGTGCCCGTCGGCCAGTTGACGGTCGTGCCTTCGCCGACCTTCGACTTCCACTCGTTGTTGACCTTCGACAGGTAGTTCGTCCAGATGAAGCTCGTGCCCGAGCCGTCCGCGCGGCGCACGACCGCGATGTCCGTATCCGGCAGCTTGACCTTCGGGTTCAGCGCGGCGATCGCCGGATCGTTCCACTTCTTGATCTTGCCGAGATAGATGTCGCCGAGGACCTCGCCCGACAGCGTCAGTTCGCCCGCCTTCACGCCCGGGACGTTGACGACGGGCACGACGCCGCCCACCACCGTCGGGAACTGGAACAGGCCTTCCTTCGCGAGTTCGTCATCCTTCAGAGGCGCATCCGAGCCGGCGAAATCGACCGTCTTCGCGATGATCTGCTTCAGGCCGCCCGACGAGCCGATGCCCTGATAGTTGACCTTCGCGCCGCCCGACTGCTGATAGTCGGCTGCCCATTTCGTGTAAATCGGCATGGCGAAGGTGCTGCCCGCGCCGGTGATGTCGGCGTGTGCGGCGACCGCGAAAAGCGCGCCGGCGAGACCGGCGAACGCGGTTTGCATCAATTTCATGAGACCTCCAGTGTGTGAGCGGATGACTACGGCACCGCGAAGATTAGGGGCTACTCATGACAGTAATGTGACAGTCAATGAACCTTGTATGACAGCAGCATGACCCGATTGAAAGGCGACAGCGCCGTCTGTCGCGGCTGCCGGCGGGTTCGAGCGGCCCGCCTGTAGAGCGTAGGAAAAAATTCACGCGAAGGAAAAGCCGAAGTTGGCGAGCGGCCGCGGACGGGCCGCGTCGCCGCGACCGGCGCCCGCCTGATTTTGTGTCTTTCTATTTAGTCCGACAAATTTCGGACGCGGCGCGAGATTGCCGCAGGGCCGCGATCCGGGACGGATCGGCGGCCCCGCGATATGAGGGCGGGATGAGTCCGACGCCGACTCCGACCCGGCCTGTCCGGCCGATTCGGGCTCGGCGCGAGCGCGCCGCGCTTACGCCGTCGCCTGCTTGACCGCGTCGGCAATCGCCTCCGCATGATGGTTCGCATCCGCCGCGTGCCGCGCCTCGACCATCACCCGCAACACGGGTTCCGTCCCCGACGCGCGGATCAGCACGCGGCCGCTGCCGGCAAGCGCCTGCTCGGCCGAACCGATCGCGCGGCGGATCGCATCACTGCCCTTCCAGTCGGCGCCAGGCTTCATCCGCACGTTGATCAGCTTCTGCGGGAACAGCGTGACGCCTTCGAGCATCTGCGCGAGCGTCTTGCCGCTGCGCTTGAGCGCGGCGAGCACGAGCAGCGCCGAGACGATCCCGTCGCCCGTCGAATGCCGATCGAGCGACAGAATGTGGCCCGAGCCCTCGGCGCCGAGTTGCCAGCCGCGCTCGCGCAACTGCTCGAGCACGTAGCGATCGCCAACCGCCGCCCGCACGAACTGCACGCCCGCGTCTTTCAGCGCGACTTCGACGGCGAGATTCGTCATCAGCGTGCCCACCGCCCCCTCAACCTGGCCGTTAGTTGCAATGCGATCCTTGACGAGCACGTACAGCAACTCATCGCCGTTATACAGCCGCCCAGTATGGTCGACGACGAGCAGGCGATCCGCATCGCCGTCGAGGGCAATGCCCAGATCGGCATGGTTCGCGCGCACCGCGCGCATCAGCGCGTCGGGCGCCGTCGCGCCGACGCCGTCGTTGATGTTGAAGCCGTTCGGCGCCACGCCGATCGGGATCACATCCGCGCCAAGTTCGTGAAATACATGCGGCGCGACCTGATACGCGGCGCCGTGCGCGCAATCGACGACAAGCTTCATCCCGCGCAGGTCGAACGCAGCCGGGAACGTGCTCTTGCAGAACTCGATGTAGCGGCCGGCCGCGTCGTCGAGACGCCGCGCCTTACCGAGCCCATCCGACGGCGCGCAATCGAGCGACTTGTCGAGCCACGCCTCGATCTCGGCTTCGGTTTCGTCCGGCAGTTTGTTGCCGTCGGCCGAGAAGAACTTGATGCCGTTGTCGTGATACGGATTGTGCGACGCGCTGATCACGACGCCCGCCGACAGCCGCAGCGCGCGCGTCAGATACGCGACGCCCGGCGTCGGCATCGGGCCCGCGAGCATCACGTCGACGCCCGCCGCGGAAAAACCTGCTTCAAGTGCGGCTTCGAGCATGTAGCCCGACACGCGCGTGTCCTTGCCGATCAGCACCGTCGGCCGCGCGCCCGACGCCGCGCGGCCAGGCGCGCTCGCGAGCACCTTGCCCGCCGCGTAACCGAGCCGCAACACGAAATCGGGGGTGATCGGCGCGTCGCCGACCTTGCCGCGAATGCCGTCCGTGCCGAAATAACGACGTCCCATGTAGAACCTTCCTCCTGGTTTCGACTTATGCTCGCCGCGCGGCATCGCGCACGGCGCTCCATACTTTCAGTGCGTCGACGGTCGCGGCGACGTCATGCACGCGCACGATCGCCGCGCCCCGCTCGAGCGCGCAAACCGCCGCGGCGACGCTCGCCGCGACGCGCTCGGGCGCGGGCTTGCCGATCAGCGCGCCCAGCATCGACTTGCGCGACATGCCGGCGAGAATCGGATACGCCCGTCCGCCGGGCCGCGCGGGCGCCGTCCGTGGCAAATGAGCGAGCAGCGCATAGTTGTGTTCTATCACCGCCTTGCCGAAACCGAACCCCGGATCGACGCTGATACGCCGGGCATCGATGCCGGCCTGCACGAGCGCGTCGACGCGCTCGGCGAGAAACGCGCGCACGTCGGCGACCACGTCGCGATAGTCGGGCTCGTGCACCTGCATCGTCCGCGGCTCGCCGAGCATGTGCATCACGCAGAGGCCGCACGCGCTGTCGCGCACCGCGTCGATCGCGCCCGGCTGCCGCAGGCCCCAGATGTCGTTGATCAGATCGGCGCCGGCCGCGAGCGACGCGCGCATCACGGCGGGCTTGTACGTGTCGATCGACAGCGGCACGCTCATGCCGCGCAGCGCTTCGACGAGCGGAATCACCCGCTCGAGTTCCTCGTCGAGCGGCACGGGCGGCGCGCCGGGACGCGTCGATTCGCCGCCGATGTCGATGATGTCGGCGCCCTCGGCAAGCATCCGCTCCGCCTGCGCGAGCGCGGCGTCTCGGGCGACGTAACGTCCGCCGTCCGAAAACGAATCGGGGGTGACGTTGAGGATGCCCATCACGAGGGGCCGCTCGAAGGTCAGCGTGAAGCGGCCGCACTGCAGCGGTTCGGGAATGGAAAAAACGGGATCGGGACTGGACACGAGCTGAAGCGTCGGATCGAACGCGATGGGAAGCGATGAAAAGCGTCTGACAAGAAAGCAAAACGGGCCGGTGTGACAGCCACACCAGCCCGTGAACGAAAGCCGCAATCGTTTATGCCGGCGCGGTGGCGTTGCCCGGCTTGACTTCGGCGCCGGACGAACCGCCCGACGAAGGATCGCCGGCCGGCGGCGCGCTCTTCGGCGAACGCGGCGGACGCCCTTCCATGATGTCGTTGATCTGATCGGCGTCGATCGTTTCCCATTCCATCAGCGCGGCCGTCATCGCCTCGACCTTGTCGCGGTTCTCTTCGAGCAGACGGCGAGCAAGTCCGTATTGCTCGTCGAGCACGCGGCGGATTTCCGCGTCGACCTTCTGCTGCGTCGCCTCCGAGATCGTGCGCGTGAACCCGCGCCCGAACGGTCCGCCGTCGTTCTCGTCGTCGACGTACACCATCGGCCCGAGCGCATCGGTCATCCCGAAGCGAGCCACCATCGCGCGCGCGGTCTGCGTCGCCTTGTTGAAGTCGTCCGACGCGCCGGTGCTCACGAGATTCAGGAACAGCTCTTCGGCCACCCGGCCGCCGAACAGAATCGCGAGGCGGTCGAGCAGGTAGTCCTTCGAATACGTCTCGTTGTCGTGCTCGGGCAACTGCCACGTCACGCCGAGAGCGCGGCCGCGCGGGATGATCGTCACCTTGTGAACCGGATCGGCCTTCGGCAGCAGCTTCGCGATCACCGCGTGCCCCGACTCGTGGTAAGCGGTCGCGCGCTTCGCTTCCTCGCGAATCACCGCCGACTTGCGCTCCGGCCCCATGAAGATCTTGTCCTTCGCGTCCTCGAAGTCCTGCATCTCGACGATCCGCTTGCCGCGGCGCGCGGCGAAGAGCGCCGCCTCGTTGACGAGGTTCGCGAGATCGGCGCCCGAGAAGCCCGGCGTGCCGCGCGCGATGACCGCCGCATCGACGTCGTTCGCGATCGGCACCTTGCGCAGGTGCACGCGCATGATCTGCTCGCGGCCGCGGATGTCCGGCAGGCCGACGTAGACCTGACGGTCGAAACGGCCGGGGCGCAGGAGCGCCTTGTCGAGCACGTCGGAGCGGTTCGTCGCGGCGATCACGATCACGCCCGAATTCGCCTCGAAGCCGTCCATCTCGACGAGCATCTGGTTCAGCGTCTGCTCGCGCTCGTCGTTGCCGCCGCCCATGCCGGCGCCGCGATGACGGCCGACCGCGTCGATTTCGTCGATGAACACGATGCAAGGCGCATGCTTTTTCGCCTGCTCGAACATGTCGCGCACGCGGGCCGCGCCGACGCCGACGAACATTTCGACGAAGTCCGAGCCGGAAATGCTGAAGAACGGCACCTTCGCCTCGCCTGCGATCGCGCGCGCGAGGAGCGTCTTACCGGTGCCCGGGGGCCCGACGAGCAGCACGCCGCGCGGAATGCGGCCGCCGAGCTTCTGGAATTTCTGCGGATCGCGGAGGAAATCGACGAGCTCGGACACTTCCTCCTTCGCTTCGTCGCAACCGGCGACGTCGGAGAAGTTGACCGCGTTGTTGTTCTCGTCGATCAGCCGCGCGCGGGATTTGCCGAACGAGAATGCGCCGCCCTTACCGCCCCCCTGCATCTGTCTCATCATGTAGAACCAGAACACGATGATGAGCAGCGTGGGACCGAGATAGTAGAGCGCGGAGACGAGCGCGTTCGGCTCGTCGTCGGCCTTGCCGCTGACCTGCACGCCGTACTTCATCAGATCGCCGACCATCCAGATGTCGCCCGGCGACACGATCTGATACTTCTGACCATCCGCGGGAGTGACGGTGAGGTTGCGCCCCTGCACGACGACGTTCTTGATCTTGCCGTTCTTCGCGTCATCCATGAACTGCGAATAGGAGACGCCTTCCTGGACGCGGGGCTTGTCGAACTGCTTGAACACCGTAAACAGCACCAGTGCGATCACCAGCCACACTGCTGCCTTCGAAAACATATTGTTGTTCAAAGCACCACTCCTTCACTCATAGACGAGCGCCTACATTTGCCTTGCGGCGCTCCTCAGGCATTCTAATCCAGTCCGCAGCCCCTCGCCATAAGGATTCGCTACCGCGCCGATAGGCGCGCGGCACGGCTGGCAAGGGCTCCGGCGCATCCTGCCGCGCGATGCCACCTTCAGCGCGGCAGCTTCAGATGCCGACCCAAAATAAATGTTTCGGACGATTTGTCGCGGGAAGCTTTTGGCTTGCGCGGCGCCACCGTTTTAAATTGGTGCTTGAATTTCTCGACAATCTGGCTGTAGCCGCTGCCGTGGAAGCACTTCACCAAAAGAGCGCCATCCGGTTTCAGATGATTTTGCGCGAATTCGAGCGCCAGATCGCAGACATGCTCGATCCGCGCCGCGTCCGCGACCGCCACGCCGGACAGGTTGGGGGCCATGTCGGAAATTACAAGGTCGACCGAGCGCCCGGCGAGGACCTCCTCCAATTGGTGCAGCACCGTCTCCTCGCGGAAGTCACCCTGGATGAAATGGACGTCGGCGATGGGCTCCATCGGCAACATGTCGAGCGCGATGATCGTGCCGTCGATGCCGCCTTCGCGCACCGCGTCGCGCCGCCGGCCCTGCGCGAGCTTGTTGCGCGCGTACTGGCTCCAGCTCCCCGGCGCCGCGCCCAGATCGACGATCACCTGGCCCGGACGGATCAGCTTGTCCTGCTCGTCGATTTCCTTCAGCTTGTACGCGGCGCGCGCGCGATACCCTTCCCGCTGCGCCATTTTGACGTACGGGTCGTTGATGTGGTCGTGCAACCAGGATTGGTTAAAGCGGTTCTTTGCCATGCGATGAAGAGATTGCTGCCGATTGCTTCGTGAAGCCGCGCTTTTGGCGGATAATGCGGGTCTTATTGGCGCGGCTTACGGCCCCGACGGGCCCAAGCCGCGATTTTACGTGGTTTCGGCGCGCCGCCGCGGAAAAGCTTCGTCGCTCGTCCCGGCTTGCCCGCCGTCAATTTGATTCGAATTCCTCATTCCGATGCCCGCCCTTTCGCTTTCCCCCGCCGAGCGCTCCGCGCTGCGTTCCGAAGCCCATGCGCTCAAGCCCGTCGTGCTGATCGGCGCCGAAGGGCTGACCGACGCCGTGCTCGCCGAGATCGAGGTTCACCTCGCCGCGCACCAACTGATCAAGATTCGCGTGTTCGGCGACGAGCGCGACGAGCGCGTCGCGATCTATGACGAAATCTGCGACCGCCTGAACGCGGCGCCGATCCAGCACATCGGCAAGCTGCTCGTGATCTGGAAGCCCGAGCAGGCCGAAGCGGCGCCGCAGCGCGGCCGCCGCGGCGTGCCCAGCGCGCGCGAAGCGGCCCGCGCGGGCGCCGCGCAACCCGAGGTCGCGAAAGGCCGTGCGCCGCGCGTCGTCAAGGTGGTCAAACAATCGCCGAACGCGCCCGCCGTGCGCCGCCCGAAGCCGCAGAAAGTGCGCGTGCTCGGCAACGAGCGCGTGACGGCGGGCGGCAACGTGAAGCGCGCGAAGAAACGCCAGTCGAGCGCGAAGCGTCAGCACCAGAACGAGAAGTAATCGCTTATCGGACGCGTCGCACGGCCTGATCGGCCGGTCGACGGGCCCGCGCACGAGGCGCGCCGGCCGCGTGCACAGGCTCAGGCGCGCCGCTCGCCGTCGAGCGGGTTCGCGCCGCCGTCTCCCGGCAGCTGCCAGATCAGCGCGATGCCGACCAGGCTCTCGACGAGATAGAAGAAACTCGATATGCCGTGCAGCAACGCGAAGCGCCCCGCATACGCGGAATGGCCGACGTCCGCTCCCGCCTCGAGCGCCGCGACCCGCAACGCGTTCATGAACGGCTGCAACGCGAAGTAACCGACGAGCACGCAGCCGAGCATCGCCGCGAGCAGCCAGCGCAGCCGCCGGTACGCGTCATGGCCGCGCCGCACGAGCAGATTCGACAGGCCGATCAGCAGCACGCCGCACACCGCGCCGATCGTCGCCTCGATGCCGAACAGGCGCGCGGCGACGGAGCCCGCCGTCGCACGCTCGAGCGTCGCGAACAGCACCGGCGCGACCGCGTAGCCGATCGTCAGCAGGCTGCCGACCCAAACCGTCGCCAACAGGCGAAACAGCCGGTGCGGCGCCGCGGAACCGGCCATCAGATGTACAGCACCGAAATGATCTCGTACTCGCGCACGCCGCTGGGCGCCTGAACCGCCGCGACGTCGCCTTCGGACTTGCCGATCAGCGCGCGCGCGATCGGCGAGCTGACCGAAATCAGACCGTGATCGAGATCGGCTTCGTCGTCGCCGACGATCTGGTACTTCACCGTGTCGCCCGTCTCGAGATCCTCGAGCTCGACCGTCGCGGCGAACACCACGCGGCCGTCGGCGTCGACTGCCGTCGGATCGATGATCTGCGCGGCCGACAGCTTCGATTCGATTTCCGCGATGCGGCCCTCGATAAAACCCTGCTTTTCCTTCGCGGCGTCGTATTCGGCGTTCTCGGACAAGTCGCCCTGCGCGCGCGCTTCGGCGATCGCGTTGATGACGGCCGGCCGCTCGACGGATTTCAGGCGCTGCAGTTCATCGCGCAGTTGATCTGCGCCACGCTTCGTCAACGGAATGGTGCTCATAAACGACTCAATAGCTAAAAACGGCCATAAAAAAAATCACCGCGATTAAGCGCATTTCCGAAACATCGGAAACGCCGCTTAATCGCGGCACGTGTTGCTTGGACAGGTAACTGGAGGCTTAGTTTAGGCGAGCGTGCAGACCTTGTAAATCATAGACTTCCAAGTCCTTCAGGTACCGAAGCCCCTCCACCGCCGCGCGTGCGCCGGACATCGTCGTGTAATACGTGACCTTGTGCGCCTGCGCGCTCATCCGGATCGAACGCGAATCGGCGATCGCCGCGCGCGTCTCGTCGACCGTCGTGAACACGAGCGCGATCTCGCCGTTCTTGATCATGTCGACGATGTGCGGACGGCCGTCCTTCACCTTGTTCACGACCTTCACCGGCACGCCCGCCGCCTCGATCGCGGCGGCCGTGCCGCGCGTCGCGACGAGCGGATAGCCGAGATCGTGCAACATCTTCGCGACCTCGACGGCCTTCGGCTTGTCCGCGTCCATCACCGTGAGCAGCACCGTGCCCGACTCCGGCAGGCGAGAGCCGGCCGCGAGCTGCGACTTGAAGAGCGCCTCGCCGAAGGTCCGGCCGACGCCCATCACCTCGCCCGTCGAACGCATCTCGGGCCCGAGCACCGGGTCGACGGTCGGGAACTTGATGAACGGGAACACCGCTTCCTTCACGCTGAAGTACGGCGGCTCGACTTCCTTCGTCACGCCCTGCTGCGCGAGCGTCTGGCCGACCATCGCGCGTGCGGCGATCTTCGCGAGCGGCAGGCTCGTCGCCTTCGACACGTACGGCACCGTGCGCGACGCACGCGGGTTCACTTCGAGCACGTAGATGACGTCTTCCTTCGAGCCGTCCTGCTGCGGCACCTGCTGGATCGCGAACTGCACGTTCATCAGGCCGACCACGTTCAGCGCCTTCGCCATCGCGCCCGTCTGGCGCTTCAACTCGGCAACCGTCTCCTTCGACAGCGAGTACGGCGGCAGCGAGCATGCCGAGTCGCCCGAGTGAACGCCCGCCTGCTCGATGTGCTCCATCACGCCGCCGATAAACACGGCGTCGCCGTCGCAGATGCAGTCGACATCGCATTCGATCGCGTCGTTCAGGAAGCGGTCGAGCAGCACCGGCGAATCGTTCGACACCTTCACCGCCTCGCGCATGTAGCGCTCAAGGTCGCGCGGCTCGTGGACGATCTCCATCGCGCGGCCGCCCAGCACGTACGACGGACGCACGACGAGCGGATAGCCGATCTCGTCGGCGAGCGCGAGCGCTTCGTCCTCGGCGCGCGCGGTGCGGTTCGGCGGCTGGCGCAGGCCGAGATCCTGCAAGAGCTTCTGGAAGCGCTCGCGATCTTCGGCCGCGTCGATCATGTCCGGCGACGTGCCGATGATCGGCACGCCGTGCGCCTCGAGATCGAGCGCGAGCTTCAGCGGCGTCTGGCCGCCGTACTGGACGATCACGCCGACGGGCTTCTCCTTGTCGACGATCTCAAGCACGTCCTCGAGCGTGAGCGGCTCGAAGTACAGGCGATCGGACGTGTCATAGTCGGTCGACACCGTTTCCGGGTTGCAGTTGACCATGATCGTCTCGTAGCCGTCCTCGCGCATCGCGAGCGCGGCGTGCACGCAGCAGTAATCGAACTCGATGCCCTGGCCGATCCGGTTCGGCCCCCCGCCGAGCACCATGATCTTCTTGTTCGTCGTCGGCTGCGCCTCACACTCGTCCTCGTAAGTCGAGTACATGTAGGCCGTCTTCGTCGCAAACTCGGCCGCGCAGGTATCGACGCGCTTGTAGACCGGGCGCACGTTCAGCGCGAGGCGGCGCGCGCGCACGTCGGCGGGCGTCGCGCCGAGCAGCTTCGCGAGGCGCCGGTCGGAGAAGCCGCTCTGCTTCAGATAATGCAGCTCGTCCTTCGTCAAGCTCGCGAGCGTGCGGCCGGCGAGCGCCTTCTCCTTCAGCACGATCTGCTCGATCTGCGCGAGGAACCACGGATCGATCGCGGTTTCCTCAAAGATCTGCTCGCGCGACATGCCGATGCGAAACGCGTCGCCAACGTACCAGATCCGGTCCGGGCCCGGCTCGCCGATCTCGCGGACGATCTCGTCGCGGCTCGTCGTCTTCTCGTCGAGACCGTCGACGCCGACTTCGAGGCCCCGCAGCGCCTTCTGGAACGACTCCTGGAACGTCCGGCCGATCGCCATCACTTCGCCGACCGACTTCATCTGCGTCGTCAGCCGCGAATCGGCCTCGCGGAACTTCTCGAACGCGAAGCGCGGGATCTTCGTGACGACGTAATCGATCGTCGGCTCGAACGACGCGGGCGTCGCACCGCCCGTGATCTCGTTCTTCAGCTCGTCGAGCGTGTAGCCGACCGCGAGCTTCGCCGCGACCTTCGCGATCGGAAAGCCCGTCGCCTTCGACGCGAGCGCCGACGAACGCGACACGCGCGGGTTCATCTCGATCACGACCATGCGGCCGTCCTTCGGGTTGATCGAGAACTGCACGTTCGAGCCGCCCGTGTCGACGCCGATCTCGCGCAGCACCGCGAGCGACGCGTTACGCAGGATCTGGTATTCCTTGTCGGTGAGCGTCTGCGCCGGGGCGACCGTGATCGAGTCGCCCGTGTGCACGCCCATCGGGTCGAGGTTCTCGATCGAGCAGACGATGATGCAGTTGTCGGCGCGGTCGCGCACGACTTCCATCTCGTACTCCTTCCAGCCGAGCAGCGATTCCTCGATCAGCAGCTCGCGCGTCGGCGACAGGTCGAGGCCGCGCTTGCAGATCTCCTCGAATTCCTCGCGGTTGTACGCGATGCCGCCGCCCGAGCCGCCGAGCGTGAACGACGGACGGATCACGACCGGGTAGCCGCTGCCGCCCGTGGCCGCCATGATCTCGCCGTGCACCTTGTGCGCCTCTTCCAACGAATGCGCGATGCCCGACTTCGCGGAACCGAGACCGATCTTCGTCATCGCGTCCTTGAACTTCTGGCGGTCTTCCGCCTTGTCGATCGCTTCAGGCGACGCGCCGATCAGCTCGACGCCGTACTTCTCGAGCACGCCGTGGTGGAACAGGTCGAGCGCGCAGTTGAGCGCGGTCTGGCCGCCCATCGTCGGCAGGATCGCGTCGGGGCGCTCCTTCGCGATGATGCGCTCGACGACTTCCCACGTGATCGGCTCGATGTACGTGACGTCCGCCGTGCTCGGATCGGTCATGATCGTAGCCGGATTGCTGTTGACGAGGATGACCTTGTAGCCCTCCTCACGCAACGCCTTGCATGCCTGCGCGCCCGAATAGTCGAACTCGCACGCCTGGCCGATGATGATCGGGCCGGCGCCGATGATGAGGATGCTGTTGATGTCTGTGCGTTTTGGCATGGCTATTGGGATTCAAAAAATAATCGTTGATGCGCGAACGGCGGGCGATGTTCAGCTCATCGTCGCGAGCGCGAGCTTCACGGAAAAGCCGACGAACAGGCCGCCCACGCCGCCCGACGCGCCGGCCGCGAGCTTGCGGCGGCGACGGAAATGATCGGCGAGGCGCGCGCCCGTGAAGATCAGCGTGCTCAGATAGACGAAGCTCGCGAATTGCGCGATCGCGCCCAGCACGACGAACGACAGCGCCGGATGCGCGTAGGACGGATCGACGAACTGGATGAAGAACGAGATGAAGAACAGGATCGCCTTCGGATTCAGGAGGCTCACGACGAGCGCCTTGCGAAACGGCCGCTCGCCGTCGACCGCGCGCCGCACGTCGGCGCCCGCGTCCGCGGGCCGCGCGAGCTTTCGCCACGCGCCGCGCAGCATGCCTGCGCCGATGTACAGCAGGTATGCGGCGCCGCCGTACTTGACGACCGAGAACAGCAACGGGTTCGCCTTCAGGAGCGACGCGACGCCCGCGGCGGACAGCACCATCAGCACGGTGTCGCCCACGAACACGCCGCACGCGGCGCGGTAGCCGGCCTTCACACCGCGCTGCGCGGCGAGCGACAGCACGTACATCGAGTTCGGCCCCGGCAGCAGAATGATGAACACCACGCCGAACACGTAGGTCCAGAGATCCGTGATGCCGAGTGCGTGACCGAACATGATGCGAGCCCCCCTAATCGATGCGATGGACTCAGGCGCTGCGCGCCTTCGCCGCGTCCATCAGCGCGGTGAAGCGGTCGAACAGATAGCCGATGTCGTGCGGGCCGGGAGACGCTTCCGGGTGCCCCTGGAAGCAGAACGCGGGCTTGTCGGTCAGCTCGAAGCCTTGCAGCGTGCCGTCGAACAGCGACACGTGCGTCGCGCGCGCGTTCGCGGGCAGCGAATCGGCGTCGACCGCGAAACCGTGGTTCTGCGACGTGATCACGACGCGGCCGTTCGCGAGATCCTTCACCGGATGGTTCGCGCCGTGGTGGCCCGTCTTCATCTTGAGCGTCTTCGCCCCGAGCGCGAGGCCCATGATCTGGTGGCCGAGGCAGATGCCGAAGGTCGGCACGCCGCGCTCGATGAACTCCTTCGTCGCGGCGATCGCGTAGTCGCACGGCTCCGGATCGCCCGGGCCGTTGGACAGGAAGATGCCGTCCGGATTGAGCGCGAGCGCTTCGGCCGCGCTCGATTGCGCGGGCAGCACGGTCACGTGGCAGCCGCGCTCGGCGAGCATGCGCAGGATGTTGTATTTGACGCCGAAGTCGAACGCGACGACGCGGTAGCGAGGCGCCTCCTGCATGCCGTAGCCGCTACCGAGGCGCCACTCGGTCTGCCTCCACTCGAACGGCTTCGTCGTCGACACGACCTTCGCGAGATCCATCCCCGCGAGCCCCGGGAACGAGCGCGCGAGCGCGAGCGCCTTCGTTTCGTCATCGGAACCCGTCAGGATGCAGCCGTTTTGCGCGCCCTTGTCGCGCAGGATGCGGGTCAGCTTGCGGGTGTCGATGCCCGCGATCGCGACGACGCCTTCGTCGCGCAGATAATCGCCGAGCGTGCGCTCCATCCGGAAGTTAGACGCCAGCGCGGGCAGATCGCGCACGATAAGGCCGGCGGCATGGACTTTCGTCGCCTCGACGTCCTCGGCGTTCACGCCGACGTTGCCGATGTGCGGATAGGTCAGCGTGACGATCTGGCGCGCATAGCTCGGATCCGTGAGGATTTCCTGATAGCCGGTGATGGCGGTGTTGAACACGACTTCGCCGATCGTATGGCCGGCCGCGCCGATCGAATAACCACGAAAGACCGTGCCGTCGGCGAGTGCGAGCAAAGCGGGAGAAAAAGACGGCAACACGGGGGGCTCCTTGGGGGACACCCTTGCCGCCGACCTGTCTATCCTGCCGCGCGCTCACGGGCCGCGTGACGCATCACGCGCGCGTGGGCGCTTTCGCGCGCGGGCTTGCGGTCGAGCGCGAAACGGCGCGCGCAGGCGCGGGGTTTCGCGGCATCGCCTGCGTCAAGCGGCGTGCGGCGGACGAACGGGATGAAGGAGGTAGGCGCTAGGGTGCGAGGTTGATTAGCACAAACTTTCAAATTATAGCGTGAAATTGGCCTTATCTTCAATCGATCGGCGCATTTCGCGCGGACTCGCGCCGGGCCGGGGCGCCGCCCGCACATCCGCCCGCCGAGAACCGCGCGCATCGCTTTCGCGCCCGCACGCCCGGCGTCACGCGGACCGCCGGTATTCATTCGGCGACATCGCCTTCCAGCGCCTGAACGCGCGCGCGAACGCGGAAGGTTCCGAATAACCGAGGCGCTCCGACACTTCCGCGACGGTCAGCGTCGTGGTCGCAAGCAGCGCTTCGGCCAGCGCCTCGCGAATCTCGTCGACGACCGTCTCGTAATCCGTCCCCTCATCCGCAAGCCGCCGCCGCAACGTGCGCACGCTCACGCCCAACTCGGCCGCGAGCACGTCCATCGTCGGGCCGCGCGCCGGATCGCCGGCGAGATGCCGGCGCACACGCCCCGCCCAGCCTTCGCTGCGACGGCGGCGCTCGAGCACGCGGCGGCACTCGTCCTCGCATTGCCGCCGCGTCAGCGCGTTGCGCTGCGGCAACTTCAGAGCCAAACAATGCGCGTCGACCGTCAGCGCATTGTGCGCCGCGCCGAATTCGGGCGACGCATCGAACAGCGTCCGAAAGCGGCCGGCGTACGCCGGCGGCTTCATCTTGAGCGCAAGACGCTTGACCGGCAAGTTCGCAGAATCGAGATCGAACTGCAGCGTGATCAACGCGGCCACCGTGATTTCGACCAGCACGTCGCGCACGTCGCCGGGCAGGTCGCGATCGTCGATCACGAGCGTCGCGTCCTCGCCGCGCACGGTCGGCCGGATGTCGCAGAAGGTCGACGTCAGTTGAAGGTAGCGCAATCCGACCGACACGGCATCGCCGAACGTCGCGCTGCTCATGAGCGCGAATCCCCAGATTCCGTAAGTCGTCGCGTGGTAGCGGCGGCCGACTTCGATGCCGAGCGGAAACGCCGGCCCCAGCAGCCGCATCAGGTTGCGGATGATGCGCAGTTCCTGCGCTGCGGCGACGGTGGCGTCCGGCTCGTCGAGCCGTTCAGGGGCAACGCCGCTGCCGTCGAGGCATCGGTCGACGGTCAACCCCTGCTCGACGCCGACTTCGACGAGCACGCGCGTCGTGCCGACGGGCCGGGCGAAATCCCAATGGGCGAGCTTGGCGATCAAGATGGCCTCAAATGTTCGGAGCACGCCCAATATGCCATTGCTCAATGTAATGCTCAATGCGATCTTTCCCGCACGCCGGATCATGGGCGATCGCCGCCGGCTTGCCGCGACCGGAAGGCCAGATGATCCGCCGTGACATCGGCGGCCCGCGCACGCCCGCGGCGCCGGCGACACGTCGCGCCGCCCGCGCGCCCGATGCTTTACCGGCACGCCCCACGCGACGAACACGATAGCCAGGAGACGACATGAGCACCACCCTCGCCCCGCAGCCGAACGCCGCAACCGCGCTGCCCCTGATCGACAGCAGGCATCGCCATCGCGGCTGGCGACGATGGCGCGGCTATCTGTTCGCCAAAGTCGCCATGCAGATTCTGCGGCCAGTCGAACCGTCCGTGCAGCACGAACTGCCCAGGCCGACGACGTTCCCGCCGGACGGCGGCGCGCGCCGCTTCGGCCTCGTGCACTACGGGATCATGATTCCGGACCTGCCCGCGCCGCATCACTTCATGGCCACCGCGATCATCCTCGGCAGCGCCGGCATGCGCGTATTCGACGCCGACTTCGCGGCCGCGCCGGGCGACGGCCCGCTGCAGACCGCGACGCTCGTGCACGGCACGGCGGCCGCCGTCGATCGCCATTTCACGCGCTACTCGATACCGCGCGACACGGAGTGGCGCGCGGACGGCAGCCTGCTGCGCCTCGGCGGCGACCTGGAACTGAGCGGCCGCCACCCCGAATTCCGGCTCAAGAGCCGCCGAGACGGCTTCGCGGTCGATCTGACGCTCACCGCGACGGGCGACGTCACATGGTTCGCGAAAGGCCTCTTCTACGAACACATCGCGCTCGTCACCCACTATCGGGGCACGATCCAGCACGGCGGCGCAACGACCGACGTTTCGGGCCTCTGCACCTACGAATACGCGCGCGGCACGTCGCCGTACCTGCTCTACAACCGCTTCCTGCCGTCAGCCGCGAAGCTGCCGTGGGACGTGTTCAGCTATCACGTGATCGACCTCGACGCCGATACGCAACTACTGCTCGCGCACGTGCAAGTCGACGGCCACACGGCGCTGACGAGCGCGTATCTGCGCATCGTCGGCCAATGCGCACACCGGCTCGACGCCGATGTCCATTTCCGCGTGCTGAGCGTGCAGGCTCGGCCGGCCGTCGCGCCGGACGGCAACGAGATGAGATTGCCCGAGACGTTCGCGTGGCGCGTGCGCGACCGGCACGGCCGCGATCTGTTCGCCATCGACGCGACGGTCGACACGCCGATGCTGTTCGGCATCGGCACCGGCTACGTCGGCGGCTATCGCTGGGAAGGCGAGCGCGACGGCCGCCCGGCGAACGGGCGTGGATACATCGAGTACGTCGATCGGCGCAGATGAAGCGCGCCGCACGCCGGCGGCGACGCGCGCGCAAATGCGCGATGTGGCGCGGCATCGCCGCGCCTGCCACGGCGACGCGCGGCGCCGGTCGATGCCCGCGCTCCGCTCGCGGCGGGCGAGACGCGCGTCAGTCCGCGCGCCGGGCGGATTTGTCGAGCGCACGATCGGGCAGCGCGTACCAGACCGCGCTCGCGATCTGCAGCGCGACAAGCGCGCCCCACGCGCTCAGGTGCGCCGCAGCCGGATAATGTCCGGCATGCATCGGCCAATGCGACAGCACCGCGCCCACGCCGATCTGAAAGCCGAAGATCAGCACGAAGATGACGAGCGTGAGCGTCGTGTTCGCGCGGCCGATCAACTGCACGGGGAAGTACTCGGCCAATACCGCGTAGCTCAGGATGCCGACGCCGCCGAATACGCCGTACGCCGACCAGAGCACCGCGGCGGGCAGCGGCGCACGCAGCATGATCGCGAGCTGGGTGGCGACGAACAGCGCCATCCCGAGCCCGCAGAACGCGTACAGCGACACCCCGCGCCGCTCGAGCCCGCGCGCCGCCGCGCCGAAGCCGACGCAGCCCGCCATCATCGCGAAGCCGAGCACCGACACGAGCGCCGCCGCGTCGCGCGGCGCGAAGCCGCTGACATCGCGCAGGTACGCGCCGACCCACAGCGACTGCATCGCGTAGAACACGCCCTGCGTGACGACCGAGAACGACGCGATTTTCCAGAACGTCCGGTTCGTGACGATCCGCCAGGTGCCCGCGAATTGCGCGGCGACGCTCGCATCGTGGCGGCTCTGCCGCACATCGGGGGCAAACGCCCACAACGCGGCCGCAACCGCCACCGTAAACGCGCCGAGCCCCGCGCATACCGCGCGCCAGCCGGCGAAGCCGAGCAGCCATTCGAGCGGCGAGCCGACCACGACGCCGCCCAGGCCGCCCACCGCCATCACGAAGCCGTTCAGAAGCGGCAGCCTGGCAACCGGAAAATGCTGCGCGAGCGCCTTGAACGCACCGCCCAGGCACACCGAAACGCCGACGCCGATCAACAGACGCCCGACCATCATCGTCCCGATGTCGTGCGCGGCGCCGAACACCCACGCGCCCGCCGCCGCGACGAGCAGCAGCGCGGCGCTCACGCGGCGCGGGCCGTAGCGGTCGAGCAGCACGCCGGCCGGAATCTGCGCGCACGCGAAGCCGAGGAAGTAAAGGCTCGTCAGCAGCCCGAGATCCGCGGCGGACAGGCCGAGGTCGCGCGTGATGAGCGGCGCGAAGCCGAGATTCACGCCGCGAAAGACGTACGAAACGAAATAGCCGATCGCGAACAGCGCGAACACGCGAAATTGCACGGGGGACATCACGATCACCGGTAAAGCGCCGGCCGACCAACCGACTTCGGCGCGCACAAACGAAAACGCCGTCACCCAGGTGACGGCGTCCGGCGATGATAGTCGATTGCGCGCCGACGGCCGGAAAGCCCCCGCGGCGTGCGCGCCCTTTCGTCCTACTTTTTCTTCGTCGTCTTGCGGCTCGCGGTCTTCGCGTGCGCGGGCTTCGCGCCGCTCTTCGCCGCGGCCTTCGGCGACGCCTTCGACGCGACGGGCGCCGCCTTGCGGCCCCGGCTCGACGCCTTGCCGCCCGTGCGCAGGCTCGCGCGCTCGATGCGACCGCCTCCAACCGACGTCGCGATCCGCTCGGGCCCGGGCTCCGCCGGCACCGCGCGGCCGACGGGCACGTGCAGCACCATCGTCTGGCCGGGCATCACGACCGCGCGACGCGTGCGGTTCCATCCACGCAGCTGCGCGACCGATACGCCGTAGCGGTTCGCGAGCGCCTCCATCGACTGCTTGCGGCGCACGCGGATCAGCATCTTGCGCGTATCCGGCACGTCGGGCTCCATCGCGAGCACGCCGTTCTCGGCGACGTCGGCGCTGATGTCCTCGTCGTCGTCGTCGGTGCGCGGCACGACGATCGTCGAACCGGGCTTCAGCCGCATGCCCGCCGGAATCTTGTTCACCTGCATCAGCGTGTCCGCGTCGACGCCGATCTTCTCCGCGATCGCGGCGGGCCGCGCGCGCTCGGTGACCGTATACGCGGTCCACGACGACAGTTGGCCGTCGTACGTCTTGAGCCCCTTCTCGAACGCCGACGCGTTGTCGAACGGCAGCAGAATCTGCGGCTGCGTCGCGCCGAGGATCACCGGCTTCGAGAACGACGGGTTGAGCGACTTGAATTCGTCGAGCGGCAGGTTCGCGAGCTTCGCGGCGACCTTCACGTCGATGTCGCGCGACGTCGTGACCGTCACGAAATACGGGTGGTTCGGAATCTCCGGCAGCGTCAGGCCATACTGCTGCGGGTTCATCACGATGTTCTTGACTGCCTGCAGCTTCGGCACGTAGTTGCGCGTCTCGTTCGGCATCCGCAGGCTCTGGTAGTCGGTCGGCAGGCCGGCCGCCTGGTTGCGCGCGATCGCGCGCTGCACGTTGCCCTCGCCCCAGTTGTACGCGGCGAGCGCGAGATACCAGTCGCCGAACATGTCATGCAGGCGCGACAAGTAATCGAGCGCGGCGCTCGTCGACGCGAGCACGTCGCGCCGCTCGTCCTGCCACATGTTGCGCTTCAGGTTGAACGTGCGCCCCGTGGCCGGCATGAACTGCCACATCCCCGCCGCCTTCGCGACGGACAGCGCCTGCGGGTTGTACGCCGATTCGATGAACGGCAGCAGCGCGAGCTCGGTCGGCATGTGGCGCGACTCGAGTTCCTCGACGATGTGATACAGGTACTTCTGCGAACGCTCGGTCATCCGCTGCACGTAGTCGGGACGCTGCGCGTACCACGACGCCTGCATGTCGACGAGGTCGCTCCGCAGATCGGGCATCTGGAAGCCGCGGCGAATGCGCGCCCAGAGATCGCTGTCGGCGGTGGTGAGGTCGCCGACCGATTGCTTGTCGACGTCGACGGTTTCTTTCGCGGAGGCGGACTTGCGCAAATAGTCCGAAGCGGCGTTCGGGTCGGAGGCCGCGGAATTTTGGGCGGTCGGCCCGGTGCCCGCGCAGGCGGCGAGCGTCAGGACCAACAGCGCACTAAGAAGGAATCGCATGAAAATCTCGGCTTCCAACAACTGGAAATTGCAGGCGATAGTACGAAAGTGCGTGCTTCGCGTCAACAAAAAGGCCGAAAAAACCTGCTAAATCGGGTATTTGGGGCCGATTCTCCAGATTTCGGTTGAGCTTGCCCCGGCTCTCGCGCGCTCAACGAAAACGGTTTTTCCACTCGCGCATCAGCGTGAACGCCGCGAGCCGGTCGGGCGCCCCCTCGTGCAGTTGCGCTTCGAGCGTCGCGCGGATCGACGGGCTGTCCGCGCGCAGGAACGGGTTCACCGCGCGCTCGTGCGCGATCGTCGTCGGCAGCGTCGGCTCGTGGCGCGCGCGGCGCGCGAGCGCTTCGTCGCGCCACGCGGCGAGCGCCGCGTTGTCCGGCTCGCACGCGAGCGCGAACCGGATGTTCGACAGCGTGTACTCGTGCGCGCAGTGCACGCGCGTGTCGCCCGGCAGCGCCGCGAGCGCGTCGAGCGACGCGAGCATCTGCGCGGGCGTGCCCTCGAAGAGGCGCCCGCAGCCGCACGAGAACAGCGTATCGCCGCAAAAGAGGTGCGGCGCGGCGTTGCCCGGCCCGGCCGGCTGGAAGTACGCGATGTGGCCGCGCGTGTGGCCCGGCACGTCGATCACGTCGAACTCGAACGCGGGCGAACCGATGCGCACGCGCTCGCCGCCCGTCACGCGGTGCGTGAGGTGCTCGATCGCCTCGTGCGCGGGGCCGAACACCGCGAGCGGCTCGCCTTCGCGCGCGGTCGCGAGCAGCTCGGCCACTCCGCCGACATGGTCGCCGTGGTGGTGCGTGAGTAAAATAGCGGTCAGTCGCCAGCCTCGCGCGTCGAGATGGCGACGCACCGGCGCGGCTTCGCCCGGATCGACGGCGACCGCATGGCGGCCGTCCGATACGAGCCAGATGTAGTTGTCGTCGAATGCCGGCACCGGCACGTATTCCAGCTCGTTCATGGGCGCGCAATCACCGAGATATGTCTGACCGTTCGATTATAGACTGGCCCGCCTGGACCGACTCCCCGCCCGGACGCTACGTGCTCGGCTGGGAGCAGGCGCAGCTCGACCGCACCGTGTCCGACGTGTTCGGCTTTCACGCGCTGCAGCTTGGGCTGCCGCAGCTCGACACGCTGCGCGAAAACCGCATGCCTTGCCGCGGCCTCGTGCTCGATCCGGCGAGCGGCGCGAGCGCACCGTATCACTATCCGTGGGCGCGCGAGGCGCACAGCGCCGAGCACGCGCCCGCCGGGCGCAGCACGGTGTGGTGCGACCTGCTCGATTTGCCGTTCGAATCGCAAAGCGTCGATCTGATCGTGATGCCGCACACGCTCGAGTTCACGTCCGATCCGCACCGGCTGTTGCGCGAGGCCGAGCGCGTGCTGATGCCGGAAGGCCAGCTCGTGATCACGGGCTTCAATTCGCTGAGCCTCTGGGGCGCGCGGCATTCGGTCGGCAAGATGGCGAAACGGCCGTTCGTCCCGGCGACGCGCGACCAGATCACGTTCATCCGGCTGAAGGACTGGATCAAGCTGCTCGGCTTCGATCTCGAGCGCGGCCGCTTCGGCTGTTACCGGCCGCCGCTCGCCACCGACAAGTGGCTGTCCCGCTACGCGTTCATGGAGGCCGCGGGCGACCGCTGGTGGCCGATCTTCGGCGCCGTCTACATGGTGACGGCGATCAAGCGCGTGCGCGGGATGCGGCTCGTCGGCCCGATCAAGATGAAAAAACCGGTGCTCGCGCCGGGCCTCACGCCCGCCGCCACCCCGACCACCCACCAAGAACATTCATGACGTTGCAAACCATCGACATCTATACCGACGGCGCCTGCAAGGGCAATCCGGGCCCCGGCGGCTGGGGCGCGCTGCTGCGCTACGGCGCGCAGGAGAAAGAACTCTTCGGCGGCGAAGCCGGCACGACCAACAACCGGATGGAGCTCACCGCGGTGATCGCCGCGCTCGAGGCGCTCAAGCGCCCGTGCAAGGTGGTCGTCCACACCGATTCGCAATACGTGCAGAAAGGCATCAGCGAATGGATCCACGGCTGGAAGAAAAAAGGCTGGGTCACCGCCGCGAAGACGCCCGTGAAGAACGCGGACCTCTGGCAGAAACTCGACGCGCTCGTCGCGCAGCACGACGTCGAATGGCGCTGGGTGAAGGGGCACGCCGGCCATCCGGAGAACGAACGCGCTGACGCGCTCGCGAACCGCGGCGTCGAATCGCTCGCGCAGGCATGAGCCGGCTCGCGCGCCCCGTCCCACTTCACGACTGACTCGAATTCTCCATTCTTCCGACATGCGCCAGATCATTCTCGATACCGAAACCACCGGCCTGAACGCCCGCGCGGGCGACCGCATCATCGAAGTCGGCTGCGTCGAGCTGCTGAACCGCCGGCTCACCGGCAACAACCTGCACTTCTACGTGAATCCCGAGCGCGACAGCGATCCGGGCGCGCTCGCGGTGCACGGCCTCACGACCGAATTCCTGCGCGACAAGCCGAAGTTCGCCGACATCGTCGATCAGTTGCGCGACTTCGTCCGCGACGCGGAACTCATCATCCATAACGCGCCGTTCGACCTCGGCTTTCTCGACGCCGAGTTCGCGCTGCTCGGCCTGCCGGCCTTCTCCGACCACTGCGCGGGCGTGATCGACACGCTCGTGCAAGCCAAGCAGATGTTCCCCGGCAAGCGCAACTCGCTCGACGCGCTGTGCGATCGCTTCGGGATCAGCAACGCGCACCGGACGCTGCACGGCGCGCTGCTCGACTCGGAGTTGCTCGCCGAGGTGTATCTCGCGATGACGCGCGGGCAGGAAAGCCTCGTCATCGACATGCTCGACGAAGCCGGCGACGCGCATCGCAAAGGCGACGAGCCGCAAATGGCGTTCAGCGGGCTCGACCTGCCAGTGCTCGCCGCGACCGACGAGGAACTCGCCGATCACGAGGCGCAACTCGACGCGCTCGACAAGTCCGTCAAGGGTGCGTGCGTATGGCGTAAGGAAGCGGCGGTCGACGGAGCCTGACCGCGGCGCCGCGCGGACGGCGAACGGCGAACGGCGGGCGTTCGGATGCGGATGTGCGGCGCACGTCATCGGCGTTCCATCGATGCTCGCGTTGCCGGGCCGTTGCTCGGTTCGCTCGCGCCGGCTCGCGCCACCCGCCGGCCACGATCGCCGCGCGCCGCCGCCCGCATTGCCGCCGCGCCACGCAGGCGGCGCGGCGCGCATCGCCTGATCGCGCCGATGTCACCCGCGCGGCTGGAGCGCGATCACCGACATCCCTGCGAGCGCGAGCGCCGCGCCCGCCGCATCCCAGCGCGACAGCGGCACGCCGTCGACGATCCGCAGCCACGCGAGCGCGACGGCGATGTACACGCCGCCGTACGCCGCGTAGGTGCGCGCGGCGGCGGCCGGATGCAGCGTCAGGAGCCATGCGAAGAGCGCGAGCGACAGCGCAGCGGGCGCGAGTAGCCAAACCGGCTTGCCCGCCTTCAGCACGAGCCACGGCAGATAGCAGCCGACGATTTCGGCGACGGCGGTCAAGACAAACAGCGCGGCGATCTTCGCGAGTGAGAGCATGTCGGAGCGCGCGGGACGCGCCTCGGAAACGCCGCGCGACGCCGCGGCAATCGGCGCGATCATACCCCACGCGACGCCCGAAAACCGGCGCTCGAGCGGCAATTTGCGCGATCCTCATTCATCGTGCTATCATGTTGTCTCGTTCAACGGCCTACGCCTGTTTAATTATTTCGGTCACCCGACCGTTCGGCCCTGTGCCGCGACTGGCCGTCCGGAATTTCGCTCACAAGGAAGCGTGCCTTCGGGCAGCTTTTTTCGTTTCGACGCCCTCCAAGGGCATTCAACCGGCCGCGCGCCACGCGACGTGCCGGTTCGCCGACCGTCCCCGTGCGGCGGTCTTTTCTCACGAGTGCAAGTGCGCGACGACCACCGGGTCCGCGCCGATCGGTTTCCGCCATGGATTAAGCGCTTCATGCGCCCCGCTCACGCTCGCGACCCTTGTCCGATCGCGAGCCGCACTCTCCGGCAAACCGTGGCGAACCGCGCCCTGTCGCGCGATTCGGCCGCCGTCACAGGAGTTTTCGACCTTGACTGCAACACCCGCCCCCTCTACCCCGTCCATCGCGCCCGCCGAAGCGGCGCCCGCCGCCGCGCACGAAATCACCGTCGTCGACCAGGGGCTCCTGAAACGCGCCGTCGGCGCGATGGCGCTCGGCAACGCGATGGAATGGTTCGACTTCGGCGTCTACAGCTACATCGCCGTCACGCTCGGCCAGGTGTTCTTCCCGTCGAGCAGCCCGTCCGCGCAGTTGCTCGCGACGTTCGGCACGTTCGCCGCCGCATTCCTCGTGCGCCCGCTCGGCGGAATGGTGTTCGGCCCGCTCGGCGACCGCATCGGCCGCCAGCGCGTGCTCGCGATGACGATGATCATGATGGCCGTCGGCACGTTCGCGATCGGCCTCATCCCGAGCTACGACTCGATCGGCCTGCTCGCGCCCGCGCTGCTCCTCGTCGCGCGCCTCGTGCAGGGCTTCTCGACGGGCGGCGAATACGGCGGCGCGGCGACCTTCATCGCCGAGTTCTCGACCGACAAGCGCCGCGGCTTCATGGGCAGCTTCCTAGAGTTCGGCACGCTGATCGGCTATGTGATGGGCGCGGGCGTCGTCGCGCTGCTGACCGCCTCGCTGTCGCACGACGCGCTGCTGTCGTGGGGCTGGCGCGTGCCGTTCCTGATCGCCGGCCCGCTCGGCCTGATCGGCCTGTACATCCGGATGAAGCTCGAAGAAACGCCCGCGTTCAAGCGCCAGGCCGAGGCGCGCGAAGCGCAGGACAAGGCGGTGCCGAAAGCGCATTTCCGTCGGCAGCTCGCACGGCACTGGCGCGCGCTGCTGCTGTGCGTCGGACTCGTGCTGATCTTCAACGTCACCGACTACATGGCGCTGTCGTACCTGCCGAGCTATCTATCGTCGACGCTGCATTTCGACGAGGCGCACGGCCTCGTGCTGATCCTGATCGTGATGGTGCTGATGATGCCGATGACGCTCGCCACGGGCCGCCTGTCGGACGCCGTCGGCCGCAAGCCGGTGATGCTCGCCGGCTGCATCGGCCTGTTCGCGCTCGCGATTCCCGCGCTGCTGCTGATCCGCACGGGCGAGACGTCACTCGTGTTCGGCGGCCTGCTGATCCTCGGCGCGCTGCTGTCGTGCTTCACGGGCGTGATGCCGTCGGCGCTGCCGGCGCTCTTCCCGACCGAGATCCGCTACGGCGCGCTCGCGATCGGCTTCAACGTGTCGGTGTCGCTGTTCGGCGGCACGACGCCGCTCGCCGCCGCGTGGCTCGTCGACGCGACGGGCAACCTGATGATGCCCGCGTACTATCTGATGGGCGCGGCCGTGATCGGCGCGATCTCGGTGATGGCGCTGCCCGAGAGCGCGCGCCAGCCGCTCAAGGGCTCGCCGCCCGCCGTCGCGTCGCACCGCGAGGCGCATGCGCTCGCGCGCGAGATCAAGCGCCGCGAGGCGGCCGAGCGCGACGACGGCGGCTATGCGAGCGCTGCGGCGCTGCGCGCGTGAAATTCGATCGCCGCGACGCAGCCGCGTAGGCGCGTCGTTCGATGACGGACCGCGGAGGCGGCCTTGCGATGCCCGACGGGCGGCGCGGGGCCGCTCCCGCGTTTTGCGCGCGGCGATGGCGGGCGAACGTCGTCCGCCACTCGCGGCGTTTCGCTCGGCTGCGGCAACCCGCCCGCGCCTTCCGCCTTCCGCCTTCCGCCTTCCGCCTTCCGCCTTCCGCCTTCCGCCTTCCGCCTTCCGCCTTCCGCCTTCCGACTTCCGACTTCCGACTTCCGACTTCCGACTTCCGACTTCCGACTTCCGACTTCCGACTTCCGACTTCCGACTTCCAGCGATCGTCAATCGGAGCCCAGGCTCGCCCCCGAGCGCCAATCTGCCCGGCATCGCACGGCCGGCGGCAGAGAGACCCGCACGGCCGAACCGTCCCGCTCAATCGAGCGGCGTGCCCTCGAACTCCGGCAGCGCCTCCGCCCGTGCGGACAACGCGGCGAGCGCCGGATAGCGCGCCGGATCGATGCGCTCGAGATCCGGATAGTCGCCCTTCATGAACTGCGTGAAGCGCCACGCGATCGCAACCGTCACGTCCGCCTGCGTGATCCGTTCGCCGACGAGCCAGCCGCTCGCGCCCGCGATGCCCGCGTCGAGCGCGCCGTATGCGGCATCGAGCTGGCCGAGCACGCGATCCAGCCACGGCTGGTGCTGCTTTTCGCCCGGCCGCAGGCCATGCTCGTAGACGACCTGCACCGTCTTTTCGGCCGCCGCGAGCGCGAGGCCCGTCAGTTCCAGCACGCGCACGCGGGTCGGCAGATCGTCGGGCATCAGCCGCCGCTGAGGCGCGACGAGCCGGTCGAGGTAATCGACGATCAGCGACGAATCGACAAGCATCGTGCCGTCGTCGGTAAAGAACGTCGGCGCCTTCACGACCGGATTGAG
Source organism: Burkholderia thailandensis E264 (assembly GCF_000012365.1). NCBI lineage: Bacteria > Pseudomonadati > Pseudomonadota > Betaproteobacteria > Burkholderiales > Burkholderiaceae > Burkholderia > Burkholderia thailandensis. The sequence goes on from NC_007651.1 coordinate 3,210,732, forward strand.
CGCCTTGAATGCGTCGAACTGGCGAAACACCGATATCGAGTGATGCTCGAACGGCAGGCCGAGCAGCTTCGCCGAAATCGCGACGCGGCGAACGAACGGGGAATCCAGCATGCCAATCAGCTTCATCGGTAACGCTCCGCGTGACGTGGGGACCGATGACTTTAGCGTGTCGCGCACGCTTCGGCTAGAGCCCGTTCCCGCCACTGCCCGGCGCGAGGCCGGCAGCCGGGCGCGACGCGCCGATCAACGCATGCGCCGCCAGGCGAGACGGCATGACGCGATACGGCATGAGCCGGTGCGGTTGGCTCGACCTGGTTTCGCCGGACTCCGAGCGAGGCGCGAGGCGCGAGACCGCGCTGGCCGGCCGCTCACTGCTCGCGCAGCCACGCCGCGCCGAGCGGCCACAGCGCGCGGTTATCGTCGCGGAAATAGCCGAAGTGGCCGATCGCGTGCCGCCGGCGATCCGGCGAGATCTCGCGATACTCGACCTGCGCGGTCGAATAGAAGCGATGCAGCGCCAGCACCGCGGCGGGCGGCGCCATCCAGTCATCGCTGACCGTATACGCGAGAATCCGGCCGCGGTAGTCGCGGAAGTGCTCGCGCAGCGGACGGCCTGCGCCGTCGACCAGATAATCCGGATTGCGGCACCAGCGCGCCCATTCGCGCATCACGCCCGACGGCAGATCGGCGCCGCGCCCCAGGCCGACGCGCCCCACCGGCAAGCGCGACAGCACGCCGCCCAACGCCGGCACGATGCCGAACCACAGCGGCGCGAGCATCAGCCGGCGCGGCCACGGCCAGAGCCGCCAATAGCCGCTCGGACAGCAGATCGACAGCAGCGCGGCGGCGCGGCCGTTGTTGCGCGCGAGGCCAAACATCTGGCCGCCGACGCTGTGCGCGACCGCGAGCAGCCGATGCGACGGCGCGAGCGCGGCGAGATGATCGAGCGCGCCGGGCAGATCGGCTTCGCCCCATTCGCGCAGCGTCGCGGTGTCGGCCTCGGCGGGCGGCTTGCGCGAATCGCCGACGCCGCGATAGTCGTAGGTCAGCACGGTGAAGCCGTCGCTCGCCAAGAAGCGCGCGTAGCGCTCATAGAAGCCGCGCGGCACGCCAAGCGCGCCGTTCATCAGCACGCTGCGGCCGTTGCTCGCCGACGACGCGCCCGGCGCATAGAAAGTCCCCGTCAGCAGGCGGCCGTCCAGGGCGGCAAACCGCGTCGTCTCGGCCGTGATCGGCGGTCGTTCGTGCATCGACATCCTCACTATCGAGCGGCTATTGTGCAAGCGAACGCGGCCGGCCGCCAGCCGCCCTCCGACTCGCAGGGGAAACGGCGAACCCGAACCACCGGTTGCGGCGGCCTTGCCAGTCTTGCCGGCCTCATCGGTCGCGCCGGTCCGACCGGCGCCGCGAGGTCGGCGACGGCGCCCGCGCGGACGTCGCGGCGCCCGCGCGCCGCGGCCCGCGCCCGTTATCGGCGCGCCAGGCCGTAAAGCCGCCAGAATTCCGTCGCATACGACTGCGCGAGCTGCGGCGCGCGATAAAACACGTTGAAGTTGCCCGCCGCGCGCTCGTCGTGGATCTGAGCGAAGCTCGCGCTGCCGAGCACGACCGCGTCGTCGACAACGACGAACGGCCCGTGCGCGTTCGGCACGCGATCGCTGAGCACGACATCGACACCCGCGCTCGCGAGGAACGCCGCGCCGCTGTACCGCGTCGCGCGCCCCGTCCGGTCGAGCACGACCCGCACGTCGACGCCGCGCCCGCGCGCCGCGCACAGCGCCGATGCGACGGCGGCCGGCACCGACGCGCCGCCCGCGACCAGCACGCGCGCATGCGCGCGGCGGATCAGATCGACCTCGATGTCGGTCGAGCCGACGTCGGCGTCGAAGTATGCGCCGCCGGGCACCGCGTCGCGCGACGGCATCTGCGCGGCGCGTGCAAATTCAAGCGCCGGAGCTGCGCAAAGCAATGCGCAGAAAAAGGAGAAAACGGGAGCGAAACGAACGCGGTATGTCATGGGGCGGCAATTGTAGCGACGTCCGATTTCGTTGCAAACCGTTTCGTCGAGATGCGTGCGCGCGGCGCGTCGCCGCGCGTGCACGCGATGCCCGCTATGCGTCGAGATCGACGCGGGAAAGCCACGCGCGCACGCCGTCCCAAGAGCGGAAATCGGCCAGGCTGCGCGCCGGCAGCGCGGGATACGCGGCGGCCGCCATCTCCGCGAGCGCGCGGCCCGGGCCAAGCTCGACGAACGCGCGCGCGCCCGCCTCGACGCAGCCCGCGACGCACGCGGCCCAATCGAGCGGCTCGGCGATCTGGCGCGCGAGCTTGTCGACGCCCGCCGCAACGTCGAGCACGGGCGCGCCGTCGATGCCGGACACGAGCCGCGTGCCGGGCCTCGGCGCGCGTGCGACGCGCACGCCGGCGAGCGCCGCGCGGAACCGGGGCACGGCGGCATCGAGCCAGTGCGTATGCGAAGCGACGCGCACGCAGACGGGCGCGACGCGCATCGCGCCGCGCGCGCGCACGTCCGCCGCGAGCGTATCGAGCGCCGCTTGCGGGCCCGCGAGCACGTATGCGTCGCCCGGGTTGACGATGGCGACTGCGGCGCCGTGCGCGGCGCACGCCGCGTCGACGACGTCCCGCGCGAGCCCGCGCACGAACAACATCCGCGCGTCGCCGTCGCTCGCCGCGTCCATCGCGCGTGCACGCGCCGCGACGAGATCGAGCGCGTCGTGCGCATCGACGAGCCCCGCTACGCTCCACGCGGCAACCTCGCCGACGCTGTAGCCCGCGACGCAGCGCCGGCGCGGCAGCAGCGCGTCGAGCCGCCTCATCGCGGCCAGCGCCTGCAGCGTGCAGACGAGCTGCGCGGCGAAGTTCCCGTGCAGCGCGTCGCAGCCGGCGTCGCGCACCCAATCGCGCGGATCCGCGCCGAGCAGCGTCGCCGCGTGCGCGAAAAGCGGCTCGGCTTCCGGCACGTCCGCCGTCAACTCGAACATGCCGGCGCGCTGGCCGCCCTGCCCCGAACAGAGAATCGCAATCGTCACGGCCGCTCCTTTGCGCCGTCGAGCGCGGCGACGAAGAGGCTCATCGCGAGCAGGTCCGCCGCGCCGCCCGGGCTCAGCCGGCGCGCGACGAACGCGCGATGCGCGGCGGCCGCGCGCGCGCGCCAGTCGAGCGCGCCCACCCCGCCGGTTGCGAGAAATTCGCGCGCGGCTCGTTGCGCGAAGTCGAGGCCGTCGCGGCCGCCCCGATGCAGCAGGTTCGTGTCGTCGAGCACGGCGATCAGCGCGAAGCACGCTTGCACGCGCGCCGCCTCGGCGTCATGCGGCGCGCGCCGCGCGCCGTCGCGCAACGCCGGCACGCCGACCGCGTAGACGCGCGCAAAGCCGCCCGCCGCCTCCGCGCGCGCGCCGCCCGCCCCGTAGCGGCGGCCGGCGCGTTCGCCGTGACTGTCGGCGAGGCGCGGACCGCCGAGGATCTCGTCGCCCCAGCGCGCGGCGACGAGCGCGCCGAGCGTCGCGCCGGCGGATGGCGTACATCGCGCGTGTTGCGGCGACGCGCGCAGGCCCGCGGCCGCGCACAGCAGGCCGAGCCCGAATATCGCGCCGCGATGCGTGTTCACGCCGCCGGTTGCCGCCAGCATCGCGCGCTCCGCACGCAGGCCGATCTTGCGCAGCGTCGGCATGTCCGCATCGTGCGCGCCGGCGTCGGCGAGTTCGGCGAAGAACGGCGCAAGCGCCGCCGCGCTGCGGTAAAAGGTGGCGGCCGTCATGTCGTCGTGGCTGCCCGCGTCGACGTGGCTCACGAGACCCGGCTTCGGCCACGTGTCGATCTCGACGCGCAGGCAGCGCGTCGCTTCGGCGGCGATTGCGGCTGCGGTCGGTGTCGGTGTCGGTGTCGGTGTCGGTGTCGGTGTCGGCAGTGCGAGTCGATGCGGACCGAGCGTCGGATGCCTGCGACGTTCCGGGCCTGTCCGCGCTTCAGATCCACCGGCAACGTTCTGTCCAGTCGAAAAGCGCGAGGAAACGAGCACGTCCGATACGGCAACGATGCTCGACGCACTCGACGCACTCGACGCACTCGACGCACTCGACGCACTCGACGCACTCGACGCACTCGACGCACTCGACGCACTCGACGCACTCGACGCACGCAGCAGCGTATCCGCCTCGCGCGCGCCGTCAAGCGCGCGCGCCAGATCCCGGCGCATCATGTCGCGCCGGCTCGCCTTCGCCGCTGCGCATGCGCCTCGCTTCATCGCCATGCCTCCAGAAACGTCTGCGGCGGGGCCAGCTCGACGCCCGTCGCCGTTTTCATCGCAATCTCGCGCCCGCCCGCGTGCAGCTCGCGCCAATTCACGCCCGTGCCGTCCGTGCAGAGCAACTCGCCGTCGATGCGCATCGGCGCATCCGCGTCGATCTCGGCGAGCGCCGCGAGCAACGATGCGATCGCGTCACGCCGCGACGGCCTCGAAGAACAAGCCGACCACGGCGACCGACGCGAGGCCGACGCCTCCGCCCGCGCGAAATCCGACACGAGCACCGATGCCGACGCCGACGCCGACGCCGACGCCGACGCCGTCAACGACGATACAGACGCCGAATCGGGCAACGAAAAAGACGAATGCGGAATCGACGTGGCCGACGAGAAACAGGAAGAAGACGACGGCGGCCTCGACGGCATCAACAACACATCGAGATCCGACTCGTCGCTCAGATAACGCAGCCCCGTCAGCGTCTGCCATGCGAGACTGCCGAACACGCGACAATCGACGCAATGCGCGTCGGCGAGCGCGCGCAGCCGCGCGAGCGTCGGCCGCCATGCGGGCGGCGCGCCCCCGATGACGTCGCCGAGCGCCGGCGGCGCGCGCACGGCCTCGATCTGCTCGCGCGCGGCCGCGAGCGCGACGCGCCGCTTCCCCGCCGACGGCGGCAGCGGCAAACCGAGCGGCACGCCCGCATCGCACGGCGAGCGCCGCCGCACGATCAGCGGCCAGCCGCGCGCCGCCCAGTCGCGCACGAACGGATGCGCGCCGATACCCTCGTGCGCGGCAAGCAGCGCGGGCCATGCATCCGCGCGCACGTGCGCGAGCGCGTGCCGCACGAGCGGCGCGTCAGCGGCCGGCGCGCGCGAGCTCATACACGCGTTGCGCGACGTCGGCCGCGACGGGCCGGCCGCCGCGCTCGGCGCCGAGCCGGTCGCGCCGGTCGGCGCGATCGGTCGGCCGCGCGACGATCGCGGCCAGTTGCTCGGCGAGCGAGCGCGCCGGATCGAGCACCGCGTCGACGGCGCCCGTCTTCGCGAAGTTCTCGAGCCCCGGCGCGAACACCGCGGTCGACCGCGCCTTTTCGCGCAGCACGTCGACGGGCAGTTTCGTCACGCGCGACATCGCCTGCAGATCCATCACCTCCGGCTGCGCGCCCGGCAGCGCGACGAGCGTGCGCGTCGCGAGCGCCGTCGCGATGAACGCGCCCGCCGCCGCATGCCCGTACAGCACGCCGATCGTCGGATGCCCGAGCGCATCCGCGTGCAGCAGGCACTTCGCGAGATGCGCGAGGCACTCGTTCAGGCCGAGCAGTTCGTCGCGCTTGCTCATCCGCTGGCTGTCGCCGTCGACGAGCACGAGAATCGGCGTATCGCCGCCGCGCCGGATCGTCGCGAGCACGCGCTCGGCGAGCACGAGCGCGCCGTCGACGCCGAGCGCCGCGCCATGCGCGACGCCGATCACGTCGACCGCGCGCCCCGCGAGCCGTCCGCTCCCGGCGAGCAGGCCATCGGCATCGACCGTGACGTCGTGCCCCGACGGAAACAGCGAAGCCAACACATCATCGAGCGTCATCGCGCACCTCCGTCAGCCGGTCGGCCAGCGCCGCGAACGCGGCGGCGTCGAGCGCGGGAATCGCGTTCGCCTCGGGCGCGCCGAGCGCGCGCCACACGTCGAGCGCGTCGTCGCATCCGCGAAAGCGCGCGACGCGCCCGGCAAGCCGCGCGTGCTCCGCTTCGAGCGTCGCCGCGCCGAACGTCACACCCGCGCGCACACGCGCGAGAAGCGCGACGGCCGCGTCGCGAAACGCGTCGATCGCATCGTCGACGAAGCGCTCGGCGCCGCCGACGAGCCGCCGATGCTTGCCGCCCATCGTGCGCCAGACGAGCGCGCGATCGCGCGAATCGAACTCGTCGACGCCGCGCCGGCTTTCGATCACCTCCGGCCCGGACACGCCGATGCGCCCCGGCTCCGACACCGCGAGCGCCGAGCAGCACGCGGCGATGATCCCGCCGCCGCCGAAGCAGCCCGCGCGCCCGCCGACGAGCCCGACGACGGGCACGCCCGCCGCACGCGCGTCGATCACCGCGCGGACGATCTCGGACACCGCGATCTCGCCCGCGTTCGCCTCCTGCAGCCGCACGCCGCCCGTGTCGAACAGGATCAGCACGGGCGTCGAGCGCAGCTCGCGCGCCGCGCGCAGCAGGCCCACGAGCTTCGCGCCGTGCACCTCGCCGAACGCGCCGCCCATGAAACGCCCTTCCTGCGCGGCGACGAACACGGGCTCGCTGGCGAGCGTCGCGCGGCCGACGATCATCCCGTCGTCGAACTGCTGCGGCAAATCGAACAGCGGCAGATGCGGGCTCGCGAGCCGCGCGGGCGGGCCCGCGAACTCGTCGAACGAACCGGCGTCGACGAGCCCCGCGAGCCGCTGCCGCGCCGACGCCTCGAACCAGCTCGCGCCCGCCGGCGCGACCTTCGGATGCAGGGTCGTGGCGGCCGCGTTCATCGCGCGTCTGCCTCGATCGCGCGCACCGCCTGCGCGAGCCGCAGCGACACCATGTCGGGCCGCGCGCCGCCGTCGTTGACGGACAGCCGCAGCCCGCCCGGCGAGCGGCGCTCGACGAAATCGGCGACGACCGCCTGCCAGACATCGCCGAAGCCCGCGGCCGCCGTGCGGATGTCGACTTCGCATTCGGTGCCGGGCAGCACGCGCTCGACGAGCACTTCGAGATTGCCCGACGCGACGACGCCGACGAGCGCCCACGCGGCGTCGCCCTTCGCGCGTTCGCGCGCGGTGTGGCGATAGTTCAACTGTTCCATTGCGAAACGCTCCTCACCAATTGCGGAATCGGGCGGGCGGCGCGTAGAGGCCCGCCGACCAGTGCACGAGATCCTTGATCGACCGCGCGGCGAGGAGCCGCCGGTCCGCGTCGAGCGGATCGATGCCGAGATCCTCCGGGCGCCGGATCACGCCGCGCTCGCGCAGCCGCTCGACGAGCCGGCGGTCGCGGCCGCGGCCGATCTCCGTGTAGCCGGCCACGCCGCGAATCGCGTGCTCGCGCTCGTCGGCGTCGCGGCACATCAGCAGGTTCGCGATCCCTTCCTCGGTGACGACGTGCGTGACGTCGTCGCCGTACACCATCACGGGCGCGAGATCGAGCGCGAGCTTGTCGGCCAGACGCAGCGCATCGAGCTTCTCGACGAACATCGGCGCGTTCTTCTCGCCGAACGTCTCGCCGATCTGCACGACGAGCTTGCGCCCGCGCCGCAGCGCCGCGGGCGTCGCCGGATCGGCCTCCTCGCCCGCCTTGATCCACGGCTCGCTCGGGTGACGCCGGCCGCGCGCGTCGCTGCCCATGTTCGGCGCGCCGCCGAAGCCCGCGATCCGCTCGGCCGTCACCGTCGACGAATGGCCCGCGAGATCGATCTGCAGCGTCGAGCCGATGAACATGTCGCACGCGTAGAGGCCCGCCGTCTGGCAGAACGCGCGGTTCGAGCGCAGCGCCCCGTCCGCGCCCGTGAAGAAGATGTCCGAGCGCGCGCGGATGTAGTCGTCCATCCCGACTTCGGAGCCGAAGCAGTGGATCTGCTCGACCCAGCCGGATTCGATCGCGGGGATGAGCGTCGGATGCGGGTTCAGCGCCCAGTGCGTGCAGACCCGCCCTTTCAGGCCGAGCCGCTCGCCGTAGGTCGGCAGCAGCAGCTCGATCGCCGCGGTGTTGAAGCCGATCCCGTGGTTGAGCCGCTTCACGCCGTAGCGCGCGTAGATGCCCTTGATCGCGAGCATCGCGGTGAGGATCTGCGTCTCGGTGATGCCCGCCGGATCGCGCGTGAAGAGCGGCTCGACGTAGAACGGCCGCCCGGCCTCGACGACGAAATGCACGCGGTCGCCGGGTATGTCGACGCGCGGCACGCGATCGACGATCTTCTCGACTTGCGCGATCACGATGCCGTCCTTGAACGCGGTCGCCTCGACGACGGTCGGCGTGTCCTCGGTGTTCGGGCCGGTGTACAGGTTGCCGTCGGCATCGGCGCTCACCGCCGCGACGAGCGCGACGTGCGGCGTCAGATCGATGAAGTAGCGCGCGAAGAGCTCGAGATACGTATGCACCGCGCCCAGCTCGATCTTGCCGCCGAACAGCAGCTTCGCGATCCGCTGCGACTGCGGGCCCGAATACGCGTAGTCGAGCCGCTTCGCGATCCCGCGCTCGAACACGTCGAGATGCTCGGGCAGCACGACGCCCGATTGCACCATGTGCAGGTCGTGCACCTTCGCGCTGTCGACGGCGGCGAGCGCCGCGGCGAGCAGGTCCGCCTGCTTCTGGTTGTCGCCCTCGATGCAGACGCGATCGCCCGGGCGCAGCACCGCTTCGAGCAGCGCGGTCGCGTCGCGCGCGGCCACCCGCTTGCGCCGCGCGAGCGGCGCGGCGGCGGCGAGGCGCGCCGCTCGCGCGGCGCGGGCGTCGTTCCATCCCGTCATAGAGTCGTCTCCTGCGAAATCCGTCCCGGTTGGTTCTGCGGCATTGTAAGCCGCGCCGCCGCGGCGATTGATGAAGTTGCGCGATGCAACTCAGTGGCAGGCGCGATGGATCGGCGGACGCGGCAGCGCATGCGCCGGACGCGACGCGCGCCGCCTTCGCGGCATCGCGCCGCACTCACCGCCGCCTCGCGCGTGCCGATCGACCGGCCCGCCGCGCGCGATGGGCGACTTCACGCCCCGAGCACCGCCTTCGTCGCGAAAAACAGCACCGACGGCCCGAGCAGGCACCCGACGCCCGTATGGAACGTCGCGATCAGCGCGCCGTACGGCACGAGCCTGCGGTCGGTCGCCGCGAGCCCGGCGCTCACGCCGCTCACGGTGCCCGCGAGCCCGCCGAAGATCATCGCCGCGCGCGGCGTGCGCAGCCCCATGAAGCTCGCCGCGAACGGCGTGCCGACCATCACGATGATCGCCTTCACGAGGCCCGTCGCGATGCTGAGCGCGATCACGTCGGAGCTCGCGCCGATCGCCGCGCCCGTCACGGGGCCGACGATGTACGTGACGGCGCCCGCGCCGATCGTCGTCATGCTGACCGCGTCCGAATAGCCGAACGCGCGCGCGACGCTCGCGCCGACGATGAACGGCAGCACCGTGCCGAGCAGCAGCGACACGACGCCGACGAGCCCCGCCTTGCGCGCCTCCGCGGGCTGCACCTCGAACGCGGTCGCGACGATCGCGAAGTCGCGCAGCATCGCGCCGCCCATCAGGCCGACGCCCGCGAACAGCGGCACGTCGGCGATGCCTTTCTCGCCGCCCGTGTACGCGCCGCCGAGGTACGCGAGCGCAAGGCCGATCACGATCGCGATCGCCGAGCCGTGCACGCGGCCGAGCGTGAGCTTCTTCGACAGCGCCGCCGACGCGAACATGACGCAGCCGACGAGCGCGAACGACGCGACGAGTCCGTTGTGCGCGACGACCTTTCCGAGCATGTCGATCATGGCCGCCTCCCCTTCAGTTCTCTTCGGGCTGCGGCAGCGCCGCGAGCGTGGTCGCGTCGCGGCCGACGCGCGCGAGCACCGCGATGCAGGCCGCGCACACGGCGACCGCGCCCACCGCCGACAGGAGCGCGACGGGCCCGCCCTTGAGCGCGGCGACGACGTTCTGATTGGCCGCCATCGCGACGACGACCGGGATGTACATCGCGCCCCAGAACGCGATGCCGGACTCGGTCTCCTTCGGCAGCCAGCCGCGGCGATGCAGCGCGAGCCGCAGGCCGATGAGGAGCAGCATCGCGATGCCGACGCCGCCCACGTTGGTCTTCGCGCCGATCGCGGCGCCCAGCAGATCGCCGAGGAAGAGCCCGGCCAGATGGCAGAACGCGAGCAGCGCGGTTCCGTAGATGATCATGCTTGTCTCCTGAGTCCTGATGACGGATCGTCGCGGCGCGAGCGCCGCGGCCCGGCGGCTCGTCGTGCGAAGCGCGTTCTCGGGCGGCAATGGCAACACACCGGCAATAGCGTGAAAACCCGACAGCCCGCCGCGCCGGCTTGCCGTAGACTGGCGGCGACGAGGCGCCGCCGGCGCGCGCCCGGCCAGGCGGGCGGCGCGCGCAGCTCGCGCCTCGCACATCGTAGTCCCACCGCCCTCGGCCATTTATGAAGTTGTCGAATTCGATTCAGTGGGTTTAGCAATGCGTCCGTTACCGCCTGAACTGCTGCGCAGTTTCGTCGCCGTCGCGCAGACGGGCAGCTTCACCGCCGCGTCCGAGCGCGTGAACCTGTCGCAATCGACGGTCAGCCAGCACATCCGCCGCCTCGAAGAACTGCTCGACCGGCCGCTGTTCGAGCGCGACACCCGCAACGTGCGGCTCGCGGCCAACGGCGAGGCGCTCTTTCGCTACGCGGTGCGCATCCTCGAGCTGATGGACGAAGCGGTCGCGTCGGTATGCGGGCCGCCGCTGTCGGGCAAGGTGCGGCTCGGCTTGTCGGAGGATTTCGCGCTGACGCACCTGACGGCCGCGCTCGCGAGCTTCCTGCAGCGCAACCCGGAAGTCGAGCTCGAGATCGCGACGGGCCTGTCCGGCGACCTGTTCGACGCGCTCGACGCGGGGCGCCACGATCTCGTGTTCGCGAAGCGGATCGCCGGCAGCCGACGCGGCCGCGTGATCCGGACCGAGCCGCTCTACTGGTGCACGGGCACCGAGTCGCCGCTCACGGGGCGCGAGCCCGTGCTGCCGCTCGCGCTGCATCCGCAGCCGAGCGTGTCGCGCAAGCGCGTGCTCGAGACGCTCGACGCGATCGGCCGGCCCTACCGGATCGCGGTCGCGAGCACCAGCATCGCGGTGCTGCGCGCGGCGGCGAGCGCGGGGCTCGGCATCAGCGCGTTCGCCGGCTACGTGATCCCGCACGGGCTCGCGAAGCTCGAAGCCGATCTGCCGCCGCTCGGCGATCTCGAATACGTGATCGACCGGCCCGCGAACGCGTCGCGCCCGGCGCTCGCGCTCGAGGCGACGCTCGTCGCCGCGGCGCACGAGTTCTGACGGAACGCGGCGGCAAGGCGGCGAGCGCCGCGTGGGCGCGCGAGCAGCAACCGTGGAATCAAAGAAGGCGCGCGCGATCGATGCCGGCTCCCGACACGCCGCCGGCGTCGCACGACCGCCTGCGCGCGACGCTCACGGCAGGAAGCTGTCGCGCCGCGCGTCGATCAGCTCGACGAGCAGGCGGTCGCGCTCCGCGCCGAGTTCGCGCATCGAATGCGCGCCCTGGATCTCGCGCAGCGCGTCGATCAGTTGGCGATCGACGTCGGGCGAGAACGACGGCGAGCCAAGATCGCGCCACCACTCCGCCATCGGGCCCGACAGGTGTTCGAGAAAATGCGCGATGCCGCCTTCGCCGCCGCCGAGATGGTAGATGAGGCTCTGCCCCATCAGCCCCCAGCGCAGGCCCGGCCCCCACGACACCGCCTTGTCCGCGTCCTCGACGCTCACGACGCCTTCGCCGACCAGGTGATACACCTCGCGAAATAGCGCGGCCGCGAGCCGGTTCGCGACATGGCCCGCCATCTCCTTGTTGAGCACGATCGTCACCTTGCCGAGGCCGTCGTAGAAGCGCTTCGCCTGCGCGATCGCGCCGGCGGACGTCGCCGCGCCGCCGACGAGTTCGACGAGCGGGATCAGATGCGGCGGATTGAACGGATGCGCGATCAGGCAGCGCTCGGGATGCGCGTCGCACGCGGTCTGGATGTCCGACATCTTGAGCCCGGACGAGCTCGATGCGACGAGCACGTGCGCGGGCAGCCGCGCGTCGATCCGGCGATACAGCTCGCGCTTGAAGTCGAGGCGCTCGGGGCCGCTCTCCTGCACGAAGTCCGCGCCGTCGAGCGCCGCGTCGAGCGTCGGCTCGAATGCGACGCGTGGCGCGAGCGTCCCGGCGCGCTCGCCGAGGAAATTCGCGAGCGAGGCGTCGAGGCGCGTGCGCGCGTCGGGCGCCGGATCGGTCACGGCGACGTCGAAGCCCTTCGACAAATAGAACGCGGTCCAGCTCGCGCCGATCACGCCGGCGCCGACGACGGCGATCCGTTGAATCTCCATGGGCGGGGTCTCCAAGGTGTTCGAATGTGCGAACGATTGTCGCATCGAACCGCCATGGTTGCGCTGCGCGGCCGAGTCCGTCGGCCGCCGCCGGATGCGCGAGGCCGCTCGCGCGCATCCGCCCGGCGCAAAAAAACCGCATGAGTGCCGAAGCGTCATGCGGCTGTTTCGATTCGCGCGGCCCGACCGCGCAGGCGAGCGGCGGCGCGAGCGGCACGCATCGCGTGCGTCCCGGCGCGCGCCGGACACGGCGCGCGCCGGCTCGGCCGCGTCGCCGCCGAGTTGCCGGGTTGCCGCGTCGCTCAGTCGCCGAGCCTGGCTTCGATCTTCGCCTTCGTTTCGGCGAGCGCGCCCGGCAGCCGCGCGCTCAGCCTGTCGAACAGCTCCGCGTGCAGCGCGAGCTCGGCGCGCCATTCTGCGGGATTCATCGACGTGACCTGCGCGAACTGCTCGGGCGAGAACGCGAGCCCCGACCAATGCAGATCCTCGTAGCGCGGCGTCACGCCGAACGCATGCTCGACGCCCTCGCCGTGGCCGTCGATCCGGTCGAGCATCCACTTCAGCACGCGCATGTTCTCGCCGAAGCCCGGCCACGCGAAGCGGCCGTCCGCATCCTTGCGGAACCAGTTCACGCAGTAGATCTTCGGCAGCGTCGCGCCCGCCGCCGCGAGCTTCTCGCCGAGCGCGAGCCAGTGCGCGAAGTAGTCGCTCATGTTGTAGCCGCAGAACGGCAGCATCGCGAACGGATCGCGCCGCACGATGCCCTGCTGCCCCGCCGCCGCCGCCGTCGTCTCGGAGCCCATCGTCGCCGCCATGTAGACGCCTTCGACCCAGTCGCGCGCCTCGGTGACGAGCGGCACCGTCGTCGAGCGGCGGCCGCCGAAGATGAACGCATCGATCGGCACGCCGGCCGGGTTCTCCCAGTCGCCGTCGATCGACGGGCACTGCGACGCGGGCGCCGTGAAGCGCGAATTCGGATGCGCGGCCTTGCGGCCCGTCTCGCGGCCGATCTCGGGCGTCCATGCGTTGCCCTGCCAGTCGGTGAGCCGCGCGGGCGGCGTATCGGTGAGCCCTTCCCACCAGACGTCGCCGTCTTCCGTCAACGCGACGTTCGTGAAGATCACGTTTTCCGTGAGCGTCGCAAGCGCGTTCGGGTTCGTCTTCTCGCCCGTACCCGGCGCGACGCCGAAGTAGCCCGCCTCCGGGTTGATCGCGTACAGGCGCCCGTCGCGGCCCGGCTTGAGCCATGCGATGTCGTCGCCGATCGTCGTCACGCGCCAGCCGTCGAAGCCCTTCGGCGGAATCAGCATCGCGAAGTTGGTCTTGCCGCACGCGGACGGAAACGCCGCGGCGATGTGATACTTGCGCCCTTGCGGCGACGTCACGCCGAGAATCAACATGTGCTCGGCGAGCCAGCCCTCGTCGCGCCCCATCGTCGACGCGATCCGCAGCGCGAAGCACTTCTTGCCGAGCAGCGCGTTGCCGCCGTAGCCCGAGCCGAAGCTCCAGATCTCGCGCGACTCGGGGAAATGCACGATGTACTTGGTCGGATTGCACGGCCACGGAACGTCCCGCTCGCCCGCGGCGAGCGGACGCCCGACGCTGTGCACGCACGGCACGTAATCGCCGCGCTCGCCGAGCGCGTCGAGCACGGCGCGCCCCATGCGCGTCATGATCCGCATGTTGGCGACGACGTACGGGCTGTCCGACAGCTCGACGCCGATATGCGCGATGGGCGAGCCGAGCGGCCCCATCGAGAACGGCACGACGTACAGCGTGCGGCCGCGCATCGCGCCGCGAAACAGACCGTTGAGCGTCGCGCGCATTTCGGCGGGCGCGATCCAGTGATTGGTCGGGCCCGCGTCGTCGCGATGCTCGCTGCAGATGAACGTGCGGTCTTCGACGCGCGCGACGTCCGAAGGATCGGACAGCGCGAGAAACGAGTTCGGCCGCTTCGCCGGATTCAGGCGCACCATCGTGCGCTGCTCGACCATCGCGTCGCAAAGGCGGTCGTACTCCTCTTGCGAACCGTCGCACCAGACGACGCGATCCGGCTCGGTCAGTTCCGCGATACGCGCGACCCAGTCGATCAGGCCGCGGTGCTTCACGTATTCGGGAACGTCGATCGGAATGGTGCGCGTCGCCGCGACCACGTTGCTTCGGGTCATGAGAGTGTCTCCGTGTTGTAGAAGCAGAAATCCGTGCGTGCGCCGCGCGACGACGCGCGCGGCGACGGGCATGGCGGCGCTACGCGATGGCTGGGGGCGGCGCACGCGCGTCTCGCGCATCGTGATCGTCGCGTTCCACGTTCCGACTCCGAAAACGGCGGAGCGTTCGTTATTTTAGGGTTGGGAACGACTGAATCGCCGAGCTTGCTCATGCACCTGCCATACGATCAAGGTGAAAGCCAGCATACCATCGCGATGCGGGCGGCGGCATTGCGCTGCAACAACGCGCGGCCCGCGCGCGCCCGGCGCGAGGCGCGTCGCGACGGACGCGCGCCGGGCCGCGCGCCGAACGCAATTGGAGCAATCCAGCATGCTGAAGACGGGCGCGGACACGGGTTTTCACCGACGGCCGCGCGCGTTGCTCCGCGCATCGGGAAGCGGCCGCGATGCATGCCGGGCGCGCGGAATCGCCGCATGTGCGGCGGGCCGCACGTGAAGCGATCGCGCGGACGCGAGACGCGAGCGTGCCCGTCGGCGCGCATCGGACATCGAGCCTCGCGCAGGCGGCAAGAAGCGATGCCTCAAACTCCTGAAGGCACGCGACTGCGCGGCCGGCCGCACGCACGCGTCGCGCGAGGACAGGCCGGGTTCCTGTCGCTCGCGCGTCATGTCGCGCGCACATCGTCCGCGCCATGCTGATCCGACAGCGGGACTCGCGCCCCGCGCAATCCGCATGCCCGCTGCATCGCTTCGACGACTTCGCTTCGACGGCCTCGCTTCGACGGCCTCGCTTCGACGCCGCGCCGGCAAGCGAAACCGGTACCGACCGCGCGCCGCCGATGCCCGCCGCGGCGCAGCGCGCCGAACATGCGCCCGCCGCATGCCGTCCGACGCCCGATGTCGAACGCCTCTTGAAATCGCCTCCGCCGCACCTATCTTCGAGACGCTGACGCAGCCGCTCCTCGCGCGCGGCCTATTTCGACCGATTTGTCGCGGCCAGGCAAACGAACCGGTCCGTATGCGTATACCGCCGGTGCGTTCGCCGGGCCTTGTTCCAGGAGGACACGACCATGAGCGATCTCTATTTCGGCGCCGATCTCTTCAGCGAGTTCGATCGTCTGCATCGGCAGATGACGAACCTGTTCGGCGGCATCCCTTCCAGCATTCGCGCAAGCCGGCTCGGCGCATTCCCGCCACTGAACATCGGCACGACCGAGGATTCGATCGAGATCGTCGTGTTCGCGCCCGGCATGCGCGCGGCCGACTTCGACGTGTCGATCGACAAGGGGCTGCTCGCGATCGGCGGCGAGCGCAAGGCCGCGCCGCGCGCGGAAGGCGACGATGTGCGCGCCTATGCGCAGGAGCGCTATAGCGGCGCATTCCGGCGCGTCGTCGAGTTGCCGCAGAACGCCGATCCCGACAAGATCCGCGCACGCTACGAAAACGGCTGCCTGCTGATCAGCGTCGGCAAGCGCGAAGCGTCGAAGCCGCGCGCGATCACCGTGCAATGAGCCCCGTCAGTCCCGAAACAAGGAGTCGACCGTGAACACCAGCAATCCAGCCGCAGAACGTCAATCCGCCACGCCGGCGCGCCGCGACGCGGGCGATGCGCCGCGCGCGCTCACGCCGGCCGTCGACGTGTACGAAGACAAGCACGGCGTGACGCTATGGGCCGACCTGCCCGGCGTGCCGAAGGAGCGCCTCGAAGTGAAAATCCACGACGGCCATCTGTCGATCGACGCGCACGCGGTACTGCCGATGCCGGCGGGCCTGCGCGCGCAGCACGTCGAGGTGCGCGAGCCGCATTTCATGCGCACGTTCCAGTTGAGCCCGGACTTCGACACGTCGAAGATCGAGGCCAATCTTCAGGATGGCGTATTGAAGCTGACGATTCCGCGACGCGACGAAGCGCGCCCGCGGCGTATCGAAGTGATGTGACGCAAGCCGCGCCGCGTCCTCGCGCGCCGTCGACACGGGACGATGCGCGACGGCGCGGCGCCGGGCGCGTCGGACGACAAGCCTCGCGCGGCCCGCGCGATTTTCCCGCGTGTCGCGATGGCGCAAGCGCCTAGCGCGACACGCGCTCGATCAATTCCTCGTCGCAGACGACGCTGCCGAGCGCCGGCGCGGCGGGTTCCGGATTCGCGGCAAACGATGCTTCGGCGCTTGAAACCGCCGCCGCCCGCGCGGCGCCCGCCACGGCCGGCGCCGCCGCCGTGTAGTGCTTGAGGAAGCATCGCATCGCATGGCTCACGCCCATGCTGTTGATCTCGCGCAAGTCGTCCTCGTAGTAGCGGCCCGCGTTGAAGTTGCCCGTGATGATCTCGTACGACGGGAAATAGTCGACCCAGTCGAATTCGTTGCAGGCCATTTCCGCGGCAACCCTCAGCACCGATTTGCTGTACGTCGTCGCGACGAGCACGTTCTTGTTCTCGTAGGTCGCGACGAGCGGCACGGGCGACACCGTCAGCAGCACGTTGACGCGCGGATTCACCGCCTTCAGCTGGACGAGGAACGCGCGCAGGTCGCCCGCGACGTCGAACACGCTCAGGTTCGTGAAGCGGTACGCCGCGTCGTCGTAGACGCCGCCCGCGACGCCCGGCGCCAACGGAAACACTTCGCCATAAGCGCGATTCGACCAGCTTTCGGTCAGCCCCAGCGTGAACACGAAGACGTCGGACTCGACGAACATCGCCCTCACGTGCCGCAGATGCTCGGCGCGCGCATCGGCCACCGCGCCCGCATCGTCGTAGCCTTCCGGCGTGACCGTCGGCCGGAACGCGTCGACGTAGCGCCCGTCCGCGCGCAGCCATGCGAGTTCCATTTTCGTGCGCCGCCCCATCGCCTCCTCGAACAGTTGCAGCAACTGGCGCACCGTATACAGATTGCCGAAGCGCGCGGAAAACACGCCGTAGCCGAGCCGCTTGCGCTCGTCGGCCGGCAGATGCGCGCCGGCTTCCGGCACGAAGTAATTGAAGCCGATGTCCGACAACCGCCGCGAGAGGTGCTGCGCGAAGCAACTGCCCGCGGTGCTCACCCGCTGCTGCGCGCTGATCCTGAATTTCGGCTCGACGACCGGATCGAACGCGTGCATGTCGACGTTCGCGACCGCCTTGCGCCAGAACTGGTGCGGCGGAAGATGCCTGTAGGGATTCGTCACAGTGCGGCCTCGATGATGTGCAGCGCGCTCGCGAGATGCGGGCTGTTGCCGTGCAGTTGATTCTTGTCGAAAGCCGCGTACGCGTCGAACGATCCTTCGATGAACGCGTCGAGCGTCAGCAACTGATAGTTCATCCCCTTGAACAGGTAGCTGCCGCGCCCGGCGCCGAAGCGCTCGGCCAGCTCGGGATAGATCGGGTAGACGGGCGCCTGCACCAGCGTGTCGTGCGGAACGATGCCGGATTCGACGACGCGATCGCCCGCGACCTTTCTCGCGACCATTAGCGCAACGTCGTACAGCGCGTGCGCCTTCGGATGGTTCATCGTGTGCATGAACGCGCTGCCGCGCGTCCACCGGCTCAATTCGGACGACAGATCCCAGCCGTACTCCGCGTACATGTCGAGAAAGAGCTTGCGCTCGATGTCCCAGAGCGAGAAATACTGAAGCGCGTCGTAAATCGCCTCGTTGAAGAGCGCCCGGGTCTGCCCGATCGTGCAGCCGAGCTTGTAGGCGGCAAAAACGATCGTCGAATGATAGTCGTCGAGCGGCGTTTTTACCGACTTTCCATCGTGAAAGACATTTTGCAGATCCGGGTGATAAGCGCGAAACCGGATTGCCGGCAGCATTGTCGCGTTGGGCATCGTCGCAAAATCGACAATGCCCAATTGCTGAATTTCGGGGTTGACAACGATATGATCGTAGGTCGGGATCTGCTGCCGCCAGAATTCCGAATTGGCTTGGAACCCCCAATAATCGCACGCGTCGACCTTGACGTCCGGGCACATCATGGCCAGCGACAGCATCATCCCAGTAGTCTGGCAATTCGATATAACCAGCCACTTTTCTTTCACGGCGCCTCTCTATTGAAATACTGTTGACGGGAATCTGCCTTCCTGCACCCACCTTACCCCGAAGGAGACTTATCTATTTTTCAAGAAAATTAGTATACCCAACGTTTGATTGCATGACTTTCTTGTTTTTCAGACTGCATCGCAATGCGTCAATGCACGAATTACATATCATTCGGCCCGATTATTTCACGTCCAGCGAAAAATCCACCGATGCAGACCTCGATTCACGCTCGTGCATCCATTCGCCCGTGAATTCGACGTTTCCCTCTTTTGCTGCTGGCATGCAACGCGGGCGGCGAGCTGCTTGACAAAAGAGCGGACAAATATGCTTGCCCCCGCTTCCTTGCGAGACGGTAATCCGGCGCGCCGACGCATGTTTGCGAACGGATTTCGTAAGAATGACAAATATCTGCCGCTTCGGCGTAGAATGCCGCAACCAATTTCATGCCCATCGGGAGAAAAATGGACGGCCGCGATCGAGGTATTGCATCGCATAACAAAATCAATATCGGTTGCGGGTATGACAAGCGGCCGGATTTTCTGAACGTCGACACGGACCCCGCCTGTCAGCCCGACATCCTGATTTCCGACAACGGTTACGGCGAGCTGCCGCGGCGGCATTTCTCCGAAGTGCTCGCGAAAGACGTGCTCGAGCACATCCCGCGCTGTGAAACGGCGAACGTGGTGCTCGAATGGGCGGACCTGCTGTCGCCGGGCGGCGCGCTCGAACTGCGCACGACCAGCCTCCTCGGTATCGCGCGGCTGATGGAGCAGCATTCGAATTACGCGGACCAGGCGAACTATGCCGACGAACTGTTCGGCAATCAGGCTCACGCCGGTGAATTTCATTACACGGCGTTCACCGAATCGACGCTGAAGGCCCAGTTGATTGCGGCCGGCTTCGAGATCGCGAGCTTCGAACTCGTCGACCACCGGCGCTTCGCGGTGCACGCGATCAAGCAGACGGACTGGACGAAGCTGGCCGACGCGGCGGCCGACCAATCCAATCGCGCATTCGTCGATATCGCGTATCGCGAGATTCTGTTTCGCGAGCCCGAGGCGTTCTTCCTCGAGATCGATCTCGCCGCGCTCGACGGCGGCACGTGCTCGCGCCGCGATTTCGTCAAGAAGCTCCACGCGAGCGAGGAGCGCCGTCTGCGCGTCGCGATGAGGCATGGGCTGTAAGCGCGCCGCTTGCGTGCGCGGCCGGCGCGACTTTTCTTTTACCGCCTCGCGTAAGACAATGTGCAGCCGCGCCGGCGCACCGCCCTCCCAGCCTGTGCGGATCAACTTCGGCCACCCGTGGAGCGCCGCCGTCGACGACGCGATCCGCATCGTCGGCGAGCTCGTCGCGCAGCCGTCCGTGCGCAAGCGGCGCTGACGGGCCGCGCGCCGCCGCCTGCGACGGCGCGCCCGCCGGCCGGTGCGCGGACGGCGGGCGCCGCTCAGCGCATCACGGCGGTCGCGATCCTCGCGATCGCGAACAGGACGCCACCGAAGCACGCGGCGAGCAGGATCGCCATCACCGGCACCCACGGCAGCTTCACCGACGCGAGATCGGCCTGATGCTCGGCCCCCTTGCGCACGCCGAAGAAGCTCCACAACACCATTCGCATCATTCTCGTCAGACCTATCGCCATTCTCCGCCATCGCGGCTCGTCAACACGGCGAGCCACATCTCGTGCGCCTCACGATAGCGTCGCGCCGCGAGCGATGAAAGCAGCAGTTCCGTGCGGATTTCGCGCAGCAGCCGGGTTCGCCGCTTCGCGCCCGCGTGCGCTTGATGCAGACGGCATCCCGCCGGCTCCATCCCGTGCAGGTCCCGTGCAGGAGTACATCGATCCGCAAAACGTGCCGCCCGCCGAAGAGCTGCGCGGCATCCGTTCCGTCCGCGACTACGAAGCCAGCTTCGCGAAATTCGCGAAACAGCTGCGCGAATCGGGAACGTGTTCGCAGTGCGGCTCGTCAAGCCGTCAACGGCAAATGGCGCTGATCCTCAGGCGGCGCATTCATGCCCGGCCGCTCGATCGGCCCATCGAATTCCCGCACGGATTCCGCACGTGCAATGCGGAATCGAACGGCCCGTTGCACGAGCGGCGGTCGAAATTGCCGGGGGGCGTCCGCTCCGAGTCTTTCGGGGATCGCGACCGCAGCGGCGACGTCGTCAAGGGCATCCGGCACGAAGACCTCCAGCGGCCCTCCTTTCGCGATGCTTCAGCGGACGTCGTCCTTTCGAGCTGGGTTCTGGCCGGCGCATCGTCGTGTGCGCCGTCGCGACGTCCCGTCGCGACATCAATACCCGGCCGACGCCCCTTACCCGTCTGCCGCGCTGCCAGCACGCCCGCGATGTCTTGGCCGGTCATGCTCGCGACGCGTGTTCCTGCTGCTGCGCACCAAGAAAAACTATAATAGCCGGCTCGCCATGCCACATCGCATCGGCCGACGCCGCATGCGCGAGGCCGCGCCGATCGGCCGCGTCGAGCCCGCGGGTCGGCCCGGGCCGGACTGCGCCGCGCGTGGCCCGCCACTTTGAATGACGTCATGCACAACCGATTCCGACCGTTTCTCGCCCCATCCGCCGTTGCGATCGCGACCGTGCTGTCCGCCTGCACGTCGGCGCCCAAGCCGCTTTATCAGCAGGAACAGTTCGACGCGACCGCGAGCCCGTACGCGCGCACGTTCCACGAAAAATCGGCCGCGAC
The DNA here is from genome assembly GCF_000012365.1 of Burkholderia thailandensis E264. Lineage (NCBI taxonomy): Bacteria > Pseudomonadati > Pseudomonadota > Betaproteobacteria > Burkholderiales > Burkholderiaceae > Burkholderia > Burkholderia thailandensis. Next base: position 3,231,955 of record NC_007651.1, read on the forward strand.
GTGCGAAGCCGCGCGCCGCGCACTGCTGAGCCAGGGCTACATGGCGAGCGCGACGCGCCCGGATGCGGTCGACGGCAGCAAGAACTTCCAGCCGAGCAACGACTCGCACGTCGTCATCGAATTTCATGTCGTCTGCGCGGACGCGGATGTCGACGGCGCGTCGAGCATCGCTTATGTGAACGCGGTGCAGGACCGCTACTCGCTGAAGAAGAGCAACACGTCGGCAAGCGTCGGCCTGAGCGTGTTCGGCTCGCTGTCGCTGCCGATCGGCTCGAGCGACGACGCGATGGTCAAGATCGCGAGCGAGACCATTCCCGCCGGCGTGTTCTACGAGCGCTTCTTCAATCTCGTCGACCATTTCCTGAAGATCGACCCGACGCGCCGCGACAAAGCGGCCGTCAAGGCGGCCGAGAAGGAACGCGTCGCGCCGCTGCCCGAACCGGCGGAGACGGCCGAAGGCGCGCCGATGAAACTGAGGACGCCTGCCGCACCGACGCCGCCGGCGGAGCCCGCGCCTGCGTCCGCTGCCGCGCCCGAAGCGGCGTCGGCCGGCACGGCAGCGCCCGCGTCCGCCGCGGCATCGGCGGCGGCATCGGCTCCGGCGGCCTCGCCCTCTGCCGCATCGACGCCTGCGGCGGCGGCCGCGCCCGTGACGCATGCCGCGCCGGCATCGGCCCCGGCCACCGCGTCGGCGCCCACGGCGGCGTCGGTACCGACGCCCGCATCGGCGCCGATGCCCGCACCCGCATCCGAACTCGCCCCGGCCCCCTCGACGAGCGCGACGTCGTCGATCGCGCCGCCGGCTGCGCCCGTCGCATCGCAGACTCAACCGGCGCGGGCGAACACATCCGTCTCGACATCGGCGGCGGCGATGTCCGCTTCGACATCTACGCCAGCGCCGGCGCCGGCATCGACGCCCGTAGCGACCGCCGCGCCGTCACCGATATCGCCCGACGCGCCGTTCCCGGCGGACGCCGCGCAGACGCCGCCGCCAGCGGCAACGCCGGCCGCCGCGCCGGCGGCCGGCCCCGCGCCTGCCTCGGCGAACGCCACGGCAACCGCCGACGCGGCGCCATCCGCCACCCACGACGTCAACGCGAACTGATCGGCCGCCCCGGCGCTCGCGCCGCGTCGGGCCGCGAGCGCCATCGCCATCGATCGGCGCGGCGGAGTTCGCAACGGACGCGGGGCGGCGTCCGCTTCGGCGCAAACTCCGCCACGAGCTTCGCCGCCCCCGCCACCGGGGGCTCCGCCTACTTCGTCGTATAACCGCCGTTGATCAGGATCGTCTGGCCGGTGATCCACCAGCCGTCGCTGACGAGATGGCGGATGAACGGCACGACGTCCTCGATGTCGGTCAGGCCCGTCTTCGAGAACGGCGACAGCGCCGCGGCCGTCTTGTGGTACGCGACCGCGTCCGCGCCTTCGGCCGGATAGAAGAACGGCGTATCCATCGGGCCCGGCCCCACCGCCGTCACCGAGACGCCGCGCGCGCCGAACTCCTTCGCGGCCGCGCGCGTGAAGTGCTCGACAGGCGCCTTCATCCCCGCATAGGCCGCATAGAACGGCGTGAACGCGCCGAGCAGCGACGTGACGAGCGTGACGATCTTGCCGTTGTCGTTCACGTGCTTGCCCGCCTCCTTCAGGAAGAAGAACGCCGTCTTCGAATTGACGGCCGCCATCTCGTCGTATTCGGCCTCGGTGATCTCGACGAACGGCTTCTTCAGCACCTTGCCGACGGTATTGATTGCGATGTCCGGGCGGCCGACCGCGGCCACCGCGTCGGCGAACAGCTTCTCGACAGCGCCTGCCGTCGTCAGGTCCGCCTGCAGCGCGACCGCGTGCGCGCCCGCCGCCTTCACCGCGGCGACGGTCGCTTCCGCGTCTGCCCGCGTACCCGGGCTGTTGTAGTGGATCACGACCGCCTTCGCGCCTTGCGCGGCGAGATCGCGCGCGATCAGCCCGCCGAGGTTCTTCGCGCCGCCCGCGATGATGACGGTTTTGCCCTTGATGCCGTGATCTGCCATGTTTGCTCTCCGTTTCGACGCGCGAGGCCGTCCGATACGGCCTTGCATGCCTTCGGATGATATAGTCCAAAAAATCCTTATAAAGCCATCGATTCTGACATCACCCGTCATAAAATCCGACCAATTGTCGCTTAGCGCCCCTCTCACCGCCACGATGACCTTGCTCGCCCTTCCGCCCGCCCCCGCGCTCGCGCCGCCCGCCGCATCCGATACGGTGGGCGAGTTGCGCGTCGCGCATCGTCACGGAGCCGTCGATGGACCGCATTGACCTCTTTCGCGTGTTCGCGCGCGTCGTCGAATGCGCGAACTTCACCCGCGCGGCCGATACGCTCGGCATGCCGCGCTCGTCGGTATCGGCGGCGATCCAGGAGCTGGAGGGCCGCGTCGGCGCGCGGCTCTTGTACCGCACGACCCGCAAGGTGACGCCGACGCAGGACGGCGCCGCGCTCTACGAACGCTGCCTGCGCCTCATCGCGGACGTCGAGGAAACCGAGAATCTGTTCCGCCATTCGACCGTCGGGCCGAGCGGCACATTGCGCGTCGACATGCCGGGGCGCATCGGACGCCTGATCGTCGCGCCCGCGCTGCCCGAGTTTCTCGACCGCTACCCGCAGATCAGCGTCGAGCTCGGCCTCACCGACCGCGCGGTGAACCTGATCGAGGAGCGCGTCGACTGCGTGCTGCGCGTCGGCACGCTGAGCGACTCCGGCCTCGTCGCGCGCGCGATCGGCGACCTGCCGCTCATCAACGTCGCGAGCCCCGCGTATCTCGCGCGCCACGGCGTGCCGCGCACGCCCGCCGATCTCGAGCGCCATCAGCCCGTCAACTACGCGTCGCCGACGAACGGGCGCATCGCGCCGTGGGAATGGGTCGAAGGCGATGCGGTGAAGCGCGTCGCGCTGCGCGGGCGCGTGACCGTCAACAGCGCGGAGGCGTACATCGCGTGCTGCCTGTCGGGACTCGGCCTCATCCAGATTCCCGCGTACGACGTCGACGCTCACCTGCGCGCGGGCGAACTCGTCGAAGTGCTGCCGAACCATCGCGCGGCGCCGATGCCGATGACGCTGCTGTATCCGCACCGCCAGCATCTGTCGCGGCGTTTTCAGGTGTTCGCGCAATGGCTGGAGGCGCTGCTGCGGGCAAAGGTGCTGTAGGCGTTGCAGGCATCGAGGCGCGCCCGCCTCGATCGCCGCGCCTCGCCCGGCCGGCGTGGCGGCCGATCGACAAATATTACCCGGATGTTATTGACCATCAATTTATATCCGGGTATAAATGCCGCATGGATGCGATCAAAGGGCCCCATGCGATGACGAACCTTCCCCTTCCCTCCCACACCGCGTTCGACGGCTACCGGCGGCACGCGGCCGGTCCGTTGCCCGCGGTCGCGCTCGCGATCAAGCGGGCCGTCGCAAGCGACGCGGTCGGCGGCGCGATTCTGATTTTCGACAATGCAACCGGCCGCCCGATCGACATCGACACGCGCGGCTCGGACGACGAAGTCGCCGCCCGCTACGCACCGGCCGCGACGCCCGTCGAGCCGGACGACGCGAACCGCGAAACCGCGCCCGACCCCGACCACGCCGCCGATGTCGCTTCGCTCGCGAACGAACCGCGCGGACGCGGCCGCCCGAGGCTCGGCGTCGTCGCGCGCGAGGTCACGCTGCTGCCGCGCCATTGGACGTGGCTCGCGACGCAGCCGGGCGGCGCGTCGGTCGCGCTGCGCCGCCTCGTCGACGAAGCGCGCCGCTCGCACGCGCACAAGGACCGCAGCCGCCGCGCGCAGGAGCGCGCGTACCACTTCATGTCGGCGATCGCGGGCGACATGCCCGGCTTCGAGGAAGCGTCGCGCGCGCTCTTCGCGAACGACGACGCGCGGCTGCGCGAGCTGACCGCCGGATGGCCCGCCGACGTGCGCGAACACGCGCTCGCGCTCGCGTCGCCCGACGCCGATGCCCCGTCGCCCGACGCCCGCTGACCCGCCCCGGCGCACGACACCATGACGACCATCGACTTGAATGCGGGCGCCTTGGCGCCCGTGGCCGACGAGATCGACGCCGTCGACCTGCGGGTGAGCGGCGCGATTCCGCGCGAGCCGAACGGCGTGCTCGTGCGCAACGGGCCCAATCCGCTGCGCGGCCGCTTCGACGGCAGCGACGTGCTGTCCTGGTGGCCGGAGGACGCAATGCTGCACGCGATATCGTTCGACCACGGCCGCGCGACACGCTACCGCAACGCTGGGCGCGCACGCAGCGCTGGGCGCGCGTGCACGATCCGGCGCGGGCGCCGTCGCTCGTCGACACGAATCCGAACGTCACCGAGCGACGGCATTCCGACGATGCGGGCGCATCTCGGGATCATTCCGGATCACCGGAAACCGCTCAACCGGCTCAACCGGCTCAACCGGCTCAACCGGCTCAACCGGCTCAACCGGCTCAACCGGCTCAACCGGCTCTGCAGAATAAACCCGTTCGAGGCGACAATAGCCGCATCGTCTAACCTCGATGCGCTGCGCGAACGCAGCCCGACCGCGGAGCCGCCATGTACGTTCCCGCCCATTTCGAAGAAAACCGCACCGACGTCCTGCACGCGCTGATCGCGCAGCACCCGTTTGGCATCCTGATCACGCATGGCGCCGGCGGGCTCGATGCGAATCACATTCCGTTCGACCTCGCGCCGGGCGACGGAACGCTCGGCGTGCTGCGCGCGCACGTCGCGCGCGCGAATCCCGTCTGGCAACAGGTGTCGAGCGGCGACGAAGTCCTCGTCGTGTTCCGCGCGGGCGACGCCTATATCTCGCCGAACTGGTATCCGAGCAAGCACGAATCCCACCGGCAAGTGCCGACGTGGAACTACGTCGTCGTTCACGCGCACGGACGAATCGCCGTTCGCGACGACGAGCCGTTCGTGCGCGGCGTGGTCGCGCGCCTCACGCGCACGCACGAAGCGGCGCAGCCCGCGCCGTGGAGAATCGGCGACGCGCCGACCGACTACATCGACGCGATGCTGCAGTCGATCGTCGGCCTGCAGATCGACATCACGCGGCTCGCCGGCAAATGCAAGCTTGGCCAGAACAAGGAGGCGCGCGACATTCGCGGCGCGGGCGAAGCGTTGAAGGCGTGCGGCGGCGACGCGATCGGCGACCTGATGCTCGCGAAGGCCGCCGAGAAGCCGGAATAGACGCGACGGCGGCGCGGATTCGCTTCGTTCGGCTCCCCGAGCATCTGCGTTGCGCGCGATGCCGCGGGCCGTCTTCTTCGCCGGACGAACCGCGTGCCGGATCGCGCCCTCGCCGATGGGGCTTCCGACGGGGGCGGCCGCTGCTGCGGCACGTCGGCACGTCGGCGCATCGAGCATCGAGCCGCCGTGCCGTTCGTCGATGCCCGGCCTCGATCGCCGGCAGCGGCTACCCGAAATCGAGACAACGGGGGAGCGCGGTCGAACATGCGTTGTCCACCGCGTCAACCGGCCGCCGGCTTGCATGACCGGATGCGCCGGCGCCGTGCATCACGTCGCGCCCACGCCCGCCACGGCGATCGACGCCGCCCATCCGAGCAGCGCGACGCCGAGCGGTGCGCTCAGCCGCCGGCCATGCGGCAGGTTCTTCTCGGCCGACATCGCCGCGCCGATCACGAGCATCCAGCCGACGCTGCCCGCGCCCACCGCGAACATCAGGCACATCAGCATCCAGCAGCACCCGACGCAATAAAGACCGTGCCGCATGCCGAGCGTGAAGCTGTCCCGCCGCGGATGCTTACCCCGCCACTGCTCGCTCACGAACATCAGAGGCGAGCGGCATTTGTCGAGGCAGCGATACTTGAGCGGGCTGAATTGATAGGCGCCCGCCAGCGCCAGCACGATCGCGGCGACGAGCCATCCATGCCACGCGAGCCACGGCGTGCGTCGCGCGAACGCGTGCAGGCCGGCGTCGCCGGCGTGAACGACGAGCCCGAACGCACTCCATGCTGCGAGATAGCCGAGCGCGACGAGCAGCATCAGCCGGTTGCGGTCCGGCCGCGCGGCCGTCAGGCGCTCGAACGTTCGCAGCAGCGGCAGCACGGTCGGCAGCATCATCGCGACGATCATCAGCAGCCACGCCGCAACGTGCAGCGCCGCCGGCACGATCGCGCCTCCCGCCGGAATCAGCCGGCACAACCCGGCGAGATTCGTTGCGGACCAGTCGACAGGATGGAGAAAGCGCGCATACGGGCTGCTACCCCATATCCACAATGCGCCCCATGCCGCGGCGATCGACGCGATCGCGAGCGGCACGAACACGCGGCGCGACGAAGTCGCGTTCATGACGATGCGCGCTTCGTGGATGCACAACGGCGCTTCGCGCCAATACGCATCACGAACTGAACGTGAAGAAACCCTGGATCGCGTTCCGTCCGCTCAGGTCGAGATCGATGCCGAGCTTCTGTTCGTGCATGCGGAACGTGCCGGCCTTGCCGACAAACGCGGGCGATCCGGGAATCGTCGAGAAAATGCTCTCGACGAGCTTCGTCGGTTCGCCCGTCGGCCCCAGGTACGGTTCGAGCTCGGCGTAGGCGGTACTGCCCACCTTCAGCGAGCCCCGGCCGTCGCGCACGTCGAAATCGATCGGCGCGCGCTCGATCGCGACAATGTCGCCGAAGAGCTTCGAGAAATCCGCGAGCGGCCCGCCGCGTTCGCCGCGATAGACGGCGGCGAGCGCCTCGAATTGCGCATCGCCCGCACGTTCGTCGATGAAGATGATCACGCGCCAGTCGCCCTGCAGGATGTTGCCCGGCACGAACGCGGCAAACGCAACTGTCAGCCCCGACACATCGACGTCGTCGATCATGCCTTTGTCGTAGTGGTAGGCGACCGTCGCCCGGCACGTGCCATTGTCGGGGTCCTCGCCGATCCAGCACGGGCAAAGCACCTTGCAATCGCACACTTCGAGTATGCGTCCCTCCAGGCTGTAGCTCATGATGACCTCCACCGCGACCAACACACCGGATTCGAGCCGGTCCATCGATTAACTATATTCACGCCGACTCCGCGTAGCGGCCCTTTCGCGACCTATGAAAACCCTACGCAGACGAAACGGCGGGACATCACGTTTGCGTCGACTGCGTCGAACGCTTGCGCGATCGAACGCCCCACAGAAGCGATGCGGCCGCCCTGCCATCGGCGCGCGACCCGGCACGCGGCTCGGCGCACGCCGGCCCGATTTCGCCGCCGGGCTGCATCAACGCTTCGCACCGCGCCGGTCATGCCCGGCGCATGTCCCGATCGCCCCCGATCGCCCTGAACGAGCGTGCGCGCCTTCTTCCCGGCAGGCCGCGCGAGAATGTTTCATCACCAATTTCACGGCTCGCCTGTGCTGTTCAAAGCTGAACAGCCGGCCGCTTCGGCTACCCGTCCGGGTGCATGGAACCGATCCGAGCGTATTGTCAAACGAAAGGCGACGCCTATACTCTCGTCAGACGACACACAAGACGCATAGCGAAACCAAGCGGCGCGGGCCCCGACGCAACAACGTTCGCCCCCCGGCGTTGCGCGCCGATTTCCCATCTCGATCCAGAAACAGCGTTGCGGAGGCTACCGTGAGCACTGTCTTCACAGCCCATGAATCGCCGCGTGTAATCAACATCATCGCCCGGCTCTACACCGCATGCCTGCTGATCGGCTTCGCGCTCGTGCCGGCGTACCTGATCGTCTACGTGCGGTTCTTCATCGATCCGCGGCTCGTCTTCGAGAACCATCAGTTCCACGAGCTGGCGATCGCCGCCGCGACGCTCGAGGGCCTCTTCGTCACCTACGTGACGTGGCGCTGCTATCTGTCGTCGGGCGAGCCGCTGCTGCGCTGGCTCACGCTCGGCTTCTTCGGCTTCGCGCTGATCTACTCGCTGCACGGCGCGTTCACCGGCATGGCGCACCAGAACATCTGGCTGTTCCTGCTGTACGGCCCCGCATCGCGCCTCGTGATGTCGATCCTGCTGCTCGTCGGGCAACTGTCGTACTTCAGGAACGCCGATCCGCCCGAGCGTCGCACGCTGCTGTCGACATGGCTGCCGTGGATCGCCGGCTTCGTGCTCGTCTGCGTCGCGGTCGCCGCCATTGCGTACTCGCCGATCGCCGGCCATCTGTGGACGCGCGCGTCGATGGAGGGCGGCGCGATGATCGTGTCGCTCGTCAACGTCGCGCTGCTGCTCGCGCGTCGCATCCGCACGCCGTTGATGCTCGTCTACGGCATCTCGGTGATGTCGTTCGCGCTGTCGTCGATCGCATTCATTCTCGGCAAGCCGTGGAACCACATGTGGTGGCTCGCGCATGCGATCTTCGCGGCCGGATTCTTCATGCTGAGCTTCGGCGTCGTTCAGGCATTGATCACGACCCGCTCGTTCGCGACCGTCTACAGCCAGCAGGATCTGATGGCGCGGCTCGCCGAATCGATGGCGCGCACCGAGGGCGCGCTGCAGGAGCTCAAGCGCACCAACCAGAAGCTCGAGCATCTCGCGACCACCGATCCGCTGACGGGCGCGTCGAACCGGCGCAAGTTCATCGAGCAGATGCAGGCGGAAATCGCGCGCGCGAAGCGCGACGGCACTGCGTTCTCGCTGCTCGCGCTCGATCTCGACAACTTCAAGACGATCAACGACAACTATGGCCATCAGGTCGGCGACGTCGTGCTGCGCAACTTCGTGCGTCAGTGCCTTGCCGCGATCCGTCCTTACGACCACATCGCGCGCGTCGGCGGCGAGGAGTTCATGGTGCTGCTGCCGCGCATGCTCGCCGACACGGCGAGCGGAATCGCGGAGCGCGTGCGGACCACGATCGCGAACGCGTCGTTCGGCATCGACGGCACGCATACGCCCGTGACCGTGAGCATCGGCGTGTCGCAGTACGGGCGCGACGGCGACACCGTCGACGAAATCCTGAGCGCCGCCGACAAGCTGCTCTATCGCGCGAAAAACGAGGGGCGCAATCGCGTCGTCGCGTCGTAGGCGGCGGCACGGACGGTCGGACCGGATGGCCGCATCGGCGGTTGTGCGGGCGCGGACCGGGCGACGGGCACGCGCGCCGCGCCCCAAACCGGCGTCGCACCGGCGAAGCGTGCCGCCGCGCGTGCGTGCGGGCCGCTTGCCGACTGCCCGCTCGCACGGGCGGAAGCTCATTTCAGTTTTTCCGATCGGCGCCGATAACCTCGATGGGCCGCTCGAGAGAAACGACACGTCCCCGCCGCGCCGTCACATCGGCCAACGATCGCGACAACGCCCGCTTCCAACCATGAAAAAAACTGCCCCGCCGACGTGGCGCGACAAGCTGTCGGCTTTCAGATATCGCCATCTGCGCACGCCGTTGCCTAAGCTGGAGACCAGCCGATTCGGTTGGGCCAAGCGCTGGTTCCTCGACTGGCTCGTGCCGACGGGCGCATCCGCCTGGGCGGCCTATCATCTCGCCGGCGCGTTCGTCGCGCATTACCGGTCCGTCACGCCGACGAACGCCGGGCACGACGTTGCGCTCGACGTCATGTCCGAATTGATGTCGCTCGCCAATTCGAGGCTCTTTGCCTACACCGGCATCGCGCTCGTCGCGATACTCGTCGCGCTGCTGTTCCAGCGATATCTGAGGCGGCCGGTTCGCGGCAGATGGCTGAACCGCCGCAAGCGCCCCGTGATCCATTCGCTGCCGTTCACACTCGGCTTCCTCGCCGGCAAGCTGCTCGCCTTCGCGGTTCCGGCGCTCGCGGTCGCGGTCGCGGCCTATGCGTCGGAAGGGGCGATGGGCGCGATCGCCCCCATCGCGGCGCCGATCGCCATCCTCTCCGCCGCCTATTACTTCCTGCTGTACGACGAAGTGCGGCCGCCCGCGATCGTCAGTCTTTCGTTTCATCGTCCGCGCGAGGCCGCCGCGCACGCGGTTGAAACAAGCGGCGCGCCCGCCGTCGGCATCGGCGCGTGGCGCGATGCGCACGCCGAACTGCAGGACGACGTGTTCGCGATCGCGGACGCCGCGGGAGGCATGTGCGGACAGAGCATCTTCGTGTCGCACGACGCCGACGACATCGCCATCGCGATTGCATTGAGCCTCGATCAAGACCATCGATCCGACAAGCAGCAGCGCTCGCTCGACGCGCAAATCGATCGCGTGTTGCGCAAATGGCGAGCAAGAGGCTACGCGAGCGGCTCGCTGCACGACGCGAAGGCGACGCCCGAGCAGTCCGAGCAGTCCGATCCCGGCGTTCCGTTCTGGCTGCCCGAATCCGAGCGCGTCATTCGGCATGGATCGGTATTGCTTAAAACGCGGAACGGACGCGATGCGCGCATCGTCGACGATTCGATCGGCTGCGTGCAGGCCGACGCGTCGCTCGCTCGCACCCGGCAACGCCGCGTGCGCACGTTCGAGTTCGTTTGAGAGGCGCGACAGCCGACCCGGTTTCGCGAGGATCGTCTCGCCTCTCGCATCTCGCCTCCAGCCGGCTTCGATCACGATCGAAGCCCGCGCGGTTTACACGATTTTTTCATCGGACGAAGCACTCTATACACCGAATCTTCGCGGCGATTCCTAGAATGCCCGTCATGTTCCAGACGAAATCTCCGTGGCTCGGGCTGCACCGCCGCGCGAAAAACCGCACATGAAGCCGCTCAGTTTCCATCTCGATCCGATCGCCCTGCCGTCCTTCCACACGCCGCGAGCGGCCGCTCGCGAACGATCGGCGCCGAATCGCGTGCGCGCGGCCCCGGCCGACTATCGCGTGTTGATGTCGATACGCGTCGGCACCGACAATCTGCCGCGCGTACGGCGCCTGCTGCATCAGGTGCTCGGCGCCGCGCTCGACATCTACACGGCGGTCATCGACACCAAGACCGGACAAGCGTGCCTCCAGCTCGAATTGGCGAGGACGTCCGTGCCGGATGCGATGTCGTCGATCATGCACGCGCTGCCCGAAGCGGAGTTCGGCCCGATCCGTCGCGCGCCGCAAGCGCTCGCCCCTCGCGCAACGCGCATGCGGACATCCGGCTCACCGCCGGCTGAGCGCGCCGAATCGCAACGCAACGCACGCGTCACGCACCAGCCATTCGACGCGTGAGCCCCGCACGGCCCGGCGGCCATCGAGCCGCCTGAGCCGGGCACTCGATCCGCGCGTTTTTCCGGACAAGCATTGCCGGCAACCGGCAGGCCGTTTCGCACCTCGACACGGCGCACCGGATGCCGGCCGCGCTTGGCAGTCGTCGTTCTCTTTTTTGATCGAGCCTTTCGAAGATTCCAACATGAAGAAACCCGTCATCGGCGCGGCTTGCGCCGCCCTGCTCGGCGCAACCGCGACGGCGCACGCGCAAAGCAGCGTCGCGCTCTACGGCCTGCTCGACGCGAGCATCGCATACACGAACAATCAATCGGGCAAGAGCGCGTGGCAGCAAGGCAGCGGCCTGCTGTCGAACACCGTGTTCGGCCTGAGCGGCAACGAAGACCTAGGCGGCGCATGGCACGCGCTGTTCCGCCTCGAGAGCGGAGTCAACGTCAACAACGGTTCGTCTTCCTACAAGAACACCGTATTCGGACGCCGCGCCTATGTCGGCCTGCGACAGGACGACTACGGCACGCTGACGTTCGGCCGCCAATACGATTCGGTCGTCGACTGCCTCGGGCCGATCGCGCTCGCGAACAACGGCGACGGCAACAATCTGGCCGCGCATCCGTTCGACAACGACAACATCGACGATTCGTTCTACATCGACAATGCAGTCAAATACGCGAGTCCGACGATCGCCGGCATGCAGCTCGGCGCGGTGTACGGGTTCAGCAACCAGGCGGGCTTTTCGGGCAACCGCGCGTACAGCGTCGGCCTGTCGTACGGCAACGGGCCGGTCAATCTCGCCGCCGCCTATCTGCAGTTGAATCGCGGCGGCACGACGGCGAACGGCGCGCTGTCGACCAACGACGCGCCGAACTTTCCCGCCGCGCGCCAGCGCGTGATGGGCGCGGGCGGCAGCTATACGTTCGGCCGCGCGACGCTCGGCGCGCTCTGGACGCACACGATGCTCGACGATACCGCCGCCGCTTCGCTGCCCGGTGCGATGCGCGCGTTGCGGTTCGACAACTACGAGATCAACGCGCGCTACGCACTGACGCCCGCCGTTTCGTTCGCCGGCGCCTATACGTTCACCGACGGCCGCTACGACGGCGCGGCCACCGGCCGTCCCAAATGGCATCAGGTCACGCTGATGGCCGATTACGCATTGAGCAAGCGCACGGACGTGTACGCGCAGGGCGTGTACCAGCATCAATTCGGCGTGCCGTCCGATGCCGCGCTCGGCTTCGCGTCGATCAACGGCCTGGGGGCATCGTCGACGAACACGCAGGTCGCGGCGACGGTCGGAATCCGGCATCGGTTCTGACGTTGCGCCTGCGTCTCCAACGCAGGTTCGGCCGCGCCATGGCGGTCAGGAAGAGGATTCGCCCGATCGCCGGGCGATTCGGGCGCCGGGCTCGAGCGTTGGCGAAACGTCCGGCGGCCGCGCGGCGATCAACGGCCGCGCGATCGACGGTGGTTACGCCGACCGGCGTTGCCCAGTCCCGCACGGTTCGGTCGGCCAGCAACTCCGTCGGCAGCGTGCGGCCTGAATTCGGCGGACGACTCGCATCCGGCACCGCTTGGGCGATGGGGCGCTTGGGGATGGCTACGCTCAGGCACGCGACCTTTCCGCGTGCCAAGCACTAGCAAATGTGGGAATGACCTTCGAGATTTCAGCGACGCGGCACGAACCGTGCAAGCATGACGCCCTGGACAGCGGAGCCGCGGTCGAGATCGACCGATTAGCGGAGACGTTCAAGCCCCGGCGGCTTCCGGCTGGCTTCCGCCTTTTTGAATGACCGAGCCGCACAATCTCGTGGTGCCGGGGACCGGACTCGAACCGGCAAGCCAATTAAGGCGGCGGATTTTCGTCACACTGCTTCTTTCGAAGCCGGCGCCGCGCGGCGCCGTTCGTGCGCTGGACTATGCCTTCGCCATTGCGCACAAGCCTTGCTGCCGCTCATGCGCGTTAGGCGCCCCCCGTCTAGTCTCTACACCTTCCCCGCCGCCGCTCTTCCGTCCGCTTCGGGGCTTGGCTCGGCGTTGCCTCGGCGCATCGCGCGCCAGGGGTTTCGCCGAATTTGAAGGGTTCTGCACCGGCCGTTTCCGGCCGGGCACTCAATCGTTTAAGTCCGCTATGTTTACCAATTTCATCACCCCGGCAAGGGCGGACGCGATTCTACCACTGCTCGCGCGCGCCTTTCCGATTCGCCCCCGAAAATGCAGCCCGATCACGCGCGATCCGGCGCCGTCCGCGTCTGCGCCGCGCGCTCGCCGCATCGATCAGGTAAGTCGACAAACGCGCGCACCTCGGCCGGCATGTGCCGTCACTGCGGATACGCGGCATGGAGCTGCGGCCACGCAACCGGCCTGTCGAGCGCAATCCGGACCTGTTCACCGCTTCGCCGCTATCGAGGTATCGCCGCATGCCGCCTCGGCCACGATCGCATAGCCCCCCGCGCAACGCGGCCGCGAGCGCCAGCGTGCCGATGCATGCACGCTCCAAAACCGGAGATGTCGCGCCGCTGCTCGCGCCGAGGACGCTCGCCGGTCGAGCCGGCGACGTCACGATGAGCGGCGGATTTTCCGCGTTGCTCGCGTGCGCGTCGCCGACGGAACGAGCGCATGTACTCGACCGTGTCCTCGCATCGCTTTCGCTCATCGGCATCGTCCGAATACCGATGCCGCTGCATGTCGCCGATCGCCGCGCCCTTGCCGCATCGCGTGCCCGCCGCCACTCATGCTTCCGACGTCGCCGCCGTCACCCGCCTTTGCCGCCGTCATCAGTTCTTCATCGACGCCGCCGATAATCCCGTCGACGAAAACGTTTACACGCATCCGCCTCCCGCTCATGACGCCGACCATCAAAGACGTCGCCGCGCTCGCCGGCTTTTCGATCGCCACCGTGTCGCGCGCGATCAACGCGCCGCACACGGTCCATCCCGCGACGCTCGAGAAGATCCGCGCGGCGATCGATGCGCTGCGCTTCCGCCCGAATCCGCTCGGCCGGCAACTGCGCAGCGACCGCACGCAATTGATCGGCGTCGTGCTGCCGACGCTCGCGAATCCCGTGTTCGCCGAATGCCTGCAAGGCGTCGACGAGCTCGCGGCGCAAGCCGGCTTCAAGCTGATCGTGATGTCGACCGAATACGACTCGGCGCGCGAGCGCCATGCGATCGAGACGCTGCGCGCGCAGCGCGTCGAAGGGCTGATGCTGACCGTCGCCGATGCCGACGCGCACCCGCTCCTCGACGAGCTGGACCACAACGGCCCGCTCTACGTGCTGATGCACAACGACACGCCGCATCGCCCGTCGGTCGCGGTCGACAATCGCCGCGCCGCGTACGACGGCGTGCGGATGCTGATCGAGCGCGGCCATCGGCGCGTGCTGATGCTCGCGGGCTCGCTCGACGCGTCGGACCGCGCGCGGCTGCGCGTGCGAGGCTATGCGCAGGCGCTCGACGAGCACGGGCTCGATCCGCTGCCCGCGCTCGAGCTCGACTTCAACGCGCCGGCGCTGCCGCACGCGATGCTCGCGCATCTGAGCGCGCGCGCGACGCGGCCCACCGCGCTCTTCTGCAGCAACGACTGGCTCGCGATGGTCGTGATCCGCGGCCTGCGCGACGCGCGCCTCGCGGTGCCCGATGACATGTCGGTGCTCGGCTTCGACGGCCTCGCGGTCGGCGAGCTGCTCGCGCCGCCGCTCGCGAGCGTCGCGACGCCGAATCGCGAGATCGGCCGCGCCGCATGGCGGCGTCTTGCCGAGCGCATCGCCGGCACGCGTCATGCGCATCCCGCGCTCACCTTGCCGCACGCGGTGCGCGATGGCGCGACCGTCGCGCCGCCTCGCGAGGCGCACGATGCGCACGACGCGCACGATGCGCGCGCGCCGCGCGTCGCCTGACACCCGCCTTCGCTTCCCGTCGCATCCACTCGCTTCGCCCATTCAAGGAGACCTGTCGTGACTGTCCGCCGTTCGCCTCTCTCGCGCTCGCCGCTCGCCGCCGTGCGTCGCGCGTGCGCCGCCGTGCTGCTCCCCGTCGCGTCGCTCGCGCTGTCGCTCGGCGCATCCGCCGCGCACGCGGACGACGCCGCGATCTGCTACAACTGCCCGCCCGAATGGGCCGACTGGGCCACGCAGATCGCGGCGATCAAGCAGAAGACCGGCATCCGCGTGCCGTTCGACAACAAGAACTCGGGCCAGGCGATCGCGCAACTGATCGCCGAGCAGAAAAGCCCCGTCGCGGACGTCGTCTATCTCGGCGTGTCGTCGGCGGTCCAGGCGAAGGACAAGGGCGTCGTCGCGCCGTACAAGCCCGCGCACTGGAACGACATCCCGGCGAACCTGAAGGACCCGCAAGGCTACTGGTTCGCGATCCACTCGGGCACGCTCGGCTTCTTCGTCAACAAGGACGCGCTCGACGGCAAGCCGGTGCCGCGCTCGTGGGCCGATCTGCTGAAGCCCGAGTACAAGGGAATGGTCGGCTATCTCGATCCGTCGAGCGCGTTCGTCGGCTATGCGGGCGCCGTCGCGGTGAACCAGGCGCTCGGCGGCAGCTTCGACAATTTCCAGCCGGCGCTCGACTGGTTCCGCAAGCTGAAGGCCAATGCGCCGATCGTGCCGAAGCAGACCGCGTACGCGCGCGTGCTGTCCGGCGAAATTCCGATCCTGCTCGACTACGATTTCGACGCGTATCGCGCGAAGTACAAGGACCATGCGAACGTCGAATTCGTGATTCCGAAGGAAGGCACGATCTCGGTGCCGTACGTGATGAGCCTCGTGAAGGGCGCGCCGCACGACGCGAACGGCAAGAAGGTGCTCGACTTCGTGCTGTCCGACGAAGGCCAGAAGCTGTGGGCGAACGCGTATCTGCGGCCGGTGCGCGCGCAGGCGCTCAGCGCGGACGTCGCCGCGAAGTTCCTGCCCGCGAGCGAGTACGCGCGCGCGAAGAGCGTCGACTTCGGCAAGCTCGCGGCCGGCCAGCCGGCGTTCGGCAGGCAGTATCTGCAAGTGATGCAATAAGTCGCGCGACGGGCGCGCGCGCCGTCGCTCGCCGCCCGTCATTCGTCATTCGTCATTCGCACGAGTCGCTTTCACGATGTCCGATCTCACGTTCCCGTCGCGCTGGCGCATCGCGCTTCTCGCGCCCGCGCTCGCCGTGTTCGTCGCGTTCTGGCTGCTGCCGATGGTCTCGCTCGTGCGGGTGTCGGCAAACGGCGTGTTCGTCGACGCCTATCTCGCGCTGCTGTCGAACGCGCGCTACATGAAGAGCCTCGCGTCGACGCTCGCGCTGTCCGCCGCCGTCACGCTCGCGACGCTCGCGCTGTCGACGATCGCTGGCCTCCTGCTCGCGCGCCGCGCGTTCGCGGGCAAGCGCGCGCTGATCGCGCTCCTCACATTTCCGCTCGCGTTTCCGGGCGTCGTCGTCGGCTTCATGGTGATCATGCTCGCGGGGCGGCAGGGCTTGATCGGCATGCTGTCACAGAAGCTCGTCGGCGATCGCTGGGTGTTCGCGTATTCGGTCGCGGGCCTGTTCGTCGGCTACCTGTATTTCTCGATCCCGCGCGTGATCGTCACGGTGATCGCGGCGGCGTCGAAGCTCGATCCGTCGCTCGAGGAAGCCGCGCGCTCGCTCGGCGCGTCGCGCTGGCACGTGCTGCGCGACATCGTGCTGCCCGCGCTCGCACCGGGCCTCGTCGCCGCGGGCGCGATCTGCTTCGCGACCGCGATGGGCGCGTTCGGCACGGCATTCACGCTCGCGACCGATCTCGACGTGCTGCCGATGACGATCTACACAGAGTTCACGCTGAACGCCAACATCGCGACGGCGGCCGGCTTGTCGATCGTGCTCGGGATTGTCACGTGGGCGGCGCTGGCGCTCGCGCGGAACCTGACGGGCCAGGCGACGGCCGCATCCGCGTGAGGACGATGCAGCGACGGAAGAATCGTCGCCATTGCGAAGGAAGAGGCATGTGACGTCCGGCCGATGCGGGCCGATGCGGGTCGGCTCGATCTGGGCTGGGTCTGGGCTGGGTTGCTGGGTTCGGTCAGGATTCGATCAGGGCTCGGTCAGGACGAGACGCCGGAACGGCGCGCCTCGGCCACCTCGCCGGATCGACTCGCCGCGGCCGCGAGCCCAGGGCCGGGCACGGGCCGCGCGTCGCGCCGGCGGTTACTTCTTCGTCGACGACAACGTTCCCTTCGGATTCGTCAACCAGTTGTTCGCGTTGACGACGAGCGTATTGGCGTTGTTGAGCAGCGTGCTGAGC
The DNA here is from genome assembly GCF_000012365.1 of Burkholderia thailandensis E264. NCBI lineage: Bacteria > Pseudomonadati > Pseudomonadota > Betaproteobacteria > Burkholderiales > Burkholderiaceae > Burkholderia > Burkholderia thailandensis. Next base: position 3,249,295 of record NC_007651.1, read on the forward strand.
GAGCTGCTGTTGATCGTGAACGTGCCACCCAACAGGTTGAACGTCCCGTCGATCAGGTTGTCGCCGCCGTGAATGCGCTTGCACTGCTCCATCGTTATCGCTTGCATCGATCACTCCCTCCTCGTAGACAACAAAAAAGAGCGGGGTTGCCACTCTCGTGCCTGGCCATCAACAATCGCCCCGCAACGTGCCGCGCGACGCGCCGTGTTCAAACCCGTCTTCGTGCGGCGCGCCCGGCGTTCGGCCCGTTTTTCCCGGACACCTGAACGCCATTCGGCGACTCAATATAGCGTAACGGCATGCGTGGCGACATCCGGAGTACCGGCAATTAGACGAATTGCTCGGCGATCGCCGCGCTCGATACGGATGGCGCGACGAACGTCGATGCCCGCCGACGCGCATGCGGCCGCGGCCGTCGCTCAAAGCCGGGGTTCGCCGCCGTTTCGCCGACGCGGCGCGCATGCGGCGCACGCGTGCGCAAGCGCGCCGCCGTTGCATGCGCGCGATTCGCGGCCGCGCCGGCGCGACGCGCATCGACGCAATCGCCGCGCAAGCCGTCTCGCGCACTTCATTCAAACGTTTAAAACCACGGGATCGCGCTGCGCAAGCATTCGACGATGCGCAGCGCGATCGACGCGCGTGCGCGCCGCCAAAGCGACGTCACCCCGCGCCGCGCTTGGCGCCACGCTCTGCCCGGCCCGTCGCCGCGCGCGGCGCCGTCATCAGTTCTTCATCGACGCCGTCGATAATTCCCTTCGACGAAAACGTTTACATCGCTTTGCGCATGCTCATGACGCCCATCCCGAAGGATGCCGCCGCACTCGCCCGCCCCGCCGCCTCGGCCGGCCCGGACGGGCCGCCCGCGGTCCGCCGCGCACGCCGCGCGCCGCTCGACTGGCTCGCCGCCGCGCAATGGGCGGTCACGCTCGCGCTGTGCGCATTCCTGATCGTGCCCGTCGCGATGTCGGTGCTCGCCGGGCTCACGGTCAACTATTTCCGAGGCCCGTCGAGTGGCCTCACGCTGCGCTGGCTCGGCGAAGTGTGGGCGCAATATCACGGCTCGGTGTTCCTGTCGCTCGAAGTCGCGCTCGCGACGCTCGCCGTCACGCTCGTCGCGGGCGTGCCCGCCGGCTACGCGCTCGCGCGCGGCCGCAGCCGCGTCTCGCGGCTGATCGAAGAGGCGCTCGTGCTGCCCGTCGCGCTGCCGGGCCTCGCGTCCGCGCTCGCGCTGCTCTGCGTGTACGGCGGCTTCGCCGCGTTCCGCACGAGCATGTGGTTCATCGTCGTCGGCCACGTCGTGTTCACGCTGCCGTTCATGGTCCGCGCGGTCGCGGCCGTCGCCGCGCGCGCCGATCTGCGCACGCTCGAAGAAGGCGCGGCGAGCCTCGGCGCATCGTTCGTCACGCGCTTTGCGACGATCGTGCTGCCGAACCTGCGCCCCGGCATCGTCGCGGGCGCGCTCGCGGTGCTCACGCTGTCGATCGGCGAATTCAACCTCACGTGGATGCTGCACACGCCCGACACGAAGACGCTGCCCGTCGGCCTCGCCGACACGTACGCGTCGCTGCGCCTCGAAATCGGCAGCGCGTACACGATCCTGTTCCTGCTGATGACGCTGCCGCTGCTCGTCGCGATGCAGCGGCTCGGCGTCGAGGCGCCGGGCGCACGCGACGGCGCGCGCCAGCGCCGCTGATTTTCCGGCGTCGTCTCGCCGCTCTCACGCCGCTCTCACGCCGCGCCTTCGCCGCTCTTTCGTTCCGTCGCCGCCTCCATCGTTGCCTTTATTGCCGCTTCTTTCCGCCGCCACGCCGATGAAACTCGAACCCGTTCCGATCACCCTGACCCGTTGCGCGAAGACCTTCCACGGCACGCGCGTGCTGGAGCCGCTCGATCTCGCGATCGGCGCGGGCGAGACGCTCGTGCTGCTCGGCCCGTCCGGCTGCGGCAAGACGACGACGCTGCGTCTGATCGCCGGGCTCGACGTCCCCGATGCGGGCGGCGCGATCGCGTTCGGCGCCGACGACGTGACCGCGCTGCCGATCGAACAGCGCGGCGTCGGCATGGTGTTTCAGAACTACGCGCTGTTTCCGAACCTGTCGGTGCGCGGCAACGTCGGCTATGGGCTGCGAATCCGCCGGACCGAGCCGCGCGTGCTGCGCGAGCGCGTCGACGAACTGCTCGCGATGATGCGGCTCACGGCGCACGCGGACAAGCCAGTTGATGCGCTGTCGGGCGGCCAGCGCCAGCGCGTCGCGCTCGCGCGCGCGCTCGCGGTTCGCCCGCGCGTGCTGCTGCTCGACGAGCCGCTGACCGCGCTCGATGCGCAGCTGCGCGACGCGCTGCGCCGCGAGATGAACGCGCTCTTGCGCGAGCTCGGCGTGACGACGGTCTACGTGACGCACGACCAGGCCGAGGCGATGGAGCTCGGCGACCGGATCGTCGTGATGAGCGCGGGCAAGATCGAGCAGATCGGCACGCCGCGCGACGTCTACTATCGGCCGGCGTCCCGCGCGGTCGCGCGCTTCATCGGCACGCTGAACCGGCTCGAAGGCGTGTGGCGCGACGGCGCGCTCGTGACCGAGGGCGGCGCGCTCGCCGTCGCGTCGCCGGCAAGCGAGCTATTCTTTCGACCGGAGGACGCGCGCCTCGTCGATCCGTCGGGCGCGCCGCTGCGCGGCGCGGTCGCGAACTGCGCGTTCCTCGGCGAGCGCACGCGGGTGACGGTCGAGCACGCGGCGCCCGACGCGCTCGTGATCGACGTGCCGGGCCGCGTCGATCTCGCGCGCGGAACGGCGGTCGGCATCGCGATCTCGGCCGAGGGACTCATCGCGCTCGCGTGATGCATGGCGCGCGGTGCGCGCCGCACGACTCGTGCGGCGTACGTCGTGCGCCGTGCGCCGTGCGCCGTGCGGCGCATGATGCGCGAAGCGCGGCACCGGCGACACAAGACACGAATACGACACGAACCCCATACGATTACAACGAGGAACGACGATGCTGCTTGCCCACATCAGCGATCTGCACATCAAGCGGCCGGGCGCGCTCGCATACCGGCGCGTCGACACGGCCGCGCATCTCGCGCGCTGCGTCGCGCGGCTGAACGCGCTCGAGCCGCGCCCGGACGCGGTGCTCGTCACGGGCGACCTGACCGATTTCGGCGACGACGAAGAATACGCGCATCTGAAATCGCTGCTCGCGCCGCTCGCGATGCCGTACTACCTGATCGTCGGCAACCACGACGATCGCGCGGCGCTGCGGCGCGCGTTCCCCGCGCGCGCGGAATTGCAGTCGGGCGAGTTCGTTCAGTACGCGCTCGATCTGGGGCCGTTGCGCGTGATCGCGCTCGATTCGCAGATTCCGGGCGCGAGCGGCGGCACGCTGTGCGACGCGCGGCTCGCGTGGCTCGCCGGCCAGCTCGACGCCGCACGCGATCGCCCCGTGATCGTCGCGCTCCACCATCCGCCGTTCGCGTGCGGCATCGGCCACATGGATGCGATGCGGCTCGCCCCGCACGCGTCGAGCCGGCTCGATGCGCTGCTGCGCCGCTTTCCGAACGTCGAGCGCGTGCTGTGCGGGCACGTGCATCGAACGATGTTCGCGCGCTTCGGCGGCACGGTCGCATCGGCCGTGCCCGCGCCCGCGCATCAGGTCACGTTCGATCTGCGCGACGACGGGCCGTCGTCGTTCTCGATGGAGCCGCCCGCGTTCGCCGTGCATCGCTATGCGCCGGACGCCGGGCTCGCGTCGCATCACGTGTACGTCGACGCGAGCGACGGGCCGCATCCGTTCTTCGAGCCGACGGGCGCGCTGATCGACTGATCGACTGATCGAGCGGGCGCTCGGACGGCCGGGCAGTTGGACGGCCGCGAGACGCCGCGGCACGCCTCAAGCGTGCCGCGGTATGCGCGAGTCGCGCGGTCGAGCGGCCGGAACTCTCCCGCGCGGCGATGTCGGGCCGCAAGAGCCGCCGAGCATCGCGCGCGCCGTCATGCATGTCACGCGCGCCGCACGGCGTGACGATCACTCGGCAAACACCATGCGCGCATGGAACGACCGACACGCCGGCGTCCGCGCGCGGCACATGCCGGCGGCCCACGCCCCGTTACTATCTTCCCGCCCCGATAATTGGGGCTTTGGCCAGCCAGGCTCGGCATGATTCTCGCCCCCAGTCGCAGTCATGATCCGGGGGGTGTTGTCACCGGGCCTGGTGGGTGGCTGGTGATCGCTGATAGGGGTTTGGCCGGGATATCCCGACGCCGTCCGTAACGTGGATGCCGAGACTTGCCACCGTTGTTGCAGGCCAATCCGTTCACTCTGCACAAACTGCGATGCAAGACACACAACAACGTGATGCCGTCGATGTCTTCGTCGGCGTCGATGTCGGTAAAGGCCAGCATCACGCCGTCGCACTCGATCGGAACGGCAAGCGTCTGTACAACAAGGCGCTACCCAACGACGAGGCCAAGCTGCGCGCCCTCATCGCCGAACTCAAGACTCACGGTCGACTCCTGTTCGTCGTCGACCAACCTTCCACCATCGGCGCGCTGCCGGTGGCCGTAGCCCGTGCTGAAGGCGTACTCGTCGCCTATCTGCCGGGACTGGCCATGCGCCGCATCGCCGATCTGCATGCAGGTGAAGCCAAGACCGATGCCCGCGATGCCGCGATCATTGCCGAAGCCGCCCGCTCGATGCCACATACGCTGCGCTCACTTCGATTGGCTGACGAGCAACTCGCCGAGCTCACCATGCTGTGCGGCTTCGACGATGATCTCGCCGCCCAGGTCACTCAAACCAGCAACCGCATTCGCGGCCTGCTTACTCAAATCCATCCGGCGCTCGAGCGCGTTCTCGGACCCCGCCTCGACCATCCGGCAGTGCTCGATCTGCTTGAGCGCTACCCGTCGCCCGCCGCGCTTGCCTCAACCAGCGAGAAGACGCTTGCTAACCGCCTGACCAAGCTCGCGCCCCGCATGGGCAAAAGCTTGGCGGCCGAGATCGTTCAGGCTCTGAGCGAACAAGCCGTGATCGTGCCCGGCACGCAAGCTGCCACCATCGTCATGCCTCGTTTGGCCCAGCAGCTTGCGGCCTTGCGTAAGCAGCGCGACGAGGTCGCGGCCGAAGTTGAGCAACTGGTGCTTGCTCACCCTCTTTGGCCGGTCCTGACCAGCATGCCGGGAGTCGGCGTCAGGACCGCCGCCAGACTCCTGACCGAAGTCGCCCATAAGGCCTTCGCTTCGGCTGCACACTTGGCGGCCTACGCTGGCCTTGCCCCGGTCACCCGGCGCTCAGGCTCGTCTATCCGAGGCGAACATCCATCCAGACGCGGCAACAAGGTGCTAAAGCGCGCCTTGTTCCTATCCGCCTTCGCTGCCTTACGAGACCCAGTCTCACGGGCCTATTACTCCCGCAAGATCCAGCAAGGCAAGCGCCACAACCAAGCCCTCATCGCACTGGCACGGCGACGCTGCGACGTCCTGTTCGCCATGCTGCGTGACGGCACCATTTACCAACCCAAGTCAGCCCCTACCGCTTGACGAAACACATAGGGGCACCCCGCCATTCATCATCGTGGCGAACCGGCGCCGCGCGCGAGCCGCTTCTCGTCGCATGCGGCGCTCAGCGCGCGCCGCCCGCCAGCGGAATTTCGGCGGCTCCGGTATGATCGGCGCTCGCGGCATTTCGCCTCCCCTGTTTCGATCGACGATCGGACGGCGCGCGTCATGCGCGCCGCACTTCGCCCACACGCGCCATGTCCTCGCAACCTCGCCACTCCGCCGACGCGGCCGGCCACTACTCGCGCAGCCTGTTGCTGCTGCTCGCGACGATCGCCGGCGTCTCGGTCGCGAACATCTATTACAACCAGCCGCTCCTCGACGCGTTCCGCGCATCGTTTCCGGACGGCGCGTCATGGATCGGCGCCGTGCCCACCGCGACGCAGTTGGGTTACGCGACGGGCATGTTCGTGCTCGCGCCGCTCGGCGACCGCTTCGACCGGCGCACGCTGATTCTGCTGCAGATCGCCGGCCTGTCCGCCGCGCTGATCGCGGCCGCGGCCGCGCCGACGCTCGCCGTGCTCGCGGCCGCGAGCCTCGCGATCGGCATCCTCGCGACGATCGCGCAGCAGGCGGTGCCGTTCGCCGCCGAGATCGCGCCGCCCGCCGAGCGGGGACAGGCCGTCGGCACAGTGATGAGCGGCCTGTTGATCGGCATCCTGCTCGCGCGCACCGCGGCGGGCTTCGTCGCCGAATACTTCGGCTGGCGCGCGGTGTTCGGCGCGTCGGTCGCCGCGCTCGCCGCGCTCGCGGCCGTGATCGTCGCGCGTTTGCCGCGCAGCTCGCCGACGTCGACGCTGCCGTACGGCCAGTTGCTCGCGTCGATGTGGCACCTCGCGCGGAAGTTGCGCGGGCTGCGCGAGGCGTCGATGACGGGCGCCGCGATCTTCGCCGCGTTCAGCGCGTTCTGGCCGGTGCTCACGCTGCTGCTCGCGGGCGCGCCGTTCCATCTCGGCCCACAGGCGGCCGGCCTCTTCGGGATCGTCGGCGCGGCGGGCGCGCTCGCCGCGCCGTACGCGGGCCGCTTCGCCGACAAGCGCGGCCCGCGCGCGATCATCTCGCTCGCGATCGCGCTGATCGCGCTGTCGTTCGTGATTTTCGCGCTGTCGGGCACGCGCATCGCCGGGCTCGTGATCGGCGTGATCGTGCTCGACGTCGGCGTGCAGGCCGCGCAGATCTCGAACCAGTCGCGCATCTATGCGCTGAAGCCCGACGCGCGCAGCCGCGTGAACACCGTGTTCATGGTCTGCTACTTCATCGGCGGCGCGATCGGCTCGTCCGCGGGCGTCGCCGCGTGGCGCGCGACGGGCTGGCTCGGCATGTGCGCGGTCGCACTGCTGTTCACGTGCGTCGCGGCGTTCGTTCATTATCGCGGCGGCGCGCATTCGCGATGAGCGCGGCGCGTGCGCGCCGCGTCCATTCGATGCGTCGTTCGCGCGCGCTTCGCGCACCGCGGCAATCGCGCCAAGCTCGCCGTTCGGCCCGCACGCGCGCACGGCGGCGGGGCCGGCACGCGGGCGCCGCTATTGCGCCCGCTGGCGCGCCGGATCGAACACGAACGACAGGCCGACGCTGCCGAGAATCGCGACAGTCGCAATCACGGTCGCGACCGTGACGGGTTCGCCGAGCAACAACGCGCCGAGCGCGACCGCGACGACCGGGTTCACGTACATGCAGCTGCTCGCGATGATCGGGCTCGTGTGGCGGATCAGATAGCCGTATGCGACGTACGCGGCCATCGTGCCGGCGAGCATCAGATAGACGAACGCGACGCCGGGCACGAACGCGACGTGCTCGATTCGCTCGCCGAGCACCCACGCGATGCAGGTCGACGCCGCGCCGCCCAGGCCGATCTGCAGCGCGGTCGACAGGAACAGGTCGTGCGGCAGCGCGAGCCGCGCGGCGAGATGCGCGCCGCCCGCCCAGAAGAGCGCGCCCGCGAGCACCGTGATGCCGCCGAGCGTCGAGCCGGGCGACGACGGCCCGCCGGAATTCAGCACGACGATCCCGACCATCCCGAGCGCGACGGCCGCCCATTCGCCGCCCGTGACGCGCCGCCCGGCGACCGACGCGATCACCGTCGCGAAGAGCGGCACCGTCGCGACCATCACCGCGGCCGAGCCGCTGCTGACGGTGCGCATCCCGAGCGCGATGAGGCCGGACGACATCGTGACGAGCATCGTGCCGACGAGCGCCGCGTTGCGGATTTCGACGAGCGTCGGGCGCACCGGCCGGCGGCGCATCGCGAAGACGAAAAGCCCGATGCCCGCGAGCAGGTTGCGCAGCCCGGAGAGCAGCAGCGGCGGAAACGATTCGAGCGCGACGTGCAGCGCGAGGTACGTCGAGCCCCACGCGAAATAGATGAACACGAGCGCAAGCGCGACGCGGCCGCTGCGGCTTTTCGGCAGGCGGGGCGGATGGCGGGCGACGAACGCGAGGAAACGGTCGAACGGCGTCATCGGTCAACCCGCCCGCACGAAGCGCCGCGCGGTCGAGCGACGCCCGATGCGACAGCCGGCGAGCAGCGCCGAGGAAACCGGAGTGGCGAAAGACGACGGGGAGCGAAACGACTGGTCGGGGCGAGCGGCGGCGAACATGACCGAAGAAGACGAACGGACTCGAAAACGAACTCGAATGATGACGCGTGCGGCCGAACGGCCGCCTTTCGTCAGCATTATGCATTAAGGAATGGAAAACGAATGCCGGCTCGAATCGAACGCGCGCCCGGTGACGTTTCGGCGCGACATTTCGAGCGCGGCGATACGGCATTTTCGTTTTCGAGATTCGAGCGCAGGCCGCGAGAAGCTGCGGCAGGCCACGCTGTGACGGCACGACGGCCGGTTGCAAGAACGCGCGAAGCGCGCGCGCAGACACGCACGCACGAGCGGCGGCGCACCGCACGCGCGAAGCGCGCGCGATCGCGTCACGAACCGCCGAACCAGTTGTACCCCTGGTCGACCCAATATCCGCCCGGATACGTGTTGGTCACGAATATCTCCATGATGTGCTTCGGATTCTTGTAGCCGAGCTTCGTCGGCATGCGCAGCTTCATCGGAAATCCGTATTCGGGCGGCAGCCGCCTGCCGTCGTATTCGAACGCGAGCAGCGTCTGCGGGTGCAGCGCGCTCGGCATGTCGATGCTCTCGTAATAGTCGTCCGCGCATTTGAAGCCGACGTACTTCGCGGTCGTGTCCGCGCCGGCGCGGCGCAGGAATTCGCGAAACGGCGTGCCGCCCCAGCGGCCGATCGCGCTCCAGCCCTCGACGCAGATATGCCGCGTGATCTGCTGCGCATGCGGCAGCGCGTACAGCTCCGGCAGCGTCCAGTTGCGCTTGCCGGTGACGAGCCCCGACACGGCGAGCCGAAAGTCGCCGACGTCGACGCGCGGCACGTCGTCGATGCCGTAGAACGCGTTGAACGGGAACGGGCGCGTGATGTCGCTTTCCGCATACGTCGGCGCGAGCCGCGTCGGCCCGAACAGCCACGCCTGCACGCGATCGTTCGCGCGCGACACCTTCTCGAGGAAATCGTCGACCGACGCGTCGTCGCGCAGCGTGCAGCCCGTGAGCATCGCGAGGCCGCCGAGCGTGAGCACGCGCTTGCCGAACAGGCGTCGCGACGGCAGCGCGAGCGCCTTGCGCACGTCGATCAAGAGCGACGCGCGGTCGATCCGCGCAATGTCGCCTTTGGGCTTTTTTCCGTCGTTTTCAGACATGATGCACAGCTCCTTTCAATGACCGCGCAGCATCGCGAACAGCGAGCGCGGCACGAGCGCCGCCATCGCGACATGCACGACGAAGAACGCGACGAGAAACGCCATCGCCCAGAAGTGCACGACGCGCGCGTTGTCGTAGCCGCCGAGCAGCACGCGCAGCAGCGGAAACTGCACCGACTTCCAGATCACGAGCCCGGAGAGCACGAGCAGCACGAGATCGGCGATCGCCGCGACGTACGCGGCGCGCTGAACGGCGTTGTAGACGGACGGATCGTCGTGCGACAGCCGGCCGCGCAGCGCGTCGCGCAAATCGCGCGCGACGCCCTTGGCGGTGAGCGGCAAGAACTTGCGCGCGAAGCGCCCCGTTGCGATGCACATCGTCAGATAGAACGCGCCGTTGAGGAACAGCAGCCACATCGCGGCGAAGTGCCATTGCAGCGCGCCGCCGAGCCAGCCGCCGAGCGTCGCGCCGCGCGGGAACGTGAAGCCCGCGTAGATCGGCGACGCGTCATAGATCCGCCAGCCCGACAGCGCCATCGTCACGGCGGCGACCGCGTTGAGCCAGTGGCTCGCGCGCACCCACCGCGGGTGAATCGGCCGGCGCGGGCGGACGGCGGGCGTGGCTGCGCGCGTGTGGGTCCGGCTCGCCGCTTCGGTGGTCGCTTGGGTCGTTGCTTGGGTCATGGCATGGGTCGTCCCGTTGATCAGGGCATGAGGCATTGCTTCGGGCAGCGCGCCGGCAACTGCGCCGGCCATCGCGGCGGTTGTCGTGTCGACCGGCACGTCGGCAGCGGCGTTAGTCGTTGCGTTAGTCGTTGCGTTAGTCGTTGCGTTAGTCGTTGCGTTAGTCGTTGCGTTGGTCGTTGCGTTGATCGTTGCTTCGGCTTTTGCGCCGGCTTTTGCGTCGACGGCCGCGAATGCCCCCGCCCCGCCCGCCGACGCGTCGCTCGTCTCGCCCGTCGCCGCGCCCGCCCGCGCGCCGGTCACGGCCGTTGTCGACGCGCTCATCGTCGCCGTTGAGTTCATCGGCGATACCCTCCTTCGTTGATGGATCGCGCCCATGCGCCGCTCAGCCGCACAGCGGCAGATCGAGCGCCTGCAGCACGTCGCCCGTCGCGCGATCCTCGACGAACGCCGCGACGCCGTACCGCGCGGCGTCCGCCGCGCGCAGGTTCGCCGGCAGCGGCAGCGCGCGCCGCGCGTCGAGCGGCGCGCCCGCGTCGCCCGTCGCGGCGAGCGGCCCGATCCATTGACGCACGACGCGCTCGTGACGCAGTGTCGCGCCGCGGTTCTCGCCCGCGCGCACCTGCGACTCGACGCCGTTCTCGTACAGCGCGAGATACGCGTCGAGCGCGCGCGGCGCGCCGGCGCGCGGCGTCACGGACAGCGCGACGTCCAATGCGTCCGCCCGCCGCACGGCCGACAGCGCGATGCGAACGCGCGCGGGCTCGGCGGCCGTCTCGACGATGCGCCGCCCGAACGCGTTCGCATCGCGCCCAGTCGCGCAGTTCGCGGCCGCCGACCGCGACTTCCGGCGTATAGACGAAGCGGCCGCCGCCGCGCGCGGCGAGCGCTTGCTGGCGCTCGGTGAAGCGATGCTGCGCGAGGCGGTCGGTCCAGCCAAGGCCGTCCCAGTAATCGACGTGCAGCGCGAGGGGCACGACGCGCAACGCGGCGCGGCGCGCGGCCAGCCGCGCGAGCCAGTCGTCGGCGGGAGGGCAACTGCTGCAGCCCTCGCTCGTGTAGAGTTCGACGAGCGCCTGCCGGGCGTCGGCGCTGCGCGCGACGCACGCGCCGCCCGCGGCCGCTTGCGCGACGCTTGCCGCGGCGAGCGCGGGCGCGGCCGCAGCGGCGCGCGTCGAAGCAAAAATTGAAATCGACATATCGAAGCTCATCGGTCGGAGCCGGTGCGCGGGCGCGCAGCGCCGCACGCCGGCGGGCAAGACGCGATCCGGCTTCCCGCAGCGCGCGGCGCCGCGAGACAAAGGCCGCCCGAAGCGCGCGCGGACGACCGAGCCGTTCGCGTCATGAAAGACAAGACGCCGCGAACGACGCCGCTCAGTTCGACATCGGACTCATCTTGTCGGACGACATCGGCTTTTTCATCGCATCCTTCGACATGCGGCCCGCCTTCATGCCGCCCTTCGCCATGTGATCCTTCTTGCCCATCCGGTCCTTCGACATCGCATCCTTCGACATCGCGTCGCGAGACATCGCATCCTTCGACATCCCCATGCCGTCCTTCGACATCGCGTCGTTCTGCGCATGCGCGAACGGCGCGGCGAGCGCGAGACCGGCGACACAGGCGAAAGCAATCAGATTCCTTTTCATGGGATAGCTCCATCGTGATTGGTTGAGGAGCCGAATAGTCGGAAGGCGACGGCGGATATGACACCCCCGCGCAAGAAATTTTTTGGGACAGGCGATCGCGCCGGCGGGCAACCACCGCGCCGGCGAACAAACGCACGACCGGCAAGCCGCCGGCAGGCCCGATACGCGACGAAACGCGCCGCCCGCGCGGCGCGAGCGCAATCGCCCCCGGTGACGTCCGCCCCCGCGGCGCAACATGGCATCCGGCCGCGTGCGCGCGCAATCGATCTGTCCCCTGTTGAAACCGCCGCCGACCCGGTGTATCGTGTGCGCTTGCTAACGCGGGGGTCCTGCATTGCGCTCGGTCAAGCGATCGTGCGAAGCGGGTGAGAAATACCCTTTGAACCTGATCTGGATAATGCCAGCGCAGGGAAGCGTCAGGGTTTCGCCGCTGTTTCACGTCAGAATCCCGTCGCGTCGCGAATCTCGTCTCCTGCTTAGCGCCCCACACCCGCTTTGCATGGGACCCGGGCGAGCGCCAAAGCGCCAACTCGGGTCGACACAGGAGATCGCATGAACGCCAACCCCAAGTTCCTGTCGGCCGACGCCCGCGTCGACGCCGCCGCCGTCGCACCACTGCCGAATTCGCGCAAGGTCTACGTGACGGGCTCGCAACCCGACATCCGCGTGCCGATGCGTGAAATCACGCAAGCCGATACGCCGACGAGCTTCGGCGGCGAGAAGAATCCGCCGATCTACGTCTACGACACATCGGGCCCGTACACGGACCCGGACGCGAAGATCGACATCCGCGCGGGCCTGCCCGCGCTGCGCCAGCGCTGGATCGACGCGCGCGGCGACACCGAGACGCTCGCGGGCCTCACGAGCGAATACGGCCGCGAGCGCGCGGCCGACCCGGCGACCGCCGAGCTGCGCTTCCCCGATCTGCACCGTCATCCGCGCCGCGCCAAAGCCGGCAGGAACGTCACGCAGATGCACTACGCGCGCCAGGGCATCATCACGCCGGAAATGGAATTCATCGCGATCCGCGAGAACCAGCGCCGCGCCGAGTATCTGGAAAGCCTGAAGGCGAGCGGCCCGAACGGCGCGAAGCTCGCCGCGATGATGGGCCGCCAGCACGCGGGCCAGGCGTTCGGCGCCGCCGCGTTCGGCGCAAACGAGGCCGGCACGAATATGCTGACCGAGATCACGCCGGAATTCGTGCGCTCGGAAGTGGCGTGCGGCCGCGCGATCATTCCGGCGAACATCAACCACCCGGAAACCGAGCCGATGATCATCGGCCGCAACTTCCTCGTGAAGATCAACGCGAACATCGGCAACTCGGCCGTCACGTCGTCGATCGGCGAGGAAGTCGACAAGATGACGTGGGCGATCCGCTGGGGCGGCGACACGGTGATGGACTTGTCGACCGGCAAGCACATCCATGAAACGCGCGAGTGGATCATCCGCAACAGCCCGGTGCCGATCGGCACGGTGCCGATCTACCAGGCGCTGGAAAAGGTCAACGGCAAGGCCGAGGACCTGACCTGGGAAATCTTCCGCGACACGCTGATCGAGCAGGCCGAGCAAGGCGTCGACTACTTCACGATCCACGCGGGCGTGCGCCTGCAGTACGTGCCGCTCACCGCGAACCGGATGACGGGCATCGTGTCGCGCGGCGGCTCGATCATGGCGAAGTGGTGTCTCGCGCATCACAAGGAGAGCTTCCTGTACGAGCACTTCGAAGAGATCTGCGAAATCATGAAGGCGTACGACGTGAGCTTCTCGCTCGGCGACGGCCTGCGCCCCGGCTCGATCTACGACGCGAACGACGAAGCGCAGTTGGGCGAACTGAAGACGCTCGGCGAGCTCACGCAAATCGCGTGGAAGCACGACGTGCAGGTGATGATCGAAGGCCCCGGCCACGTGCCGATGCAGTTGATCAAGGAGAACATGGATCTGCAGCTCGACTGGTGCAAGGAAGCGCCGTTCTACACGCTCGGGCCGCTCACGACCGACATCGCGCCCGGCTACGACCACATCACGTCGGGCATCGGCGCCGCGATGATCGGCTGGTTCGGCACCGCGATGCTCTGCTACGTGACACCGAAGGAACACCTCGGCCTGCCGAACAAGGACGACGTGAAGGAAGGCATCATCACGTACAAGCTCGCCGCGCATGCCGCGGACCTCGCGAAGGGCCACCCGGGCGCGCAGGTGCGCGACAACGCGTTGTCGAAGGCGCGCTTCGAGTTCCGCTGGGAAGACCAGTTCAACCTCGGCCTCGATCCGGACAAGGCGCGCGAATTCCACGACGAAACGCTGCCGAAGGATTCGGCGAAGGTCGCGCACTTCTGCTCGATGTGCGGCCCGCACTTCTGCTCGATGAAGATCACGCAGGACGTGCGCGAGTTCGCCGCGCAGCAAGGCATGTCGGAAGACGATGCGCTGAAGAAGGGGATGGAAGTGAAGGCGGTCGAGTTCGTGAAGACCGGCTCGGAGATCTATCACCGCCAGTAACGCGGCACACGCCTCGCAGCGCCCCGAAAGCCCGCCTCGCGCGGGCTTTTTTGCGCCCGCGCAACGGCGCTTCGGGGGACGAAACAATTGATTACGAAAGCCGAGACGCTCTAACAAGTCCTTACAGCGCAAAACGGACCGGCCGCGTAGATTTTTAGCTGTGAGCCGCACCGAAGCACGCGCGCCCACGCGTCTCTTTAATCTGAGGATTGAACAATGAAATCGATTCGGCGTATTGGGGTATGCGCAATGCTCATCGCGACGGTCGCGAGCCTGTCCGCTTGCGACACGATGACCACCCAGCAGCGTAACGCGGCAATCGGCGCGGGCATCGGCGGCGTCGCCGGCGCGGCGATCGGCGGCAACGCGCTGTCGACGATCGGCGGCGCGGCCGCGGGCGGGCTCGTAGGCAGCCAGGTCGGCAAGTAAGCCCGCGACTCGGGCGGGCGCGCGCCGCGCAACGCAGGCCGCGCCCTCGAATGGGCCGACGGTGTGCGCCGCGTTCGCCGCGGCAGGCACCGTCCGGCCGTTTTACACCGCCGCGCGCGGCGCGACTCATGGGCAGTTGCGCCGCGCGCGGCGGAAATGATCCGTTACCGTTTCACACAGCGTTTCACACGGGAGCGGTCTAAGCTCGCAAGCATCTGCCCCACACGCACGACTGCGGAATCACCATGAACAAGACCCTTGTCGCCGCCGCGCTCGCGAGCGTCGCGCTCGCCGGCTGCTATTACCCGTACGGCTACTATCCGGCGACCGGTTACTACGCGGCGCCCGTGGAAACCGCGCCCGTGTACGCCGCGCCCGCCTACCCGTCGTATTACTATCCGGCGCCGTCCGTGTCGCTCAACTTCGGCTACTGGGGCGGCGGCCACCGCGGCTACTGGCGCCGTCACTGATCCGTCGCCGCGCCCCGCGCAGGCGGCAACGCACCCGCATCGGCGACGCATCCGCGCGGCCCTGCCGGTGCGCCCGCTCCCGAATCTTGCCGTTTCATCTCAGGCTGAAACGTCGCGCAACAGCGCGGTGTAAGATGCTTGGCCAATCCCCCTTCGACCGCCAAGTGTCCGATCCTCGATGAACCTCAAGAACGCCTTCCTGCTGATCGTCCTCGCCGCGCTATGGGGCGCATCGTTTCTCTTCATTCGCGTCGGCGTCACCGAGTTCGGCGTCGCGCCGCTGATGGCGCTGCGCGTCGGCATCGGCGCGCTCTTCCTCGTCGCGCTGATGCTCACGCGCTACGCGCCGCGTGAGCTCGTCGCGCTGCTGCGCAAGCACGCGTGGCCGCTCTTCATCGTCGGCCTGCTCAACTCCGCCGCGCCGTTCTGCCTGTTCGCATTCGCCGAGCTCACGCTGTCGGCGGGCGTCACGTCGGTCATCAACGCGACGACGCCCCTCTGGGGCGCGCTCGTCGCCTATCTGTGGCTCAGGGATTCGCTGTCGCTGCCGCGCGTGCTCGGCCTCGTGATCGGCTTCGCGGGCGTGCTCACGCTCGTCTGGGATCAAGTGTTCTCGCCGCACGGCGCGAGTCCGGCTTCGCCCGCGACGGCCGCGCTCGCCGCCGCCGCCGCGCTCGGCGCGACGCTGCTGTACGGCATCGCGGCGAACTTCACGAAGCGCAAGCTCACTGGCGTCGATCCGCTCGTCAACGCGACGGGCAGCATGATCGGCGCGACGGTCCTGCTGCTGCCGTTCGCGCTCGCGACCTGGCCCGCCGCGCCCGTCTCGACGCACGCTTGGGGCTCGGTGCTCGCACTCGGCATCGCGTGCACGGGTGTCGCCTATTTCATCTTCTTCTACCTGATCGCGCACATCGGGCCCGCGCGCGCGATCACCGTCACGTTCGTGATCCCGGCGTTCGGCATCCTGTGGGGCGCGCTCTTCCTCGGCGAGCACGTGTCGTTCGCGATGCTCGAAGGCTGCGCGATCGTGCTGCTCGGCACCGCGCTCGCGACCGGCGCAATCAAGCGGATTCCCGGCGTTCGGCCCCAGCGCAACGAGGCGGCCTGACGTCGGACGGCGGGCGGCGCGGCGGCAGGGTCGGCGCGCCGCCGTCGCCGCAGGCGACGGAAGCCCGGCCGAGGACCGCGCGGCGCGGCGCGCCGTCGAACGGGCCGCTTGTACCGACCGGCGGGTCGCAAACGCCGTTCGTGCGCAGGCCGCCGCAAATTCGCCGAGTGCCGTTTCGTTTTCCGCCGTGTCGGCGCCGCCAGGTCGACGCCAGCCGCGCCGATTTCATTCCATATGCGAAACGTCGGGCAGCCGGCAGCAAGACTATCCGCTGCGGGCCGCGCAGGTGCCGGCGAGCCTCGCGCACCATCGTCTTTTCGTCGGCCGTTTGCGCGCCGATCACGCCGCACGGTGAGTCAGGCGGCGTTCGATGCCGAAGGCAGCGAGGTCCGCCGCGCGCACGGCAGGCTCGCCTCGCCAACCTGAACCGACTGGTGAGTCGGAATCGCCGTGATCGACGCGCGCCCTGCGCCGCGCTGCGGCAATCGGCAAACGTTCCTCGTTCGAACACGCCGCTGCCCCGCCCGCTCCGGCTTTGCCTTGCTTTTCCCCGCCCCGTGGCGCGGCCCGGCCCGGCCCGGCAGCCGCACTGCAACGATCGTTGCAGTGCGGCATTTGCGTCTTCCGCGGCGCGACATTGCGACACCGAATTTAAGCGTATCCCCGATGCGCAGCACGCATCGACATTCGTTACACTCGATCCAGTTCCCCACTGGACGCAGAAATGACGCCTTTCGTCTTTCGCCGCGTGGCCCTCATCAGCGCTCGCGAGCACGTCCGCCGCGCGAGACGCGCCCTTTGCCGCTCGTCGCGGCGACGCTGACAACATGCCGAAAACGCAGGGGCTCTCGCCCGAAAGCCTGATTTCGCAGTTCGCCCGCTGTGAAGAAGGCTGGTGTGTGCAGTATCACGACGTCATCCTTGCAAGTGCTTTTCAACCGGTCATCTCGATCACGCACAAGCGCGTCGTCGGCTACGAGGCGCTCGTGCGCGCGACCGACGCGAACAACGCGCAGATTTCGCCCGACACGCTGTTCGCGCGCGCGCAGGCGCGCGGCGAGACGATCCTGCTCGATCGGCTGACCCGCTGCCTGCACGTGGCGAACTTCTCCGAGCAGGACACAGGCTCGTGCTGGCTGTTCCTGAACGTGCTGCCGCAGATGTTCGACGCCGGCATCGCGCCGAGCGTGTTCATCGAGGCGCTCTGCGCGCACTTCGCGCTGCCGCCGACGCGCGTCGTGCTCGAAGTGATCGAGCAGCCGTCGCGCAACGAGCCCGCGCTCGCCCGCACGCTCGACATGATTCAGCACGGCGATTTCCTGATTGCGGTCGACGATTTCGGCACCGGCTTCTCGAACTTCGACCGCATCTGGCAGATCAAGCCCGACATCGTGAAGCTCGACCGCTCGATCCTCGAGCGCTCGCTCGCGGCGAGCGACGCGCACCGCATCGTCCATCATCTCGTCACGATGCTGCACCACGCGGGCACGATGGTGCTCGCGGAAGGCGTCGAGAACGAAGACGCGCTGCAGATCCTGATGGATGCCGACGTCGACTTCGTTCAGGGCTTCTGCTTCGGCCTGCCCGATCCGTCGCTCGAGCGTGCGCGCCGCGCCGCGCCGGCGCGCATCGAAACCGCGTGGCAACGCTTCGCCGAGCGCGTGAAGGAGCGTCGCGGCGACGTCGTGCATCCTGGCTTCGACACGATCGAGCGGATCGTGCTCGCGGGCGCCGCCGACTATGCGCAGGCCCGGGATTTGCGTGGCGCCGCGCAGCGGCTGCTGACGAACCCGATCGTGCGGCGCGTGTTCGTTGCGGAAGCGAACGGCGAGCAAGTGGAGCCGTCGGTCACGAACGAAACGCCGGACACGCCGAGCGCGACGACGCGGCGGCTCGCGCCGCTGCTGCCGGAGCTGCATTGCAACTGGTCGCGGCGCGCGTATTTCCAGCGCGCGGTCGCGGCGCCCGGACGCGTCGCGCTGATGGGGCCGCACTTCTCGCTGACGGACGGGCGCGACTGCTACACGGCCGCCGTCGCGATCCATCTCGGCACGACACTGAAGGTGTTCTGCGTCGACTTCGACTTCTCGTCGTACGGGGACGGGCAGTAGGCGAGGCAAAAAGCACGACGAATTGGCGGACGCATCGGCACGACGCCGGCCGGCTGGCGAGCGGCGCCCCGGCATTCGAACCGCACGCTCGAGCACGCGCGTAGCGGCATCGGCGCGCACTCCTGCGCTCGTTCGCCGGCCGTTTCCGCGTTTCCGCGTTTCTGTACTTCCCACTTCCGCGCCGCTGCCGTCGCACCGAGCGCAGCCGTCGTCTGTAACGCGCCACCCGCACGCATCACGCGCGCCGCGTGCGCCGCACCGCCGCCGCAAACGCCACGGGCCGGGCCACCGTCGTCATTCGACGATCCTGCCGCGCCCGGATTTCACGTCGCTGCGCCGACTCTTCTCGGCAAGCCGTCGCTCCTTCGACGCGCGCGTGGGCCGCGTGGCGATCCGCTTGCGCGGCGTGACGCCCGCGCTGCGAATCAGCGTGTCGAGCCTCGCGAGCGCGGCCGCGCGGTTCTTCTCCTGGGTGCGGTACTCCTGCGCCTTGATGACGACGATGCCTTCTCGCGTGATCCGCTGATCGGCGCGCGCAAGCAGCCGCGCCTTCACGTCGTCGGGCAGCGACGACGCGCGAATGTCGAAGCGCAGGTGAATCGCGCTCGACACCTTGTTGACGTTCTGTCCGCCCGCGCCTTGCGCGCGAACCGCCGTCAGCTCGACCTCGTCCGGCGAAAATGCGTAGCGCAGCGTCATCGCGCGCCCTCCTATCGTGTGCGCAGCGCATCGGCGATCCGTGCGGCGAGACCGGAATCGCGCGCCGTGCGCGTCGCGATCGCGAGCGCGAGCACCGCGCGCGCGCCGATCACGCGCACGCGCGAGCGCGCGCGCGTGATCGCGGTGTAGACAAGCTCGCGCGACAGCACACGGTTGAACGACGCGGGCAGGACCAGCGCCGCGTCGTCGAACTCCGAGCCCTGCGATTTGTGGACGGTCAGCGCGAACGCCGTATCGTGCGGCGGCAGCGCGGCGGGCGACACCGCGCGCGCGCGGCCGTCCGCGCCGCGGAACCAGACGCGCAACGCGCCACGCGCGCCGGGCAGCGCAATGCCGATGTCGCCATTGAAGAGTCCGAGCGCGTAATCGTTGCGCGTCACCATCACGGGCCGCCCCGCGAACCAGTGCGCGCCGAGCGCGAGCGGCACGCGCACCGCTCGCCGCACCTCGGCCGCGACGAGCGCGTTGACCTCGTCCGCGCCGCGCGCGCCCGTTCGCGTCGCGCAGAGCACGCGAAAGCGGTTGAGCACGTCGAAGAGCGGCAGCGGATCGGGATCGGGCGTCGCGAGCGCGTCGCGCAACGCGGCCGCGTAGCCGGCGAAGCCCCGCGCGAGTTGCCCGACCGTCGCGGCCGACAGCGTCGCGCCGCCGTCGTCGCACCAGCGCGCGGCCGCGTCGTCGGCCGTCGACAACGCATCGAGCGCGTCCTGCACGGCGCCGCGGCGGATCGCGAGCGACAGCCTGCCGATCGGCGAGTCGAGGCCGAAGCGGTAATTGCGTTCGAGCCAGATGACGCAGTCGGTCAACGGCGCGGCGGCGGCATCGGCGTCCGGTGACGGGGCCCCGGCCGGGTTCGCCGGTGCCGACGCTTGCGGTTCGATATCCGGCCCGGCGTGGGCGGCGGGCACCCGGCCGGCCTGTGCGCGCGCGCCGCCGGCGCTTGCATCCGTTGCCGTCGCGGTTCGCCGCTCATCGGAGCCGGCATTCGCCGAAGCGCCTTCGGATATCGAAAAGTCCGCGTTGTCGAGCCACTCGAGTTCGCCAGCCTCGATCCACGCGGCGGGCTCGGCGAAAGACGCATCCCACGGCAAATCGGCGACGCCGGCTTCATCGGCCTGTGCGTGCACGTACGCGGCGTTTTCAATGTCGCGCGCGCCCGGCGAATCCGCTCGAACATGCGTGGCGAGCGCGTCACGCCGGCGGCGCGGGGTATCAAGCGATGCACGATCGTCGCGGCGATCGATGCTCGACGTGCCGACATCCTGCGCATCGGCACCCGACGTACCGACGCCCAACGCCTCCGCGCCCGACTCATCGGCGCCTGACGCACCGGCACCTGACGCCTCCGCGCTGAACGCATCTTCGTCTTCGAACGCGAACAGCCATCCCTGCGCGTCGTCGACACCCCGTTTCGATTCGCGCCCGCCGCCGCGCCGGCCCGCGCGCGGCGCCGGCGCGCGCTGAGCCGGGGCTTCCGGCGCGACCTTCGCCGCGGCGACGGCACCCGTCGCTCGTGCGGCCAGCGCCGCCGCGCCCGTGTCGACCGAAGTCGCGCGTGCGTCCGCGCTCGCGCCCGCGTTCGCCGCATCGGCCGCATGCAGAACGCCCCCCTGCGGCAGCGCCGCCACGAATTCGGCCTCTCCGACGCCGAGCGCGCGCGCAATCGTCGCGCACGTCGCCGAGCTGAACGCGGGACGCGCGCTCAGCTCGGCAAACACCGCACCCGCCTCGACGGCCGCGAGCTGATCCTTGTCGCCGAGCAGCACGAGGCGCGCGTTCGGCGCGAGCGCATCGAGCAAGTGCGCGGCGAGCGCGACGTCGATCATCGACGCCTCGTCGACGACGACGAGATCGTATGGCAACGGGTTGTCGCGATGATGCGCGAAGCGCCCGCCCGGACCGCCGCCCAGCAGCCGGTGCAGCGTATAGGACGTGCGCGGCAGACGCGCCGCGAGCTCGGCCGGCAGGCTGCCGGCGCGTGCGTGCAGCGCCTCCTGCATCCGCTGCGCCGCCTTGCCGGTCGGCGCGGCGAGCGCGATCCGCAAGTCGGGGTGCGCGTCGAGCAGACACGCGATCACGCCGACGACCGTCGTCGTCTTGCCGGTGCCCGGCCCGCCGCTCACGATCGTCACCCGGCCCGTGAGCGCGACGAGCGCCGCGACGCGCTGCCAGTCGACGCCCCGCTCCTTCTGCGGCCCGAAATAGCGGACGAGCCGTTCGCCGAGCGCCTCGGGCATCAATTCGCCGGCATCGCCCGCTTGCGCGCCGCCGCACCGGGCGCGCGCGACGAGCGCGCTCGCAAGCCGCGTCTCGTATTCGAAGTAGCGCGCGAGATACAGCCGGCCGTCGCGGTCGACGACGAGCGGACGCTCGGCGCCGCGCGCGATGCTGTCGAACGCGGTCACGCCGCTCGCGGCGAGCGCGTCGCGCACGTCGGCGAACGGCTCGTCGTAGCGTTGCGCGAGCGCGCGCAGCGACACGCAGACGTGCCCCGCCGCCGTCGCGCGGCTCGCGGCGAACGCCGCGCGCGCCGCCCAGCGCGCGGCCGCGGCGCTCGCGCCGACGCGGCGCGACAGCATCCCGATCCGGCGCGCGAAACCTTCGGCAAGCGCGAGCCCGAAATCGGCCGGCTCGGGCAGGCGGTCCGCCAGACCGCCCGTCCATGCGAAACGTTCGTCGACCACGCTCATGCGCCCCCCTCGAGCATCAGCGCGTCGAGCGCCTCGATCAGCGCGCGCGCGGGCCGGCGCGCGTGCACGCCGGCGCTCGCGCCGCCGCTTCGCCAATCGGGGCGCACGCCGCGCACGAACAGGTACAGGTAGCCCGCGACATGCGCGTCGTAGTCGTAGTCGCGCATCCGCACGCGCAGATAGCGATGCAGCGCGACCGTATAGAGCAGCGCCTGCAGATGATATGCGTGGTGCGCCATCGCGGCGTCGAGCGCGCGCTCGCCGTACGCGTCGGGCGTCGTGCCGAGATGGTTCGACTTCCAGTCGACGATCCAGAAGCGGCCGTCGTGCTCGACGATCATGTCGATGAATCCTTTGATGAACCCGGCGAGCGTGCCGGCTTCGAGCGCGACGTCCGGATAGCCGTGCGCGGCGAGCAACCGCCGCAACGCGTTGAAATCGAGCGCGGGCGCGGGAAACAGGAATTCCATTTCCGTCAGCCGCCGCGCCGGGTCGAGTGCCGCCAGGCGCATGCCCGGCACGAGCTCCGTTGCCGCGAGATCGGCGACGAGCCGCGTCATCATCGCGGGCAGCCGCCCGGCAAGCGCGGGCTCCGCTTCGACAGGGCGCTCGTGCAACGCGCGCTGCGCGGCCGGCGGCCACGTCGACGCGTCGGAAAAATCGCTCAGCTCGAGCAGCCGGTGCAGGCATTCGCCCGCCGCCGCGCCGCGCGGAAACGCGAGGATATCGTCTTCGGCGGGCTCGCTCGCGATGGCCGCGGCCTCTACGATCGCGCCCGCCGCATCGAGCGTATCGAACGCATCGAGCACGTCCGCGCCGACCGCCGCCGCAAGCGCGTCGTGATCGGGGCGCATCTCGTCGTCGGCCGCACGCGCGACACCGCTCTCGTCGCGCGCGATCGCCGACGCGAGCGAGCTGAAGCTCGCGATCCGCCATGCGTCGCGCAGCCCGCGCTTCGCGCGCCGCGCGGCTCGCGTCGCGTTCGCGTCGTGTCCAGCCTCGAGCGGCTCGCGACGCGCGGGCACCGGCAGCGCGCCAAGCGTCACCGGGCCGCCGGCGAGCGCCTGCCAGCGCACGGCGAGCTCCGCGTCTTCGGGCGGCTCCTTCAGCCACGCATCGAAATCGCGGCCCGCGCCCGCGACGAGCCAGTTCAGCACGCTGCGTCGCGCCTCCTTCGTCGAGCGCGACGACTGGTAGGTGCCCGCGACCAGATAGCACCGGTAGACCGCGCGCGTGAGCGCGACGTAGACGAGCCGCGCGCGCTCGGCCGCCTGCTCGCGCGCCGCCTCGCGCGACGCGCGCTCGGCCGCTTCTTCGTCGCAGCCGTAATGCAGCACCGCGACGCCCGACTCATCGTGATATTCGCGCGCGTCGGGCAGGCCGGAACCGGGCGGCTCTCGCAGCCCGCCGTCGTTCAGGAACGGGCAGAACACGATCGCGTATTCGAGCCCCTTCGACTTGTGGACGGTGACGATCTGCACGAGATTGCGATCGGATTCCAGCCGCAGTTGCGCATCGTCCCCGCCGCCGTCGAAGCGCTGCGCGGCGAGCCAGCGCAGCGTCGGCGCGATGCCCGGCTGCGCGGACGCGCGCGCCTGCGTCAGTTCGGCCAGATGATTGATGTCGGTCACGCGCCGCTCGCCGTCCGGCCCCGCCATCAACCGCTCGGCGATACGCAGCTCGCTGGCGAGCGTGCGCCACATCACCGCGAAGCCGCGCTCGCGCCACAGCAGCCGGTAGCGCGAGAAGCGCTCGACCCAACCCATCGCGTCGGTGTCCGCGGACGGCGGCGCAACCGCGCCCGCCGCCGCGGCGCGCGCATGGCCGTCGTTCCCGCTCGCATCGCCTGCGGCGTCTTCGGTACCGCCCGGCCCCGCGTCGCCCTGTTCGAGACGCCAGAGCGCCGCCGCGTCGAGTCCGAACCAGTCAGACGCGAGCGCCGAGCGCAGACGCCGCAGATCGCCCGGCGCGTCGATCGCCGCCAGCACGCGCTCGAGTTGCTCGGCATCGATCGTCGCGAACACCGATGCCTGCGCGAGCTCGACGCTGCCGATCCCCCACGCGGCCAGCACGCGCTTCACGAGGCTGCCTTGCCGGTGCGTCTGCACGAGCACCGCAATGTCGGACGCCGCGAGCGGTTCGCCGCCGAGCGTCACCGCACGCTCGCGCGCGCCGCGCATCAGCCGCGCGATCTCCGCCGCGCATGCATGCGCGGCGTGCCGCTGCGCATCGCGCTTGGTCAGCACGTCGTCGCCGGCGGGCAGCGTCCAGACGCGGAAGTCGCCCGCGCCGGCGAGCGGATCGGTCGCGTCGACGAGCGGCGCGCGCACGCGCGAGCCCGCGCGCACCGGCTCGTAATCGAGCCCGTCGAGCACGAACGCGCGCGGGTTCGCGCCGAACACGCGGTTGCACGCATCGACGATCGCGGGCGTCGAGCGCTGGTTCACCGCGAGCGTGTAGCGCGCGGACGCCCGCGCGCGCGCGGCGAGATACGTGTGCAGGTCCGCCGCGCGGAAGCTGTAGATCGCCTGCTTCGGATCGCCGACGAGAAAGAGCGGGCCGGCAGGCGCGAAGATCGTGTCGAAGATCGCGAACTGCAGCGGGTCCGTATCCTGGAATTCGTCGATGAGCGCGGCCGGATAGCGCGCGCGCAGCGTCTCGCGCAACCACGGATGCGCGTCGAGCGCGCGATACAGGTTCGCGAGCAGATCGTCGAACGATACGACGCGGCGCGTGCGCTTGCGCTGCGCAAGCTCGGCGGGCGCGGTGTCGAGCCATTGCTCGACGAGCGACAGCCAGCGCGCGCGCTGCGCGGCCTCGAGCGCAGCGACGGCCGCCTCGAGCGCCTGCGCGACGTCGAAGAACGCGTGGCGCGGCGTCGCGCCGCCCTTTTTCGTCGCTTTCTCGAGCGAGGACTGCGTGAGCTTGAGCGCCGCGCGTGGCAACGCAGCCACCGCGCTCGCCTGCTCGAAGTAGCGCGCCCACGCGTCGAGCGCCTCGCTCACGGCGTCCGGCTTGTGCGAGCGCTGGTTCAACGAGGGTTGCGCGTCGGCGAGCAGCGCATCGAGCACGCCCCGCTCGTCACGCCAGATCGCGGCCGCCGCATCGAAGTGCGCGCGCGCGGTGCTTTCCGCACCGTCGTCAGCCGCGTGCAGCCCGTCCCAGCGCAATCGCGCAAGCGGCTTCTTCAGCCGCCGCGCGAGCTGCGCGTCGAGCGCCGCGGGCCCCGCGCCGTATTCGACGAGCCACTCGGCGAACGCCGGCTGGGCCGCCGCGACCGGCTCGACGCGCGTGCGCCAGAAATCGGCGGCCAGCTCGAAGCGCAGCGCGCCGTCGTCCGCCTCCATCTCGAACGCGAACGGCATCGCCGCCGCGAACGGCGCTTCCTGCAACGCCCGCTGACAGAACGCGTGGATCGTGTGGATCGCCGCCTGGTCGAACGCGCGCAGCGCGCGGCGCACGCGCTTCGCGGCCGTTTGCGGATCGAGGCCGCGCCCGGGCGCGAGCGTCGTCTCGAACAGGCGTGCGACGAACGGATCGCCGCCGTCATCGCCCGTGTCGAGCGCGTGCGCGAGCTGCGCGAGGCGAGCGCGAATCCGCTCGTGCAACTCGGCCGTCGCCGCCTTCGTAAAGGTGACGACGAGAATCTCGTCCGCGCCGAGATCCTTTTCGAGCAGCAGGCGCACGTACAGCGCGCAGATGTTCCACGTCTTGCCGGTGCCGGCGGACGCCTCGATCTGGTTCACGCCGTCGAGCGGGCACGCGAAGACGTCGAGCTCGCTCGACGGCAGGCCGGATTGCGCTGCATGGCTCATGACGCCCTCCGCAGATGCTCGACGAGCGGATCGAACACGAGATGCGCGAGCGCGCCGAACGGCTCGTCGAGCGAAGGATTCGCGCCGCGCCACGCGAGCGCGAGCGCCGCATCGTCGGCCTCGCCCGCGACGCGATCGTTGATCCACACGCCCGCCGCCTTCGATTCGCTCTCCGACACGAGGGCCCACGCGCTCCTCGGGAAAAACGCGAGCGGCATCCGGCGTCCCGCGCGAAACAGCGCGGCGAGCGGCGCGAGCTGCTCGAGCGGCGCGGCGACGGGCGCGAATTCGAACGTGTCGCCGCAGCCGAACCACAGCGTACGGCGCGGCCCGGCGGGATCGATCGCGCAATAGACGAGATGCGCGAGCCACGCCGATAGATAGTCGCGCGCACCCGGCCGCGCATAGCGGTAGATCACCTGGCCCGCCGCCGTCAGCCGCGCGAGCGCGCCGTGCAGGCGCAATGGCTCGCGCGTCGCGGCCGACGCAAGCGCGGCGTCATGCTCGCCGAACCACGGCGCGTCGCCCGCCGCAGGCCACGCGGGCGCGACGTCGAGCGCGAACGGCACGCGCGCCGCGCCGTCGGCGAGCGCGCGCCGCACGTTGCCCGCGAGCTGCGCGAGCGCGTCGAGCTCATGGTCGCGCCGCACCGCGCCCGTCGCGCCGCCGGGCACCTCGGGGCTTGCATCGGCGACGCGCAGCGCATGCTCGAACGCGCCCGCATCGGCCGTCTCGATCAGAAGCGGGAGCACGCGCCCGGCGAGCGCGTCGCTGCCCGCGTAATCGAGCTCGAACGGCTCGGTATCGACGAGCTCCGCCTGCGCATCCCACAGCACGATGCCGAGCCGCGCGCGCAGCAGCGAGCGCGCCGGGTGGCGCCAGAAGCGCTCGAAATCCGCGAAAGCGACGGGCTCCGCCGGCTCGGCGGGCAGCGGTTCCGAAAAGAACGGGAGCGCCTGCGCCCGCCCGCCTTCGGCGAGCAGGCGCGCGAGTGCCGCACGCGACGCGTCGTACGTGAAAAGCGCGCCGCCCGGCGCGAAGTAATCGGCCGAGAATGGTTGCAGCGGATGCTCGATCACGAACGCGCGGCGCGCGGCGTCGACCGCGTCGGGTGACGCGTCGGGCCCGGCGGACACCGTCGCCAGATGGTCGAGCAGTTCGTCGACGAGCGCCGCGGGCGGCAACGGCGCGTTGTCGCGGATGCTGCGGCCCGTGTACGCGATCAGCAGGCGATCGCGCGCGGCGAGCAGCAGGTCGAGGAACAGATTGCGCTCGTCGTCGCGCCGCTGGCGGTCGCCGAGCTTCGCGAACACGGCCATCAGGTCGAATTCGTCCGCGCGCGCGAGGCTCGGCAGCACGCCGTCGTCCATCCCGATCAGGCACACGATGCGATACGGCAGCCCGCGCAGGCTCGTGAGCGACGAGAACGTGACGCCGCCCCACGGCACGCCGCCGCGCGCCGGATCGTCGAGCGCGGCCGCGAGGCCCGCGCGCACGACGGCGGCCGGCAATTCGGCGCGGCCCGCGCCTTCCGCCATCGCGGCGAGCATCGCGTCGAGCGCGTCGCGCACGCCGGACAGCGCGTCGGCGAACGCCGGGCCCGAATCGAAGAAGCGCGCGAGCGCATCGGCGAACACGTCGCCCCAGTCTTGCGGCGTCAAGTCGCGGGCGATGCGTTGCGCGAAACCGTCGAGATCGTCGGTGAAGCGCGCGAGCCTGCCGAGCAGCTCGGCCTCGCCGCCCTCCGCGCCCGCGATCGGCAGCCAGGTCGAGACGGGCGCCGCGCCGTCGGGCATCGCATAGCCGAGGAACAGCCGCGTGAGCGCATCGGCGAACGTGTGGCGCGGCGCGGGCACGGCGGCGTTCGGCGGCTCGACCGCGTCGGGCGCGAGCCCGCGCCGCGCGCCCGACGCGGCGAGCCACGTCTGCACGGTTTCGAGCGCCGTCGCGTCAATCCCGTAGCGCGCGGCGATCGCGTCGGCGCGCAGCCACTCGACCAACTCCGGCGCGCCGACGTTGCGCTCGGGCAGCGCGAGCCAGTCGAGCAGCACGCGTGCGACGGGATTCGCGTGCGATGGCGGCAGGCCGGTGATCCGGTACGGGATGCGCGCGGCGTCGGCGCCCGACGACGTGCCGAACACGGCGTCGATGAGCGGCCCCGCCGCCGCGAGATCCGGCATCGCGACGAGCACGTCCGACGGCGCGAGGCTCGGGTCCGCGTCGAACCACGCGAGGAGGCGGTCGTGCAGCACCTCGAGCTGGCGCGCGAGGCTGTGGCACACGTGAACTTCGACGCCGCGCTCGGCGAGCGGCGCGCCGAGCGCATCCTCCGGCTGCAGATCGAGAATTGCGTTCTGCACGCGCGCGAGCCACGTCGGCGCGGGATTCTCCGCGTAGCGCGACGCATCGCTCGCCGCCGCGCTCTCGGTCAGCTCGTGCAGCATGTGCAATTGCGCCTGCGTCTGCCTGCCCCATTCGGCGAGGAGCGGGTGACCGACTTGCTGATAGTCGAGCTGGTCCGCCGCGTCGAGCGACTCGACGCGCGCGGCCGTGACGATGTCGAACCAGAACTCGCGGCACGGATTGAGCGCGTAGATGCGCACGTCGATCCAGCGCGACAGTTCGCGCAGCAGCGCGATGTGCAGCGGCGGCATCGTCGGCAGCGCGAACACGCTGACCGCATCCGGCCACTTCGCTTGCGCGTGCGCGATCACGCCGGGATCGAACGTGCCGGCCTCGCGCAGGAACCGGTGCGCGGGCGGCATCCCGCTGTCGGACAGCTCCGCGAGCAGCGCGCGCCAGAGCGCGGCCTGCCACGCCTCGTCGTCGCGTGCGGCCTCGCCGCCGTGGCGCGGCGCGCCTTCGAGCGCGAAGATCGATTCGCCGTCCTGCCATTGCGCGAGCCATTCCGGGCGATACGTGAGGTAGTGGTCGAACACCGTCGCGATCCGCTGCGCGAGCTCGTGGCGCATCGGCGCATCGGCCGCGGCCAGGTACGCGGCGAGCCGCGGCGAGCCGCGCCACGGCGCGGCGCCGTCGTCCGACAGCAGCCGGTAGCAGCGCCAGACGAGACGATCGGGCGCGAACGGCGAGTGCGCGGGCACCGTCAGCACCTCGCCGATCTGCGCCCACAGCCATTGCGCGAGATAGCTGAAGCGCACGTTCGCGCACACGCCGTGCCGCTTCGCGACGTCGAGCTCGAGCCGCCGGCGCAGCGCCGCGCTCGGCACGATCACCTGCTGCGCGGCCCAGGGGCCCGCGCCGTCCGACGCGAAGGCGAGATCGTCGAGCAGCGCGGCGGCCAGCGTTTCGTGGCGGTTCGAGTAGAAGAGATGGAGCATGAAACCAGGTGAAGGACGCCGGGTGGACGCCCGGCCAATCGAGGAGCCAAGGATAGCAAAGGGAGACGGGCGCGAGAACCTGGCCGATCGGCCGATCCGGCGCATATTGCGATCTCGCGCCCCTGTCCTGCATGCCGTCTCGCGTCCTGCCCTGCGTCGTACCTTGCGTCCTGCCGATCGCGACTCGCCGCGGCGGCGGCCGAAGGCCATATCGCCCGCCGGTCCGGCCGCGCGCGGCGGCCAAAGTCCGGATACCGAACGGCCGGCCCCGAATCACGGCTTTCGCGACGCGGAAATACGATAGACTCGTCGCCAACCAGAACATCCCCGACGCCCCGTCGCCAGCTCACTCGCCCATCGATGCGCTATTCGGTCGAAATCAGGAAGTTTTTCTACAGCCAGTATTTCTTCGGCGGCCTACGGATCGCGCTCGGCGTATCGCTGCCCGCGGTGCTGAGCCTCATCGTGCTGCACGACCGCGAGCTCGGCTTCACGATCGCGACAGGCGCGCTCGGCGCATGCGTCGTCGACATGCCCGGCCCGCTCAAGTACAAGCACAACGAAATGCTCGCGTGCAGCGTGATCGGCTTCTTCTCCGCGCTCGCCACCGGGCTCGCGACGCCGAACATCTTCGCGCTGTGGCTCACGATCGTGCCGCTCACGTTCGCGTTGTCGCTCATCGTCGTCTACGGCAACCGCTGGCCGCAGATCAGCTTCGCGACGCTGTTCATGATGGTGATGACGCTCGAAGAAAAGTTCACGCCGCTGCAGGCGCTCGTCAACGCGTCGTGGATTCTCGCGGGCGGGCTCTGGTACACGTACTGGGCGACGATCGTGTCGCGCTGGCAAGCGCGCCGCATCGAGCAGCAGGCGCTCGCCGAAAGCCTCTTCGCGTGCGCGTCGTACCTGCTCGCGCGCGCGGATTTCTATGATCTGGACGCGGATCTCGACGAGTGCTACCGCAATCTCGTCGCCCGGCAGATCACCGCGGTGGAGACGCAGGAAACCGCGCGCGACATCGTGCTGCGCAACCTGCCGAAGCTGCGCCGAGGCAAGCTCGACCCGGGCCGCACGATGATGTTCAACCTGTTCATCAACAGCGTCGATCTGCACGAGATGTTCGTCGGCGCGCACACCGACTACCCGCTCGTGCGCAGCACGTTCGGCGGCTCGGACCTGATGATTTTCTATCGCGACCTGATCCGCAAGGCGGCGGCCGATCTGGAGGAAATCGGCTTCGCGGTGCTCGAGAACCGGCTGCCGCATTCGCGGATCAGCGTGAAGGCCGAGTTGCGCGCGATCGAATACGAGATCGAGCTGATGCGCAAGAAGCAGTTCGCGGCGACGAACCCGGAAGCGTACGCGGCCGTGCTCGCGACGTTCCGCCGGATCTGGAGCGCGACGCGCCTCATCGACAAGATGCGGCGCAACCTGTCGGGCAGCGCCGACGCGCAGCAGACCGAACTGAAGATCGACAAGGCGCTCACGCGCTTCCTGCAGAAACGCCGGATGTCGCCGCTGCTGATTTTCTCGAATCTGAACATGGGCTCGCCGAGCTTCCGGCACGCGCTGCGCGTGACGATCGCGGTGGCGGTCGGCTTCTGGCTCGGGCGCCTGCTGCCGCTCACGAACGCGTACTGGATCGTGATGACGAGCATCATCATCCTGAAGCCGGGCTATTCGCTGACGAAGCAGCGCAACGTGCAGCGTATCGTCGGCACGCTGATCGGCTGCACGGCGAGTCTCGCGCTGATCTACACGGTGCACGAGCCGCACGTGCTGATCGCGATCATGTTCGCGTCGATGGTGATGAGCTACAGCCTGCTGCTCTTCAACTACGCGGCGAGCGTCGTGTTCACGTCGTCGTACGTGCTGCTGCTCTTCCACCTGCTCGCGCCCGGCAACATGCGGATCATCGGCGAGCGCGCGATCGACACCGTCGTCGGCTGCATGATCGCGATCGCCGCAAGCCGCCTCTTCCCGTACTGGGAATATCGCGCGATCGGCAAGCTCGTCGCCGACGTGCTCACGACGACGCGCAAGTACTTCGAGGCGACGTGGCGCGCGGGCCGCGGCAAGACGGCCGCCGCCGTGCCGGCGGCCGACGGCGCGACGGCCGTGCCCGCAGTCGCGGCCGTCGTCGACGCGGCGGTGCCCGGCCTCGACGGCGACTACCCGTACCGGCTCGCGCGCAAGAACGTGCACATCGCGTTCGCGAACCTCGGCCAGGCGTTCCAGCGGATGATGCTCGAACCGAAGGCGCACCAGAAGTTCGTGCCGGAGCTCAACGATCTGCTCGTGCAGACTCACGTGCTCGGCGCGCAGATCACCGCGGCCGCGCCGCTGCTGCGCCACGCGTGCGAGCAGGGCAACCCGCCCGCGCTCGAGCGCGGGATGGCCGCCGTGCGCGAGCATCTCGAGCAGGCCGAGGCCGGCGCGCCGCCGCCGCCGAACCAGGCCGACGCGACCCGGCAACTGACGCGCGAGCTCGATTCGATGGTGGTCGACGCCGAGCGCTCGGACACGAGCGCCGATCTCGCGCACGATCTGAAGGTGCTTGCGCACCAGTGCAAGCAGATGCTCGCGTCGTCGCTGCTGATCCGCAAGGACGCGAGCGTGATCCGGCTGCCCGAGTGAGCCGCTCGCGTCAACCTTCCCTTTCCGCCGTTTCGCGCCGCGCACGCCCTCAGGGATTCCCTGACTACTGCCCGCGCGCGCCGATTGGTATGATCTATCCCGCGCCAAGTTGTCTATACAACTTTTCGAGCGCGAGCGCCGGGCCGCATCGCCCGGCCGACGACACCAATCATTCGGAGACACGATGAAGAACTTGCAGCGCCATCTGAGCGCGCGGCACATCCGCTTTCTCGCGCTCGGCTCGGCGATCGGCACGGGCCTCTTCTACGGCTCGGCGTCCGCGATCCGGCTGGCGGGCCCCGCCGTCATCCTCGCGTACATCGTCGGCGGCGCGGCCGTCTACATGGTGATGCGCGCGCTCGGCGAAATGGCGGTGCGCGAGCCCGTGCCCGGCTCGTTCGGCCACTACGCGAGCGAAAACCTGGGCCCGTTCGCGGGCTTCGTCACCGGCTGGACCTACACGCTCGAGATGGTGATCGTCGCGATCGCCGACATCACCGCGTTCGGCATCTACATGGGCTTCTGGTTTCCGGACGTCCCGCAGTGGATCTGGGTGCTCGCGATCGTCGCGATCATCTGCGGGCTCAATCTGTGCCACGTGAAGGTGTTCGGCGAGCTGGAGTTCTGGCTGTCGATCGTCAAGGTCGGCGCGATCGTCGCGATGATCGGCGGCGGCGCGGCGATCCTGTTCTCCGGCATGAAGCTCGGCAGCGGCGGCGCGCCGGCGCTCGCGAATCTGTGGTCGCACGGCGGCTTCCTGCCGAACGGCGTGGGCGGGCTCGTCGCGTCGCTGTCGGTCGTGATCTTCGCGTATGGCGGCATCGAGGTGATCGGCATGAGCGCCGGCGAGGCGAAGGAGCCCGAGCGCGTGATTCCGCGCGCGATCAACGCGGTGCCGATGCGCATCCTGCTCTTCTACGTGCTGACGATGGTCGTGCTGATGTCGATCTTTCCGTGGACGGGCGTCGGCGCGAACGGCAGCCCGTTCGTGCAGATCTTCTCGGCGCTCGGCGTGCGCTCCGCGGCCGAGATCCTGAACCTCGTCGTGATCAGCGCGGCGATCTCCGCGATCAACAGCGACATCTTCGGCGCGGGCCGGATGATGTACGGGATGGCGCTGCAGGGCCAGGCGCCGCGCGCGCTCGCCTCGATGTCCGCGCGCGGCGTGCCGTGGGTCACGGTGCTCGTGATGGCGGGCGCCCTGCTCGTGGGCGTCGTGCTCAACTACCTGATGCCGAAGGACGTGTTCCTGATGGTCGCCGCGATCGCGACGTTCGCGACGGTCTGGGTCTGGCTGATGATCCTGCTGTCGCAGGTCGCGATGCGCCGCCGGCTCTCGGCGGCCGAGACCGCCGCGCTGAAGTTCAAGGTGCCGTTCTGGCCGATCGGGCCGGCGATCACGATCGCATTCATGGCGTTCGTGATCGCGATGCTCGGCTACTTCGACGATACGCGCATCGCGCTCTTCGTCGGCGCCGCGTGGCTCGCGTTGCTCACGCTCGTGTTCTACACGCGAGTCCGCCCGCGGCTCGCCGCCGTCGCGCGCTGACGCCGCGCACGGGCGAGCCCTCCGCCCCGCCAAGCGCTGCAAGCGCCGGCCGGGACCGGCGCGCCGCGGGCGGGCGCCGGCGCGGCCGCGCCACCCGCTTTCGCGCGATCAGCCGTGCTGCGCGGATGCGGCGCTCGCCGCCGACGTCGCCTGCGGATGCGCTTCGTCGTATTCGCGTTTCTGCGAAATCGCGTTGTACAGGATCGTGCCGATCACGAGCGCGATGACCACGACGATCAGAATCGCCACGCCGAATACCGGATTCTTCTTGCTGCGGGGATCGTTCATCGCCTGTTGCGCTCCGTCAAAAATTCGCCAAGCCGGCATTCTACGCGCAACCGCGTCCGCATCGCCGCCTGCCGCGCACAGCGGGATTCGTCAGTCTTTTTGCGAGCGATTCGCATTTGTGAATCGTTCCCGTTTCGCATTACAATCCAGAGCTTTCTATTTGTAATATTTGCTCCGCAACCGCCGTCAGCGCGTTCGCGAGAGCGCCCTTCCTCGCACGTCTTTCGCCGGAGCCCTCGATGTTCGTCAAGCATGCCCGCCCGCTGCTGCGCACGCTCGCGTTCGCATTCGCGCTCGCCGCCGTCGCGCCCGCCGCGCAAGCGGCGAACGAAGTCAACCTGTACACGACCCGCGAGCCGAAGCTGATCCAGCCGCTCGTCGACGCGTTCACGAAGCAAAGCGGCATCGCCGTCAACACGGTGTTCGTCAAGGACGGCCTGCTGGAGCGCGTGAAGGCGGAAGGCGCACGCTCCCCCGCCGACGTGCTGATGACGGTCGACATCGGCAACCTGCTCGACCTCGTCGACGGCGGGCTCACGCAGCCCGTGCGCTCGGCGTCGCTCGACGGCGCGATTCCCGCGAACCTGCGCGGCGCGGGCGGCGACTGGTACGCGCTGTCGCTGCGCGACCGCGTGCTGTACGTCGACAAGAACATGAAGCTCGACGCGATCACGTACGAGTCGCTCGCCGATCCGAAATGGAAGGGCAAGGTCTGCATCCGCTCCGGCCAGCATCCGTACAACACCGCGCTCGTCGCCGCGATGATCGCGCACGACGGGGAAGCCGCGACCGAGCGATGGCTGCGCGGCGTGAAGGCGAATCTCGCGCGCAAGGCGACGGGAGGCGATCGCGACGTCGCGCGCGACATTCTCGGCGGCATCTGCGACGTCGGGCTCGCGAACGCCTACTACGTCGGCCACATGAAGCACGCGGCGCCGGGCACCGACGCGCGCAAGTGGGGCGACGCGATCAAGGTCGTGCGCCCGACGTTCACGAACGCGAAGAGCGGCGGCACGCACGTGAACGTGAGCGGCGCGGCCGTCGCGAAGCACGCGCCGAACCGGGACAACGCGGTGAAGCTGCTCGAATACCTCGCGTCGCCGCCCGCGCAGGCGCTGTACGCGCAGGCGAACTACGAATACCCGGTGCGCGCGGGCGTCGCGCTCGATCCGGTGATCGCCGGCTTCGGGCCGCTGAAGGTCGATCCGCTGCCGCTCGTCGAGATCGCGAAATACCGCAAGCGCGCAAGCCAGCTCGTCGACAAGGTCGGCTTTGACCACTGACGGCGACGCCCTCCCCGCGCGCCGCCGGCGCGCGCCGGCGGGCGAGCGCGTGCGCGCGCGTCTGGCGCGCCTGGCCGCAGGCGGCTGGCTCGCCGGCGCGGCGGCGATCGCGGCCGTCGTCGGCACGCCGCTCGTCGCGCTCGCGTGCGCGGCGCTCGGCGCCGACCTGTCGCACTGGCGGCACCTCGCCGAATTCGTTCTGCCGCAAGCGGCCGCGAACACGCTCGCGCTGCTCGCGGGCGTCGGCGCGATCGTCACGTGCGTCGGCACGGGCGCCGCGTGGCTCGTCACCGCCTACGATTTCCCCGGGCGCCGCACGCTCGCGTGGGCGCTGCTGTTGCCGCTCGCTGTGCCGTCGTACATCGTCGCGTTCGCTTATCTCGACTTGCTGCACCCCATCGGCGCCGTGCAGTCCGCGCTGCGCTGGGCGCTCGGCTTCGACGGCCCGCGCGAATTCCGCCTGCCCGACCTGCGCTCGCTGCCGGGCGCGATCGCCGTGCTCGGCTTCGTGCTGTATCCGTACGTCTATCTGTGCACGCGCGCGATGTTCGTCACGCAATCGGCGAGCCTCGTCGAAGCCGCGCGCACGCTCGGCGCGGGCCGCATCGGAACCTTCTTTCGGGTCGTGCTGCCGCTCGCGCGGCCGGCGATCGCGGTCGGCGCGAGCCTCGCGCTCCTCGAAACGCTGAATGATGTCGGCGCATCCGAATTCCTCGGCGTGCAAACGCTCACCGTGTCGGTCTACACGACGTGGGTCACGCGCTCGGATCTCGCGAGCGCCGCGCAGATCGCCCTCGCGATGCTCGCGATCGTGATCGGCGCGCTCGCGCTCGAACGCTACGGCCGCCGCCGCGAACGCTATGCGCACGGCCGCCGGATGCGCTCGATCGAGCCGCGGCGGCTGCGCGGCGCGGCCGCCGCCGGCGCGGCGGCGCTCGGCTGGCTGCCTGTCGTCGTGGGCTTCGGCGCGCCCGCCGCGTATCTCGTCCACGAAACCGTGAAGCGCCTGCATCTCGTCGGCGGCGTGTCGGCGCAACTGCTCGCGAGCCTCGCGAACACGCTCGCCGTCGCGCTCGCCGCGACCGTCGTCACGCTCGGCGGCGGAATCGTCGTCGCATGGGCGACGCGTCGCGCACGCGACAGCGCGGGATTCCAGCCGGGCCGCGTCTGCGCGCGGCTCGCGAGCGTCGGCTACGCGGTGCCGGGCACCGTGCTCGCGATCGGCCTGCTCGCGCCGCTCGCGCTCGCCGATCGCGCGATCGCCGCCGCGCTCGAGCGCGACACGCTCGTGCTGATGGGCTCGGCGGCCGCGCTCGTGATCGCGTATGCGATCCGCTTCCTCGCGATTCCCGCGGGCGGCATCGAGGCCGGCCTCGCGCGCATTCCGGCATCGCTCGAGCAGGCGTCGCGCACGCTCGGCGAATCGGCGGGCATGACGCTCTGGCGCGTGCACCTGCCGCTGTTGCGCCCGGCGCTCGGCGCGAGCGCGCTGCTCGTGTTCGTCGACGCGATGAAGGAACTGCCCGCGACGCTGCTGCTGCGCCCGCTCAACTTCGACACGCTCGCGACCTGGCTCTACGCGGAAGCCGCGCGCGGCACGTACGAGGAAGGCGCGGTCGCGGCGCTCGCGATCGTCGTCGCGGGCCTCGCGCCCGTGATCGTGCTCGCGCGCACCCAACTGAAATCCGGATCCTGACATGCCCGCCATGCTGCTCGAACTGAACGCCGTCACGCTCGCCTACGACACGCCGCGCGGCCGGCGCACGGTCGTCGACCGTCTGAGCCTCGCGCTCGAGCGCGGCGCGATCGGCTGCCTGCTCGGCGCGTCCGGCTGCGGCAAGACGACGGTGCTGCGCGCGATCGCGGGCTTCGAGCCGGTGCGCGCGGGCGAGATCGTGCTCGCGGGCGCCGCGCTCGCGAGCCGCGGCGCCGACGTGCCGCCCGAGAAACGCCGCGTCGGGATGATGTTTCAGGATTACGCGCTGTTTCCGCATCTATCGGCGCAGCAGAACGTCGAATTCGGGCTGCGCCGCACGCCGAAGGCGCCGCGCCGCGCACGCGCCGCGCAGATGCTCGAGCTCGTCGGCCTGGCCGACGCGGCGAACGCGTACCCGCATGAGCTCTCGGGCGGCCAGCAGCAGCGGATCGCGCTCGCCCGCGCGCTCGCGCCGTCACCGGAGCTGCTCCTGCTCGACGAACCGTTCTCGAATCTCGACGTCGACACCCGCGAGCGGCTCGCGTTCGAAGTGCGCGACATCCTGAAAGCGGCGGGGCACACCGCCCTCTTCGTCACGCACAACCAGGCGGAAGCGTTCGCGCTCGCGGACCGCATCGGCGTGATCGACGGCGGCCGGCTCGCGCAATGGGATACGCCGTACAACCTCTATCACCATCCGGCGAACGCGTTCGTCGCGGATTTCGTGCGGCGCGACGCGCTCGCCGACGAACGCCGGCGTGCGCTCGAGCGCGGGCGATGAACGGATGCGTCGGGCGTGCGGCACCCGATGCGCCGCTCGCCGGAATCGCCGGAATCGCCGGAATCGCCGGAATCGCCGGGATCGCCGGGATCGCCGGGATCGATCAGCCCGCGCCGCCGTCGCGCACCGGCAGCGCGGTCGAATACTTGATCTGCTCCATCGCGAACGACGAGCTCACGTCGAAGAGCGGCACCGAGCGAATCAGCTTCTTGTAGATGCGGTCGTAGTCGTCGATGTCGGCGACGACCACGCGCAGCAGATAGTCCGTCTCCCCGCTCATCCGGTAGACCTCGACGACTTCCGGCATGTCGCGCACGACCTGCGTGAAGCGCGCCGCCCACTCCTCGGTATGCTGGTTCGTGCGCACGGCGACGAACACCGTCGTCCCCACGCCGAGCTTGCGCGGATCGCACAGCGCGACCTGCGCCCGAATCGCGCCCGTCTCCTTGAGCCGCTGAATCCGCTTCCAGCACGGCGTCTGCGACAGATTCACCCGCTGCGCGAGTTCGGCGATCGGCAGCGTCGCGTCCTCCTGCAGCAGTTCGAGCAACTTACGATCGATCGCGTCCATTTCCCCAGTCCCCAGCGAATAGAAAATTATTCTATCCATTGTTCGCATGAGGGAACAATATGGAATCCGTTTCTCCAAGTCGACCGGTATAAATACGTACCGGACCCGCGCACCGTCGCCGCGGGCCACGAACGACCGAGTCAACGATGGACCACGCCGCCTCCCCCGTCCCGCACGTGCAGGATACGCATCCGAGGCCGCGCGAGCGCGCGCCGACGGCGCTGTGTCGCGACCTCGCCGCGCCCGCGCCGACGGCGATCGCGCGTTTTTGCGCGCGGCTCGACGCCGCGTTCGGCGCGCTCGCCCACGAATCCGCGCCGTCGCGGCACCCGGCGTTCGCGCGCGAGCTGCGCGCCGCGCTCGCCGAAGCCGCCGCGGCGCCCGATCTCCTCACGCCGGCGCAGCGCGAAAGCGGCGCGGCCGGCTATCGTCGCCACCTGCTCGCCGCCGATCCGGCCGGCCGCTATGCCGTCGTGTCGCTCGTCTGGGAACCGGGCCAATGGAGCCCGGTGCACGGCCACCATGCGTGGTGCGGCTACGCGGTGCTCGAAGGCGAGCTCACCGAAATCGCCTACCGCTGGAACGAGGCGGCCTGCTGCGCGATCGACGCGCGCAAGCACGCACGGCCGACGGGTGCGGTGTCGTACGTGCGCGCGGGACGCGAGGCGATCCACCGGCTCGGGCATGCGGGCGCGAAGACCGACGCGCCCGCGATCTCGCTGCACGTGTACGGCGTCGCCGGCGAACGGGTGGCGACGCACGTGAACGACGTCGTCGCCGTCAACGCTCGCGCGCATGCGTAAGCGCTCGCCGGCGCCCGGACGAGCGTCGCGACGGCCAAGGGTTCGATGCGACGGTGTTCACCTCGTCGCCCGGGCGACTGCGCCGGGCGCGGTAGGGGCGCCGTAGCATCGCGAGGCGAACGCGGGCGCGATCGCTCTGCGGCCCGGCCGGGCCGCACGCTTGGCTCGCTTCGACGCAAGCCCGCCAATGGCAGCGCGGCGCACCGGAACGTTCCGGTGCGCCGCGCCAGCGTTCGCGGTCGGATCACTCGACCGGACGGCTCAATCGACATTCCCGGCAGAACGCGCCGATCGGAGGCGTTCGACAAAACAATTCCGCCGAACATCCGGGCGGTTCACCCAAGCGCACGCCCCCTGCGCTGCTCGCCGACCGCTTGCGGCCGACCAGCCGGACATCCGAGCGCGAGCGCCTCGCCCGCAACGCCCGGCTCCGCGGCCGCCGCCGCAGTGCATGCGGCGTTCGCGCCGCGATCAGTACGCGGCCGTCGCGATCTGCCGGACGAAGCGGCTCTGCTCGATCTCGTCGACGAACGCGATCGCATAGTCTTCGGCGGAGATCTTGCTGTTGCCTTGTGCGTCGACGATCAGCTTGCCCGCGCCGGTGCGGAACTGGCCGGTGCGCTCGCCGGGCGCGATCAGCGCGGCGGGCGAGAAGAACGTCCAGTCGAGGTCCTGCACGCTCGACAGGTAGTCGAACGCGTCGCGGTGCGCGAGCGCGACGGCCTTGTACGCGTCCGGGAAGCCCTCGGTATCGACGAGCTGCTTGCCGGGCGCGACTTCGAGCGTGCCCGCGCCGCCCACGACGACGACACGCTTCACGCCCGCCTTGCGCGCGCCTTCGACGAGCGCCTTCGCGACCGCGACGACCTTCGACGCATCCTCCTGCTTCGGCCCGTAGGCGCTCGCGACGACGTCCTGGCCGTCGAGCGCGGCGGCGATGCTCGCCGGATCGAACAGATCGGCCGCCTTCGCGGACACGTTTGCGGCGCTCGCCGCCGGATTGCGCGACAGCGCGGTCACCTGATGGCCACGGCGCGCCGCTTCGGCCGCGATCCGCGAGCCGATCATGCCGGTTGCGCCGAACAGTGCGATTTTCAGAGTACGTTGCGTCATGTCGATTCTCCTGGTTGGCGAATATGTAACTACATTTATTACACATTCAATCGAAAAAAAGAGGGACCCACGATCCCCATCATAGTCAACTCGGCCGCCCGCCGTGACCGCCGTGCGGCATTTCATCAGGCGACGAAACCGTCGCCCTTCCTCCGTCTCCGGCCCGTCACGCATCGAACGTCACAGGCCGGCGGCCTATCCCGCGCCCCTCGCGCCCCTCGCGCCCGCGGCGGACGCACGGCTGCGCGCCGGCGGCCGAATCCGCTAACCGCTCGCCGGCCGCGCTCCGCCCGGCTGCCCGGAGGCCTCCTCCGAGCGCAGCACGTCGGCCGTCACGTCGGCGAGCGTGCGCGTTGCGAGCGACGCCTCCATCGCCCGCTGCGCGTCGCCGATGTAGTCGGTCAGCACGCCCTGGATGTGCCGCCCGACAAGGCACGCCGGATTGGGCGCCTCGCGGTGCAGCGCGAACAGTTGCGCATCGTCGACCGCACGATAGACGTCGAGCAGCGTGATGCGCGACGGCTCGCGCGCCAGCAGCGCGCCGCCGCCCGCGCCGAGCTGCGACGTCGTGAGACCCGCCGCCGCCAGCATCGACAGCAGGCGGCGAATCAGCGCCGGATTCGTGTTCACGCTGCCCGCGATCATGTCCGACGACAGCGGCACGCCTTCCTGCAACGACAACAGCGCGAGCACATGAACGGCAAATGCGAACCGACTGCTCGTATTCATGATTCAACTGCGGCGGCATGCATTCGCGCCCCGCCTCGACGACAATATGTAACCATCATAATTACATTTCATCGGGAAGGCAAGCGAATTTATTGACTGGCCGCGGCACCGCTCGCGGCGGCCGCGCCCGACGTGCCGAGCGCGGCCGTCTGACTCCATTGCTGCAGCTTGCGGCCGGCCGCCTCGAGACTCGTGCCGGCCGCGGCGGCCGCCTGGCCGAGCACGGCGGACGCGGCACCCTGCGCAGCGGCCGACACCGAGCTCGCCGTGACGGGCGGCACGGCGGACGCCGCCGATGCGACGCCCTGCTTCGCGGCCTCGATCTGCTGATTGACGAAGCTCGCGACCTGATCGAGCTTCTGAGTCGTTTGCTGGGCCGCGTGCGCGGCGGCGCTCGCCGCGTTCTCGGGCGGCGCGCTCGCCTCCTCCGGCTTCTTGCATCCGGCAAGCGCGGCGGCGGCGACGGCCGCAAGCGCGACGGCGCGCAGCCGGCGGCGGCCGGCGCGGGAGATGTTGGCGGTTGCGTGGGCGATCTCGATCGTCATGACAAATGGCGCGGCAAAGCGGCTTCCGTGTGGCGAAGAAGCCATGATACGACGCGCCAGCGCCCCCCCGCGGCTTCCGGTTCTTTTTTTACATGTCGTTGCCGCGTCGGCGGCGGCGGCGCGCGCCGCGCTCCGCAAGACCGGCATCCGCGCGGGACGAACGCGCGGCAAGCACGGCGCGAGACGCCCGTCCATTCATACAGCGTCAATTCAAAAAACTTTCATTTTCAAAAACTACACTTGCAGCCGGTTTTCACCGCCGTCCGCCGCGCCCGCCGCCGGCGCGCCGGCGTTTTCCGTCGCCCACAACAACCGGATTTCCCATGCCCGCGCTGCCCAATCCCTCCCGTCGCCATGCCCTGAAGATCCTCGCCGGCGCGCCGATGCTGCCGCTCTCCGGCGTCGCGCTCCCCGCCCTGCTGTCCGGCTGCGGAGGCGGCGACGACGTCGCCGCCGCGCCGCCCGCCGCCAGCTTCGCGGCGGCCGCGTTCGCGTCGATGGCCGCGCCGACGCTCGCCGACCCGGCCGCGATGGCGACGACGACCGTCGGCTCGACGCTGTCGGTTTCGTTCACCGACGGCTCGACGCGCAACTACAAGCTCGCGTACCGGCCGTTCTTCGTGACGGGCGATCGCGTACCGGACGGCAAAGGCGGCACGATCCTCGCGGGCGGCTACTACGACATCAACAACCAGCCGATCATCGATCGCTCGGTCCCGGGCCAGGAACGCCAGTTCTATTCCGACTGCCCGGACGGCAGCTCGCTCCTCACGCTGAAGAACGCGAGCGTGGCGGGCGTGAAAGGCAACACGGTGTTCGCCGTCGTGCAGTTCGAGTACACGACGCGCGACCAGGCAAGCGCCTCGCAATACGGCCGGCTGCCGTCGCCGATCGCCGTGCTGACGCTCGATCAGGACCCGGCGACGGGCGCGCTCAAGCTCGTCAAGTACCACAACGTCGACACGTCGGCCGCGCACGGCCTCTGGATCACGTGCGGCGCGAGCCTGTCGCCGTGGAACACGCACCTGTCGAGCGAGGAGTACGAGCCGGATGCGACGAAGGCCGCGAGCGACGCGCAGTTCAAGGCGTTCAGCAAGAACACCTTCGGCAGCGAGACGGCCGCGAACCCGTATCACTATGGGCATCTGCCGGAAGTCACGGTGAACCCGGACGGCACGGGCTCGATCCGCAAGCACTACTGCCTTGGCCGGATCTCGCACGAGCTCGTGCAGGTGATGCCGGATCAGCGCACGGTGCTGATGGGCGACGACGCGACGAACGGCGGCCTGTTCATGTTCGTCGCCGATCAGGCGGCCGACCTGTCGGCGGGCACGCTGTACGTCGCGAAATGGACGCAGAAGTCGTCGGCGGGCGCAGGCGCCGCGACGCTCACGTGGATCAATCTCGGCCACGCGACGAGCGCGGAGATCGAGGCGCTCGCGAACCAGCTGAAGGCGGCCGACATCATGGACGTCGCGACGAAGGACCCCGGCGACGCGTCGTTCACGAAGATCAACTTCAGCGGCACGTTCAACTGGGTCCGCATCAAACCCGGCATGACGAAGGCCGCGGCGTTCCTCGAGACGCACCGCTACGCCGCGTACGCGG
This sequence comes from Burkholderia thailandensis E264, assembly GCF_000012365.1. Classification (NCBI taxonomy): domain Bacteria; kingdom Pseudomonadati; phylum Pseudomonadota; class Betaproteobacteria; order Burkholderiales; family Burkholderiaceae; genus Burkholderia; species Burkholderia thailandensis. The sequence continues at coordinate 3,291,682 of NC_007651.1, forward strand.
GCGGCAGCATGGGCTTCACGAAGCTCGAAGGCACGACGGTCAATGCGAAGGACAAGGTGCTGTATTCGGCGATGTCGTACATCCAGAAGTCGATGGTGCGCGGCAACGCGGCCGCGTCGCCGGACATCGCGCTCGATCGCGCGATCAACGCGGGAGCGGTCTACGCGCTCAACCTGCGCGGCGGCCAGCGCGACACGGCGGGCGCCGCGATCGCGAGCGAATGGGTGCCCGTCGACATGAGCGCGCCCGCGGCGCTCGTCGGCGAGGACCTCGCCGCGGCCGATGCGCTCGGCAACATCGCGAATCCGGACAAGATCGCGAATCCGGACAACCTGAAGTTCTCGGAAAAGTTGCGCACCCTCTTCATCGGCGAGGATTCGGGGATGCACGTGAACAACTTCCTGTGGGCGTACAACGTCGACACGAAGCAGCTCTCGCGCGTGCTGTCGTGCCCGGCGGGCGCGGAGTCGACGGGCCTGCACGCAGTCGACGAGATCAATGGCTGGACCTACGTGATGAGCAACTTCCAGCACGTCGGCGACTGGGAATCGCCGCTGCACGACAAGGTGAAGGGCGCGCTCGATCCGCTCGTGCGCGCGAACTACAAGGACCGCTTCGGCGCGTGCGTCGGCTATCTGACGGCCGAACCCGCCGCGATCCGGCTCGGGAAGGCCTGATACCACCGGATTTTCTTCGACATCACGGCTGATTCGTCGGCGCTTGGCGCCGGATTGGCGCGATGCCCTCGTGGCGTCGCGCCTTTTTTTTGGCACGCTCGCCGCGCATGAGCGCCGTCGCCGGGCGGGCAAAGCGGCGAGCGCCGCATTAGCCCCAACCGCATACATCCCAATATATGAGATAAACCCTCGGGCTACGCGCAGGCAAAAAAAAAGCGCCACGGAGACCGTGGCGCTAAAAAAGTTCTAGCCATTCCGAGGGCCGTGCTAGAACCTGAGAGACTGCATCGAACGTCGTTCCCGTCTAAACTAGCGAAACAACGTTTCGAAATTGGAAGACATTTTTTCCGTTTCCGGACGACAAGTCAAGCGAAAAATACATGTCCCCACATCATTTCCGGCGCTGCGCGATCCGACATCTCCCTAATAAACTCGGGGTAAGCCAGTAAATATTGCGCATTGTGAAAGAAAGTGGCAAAACGCGCACACTTTTCCGCATTCGTCTTACAATTGATAAAAATCTGAAATCAAGTTTCGAAAAAAGAGAGATTTCCGTGACGACACGCACCAATGCCCAAGCCGTCTCCCGAGAACGGGAAGCGACCACCGATGAAATCACGGCCCTCGCGCGCGGTTTGGCCGTCCTGCGCCGCATCGCGACCTCCGATGCGCCAGTCAGCAACCGGGAACTGGCGGAATTGACAGGTATCCCAAAGCCAACTGTCTCGCGCATCACGGCGACGCTCGTCAGCGCAGGCTTCCTGTTCCAGTTGCCCGACAGCGAGCGCTTCGTGCTGACGGCGTCGGTGCTCGAACTCAGCAACGGCTTCCTGCGCAACTTCGATATCCGCGCACGCTCGCGGCCATTCCTCGTCGAACTGGCCGAAAAGACGTCGCTGTCCGTCCATCTCGCGGTGCGCGACCGCCTCGACATGGTCGCGATCGACGTGATCCGCCCCCGCTCGGCCGTGCTCGTCACGCGGCTCGAAACGGGCTCGCGGATGGACATCGCGCGCACGGCGGTCGGCCGTGCGTACCTCGCCGCGCTCGAGGACGACGCGCGCCGCGAGCTGATCGGCGCACTGCAGGCCGCGGCGGGCGACGACTGGCCGTTCGTCGTATCGCGGCTGAATGCCGCGCTCGCCGACATCGCGCAACACGGCTACGCGATCGCGATCGGCGAATGGCGCGAAGAACTGAATGCGATCGCGGCGGGCTTCGTCGCGCCGACGGGCCAATGCTACGCGGTCAATTGCGGCGGCTCCGCGCACCAGTGCACGCCCGACTTCCTGCGCTCGGTCGCGGTGCCCGCGCTGCGCGAGTGCATCGCAAAGATCACGCGCGAGATCGGCGCCGCCGCGTGGCCGAATCGCGCCCGGTGAAATAGCGCAGCGCGCCGGCCCGCGCCGTTCGGCGTGCCGGCCCGCTGGCGGCGCTCGCCCTTCGCCCGGAGCCCCTCACCGCAACCCACGCCGCCACACACGCTCGCGCGTCGAAACAGCCGCCAAAGCGAACGCGATCCGGCAAGCCGCGCATCGGCCGAGCGATCCCGTCGCCCGCCCCGCGTCATCGCCGCATGCCATCGTCCGTTCACCTGTAACGATCGTAATTCGCGGAAAGATAGGGCGCTGGACTGTAACCGTCATGGGGACGTAGCATCATGCAACCCTGCGCCGCAACCGGCGCGCCCCGCTCTTTGCGTCGCGACCGGGCCGCAGCCGGCCCGCACCGCGCCGGCCGCGAACGCGGCCCGTGCGCGCCCGTCGCATGCGCTGCACGCCGACTTCCAGATCGAACCGATGGACAATCAAGAAAAGCCCACGCCCCGCTCTCCCGCCCAACCGCCGTCCGGCTCCGGCCCGCGCCGCCCCCGCCGCAAGCTGATCGCGTTCGGCGTGCTCGCGGCCGTCGCGATCGGCGGCGTGCTGTGGTGGCATCCGTGGAAGAGCGGCGGCAACCCAAGCACCGAGAGCCGGCCAGACGGCGCACGCAAGCGCGGCGGCCCCGCCGCGCTCGCGAACCTGCCGCAGCCCGTTCAGGTCGCGACGGCGGCGCGCGGCGAGATGCCCGTCGTCCTGAACGCGCTCGGCACCGTCACGCCGCTCGCGAACGTGACCGTCAGGACCCAGTTGTCAGGCTATCTGCAATCGGTGTCGTTCCAGGAAGGCCAGATCGTGAAGCAAGGCGACGTGCTCGCGCAAATCGATCCGCGCCCGTACCAGATCTCGCTCGCGAACGCACAGGGCGCGCTCGCGCGCGACGAGGCGCTCCTCGCGACCGCGCGCCTCGACCTGAAGCGCTATCAAACGCTCCTCGCTCAGGACTCGATCGCGAAGCAGACGGCCGACACGCAGGCATCGCTCGTCAAGCAGTACGAAGGCACCGTGCAGATCGACCGCGCGGCGGTCGATTCCGCGAAGCTCAATCTCGCCTACGCGCGGATCACCGCGCCCGTGTCGGGCCGCGTCGGCCTGCGGCAGGTCGATCCGGGCAACTACGTGACGCCGTCGGATGCGAACGGCATCGTCGTCATCACGCAATTGCAGCCGATGAGCGTGATCTTCACGACGTCCGAAGACAATCTGCCCGCGATCCTCAAACAGGTGAACGCCGGCGGCAAGCTGTCGGTCACCGCGTACAACCGCAACAACACGGTGCCGCTCGAGACGGGCGCGCTCAACACGCTCGACAACCAGATCGACACGGCGACGGGCACCGTGAAGCTGCGCGCGACGTTCGAGAACCGGAACAACCTGCTGTTCCCGAATCAGTTCGTCAACACGCGGCTGCTCGTCGACACGATCCGCGACGCGACGATCGTGCCGACGTCGGCCGTGCTCTCGGGCTCGATCGGCCAGTTCGTCTACGTCGTGAAGCCGGACAACACGGTGACCGTGCGCAAGGTAAAGCCCGGCCCCGTCGACGGCGAGCGCACGAGCATCGTCGAGGGGCTCGCCGTCGGCGAGCGGGTCGTGACGGACGGCTCCGACCGGTTGCGCGAAGGCTCGGCGGTCACGATCCCGGCCGACAAGCCGAAGCAGGCTTCGGGCGCAAAAAGCGCATCGGGCGCATCGGGCGCATCGGGCGCATCGGGCGCACACGGCGGGCAGCGGCGCCGCGGCGCTTCGCAAGCCCAATCGCAATGACGCCGGCTGACCGATGAACCCGTCCCGCATCTTCATCCTTCGCCCGGTCGGCACCGCGCTCCTGATGGCGGCGATCATGCTCGCCGGCCTCGTCGCGCTGCGCTTCCTGCCGCTCGCGGCGCTGCCCGAGGTCGACTATCCGACGATCCAGGTCCAGACCTTCTATCCGGGCGCGAGCCCCGAAGTGATGACGTCGTCCGTCACCGCGCCGCTCGAGCGGCAATTCGGGCAGATGCCGTCGCTCAACCAAATGTCGTCGCAAAGCTCGGCGGGCGCGTCCGTGATCACGCTGCAGTTCAGCCTCGATCTGCCGCTCGACATCGCCGAGCAGGAAGTGCAGGCGGCCATCAACGCGGCGGGCAACCTGCTGCCGTCGGACCTCCCCGCGCCGCCCATCTACGCGAAGGTCAATCCGGCCGACGCGCCCGTGATCACGCTCGCCGTCACGTCGAAGACGCTGCCGCTCACGCAGGTTCAGGATCTCGCGGACACGCGGCTCGCGATGAAGATCTCGCAGGTGTCGGGCGTCGGCCTGGTCAGCCTGTCGGGCGGCAACCGGCCGGCCGTGCGGATTCAGGCGAACCCGCTCGCGCTCGCGTCGTACGGCCTGAATCTCGACGACCTGCGCACGACGATCTCGAACCTGAACGTCAACACGCCGAAGGGCAACTTCGACGGCCCGACGCGCGCGTACACGATCAACGCGAACGATCAATTGACGAGCGCCGACCAGTACAACGACGCCGTCGTCGCGTACAAGAACGGCCGGCCGGTGATGCTCACCGACGTCGCGAAGATCGTCGCCGGCTCGGAGAACACGAAGCTCGGCGCGTGGGTCGACGCCGAGCCCGCGATCATCCTGAACGTGCAGCGCCAGCCGGGCGCGAACGTGATCCAGACCGTCGACAACATCAAGGCGATCCTGCCGAAGCTGCAGGAATCGCTGCCCGCCGCGCTCGACGTGCAGATCGTCACCGATCGCACGACGATGATCCGCGCCGCCGTGCGCGACGTGCAGTTCGAACTCGGGCTCGCGGTCGCGCTCGTCGTGCTCGTGATGTACCTGTTCCTCGCGAACGTCTATGCGACGATCATCCCGAGCCTGTCGGTGCCGCTGTCGCTGATCGGCACGCTCGCGGTGATGTACCTGTCGGGCTTTTCGCTGAACAACCTGTCGCTGATGGCGCTCACGATCGCCACGGGCTTCGTCGTCGACGACGCGATCGTGATGATCGAGAACATCGCGCGCTACGTCGAGGAAGGCGATTCCGCGCTCGAAGCGGCGTTGAAGGGCTCGAAGCAGATCGGCTTCACGATCATCTCGCTCACGGTGTCGCTGATCGCCGTGCTGATTCCGCTGCTCTTCATGGGCGACGTCGTCGGGCGGCTGTTCCACGAGTTCGCGATCACGCTCGCGGTGACGATCGTGATCTCGGCCATCGTGTCGCTCACGCTCGTGCCGATGATGTGCGCGAAGCTGCTGCGCCACACGCCACCGCCCGAAAGCCACCGCTTCGAGGCGAAGGTGCACGGGCTGATCGACCGCGTGATCGCGCGCTACGGCGTCGCGCTCGAGTGGGTGCTCGACCGGCAGCGCTCGACGCTCGTCGTCGCGGTGCTGACGCTCGCGCTCACCGCCCTCCTCTACGTCGTGATTCCGAAGGGCTTCTTCCCGACGCAGGACACGGGCGTGATCCAGGCGATCACGCAGGCGCCGCAATCGGTATCGTACGGCGCGATGGCCGAGCGTCAGCAGGCGCTCGCCGCCGAGATCCTGAAGAACCCGGACGTCGTGAGCCTCACGTCGTTCATCGGCGTCGACGGCTCGAACATCACGCTGAACAGCGGCCGGATGCTGATCAACCTGAAGCCGCGCGACGACCGCAGCGAATCGGCGAGCGACGTGATCCGCTCGCTGCAGCAGCAGGTCGCGGCGGTCACGGGCATTTCGCTGTACATGCAGCCGGTGCAGGATCTGACGATCGATTCGACGGTGAGTCCGACGCAGTATCAGTTCATGCTGACGAGCCCGAACCCGGACGAGTTCGCGACCTGGGTGCCGAAGCTCGTCGACCGGCTGAAGCAGGAGCGCTCGCTCGCCGACGTCGCGACCGATCTGCAGAACAACGGCAAGTCGGTCTACATCGAGATCGACCGCGCGAGCGCCGCGCGCTTCGGGATCACGCCCGCGACCGTCGACAACGCGCTCTACGACGCATACGGCCAGCGAATCGTGTCGACGATCTTCACGCAGTCGAACCAGTACCGCGTGATCCTCGAATCGGAGCCGCAGATGCAGCACTACACCGATTCGCTGAACGGCATCTACCTGCCGTCGGCGGGCGGCGGGCAGGTGCCGCTCTCGGCGATCGCGACGTTCCACGAGCGGCCGGCGCCGCTGCTCGTGTCGCACCTGTCGCAGTTCCCGGCGGCGACGATCTCATTCAACCTCGCGCCGGGCGCGTCGCTCGGCGAGGCGGTGAAGGCGATCGACGCGGCCGAGCGCGAGCTCGGCCTGCCGGCGTCGTTCCAGACGCGCTTCCAGGGCGCGGCGCTCGCGTTCCAGGCGTCGCTGTCGAACCAGCTGTTCCTGATCCTCGCCGCGATCGTCACGATGTACATCGTGCTCGGCGTGCTGTACGAGAGCTACATCCATCCGATCACGATCCTGTCGACGCTGCCGTCGGCGGGCGTCGGCGCGCTGCTCGCGCTGATGATCACCGGGCACGACCTCGACATCATCGGCATCATCGGCATCGTGCTGCTGATCGGCATCGTGAAGAAGAACGCGATCATGATGATCGACTTCGCGCTCGAGGCGGAACGCGTCGAGGGCAAGCCGCCGCGCGAGGCGATCTACCAGGCGTGCCTGCTGCGCTTTCGGCCGATCCTGATGACGACGCTCGCCGCGCTCCTGGGCGCCGTGCCGCTCATCGCCGGCTCGGGCGCGGGCTCCGAGCTGCGCCAGCCGCTCGGCATCGCGATCGCGGGCGGGCTCATCGTGTCGCAGGTGCTCACGCTCTTCACGACGCCCGTGATCTACCTCGGCTTCGACGCGCTCGCGCGCCGCATCCGCGGCTTCTTCGAGCGCTCCGGCCGGCGGGCCGCGCATCCGGACGCGTAAATGAACCTGTCGCGCCCGTTCATCACCCGCCCCGTCGCGACGACGCTGCTCGCGCTCGGGATCGCGCTCGCCGGCCTGTTCGCGTTCATCAAGCTGCCCGTGTCACCGCTGCCGCAGGTCGATTTCCCGACGATCCTCGTGCAGGCGTCGCTGCCCGGCGCGAGCCCGGAAACCGTCGCGACCAGCGTGACGAGCCCGCTCGAGCGGCATCTGGGCTCGATCGCGGACGTCGCCGAGATGACGTCGATGAGCTCGGTCGGCAACGCGCGGATCGTGCTGCAGTTCAACCTGAACCGCGACATCGACGGCGCCGCACGCGACGTGCAGGCCGCGATCAACGCCGCGCGCGCGGATCTGCCCGCGAGCCTGAAGAGCAACCCGACGTACCGCAAGGTCAACCCGGCCGATTCGCCGATCATGGTCGTGTCGCTCACGTCGAAGACGGCGTCGCCCGCGAAGCTGTACGACGCCGCGTCGACGGTGCTCCAGCAGTCGCTCTCGCAAATCGACGGCATCGGCCAGGTCAGCCTGAGCGGCTCGGCGAACCCGGCCGTGCGCGTCGAGCTCGAGCCGCAGGCGCTGTTCCACTACGGGATCGGCCTCGAGGACGTGCGCGCCGCGCTCGCGTCGGCGAACGCGAACAGCCCGAAGGGCGCGATCGAGACCGGTCCGCACCACTATCAGCTGTACACGAACGACCAGGCGTCGAAGGCCGCGCAGTACAAGGACCTCGTGATCGCGTACCGCAACAACGCGGCCGTGAGCCTGTCCGACGTGTCGAGCGTCGTCGACTCGGTCGAGGATCTGCGCAACCTCGGCCTGATGAACGGCGAGCGCGCGGTGCTCGTGATCCTGTACCGCTCGCCCGGCGCGAACATCATCGATACGATCGAGCGCGTGAAGGCCGCGCTGCCGCAGCTGACGGCCGCGCTGCCCGCCGACATCCAGGTCACGCCCGTGCTCGACCGCTCGCGCACGATCCGCGCGTCGCTCGCCGACACCGAGCACACGCTGCTCATCGCGGTGAGCCTCGTCGTGATGGTCGTGTTCCTGTTCCTGCGCAACTGGCGCGCGACGCTGATCCCGAGCGTCGCGGTGCCGATCTCGATCGTCGGCACGTTCGGCGCGATGTATCTGCTCGGCTTCTCGCTGAACAACCTGTCGCTGATGGCGCTCATCGTCGCGACGGGCTTCGTCGTCGACGACGCGATCGTCGTGCTCGAGAACATCGCGCGCCACATCGAGAACGGCACGCCGCGGCTGCAGGCCGCGTTCGACGGCGCGCGCGAGGTGGGCTTCACGGTGCTGTCGATCAGCCTGTCGCTCGTCGCGGTGTTTCTGCCGATCCTGCTGATGGGCGGCATCGTCGGGCGCCTGTTCCGCGAATTCGCGCTCACGCTGTCGCTCGCGATCGCCGTGTCGCTCGTCGTGTCGCTCACGCTCACGCCGATGATGTGCGCGCGCCTGCTGCCCGAAGCGCACGATCCGCGCGAGGAGGGCCACGTCGCGCGCTGGCTCGAGCGCGGCTTCGAATGGATGCAGCGCGGCTACGAGCGCACGCTGTCGTGGGCGCTGCGCCATCCGTTCACGGTCCTGATGACGCTCGTCGCGACGATCGCGCTGAACATCGCGCTGTACATCGTCGTGCCGAAGGGCTTCTTCCCGCAGCAGGACACAGGCCTCATGATCGGCGGCATCCAGGCCGACCAGACGACGTCGTTCCAGGCGATGAAGCTCAAGTTCACCGAGATGATGCGCATCGTCCGCGAGAATCCGAACGTCGCGAACGTCGCGGGCTTCACGGGCGGCGCGCAGACGAACTCGGGCTTCATGTTCGTCGCGCTGAAGGACAAGCCGCAGCGCAAGCTGTCGGCCGATCAGGTGATCCAGCAACTGCGGCCGCGGCTCGCCGAGGTCGCGGGCGCGCGCACGTTCCTGCAGGCCGCGCAGGACATCCGCGCGGGCGGCCGGCAGAGCAACGCGCAGTATCAGTTCACGCTGCTCGGCGATTCGACGGCCGAGCTGTACAAGTGGGCGCCGATCCTGACCGAGGCGCTGCAAAAGCGCCCCGAGCTCGCCGACGTGAACTCCGATCAGCAGCAAGGCGGCCTCGAGGCGATGGTGACGATCGACCGCGCGACGGCCGCGCGCCTCGGCATCAAGCCGGCGCAGATCGACAACACGCTGTACGACGCGTTCGGCCAGCGCCAGGTGTCGACGATCTACAACCCGCTCAACCAGTACCACGTCGTGATGGAAGTCGCGCCGCAGTACTGGCAGAGCCCGGAGATGCTCAAGCAGATATACATCAGCACGTCGGGCGGCAGCGCGAGCGGCGCGCAGACGACGAACGCGGCGGCAGGCACCTACGTCGCGGCCACGGCCCGCGCGTCGACGGCCGGCGCGGCCGCGCAGAGCGCCGCCGCGATCGCCGCCGATTCGGCGCGCAACCAGGCGCTCAACTCGATCGCGTCGAGCGGCAAGTCGGGCGCGTCGTCGGGCGCGGCGGTGTCGACGTCGAAATCGACGATGGTGCCGCTTTCCGCGATCGCGAGCTTCGGGCCGAGCACGACGCCGCTCGCGGTCAACCACCAGGGCCTGTTCGTCGCGACGACGATTTCGTTCAACCTGCCGCCCGGCGTGTCGCTGTCGAAGGCGACGCAGGCGATTTACCAGACGATGGCCGAAGCCGGCGTGCCGCCGACGATCCAGGGCAGCTTCCAGGGCACCGCGCAGGCGTTCCAGCAATCGCTGAAGGATCAGCCGATCCTGATCCTCGCGGCGCTCGCGGCCGTCTACATCGTGCTCGGGATACTGTACGAGAGCTACATCCATCCGGTCACGATCCTGTCGACGCTGCCGTCGGCGGGCGTCGGCGCCCTCCTCGGCCTGCTGCTGTTCAAGACCGAGTTCAGCATCATCGCGCTGATCGGCGTGATCCTGCTCATCGGCATCGTGAAGAAGAACGCGATCATGATGGTCGACTTCGCGATCGACGCGTCGCGGCAAGGCAAATCGTCGTTCGACGCGATCCACGAAGCATGTCTGCTGCGCTTCCGGCCGATCATGATGACGACGATGGCGGCGCTGCTCGGCGCGCTGCCGCTCGCGTTCGGCAGCGGCGACGGCGCCGAGATGCGCGCGCCGCTCGGGATCGCGATCGCGGGCGGGCTCATCGTGTCGCAAATGCTGACGCTCTATACGACGCCCGTCGTCTATCTATACATGGACCGGCTGCGCGTTTGGGCCGAGAAGCGCCGCCATCGCCGGGCGTCGGGCGGCGCGGCGGTCGCGGGCGAGTGACGCGGCGGGCGGTCGCGGGCGGTGGCCCGACAACCCGCCGGCCGTGCGACGCCGCCGTGTCACAAATGCTTACGCCTGATACGAAGCCCGTCGCCTATTCATAAATGACGGGCCGCGATGCACGCGCGAGCACGGCGCAAGCGCCGCCGCGCCGGCGCATCGCCCGCGAGTGCGGCCTTGCGCCGCGATCGGACGGGTCCGGGCGTGTGCGCCGTCATGTGCGCGAGGCCACCGTCGCACGCCGGACCTTGATCCGAATCTCGTCCCGGCATCACCGGTCGAGCGTGAATTCGGCATACACTTGGATGCTCGACGTCAGCCCCTCGCCTGAAGGGCGCCATTGACGCAGCGCAATGCAAGGAGCGGTTTCATGTCGATGAAGGTACTGCTGATTGGCGCGTCCGGCCGCACGGGCCGCGCGCTCGCGGACCTGCTGCTCGAGCAGCAGGATTTCGAGGTCACGGCGCTCGTGCGCCGGCCGGATTTTGCGCTGCCGGGCGCGAAAGTCGTCGTTGCCGACCTGACCGGCGATTTCTCGTCCGCGTTCCGCGGCATCACGCACGCGATCTACGCGGCGGGCTCCGCCGAATCGGAAGGCGCGACCGAAGAGGAACAGGTGGACCGCGACGCCGTCGCGCGCTCGGCCGACTACGCGAAGGCTCACAACGTGCAGAAGCTCGTCGTGATCAGCTCGCTCACCGCGTACTGGCCGCAGCGCAGCCCAGAGCCCCTGCAGCACTACTCGCAGATGAAGCGCGAAGGCGACGACCGCGTGATCGCGTCGGGCATCGACTACGTGATCCTGCGCCCGGGCCCGCTCACCGACGATCCTGGGGTCGGCAAGATCGCGCTCACCGAGGAGCGGCTCGACAACGCGCCGCCCGTCGCGCGTCAGGACGTCGCATGGGCGGCGATCGAGGCGATCAAGCTCGGCATCTCGAAGAAAACGATCGGCTTCGTCGGCGGCAGCGTGCCGATCGAGCAGGCGCTGCGCGCATAGGCGCGGCCGCGGCGGGTGGGCCGGCGCCCGCTCGCCGGCGCGGCGCGGCGCGTCGCGCGCGGCGCCGCCTCGCCGCGACACGCCGAGATTCGTCGCGATCCGTCGCGCCAACCGCTGGCGCCCGGCTCCGATCGTCGACGAAGGCGGGTCACTGCCCGCCCGCCGTTCGGCCGATGAAATCGCGAACCGGGCGGCGGCCGGGTGGCAGCCGGCAAGGCCGCATCGGGATCGGATCAACGCCGCCTCAGCGCTGCCGATGCGACGCCGCCCACGCCTTCACCGCGTTCAGCGTGTTCTCGACGTGCTTGTCGGGCGACAGGCTCGTGTACTCGTAGAGCACCTTCCCGTCCGGCGAAATCACGTACGACACGCGGTTCGCCTTCGAGATCGCCGGCAGCTTCGCATCGTACTCGCGGATGATCTTCGCGTCCGGGTCCGCGGCGACCGGGAACTTGCTGCGGCATTCGCTGACTGAAAACTTCGTCAGCGTGCCGATATCGTCCGCCGACACGCCGATCACCGTCGCGCCATACTGTTTGTAAGCGTCGACGGCATCGGCGAACGCGTGCGCCTCGATCGTGCAGCCGGTCGTGAACGCGGCCGGATAGAAGTACAGCACGACGGGGCCTTTCTTCAGCGCGTCGGCGAGCGAATACGTGTAAGTCTTGCCGCCGAGCGACGCCTGCGCGCTGAAGTCGGGCGCGGCGTCGCCCGCCTTCAGCACCGCGTACGCCGCGACCGCGTGCAGCGCGAAAAGCGCGGCCGCCGCGCCCGATGCCAGTTTTCGATTCATCTGAGTCCTCGTCCTCAAATATCCATACGTTCAACAAGGTCTAGCGCCCTCGGCAAGCCGCGCGATCGCGTTCGCACCTCGAACTGACGCGCATGACGAAATGCTCTAGTTCCTTTCTTCCCTGACGCTAAAGAATCGGCGCGATACGCCGTTATTGCGTCCGGACACCGGTTCCAGCCCCTTCACGCCAGCGAGATACATGGAAGCCATCAGGAACAAAGCGCCCCGCAAGGGCTCCTGGCGCGCCGCACTTCACAAGCTCCGCCGCTTCGCTTGGTCGGGCGGCGCGCTGATGCCCGCGCGCGCCGGTACGCCGCGCGCCGATGATACGGTTCGAAGCTGGCTGGAACAAACCGTCGGTGCGGTCGATTTCCTCGCTCATGTGGATCGCGATCTGCGCTTCCTGTACGTGTCGGACGCGAGCCTTCGCTTCATCGGCTATCACCGCGACTATCTGCACACGCTGACGCTGCGCGACCTGATCCCCGAACAGGATACCGCGACGCTCGACGGCCTGCTCGCGCGCGCATCGGAGACGGGCGACATCGAGAAGGCGACGCTGTGTCTCGTGAAATCGCTGACCTACCCGCTCGACGTCGAGGTGCGCGCGGTGCGCAGCCGCCACCACGGCGTCGACGGCTTCGCGATCGCCGCGTTCGACGTGTCGTCGTGGCGTGCGATCGAGGCGCGGCTCACGTACGAGCTGCATCACGATCCGATGACGGGGCTCGACAACCTGTCGGCGCTCCTGCCCGCGCTGATGCGCGCGCAGCAGATCGCGGACGAAGGCGGCGGCTGCACGGCGCTGCTGCTGCTCGATCTCGACGACTACCAGCGGATCAATCGCGCGCTCGGCTACGACGCGGGCGACGCGCTGCTGCGCGACACCGCGCAGCGGCTGCAGCGGCTCGCGACGCGCGGCGAGCGGCTCGCGCGCGTCGCAAGCGACAAGTTCGCGGTGATGCTGAGCGCGCCCACGCGCATTGCCGCGATCGACGCGGCCGAAGCGCTCGCGCGCCAGTTGCAGACGGCCGTCCAGCGGCCGTACGCGTACGACGGGCAGGCGGTGCACCTGTCGGCGAGCGTCGGCATCGCGATCTATCCTGATGCGCGCGCCGCGTCGAAGCACGCGCAGCACCACAGTCCGCTGTTGCGGCGCGCGGACCGCGCGCTCGCGCAGGCGAAGGCGGCGGGCGGCAACGCGCTCGCGTTCCACCAGCCGACCGACGATCCGGCCGACGCCGAGCGCCTGAAGCTCGAGGCCGATCTCTACAACGGCGTGCGCAACGGCGAATTCTCGCTGCATTTCCAGCCGATCACGAAGAGCCACTCGGGCGCCGTGGTCGGCGTCGAGGCGCTGATCCGCTGGCACCATCCGGTGCACGGGCTCGTCGCGCCCGCGACGTTCATCCCGCTCGCCGAATCGATCGGCCTCATCAACTATCTCGGCAACTGGGTGCTGAAAGCCGCGTGCATGCAACTCGTGTCGTGGGACCGGCAAGGGATCGCGCTGCAGTACGTGGCCGTCAACGTGTCGCCGCAGCAGTTCCGCGATCCGCGCTTCACGCAGAGCGTGCGCGACGCGATCAAGCTGACGGGCATCGACCCGCGCCGGATCGTGCTTGAGATCACCGAAAGCCTGCTGATGCACGATCCGAATCACGCGAAGACGCTGCTCGAGGAAGTGACCGAGCTCGGCATCCGGTTCGCGGTCGACGATTTCGGCACCGGCTATTCGAGCCTCGCATACCTGCAGAGCTTCCCGCTCGCGAAACTGAAGATCGACCGCAGTTTCGTCGAAAATCTGTTGACGTCGAGAAACGACCGCGCGATCGTGTCGGCGGTCGTCGGCCTCGCGCAGACGCTCGAGCTCGAGCTCGTCGCGGAGGGCGTCGAGACCGAGGCGCAGCGCACGCTGCTGACCGAGATGGGCTGCAACCACATTCAAGGCTGGCTCGTCTGCCAAGCGCTGCCGTCGGACGAACTCGCGCAACGCTTCGAGGCGCAGGAGCTCCATCTGCACGCAACCGCATGACGCACGCCGCCGGCTTTCTCAATCACTGATTCGTATGCCAATCACCGCACAATTGCCGCGAACGGCGCTGCTCGACAAGCTCTGGGCCCGGATGAACGAGCGCGGCGATTTCCCGCTGCTGTCGGACGCGCTGCGCGCGACGATGGCCGCGATGAAGAACGACGATCTCGACTTCACCGCGCTCGTGCGCGTCGTGCTGTCGGATTTCGCGCTGACGCAGAAGGTGCTGCGGCTCGCGAACTCGGCGATGTACATGGCGTTCGGCGGCAACATCACAACCGTCACGCGCGCGCTGATGGTGCTCGGCATGGATGCCGTCGGCCATCTCGTCGTCGGGCTCAAGCTCGTCGACCACTTTCATCACAGCGCGCCGCGCCGCATCGACGCGAAACTCGAACTGAACCGCGCGCTGCTGTCGGGCTGCGTCGCGCGCAAGCTAACCGAGCACGTCGATCTTCGCGCGGGCGAGGAAGCGGTCGTCTGCACGCTGATGCGGCAGGTCGGCAAGCTGCTCGTCGTCTGCTATCTCGACGCGGAATGGGAAGAAATCCGCCGGCGCGCGGCCGAGCAAGACGACGACGAAGCCGCTTGCCGCGCGGTGCTCGGCGTCGGCTACGACGAGATCGGCCTCGAAGCGGCGTCGCGCTGGCGTCTGCCGGAGCTGATCCGCGCGGGCATGACGCGCTTCGATGCGAACGACGGCGCGCCGCACGACGTCCAGTGGCTGCGCGCGGTGAGCCACTGCTCGACCGACGTCGCGACCGCGCTCACGTCGATGCACGCGCAGCAACGCGACGCGCGCATCGCGGCGCTCGCGCACCGCTTCCACGGCGTGCTCGGCACCGGCGCGGACGAGCTCGCCGAGATCGCCGCGTCGCTGTCGCGCGAGGAAACGAGCGACACGGTGATGCGCGAGATCGTCGAGCTGCGCGCGAACGCGGACCAGATCGCGCGCGGCGCGTCGACGCCCCAGGCGTGCCTCGAGGCGGGCCTCGCCGACCTGCGCGCGCTGCCGTCCGAACACGTGCTCGGCCCGGTGCTCGCGCTCGCGTCCGAAAGCGTGCTCGCGGGCCTCGCGTTCACGCGCACCGTGATGTTCGTGCGGCATGAAGACGGCGTGTTCGCCGCGCGGCTCGGCTTCGGGCCGGGCGTCGACGCGGCGCTCGAACGGTTGTGCTTTCACGAGACGTTCGAGCCGGACGTGTTTCATCTCGCGATCACGAACTCGGTCGGCATCTTCATCGAGAACGCGCGCGATCCGAAGATAGTCAAGCGGCTGCCCGCGTGGTATCTGGATGCGTTCGACGACGCGCGCGCGTTCCTGTTGCTGCCCGTGGCCGCGGAGCGAAACACGGTCGCGTTGCTTTACGGCGACTGGGCGCTCGGCCAGCCGGCGCGCAAGATCACGCAGCAGGAAATGGGCGTGCTCAACGAGCTCGCCGCCGAACTGGGGCGGTTCTTTCACGGCGCGCAGGGCGACGACCGGTAGCGCATGCGATCGTGCGCGGCGCGATCGCGTGATGCATGGCGACGCCGCTGCACGCAGCGAGAAGATGCGCCCGCGTTCTGCGTTCTGCGTTCCGTTCCGCGTTCGACACGATCGCGAGCGCGGCACGCGCCGCCCTCTCCGATCGATTCCCAACAAAAACGGCAAACGGGCCCCTTCCCGTTTGCCGTTCTTTTTGGCGCCGGCGCGGTCGATCGCCCGGCATCCTCCACCGAGCTTCAGCGCGGCGCGACCTTCATGGCCCGCGCCGCGCCACGGCCGCACCCGCGCCACGCTACGGCCGCCCCGCGTAATACCGCGCGGCCGCCGCGATTTCGTCGGGCGTCATCTGCCGCGCGACGTTGCGCATCTGCTCGCTGATGTCGTTGTGCCGCGCGCCTGACGCGAACGCCTGCAACTGCGCGTTGATGTAGACCTCCGGCTCGCCCTCGAGGCGCGACCCGCCGACCTTGTTGTCCATCCCGCCGTGGCACGACGCGCACGGCGCGATGTTGCGCATCGGCGCGCCGTTCGCGACGATCTTCGGCGGCGTCGCGGCAAGCTGCGTCACGGCGCGGGGCAGATACGAGTAGAACGCCGCGAGATCACGCATGTCCTGGTCGGACAGATTCGCGACCATCGGCGCCATCACCGCGTTCGTGCGCGCCCCCGTCTGGAAGTCCTTCAACTGCTTGTAGATGGCGGCCGCGTACTGGCCCGCGAGATTCGGCGAATTCGCAGCGCTCATCCCGCGCGCGCCGTGGCACATCGTGCAGCGCATCGCGAGCGTCGCGCCGCGGCCGATCGACAGGCTGTCCGCGCCTACCATCATCTGCGGCGTGACGACGACCGTGCTCGTCTTGACGGCCGACGGCACCGGCTCCTGCTGCGACGGCAGCCACGCGCGCGGCACGCCGGCCGCGCTGCAGATCGCGTTCCAGATGCCCTGGAACTGCGCGTCCTTCTGCACCGAAGGCAGCCAGACGAAGCCGATCAGCACCGACGCGATCACCGCGAACAGCGTGAGCCCGACGCTGACCGTAAACCAGCGGTTGCGAATCGAAAACAGACGTTCCGTGCTCATCGCTGCGCCCCCATGTAGATCGCCGGCACCGACGGTTGCTTGAGCGCCATCAACTGCGCGATCGGATAGCCGTAGTTGACGACCGTGAGGCCGATCATCAGCGCGATCCACAGCCCGAAGCTGTTGAGCGCGACGGGCAGCGTCCTCGGCTCGTGAACGGCCGAGCTGAACGTGAACTCGGCCGGCGTCACCTTCTCGCCGCGATGGCTGCGTATCAGCACGACGAAGAACAGCACGGCCGACGCGACGAGGATCAGCGCGCCGACGACCGACATGATCACCCACGCCGCCTGCGGCGCGAGCGCCGGATCGCTGTAGTCGTAATAGGCCATCCGGCGCGGCATGCCGAGGATGCCGACGTAGTGCCACGGGAACGTCGTGACGATCATGCCGATGAACCACAGCCAGAGCTGCGTCTTCACGAGGCGCAGGCTGCCGAGCGCGCGGCCGGTCAGATGCGGCCACAGCTCATACGCGATCGCGAAGTACATGATGACGACGGCGCCGCCGAAGATCAGGTGGAAGTGCCCCGTGATCCACTGCGTGTTGTGAATCGTCGAATCGAGCTGGTAGCTCATGTTGATGAGCCCGCCCGCGCCGCCGAAGCCGAGCATCACGAACGAGAACGCGACGGCGAGCATCATCGGCTCATGCCACGGCAGCGCGCGCAGCCAGCCGAACGCGCCCTTGCCGCCGCGCAGGCGCGCGGCGATCTCGACCGACGCGCACACGGTGAACACCGTGAGGAGCGTCGGCACCGCGACGAGCGCCGTGAACACCGATTGCAGGAACTTGAAGCCCGAGCCGACCTGCGGATCGGCGAACAGGTGGTGCACGCCGATCGGCATCGCGCCGACGAGGAACAGAATGAAGGAGATGCGCGCCATTCCGTCGCTGTACAGCTTGCCGCCGATCGCGCGCGGCACGAGCGTGTAGTACGCGATGTACGCGGGGATCAGCCAGAAGTAGACGATCGCGTGCAGCGTCCACGAGAAGAACACGCGCGCGAGGCCCGCGTCGATCGTCGACTTGAGCCCGACCGCGACGGGCAGGATCTGGAACAGGATCTCGATCGCGGCGCCGACTGCGGTCCAGCCCCACAGATACGCGCCCGCGACGTTCGCGAACATCGCGAGCGGAATCGGCGTGCCGGGATTGGCCTTCTTCCACGCATAGAGGTTCACCGACATCAGCCCGACCCAGATCCACGAGCCGACGACGACGAGCACGACGCCGAGGTAGTAGAACGGATTGCCGATCATCGGCGGATAGAACGTGTACAGCACCGACGACAGGCCGAGCGACACGGGCGTCATCGCGACGACCGAGCCGAGCGCGATCAGCCAGAAGCCCGTCCACGCCCAGCGGCGGCCGACGAGCGGCATCTTGAGCGCGAGCTCGCTGATCGCGTAGCCGAAGCCCATCGCGATCAGCGTCGGAAACACATAACCCATCACGGAACCGTGCGCGGTCACCGAGCGATAGTAGAGCTCGGGGTTGCCGAGCCAGGGAAGCAGCGGGCTGCGCGCGAGCATCTGCCACGCGCCGAGCAACAGCGCGACGCCGAAGACCGCGAACGCGAGCCAGAAATGGGCGAGCACCAGTCGATTATTCTTTAACACAGCTCAGTCTCCGCGCGCTGGACGCCAGTTTGTCGAATTCCGCACGGTCAATGACCTTGACGTGCGCCCACATCCCCTCGTGGCCCGTGCCGCAATACTCGTGGCACGGCATCAGGTGATCCTTCGGCTTGCTGAAGGTCGTCCTGAACGTCGAGACGAAGCCCGGCTCGAGCATCGAGTTGATGTTGGTGTCGGTGATGAGAAAGCCGTGCACGACGTCCGCGCTCGTCGCGCGGAACGTGACGGGCGTGTTCGCCGGCACGAGGATGCACTGCGGCGTGAACGAGTACTGCTGGCCGATCACGCGCACCGTGACCGAGCCGTCCGGCTCGCGCGCGGTGCCGAGGTTGCTCTCGACGAATTCGCCGGAAACGTGCAGGGTCGTCGGATCGATCGTCTCGACGCGGGACGGCGGCATCATCGCCCAGTGCAGGCCGGTGTACACCATCATGGCGACGAGGACGATCATCAGGCCGACGGCCATGATCGCCCACCTGCGCTCGATCCGGGCCGCGAGCTGCGCCCCGTCGAGACGGTCTGGCATAGGTTGTTTGGACATGGGAGCCGCTTGTTATTGGATCACGCCGCGAGGCAGGAAGACGAGAAAGTAAAAGGCGAACCACAGCGCGATCACGATCGCGGTCGCCGTGCCGGCAAGCGCGAGCGCGCCGCGCGGACCGGACCGGACGATCTCGTCGACCGCGTCGTCGTGCGGTTCGGGGTCGCCCCCGTGTCGTTGGGAAGTGTCGCTCATGATGTCCTCAATAGAGCGGAGCGGAGCGCAGCGCGTTGGCGTCCTTCGCGGAGACCGGCGTGCCGCGGTTGCCCCAGGCGGTGCGGATGAACGTCGTCACGGCAGCCACCTCGTCGTCCGACAGCGACTGGGCGAAAGGCGGCATGCCGTAGGGCTCGGGATTCTTCGCGGTGCCGGGCGCATAGCCGCCGTTCAGCACCATGCGGATCGGATTCACCGCGGACGTCATCTGGATCGACTGGTTGCCCGCGAGTGGCGGGAATGCCGGCGTCTTGCCGCGCCCCGTCTTGCCGTGGCAGCTCGCGCACTGCGTGTCGTAGATCTTCGCGCCGAGCTTGTAGAGGCGCGCCTGCTCCGACGGCGCCATCGTCGTGCTCGGCGCGGACTCGGCTCCGTTGCCGCGCTGCGGCAGCGACTTCAGGTAGATGGACATCGCGCGCACGTCGTCGTCCGACAGATACTGCAGGCTGTCGTAGACGACCTCCGCCATCGGCCCGTACACCGCGCCGCGATGCGACGCGCCCGCCTGCAGCAGGCCCGTGATGTCGGCGATGCTCCAGTCGCCGAGCCCCGCCTCCCTGTTCGACGTGAGCGACGGCGCGTACCACGCCTGCATCGGAATCAGTCCGCCTTCGAACGCGTTCGAATCGGAGCTGCCGCCGAGCGCGTTGATCGCGGTGTGGCACATCGAGCAGTGGCCGAGCCCCTGCACGAGATACGCGCCGCGGTTCCATTCGGCCGATTTCGTGTGGTCCGGCTGATACTCGCCTTCCTTGAAGTACAGCGTGCGCCAGCCGATCAGCAACTGCCGGTTGTTGTACGGAAAACGCATGTCGTGCGGCCGGTTCGCGAGCTTCACGGGCGGCACCGAGCGCAGGTACGCGAAGATCGCGTCCGAATCCGCGCGCGTGACCTTCGTGTACGCAGCGAACGGCATCGCCGGATACAGCAGCGAGCCGTCGCGCGAGCGGCCGGTGTGCATCATCGTGTAGAACTCGTCGGCCGTCCATTTGCCGATGCCCGCGTCGTTGTCGGGCGTGATGTTCGGCGAGTACAGCGTGCCGAACGGCGTCGGCATCGCGCGGCCGCCCGCGAACAGCTTCTCGCCCGGCACCGTGTGGCACGCGACGCAGTCGCCCGCGCGGGCGAGGTACTCGCCGCGCTTGATGGTCGCCGCGTCCGCGGCGGGTTGCGCGTGTGCGGCGGATGCGGCGAACGTCGCCGCGAGCAGCCCGAGCGCGGCATTCGCGAACGCGCTGCGGAATTTGACGATCAAATGCTTGTGCACCGAGGCCTCCATTAACGCGGTTCGCTACCGCATGCGAGCGGCATGTCGAGCGAGCCCGCGGGGGCGGGCAACGGGTTCGCGGGCGCCGGCTGCGAAGCGAGCCATGCCGCGATGGCGGTCACGTCCGTGTCGGTGAGGCGCGACGCGACTTGCTGCATGCAGTCGGGCGCATACGATGTGCGCGTGCCGTAGCGCCATGCGCCGAGCTGCGCGCTCAGGTATTCGGCATGCAAGCCGAGCAGGCCCGGAATCGCGGGCTCCATGCCCGTCAACGACGCGCCGTGGCACGACGCGCAGGCGGGAATCTTGTGCGCGGGGTCGCCCGACTTCACGAGCTGCCGCCCCCGCTCGAGCACCGCAGGCGCGACGGCGGGCGCCGCGATCACCGGGAACGGCGGCCGCCGGCTCGCGAAGTGATCGGCGATCTTGCGCAAGTACGCGTCGGGCAGATACGCGAGCAGGTAGTTCATCGGCGGGTACTTGCGCCGGCCGTCGCGGAACGCGACGAGTTGGTTGTACAGATAGCCCGCGGGCTTGCCGGACAGGCGCGGGAAGTAGTCGTTCGACGTCCCCTCGCCCTGCCGGCCGTGGCAGGCGGCGCATGCGAGCACGCGCGCCTCCATCGTGTCCGGCGCGCGCTCGGTCTGCGGTTCCTGGGATAGCGCCGTCTGGCTCAGCAAGCCGCACAGCACGGCAAGTACAGCGGTGGGTCTCGAGGTCACTGTCATCCCCTCCGGGAAGGCGTGCAGTTCCCGCCAGCGACGCGAGCCGCCCCTGCGGCTCGTGGGGTAAGCGGGTACGCCGGCGGCACCATCGCTTTCATTGGTCTCATGGGAACTTGTTGTTCAAATTTTCAATGTCGCGAAAATCTCATGAGCACCGTTGCTTTGCGTTGATTCATGTCAATCGAATACTTCTTTGTGTTGATAGGCGATTGGCCGAACGACCGCAAATCTCATGTTTTCTGGAATTTAGCTGGTTGCGGCAAAAGTGCAATGTTTCACGGCGCACTGCGGGTTGTTTCGATTTTTCTCTTATGCGGCAATGCGTTACGCGCGTCGATCACGCGCGTGGCAGCAACGTTGCGATGCGTGAAACACACCGCTCGCGGCCGCATGCGCGGCCCCGTTCATGACGTGCGTCAAATCCGCACGGCGCGGCGCGAACCACCGCGCTCGATCGCGATATCGAGCGAGCCGGCGGGCGCGGTGTTCAATCGGTCGCGCACGTCGTCGATCGCCGACGCTTCGACGCGCTTGCCGTCGATCTCGACGAGCACGTCGCCGTTCTCGAGGCCGTAGCGGCCGAGATCCTCCGGCCGGTTGTGGAAGAGCTCGACGCGGCCGTCGACGAAGCGGATCGCGATCGTGCGCAGCGGCCGGGGATCGTCCCGCGTGAAGCGGCTCGCGTCGTAGCAGAACTCCATCGTGCTCGGCACGAACATGTAGCGGTCGAACCGCGCGAGAAAGTTCATCCCGAGCATGTCGCCGCCGCCCTCGGCCACGCGCAGGCGGCCGACGGGCTGGCCGTCGAACGACAGCCCGCTCACGAAGTGATCGCGCGATTGGCCGACGCCGTTGGCCGACATGCTCGGCCCCGTGCCGCCGAGCGGCGTCGCGGCCTTGCGGCTCGCAAGGTACGCGAGCGTCGGCGCCGACGCGATCGAATAGCTCGCGCCGGTATCGAAGCGGAACATCGTCCACTGATCGCGAAAATCGACGCTCACGGCGGGCGATTGGCCGAAGCTGTCCTGGTACGGCACGCAATGCGCGAAGCGCTGCCCGGCGGGCGGATGGCGCCAGACCGTCAGCGTGCCGCTGCGATTGTCGGCGACCCAGCTCAGTTGGCGAAAGATCTCGATGCCGACGATGCCGTCGATCTGCGTGCCCAGCACCTGCGACAGCAACGATAGATCGAGACCGAGCCACGGATAGAAACTCGGCACTTCGTAGCTGCCGAGCGCGATCGGCAGCGGCTGCCACAGGCGCACGCGCGCGCCCGGCAGCACGCCGTTCGCGGTCGTCAAGCCTTTTTCGAGCATCGTCCGGTACGCGATCGGAATCTGATCGTCGGTCGACGGCCGCGTGATCGACTGCGCGAGCCGATTGTCGATCGCCGTGTGGCTCGCGCCCGTGTCGACGAGAAAGCGATAAGTCTTGCCCGCGATCGCGACGGGCACGACGAACCCGCTCTTCGGCCTGAACGATACGCTCAGCACGGGCATCGCGCCGCCGCGCTGCGGCTCGGCGCGTTCGCCGCAACCCGCGGCGAGAAGCGCGGCGGCACAGACGAGCGCGGCGGTCGCCAACGCGCGCGGCCCGCGACGGCGAAAGGCGAAGGCGGCGCGACTCGGCGCCGGCGTCGAAGCGAATGCGTGTCGAACCATGGATCGTGGATATGTGATGCGAAGTGAAGACGAACGGACGATTGCGCGAGGCGACGGCATCGCGTCCGATGCCGGCGTGCCGCGCCGTGCGGCCGATGCATGTCCGCTCGATGAAACCGATATGTAAGGATCGACGATTCTATAGAAACGCGCCGCCGAGCGTTGTCGACTTTTGTTCGCGTGCTTGCGGAGAACCGCGCGCATGCGATGCCCCTGCAACAGGCAAGCATCGCGCCGTGCGCGGCCGTGCGTCGCCGGATGCCCGCGAGCGCCGCCGCGCGGCCCGGTGACGAGGCGAGGCGGCAAGATCGCTCCGCCCGGCCCGGGCGCGTGCCGCCGATGCGCGCGGCGGCCGCGATGCGCAAAGCCGTCACGTCATTCGCGCAGCTCGCCGCTTTGCAGGACGGTCAATTCGTGCGGCCGAACGAGCGGGATGTGGACCTCGATCGCAGTCCCCCGCCCCGGCGCCGTCTGCACCGACAGCGTGCCCTGCACCAGGTACGCGCGCTCGCGCAGGCCGACGAGTCCGAACGAATTCGGCTTGCGCGGGTTCTCCGTATCGAAGCCGACGCCGTTGTCGCGCACGCTCAGCATCACCTCGCGATCGTCGGCGATGAGCCGGATGTCGACATGCGATGCGCGAGCATGGCGCCCGACATTCGTCAGCGATTCCTGCAGGATGCGAAACGTCGTGCTCGCCTGCGGCTCGACGAGATCGAGCTCGGGCGGATCGACGATCAGCGTGCAGCCGATCCCGTGCCGCTGCTGGAACGCCTGCACGAGCCACTGGATGGCCGGCACGAGCCCGAGATCGTCGAGCATCAGCGGGCGCAGATCCGACGCGATCCGGCGCGTCGCCGCAACCGCGCCGTCAAGCAGCCCGCGCATCTCCGTGAAGCGCCCGGCGAGCTCGTTGCCCGTCGTCGACACGCGTTCGAGATCGAGCCGCAGCATCGCGAGCGTCTGCGCAAGCTCGTCGTGCAGCTCGCGTGCGATCCGGCCGCGCTCCTGCTCGCGCGCGGTCGAACTGATCGCGGCGATCTCGCGCAACTCTTCGCGCGAACGGGCGAGCGCTTCCTCCGCGCGCTCGCGCTCAACGATCTCCCGCCGCAGCTCGTCGTTCGCGGTCTGCAACTCGCTCGTGCGTTCGGCAACGCGCTGCTCGAGCAGCTCGTTCGCCTCGTTCAACCGGACGGTTTTCTCTTGCACGCGCCGGCGCTCGATCCGCTCGCCCTGCAACGCGTGGACCGTGCGCGCGTACAGCTTGCCGTTTTCGAGCAACAGCGCGAGCAGCACGAAGCTCGACGCGACGAGGCCGTAGATGCGCCCCGCGTAGAAGCCGAGATCGAAACGCCCGTGATTGAGAACGGCCGACAGCGCGATATCGAGCAGCCACGCGCACAGCACGACGATGAGCCACAGATCGAGCACCGAATGCGGCCGGCGCGATGCGAGCAGGATCAGCGCGCCGAGCGTCATCAGCCAGACGGTCGTCACGACGCCGCGCATGAGCGGCGTGTAGTGATGATTGTCCATGATCGCCGGCAACAGCTCACGGCCGCTCGTCGCGAGCGCGGCGAAAACGCCCGTCGCGACGAGCGCCGTGCCGATGCAAACGCCCACGGGAAACGCGAGCCGCCCCGTATAGAGCGGCGCCCCTCGCTCGCGGCGACTGACGAGCGTGTAGAGGGCGACGCAAAGCGGAAAGCCGCTGTGCCAGAACATGTAGAGCCACGCAGTCGTCTGCGGGCCCGCGTCGAGCAACCCGCTCGGCAGGAACAGGCCGGGAAACGTGAGCATGTGCACGCTCGCCATGAACGCCGTGAACAGATAGCCGCCGGCGAGCACGACGAGCGACGTGGTGCGCAAAATGCCGAATTGACCGAGCAGCAGGCCCGCCGTGATGAGATCACAGATCACGATCGCCGACTGGTAGATCGGGATGAACGCCCACACCTGCGGCATCTGGATGCGCACGAATGGTGCGAGCGTCGCGAACAGGACCACGGAGAGCGCCACGGCCGTCATCGCGAGCCGGCGCTCGCGGCGCTCAGGCTGCAGCGTCGACAGGAAGATTCTCGATTCGTCCGCCAACTCGCCCATTCCGGTTCTCCTCATTCGGCAAGCTTGCACGCTCGGACATGCCGCGCGCTCCCGGACAGCGCATCTATTATGAAATCGATCTTGCTTCGTGAAAAGCGGCGGTGTATCGGGGTCACGCGCACAGGCCGCGCGAAGCGACGGGCGTGCCGTTGCGGCGCAACAACGAAACCTCGGCGCAGAACCGGTTGCAGGCTGACGGCCAGCGGTATTCGGCAGATGGGCGCGAGCTTTTGACGAAGCCGGCCGTGCGCCGCCGGCGGTCGGTTGCCGGGAATGTTTCGGGCGACGTACGTTGGAGCGAGCGGCGGCGCTCGCGTCACACGTGTCGACGCATCGGTTTCGGCTCGCCCGCCTCGGACGCCGACGCCGACGCCGACGCCGACGTCGACGTAGAAACGCTCGCGTCGAAGCCCCGATCCCGACATGACGGCCTCGGCGCGCTTCGAGTACCGCCCAGGGAGAGAATGCGGGAAAGCGAGGCGCAATCGCGCGCACCGAATATCGGCTCGTCAATGCGCTGCGGCGCGAGAAGATCGATTACCGCGACATCGCGCCCGTCTGTCTCGCCCCCGCCGATGCGCGCGCGGCATTCGCGCGGCGCGGCGTCGATACCGGGGTCGATGCCAGGGTAATTGGGGATCCTTATCTTGCCGCGATCGAGCGTCAGGCGAACGCACGCGCGATCGCAAACGGCAAAGGGCTCGTGAACAACACGCGGTACCATCTCGCGAGCCGGAAGTTCGCCGAAGCCGAGCCGCAGCGCGTGCGCGCGCTGCTCGACGAAGTCGGCGCGGCCGATCGCTGGCGCGCGAATATCTCCACGGTCGCCGCGCGACTCTCGCCGCTCGTCGGTCTCGATACGACAACGCTCGCGCGCGCGTTGAGGCGTGCAAGCTACGGCGTGTAACCGATCGACGACGCGGCGCTCGCGTATCAGCAGCAGATCGCCGATACGTTCTCGACTCTCAAGCTGATTCCGCGCACGATCGATGTCACCGCCCGCGCGCTGGCGAGCGGCACAGGCAGGCGCTCGCATCGCAATCGCGCCGGGCAAAGCGCCGACGCCTCGACCGGCTGATTCGGCGGCCCTCGAACAGTCGGTCACGGCACGACCGCCGCAACGGATTCGCCGACGTACCGTGAAGCGCGACGCGCTTCACACGCATTGCCGCGTGTCAGTTCGCGCTGCCCTCGCCGCGTTCCGGCGTGCGATCGTCCCTGCCTGCCTCGATCGCGCCACCGACGACGACGGACGCGTACCATGACTCAGGACTGCTCCAGAACGCATTATGTTGAAACCGACGACGCGCCCGCGCATGGGGCTTCGCGTCGATCGAGCCGGTCCGCTCGCGCAGCTCGACCCGCCGCCCGCCTCCGCGCAACCGTTCAACGATCGCGGCAAGCGTGCCATCAGCGGACCATTCGTCGAAACGGCGGCGGCATGTCGGCGAAGACGGATAGCGGCGCGGCAACGCGGCCCAGCATTCGCCGGTCGCCAGCACCCACAGCACCGCATTCGCGACCGCGCGCGCCTGTGCCCGCGGCCGGCCGCAGCGCGTGTTGCGCACCGGCTGGGCGGCCAGCAATCCCTCGATGCGCGCCCATTCGTCATCGCTCAATTCTTCGAACTGCATCGTCGGCCCTCTTGGAGAAATCGGCGAAAGCGCATACGCGCTGCACATCGTCGATGAAACGCCTGTCAGCCGCGGCAAACGCAAGCGTCGCCGCGCGGGCTTCGTGCAATCGTTCGGAATGCAGGCGTGCACGCGCGACGCCGCAGCAAGCGGCGTCACGCCGACGCCGAATGGACAACCGACAACGTGCGGGCGAAAAACCGCACGATACACGAACCCCCTTCCCCGGATAAATACATTGTTGTTCTAAGTAAATCTCAGGATTCCGATTCGATTCCGTCTTGTGCGACGCGCGTCGCATTGCGGCGATTCGTCGTCGGTATCATCGATTCCGCAGCGGGACGCAGATGAGCGAACATGTTGGTTCGCGCGCTCCGGATTCGGCGATCCGTTCGAGCGCCGTCGGCGCGGGACGATTCAATTGGTGCGCAATATTACACGCGGGCCGCGAGAAATCCAACGCTGTCAAAATCGACAGGGTGCGGCAGCGCATCAAGCGCGCGGCGCACGTCGCGCGCGAACCGCTTGCCGGCGGCCCGCGCGGCGCATCATGCGCTGCGAAGCAGCCGGCTGCGAGTAAATGCGCGGTTGCCGCTCAGCTTTTCAAGAAACGCGTCGGACGGCACGCGGTCGAGATCGGTCACCACATAGCCGATATCGCCGCGCGTTTGCAGATGCTGCGCTACGACATTCGCGCCCTCTTGCGCGAGCAGCGTGTTGAGCACCGCGAGCACGCCCGGCGCGTTGCCGTGCACGTTCAAGAGCCGCGCGGCCGACGTGCAATCGCCCGGGCTCACCTGCGGGAAATTGACGGCGCCCGCGGTATCGCCGCGCGTCAGGAACGCGACAAGCTTCGACGACACCTCCGCGCCGATGTTCTCCTGCGCTTCCTGCGTGCTGCCGCCGATATGCGGCGTCAGGATCACGTTCGGCAACCCCTGCAGCACGGATTCGAAGCGGTCCGCGTTGCTCTTCGGCTCGCGCGGAAACACGTCGATCGCCGCACCGCTCAGGTGCTTCCGCACGAGCGCATCGCGCAGCGCATCGATATCGACGACGGTGCCGCGCGACGCATTGATCAGGATCGCATTCGATTTGAACTGCGCGAGGACACTCGCGTCGATCATGTTGTGCGTCGTCGCGGTTGCGGGCACGTGCAGCGTGACGACGTCCGCGAGCGCGATCGCTTCGCCCAGCGAACGCGCCGGCCGCGCGGAACCGAGCGACAGCTTCGCCTGCACGTCGTAATAGACGACCTTCATGCCGAGCGCCTCGGCAAGCACGCCGACTTGCGCGCCGATGTTGCCGTAGCCGACGATCGCGATCGTCTTGCCGCGCGCCTCGAACGATCCGCCCGCACCTTTCGCCCATTCCCCCGCATGCGCGAGGACACTCTTCTCCGGCACGCGCCTCAGCAACAGGATCGCCTCGGCGATCACGAGCTCCGCGACCGACCGCGTATTCGAGAACGGCGCGTTGAACACCGGAATGCCGTGATGCGCGGCAGCCGACAAATCGACCTGCGACGTGCCGATGCAGAAACACCCGATCGCGAGCAGATGACGCGCGGCGTCGATCTCGTTGCGCGTCAGATGCGTCGCGGAGCGAATGCCGATCAATTGATGCTGCAGCAGCGCGCGCTGAAGCTCGTCGCCGGCGAGCGCGCCCTTGCGCCGCTCGATGTCGACATTCGCGTCGGCGAAATGCCGGGACGCGCTGTCGTGAATGTTTTCGAGGAGGAGAACGGAAGTCATGTTACCTAGCGTGGTGGTCGAATCGTAGCGGAAGCCGGAAATCCCGGCGCGGTGCGCGCACGTCGCCATGCGGCGTTCGCGCCGATCGCACGGCACGCGACGCATGTCGCGTCACCGTTCAAAAATCGTATGCCTGGCGGATGCTCGACACAAGCCGGCCGGCATGACCTACTGTGCGTGGGGAATTGCGACTTGATATCGCTGAAGGAATGCCCGCGTAGTGTCGCAAAATCGCGTCGGCGCATGCGAACATCCCTGTTGCCAGCAGGTGTACCCGCGATGCGTGTTGCGCGCTCGGCAGGCGCATCGCGCGACTCGACTGATCGATCCGCAGCGCCCAATGTGCCGCGCAATCGCGCGGGCGCGTCAGGCCCGGCGCCGGCTGCTCGGCGACGTGCCCGTCCAGCGCCGGAACGCGCGGCTGAAGTTGGCCCGATCCGTATAGCCGACGCGTGCCGCAATCTCCTCGACCGTCAGATGCGTCCCCTCTAGCAGACGCAGCGCGTCGCGCAGCCGGATCTCATCGAGCAGCGCCGAATACGTCGCGCCATAGTCGCTCAGCTTGCGTTTGAGCGTGCGCTCGGAGAGATGCAATTCGCGCGCGAGCGCGTCGAGCGACGGATAGCCGTTGTTGCCGCGAATCAGCAGATTACGCACGCGCTCGACGATGCTCTCCGCATAGCCGAGCCGCGCGAGTTCCGCTTCGCACTGCTGGACGATCATCTGCGCCGTGTGCGCGTTCGCAGTCCTGATCGGCTCGTCGAGCAGCGCGGCTTCGCAGCGAATCTGGTTGGCGGGCGCACCGAAATGACAGCGCGGCAGACGGTCGCGATAGCGCGCGAAATAAGGCGGCTCGGGCCACTCGAAGCAGAGTTCGGCGTTCGCCTTCATCGTCTTGTCATGCGAGGGCGTCAACAGCGAGTTGAACAAGATCGCCGTCTCGACCATGAAGTTCTCGACGGCGAACTGCCGTAGCCTGCCGAGCGGAAACGCTTCAAGGATGTCGATCTGCACCGTGTGCTCGAGTTCCGTGAGCCGCACCGAAAAGAACGGCACGCGCGTCGGCAGATACCGAATGCCGAGCTGGATCGCCTCGCCGAGCGTGGCGCAGCTCATCAGGCCGAAGCCGATCAGCCCCGACTTCGTCAGGCTGCTGCGCAAGCCGATCTCGATCGCGATCGACGGATCGTTCGTCATCCCGAGCAAATTGAAGACGATTGCCGCCTGCTGCAGCGGCGTGATACGCGCGTCCGGCTCCTCTAGCTTCGAACGCGTGACGCCCGTGTTCGCGAGCAAGTCGGCGCCGGCGATGCCGCGCTCTTCCGCCAGCATCAGCATGAAGAGCGCGTACGCCGACGATACGCTCGCCTTGTTCAATTGCCTCGTGGGGTCCGGAACGGACATGGCCATGCTTCGACTCCGAGCGGTGACCGATCGATTATAGCGACAGATGGCCTGATATGACACTTCGCCGCCCCGCAAATTGGCCTCAAATGACTCGCTCTTTGGCACGACCGGCTCTCACGGCAAGCGCGCTGACCGCTCTAAGATGGCCTCATCGGCAAACCGCCGATTTCAGGGATATGGATTCAAACAATGAACAAGACTTTGCGCTTCAAGAATGACGCGGAAAAGGTCGCGTACGTCCGCAACGAGGTCAATGCCGCGAGCGACGCGCTGCGCGCGAAATACCCGCTGCTCGACAATCAGAATCTGATCGGCGCGACCGTGATGGCGCTGTGCGTCGCCACGCTGCTCGGCAGCGCGTATCTATACGCGACGGGCATGATCGCGTGGTACGTCGCGCTGCCGATCGCGACGCTCGCGACGTCGCTGATCCACGAACTCGAGCACGACCTGATCCATTTGATGTACTTCAAGAAGACGCCGTGGGCCTACCACGTGATGATGACGCTCTGCTGGCTCACCCGGCCGGGCACGATCAATCCGTGGACGCGTCGCCGGATGCATCTGCATCATCACAAGGTGTCGGGCGGCGAATCCGATCTCGAGGAATACGGAATCACCAATGGCGAGCGCTGGGGCCTGAAGCGTCTGCTGATGCTTGCCGACGGCATGCTCGCCGTCGCGCTGCGCCCGCTCGGCATGCGCCGCAAAGTGCTGCAGTACGTCGCTGCGCAACCCGCGCAGGAACGCGGCGACCGCGTGCGCCTGCGCATCGAGCAGTTGATGTCGTACATGCCGATCGGCCACGTCTACTACGTGCTGTGGCATGCGTTCATCGCCTACCACGTCGGACTCCTCGCACTGCACGCGCTCGGCTACCAGCCCGACGTGCCGATGCTCGTCCAGCAGGCGATGCATGTCGTCGACTTCCTCGCGGTGACCTGGCTCGGGCCGAACTTCGTGCGCAGCTTCTGCATCAACTTCATCAGCTCGAACATGCACTACTACGGCGATATCGATTCGCGCAACGTGATTCAACAGACGCAAGTGCTGAATCCGTGGTGGCTGATCCCGGCGCAGCTGTTCTGCTTCAACTTCGGTAGCACGCATGCAATTCATCACTTCGTCGTGCGCGATCCGTTCTACATTCGCCAATTGACCGCGAAGCGGGCACACGCGGCAATGCGCGCGGTCGGCGTGCGCTTCAACGACATCGGCACGTTCCGACGCGCGAACCGCTGGAACGAGACGCGCGCCGCATGACGCACGCGGACGACGGCGCGAGCAACGCTTGATCGTCGCCCGGCGCGTCGAACGGTCAAACAAAACGCCGTCGTTCGACGGCGTTTTGCTTCGTCACGCAGCGCCTCCGCGCCTCAACCCAAGTACGTGGTTACAGCAGCGGGCAATCCGTTACGTTCGTCCCCCGCTCGACGCACAATCGCTCATAGTCGCGCAGATAGGCACGCTCGTCGTCGGTGAGCAAATCGACATCGATCAGATCCCAGTCGTAGCCGACGGTCACGAGGTTCTCGAATTCCATCTTGCCCGGCTCTCGTTCGCTTGGATGGATGACGACGATGTTCTCGATGCGCACACCGCCCTTGCCCGGCAAATAGATACCCGGCTCCACCGAAATGACGGCGTTCGGCACGAGGCCATATTGGGAACCCACGTTGAACCGCACGCCGCCTTCGTGCACGTGAATGCCGATTCCGTGCCCGGTGCCGTGATTGTAGTCGTAGCCATGCTCGCGGCAGACGCCGCGCACGACGGCGTCGACATCCGCGCCCGTTGCCGTTTGCGGAAAACGCGTGACGAGCCCCTTGATGCACGCCTTCAGCGCGACCGTGTAGATCTCGCGTTGCCACGGCTGCGGCTGCGTATCGGCGCGCGTTCGGCGCAACACGACGCGCGTGCAGTCGGTCGCGAAACCGCCGTCGAAGTAGGCACCGCTATCGAGCAGCACCAGTTCGCCTTCAGTCAGCTCGACGTCGGGGCTCACCGCCGTATAGTGCGCGGACGCGCTGTTCGCCCCGTTCGCCGCAACCGTCGTGAAGCTCAGCGCCACCGCCGAACGCGCGGCATATGCGTCGCTGATCACGCGTGCGAGATCGAATTCGGAGTGCCGCTTGCCGGGCTCGCCTTTTTTCGCCCAGCGCATCGCCTCGGCAATCGCGTCGGAGCTGCGCGCGAACGCATCGCGGAACTGGCCGAGCACCTCCGGCGTCTTGGCCGCCCGCATTGCTTCGACCGGGTTGTGGTCGACATGACGGGCAACGGGCCACACGCGGCGCACCGCGTCGGGTAGCGCGCAATTGACCGCTTCGAAGCCGTAGCACACGTACTCGATGTCGAATTGCGCAAGAAAGCGCTCGAGCGCGGCGGCATCGTTACGAATCACGTGCAGCGCCGGATAAGAGTCGACCTGCACCGGACAGCGATCAAAACCTTCCGGCAGAAACAGCGCGACCGCATCGCCAACGACGAACAGAAAGCCGACATGCGACGATACATACGGCAGGTGGTAGCCGCGGCTGTTCAGCAGATAGCTCAGATCGTCCGCTGCGCAGCTCAAGAACGCGGCCTTCGCGCACGGATCGCCGAGATGCTCGCCGATTCGTTTGTTGAGCGTCGCGACGTTCTCCGCGATGGAGACGCCCGTTACCGAGCGCGGCAATTCGAAAATCGGCCGCTCGACGCGCCAGCCGGGCAGCGAGATCGCCTGGTCGATTTCGCTGTCGGCAAGGCTCGTCCATTGCAACCCGGCGCTCCGCGTTTGCGCGAACAAGCACGCACGCTGAGCGACACTCAGGCGCGGCGCGTCGTAGCCCACACGCTTGATGTCGGCCGCGTGCGTCGCGAGCCAGTCGCCGATCGCCGGCCACATCGCGACGTTAAGTCCCAGTTTCTCGACGTGCACGCGCACCGGATCGCACTGTTTCTCCGCCTGCAGATGGTAGCGACCATCGACGAACAACACGAATTGCGGCACGCCGATCCGCTTCGCAGCCGCCGCGCTCAAAAACACCCCCGAGCCGACCGACCCGTCGAATCCGGACAATGCGTAGCGCGGATTATTGCAGCGCGGCAGCCACTCCGAGATGTACTCGTCCTGCGACGTGACCACTAGCGCGTCGAGTTGCAACGCATCGATCAGATGCGAAAGGCCCGCGTGCGTGTCGACAACCGATGCATCGTATCGCGCGAGGTCGGTGAAGCTGTATTTCAGTCGGTCGATCATCGGATGTCCAGATTGATGTCAATAAGCGCCCGCAGCCGCCTACTGGCGGCCGGCTGCCGAAAAAATTACCTTTCGACAGAAGTTGCGTCAAGCTTAAATTTTTGCCTCACTTAAATAAATGCAACCTTCCGTCGGAACGGTCAGTCGGCGTTGACCTGCGATCAGGCTCCGTGCGGATCTGACTGCCGAGCCTTCACGGAGTGACCTGCCCCCAGCAAACCGGGCCAGCCAGAACCTAGTAGAGTTCGTTTTTGAGCGGCCCCGGTTTTCAGTGGTAATCCCCCCGCTTTGCACGGGGCTCAGAAGTAGAAACTAAGCGGCCATGGCCAGCCGCTGTTTTGGCGTAAATCCGCCCAAGGCCATGTTCGGGCGGTCGTGATTGTAAATCCACATCCAGTCGGTTGCGAAACGCTGCACGTGGTCCAGGTCGTCCCAGTGGTACGGCGGCAGCCATTCTAAGAACTGGGATGTTGAGGAGGGGTGGAGGCGTCGCTCCGTCAGATCTTGTCGTGGCGGTATGTAAGCGAGTCGCCGGTACCGTCTCGACGGTGTGAATGAATGTTGCCAGAGTAGGCCCCACCACGGCGAGTAGCGGGGACCACAGTGTCAACAGAAGCACCGAAGAGAACTTCACGCAAAGGCATTCCTAATCACCCCGTCGAATTTCGACGGAAACTCGCCAAGCTGGCCTGCGAACCGGGCGTATCCGTAGCGCGGCTGGCGATGGAACACGGGGTGAACACGAACTTGTTATTCAAATGGCGTCGCGCGTTGCGTGCCGGCGAATACGATTCTGTGGGATTTTTGCCGGTCACATTGGAAGCGCCAGCGCCACAGATCGAGCGACCGACTGCGACCGTGGCGCCGACGCCGGTGATCGGCGCTGCCGCGATGGGCGCCATAGAGATCAACGTCGGTAACACTCGTGTGCGGATCGAGGGCTCGCCCAACGAGGGCACGTTGCGGCTGGTGCTGCGCATGTTGCGCAACACACCGGAATCGGCAGCATGATCGGGCTGCCCAGCCGCACAAAGGTCTGGCTGGCCGCGGGTGTGACTGATATGCGTTCAGGCTTCAACAGCTTGGCCGCGAAGGTCCAGACCGTATTGGAACGCGATCCCTTCAGCGGCCACGTGTTCGTGTTCCGAGGCAAGCGCGGCGATCTGGTCAAAGTGCTGTGGTGGAGCGGCGACGGCATGTGTCTTCTGATGAAACGCCTGGAACGGGGCCGATTCGTTTGGCCACGCGCCGACGGTGGCGTTGTCTGCCTGAGCCAAGCCCAACTGTCGATGCTGCTCGAAGGTACCAGGCTATCTACGAGACCGGACGCGTGAGGGAAGCTGCCTGCTGGGCGCATGCCCGACGCCAGTTCTATGAGCTACACGCTGCGCGCCCGAACGCATTGAATACCGAAGCGCTCGAGCGTATCGGTGCGTTGTACAAGATCGAAGACGCGATACGCGGCAAACCGCCCGACGAGCGTCGTGCGTATCGAGAAGCACATGCCCGACCGCTTCTCAGTCAGCTTCACGCCTGGCTCACCGCCACGCTGGAGACACTCTCAAAGAAATCCGATACGAGTCGGGCGATTCTCTATGCGCTGAACCGATGGGAAGCGCTCACACGCTATTGCGACGACGGCCAACTCGAGATCGATAACCTGCCGGTCGAGCGAGCGGAGCCTGTCAGATTTTTAGTGTGCTGAGGTCATGAGACGATAACGGAACTAACGTCCTATGACCGATGCAACAGTGAGCAAGAAGAGCAAGAATCCGAAGGCACCAAAGCTGTTTCCCGATGAGCTGATCGATCAGTTGCTTGCCCAGGTTCAGGGCAAGGATGCCGAGTCGATCCTGGGCGAATCGGGGCTGGCCGGCCAGCTCAAGAAGCAACTGGCCGAGCGCATGCTCGCGGCCGAGTTGAGCCACCATCTGGCAGCCGAGACCGAGCAAGGCAGGGCCGGTAACCACCGCAACGGCACCAGCGCCAAGACGGTCCTGACGCCCAACGGCGAACTGAAGCTGGATATTCCGCGCGATCGACAGGCGACGTTTGAGCCGCAGTTGGTTGGCAAGTACCAACGCCGGCTGCCAGGCTTCGACGACCACGTGATCAGCATGTATGCGCGCGGCATGAGCGTTCGCGAGATTCAGGGCCATCTGCTGGAACTGTACGGGTTGCAGGTGTCGCCCGACCTGATTTCGACGGTCACCGACGAGGTGCTGGCCGACGTCGAACAGTGGCAGCAGCGCCCGCTCGAGGCCATGTATCCGATTGTGTACTTCGACGCGCTGCGGCTGAAGATCCGCGACGAAGGCACGGTCAAGAACAAGGCGGTCTATCTGGCGCTGGGCATCCGCGCCGACGGCCGCAAGGAAGTACTGGGTTTGTGGATCGAGCAAACCGAAGGCGCCAAGTTCTGGCTGAAGGTCTTCAACGAGCTGAAGAACCGCGGCTTGCACGACATCCTGATCGCGGTGGTCGATGGGTTGCGCGGCTTCCCCGAAGCGATCGAGGCGGTCTATCCGGCCGCCCAAATCCAGATCTGCATCGTGCATCTGATCCGCAATTCGCTGAATCTGGCGAGCTGGAAGGATCGCAAGCCGCTGGCTGCCGCGATCAAGCCGATCTACCAGGCCGCCACGGCCGAGGCGGCGGCAGCGGCGCTCGACGCCTTTGCGCAGAGCGAGTGGGGCCGCAAATTCCCTACCGTCGCGGCCATGTGGCAGCGCCAATGGGAACAGGTGATTCCCTTCTTTGCCTATCCGCCGGAGGTGCGTCGAATCGTATATACGACAAACGCTATCGAGAGCATGCACATGCAGTTGCGCAAGATCGTCAAGAACCGCGGCCACTTCCCGAGCGACGAAGCCGCCAGCAAACTGCTGTATCTGGCCTTGCGCAACATCGAAAAGGATTGGAAGATGCCGCCTATCACTTGGCGGCAAGCAGTTAATCAGTTCGCCATTCTGTTCGGCGAGCGATTCACCTCCGCCATCAACTGAGACCTTTAACCGGCCTCAGCACACGAAATTCCTGACACGTCCAGCGAGCGTTGCGTGGAGTGGCCATCGGGAGGCGGAATTACCTGTTCGCCGGTGCCGACTCCGGCGGCGAGCGCGCTGCCGCGATCTATAGCCTCATCGGAACGGCGAAGCTCAACGGCATCGATCCCGAGGCGTATCTGCGCTTCGTCCTTGCCCGCATTGCTGATCACGCAATCAATCGTGTCGATCAGCTCATGCCGTGGGCCATAGCTGATCAACTCCGCGACGACAGCTGACATCAAGATCCCGTCGTCAAGACGGCGCTGCCGACACGCTTACGTTCTCTTCGGTGCTTCTGTTGACACTGTGGTCCCCGCTACTCGCCGTGGTGGGGCCTACTCTGGCAACATTCATTCACACCGTCGAGACGGTACCGGCGACTCGCTTACGGGGCGGTATGGAGGTGGCGTCGGCAGAGGGATGAGAGGGGTGTGGTGGGTGGGGATAAAAAGCAAAACCCCCGCCTGGTTGGGCGGGGGTTTTGGCAAGGGGAGCCTGACGATTACCTACTTTCACACGGGCAATCCGCACTATCATCGGCGTAGAGTCGTTTCACGGTCCTGTTCGGGATGGGAAGGGGTGGGACCGACTCGCTATGGTCATCAGGCAAAGAGGGATGTTCTGCTGGGCAGGCCAACAGAACCAATCTGGGAAGAAGCAGTAATATTGGGTTGTGTGTATCGCACACGAGAATCAACAAGATCTGGCAAGGCAGACTTGTTATAGGATCAAGCCTTACGGGCAATTAGTATCGGTTAGCTGAACGCATTACTGCGCTTACACACCCGACCTATCAACGTCCTGGTCTCGAACGACCCTTCAAGGGGATCAAGTCCCCGGGGAAGTCTCATCTTAAGGCGAGTTTCCCGCTTAGATGCTTTCAGCGGTTATCTCTTCCGAACATAGCTACCCGGCGATGCGACTGGCGTCACAACCGGTACACCAGAGGTTCGTCCACTCCGGTCCTCTCGTACTAGGAGCAGCCCCCTTCAAACTTCCAACGCCCACGGCAGATAGGGACCAAACTGTCTCACGACGTTTTAAACCCAGCTCACGTACCTCTTTAAATGGCGAACAGCCATACCCTTGGGACCGGCTACAGCCCCAGGATGAGATGAGCCGACATCGAGGTGCCAAACACCGCCGTCGATATGAACTCTTGGGCGGTATCAGCCTGTTATCCCCAGAGTACCTTTTATCCGTTGAGCGATGGCCCTTCCATACAGAACCACCGGATCACTATGACCTGCTTTCGCACCTGCTCGACTTGTCGGTCTCGCAGTTAAGCACGCTTATGCCATTGCACTATCAGCACGATTTCCGACCGTACCTAGCGTACCTTCGTACTCCTCCGTTACGCTTTGGGAGGAGACCGCCCCAGTCAAACTGCCTACCATGCACTGTCCCCGACCCGGATCACGGGCCAAGGTTAGAACCTCAAACAAACCAGGGTGGTATTTCAAGGACGGCTCCACCGAAACTAGCGTTCCGGTTTCATAGCCTCCCACCTATCCTACACAGATCGGTTCAAAGTCCAATGCAAAGCTACAGTAAAGGTTCATGGGGTCTTTCCGTCTAGCCGCGGGTAGATTGCATCATCACAAACACTTCAACTTCGCTGAGTCTCGGGAGGAGACAGTGTGGCCATCGTTACGCCATTCGTGCAGGTCGGAACTTACCCGACAAGGAATTTCGCTACCTTAGGACCGTTATAGTTACGGCCGCCGTTTACCGGGACTTCAATCAAGAGCTTGCACCCCATCATTTAATCTTCCGGCACCGGGCAGGCGTCACACCCTATACGTCCACT
This sequence comes from Burkholderia thailandensis E264, assembly GCF_000012365.1. NCBI lineage: Bacteria > Pseudomonadati > Pseudomonadota > Betaproteobacteria > Burkholderiales > Burkholderiaceae > Burkholderia > Burkholderia thailandensis. Next base: position 3,329,379 of record NC_007651.1, read on the forward strand.
TTCGTGTTTGCAGAGTGCTGTGTTTTTATTAAACAGTCGCAGCCACCAGTTTATTGCAACCCCTTCACCCTCCTGGCGCAGGCCAGTCAAGCTACCAGGGCGTACCTTATCCCGAAGTTACGGTACCAATTTGCCGAGTTCCTTCTCCCGAGTTCTCTCAAGCGCCTTAGAATACTCATCTCGCCCACCTGTGTCGGTTTGCGGTACGGTCATCGTTAGACTGAAGCTTAGAGGCTTTTCTTGGAACCACTTCCAATTGCTTCGCTCCCGAAGGAGCTCGCGCCACACCCTTGAATCCTGCGCCCGGATTTGCCTAAGCGCCTTCTCCAATGCAGCGACCGGGACTTCCAACACCCGGACAACCTTCCGCGATCCGTCCCCCCATCGCATCTAACAATGGTGCAGGAATATTGACCTGCTTCCCATCAGCTACGCATTTCTGCCTCGCCTTAGGGGCCGACTCACCCTACGCCGATGAACGTTGCGTAGGAAACCTTGGGCTTACGGCGAGGGGGCCTTTCACCCCCTTTATCGCTACTCATGTCAGCATTCGCACTTCCGATACCTCCAGCACCCTTTACAAGGCACCTTCGCAGGCTTACGGAACGCTCTCCTACCATGCGTGCAAGCACGCATCCGCAGCTTCGGTATATGGCTTAGCCCCGTTACATCTTCCGCGCAGGACGACTCGATCAGTGAGCTATTACGCTTTCTTTAAAGGGTGGCTGCTTCTAAGCCAACCTCCTGACTGTTTTAGCCTTCCCACTTCGTTTCCCACTTAGCCATATTTGGGGACCTTAGCTGGCGGTCTGGGTTGTTTCCCTCTTGACACCGGACGTTAGCACCCGATGTCTGTCTCCCGTGATTGCACTCTTCGGTATTCGGAGTTTGCTATGGCGGGGTAATCTGCAATAGACCCCCCAACCATGACAGTGCTCTACCCCCGAAGGTGAGACACGAGGCACTACCTAAATAGTTTTCGGAGAGAACCAGCTATTTCCAGGTTTGTTTAGCCTTTCACCCCTATCCACAGCTCATCCCCTAACTTTTCAACGTTAGTGGGTTCGGACCTCCAGTACGTGTTACCGCACCTTCATCCTGGCCATGGATAGATCACCTGGTTTCGGGTCTACGCCCAGCAACTGAACGCCCTATTCGGACTCGCTTTCGCTACGCCTGCCCTATTCGGTTAAGCTTGCTACTGAACGTAAGTCGCTGACCCATTATACAAAAGGTACGCCGTCACCCCTTTCGAGGCTCCGACTGTTTGTATGCATGCGGTTTCAGGATCTATTTCACTCCCCTCCCGGGGTTCTTTTCGCCTTTCCCTCACGGTACTGGTTCACTATCGGTCGATCACGAGTATTTAGCCTTGGAGGATGGTCCCCCCATCTTCAGACAGGATTTCACGTGTCCCGCCCTACTTGTCGTACACCTAGTTCTTTCATACTGTTTTCGCCTACAGGGCTATCACCTGCTATGGCCGCACTTTCCAGAGCGTTCGGCTAACAATACAAATAAAGAGTACAGGCTCTTCCCATTTCGCTCGCCACTACTTTGGGAATCTCGGTTGATTTCTTTTCCTGCGGTTACTTAGATGTTTCAGTTCACCGCGTTCGCCTCACATAGCCTATGTATTCAGCTATGGATACTCCATTCGGAGTGGGTTTCCCCATTCGGACATCTACGGATCAAAGCTCGTTTGCCAGCTCCCCGTAGCTTTTCGCAGGCTACCGCGTCCTTCATCGCCTGTGATCGCCAAGGCATCCACCACATGCACTTGTTCGCTTGACCCTATAACGAGTCTGTCTCTCGATCATCGTTAGCGCTTGAGCGCTTACGATGATCCGATACACAGTACGCTACAGGTTGAGTTCTCGCGTTGTGCCGTATTCCAAAATCGAGCCGAACATGAAGTTCGAATCATCTTGAGATACATCGATACAATCACAACCCGGATAGTTTCCACGTCCATCTCATTAGACGCTTCCGCTATCCAAATTACTTACTTCTTCCAGATTGTTAAAGAACGACAGCCGATACAGTTTCCTGCATCACTCTGACTGGCTCAATCGCCAATGCTTAATGCTCGCTTCCAAGCACTTACCATTGAGGATTGGTGGAGGCAGACGGGATCGAACCGACGACCCCCTGCTTGCAAAGCAGGTGCTCTCCCAGCTGAGCTATGCCCCCATACAGAGACACTCAGGTTTATTCCGCCAGACAATTGGTGGGTCTGGTTGGATTCGAACCAACGACCCCCGCCTTATCAAGACGGTGCTCTAACCGACTGAGCTACAGACCCCTGAGTCTGTCCTAATTTACAGCCGATAAGCGTGAGCGCTCAACTTCGCGGATTTAAGCTCGAGAAAGGAGGTGATCCAGCCGCACCTTCCGATACGGCTACCTTGTTACGACTTCACCCCAGTCATGAATCCTACCGTGGTGACCGTCCTCCTTGCGGTTAGACTAGCCACTTCTGGTAAAACCCACTCCCATGGTGTGACGGGCGGTGTGTACAAGACCCGGGAACGTATTCACCGCGGCATGCTGATCCGCGATTACTAGCGATTCCAGCTTCATGCACTCGAGTTGCAGAGTGCAATCCGGACTACGATCGGTTTTCTGGGATTGGCTCCCCCTCGCGGGTTGGCGACCCTCTGTTCCGACCATTGTATGACGTGTGAAGCCCTACCCATAAGGGCCATGAGGACTTGACGTCATCCCCACCTTCCTCCGGTTTGTCACCGGCAGTCTCCTTAGAGTGCTCTTGCGTAGCAACTAAGGACAAGGGTTGCGCTCGTTGCGGGACTTAACCCAACATCTCACGACACGAGCTGACGACAGCCATGCAGCACCTGTGCGCCGGTTCTCTTTCGAGCACTCCCGCCTCTCAGCAGGATTCCGACCATGTCAAGGGTAGGTAAGGTTTTTCGCGTTGCATCGAATTAATCCACATCATCCACCGCTTGTGCGGGTCCCCGTCAATTCCTTTGAGTTTTAATCTTGCGACCGTACTCCCCAGGCGGTCAACTTCACGCGTTAGCTACGTTACTAAGGAAATGAATCCCCAACAACTAGTTGACATCGTTTAGGGCGTGGACTACCAGGGTATCTAATCCTGTTTGCTCCCCACGCTTTCGTGCATGAGCGTCAGTATTGGCCCAGGGGGCTGCCTTCGCCATCGGTATTCCTCCACATCTCTACGCATTTCACTGCTACACGTGGAATTCTACCCCCCTCTGCCATACTCTAGCCTGCCAGTCACCAATGCAGTTCCCAGGTTGAGCCCGGGGATTTCACATCGGTCTTAGCAAACCGCCTGCGCACGCTTTACGCCCAGTAATTCCGATTAACGCTCGCACCCTACGTATTACCGCGGCTGCTGGCACGTAGTTAGCCGGTGCTTATTCTTCCGGTACCGTCATCCACCCCGGTTATTAGCCAGGATGATTTCTTTCCGGACAAAAGTGCTTTACAACCCGAAGGCCTTCTTCACACACGCGGCATTGCTGGATCAGGCTTGCGCCCATTGTCCAAAATTCCCCACTGCTGCCTCCCGTAGGAGTCTGGGCCGTGTCTCAGTCCCAGTGTGGCTGGTCGTCCTCTCAGACCAGCTACTGATCGTCGCCTTGGTAGGCCTTTACCCCACCAACTAGCTAATCAGCCATCGGCCAACCCTATAGCGCGAGGCCCGAAGGTCCCCCGCTTTCATCCACAGATCGTATGCGGTATTAATCCGGCTTTCGCCGGGCTATCCCCCACTACAGGACATGTTCCGATGTATTACTCACCCGTTCGCCACTCGCCGCCAGGCCGAAGCCCGCGCTGCCGTTCGACTTGCATGTGTAAGGCATGCCGCCAGCGTTCAATCTGAGCCAGGATCAAACTCTTCAGTTCAATTCCTGTTACTGTTTTCGGTTGTTTCCAACCGGTCGCTCACTCAAAGCTGACAGGTCATATGAATTGCTTCATAAACCTGACTTACTTTAGTGTGAGACTCTTGATACTTTTGCTTGCGATCCGAAGATCGTCCGCTTACATCAAGCGCCCACACTTATCGGCTGTTCATTGTTAAAGAGCACATCTGCGAGAAAACTTTCCTACTCAACTCCGTCTTCTCAGCAGCGCTGCGTTGTCAGCAGCAGAGAAACGAGATTATGATCACTTATTCGCAGCACGTCAACAACTTTTTTACTACCGTGTCGCGCAGCGTCTGGATCACCATTTCACGCTCTCGGTCGCAACCACCGCCGACCGCACTACCCGAGCCGTGAAACTTCCCGCTCCCCTTCGCGCTGCGTTCTCCGTAGCGCGAAAGAGGCGTGATTGTAGGCACTACCTCTTCCGCGCGCAAGCCCCTTTCGAAAGAAAATTCTTGCACCTTGAGTTCAGGCACGCGGCAAGTCAGAAACTCGAGGCGCGCAGGCGCTTTCATTCGAGACGCGCCGCGCGGCAGAAAACAAAGGCGCACGACACTTTGGCCGCGTTCAGCGGTGCTTGAAGACGGGCTTGCGCTTCTCGACGAACGCCGCCATGCCTTCCTTCTGATCTTCAGTTGCAAACGCCGAATGAAACAAGCGGCGCTCGAAGTGCACCCCTTCGGACAAGGTCGTCTCGTACGCGCGATTCACCGCCTCCTTCACCATCATCACGGCGGGCAACGAGAACTCGGCGATCGTCGACGCCGCGGCAATCGCTTCGTCGAGCAACTTGTCGGCCGGCAGAATCCGCGACACCAGCCCCGCGCGCTCGGCCTCCTCCGCATCCATGAAGCGAGCGGTTAGGCACATGTCCATCGCCTTCGCCTTCGATACCGCCCGCGGCAGACGCTGCGTGCCGCCCGCCCCCGGCAGCACGCCGAGCTTGATTTCGGGTTGGCCGAATTTCGCGGTATCGGCCGCAAAGATGATGTCGCACATCATCGCGAGCTCGCAGCCGCCGCCCAGCGCGAAACCCGCCACCGCCGCAATGACCGGCTTGCGAACCTGACGCACCGCCTCCCAGTTACGCGTGATGTAGTCGCCCTTGAAGACGTCCATATACGAATAGGTCGCCATCATCCCGATGTCGGCGCCAGCTGCGAACGCCTTCTCGCTGCCCGTCAGCACGATCGCGCCGATACCCTCATCCGCATCAAATACCTTGAGCGCCGCGCCGAGCTCGTCCATCAGCGCGTCGTTCAGCGCATTCAGCGCCTTCGGACGATTCAGCGTAATCAGTCCCACCCGGCCCCGCGTCTCCACCAGGATGTTCTCGTAAGCCATCTGCCTCTCCTCGATCAATGAAACATGAAATGCCGCACACGTACGGACGATTTGATGCTAACATTTTCCGACCAACCGGTCGGTTAATTAATGACCGCCACCTTTCTCAACGTTCACCACGCCTGCCGCCATGACCCATCCTCTGTTCACGAAGCATGAAGACACGTTGAAGCACGCGCTCTCCACGATCGAAACGCGCGGCTACTGGAGCCCGTTCGCCGAGATGCCGAGCCCCAAAGTGTACGGGGAAAGCGCCAACGCAGACGGCGAAGCAGCATTCAAAGCCCAACTCTACAAACCCTTCGAACTCGATCAGCCCGCCTCTGGCGGAACGGTCGGCGCCGAGCGCTCGCCGTACGGATTTGCACTCGGCATCCGCTACCCGAAATCTTCGCCCGACGAGTTGATCGCCGCTGCCGCCCAGGCACAGACCGCATGGCGCAAGGCCGGACCGTCCGCATGGGTCGGTGTGAGCCTTGAAATCCTCGCCCGGCTGAATCGCGCGAGCTTCGAAATCGCATACAGCGTGATGCACACCACCGGACAGGCGTTCATGATGGCTTTCCAGGCGGGCGGGCCGCATGCGCAGGACCGCGCGCTTGAAGCCGTCGCCTACGCGTGGCACGAACTGCAGCGCATCCCCGCCGACGCCCATTGGGAAAAGCCGCAGGGCAAGAATCCGCCGCTCGCGATGCACAAGCGCTACACGGTCGTGCCGCGCGGCACGGGGCTCGTGCTCGGTTGCTGCACGTTCCCGACCTGGAACGGCTATCCGGGCCTGTTTGCCGATCTGGCAACCGGCAACGCGGTCATCGTCAAGCCGCATCCCGGCGCGATCCTGCCACTCGCGATCACCGTGCGCATCGCGCGCGCCGTGCTGCGTGAAGCGGGCTTCGATCCGAACGTCGTCACACTGCTCGCGACCGAAGGGAGCGACGGCGCGCTCGTCCAAGAGCTGGCGCTCCGCCCGGAGATCAAGCTGATCGACTTCACCGGCAGCTCGCAAAACGGCAACTGGCTCGAACGCAACGCGCACCAGGCACAGGTGTATACGGAGAAGGCGGGCGTCAACCAGATCGTGATCGATTCCATCGACGATCTGAAAGCCGCCGTCAAGAACATCGCGTTCTCGCTCGCGCTCTACTCCGGCCAGATGTGCACCGCGCCGCAAAACATCTATGTTCCGCGCGACGGCATCCGCACCGCGGAAGGGCACGTCAGTTTCGACGACGTTGCACTGGCAATCGCCGGCGCCGTGCAGAAGCTGACGGGCGACCCGGCGCGCTCGGTCGAGCTCATCGGCGCGCTCCAGAACGAAGGCATCGCGGCCCGCATCGACGGCGCGCGCAAACTCGGTCGCGTGCTCGCCGACAGTCAGGCGCTCGAGCATCCGGCATTCAAGGACGCACGCGTGCGTACGCCGCTCGTGGTGCAGCTCGACGTCGCGGATCGCGCGAAGTACACGCAGGAGTGGTTTGGTCCGATCTCGTTCGTCATCGCGACCGACTCGACTGCGCAATCGCTCGATCTCGCCGGCTCGATCGCGGCCGAGCACGGCGCGCTGACGCTGTCCGTCTATAGCACGGACGATGCCGTCGTCGAAGCGGCGCACGATGCGGCGATACGAGGCGGCGTCGCGCTGTCGATCAATCTGACGGGTGGCGTGTTCGTCAATCAGTCGGCGGCGTTCTCCGACTTTCACGGCACGGGCGCCAATCCGGCCGCGAACGCGTCGCTCGCCGATGCAGCGTTCGTCGCGAATCGCTTCCGCGTCGTACAGAGCCGGCACCATGTTGCGCCGAAGGCCGTTCCCGCGGAAGCTGGCCAAACGGCATAACCCGTTCGGCCGAGCTGCCGATCGCGCGATCGTTCACTACCATGAATGAACCCGCCCGCTCGCGGGTTCACCCTTGCCGGAACTCGACATGACCAAAGCATTCCTGTGTGACGCAATCCGAACGCCCATCGGCCGCTACGGCGGCGCGCTGGCCCCGGTGCGGGCCGACGACCTCGGCGCGGTGCCGCTCAAGGCGCTCGCCGAGCGCAACCGCGACGTCGACTGGGCCGCCGTCGACGACGTGATCTACGGCTGCGCGAACCAGGCCGGCGAAGACAACCGCAACGTCGCGCGCATGTCGCTGCTGCTCGCCGGCTTGCCCCACGCCGTGCCCGGCGCGACGATCAACCGCCTCTGCGGCTCCGGGATGGACGCGATCGGCATCGCCGCGCGCGCGATCAAGGCCGGCGAGGCGAACCTGATGATCGCGGGCGGCGTCGAGAGCATGAGCCGTGCGCCGTTCGTCACGGGCAAGGCGACGAGCGCGTTCTCGCGGCAGGCCGAGATCTTCGATACGACGATCGGCTGGCGCTTCGTCAATCCGCTGATGAAACAGCAGTATGGCGTCGATTCGATGCCGGAGACGGCCGAGCACGTCGCGACCGATTACCGCGTGAGCCGCGCCGATCAGGACGCGTTCGCGCTGCGCAGCCAGCAGAAGGCGGCGCGCGCGCAGGCCGACGGCACCCTCGCGCAGGAAATCGTGCCGGTGACGATCGCGCAGAAGAAGGGCGAGCCGCTCGTCGTGGCGCGCGACGAGCATCCGCGCGAGACGACGCTCGATGCGCTCGCCAAACTCAAGGGCGTCGTGCGGCCGGACGGCACGGTGACGGCAGGCAACGCGTCGGGCGTGAACGACGGCGCGTGCGCGCTGCTCGTCGCGAGCGAGGCGGCCGCGCGGCGTCACGGCCTCGTGCCGCGCGCGCGCGTGCTGGGGATCGCGACCGCGGGCGTCGAGCCGCGGGTGATGGGGATCGGCCCGGCGCCGGCGACGCAGAAGCTGCTCGCGCGGCTTGGCATGACGCTCGACCAGTTCGACGTGATCGAGCTGAACGAGGCGTTCGCATCGCAGGGCCTGGCGGTGCTGCGGCTGCTGGGCGTCGCCGACGACGATGCGCGCGTGAATCCGAACGGCGGCGCGATCGCGCTCGGCCATCCGCTCGGCGCCTCGGGCGCGCGGCTCGTGACGAGCGCGACGTATCAGTTGCATCGCACCGGCGGCCGCTTCGCGCTCTGCACGATGTGCATCGGCGTCGGGCAGGGCATCGCGATCGCGATCGAGCGCGTATAAGACGAGCCGGCAGGCGAAGGACGCATCCCGTTCATTTCGAAGGCATGACAGGAGACAGCCGATGTCCTACCAAGCGATTCGCATCGACATCGATCCGGCAGCACAGATCGCGACGATCACGCTCGATCGCCCCGACAAGCTCAACAGCTTCACGCGCAACATGCATCGCGAGCTGCAGTCGGCGCTCGACGACGTGCAGGCCGCCAACGCGCGCGCATTGATTCTCACGGGCGCGGGCCGCGGCTTCTGCGCGGGCCAGGATCTTGCCGACCTCGATTTCACACCTGGGGCGATGACCGATCTCGGCGACATGATCGAAGCGCATTTCAATCCGCTCATTCGCCGCCTGCAAGCGCTGCCGCTGCCCGTCATCGCCGCCGTGAACGGCATCGCGGCGGGCGCAGGCGCCAATCTGGCGTTCGCGTGCGATCTCGTCATCGCGGCGAAATCGAGCAGTTTCATTCAATCGTTCGTGAAGATCGGCCTCGTTCCGGATTCCGGCGGCACGTGGTTCCTGCCGCAGCGCGTCGGCTTCGCCCGCGCGCTCGGCCTCGCGCTGACGGGCGACAAACTCGGGGCCGAACAGGCGGAGCGTTGGGGGCTCGTGTGGCGCGTCGTCGACGATGCCGAACTCACCGGTACCGCCTCGCAACTCGCCCGACAACTCGCGCAGCAGCCGACACGAGCGATCGCGGCAATCAAGCAGGCGATGCGGTCGAGCGTCACCAACACGCTCGACCAACAGCTCGATGTCGAACGCGACCTTCAGCGCGAGCTCGGGCAATCGTACGACTACGCGGAGGGCGTGCGCGCGTTCATCGAAAAGCGCGCCCCTCGCTTCGAAGGACGCTGAGATGACCGAACGCTCTCCCACGGCAACCGCCGAACGCTCCGCCGAAGCGCTTGCCCGCGCGACCGCCGAAGCAATGTTTGCCGCGGACGCCTGCAGCCGCGGCCTCGGCATCGAGCTGCTCGAAGTGCGGCCGGGCTATGCGCGCACGTGCATGCCGGTGCGCCCGGATTTTCTGAACGGCCACCAGATCTGTCACGGCGGACTCATCTTCACGCTCGCGGATTCAACGTTCGCGTTCGCGTGCAACTCGTACAACGTCAACACCGTCGCGGCCGGCTGCTCGATCGAATTCCTGCGGCCGGTGGCGGGCGGCGACGTGCTCACCGCAGAGGCGACTGAGCAGACGCTGAACGGCCGGCACGGCATCTACGATATTCGCGTAACGAACCGGGCGGGAGAAACCGTCGCGATGTTCCGCGGCAAATCGACCCAAATCAAAGGGACGGTGATCCCTATAGACCGTTAGCGTGCACACGCGCTCACATAAATATATTGGAGACATCATGACAACCTCGCTTCCGCTCGAACCGATCGAACGGGCGAGCCGCGACGAACTGCTCGCGCTTCAGCTCGACCGCCTGAAATGGTCACTCGCGCACGCGTACGAGAATTCGCCCGTCTATCGGCGCAAGTTCGACGAGGCGGGCGTGCATCCGACCGATCTGAAGACGCTGGCGGATCTGGGCCGCTTTCCGTTCACGACGAAGAACGACCTGCGCGACAACTACCCGTTCGGCATGTTCGCCGTTCCACAGGAGCGCCTCTCGCGCATCCATGCTTCGTCGGGCACGACGGGCAAGCCGACCGTGGTCGGCTACACGGCGCAAGACATCGATATGTGGGCCGGCCTCGTCGCCCGCTCGATCCGTGCGGCGGGCGCCCGGCCAGGCGACAAGGTCCATGTGAGCTACGGCTATGGCCTCTTCACGGGCGGTCTCGGCGCCCATTACGGCGCGGAGCGGGCCGGGCTCACGGTGATCCCGTTCGGCGGCGGCCAGACCGAAAAGCAGGTGCAGCTGATTCAGGACTTCCGGCCCGACATCATCATGGTGACGCCCAGCTACATGCTGTCGATCGCCGACGAAATGGAGCGCCAGCACCTCGATCCCGCCCAGTGTTCGCTGCGGATCGGCATCTTCGGCGCGGAGCCGTGGACCAACGACATGCGCGTCGCGATCGAAAAGCGCATGGGCATCGACGCCGTCGACATCTACGGGCTCTCCGAAGTGATCGGCCCGGGCGTCGCATCGGAGTGCGTCGAAACGAAGGACGGCCCGACGATCTGGGAAGATCACTTCTACCCCGAAATCATCGATCCCGACACCGGCGAAGTGCTGCCGGACGGCGAGTTCGGCGAGCTCGTGTTCACGTCGCTCACGAAGGAGGCAATGCCGATCGTCCGTTATCGGACCCGCGACCTCACGCGCCTGCTGCCCGGCACCGCGCGCACGATGCGCCGGATGGAAAAGATCACCGGCCGTTCGGACGACATGATGATCGTGCGCGGCGTAAACGTGTTTCCGACCCAGCTCGAAGAGCAGTTGCTCAAGCAGCGTGCGCTCGCGCCGCACTATCAGGTCGTCCTGACGAAGGACGGGCCGCTCGACGTGCTGACGCTCAACGTCGAGCCCTGCCCGGAGACGGCGCCGGATGCAGCCGCGATCGATGCCGCACGCCGCTCGCTCGCTCACGACATCAAGTCGCTGATCGGCGTGACCGCGATCATCAACGTGTTGCCCGTCAACGGCATCGAACGCTCGGTCGGCAAGGCGCGGCGAATCGTCGACAAGCGGCGGTCGTGACGCTTCGCGCATCGCGCTGGACGCCCCGCGCGCGCCGCCCGTTCCGAAACGAACCGCTTGGAGGAAAAACCGCCGCGCGATGCACGGCGGCGCGAATCACATACGTTCGATCGCGCAGACCGGCCGCGCGCCGTTCGCGCGCCCCCAGCCCCACCACCGATCCCCCCGAAAACAAAGCGCGCCGCCCGACATGCGGACGAACGCGGCGCGCAATCCGCCGTCGCCCCAATGCAACGCTCGCGCGGCCACAGCGCGGTCACGCAATCGCACTCACGCGGTCAAGCACCCGACGCTCGCCGCGCGCACGCGCATGCTCACGCGCCGCTCATGAATTGGGAAACAGCAGCCACATCCGCCCGGTCTGCTTCATCCGGCCGGCCTGGTCGCCTGCGTCGTCGCCAAGCCCCCAGAAATAGTCCGCCCGCACGCCGCCCCTGATCGCCGTTCCGACATCCTGCGCAAACACGAGGCGATTGAGCGGCGCATTCGTCATCGGACGCGTCGTCTGCAGGAACACCGGCGTGCCGAGCGGAATCGACGACGGATCAACCGCGATCGAGCGCTCCGGCGTGAGCGGCACGCCGAGCGCGCCCACCGGGCCGTCCGCGCCGCCGCGCGGCACGTCCTCCTGCGACGGCATCTCGCGGAAGAACACAAAGCGAGGATTGGTGTCGAGCAGCGCATCGACACGCGACGGATTCGCGCGCGCCCACGCCTTGATCCCCTGCATCGTCGCCTGCCCGGCGCTGAGTTCGCCATGATCGAGCAGCCATTTGCCGATCGAGCGGTACGGCTGGTTGTTCGTGCCGCCGTAACCGACCCGCATCACCGTACCGTCGTCGAGGACGACCCGGCCCGAGCCTTGCACCTGCAGGAAGAACGCCTCGATCGGATCGTCGACCCAGACGAGCTCGTTGCCGTTCAGCACGCCCGAGCGCATGAGCTGCGCGCGTGCCGGCATCGACGCGCCCGCGCGGTAGCCGGCGGGCCAGCGGTAGAGCGCGTACTGATACGGACCACGCCGAACCCGCGAGCCGTGCAGCAGCGGTTCGTAGTAGCCGGTCACGAGGCCGTCGAGCGTGCCGTCGTTATTCGCGAACTGGAATGGCGTGAAGTACGTCTCGAAGAAGGTGCGGGCACTGCCGACGTCGAGATCGTCGAGCCGCACGGCGGCCGCGCACGCGCGCTGCCAGTTCGCCTGCCGCGCGAGGCGTACGCAGTTCTCGCGCAGCGCGATCGTCGCGCCGATCAGGCTGTCGTCCTGCCAGCCCGGCACCTGCTGCCACGCGACGGGCGTGAGTCGCGCAGCCGCGATCTGCCCTGGTACGATCGCGGCACCCGCGGGCCGCGACGCCTGCCGCACCGGCGTGCCGCCGCATGCGGCAAGAAGCGCCGCAGCCGCGACGGCCGCAGCCCACCCGGCAAGCCGCCGGCTAAAACCCATACAATGTCCGTTGTTGATGGAAACCGCCATGTCCGATCTGCTCGACCAATACCCGATGCTCATCTTTGCGCTGGAATCGTTGCTGGCGCTCGCCCTGCTCATATTCATCGTCGTCTGGACGGCTTCGGGCAAGAAGAAGCAGCCCGGCCGGCACGACAAGCCCCAGCGCTGACAGCGCCCCAATCTGCCGCGCCCCGGCGGCGCCCGCACGCTCAGTGCAGCGTGCGCGGCATGTGCAGCGCGAATTCGTCGACGGGCGCCTCGAAGCGCTCGCCGTCCTCCGCGACGCAAAAATACGCGCCGCGCATCGTGCCGACAGGCGTCGCGATCACGGCCCAACTCGTGTACTCGAACTGCTCGCCCGGCTGCAGCAACGGCTGATGGCCTACGACGCCGAGCCCCTTGACCTCCTGAACCTGGTTCTCGCTATCCGTGATGATCCAGTGCCGGGCGATCAGTTGCGCCGCCACCTGCCCTGTATTGCGGATCGTCAGCGTGTACGCGAATGCGTATTGACGGCGTTCGGGGTCGGATTGTTCCGGCAAATAGCTGGTCTTCACCGATACGCTGAATCGATACTGGCTCATGGTGGTCCCGTCGAGGTCGCCCGCCGCAGCCGCTGCCGAGGCGCCCGCCCCGCACGGCCGACGCGCCGCTTTGGTTCGGCATTCTGCTTGATGAGGCCCCGGCCCGCAACCGGGCGCCGCGCGCCGCGGCGGTAGAATGGCGTTTTTCCGTATCGCAACGCTCCCCACGCGCTTTCCGCTCATGACGCAATTCCGCATCGCCCCCAGCATTCTGTCGGCCGACTTCGCGCGGCTCGGCGAAGAAGTCCGCAACGTCGTCGCCGCCGGCGCCGACTGGATCCACTTCGACGTGATGGACAACCACTACGTGCCGAACCTGACGATCGGCCCGCTTGTCTGCGAGGCGATCCGGCCGCACGTGCAGGTACCGATCGACGTGCATCTGATGGTGCGCCCGGTCGACCGGATCGTGCCGGATTTCGCGAAGGCGGGCGCGAACCTGATCAGCTTTCACCCGGAAGCGTCGGACCACATCGACCGCACGCTCGGCCTGATCCGCGATCACGGCTGCAAGGCGGGCCTCGTGTTCAATCCGGCGACGCCGCTCAACTACCTCGACCACGTGATGGACCGCGTCGATCTCGTGCTGATCATGTCGGTGAATCCGGGCTTCGGCGGTCAATCGTTCATTCCCGAGGCGCTCAACAAGCTGCGCGCAGCCCGCGCGCGCATCGACGCGTACACCGCGCGCACCGGCCGCGAGATCCATCTGGAGATCGACGGCGGCGTGAAGGCCGACAACATCGCGGAAATCGCCGCGGCGGGCGCGGACACGTTCGTCGCGGGCTCGGCGATCTTCGGCAAGCCCGACTATCGTCAGGTGATCGGCGAGATGCGCGACGCGCTCGCCGCCGTCAAGCGCGCGTGAGCACGATGACGACGTCGCCCTTCATCGACGCGCCGCGCATCGAAGCGGCGCTCATCGACCTCGACGGCACGATGGTCGATACAGCAGACGATTTCACGGCCGGCCTGAACGCGATGCTCGCGCAGCTCGACGCTCGGGAAACGACGCGCGAGGAGGTGATGCGCTATGTCGGCAAGGGTTCGGAGAACCTGATTCAGTGCGTGCTCACGCCGCGCTTTTCCGAACACGACGCGAGCGCGCGCTTTGGCGAGGCACTCGCGCTCTACCAGGCCGAATACGCGAAGATCAACGGCCGCCACACGCGGCTCTACCCGGACGTCGACGCAGGCTTGCAGGCGATGCGCGACGCGGGCGTCAAGCTGGCATGCGTGACAAACAAGCCTTACCGGTTCGCAGTCGAGCTGCTCGCGCAGTACGGCCTCTCCGGGCACTTCTGCGCGGTGTTCGGCGGCGACAGCGTGCCGCGCAAGAAACCCGATCCGGCGCCGATGCTTGCCGCGTGCGATGCGCTCGGCGTCGCGCCGCGCGCGGCGGTCGCGATCGGCGATTCGGAGAACGACGCGCTCGCGGGCCGCGCCGCCGGAATGGCGACGCTGACCGTGCCGTACGGCTACAACCACGGCAACGCTATACAAACGATCGAATCGGATGGTATAGTCGATTCGCTTCTCGCCGCCGCGCGGCTCATTTCCGCGCATAATTCGGCAAGATCAGCGGCAAGATCAGCCATCTGACTTTTTCTTCCATCCGCATGTTTCTGAACAAAAAACGGAGTCTGAGCAGCATCGACCGGGGAGCCTGGCCCTGGCGTCGCTGGTCGCGCCAACCTCGATGAGGTACGCTGAAGCTCGTCTTCAGCCCCGTTTTTTGTTTCGCTGCGCGTCCGCGCCCCGATCGTCGTCCAACCCGCCGGCCCTGCCGCTGTCGAACGTTCCGCGTTCGGGCTGCCCGTCGGCGCGCGACGCACGATCGCCAGGCAAAGCATCCGCCGGTTCGTCCGATCCGCCCCGCGAGGGACGTGCTCCGGGCGCGAGCGCAGCGCCACGCGATCCCCGGCGCGCCGCGCCGATCGTCCCGACGACAGGACCGGAACATGACTGAACTCGAATTCCAATCGCTCGCCAACGAGGGCTACAACCGCATTCCGCTCATCGCCGAAGCGCTGGCCGACCTCGAAACGCCGCTTTCGCTGTATCTGAAGCTCGCGCAGCCCGAACGCGGCGGCGCCAACTCGTTCCTGCTCGAATCGGTGGTGGGCGGCGAGCGCTTCGGGCGCTACTCGTTCATCGGCCTGCCCGCGCACACGCTCGTGCGCACGAAGAACGGCGTGTCGGAAGTCGTGACGGACGGCCGGGTCGTCGAAACCCACGACGGCGATCCGTTCGCGTTCATCGCGAAATTCCAGAGCCGCTTCAAGGTCGCGCAGCGTCCCGGCCTGCCGCGCTTCTGCGGCGGCCTCGCCGGCTACTTCGGCTACGACGCGGTGCGCTACATCGAGAAAAAGCTCGCGCACACCGCGCCGCGCGACGATCTCGGCCTGCCCGACATCCAGTTGCTGCTCACCGAGGAAGTCGCCGTCATCGACAATCTCGCCGGCAAGCTCTACCTGATCGTCTACGCCGATCCGACGAAGCCCGAGGCGTACACGAAAGCCAAGCAGCGGCTGCGCGAGCTGAAGCACCGGCTGCGCGCGAGCGTCGTGCCGCCCGTCACGTCGGCGAGCGTGCGCACCGAAATCTATCGCGAGTTCAAGAAGGAAGACTATCTGGCCGCCGTGCGCCAGGCGAAGGAATACATCGCGGCGGGCGAGCTGATGCAGATCCAGGTCGGCCAGCGCCTCGCGAAGCCGTATCGCGACAATCCGCTGTCGCTGTACCGCGCGCTGCGTTCGCTGAATCCGTCGCCGTATATGTATTACTACAACTTCGGCGAATTCCATGTCGTCGGCGCATCGCCGGAGATTCTCGTGCGCCAGGAGAAGCGCGGCGACGACCAGATCGTGACAATCCGCCCGCTCGCCGGCACGCGTGCGCGCGGCAACACGCCCGAGCGCGATGCCGAGCTCGCGACCGAGCTGCTCAACGATCCGAAGGAGATCGCCGAGCACGTGATGCTGATCGACCTCGCGCGCAACGACGTCGGCCGCATCGCGCAGATCGGCTCGGTTCAAGTGACCGACAAGATGGTGATCGAGAAATACTCGCACGTGCAGCATATCGTGAGCTCGGTCGAAGGCAAGCTGAAGCCCGGCATGACGAATTACGACGTGCTGCGCGCGACGTTCCCGGCCGGCACGCTCTCCGGCGCGCCGAAGGTCCGCGCGATGGAGCTGATCGACGAGCTCGAGCCGGTGAAGCGCGGGCTCTACGGCGGCGCGGTCGGCTACCTGTCGTTCTCGGGCGAGATGGATCTCGCGATCGCGATCCGCACGGGCCTCATCCACAACGGCAATCTGTACGTGCAGGCGGCGGCGGGCATCGTCGCCGACTCGGTGCCCGAATCCGAATGGCAGGAAACCGAGAACAAGGCGCGTGCGGTGCTGCGCGCGGCCGAACAGGTGCAAGACGGCCTCGATTCCGATTTCTGACCGGAGACTGACCATGCTGCTCATGATCGACAACTACGATTCGTTCACCTACAACCTGGTCCAGTACTTCGGCGAGCTCGGCGAGGACGTGCGCACCTATCGCAACGACGAGATCACGCTCGACGAAATCGCGCGCCTGAACCCCGACGCGATCTGCCTGTCGCCCGGCCCGAGCAACCCGCAGCATGCGGGGATCACGCTCGGCGTGCTGCGCGAGTTCGCCGGCAAGAAGCCGATTCTCGGCGTGTGCCTTGGCCACCAGGCGATCGGCGAGGCGTTCGGCGGCCGCGTCGTGCGCGCGAAGACGATCATGCACGGCAAGGTGAGCCGGATCGAGACCGACGGCCGCGGCGTATTCGCCGACCTGCCGAAGCACTTCGACGTGACCCGCTATCATTCGCTTGCGATCGAGCGCGAATCGCTGCCCGATTGCCTGGAAATCACGGCGTGGACCGACGACGGCGAGATCATGGGCGTGCGCCACAAGACGCTGCCCATCGAAGGCGTCCAGTTCCATCCGGAATCGATCCTGTCGGAGCACGGCCACGCGCTCCTCGAGAATTTCCTGAAGGAAGCGCGGCAAGCGGCCGCTCATTCAGCCTGACGACGGCGGACCGAATCATGACCATCACTCCCCAGGAAGCGCTGCAGCGCACGATCGAGCACCGCGAGATCTTCCACGACGAAATGCTGCACCTGATGCGGCTCATCATGCGCGGCGACATGTCGCCCGTGATGGCGGCCGCGATCATCACCGGTCTGCGCGTGAAGAAGGAGACGATCGGCGAGATCACCGCCGCCGCGACGGTGATGCGCGAGTTCGCGCGCCACGTCGAGGTGGAGGACAACGCGAATTTCGTCGACATCGTCGGCACGGGCGGCGACGGCTCGCACACGTTCAACATCTCGACCGCGACGATGTTCGTCGCGGCGGCGGCGGGCGCGAAGGTCGCGAAGCACGGCAACCGCGGCGTGTCGAGCAAGTCCGGCAGCGCCGACGTGCTCGAGGCGCTCGGCGTGAACATCGATCTGCAGCCCGAGCAGGTGGCCGCGTCGATCGCCGAGACGGGGATGGGCTTCATGTTCGCGCCGAACCATCATCCGGCGATGCGCAACATCGCGCCCGTGCGCCGCGAGCTCGGCGTGCGGACGATCTTCAACATCCTGGGGCCGCTCACCAACCCGGCCGACGCGCCGAACCAGCTGATGGGCGTGTTCCATCCGGATCTCGTCGGCATTCAGGTGCGCGTGATGCAGCGGCTCGGCGCGCGGCACGTGCTCGTCGTCTACGGCAAGGACGGGATGGACGAGGTGTCGCTCGGCGCGGCGACGCTCGTCGGCGAGCTGCGCGACGGCGAAGTGCGCGAGTACGAGATCCACCCGGAGGACTTCGGGATGCAGATGGTGTCGAACCGCACGCTAAAGGTCGAGAACGCCGGCGAATCCCGCGTGATGCTGCTCGAGGCGCTCGGCAACAAGCCGGGCGTCGCGCGCGAAATCGTCACGCTCAACGCGGGCACCGCGCTCTATTCGGCGAACGTCGCGGGCTCGATCGCCGACGGCATCCAGCTCGCGCGCGAAGCGATCGCGAGCGGCCGCGCGCGCGAGAAGGTCGACGAGCTCGCGCGCTTCACGCAGCAGTTCAAGCGCTGATCCGGCGCCTCGCGCCTCAACCGAATCCGAATCCAGCACGCAGGGCAGACATCCATGAGCGACATCCTCGACAAAATCATCGCCGTCAAGCGCGAAGAGATCGCCGCCGCACTCAAGAGCGCGCCGCTCGAAGAACTGAAGCTGCAGGCGTCGGCGCGCGATTCGCGCGACTTCGTCGGCGCGCTGCGCGGCAAGCATGCGGCCGGACACGCCGCCGTCATCGCCGAGGTGAAGAAGGCGAGCCCGTCGAAAGGCGTGCTGCGCGAGCGCTTCGTGCCGGCCGACATCGCCCGCTCGTACGCGGAGCACGGCGCCGCATGCCTGTCGGTGCTGACCGACGAGCAGTTCTTCCAGGGCAGCGCGCGCTATCTGGAAGAGGCGCGCGCCGCATGCAACCTGCCCGTGCTGCGCAAGGACTTCATCGTCGACCCGTATCAGGTGCTCGAAGCGCGCGCGATGGGCGCGGACGCGATCCTGCTGATCGCCGCCGCACTCGATACGCCGCTGATGGTCGATCTCGAGGCGTACGCGCATTCGCTCGGGCTCGCGGTGCTCGTCGAGGTGCACAACCGCGACGAACTGAGCGCGGCGCTCGAACTGAAGACGCCGCTCGTCGGCATCAACAACCGCAACCTGCGCACGTTCGAGACGACGATCGACACGACGCTCGGCATGCTCGACGCGATTCCGGACGACCGCATCGTCGTCACCGAATCGGGCATCCTGTCGCGCGCGGACGTCGAGCGAATGGAAGCGGCGGGCGTGCATACGTTCCTCGTCGGCGAAGCGTTCATGCGCGCCGAGAATCCGGGCGCGGAACTCGCGCGGATGTTCTTCTGAGCGGCCCGCGATGGCGATCGAACAGGAAATCAAGCTCGCGCTGCCCGCCGCGCAAGTCGACGCGGCGCGGCGCTTTCTCGATGCGCGCGCCGGCGCCAGCGGCCGAGAGATCGCGCTCGTGAACGTCTACTTCGACACGCCGACGCTCACGCTCGCGCGCGCGAAAAGCGCGCTGCGCCTGCGGCGCGCGCCGCAGGGCTGGCTGCAGACGTTCAAGACGGCCGGCATGAGCGAGCGCGGGTTGCATCGCCGCCACGAGTGGGAGATGCCCGTCGCGGGCGAAGCGCTCGAGATCGATGCGCTTTGCGCCGCATGCGACGTGCCGGACGCGGCCGATGCGCTACGCGCCGCCGCGCCGCAGTTGATCGCGCTCTTTCGCACCGACTTCTCACGCACGCTGTGGCGCATCGAACACGCGGGCGCGACGATCGAGGCGGCGCTCGATCGCGGCGAGATCGTCGCGCAGGCGGACGGCGACGTGCGCCGCGAGCCGATCTGCGAGATCGAGCTCGAACTCGTCGATGGCGACGCGGGTGCGCTCGCGACGCTCGCCGACGAAGTCGCCGCAGCGCTGCCGGGCGTCGCGCCGGACAACCTGAGCAAGGCGCAGCGCGGCTATCGGCTGCGCGGCGGCGACCTGCGCACCGACTGACCGCCCTTTTCCGCATGACCAAGCCCTCTTCGTCCCGCCCGATGCAACAACCCTCGCTGTTCGACGATCCTGCTCCGCCCGCGCCGCCGGCCCCGAAGGGCGACGCATTCACGCCCACCCTCGAATCGCAATTCGACGCGTTGCCGCCCGACTGGCGCGCGATTCTCGAGCCGTTCGTCGCGAGCGACGCCTATGCGCCGCTCTGCCGCTTCGTCGACGGCGAGCGTGCGGCCGGCAAGGCGATTTATCCGGCCGACGTGTTCCGCGCGCTGCGGCTCACGCATCCGGACGACGTGAAGGTCGTGATTCTCGGCCAGGACCCGTATCACGGCGAGGACCGCGGCATCCCGCAGGCGCACGGGCTCGCGTTCTCGGTGCCGCCCGGCGTGCGGCCGCCGCCGTCGCTGCGCAACATCTTCAAGGAAATCTCGGCCGACTTCGGCTATGAAGCGCCCCGCCACGGCTGTCTCGACACCTGGGCGAGCCAGGGCGTGCTGCTGCTCAACACGGTGCTGACCGTCGAGCGCTCGTCGGCCGCGAGCCACGCGAAGCGCGGCTGGGAAAAATGCACCGACACGCTGATCCACGAACTCGCGACACGCCACCGCCACCTCGTGTTCATGCTGTGGGGCGCGCACGCGCAGGCAAAGCGCGCGCTATTCGATCCGCGCGAGCACTGCGTGCTCGAAGCGCCGCATCCGTCGCCGCTGTCCGCGCACCGCGGCTTCCTCGGCTGCCGTCATTTCGCGCTCGCGAACGACTATCTCGTCAAACACGGGCGCGCGCCGATCGACTGGCGGCTGCCGGACGCAGCCGAGACGCTCGCCTGACGCTCGACGCCGGACCGTTTCGGCGAAACAGCCCGCCGCGCGCGATTCCGCTCGCGCCACGTGAAAAGGACGTGCCCCAGGCCCAAGTGCATCGCGCGGCATCCAGCCCATCGCCGACGCAAACGAAAACGCCGCGGGCCTGGGAGGTTCGCGGCGTTTTTTTCCGTTTTTTCCCGCTACCGGGCAACGACGCTCAAACCGCGGCGATCGCCTCGCGTGCGCTCGCGAGCGCTTCGCTCGCCGCGTCCGGCCCGAGCGCGAGACCTTCCGCGTAGACGAACGTCACATCGGTCATGCCGATGAAGCCGAGGAACGTCGTCAGGAACGGCGTCTGGCTGTCGGTCGGCATGCCGACGTGCTTGCCGCCGCGCGCCGACACCACGTACACCTTCTTGCCCTTGAGCAACCCTTCCGGACCTTGCGCCGTGTAGCGGAACGTGACGCCCGCGCGGGCGATCCAGTCGAAATACGTCTTCAACTGAGACGACACGCCGAAGTTGTACATCGGCGCGCCGATCACGATCACGTCGGCCGAGCGCAGCTCGTCGATCAGCGCGTCGCTCTTCGCGACGATCGCGTTCTGCTCGGCGCTGCGCTGCTCGGCCGGCGTGAAGAACGCGCCAAGAACCGCGTCGTCGAGGTGCGGCAGCGCGTCGGCGAGCAGGCTGCGGACCTTGACGGTTGCGCCGGGGTTGCCCTGTTGCAGCTTCGCCGTCAGTTCGTCGGCGAGCATCGTCGACTGGGCGCCTTGCGAGCGGGCGGCGGAATTGATCTGGAGAATGGTCGTCATGTCGGGCTCCGTGGGTTTGGTTTGCGCCGAGTGCAGCGCGAGTGACGCCATTGTGCGGATCGCCGCCGCCGCGAAAAAGCAGCGGCCGGACGACGGATTGTTGCAACAGCGAAACAATCCGCGCCCGGCCCGACGCGATTATCGGCGGCCGCGCGCCGCCGGCAACCCGAGCCACGCGTCGCGGCGGGCGCGCGTCGCCGCGGGTTTCGGCTGCGCCGTCAGTTTGTAGCGCGCGATGTCCGGGCCGTCGAGCTTGAGATGCGCGACGCGCAGCTCGTCGCGCCGGAACGCGTGGATCTCGACCTTGTCGCCGACCCGGTAGCGCGCGAGCAGCGCGTCGAGGTTCGAGCCCGTCACGCGCAGCCCGTCGATCGCGACGAGCGCATCGCCCGCGGACAGCCCCGCCCGATGCGCGGCGCCGCCTTCGTAGACGGCCGCGAGCGTGCATTCCGCGCCGCCCCGGGTGCGCGCGCCGAGCGTCGGCTTCGGGGGCGCGTCGGCCGAGCCGTTCGCGCCCGCGTCCGGCGCGAGCGTCACGCCGAACGGCTCGAGGAGCGCGGCCAGCGGCAGATCGCGCGTGCCGGACACCGCATCGTCGAAGAGGCGGCCGAGATCGACGCCCGTCGCCTCGGCGATCAGCGCCTTCACGTCGCCCTCGCCGACGCCGTTCGGCTTGCCGTCGTAGAAGTCGCGCCCGAACCGCTGCCACAAGAACCGCATCACGTCGTCGAGCGACTTGCGGTGGCGGGTCCGCGCGCGGATCGCCAGATCGAACGCGAGCGCGACAAGCGAGCCCTTCGTGTAATAGCTGACGATCGCGTTCGTCGCGTTCTCGTCCTGCCGGTAATACTTGATCCATGCGTCGAACGAGCTTTCGGCGACGCTCTGCTTGAGCCGGCCGGCGCCGCGCTGCACGCCGGCGATCGTGCGGCCGACGAGCGCGAAGTAGTCGTCTTGCGAGATCAGGCCGCTGCGCACGAGCATCAGGTCGTCGTAGTACGACGTGAAGCCCTCGAAGAGCCACAGCAGCGACGTATGGTTCTCCCGCGACAGGTCGTACGGCGCGAATGCGGCCGGCTTGATCCGCTTTACGTTCCACGTGTGGAAATACTCGTGGCTGCACAGGCCGAGATAGGTCCGATAGCCCTCCGTCTTCTCCGTGCGCCCCTTCACCGGCAGGTCGGTGCGATTGCAGACGAGCGCCGTCGACGCGCGATGCTCGAGCCCGCCGTAGCCGTCGCTGACGGCCTGCGTCATGAACACGTAGCGCGACATCGGCGCGCGCTTCGTCTTCGGCTCGAACAGCGCGATCTGCGCTTCGCACACGCGCTTCAGGTCGGCCGCCAGCCGCTCGAGATCGAGCCCGGTCACGCGGCCCGCGATCGCGATGTCGTGCGGCACGCCGTGCGCGTCGAACGACGCGAGCGCGAACTCGCCGAGCGTGACCGGATGGTCGATCAGCTCGTCGTAGTTCTGCGCGCGGTACGCGCCGAAGCCGTAGCGCTTCGTGCCGCGCGCCTCCGGCAGCGCGGTGGCGACGCGCCAGCGCCGGTACGCGTCGCCCGCCGGGCGCTCGATCATCACCTCGCACGGCGCGTCCTCGTGGCCGAGCGGCGCGAGAAACACGCTCGTGCCGTTGAAGAAGCCGCCCGTGTCGTCGAGATGCGCGGCGCGCACCGACAGATCCCATGCGTAGACGTCGTAGCGCAGCGTGATCGCTCCGGGCGACGGCGCGGCCTGCCAGGTGTGCTTGTCGAGCTTGCCGATCCGCAACCTGCGGCCCGCGTCGTTGAACGCGCGCAGCGTCACGATGTTGCGCGCGAACTCGCGCACCATGTAGCTGCCCGGAATCCATGCGGGCAGCGCAAAGCGCTGACCGGCCGGATCGGGATCGGCGAGCGTGAGCGTCACTTCGAACAGGTGCGCGGCGGGGTCTTTCGGAACGATCGTGTAGCGAATCGGCTTCATCGTCGGAATCGGTCTGGGCAAGCGGGAACGGAAACGGATACGAAAAGAGGCGCCGGCTACGCGCCGGCGCCTCTTTGGCGATGCGGGAAACGCCGCGTCACTTGACGCTGGCGAGCGCCTGATTCAGTTCGTCGGCGGACACGGCGCCCGGCAGGCGGGTGCCGTCGGCGAGGAACACGGTCGGCGTACCCGTCACGTTCATCCCGCGGCCGAGCGCGAGATTCTTGTCGAGCGCGGTCGTGTCGCAGTTCCCCGCGGCCGTCGGTGCGCGATGCTCGAGCATCCACGCCTGCCAGCTCTTCACGCGGTCGCTCGCGCACCAGATCGATTTCGACTTCACCGTCGAATCGGGCGACAGCACCGGATACAGGAACGTGTAGACGGTCACGTTGTCGACCGACTGCAGCGTCGTCTCGAGCTTCTTGCAGTACGGGCAGTTCGGATCGGAAAACACCGCGATCTTGCGCGCGCCGTTGCCCTTCACGACCTTGATCGCGTTCGAAAGCGGCAGGCTCGCGAAATCGATCTTGTTGATCTCGGCTAGACGCTCGGCCGTCAGGTTCTTGTGCGTCTTCGTGTTGACGAGCTCGCCGAGCAGCACGTAGTCGCCCGACGCGTCGCTGTAGACGATCTGCGAGCCGAGATTGACCTCGTACAAACCCGCGATCGGCGATTTCGTCACGCTCTTGATCGGGGCGTCGGCGCCAAGGCGCGACTGCAGCGCGGCCTTCAGCTTGTCGGTGGACTGGTCGGCCTGCGCGGTGCAGCCGAGCGTCGCCGTCGCGGCAGCGAGTGCGAGCGCGGCGATACGAATCGTTTTTTTCATGCAAATCATCCTTCAAAGCGTGCGTGCATCGTCACAGTGTACGACTGACTGTGGCCGAGCAGTGTCCGACCGCCGCGCCGCGCGAAGGTTCGCGCCACGCGTCAGCCAAGCGCCGACGCGACCAGCCAGCGCTTGACGAGCGGCTGCGCGCCGACGAGCGCCATCCCCGTGTTGCGCACGATGCGCGCGAGCGCGCCCGGCAGCGAGAAGAGCCGCTGCAGGCCGTCCGTCGCGATCATCAGCGCGCGGATGTCCTCGCGCCGCGCGCGCTCGTAGCGGCGCAGCAGCACGGTGTCGCCGAGATCGCGGAACGCCTCGCGGTTCGCGAGGGTGTCGGCGAGCGCGGCGACGTCGCGCAAGCCGAGGTTCATCCCCTGGCCCGCGAGCGGGTGAATCAAATGCGCGGCGTCGCCGACGAGCGCGACGCGCGGCGCGATCAGCCGGTCGACCGTCTGCAGCGCGAGCGGGAAACCCTGAGCGGGCGTCACGCACTCGAGCGCGCCGAGGCGGTTCATCGTCACGCGCTCGACCTCGGCCGCGAGCCGCGCGGGATCGAGCGCGAGCAGTTCGTCGGCGTGCGCGGTGTGCGCGGACCAGACGAGCGACACGTGGCCGTCCGGCAGCGGCAGCAGCGCGACGATCTCGCCGTCGCGGAACCACTGATACGCGGTCTCGCGATGCGGCTGCGCCGCCTTGAAGTTCGCGACGACGCCCGTCTGCCGGTAATCGCGCCGCTCGACCTTCGAGCCGATCTGCGAGCGCACCCACGAATGCGCGCCGTCCGCGCCAACGACGAGATCGCATTCGATCACGTCGCCGTTCGCGAGCGAGAGCGTCGCGGCGTCCGGCTTCACGTCGAGGCCCTGAGCGCGCGCGTCGAACCACGTGAGGTTCGGCTGAAAGCGCAGCGCGGCGTCGAGCGCGCATTCGATCAGCGACGATTCGCCGATCCACGCGAGCTGCGACACCGCCGCCTGGAACGCGGAGAAGTGCAGTTCGGCATGCGCGTCGCCATAGACGCGCATGTCGTAGACGGGCGCGAGCCGGGCATGATCGAGCGCCTGCCACACGCGCAGCCGCTCGAGCAGCGCCTGCGAGCTCGCGGAAAGCGCGTAGATGCGCGAGTCGAACGCGAGATCGGCGGGACGCGGGACAGCCGGCTGCGCGAGCAGCGCGGTCTTGTGGCCCGCCTGCGTCAGCGCGAGCGCGGCCGTCTTGCCGACGAGGCCGCCGCCGACGACGGCGACGTCGAAGGTCTGATGATAGGCAGTCATGGCGGGCATTATAGCCGGGAGGGCCACGCCGTTTCCCTCGGGGAATTTGCGGTAAATCAGGGCGCGCGACACGGCGACGCACGCGCCGGACCGGTTTCGCGGCGGCCGTCCGATGCGGGTTTTCACGCGTGGGCGGCGGGCCCGCGCCGCTCCGATCGCCCCCGCCTTTGCGCGGCGATGTAACGGGCGCTCGCCCGCGGCCGCGCGCCGGCGCGGCCGCGCATTACGCGCCACACGTTTCCTTACAAACGCACACCGCTTGTCATCCCGCCGGCCACTACAGTGTGCCGACGCAAGCAACCACAGGAGATATCGATGAAACGGATCGCGGCTCTCGCCGCCCTCGCGGTCGTGCTGGGCAGCGTGCTCGCAGGATGCATCGTGGTACCGGACGGCGGCTACCATCATCATCGCGGCTACTACTACCGGTATTGACGCGCCCGGCGGCGTCGGCCGCGAATCGGCGGCCCGTCGCCCGCGGCTCGCGTCGCCGGTCTCGTCACGTGCGATCGGCGGCGCGAAGCCGACGCTTGCCGGCCTTTTCGGCAAGCGGCCACGAACGGGCGCACCGCCAAGCGCAGCCGTCCCAGCCGAGTTCCTGCAAGCCGCGTGGGGCCGACGCCCGAGCGTGAGCCCGCCAATGCGCCGATGCGCCGATACGCGCTGCGCCTGCCGATGAAAATCGCGGCTCGGACGAGCGCCTTCCCGCACCCCATCGCAGCCCCGCGCCGCCGTCGCGCCGTTCCCGCGGGCAACGCGTCGCGCACCGCAGCCCCCGCCCCGCGCGAGCCGCGGCGCCCGAGCGCCAAGTGCGGTCCATCCCACCGAACGCCTGTCTGATTCCGCTCGTCGCGTGCTATCGTTTCAATCACGACGCGATCATATCGAGCGCGCCGTAAAAACAGGTCTCAACCACCTTCGTGAGCACGGCCATGAGCGACCTGCGCCACCATCTCAATCAACAGGACCGAGTGGAGCTGCTCTGCTGGCTCGTCGTCGGAAATCTCGGCGCCTATTACCTGAACGAGAGCTGGCCCGGTGCAGCCTTTCAGGTCCAGTCCGCGCACAAATGGCTCGACCGGCACGCACGCGAAGCCGATTGGCTCACACTCGCGAAGCTGTCGCTCATCGCACTCGACATCGCGAAGAAGCACGCGGAATTCGTCAACGCGCCGTGGGCGCGCGACGCCGTGGAAGAAATCATCGATACCGACGACCTGAACTACGACGCGCGCCTCGCGCAGCTCGTGCTCGACGACTGCCGCGCGGCGCTCGCCGACCGGCGGATCGCCGACTGATTCGGCTTCGGGCCTCGCCGGCCCCGCGCCGCCGGGCGCCGCGAAAGGCTCACTCGCGGCGCGCGCGTCGGCCGTGCGCCGATGTTCGCGCATGACGCTTCGTGCGCGGCAGGCGTCGGCCGCGCTCCGTCGCAACGCGTCTTCGCGACCTCCGCCGCGCCGTTCGCACCGCGCCGGCCCCCGCGTGCGGCAGCGCCGCGGCGTGCCGCCGCCCGAGCCGCCGGTTGCCTTGCCCCGCCGTCGAACGAGTTACAATTGCCTCTTTTGGTGGCAACGCACATCCCGCCGGCGCCCGGCCGGATGCTCCTGCCCGGCCCGGTGCGGTTCGCGATAGCGCGCGGACGAGCGCGCCGGGCCCGAAGCGCCCCACATCACGCACAACCCATTGAATCCCGAAGGAACCCATGAGCCTCAAATGCGGCATCGTCGGCTTGCCCAACGTCGGCAAGTCCACCCTGTTCAACGCGCTGACGAAGGCCGGCATCGCCGCCGAGAACTATCCGTTTTGCACGATCGAGCCGAACGTCGGCGTTGTCGAGGTGCCTGACGCGCGCCTGAAGGCGCTCGCCGACATCATCAAACCCGAGCGCGTCGTGCCGGCCGTCGTCGAGTTCGTCGACATCGCGGGCCTCGTCGCCGGCGCGAGCAAGGGCGAGGGCCTCGGCAACCAGTTCCTCGCGAACATCCGCGAAACCGACGCGATCACGCACGTCGTGCGCTGCTTCGAGGACGAGAACGTCATCCACGTCGCCGGCAAGGTGAGCCCGCTCGACGA
The DNA here is from genome assembly GCF_000012365.1 of Burkholderia thailandensis E264. NCBI lineage: Bacteria > Pseudomonadati > Pseudomonadota > Betaproteobacteria > Burkholderiales > Burkholderiaceae > Burkholderia > Burkholderia thailandensis. Next base: position 3,356,821 of record NC_007651.1, read on the forward strand.
CATCGAAGTCATCAACACCGAACTCGCGCTCGCCGACCTCGGCACCGTCGAGAAAGCGCTCGCCCGCTATTCGAAGGCGGCGAAGTCGGGCAACGACAAGGAAGCGGCGAAGCTCGTCGCGGTGCTCGAAAAGACGCGCGCGCACCTCGATCAGGGCAAGGCCGTGCGCGGCCTCGACCTGTCCGACGACGAAAAGGCGCTCCTCAAGCCGTTCTGCCTGATCACCGCGAAGCCCGCGATGTACGTCGCGAACGTGAAGGAAGACGGCTTCGAGAACAATCCGCACCTCGACGCGGTGCGCAAGTACGCGGAAAGCGAGAAATCGCCGGTCGTCGCGGTGTGCGCGGCAATCGAGGCGGAGATCGCCGACCTCGACGACGCAGACAAAGAAGCGTTCCTCGCCGACATGGGCATGGACGAGCCGGGCCTCGACCGCGTGATCCGCGCGGGCTTCAAGCTGCTCGGACTGCAGACGTACTTCACCGCAGGCGTGAAGGAAGTGCGCGCGTGGACGATTCACATCGGCGACACCGCGCCGCAAGCGGCGGGCGTGATTCACACGGATTTCGAGCGCGGCTTCATTCGCGCGCAGACGATCGCCTACGAGGATTTCATCGCGTACAAGGGTGAGCAAGGCGCGAAGGAGGCGGGCAAGATGCGTGCGGAAGGCAAGGAATATGTCGTGCACGACGGCGACGTGATGAACTTCCTGTTCAACGTCTGAGCGTTTCGCGACGGCGCTCGCCGCGCGCCGCAGCATGCTTGCAAGGCCCGCGCAATGCGGACCTTTGTTTTGGATCATCGCCGGCGCGCAACCGTCGCCGCCGGCCCGCCGCCCTCACGCCCGATTCGTGAATAGAAAATGGCCCGGCCGGCACATGCCGGTCGGGCCAAGATTGTTCCGGGCTTGCCCCGGGCAGCGAAGATCGGGCGCAGCCGCGCCCTCGGGCCGCTCGCGTTCGTTACGTCGCCGACACCCGCCGCCCCACGCTCGCCTGCGCATCGCGGCCGCGCTTGTTCAGCCACGACGCCGCCAGCACGATCAGCGCAAGCACCGCCGTCGCGCCCACTTCCATCCGGTGCGCCTCGCTCACCAGCATCACCGTCAGCACGCCGCAAATGAACAGGATCACCGCCCACGTGATCCACGGGAAACACCACATCCGCAGTTGCAAACGCTCGCCCGTCGCGTCGAGCATCTTGCGCATCCGCAACTGCGAGATCGCGATCACGAGATACACGAGCAACGCGATCGCGCCCGACGTCGCAAGCAGGAAACCGAACACCTGCTCGGGCATCACGTAGTTCGCGATCACCGTGATGAAGCCGAACGCGGTCGACGCGAGCACCGCCGCGCGCGGCGTGCCGCTTGCATCGGTACGGCGCAAGAGCGCGGGCGCGTCGCCGCGCCTCGACAGCGAGAAGATCATCCGCGACGCCGTGTAGAGCGCCGAATTCAGGCAGCTCGCGACCGACACCAGCACGATCACGTCGATGATCGCCTTCGCGTGCGGCACGCCGATCAGCTCCATCGCGCGCTGATACGAGCCGTGCGCGGGCAGCAGCGCGTCGTTCCAAGGCACGAGCGCCGCGACGACGAAGATCGAGCCGAGATAGAACAGCGAGATCCGCCAGATCACCGAATTCGTCGCGCGGACGATCTGGCGCTCCGGGTGCTCGGATTCGGCCGCGGCGATCGTGACGATCTCGGTGCCGAGGAACGAGAACATCGTCGTCAGCATCGCGGCGAGCACCGCGCCGATGCCGTTCGGCATGAAGCCGCCCGCGTTCACGAGGCGCGCCGCGCCCGATACGTTCGAGCCCGGCAGCAGGCCGACGATCGCCGCGCCGCCGATCGCGAGGAATACGACGATCGCGACCACCTTGATGAGCGCGAACCAGAATTCGAATTCGCCGTAGTTCTTGACCGAGAAAAGATTCGTGACGGTGAGCACCGACGTGATGCCGAGTGCGAAGATCCACGTCGCGACGCCGGGGAACCACGCATTGAGAATCGTCGCGGCGGCCGTGGCCTCGATCGGAATCACGAGCACCCAGAACCACCAGTAGAGCCAGCCGATCGTGAAGCCCGCCCAATGGCCGATCGCGCGATCGGCATAGGTCGAGAACGAGCCGCTGTCCGGCTGCGCAACCGCCATCTCGCCGAGCATCCGCATCACGAGCACGACGAGCAGCCCCGCGATTGCGTAAGCGATCAGCGCGGCCGGACCGGCCTCCGCGATCGCATGCCCCGAACCGACGAACAACCCGGCGCCGATCACGCCCGCGATCGACAGCATCGTGACGTGGCGCTGCTTCAGGCCGGTTCCGAGGCCTGTCTGACTTCCTTTCATGTCTCCCTCCAAAAAAACGGTTCCGGTGTGACCGGGCATCGCGTGAAGGCGGCGCGGGGGCTTTGTTGTTATCGAACCGTTCAGGCGCGACGGGCGTCGCGCGTCGATCGGACGTCATGCCTGCGGCCATGCGAACGGGCGCGCCGCGCAGATCTGCGAGGCTGCGTTCGGCATGCGCCGCGCATGCGGCAACGCATGGCGGCGTGCCCGTCGTCGGCATCGTGATCGGCCGCCTTCGAAGCGAAGCAGTGTAAGCACCAAACGGTTCGCGACTAAGAACCAATTCGCGAATTTCGATGGAACCACTTGCCGGATCGACGAACGTGCGACCGTCGCACGGCCTGTCCGACGCGCTCGCGCGGCCCGAAAAGCCGCGCGAAAAAACGGTCGGATGCCGATTCCCGATGCTTGACGAAACACGCGCGATGGCAGCGGAAAACATGCAACGTCGTCATCCGGATCGCGTGGCGCCGCCCGCCGGCCCGGCGCGTCACGTCGTCATGCCACGTCGTCACGCCATTTCGCCGGCACCGTCGCCCGCCACTCGCGCAGCAGCAACGCCTTCACGGTGTCGGGCTGCGCGGCCGACAGGCGCACGAGCACGATCGGCCAGCCGAGATAGTGATCGGTCACGTAGAACACGTCGGGGGCCGATTCGACCAGCCACGCGCGCTCGTCGGGGCCCACGCCCTTGACGACCAGCGTGTCGCCGTCTTCGCGCAACCGCGCAAGCAGCTTGCCGCGCACCTTGAGCGCCGGCGTGCCGTACGACATGCCATCCTCGACGCCACGCCACGCGAGCGCGATCCGCCTGACTTCATCGAATGTCATGGTTTCTCCTGGACGTTCCCGCCGGAATCACGCCCGGCCACCGTACCTGAAAATCGCGCCGTTCGCTCGTTCGCTCGTTCGCTCGTTCGCTCGTTCGCTCGTTCGCTCGGCGCGCGCGAGCGCCGGCGCGTGCCCCTGGACCGCGACGATCGCGAACGCGAACGCAATCGCCTTCGCCGCGCGCTCGCGAAAATCGGCGCCCGGTAGGCGCGGCCCGCGTCGCAGACGAAATCCGCGGCGGCTCGACGACTTCTCGTCCCGCCTCGTCTATCCGCCGCATCACGCGGAGCGCGCGAAAGTAGCCGCGTTCGGCCGCCCGACATTGACGACGCGCGCTCGGACGGCGCGGCGTCGATGTCCGGCGACGCGCCGTAGCCGCGGCCTCGCACCACGGCGGCCGCGAACGCCGCCCGCCGTCCGGTCCCGTCGGCCGGCCGCGTCGTCGGCTTCGTTCCCCCGCCGAAATCCGTTCCATCTTCCTGATGTGACGATGCGCGGCGGATTTTCTTCAGCGCTTCGCCGCGCTTAAGATGCCGTCAGGCCGCTTGCCCCATCGACAACGACAAACGAGAGAGACCATGTCCATTTCCCTGCCTCGAGTGGCGCGGCGCATCGCCGTCGCGCTCGCGATCGCGGCGCTGCCGCCCGCCCCCGCATTCGCCTATTTGCCGAACGCGCCCGCCGCCGGCGGCGAGGCCGACCTCGACCGCCACGATACGTACCGCAACCGCGACGGCGAGACCGTGCACGCGCCCGCGCATTCGAAATCGGGCCGCGTCCCCGAAGGGGCGACGGCGCGCTGCCGCGACGGCGCATACAGCTTCAGCCGGCACCGGCGCGGTACGTGCTCCGGGCACGGCGGCGTCGCCGCGTGGCGCTAGGGCGGCCGCGACACGGAACGCACCGCCGGGGCGCAATCGGCCCGGCATCGCGCGAGCGCTCGGCTGCGGCCCCCTCCCGCAGGATCGATGCGAATCCGACGCGCGCCGGGCGCGCACCCGTACCGCGCCGAGTACAATGGCGGTTCGCGCCGCGCAGCCGCGGCACCGCCGCCGGCACGCGCCGCGGCCGCTTCCACGAACCGAATCCGCACGTCGCCGCCGCCGGCCCAGCCGGCGCGCGGCCGCGTGAATTTCCACTCTTTCAATCACGCAGATGGCCCAATACGTTTTCACGATGAACCGGGTCGGCAAGATCGTGCCGCCCAAGCGCCAGATCCTGAAGGACATCTCGCTGTCGTTCTTCCCCGGTGCGAAGATCGGCGTGCTCGGTCTGAACGGCTCGGGCAAGTCGACGCTGATCAAGATCATGGCGGGCGTCGACAAGGACATCGAGGGCGAAGCCACGCCGATGCCGAACCTGAACATCGGCTACCTGCCGCAGGAGCCCCAGCTCGATCCGAGCAAGACGGTGCGCGAAGCCGTCGAGGAAGGGCTCGGCGACATCTTTCAGGCGCAGAAGAAGCTAGACGAGATCTACGCGGCGTACGCGGAGCCGGACGCCGATTTCGACGCGCTCGCCGCCGAGCAGGCGAAATACGAGGCGATCCTCGCGACGAGCGACGGCGGCAGCCCCGAGCAGCAGCTCGAAGTCGCCGCCGACGCGCTGCGCCTGCCGCCGTGGGACGCGAAGATCGAGCACCTGTCGGGCGGCGAGAAGCGCCGCGTCGCGCTATGCAAGCTGCTGCTCGAAAAGCCCGACATGCTGCTGCTCGACGAGCCGACCAACCACCTCGACGCCGAATCGGTCGAATGGCTCGAGCAGTTCCTGACGCGCTTCCCGGGCACCGTCGTCGCGGTCACGCACGATCGCTACTTCCTCGACAACGCGGCCGAATGGATTCTCGAGCTCGACCGCGGCCACGGCATTCCGTGGAAGGGCAACTACAGCAGCTGGCTCGACCAGAAGGAAGACCGCCTGAAGCAGGAAGAAGCGGCGGAATCGGCGCGCCAGAAGGCGATCAAGAAGGAACTGGAGTGGGTGCGCCAGAACCCGAAGGGCCGCCAGGCGAAATCGAAGGCGCGTATCGCGCGCTTCGAGGAACTGAGCAGCCAGGAATACCAGAAGCGCAACGAGACGCAGGAAATCTTCATCCCGGTCGGCGATCGTCTCGGCAACGAAGTGATCGAGTTCAAGAACGTCAGCAAGGCGTACGGCGACCGTCTCTTGATCGACAACCTGAGCTTCAAGATTCCGGCGGGCGCGATCGTCGGCATCATCGGGCCGAACGGCGCGGGCAAGTCGACGCTGTTCCGGATGCTCACGGGCAAGGAGCAGCCGGATTCGGGCGAGATCGTGAAGGGCCCGACGGTGAAGCTCGCGTACGTCGACCAGAGCCGCGATGCGCTCGACGGCAGCAAGACCGTGTTCGAGGAAATCTCCGGCGGCGCGGACGTGCTGACGGTCGGCAAGTACGAAACGCCGTCGCGCGCGTACATCGGCCGCTTCAACTTCAAGGGCGGCGATCAGCAGAAGAACGTCGGCAACCTGTCGGGCGGCGAGCGCGGCCGGCTGCATCTCGCGAAGACGCTGATCGCGGGCGGCAACATGCTGCTGCTCGACGAGCCGTCGAACGATCTCGACGTCGAAACGCTGCGCGCGCTCGAGGATGCGCTGCTCGAATTCGCGGGCTCGGTGATGGTGATCTCGCACGATCGCTGGTTCCTCGACCGGATCGCGACGCACATCCTCGCGTTCGAAGGCGATTCGCAGGTGGTGTTCTTCGACGGCAACTACCAGGAGTACGAAGCCGACAAGCGCGCGCGCCTCGGCGAGGAAGCGGCCAAGCCGAAGCGTCTGCGCTACAAGCCGATCAGCCGGTAACGGCCGGCGCGCGCAAGCGTTCGTCGTTCGCGGGGACAGGCGTCGCGCAGGCGGCGAAGGCTCGCCGCGACCGGCGCGCCGCGCGTCTTGCGACGGCGATCGGCATGCCGTGCGCCGCGCACGATCCGCGTCGCGCGCGGCGCGAGACATCGCCGAACGAAAAGCGGGCGACGTGAGTGACAACTCGAAAAGGTCATCGTCGATTCGACCTTCGGTTTGCCATTCACGTCGCCCGCTTTTTTCATGCGCATCGCCGATCCATCGCCGATGCGCGCGCGCGGCCAATCCTCAGCCGCGACGCCCCGCGCCGCCGCTTCGCCCGTAGCGTCAGCCGAGCACGCCCAGCTCGCGCAGCCGCGCCTGCGTCGCCTCGGCGCTCGTGTGGTGAATCCCGTGCCAGCCGAGCGCGGTCGCGGCTGCGGCGTTCTTCGCGTTGTCGTCGATGAAGGCGAGCTCGTGCGGCGCGACGCCCGGCAGGTGCGGCTCGATCCGCGCGTGCATCTCGCGGTAGATCGCTGGATCGGGCTTCACGAGCTTCACGCGGCCGGACACGACGATGTCCTTGAAGCGCCGCAGCACCGGAAAGGTCTCCCACGCATACGGAAACGTCTGCGCGGACCAGTTCGTAAGCCCGAAGAGCGGCACGCCGCGCGCGTCGAGCTCGTCGACGAGCGCGACGCCGCCCGCGAGCTCGCCGCCGATCATCTCCCGCCAGCGCGCGTAGAACGCGCGGATCAGCGCCTCGTGCTCGGGAAACTGCGCGATGCGCTCGTCGGTTCCCTCGTCGATGGTCTGGCCGCCGTCCTGCCTGACCACCCAGTCCATTCCGCACACGTGCATGAGGAACCAGCGCCGCTCGGCTTCATCGGGAATCAGTTGCTTGTACAGATACTCGGGGCTCCAGTCGATCAGCACGCCGCCGAAATCGAACACCACAGCCTTGATGGTCATGCGAACTCCGCGGCGAGCACGTCGTCGAGCAGCCGCGGCGCGACGCCGTTGCCCGAAAACGAACAGTTGCTCCAGATGAAATTGTGATGCGCGACGATTTGCGCCGCGCTCAGGTGAGCGCGATCGTTCGTCGTGTGCAGATCGGAGACGACCGTCGTCCGGTAGCCGAGGAGCGCCGCGCGGCGCGCCGCCGAATCGACGCAGAATTCCGACGCGTAGCCGCAGATCACGACCGCGTCGACGCCGTGCGCGGAAAGTTGCGCGGCAAGCGGCGTGCCGTGGAACGCGTCGCTTGCGCGCTTGCGGATGCGCCAGTCGGCATCCGCGCACGCGAGATCCGCATGCAGTTGCCAGCCGGGCGCGCCGGGCACGATGTCGTCGCCCGCGTCGCCGTCGTGCTGCACGAAGCACACGGGCGCGCCCGCCGCGCGCGCCGCCGCCGTCAGCCGGTTGATGCCCGCGACGACCTCGTCCAGCCGGTGCGCGGGCTTTGCCCTCTGCAGCAGCCCGCGCTGCATGTCCACCACGATCACCGCCACCTTCGCCATATGCCGCCCTCCGTTGTTATCGTTCGATCGTTCGCCCCGCCCGCCGGCACCCGCGGCCGGCGATCCGGCGACGGGCGACGCCGGCGGCCGCGCGTCCGTCAGATCGGCTGCGTGCGCGCGTCGAGCCACGCCTTCGCGTCGCCCGACACGTGCTTGCCGACCCGCTCGCGCACCGTCGCGTGATACGCGTTCAGCCATGCGCGCTCGTCGCCGTCGAGAAGCGCGGGCAACACGCAGCGCGTGTCGATCGGGCAGAGCGTCAGCGTCTCGAATTCGAGGAAATCGCCGAACTCGGTCTGGCCCGCCGCGCGGTTCACGACGAGATTCTCGATGCGCACGCCCCACTTGCCCGGCCGGTACACGCCGGGCTCGATCGACGTGATCATCCCCTCTTCCATCGCCGTGTAAGGCTCGGCGGGCGCATGGTGCGAGATCACCTGCGGCCCTTCGTGGACGTTCAGGAAATAGCCGACGCCGTGCCCCGTGCCGTGCCCGTAGTCGAGCCCGGCCGCCCACATCGGCGCGCGCGCGATCGCGTCGAGCATCGGCGAGCGGATGCCGCGCGGGAAGCGCGCGCGCGACAGCGCCATCATCGCCTTCAGCACGATCGTGAAGTCGCGCCGGTGCGCGTCGCCGATCGCGCCGACCGGCACGACGCGCGTGATGTCGGTCGTCCCGCTCAGATACTGGCCGCCCGAATCGACGAGCAGCAAGCCGTCGCCTTCGATCGTCGCGTGCGCGGCGGACGTCGCGCGATAGTGCGGCATCGCGCCGTTCGCGTTGAAGCCCGCGATCGTCGCGAAGCTCGGCGACACGTAGCCCGGCCGGCGCGCGCGCGCGGCGGTGAGCTGCTCGTCGATCGTCAGCTCGGTGATCGTCTCGCGGCCGAGCGCGCCCTCGAACCACGCGAAGAATTCGGCGAGCGCCGCGCCGTCGAGCTCCATCGTCGCGCGCACATGCTCGATCTCGGCGGGCGTCTTGCGCGATTTCGCGAACGTCGACGGATTCACCGCCTCGATCACGCGCACCTGCTGCGGCACCGCCTGCAGCAGCCCGTACGTGACGCGGCGCGGATCGATCAGCAGCCCCGCGCCCTCGGGCAGCGCGGCGAGCGCCGCGGCCGCGGCGTCGTACGGCTTCACGTCGACGCCGTCCTGCGCGAGCGACGTCGCGAGCTCGGGCGACACCTTGCCGTCGGCGACGAACAGCGTCGCGCGCTCGAGGCCGACGAGCGCGTGCGCGACGAACACCGGGTTGTAGTTGACGTCGGCGCCGCGCAGGTTGAAGAGCCAGGCGAGATCGTCGAGCGTCGACACGAAATGCCACTGCGCGCCCTGCTCGTGCATCGCGCGACGCACCTGCGCGAGCTTGCCCGCGCGGGCCGTGTCTGCCTGCGGCGCCGCGTGCTCGAACACCGCGTCGCCGGGCAGCGACGGGCGCTGCGGCCAGATCGCGTCGAGCAGGTCGAGATCGGTGCGCAGCACGATGCCGCGCGGAGTGAGCGCGGACGTGAGCGCGCGCGCCGCCGCGACGCCGAGCACCGCGCCGTCCACGCCGACCGTCGTGCCCTCGGGCACGTGCTCGGCGAGCCATTCGACGTGCGGCTGCGTCTGCTGGCCGCCCGCCATCTTCATCAGCGCGACGCCCGTGCCCGCGAGCTGCGCCTCGGCCTGCACCCAGTAGCGGCTGTCGACCCAGAGGCCCGCGAAATCGGCGGTCACGACAAGCGTGCCGACCGAGCCGGTGAAGCCCGACAGCCATTGCCGCGCCTGCCAGCGCTCGGGCAGATACTCGGACAAATGGGGATCGGCGGACGGCACCACGTAGGCGGCCAGATCCTCGCGCGTCATCGCGCCGCGCAACAGGGCAAGACGCGCCGGCACGGGCGACGGATCGGGAAGTCGGGCATTCATGATTTCACCTGCAAACGTTCAGCGGCGGGCCAACAGGCCCACCGTCACGGCAACGGCGAGAAGCGCGGCGGCGGTGCAGACCGGCCATTCGAGCGTCTCGCCATCGTAAAAGAGTCCTGCGACATTGCCCGCCATCTTCGCGGCCGCGGCGCCGAACACGCCCGCCGCGACCGCGAGCCACAGCGACGCGCGGCTCAGCCGGCGCAGCGGGTTGAGCGCCCAGCCGAGCAGGCCGACGGCAAAGCCCAGCACGACGATTCCAAACCAGTTCATCATTCCACGCCTCTTCTGCTGTCGGTCTCGCGCCGTCGGCGCGAACGGCGTGCGGCGAGCACCCTCTTCCGTATCGGCGACGCCGCGCGGGAGCGGCGGCTCGCATGACGGCTCGCCGCCGCGCAAACCGCCGACCGATACACGACGCACGACGCACGGCGCGCCGGCGGCGCAACGTCCGATGCGATCCGGCTCGACCGCGACACCGCCCGTTGCGCCCGCGCCGATGCGCCGGGCCCCTCGTTCGATGCCGCGCCGCGCGCCGGCGCCCCCGAATCGCGGGCTCGCCATCGCGCAGGCCATCATTTTCGCACCGTTTGGGGGTCGATTTTCAAAAAGGCGCGGCATGGCGTCGCGCCCCGCAGACGGTCCGGCGCGGCAGCGGGCGGTTTCGCCCGCGCGCGGGCGCGCGGCCGCCGCCTTGACCGAGCGCGTCCGACGCGGCTCGCCGGGCCCGCGCGCGGGCGGGGAGGCGGCGATCGTCCACACGGGCCGCGTGGACGGGCCGCGACACGCGCCGACCATGGATTTGTCGTCGAAACGCTATAATATGGGACTAAACGATAGCCTCTTGGACATGCAGCTCCTCACGATCGGAATCAACCACCACACTGCGCCTGTCGCCTTGCGCGAACGCGTGGCGTTTCCGCTCGAACAGATCAAGCCCGCATTGTCGACGTTCAAGAGCGTCTTCCTCGGCCATCCGGCGCCGAACGCGCCCGAGGCGGCGATCCTGTCGACCTGCAATCGCACCGAGCTGTACTGCGCGACCGACGATCGCGCGGCGCGCGACGCGGCGATCCGCTGGATGTCCGACTACCACCGGATTCCCGCCGACGAGCTCGCGCCGCACGTGTACGCGCTGCCGCAATCCGAGGCGGTGCGCCACGCGTTTCGCGTCGCCTCCGGGCTCGATTCGATGGTGCTCGGCGAAACGCAGATCCTCGGCCAGATGAAGAACGCGGTGCGCACCGCGTCCGAGGCGGGCTCGCTCGGCACCTACCTGAACCAGCTGTTCCAGCGCACGTTCGCGGTCGCGAAGGAAGTGCGCGGCACGACCGAGATCGGCGCGCAGTCGGTGTCGATGGCGGCCGCGGCCGTGCGGCTCGCGCAGCGGATCTTCGAGCAGGTCGCGCAGCAGCGCGTGCTGTTCATCGGCGCGGGCGAGATGATCGAGCTCTGCGCGACGCACTTCGCCGCGCAAGGCCCGCGCGAGCTCGTCGTCGCGAACCGCACCGCCGAGCGCGGCGCGAAGCTCGCCGAACGGTTCGGCGGCCGTGCGATGCCGCTTTCCGATCTGCCCGCACGGATGCACGAATTCGACATCATCGTGTCGTGCACCGCGTCGACGCTGCCGATCATCGGCCTCGGCGCCGTCGAGCGCGCGGTGAAGGCGCGCCGCCACCGGCCGATCTTCATGGTCGACCTCGCGGTGCCGCGCGACATCGAGCCCGAAGTCGGCAAGCTGAAGGACGTGTTTCTCTATACCGTCGACGATCTCGGCGCGATCGTCCGCGAAGGCAACGCATCGCGGCAGGCCGCGGTCGCGCAGGCCGAGGCGATCATCGAGACGCGCGTGCAGAATTTCATGCAGTGGCTCGATGCGCGCAGCATCGTGCCCGTGATCCGCCACATGCACACGCAAGCCGACGCGCTGCGCCGCGCGGAACTCGAGCGCGCACGCAAGATGCTCGCGCGCGGCGACGATCCGGCGGCCGTGCTCGACGCGCTGTCGCAGGCGCTCACCAACAAGCTGATTCACGGCCCGACGAGCGCGCTCAACCGCGCGAACGGCGCCGATCGCGATTCGCTGATCGACCTGATGCGCGGTTTCTACCAGCACGCGCCCCGCTCGTCGGACACGTCGGACCATTAGCGGCGCCCGGCCTGCCCGCCCCTTCCTTTCCCTTTTCGAATTCTTCCCTGGGAGCATCGCTCCGCACCATGAAGACGAGCATGCAAAGCAAGCTCGACCAGCTCACAACCCGGCTGGCCGAACTGAACGACCTGTTGAGCCGCGAGAACGTCACCGCGGACCTCGACCAGTATCGCAAGCTGACGCGCGAGCACGCGGAGATCGGCCCCGTCGTCGAGCATTATGCGCAGTGGCGCCAGGCGCGCGCCGACGAACTCGCCGCGCAGGAACTGCTCGCCGACGCGTCGATGCGCGACTTCGCCGAGGACGAGCTGCGCGGCGCGCGCGAGCGGATGAGCCGCCTCGCGGCCGAACTGCAGACGATGCTGCTGCCGAAGGACCCGAACGACGAACGCAACATCTTCGTCGAAATTCGCGCGGGCACGGGCGGCGACGAATCGGCGCTGTTCGCGGGCGACCTGCTGCGGATGTACCTGCGCTACGCGGAGCGGCAGCGCTGGCAGGTCGAGATGATGTCGGAGAGCCCGTCGGATCTCGGCGGCTACAAGGAAGTGATCGTGCGGATCGCGGGCTATGGCGCGTACTCGCGCCTGAAGTTCGAATCGGGCGGCCACCGCGTGCAGCGCGTGCCCGCCACCGAGACGCAGGGCCGCATCCACACGTCCGCATGCACGGTCGCGGTGATGCCGGAGGCCGACGAGATCGGCGAGGTCGAGATCAATCCGGCCGATCTGCGGATCGACACGTTCCGCGCGTCGGGCGCGGGCGGCCAGCACATCAACAAGACCGATTCGGCGGTGCGCGTCACGCACATTCCGACAGGGATCGTCGTCGAGTGCCAGGACGACCGCTCGCAGCACAAGAACAAGGACCGTGCGCTAAAGGTGCTCGCCGCGCGGATCAAGGACAAGCAATATCACGAGCAGCACGCGAAGGAAGCGGCCACGCGCAAGAGCCTGATCGGCTCGGGCGACCGCTCCGAGCGGATACGCACGTACAACTTCCCGCAGGGCCGGATGACCGATCACCGGATCAACCTGACGCTGTACAAGCTCGAGCAGATCATGGACGGCGATCTCGACGAGCTGATCGCCGCGCTCGTCAGCGAGCACCAGGCCGAGCTGCTCGCGTCGCTCGGCGACGCCGAATGACGCCGCCCGCCCCACGCGCCCCCCGATGAACACGACGAGCCCCGCGCACGCCACCGCCGCCCGCCTGCTGCGCGCGTCGCCGCTCGACGCGGTCGACGCGCGAATCCTGCTCGCGCACGCGCTCGGCTGGAGCCGCACGCAGTTGATCACGCGCGCCGACGAGCCGCTCGACGCGGCGGCGATCGAGCGCTATCTGGCGCTCGAAGCGCGCCGCGCGGCGGGCGAGCCGGTCGCGCAGCTCACCGGCGCGCGCGAGTTCTTCGGCCTCGATTTCGACGTCACGCCGGACGTGCTGATCCCGCGCCCGGAGACGGAGCTGCTCGTCGAGACGGCGCTCGACGCGATCGACGGCATCGCGTCGCCATGCGTGCTCGATCTCGGCGCGGGCAGCGGCGCGATCGCGGTGTCGATCGCGTCCGTGCGGCCGGACGCGCGCGTGTGGGCGCTCGACCGCTCGGCCGCCGCGCTCGACGTCGCGCGCCGCAATGCGCGCAAGCTGCTCGATCCGGCGCGCGCGGGCGGCCCGCTGCGGTTTCTCGAAAGCGACTGGTACGCGGCGCTCGATCCCGGCCTGCGCTTTCACGTCGTCGTCAGCAACCCACCGTACATCGCGCGGCACGATCCGCATCTCGCCGAAGGCGACCTGCGCTTCGAGCCGCGCGGCGCGCTCACCGACGAAGACGACGGCCTCGCCGCGATCCGCACGATCGTTGCGGGCGCGCATGCGTTCGTCGCTCCGGGCGGCGCGCTGTGGATCGAACACGGTTACGATCAGGCGGCCGCGGTGCGCGCGCTGCTCGAAGCGGCGGGCTTCGCCGACGTCGAATCGCTTGCGGATCTCGCATCGATCGAGCGCGCGACGGGCGGCCGCCTGCCCGGCTGACGGGGCGCTCGCCGCCCGCCGGCCCAGGTGAAATCCAGTATCATTTCTTTTCTCACGCCCAGCCACAGCAAGGTCAGTCATGGACACCCAACAACGCATCAAGCAAATCGTCGACGAAAACCCGGTCGTGCTCTTCATGAAAGGCACCGCGCAGTTCCCGATGTGCGGCTTTTCGGGCCGCGCCGTCCAGGTGCTGAAGGCGTGCGGCGTCGACCAGTTCAAGACGGTCAACGTCCTCGAAGACGAGGAGATCCGTCAGGGCATCAAGGCGTTCTCGAACTGGCCGACGATCCCGCAGCTCTACGTGAAGGGCGAATTCGTCGGCGGCTCGGACATCATGATGGAGATGTACCAGTCGGGCGAGCTGCAACAGCTCTTCACCGCCTGATCGCTCCCCTCCGATGGAGCCCCGTCCGGCGCCGCCGCGGCGCCTGATCGTCGCAATCACGGGCGCCACCGGCGCGATCTACGGCGTGCGCATGCTCGACATGCTGCGCGCGTCGGGCGGCGTCGAAACGCACCTGCTGATCTCGAGCGCCGGCTGGCTCAACATCCAGCACGAACTGCAGTTGTCGAAGGACGACGTGCTCGCACGCGCCGACGTCGTCCATTCGGTGCGCGACGTCGGCGCGAGCATCGCGTCCGGCTCGTTCGCGACCGACGGCATGATCGTCGCGCCGTGCTCGATGAGGACGCTCGCGAGCATCGCGCACGGGCTGTCCGACAATCTCATCACCCGCGCCGCCGACGTCGCGCTGAAGGAGCGCCGCCGGCTCGTGCTGCTCGTGCGCGAGACGCCGTTCAACCTCGTGCATCTGCGCAACATGACGGCCGTCACCGAGATGGGCGGCGTGATCTTCCCGCCGCTGCCCGCGTTCTACGCAATGCCGAAGACGATCGGCGAGATGGTGGACCATACGGTCGCGCGCGTGCTCGACATGTTCGCGCTCGGCGTGCCGCGCACCGCGCCGTGGCAGGGGCTGCGCGAGCACGGCTGACGCCGCCCCGGCCGCGCCGATGGCGCGGCGTTTCCGTTGTGCATCGGCTTGCCCTCCGATTCCGGCTGTTCTCCGTCGCCTTCGTTCCTGCGCGATCAGCACCTCGCCGTGTCGCGCCGCATCGACGAAACGCATGGCCGCGCCCGCACGATTAACAACACCAAAGACACAATCAAATCCGTTTTTGGCATTTATCAATGATCGGTGCGAGCCTATAGTCGTAGGCAATATCGTTTCGCAGAAGTCCCGCTCATCATGAACCGCCTTCCGTCACTTTATTTATCGCACGGCGCGCCGACGCTGCCGATCGATCCGACGCTGCCGTCCGGCGCATTCACCGCGCTCGGCGGCGAGCTGCCGCGCCCGCGCGCGGTGCTGATGCTGTCCGCGCACTGGCTCACGCAGCAGCCCGTCGTCAGCACCGCCGAGCGGCCCGACACGATCCACGATTTCTACGGCTTTCCGCGCGCGCTCTATGAAATCCGCTATCCGGCGCCCGGCGCGCCCGACGTCGCGGCCCGCGCGGCCGCGCTGCTAGGCGGCGCGGGCATCGAGACCGCGGCCACGCCGCATGGCCTCGATCACGGCGCGTGGGTGCCGATGCTGCTGATGTTCCCGCACGCCGACGTGCCTGTCGCGCAGTTGTCGATCCAGCCGCGCGCCGGCGCCGCGCACCACTTTCGCGTCGGCCGCGCGCTGCGGTCGCTGCGCGACGACGGCGTGATGGTGATCGGCTCGGGCCAGATCACGCACAACCTGCGCGCGGCGGATTTCTCGGCCGCGCCCGAGGACGCGGATCCGCGCGTCGCCGAATTCACCGGCTGGTTCGAGGAGAAGCTCGCCGCGCGCGACATCGACGCGCTCCTCGACTACCGCCGCCAGGCGCCACATGCGGCACTGATGCACCCGACCGACGAGCACCTGTTGCCCGTGTTCGCGGCGCTCGGCGCGGCGGACGACGACTACCGGCCGAGAATCCAGTCGCTCGGCACGTACCAGCGCGTGCTCGCGATGACGAACTACGTGTTCGACCCGGCCGCCTGAACGACGCGGCGCGGGAATGTCGGCATCCCCGAGAGGCTACGGGCCAACGGGCCGCGAGGATCGCCCCAAACGACGAAGCCCGCCCGGGACATCCCGGGCGGGCTTCGTTCGAGAGATTCGGCCGTCGCCGCCGATCGCCGGCGACGCACCGTACGATTATGCGCCGATCCCTTCGAGGATCTCGTCGCGCGACTCGCGCTCGTCGAGATATTCGGTGCGATAGCCGGTGTTCACGCCCCAGTAGTAGAACACGAGCGCGATCGCCGCGACGACCAGCATGTCCCAGCCGTACGGCAGCAGGCCGTGGCCGCCGAACTCCTTGCTGCCGATGAGCGACAGCACGGCCATCGTCGGCAGGTACGCGACGAGCCACCACGCGGCCTTCAGGTCGCGGCCCCAGCCGCTCCAGCCGGACTTGCCCTGAAAGTAGAAGTAGACCGGCAGCGCGACGACCATCAGCAGGATGATCTCGCCCGTCAGCGGCCACTTCGCCCAGTACAGGATCAGCGATGCGCAGACAAACGCGAACGGCGCGATCAGCTTCATGCCGGGAATCGACAGCGGACGCTCGAGGTCCGTCGCCGCGCGGCGCAGCGCCATCAGGCTGATCGGGCCCGTCAGGTACGAGATCACGGTCGCGACCGAGATCACCGCGGCAAGCGAGCTCCAGCCGCGGAAGAAGAACAGGAAGATGAACGACACGATCAGGTTGAACCACATCGCGGGACGCGGCACGCCGTACAGCGGATGCACGCTGCCGAAGATCTTCGGCATCGTGTTGTTGCGCTCCATGGCGTAGATCATGCGGGTCGTCGTCGCCATGTAGGTCGTGCCGGTGCCGCTCGGGCTCACGAACGCGTCGACGTACAGCAGGATCGCGAGCCAGTTCAGGTTCAGCGCGATCGCCAGCTCCGCGAACGGCGACGCGAAGTTGAAGTGCGCCCAGCCCTTCGCGACGTCGGCCGGGTTCACTGCGCCGATGTACGCCACTTGCAGCAGCACGTAGATCACGAGCGCGATCAGGATCGACGAGATCACCGCGAACGGCACGCTGCGCGACGGGTTGCGCGCTTCGCCGGCGAGGTTCACGGGGCTCTGGAAGCCGTTGAACGCGAACACGATGCCGCTCGTCGCGACCGCCGTCAGCACGGCCGACCAGCCGTACGGCGCGAAGCTCGACGAACCGCCCGCCGTGCCGAGGTTCTCGCTATGGAAGCTCGACAGCAGCAGGCCCGCGATCGTGAGGCCCGGAATCAGGAACTTGAAGATCGTGATCGTGGTGTTCGCACGCGCGAAGAGCTTCACGCCCCAGTAGTTGAGCAGGAAGTAGATGACGACGAGGACGGCCGACAATAGCAGCCCGGGTGTCGTGAGCTCGCCGTTGACGAAGAGCGCGTGCGCCCACGCATACGGCCACGTGCTCATGTACTGGATCGACGCCTCTGCCTCGATCGGGATCACCGAGACGATCGCGATCCAGTTCGCCCACGCGCTGATGAAGCCGACGAGCGAGCCGTGCGAGTAGCGTGCATAGCGGACCATGCCGCCCGATTCGGGGAACATCGCGCCGAGCTCGGCGTACGTGAGCGCAATGGCGAGAATCACGACCGCGCCGATGATCCACGCGCAGATGGCGGCAGGCCCGGCGATCTTGGCGGCTTTCCATGCGCCGAACAGCCAGCCCGATCCGATGATCGAACCCAGCCCGGTCAGCATCAGGGCGAACGGGCCGATGTTCCGTTGAATAGAACTCTTCACAACCTCTCCTATGTCTCAACAAGCAAGGTCGGTACGCCGCCCGGGATCGAGCCGGACGGCACCGCGCATGCATTCTTGGGGGACAGGTTGCCCGATCGGGAGCAACCCATCCGCGCGCGGCGCGTAGTTTAACGGTTGCACCGGACAATGGACGCAAAAATCGATCGCCCCCTACAAAAAATCCATGACATTAGCAAGCTTTGTAAGCTCTAATATTGGGTTATCTAAGAAAAAACCCTGAGACATGATCGAAGACGATTGACCGTCGAATCGAATAGTCGTATAAACGGTCGAGCAGGATTTCAAGCGGCGAGTGAATAGGTTCTTTCGTAGTTCGCCCATCAACGGTACTCCGGTTGGTCCCATTACCCCCTTCCTTGATTTTCATGCGCTCCCCGGGCTTTGGCCCTGTTTTACATTTTTAGGAACAAGTTATGGCAACCGGTACCGTCAAGTGGTTCAACGACGCTAAGGGTTTTGGTTTCATCACGCCGGAAGGCGGCGGCGAAGATCTCTTCGCGCACTTCTCGGAAATCCGCGTCGACGGCTTCAAGACGCTGCAAGAGAACCAGAAGGTCGAGTTTGAAGTGAAGACCGGCCCGAAGGGCCTGCAGGCAGCGAACATCAAGCCGCTGTAAGCGCAGCACGAGATTTCGCAGCACAGCAAAAAGCCCCGCTTCGGCGGGGCTTTTGCTTTTGCTGCGCACGCGTCGAACCGCGCGCGGCGCACGCTCGCAAGGCGCCGGCAGCGTGCGGCCTATCCTGCCGCCGCGTGCACGTCCGCGGAAGTCGAACGCCTTCCGGCGCGCGACGCGTCAGCCGCCGTACACGCGCTGCGCATGAATGCCGAGGCCCGTCGCGACGCTCGCGAGGCGATCGCCGTACACCGGCTGCGCATCCGGAAACGCCGCCGCGAGCGCGCCCGACAGGAACGCGAGCCCCGTCGAGCCGCCCGTGAAATACAGCGCGCCGACGTCGTGCGGCGCGATCCCCGCGAGCCGCACCGTCTCGCGTGCGGCGTCGACGATCCGCGCGGTCTCGTCGCGGCTCGCGTCAACCAATTGATCCGCGTCGAACGCGATCAGCAGATCCTCCTCGACGTCGTTCAGATCGATCATCGTCTCGCCGCCCGCCGACACGCCGATCTTCGCCTCCTCCGCGCGCGCGGCGAGCGCGTGGCCGAACCGTAGCTCGACGACGCGCAGCAGGCGCTCGAAATGACGCGTATCCACGTACAGGTGCTTCATCAGCTTGAGCTCGCCGATTCGCTTCGGCGTATAGACGGTGTTGATCAGGTGCCAGGTCGCCAGATCGAAATAGATCCGGTTCGGCAGCTCGCGGCCCTCCGGATCGAGCGCGCGGTAGCCGAACGCGGGCAGCACCGCGGACAGCTCGACGCGCCGGTCGTAATCGGTGCCGGCGACATGTACGCCGTGATGCGCAAGCACGTCGTCCTTGCGCTCGAGCCGGCGCATCCGCTCGGGGCCGACCCGCACGAGCGAGAAGTCCGACGTGCCGCCGCCGATGTCCGCGACGAGCACGAGCCGCTCGGCGTCCTGCCGCGATTCGTAATCGAACGCAGCCGCGATCGGCTCGTACTGGAACTGCACGTCGGCGAGCCCGACCGCGTGCGCGGCCGCCTCGAGCTGCTGCTGCGCAAGGCGGTCTGCGCGCGGATCGCCGTCGACGAAAAACACCGGGCGGCCAAGCACCGCGCGGCCGATCGCCCCGCCCGCGCACGCCTCGGCCTTCTGCTTCAGATGCATCAGGAAGAGCGCGATCACGTCGGTGTACGCGATCGCCGAGCCGTCGCCGAGATCGGTCGTCGTTTCCGCGAGCGGCGAGCCGAGAATGCTCTTCATCGAACGCATCAGGCGGCCGTCGAAGCCGTCGATGTACGATGCGAGCGCCGCGCGGCCGTACTCGCGGGCGCCCTCGTCGGTATTGAAGAAGATGGCGGTGGGCAGCGTCAGGTGCTCGCCTTCGACGGGAGCGAGCCGCATCCCGGTCGCGCCGCCGCCGCGCGGCAGCGCGACCGCGGAATTGGACGTGCCGAAGTCGATCGCGCAGTAAGTCATGGGCGGGCCGCCGGACAGCGGTGCGAAAAACGAAAAGGACCGGCTTTTTATCACGAAACCGCCGCGCGTCACAACCGGGGCGCGAACGGATGCACGCGAGACCCGGCGCGCGAGGCGGCGGCCGGCGCAGGGGAACGACGGGCGCGCGCCCATATTGCCGCGCCGGCCGGCGGCGGCTTCACCGTGAGGCGCGCGCCGGCCGTGCGTTTCGTTACGTCAAGCCGCCGACGAGAACGGCTTGTGCCACGCGTCCGCGTAGACGACCTCGCCGATCGCGTGGCGCGTGCGCGGCGCGCGTTCGCGCTCGCGCAGCACCGGATCGAGCTTGTCGGCATCGCCGTAGTGGCCGATCGAGATGATCGCGAGCGGCTCGACGTCGGCGGGAATCGCGAACGCGTCGCGGAACGCCTTCACGTCGAAACCGCTCATCTGGTGCGCCGCGAGACCGAGCGCGTGCGCCTGCAGCACGAGCGACATCGCGGCCGCACCGGCGTCGTAGAGCGCCGTCGGACTCGGCTCGCCCTTCGACGTGAGCGTGTGCGCGGTCACCGCGATCAGCACGGGCGCGGGCGCGTTCCAGCCCTGATTGAACGGCACGAGGGTCGAGAAGGCGCGCTTGAACGCGACTTCGTCCTTGCTGCGGTCGAATACGATGAAGCGCCACGGCTGCGCGTTGTACGCGGACGGCGCCCAGCGCGCCGCTTCGAGCACGGCATGCAGATGCTCGGCGCTGACGGGCTCGCTCGAATACGCGCGCGGACTCCAGCGGCCGGCGATCAGTTCGTGAATCGAAACGGAAGTGGGAGCGGGTTTGACGGACATGCGTTTCCTCACCAATTTTTAAAAAGGGCTCGGTCGCCCGGAAAAGAAACGCCAGCATAACCGCTTGTCGATGAGCTTGCCGAACCGTGCGCGCAAATGCAAATCGGCGTTTGCGCAGAGGAACGCCGGACGCGGCAAGGCGGCGGCCGGCGCACCGGCCCTGCCGTGCGGAGAGCGGGACAATGCAAGCCAATGTGCGCCGCGCATTCCCGGCCGCGCCTCGACCTTCCCGCGCCGGTCGCGTGCGGCAAGAACATCGCGGCAGCTCCCGCCGCGCCGCCGGCTCCGCGTGCGCGGCGCAGCCACGCCGCTCAAGCCGCGCTCGCCGAGACCCGCGCCGTCCCGCGATTGATCCGCAACACGATCAGCGCACCGACGATGCACAGCCCGCCCGAGATCATCGACGCGACCGTATAAGTGCCGAGGCTCGCGCGCAGCATGCCGGCGCCGAGCGCCGCAAACGCCGCGCCGAGCTGGTGGCCCGCGACGATCCAGCCGAACACGACGGGCGCCGCGTCCTTGCCGTACACGTCGGTTGCAAGACGCACGGTAGGCGGCACGGTCGCGATCCAGTCGAGCCCGTAGAACACCGCGAAGAGCGGCAGCCCGAAGAAATCGATGCCGAACGCGTGCGGCAGATAGATCAGCGACAGCCCGCGCAGCCCGTAATACCAGAACAGCAGCACGCGGCTGTCGTAGCGGTCGGACAGCCAGCCCGACATCGTCGTGCCGATCAGATCGAACACGCCCATCGCCGCGAGCAGCGACGCGCCCTGCACTTCAGTCATCCCGTAGTCGCTGCACATCGCGATCAGGTGCGTGCCGACGTAGCCGTTCGTGCTCGCGCCGCAGATGAAGAAGCTGAAGAACAGCAGCCAGAAGTCGCGTGTCTTCGACGCGGTCGCGAGCGTGCCGAATGCAACCGCGATCGGGTTGCGCTTCGCGCCGTCGTCCGCGCGCGGCGCGTTCGCGGGCTCGCCATACGGGCGCAGCCCGACATCCGACGGCCGCTCCGGCAGCAGCAGCGCGACGAGCGGCACCGCGATCGCCACGGCCACCGCGACCGTCAGCACGACGGGCCGCCACCCGTGGTGCTGCGCGATCGCCGCGAGCATCGGCAGGAACACGAGCTGGCCCGTCGCGGAGCTTGCGGTCAGCAGCCCCATCACGAGGCCGCGCCGCGCGACGAACCAGCGGGTGACGAAGGTCGCCGACAGCGTGAGCGCCGCGACGCCCGTCGCGCCGCCAACCATCACGCCCCAGACGAGCACCATCTGCCACGTCGCCGTCATCATCGACGACAACGCGACGCCCGCGCCCATCACGACGAGCGCGGCGAGAATCGTCGGCCGCACGCCGAAGCGCTGCATCGCCGCGGCCGCGAACGGCCCGGTCAGCCCGTAGAGCGCGATGTTCACCGAGATCGCGAGCGAGATCGACGCGCGGCTCCAGCCGAACTCGTGCTCGAGCGGCACCATCAGCACGCTCGGCGTCGCACGGGTGCCCGCCGCCGCGAGAAGAATCAGGAACACCACCGCCGCCGCGAGCCAGCCGTAATGAAAACGCCCGCCTATCCGCCTTGCCGCCCAGTTCATTCGTTTCACTCCTGACGCCGGCCGCGCCAAGCCGTCGACGCGCCGGTGGTTGAGGGGAAATTCCGCCGATCTTGTTACCGATCGGTCACAAGTTGTTGCGATCCTAGTGACCGATCGGTAACATGTCAAGCGTTCAATTTTCGTAGTCGGGATCGAGCATGGCCACCACTACCGCCGCCAAGCCTGCCGCCAAGGCCGCCGCCAAACCGGCCGGCCGCCGGGCGCGCAGCACGCAAGTCGCGGGCGCGCAGGCGCAGCAGCACCTGCTGCGCGCCGCCGAGGAGCTGTTCTATCAGGAAGGAATTCGCGCGGTAGGCGTCGACGCGGTCGTCGAGCGCGCGGGCGTCAACAAGATGAGCCTCTACCGGCAGTTCGCGTCGAAAGACGAGCTCGTCCTCGCGTACCTCGATCGAATGGACGCGTGCTTCTTCGAGCGCTTGGACGCGAGCGTCGCCAAGCATCCGAACGACCCGAAGGCGCAGCTCGTCCAGTACTTCGACGACCTCGCGCAGCGCGCGTCGCAGCCGGGCTACCGGGGCTGCCCGTTCGTCAACGTCGCGACCGAGTTCCCGGATCTCGATCATCCGGCGCGGCGCGCAGTGGCCGACAACAAGGACCGGCTGACGGCGCGGCTCGTCGCGCTGTCGGAGGCGGCGGGCGCGCGCGAGCCGCAGGCGCTCGCCGGCGCGCTCGCATTGGTGATCGAAGGCATTTACGCGGCGAGCCAGACGTACCGGCCGGGCGCATCCCCGATCGGCAGCGCGCCGGGTGTCGCGCGGCAACTGATCGACGCGGCGTGCGCGTGATGCGCCGCCGGCAGGCGCGCAGCGGCCGGGTGCGCCGCGCATGACGCGCCGACGCGCGATCGTCGGCCGGCGGGCGAATCGCCGCGGCCGCGGATCGACACATCGGGCGCGCCCCGCCGCACGTCATTGCCGGCCGACTGCCCGCCGCATGCGGCATCGGTCGATTTCGCGCTGCCGCTCGCGTGCCCGGTCACGGCCCCGGCCCGCGAGTGCCCGCCGCGAACGCATCGGCTGAGGGCACACGAAACGCGTCGCCGCGCCACACGTCGCGCGGCGAGCGCCCGCTACAATCGCTGCTTGACCGCCACGCCGTTTCCGCCATGACCGAAGTCTCCCCGTCCGACGCCGATATCCTCGCCGCCACCCGCCACTGGCTGGCGCGCGCGGTGATCGGGCTCAATCTGTGCCCGTTCGCGAAGAGCGTCCATGTGAAGCGGCAGGTCCGCTACGCGATCAGCCGCGCGACGTCGCTCGAAGCCGCGCTGCCGGATCTCGAAAACGAGCTGCGCCGCCTCGACGGCGCCGATCCCGACGAAATCGACACAACGCTCCTGATCTTTCCGAACGCGTTCGCCGATTTCCTCGACTACAACGACGCGCTGTGGTTCGCCGATCGCCTTCTGCAACAGTTGCGCCTCGACGGCACGCTGCAGATCGCAAGCTTCCATCCGCACTATCAGTTCGAAGGCACCGAGCCCGACGACATCGAGAACTACACGAACCGCGCGCCGTATCCGATCCTGCACTTGCTGCGGGAGGCGAGCATCGAGCGCGCGGTCGACGCGTTCCCGGACGCGGCAGACATCTACGCGCGCAACCAGGCGACGATGCGCCGCCTCGGCCACGCGGGCTGGCGCGACTGGATGGCGCGGCGCGGCGAAGGGGAAGGAGAAGACGGGGACGAAGGCAAGGAGGCCGCGCAGTAACGCGCGCCGCGCGAGCGCCCGCGCTTCGCATGCGGTGAACGGCGCGCCACGCGCCGGAGGTCACGCGCTCGGCGGCCCGGAGTCCGCCGCGGCCGGCTCGGCGCGCGCATCGCCCGTTGCCTGAGCGCCGGGCGCGAAGAAGCGCTCGCGCAGTTGCGCGAGACCGAACATGTCGAGGATCTCGTTGAGCCGCTCGCTCGGCTTGCGTCGCGGCAGGTTCTTGTATTGCGCGATGATGAGCTCGTTCTTCATCGAATGCTCCCAGCCGACGAGCTCGGTCACGCTCACCTGATAGCCGTGCGCCTCGAGCTGCAGGCAGCGCAGCACGTTCGTGATCTGGCTGCCGAACTCGCGCGTATGCAACGGATGCCGCCACACTTCGGCCAGCGCGTTCGCAAGCGACTTCCCCTTGTTCTTGCGCAGCACGCCCGCGACTTCCGCCTGGCAGCACGGCACGAGCACGATGTAGCGCGCGCGCTTGGCGAGCGCGAAGCGGATCGCGTCGTCGGTCGCGGTGTCGCACGCGTGCAGCGCGGTGACGACATCGACCGTTTCCGGCAATGTCGGTGACGTGATCGAATCGGCCACCGACAGATTCAGGAATGACATCCCGCCGAAGCCGAGCCGCGCGGCGAGTTCGGTCGAGCGCGCGACGAGTTCCTCGCGCGTTTCGATCCCGTAGATATGCGAACCCGCGTGCGGACGCTCCTTGAAGAACAGGTCGTACAGGATGAAACCGAGATACGACTTGCCCGCGCCGTGATCGACGAGCGTCACGCCGCCCGTCTCCCGCGCGACGTCCTCGAGCAGCGGCTCGATGAACTGGAACAGGTGATACACCTGCTTCAGCTTGCGGCGGCTGTCCTGGTTCATCTTGCCGTCGCGCGTCAGGATATGCAGTTCCTTCAGCAGTTCGATCGACTGGTTCGGGCGGATTTCGTAGGTCTTGGTCGACATCGGGAAGCGGGCCGGCGGCCGCGCGAACCGAAGGTCGAGCGGCGGTGGGCGGCGTCAAAGCGTGCGTGGAAGCGTCACAGTTTACCGAAAACCACTCGCGCCGCCCTCGGACGCGTGCGGCGAACGGCCCGCTAATTGCGGGCGGCAAGCCTCCAGAGCGAAGTCGTCTCGGCGGCGCGCGCGCGGTGCAGCGGGTCCGTGGGGTCCGACGCCTTCGGGTGCGCGGGCTTCACGTCGTCGCGGCCGACGACGGCAAGGCCCGCCGCGTCGATCCAGCCGAGCAGTTCGTCGCGCGTGCGCAGGCCGAGATGCTCGGCGAAGTCCGACAGGATCAGCCAGCCTTCGCCGCCCGGCGCGAGATGTGCGGCAAGCCCCGAGAGAAAGCCTCTCAGCATCCGGCTGTCCGGATCGTAGACCGCGTATTCGAGCGGCGAGCTCGGCCGCGCGGGCACCCACGGCGGATTGCAGACGACGAGCGGCGCGCGCCCGTCGGGAAACAGATCGGCTTCGACGATCTCGACCTGCTGCGCGTAACCGAGCCGCGCGACATTTTCCGCCGCGCACGCGAGCGCGCGCTTGTCCTGATCGGTCGCGACGACGCGCTCGACGCCGCGCGACGCAAGCACCGCGGCAAGCACGCCCGTGCCGACGCCGATGTCGAACGCAAGCGATGTCGACGGCAGCGGCGCGCGCGCGACGAGCTCGACGTACTCGCCGCGCACGGGCGAGAACACGCCGTAGTGCGGATGAATCCGCTCCCCGCCGAGCGCGGCGACCGGCACGCCCTTCTTGCGCCATTCGTGCGCGCCGACGATGCCGAGCAACTCGCGCAGCGACGCGATCGAGCGCTCGCCGCCCGCGCCGTACGCCTCCTCGCACGCGGCGCGCAGATCCGGCGCGCGGCGCAGCGCGATCGAATAGTCGGCCTCGAGCGGGATCAGCAGCATGCCGAGCGTGCGGGCGCGCTGCGCCTGCGCCATCCGATGGAGATTGAACGCGTCGCCGGGCGCCGCGGCAGGCTTGGCCTTCTTCGGCCTGCGCTCGATGCGGCGCGCGAGCGCCTGCAACAGCTGGCGCGCGTTCTGGAAATCGCCTTGCCAGACGAGCGACGTGCCTTCGCACGCAAGGCGATACGCAATGTCGGCCGTCGTGCGATCGTCGGCCACGACCGCGCGGCGCGGCGGCGGCGAACCGGCTTCCGAGCGCCAGCGGGCGACGTGCTCGACGCCGTCGGCGTCGGTCCAATGAAATTCGGGAAAGGCAGTCACGAGAAATCGGGATACGTTGATCGGCAGGCGGCGCGACACGCCGCGGACGACACAGTACCGCGCTTTGCGACCCGCAGCAAAAGGCGGCCCGTGCGGGCCCCGTCATTCGCCTCCCGGCCCTCGACCTCATCGCGAACGGAACGAGGTACGCACACCTGCCGCCGCGCACGGAATCGACGGCAAGCAAGCGTCGGCGCGAGACTCGCGATCCGATCGCGACGTGAATCGACGCGGCTGACCGGCGGCCGCGCGCACGCGCGTGACCACACTCCGGACGGCTGGAACAGCGCCGCGCGTCACTTCCCCTGCGCGTCGAACCAGCCGGACCCGCCGAACTCGACCATCACGATCGGTTTCCCCCGTCCTGATTCGCCGCCACCTGATCGTTCGCGCACATCACCGCGAGCCCGTCGCGCGGACCCACGACTTCGGCATCGGATAGTGAGGATCGGTCACGCAAGCCAGATCGGCGCGCACGCGCATTGCATCAATCGTCATGGATTCTCCCGAGCCTCGGAAGATCGAATTCACCTTCCTCTTGCTCGGCATGCGCGCCGCACGAACAAGATGCGTCCGCCTGATCGGACTCCGAACAATTTTCCCAAAGCGGCGGGCAGCGGGGTGCACACCGCCGCTCCCAAGACACGCTCGAGCATTCAGGATTTCGAACGATGTCGGATTGGCACGCGCTAGCGTCCGTCCGTGTAGCCCGACGACGAAGCGGGTAAGCTCAGCGTGCCCGAATCGGAGAAGCGCACGCTACCGAACAATCCGCCCGCGAGCTTGCCGCGCAGCACATAAGGCAGCTTGCCGGATTCCGTCGCGTCCGCGAGTCCGAACGCCTGCCGCGCCGCCGCGAACGCGGACACCGTGACCGGCACGCTCAGCACTTGCTCGCCGAAACGCGGCACCGTGCCCCGCGCGTCACTCACGCCGCTCGCGAACGGCCGTCCATTCAGTTCGAGATCGAGCGCGACGCCGTCGTAGTCGATCGGCGCATCGTTCGGGTTCTGCAGCCGCAGCTTCACGTCGAAGCGCATCTCGAGCCCCTGCCCGGCGAGCGGCTCGATGCCGACGACGCTCACGCGCACGGGATCGCGCGCGGTCAGCGCCGCGCACCCGCCCAGCGCGAGCAGCACGGCGAGCGCGGCAAACAACAGTCCAACGAACGAGCGGGTACTGTGCCAGACACGCATTGACGACGATCCTCGAAACAGGGGCGGGAGCCGCCATTCTAACCAGCGCGTGCGCGACGCACACGGAACCGCCCGTGCACCACCCGGCACGCAACTCCAATCTTTCGTAGTTCAGCGATCGACTTCCCGCACGCTTTGCACGGGCACTACGAATATTCAATCAACATCATTCCCGAATTAAACATTTCGAAAATGAAATTTGAAGAAGGAATCTAAAAAACACTTCTCATCAAATTTTTTTTGATTCCTTTACGTTAATCCATCAAGTATATTGAGCCATCTTTCGAATCACCCGACATTCCTTAAGGCAGCTTGACGAAGCTGACGTTCCGCCTGGAGAGGAGCGGACGGCCTTCGCCCCGCCAAATGGGATCGCATGGGCGACGAAGGCCGCCGGACGCGCACTCCGCCGCGCCGGCCATCATTCACAAACCAGAATCAAAAGGGGGCACCCAATCATGATTATCTTCACGTAATAAATCCGCAATCTTCTCGAATATAAACGGAGTAATTCATTTCGCCATCGATTGATGGCGAAGGAGAACTATTACCCGTCGAATTCATGCAGGACCGAACGATTTCTTTTCAATTCGAGGTTCAGTATGTGGATAAACAATCGTAGATTGCGATATCTGTCTCTGCTCGGCGCGCTCGCGCTCGCCGCCTGCGGCGGCGACGACGGCGGCACCGGCTCGGCCGTGTCGCTCGGCGCCGCGCACAGCCCGTCGAACGGCGCGAACGGCAACGCGGCCGCGCCTGCCGCCGCGGTCGACAAAAGCACGAAACCCGTCGAAATGCCCGACACCGTCGTGCCCGTCAACTACAAGCTCTGGTTCCGCCCGAACGCGGACCTGAATCAATTCAGCGGCCGCGCGGACGTCGAGATCAAGGTGCTCAAGCCCGTCAACGCGATCGTCGTCGCGGGCCACCGAATCCAGTTCGCGAACGGCAAGATCACGCTGCAGCCCGGCAACGTGCAGTTGATCGCGACGCCGCAGGACAAGGGCGACTTCTATCAACTGCGTCCCGCGAGCGGCCAGATCGCTCCGGGCAACTACTCGCTGCACATGGAGTGGCAAGGCATCATCAACTTCAAGTCGTATGACGACCCTGTCAATCACACGGGCGGCAGTTGCGGCAACGATCCGTATCCGGGCTGCTCCGCGGCCGAAGGCATCTTCCGCGTGGACCTGAAGAGCACCGACGGCACGACGAGCGGCGCGATTCTCACGCAGGGCGAAACGAACCTGTCGCGTCAATGGTTCCCGGGCTGGGACGAGCCAGCGTTCCGGCCGACCTATGAAGTGACTGCCGAGGTGCCGCAGGCATGGCGCGTCGTGTCGAACGCGGCCGAATTGCCGTCGGTGAACGTCGGCGGCGGTTACAAGCTGGTGTCGTTCGAGAAGACGCCGCCGATGCCGTCGTATCTGCTGTTCTTCGGCGGCGGCCTGTTCGACGTGCTCGAAGACGACTTCTCGAGCCCGCTGCCGGACGGCCGCGGTCTGCACCTGCGCATCTTCACGCCGCCCGGCATGCGCGAATGGGCACGCCCCGCGATGCAGCGCACGAAGCAGGCGCTCGATTACTACTATCGCTACACCGGCATTGCGCTGCCGCTCAAGAAGTTCGACACGGTCGCCGCGAACGACGCGTTCAAGGAGCAGAAGGACCTGAACTTCGGCGGCATGGAGAACTGGGGCTCGATTCTCGAGTTCGCCGACGATATCCTGCCCGAACCGGGCAAGCCGATGTCGCGCTACGGCAACCAGGTGCTCACGCACGAAGTCGCGCACCAATGGTTCGGCGATCTCGTGACGACGGACTGGTGGGACGACGTTTGGCTGAACGAATCGTTCGCGCGCTTCTTCGAAACGAAGACGACGATCCAGTTCTTCCCGGACGAGTTCAACTGGCTCGATCACATCAAGTCCAAGTATCGCGTGATCAACAAGGACATCAGCGCGGACGCGTTCCCGATTCAACCGAACTTCAACGGCTGGGCGTCGAACGACTTCGTCATAAGCGCGAGTTCGTTCGTCTATAACAAGGGCGGCATGGTGCTGAAGATGCTCGAGGGCTATCTCGGCGAGCAGACGCTGCGCAAGGGCCTTCAGCAGTACCTGAACGACTATGCGTTCGGAAACGGCACGCCGAAGCGTCTGTGGGATGCGCTCTCCGCCGCAAGCGGCCAGCAGGTCGGCCCGATCGGCGACAGCTTCGTGCGCCAGACCGGCGTGCCGCTGCTGACGCTCGACACGCAGTGCGATCTGACGAAGAACCAGAACGTCGTCACGCTCAAGCAGTCGCCGTTCCCGAACAAGAACAAGTATCCGGGTGCGCAGTGGACGATCCCCGTCACGCTCGCGTACGGCGACGGCCTCGTCAATCGCAAGACGCTCGCGCTGAAGGATACGCAGACGCAGATCCGTCTCGACGGCTGCTCCGCCGTCGTCGCGAATCCCAGCGGGTTCGACTACTACGTGACGAACTACAGCGATGCCGCGTGGAGCGCGCTCCTCACGCAGATCAACGCGTCGACGGACCCGGTGCTGCTGCTGAACCTGAAGAGCGAGGCTGCACTGCTCGTCGCGTCGAATCTCGCGCCGCCTTCGCGCGAAACGAGCATCTCGTCGATCAATTCGCCGGCTGCGATGAAGCTGCGCCAGGTGCCGTCGATCCTCGAAACGCCGAAAGAACGTCCGCAACTGCGTTACCAAGGCCAGTTCACGCCGCGGCAACAGCGGACGGAATAAGCGGCTCGCGAACGTCGCCGCCTGCGTCGTCCGTCGTCGTGCTGCATGCGACGACGGAAAACACGAAGCGGCGACGCACGTTGCGATGCGCACCATGCGGGCCTCCAACCGGAGGCCCGTTCTTATTTTCGCCGCCTCGTCGAAAATGACGTTCGAGCGGCGCATCGACACGGAACGAACACGCACCTTCTTCGAGCACGATTCGGTTCGGCGCCTCATCTTTTTTCGGAATGCGATCTTATTTTTAAAGTATTTAACAATCGCTTCCGTGACAGGCAAATTGAATCGATTCGACGTTCGTTCGGCCACTCAATCGAATACTCCCACTACGCGCGCGTCACGGTGCGAACACACGGCAACGCGTGTCGACGCGCATCCGCGCGGATCGCGCGGCCGGCGCACGCGCGCATGCGCGATTCCGTTCATGCCCAATCTCGAATAGCCCGATCACTAGAACTTCTTCATCGCATTCCTTGACGTGATCTAAACATCGATTGATCCAGCCCTAGCGCACTACGATGATGAGTACGCTACCGAACTTAAAAGTTCAATCCGACCTTTGATAATTGCCCCACGACGACGCGAGCATCCAAACACGCCGCCAGTCGTTACGAATTGAACTCGCTGAACCTGCGCAACCGTGTTCATGCGATCGCGCGATGCGCAGTACGACAGGCGCGTCGCGATCGGTCGATACGCGTTGTCTCCGGCTCGGCGCCGTTCGTCGGCGATCGATCCGTTGCTCGACGACGAACGAACGTTGCCACTCATCCAACAAGCAAGCTCGGGGGCCGATTGATGACGAAGGCAGGGGAAAACAGCGTGGATCAAGCATTCGCGCATCGCGACTCGCGTCGACGATGCGCCGGACACAAGGACGACTCGACCATCGAGCGCCTCGAATGGATCGGCGCACACCGCATCGACCCACTCGCCTCGACGAGCAATCGTCAATGACCGGATTGATTTGCAGCGCTTCGTCAACGGCGTCGCAGATCTGCCCCGCCAGATGGGCCATCTGGCAATTAAATCGGAGTAAGGCAATGCAAGAACTCAATCAACAGGAAATCGATCTCGTCGGCGGCGCTGCGGTCGGCGGCGGCCTGATCGGCGCGCTCACGGGCCTCGTCGGCGTGTACGGCAAGGGCCTGTATGACGTCGGCGCAGCCGTCACCGACACGCTCGCCGGCGGCCTCATCGGCGCGATCCAGATCATCGGCGGCACGGCAGTCGGCGTGGTTGGCGGCGCCATCGGCGGCATCGTCGACGGCATCTCCCAAGGCGGCCTGTAAATCGGCGTGGTCAATCGAACGAGTTAGAGCCGCCTCACCGGCTCGCCCTGCCGATTGACCAGAGCGTCGAACTTCAATTCTCGATATTTAGGATAACTACCATGCAAGAACTCAACCAACAGGAAATCGATCTCGTCGGCGGCGCCGGCCTCCTGACCGGCATCGTTCTGGGCGCGCAAAATGTCATCAGCGCGCTCGGCGCGGGTGCGTACAACTTCGGCGTGAACCTGACCGACACGGTCGGCCTGCTGGCCATCGGCCTCGTCAACGGCGTCAAGGAAGTCGTCGACGGCACGGCGAACGTGCTGACGGGCGGCAACTAAGCACTGCCCGTTGCACGACCGGTACGACATGGCGGCGGCCGCCGTCCGTTGCTCGTGCCTGTCACACGAAACGCGTGCCCGGTCATGCCCGGCGCGCGTTTCGCATTTTGCGCCGCCGTTCGCGCAATGCGCCATGCGCGCAGACGGCGCGCGATTTGTCGCGACGACGATCCGGCCCGCCGCATGCAGATGCGCGCCGATCCGTTTCGATTGACCGATTCTCTACTGATTGGAATGTCAAGTAGCGAAAAACACTTCAAATATCGTTAAAACGTAGTCCAACGCGCTTTCCCGTTTCATCGGTGTCCGATAAGTTTCGATCCGGTGCCGACGCGTTTCGAACGATCCGTATCCGTCGCCGCGATCGCTGCAATCGTCATCGGCCTCAAGCCGCGCGCGATGTAATGACGAAGCGGTCGGGCGCGGCCAGGTCTCGATCGCGAAAGAGTCGTGACGACATCGACAAATCGCTCCTTGCGACAACCGGCTCGACGGAATGCCGAAACCGGGCGGCGCAGCTGATGCGTCTCCTGCAAGACGAACGCAAACACGACGATGATCGAGCGAACCGACGGCGTCGCCACGCAATGCCCGAACGCGAAACGTCAAACCACAGCCGCGATTCCAACGCTACTTTCGGCAGTCCATCCATGACGCCCAACACTCCACTCTTTCGAACAGCCGCCCAGGAAGCGCAGCGCACGCAAACGCTCGGCGAGATCGTGTTGATTCGCCCCGTGTCGTTCGCCGTGCTCGCGAGCGCGGCCGCGAGCATGGCGCTCGGCGTGATCCTGCTCTTCACGTTCGGCACCTATACGCGGCGCACGACGGTCGACGGCGTGCTCACGCCGGACACGGGCCTCGTCAAGGTCTACGCGCAGCAGACGGGCGTCGTGCTGAAGAAGAACGTCGTCGAGGGGCAGCATGTCACGCGCGGGCAGATGCTATACACGGTGTCGACCGACCTGCAGAGCGCGGCCGCGGGGCAGACGCAGGCGGCGCTCATCGATCAGGCACAGCAACGCAAGGCATCGCTGCAACAGGAACTCGACAAGACCAAGCGACTGCAACAGGATGAGCGCGACACGCTGCAATCGAAGATCGCGAGCTTGCGCGCGGAGCTCGCGGGCATCGACGATCAGATCGCCGCGCAACGCACGCGCACGTCGCTCGCGGCCGACGCCGCGTCGCGCTATGCAGGCTTGCTCGCTCAGGACTACATCTCGAAAGATCAGGCGCAGCAGCGCGAGGCCGATCTGCTCGATCAACGCTCGAAGCTGAACAGCCTGATGCGCGACCGCGCGAGCACGGCGCAGACTTTGAAGGAAGCGCTCAACGACCTGTCGGGCCTGTCGCTCAAACAGCAGAACCAGTTGTCGCAGATCGACCGCAGCGTGATCGACGTCGATCGCACGCTGATCGAGAGCGAGGCGAAGCGCGAGTTCGTCGTCACCGCGCCGGAAACGGGCACCGCGACCGCGGTGATCGCCGAGCCGGGCCAGACAGCCGACACGTCGCACCCGCTCGCGAGCATCGTGCCGACGGACGCGCACTGGCAGGCGTATCTGTTCGTGCCGAGCGCGGCGGTCGGCTTCGTACACGTCGGCGATCGCGTGCTCGTGCGCTATCAGGCGTATCCGTACCAGAAGTTCGGCCAGTACGAAGCGAGCGTCGTGTCGATCGCGCGCACCGCGCTGTCGGCCGCCGAGCTCGCGACGAGCGGCGGCCCCGCCGCGCAAACATCGAGCGGCACGTACTACCGGATCACGGTCGCGCTGAAATCGCAAAGCGTGACGGCGTACGGCAAGGCGCAACCGTTGCAGGCCGGCATGGCGCTGCAAGCCGACATCCTGCAGGAGCGCCGCCGCCTGTACGAATGGGTGCTCGAACCTCTTTACAGCCTGACGGGCAAACTCTGACGCGGTCCAAGCCTATGTCACTTCTCGATCGTCTCTCGTTCGGCATCCGCAGCAAGCTGCCGATGATCTTGCAGACCGAAGCCGCCGAATGCGGCCTCGCGTGCCTCGCGATGATTGCCGGCTTTCACGGCCATCATGTCGACCTCGCGACGATGCGCGGGCGCTTCCCCGTGTCGCTCAAAGGCGCGGGCCTCGGCCGCGTGATCGACATCGCGCAGCGCCTCGACCTCGGCACGCGCGCGCTGAAGCTCGATCTCGATCAGCTCGGCCAGTTGCGCATGCCCTGCATGCTGCACTGGAATTTCAACCATTTCGTCGTGCTGAAGGAAGTCAACGGCAAGCACGTCGTCATTCACGATCCGGCGCAGGGCGTGCGCAAGCTGTCGCTTGAAGAGGTGTCGCGCTCGTTTACCGGCGTCGCGCTCGAGCTCTGGCCGACAGGGGGCTTCAAACCGCGCGAGGCTTCTCCCGGCGTGAAGCTGCGCCAACTGCTCGGCCCCGTGTCCGGGCTGTCGCGCTCGCTCGGCCAGATCCTCGTGCTTGCGATCGCGCTCGAAGTGTTCACGCTCGTGTCGCCGTTCTTTCTGCAATGGGTGATCGATGAAGTGATCGTCAGCGCCGACCGCGATCTGCTGACCGTGCTCGCGCTCGGCTTCGGCCTGTTGCTGCTGATGCAGCAGGCGACGAGCGCGATCCGCGCGTGGGCGTTGATGTATTTCGGCACGACGCTCAACGTGCAATGGCGCGCGAACGTGTTCACGCATCTGCTGAATTTGCCGGTCCAGTATTTCGAGCGCCGCCATCTCGGCGACGTCGTGTCGCGCTTCGGCTCGATCGATACGATCCAGCAGACGCTGACGACGTCGTTCCTGTCCGCTGTGATCGACGGCCTGATGACGATCGTCACGCTCGCGATGATGTTCGTCTACAGCCGCACGCTCGCATTCGTCGCGCTCGGCACGATGGCGCTCTACGCGCTGCTGCGCTGGCTGTGGTACCGGCCGCTGCGGCGCGCGACCGAGGATCAGATCATTCACACCGCGAAACAGCAGAGCCATTTCCTCGAAACCGTGCGCGGCGTGAAGACGATCAAGCTGTTCAACCGCCAGAGCGAACGCCGCTCAAGCTGGCTCACGCTGCTCGTCGAGCAAATCAACGCCGGCCTGCACGTGCAGAAGCTTCAGTTGCTGTATCAACAATTGAACAGCCTGCTGTTCGGTCTCGAAGGGCTCGTCATCATCTGGCTTGGCGCGCGGCTCGTGATGGACGGCGAATTCACGGTCGGCGTGCTGATGGCGTTCAACGCATACAAGGGGCAGTTCGACAGCCGCGTCGGCAGCCTGATCGACAAGTTCTTCGAAGTGAAGATGCTCCAGCTTCAGGGCGAGCGGCTCTCCGACATCGTGTTCGCGAAAGGCGAATCCGACGCGGGCGTGCGTCACGTGCCGGGCGAGACGGAGAATCTCAGCGCGAGCATCGAAGCCGACAACCTCGTGTTCCGTTACGCCGAAGGCGAGCCGACCGTGCTCGACGGCGTGTCGCTGAAGATCGAGCCGGGCGAGTCGGTCGCGCTGATCGGCGCATCGGGCTGCGGCAAGACGACGCTCGTCAACGTGCTGCTCGGCATCCTCGAGCCGACGGGCGGCAAGATCCGGATCGGCGGCGTCGACGTCGAGCGCCTCGGGCTCGATCGCCTGCGCTCGCTCGTCGGCACCGTGCTGCAGGACGACGTGCTGTTCGCGGGCTCGATCGCCGACAACATCAGCTTCTTCGATCCGGATGCCGACCCGAAGTGGGTTGCCGAATGCGCGCAGCTCGCGGCCGTGCACGCGGACATCGTCGCGATGCCGATGGGCTACAACACGCTCGTGGGTGACATGGGCACGGTGCTGTCGGGCGGACAGAAGCAGCGCGTGCTGCTCGCGCGCGCGCTCTACAAGCGGCCGAAGATTCTCGTGCTCGATGAAGCGACAAGTCACCTCGATCTGCAGCGCGAACGGCTGGTGAACGCCGCGGTCAGCGCACTGAAGATGACGCGCGTGATCGTCGCGCACCGTCCGGAGACGATCGCGTCCGCGTCACGCGTGATCATGCTCGACGCGGGCAAGGTCGCGCTCGACAAGCCGACGGCCGCGCTCGCTGCGGCGCCGAGGCCGCCCGCCGCGCCCGCGGCAGCGCCTGCTCCCGCCGCGGCACAGGCGGCGCCCGCTCCGGCCTGCGCGGCTCCCGCCGCGCCGCCCGCCGCTACGCAACCGGCCACGGGGCGATGATCGTGATGAAGCCCGCACGCATTCTCGCCATGGCCGGCGCGCTCGCGCTCTTCGCGTCGCAAGCGACACACGCGCAATGGCTCGATCTCTACGGAACCCGAAAGAATGTGTCGGATTCTCCCGCCGCGCCGATGCTGAAGAACGCGACATGCCAGCCCGAGCTCGCGGACCGTCCGATCGAGCTCGAAGACGCGATCCTGCAGGCGATCTGCGCGAACCCGCAGGCACGGCGCGCGTGGGCCGATGCGCGCGCGCAGGCCGCACAGCTCGGCGTGAAGGAGGCAGCGTATCTGCCGACGCTCAATGCAACAGCGGGCATTCAGCGCAACTGGCAAACGACGACGTATGAGCAGAACCTCGGCCCGATCACGCTCACCGCCGACCAGAAGCAGATCCAGACGAGCCGCTACGGCGCGTTGAACCTGAGCTGGGTGCTGTTCGATTTCGGCAAGCGCAGCGCGGCGCTCAGGCAGGCGCGCGAGCTCCTCGCCGCCGCCAACGCGACGCAGGACGACACGCTCCAGACCATCCTGTTCAATGCCGCCCAGGCGTATTACAACCTGCGCGACACGCAGGCGGCGCTCGACGCGGCGCGCACGACCGAACGCGTCGCGCAGGATAGCCTCACTGCGGCGAAGGCGAAGCACGACGCCGGCGCGGGCACGCTGAGCGATCAGTTGCAGGCGCAAACGAGCTATCGCCGCGCGGTGCTCGATCGTGTGAGCGCCGAAGGCGACGTGCAGAACGCGACGGGCGTCCTCGCCGTCGCGATGGGGCTCGACGCGAACACGCCGCTGCGGATCGCGACCGCCGAGCCGCCGGTCGATCGCAACGCGTTCGCCGAAGGCATCGCGCAATTGATCGACGAGGCGAAGCGGCAGCATCCGAAGCTCGTCGCCGCGCGCGCGAAACTCGACGCGGCGCGCGCGAACGTCGATGCGGTGCGTGCTCAGGGCCGCCCGACCATCTCGTTGACCGGCAGCCTCAGCCGCAACAGCCCGTCCTATCAGCAACAGCCGGGCATCCAGACCACCGCGAGCCACGGCAGCATGATCGGCGTGCAGGTGACGATTCCGCTGTTCGAGGGCTTCGCGTCGGGCTACCGCGTCGCGGCCGCGCAAGCGCAGGCGGATGCGCAGGAGGCCGATGTGCAGAACACCGAGTTGAACGTATCGCTCGACGTATGGAAGAGCTATCAGAGCCTGCAGACAGACACCGCGAATCTCGACAACTCGAAGGACCTGCTCGACGATGCGCAGCGCTCGCTCGACATCGCGCGCGGCCGCTACAAGGCGGGGGTCGGCACGTTCACGGAGCTGCTGAATGCGCAAACGGCGCTCTCCGACGCGCAGAAGCAGCGCGTGCAGGCGATATCGAAATGGCGGACTGCGCGCCTGAAGCTCGCGGCGAGCCTCGGCAGCATCGGCCTGTGGTCGGCGCATTGAAAGAACGTGAACGATGCGGCGGTGCGTTCTCGCTCCGGATGACGCGGCGATTGCCGAACGCGGCGACGCGCGCCGCGATTCGGCACCGGCGGAAAAAACGCAAGATTGAACAATCGGCGAGAGGTGCCGGCGGGAGAAATGCGGCCGCGGGCGCGACGCCTTCACGTTCGCGTCACGGCGCGAGCGTCACGTCACATCACGGCTGGCGGTTCTGCGTCGCGGAAGTCGGGCACGCCGGGTCCTTGCCCCAGTGGTTTTCGCACACGCGCCAACGGCAAAGCTGATCCTCGAAGAAGCCGCGCTCGCCGCACGCCTTCACGCGCGCGGCAAGCGACGCATCGGCCGATCCGGTCGCCGCCGCCGCGGCCATCTTCGGCGTCGCGTTCGACTTCGCCGCCTCGCCGGACTTCGCCGCGCCCGCCGGCTTCGTTCGCGCGACGAGCGCGGCAAGCAGATCGGCGTCCGGATCGTCTTTCCCGTTCTTCTTCGCGGCGGCCTCGTGGCGCGCCTTCTTCGCCTGCGCAACTTGCGCGGCCTGAGTCTTTTCGTGGCGCTTGCGCGCAGCGGCCTCCGCTTTCGCGTGCGCCGCATCCTGCTTACTCTGCTTCGCGGCGGTGCTCTTCGCGGCGCTCTTCTCCACGCTCTTCGCCGGCTTTGCGGCTGCAACCGCGACCGCGGCGGCCGTCGCACCTGCGGCGGCCCCGGTCGTCGGCACGTCGGATGCGCCGTTTGCGAGCGCGCGCGACAGGCGGCTCTCGCTCACCGCCGACGCCGCGGCAGCCGGCTTCGCATCGCTTGCGATGCTGTCGTCGTTGACAATCGTCGCGGGTTGCGGCGCGGGCGCCTGCGCGATCTGCACCGCGCTCGCCGGCACGGCGTGACTCGCGGGCACCACGGCGGCGGGCGCCGACGCCGCCACTTCGGCCGATTCAATGGAAGGCTGCTGCAATCGCCATGCGCCCCAACCGGCTACCGCGACGACGGCGAGCGCGACGAGCGCGATCGGCCCTTTGCGCGAACGCGGCGCGTTTTCGGTCTGGGGGGAGACGCGGCCTTCGAGATTCGCGAGAATACGCGAGTTGTTCGCGCCGCTTCCTTTGCCGGCATCGGAAGAAAGCAGGCTAGGCGGGGCTTTCGAATTCGAATCGTCCGGCGCGCTCATTCAGTGTCTCGTTGAATCCTGGTTTAATTCGCCGCAATAATATTGTCCCGGCCTACGCGGAAGCAGGCCTGATTCTAAGATCAAGCATTGCAAATTACAATCGATTCCATATTCCGGGGTTTTCTTTGATTGCCGTCGTTCTAGTCGCCTATTTCACCGTCGCTGTCTTCGCTGCGGCGCTGCTGTTATTGCCGGCAGTGCGCACGACGGTTTTCGATTCGGTCGCCCAATTCCACGGCCGAATCAGCCGGCGCGCATCCGATCGCGCGGCCCGTGCGCGCGAACATCTCGCGCAATCGGCAAAAATGTCGCGCTCGACCTTAAGCGGCATGCAAAATTTACTAGTGCGGCGGCGCTTGCTGATTGCGACCACGACAGGTATTCTTGCGACGCCTCCATTGATTGCTATCGCGTTACGCGGTCGGCAACTATTCCAATACGACGACACATTGCGCGTCCCGGACGAGAAAATCGCCGCGCTTTTAAAAGGCGAGCAGCTCGTTCCGCCGCTGCCGCTGCCGCCAGAAGTCTTCGCCACCCGCGAGGTCGAGCAGGTCAGGCCCGCGCTGAAGGACGCAAGCCGCGATTGGAATTTGCTCGATACCGATTTCAGAACGCGCCTGTTGCTCGTCTACAAGATCATGCGCGAACAGCACGGCTATGAAATGGCGTTGCTCGAAGGCTATCGCAGCCCCGAGCGGCAAAACCGATTGGCGCAGATGGGCAGCAACGTCACCAACGCGGCGGCGTTCCAGAGTTATCACCAATACGGACTGGCGGCCGACAACGCGTTCCTGCGCGACGGCAAGCTCGTCATCTCGGAAAAAGATCCGTGGGCCATGCGAGGCTATCAGTTGTACGGACAAGTCGCCGAAGAGGTCGGCTTGACCTGGGGTGGCCGATGGAAAATGATGGACCTCGGACACGTCGAATACCATAAGCCCGGCTTCAAGCTCGGGCGCTCGTCCGCTCGATAAAGGACGAGCAGTAAATAATGAGGGCGGCATGGGGCTACCAGACATCGCGACGGGATCACAATCCGGCATTCGCTCGAGCGGCGCGCGCCGCGCGACGCGCGCATCGCGCGCGAGCGCACCGTCGCCCGCTCCGCTGCGGCGGCTTTTCCTCTCCCCAAACGCATGCGCGACAACGTGACGTCATCCAACGCCGTCACGCTTGGCCGTGCGCGCGGCGCCCACGTTTCGCGCCGTCGCCGCATTCGCCTGTATCGAATCTGAATCGCACCGGAACCTGAACGTCCTATGCAACGCTTCCTCAACGTGTTGACTCACCCTCGCACGCTCACGATCGTCGGCTTCGCCGCGCTCGCGGCGGTTCTGTTCATCGCGGCCGATGCGCTACAGATCGGCTTCGTATGGGCGGCCGGCGCGCTCGCCGTCGCGCTCGCGCTCTGGCTCGCGACGAAGCTCTGGCGCCGCTCGCGCGTGCGCCGCGCGAATCGCCAGCTCGGCGACATGCTCGAGCAGCAGGCCGAAACGGGCAAGGTGTCCGCCGCCGTGGCCGAGCCCGCCAAGCGGGCGGACCTCGACGTGCTGCGCACCCGCCTTGCCGACTCCGTGAAGACGATCAAGACCTCGAAGATCGGCCAGGTGTCGGGCGGCTCCGCGCTGTACGAACTGCCGTGGTACATCGTGATCGGCAACCCGGCCGCGGGCAAGAGCAGCGCCGTCATCAACTCGGGGCTGCAGTTTCCGTTCGCGGACAAGAACAGCGCGGTGATCCACGGCATCGGCGGCACGCGCAACTGCGACTGGTTCTTCACGACGGAAGGCATCCTGCTCGACACCGCGGGCCGTTATTCGGTGCACGAGGAAGACCGCAGCGAATGGCTCGGCTTCCTCGATCTGCTCAAGCGCTATCGTCCGAAGGCGCCGATCAACGGGATCATCGTGACGGCGAGCATCGCCGAGCTGACGGGCAACCGTCCCGAATTCGCGATCAACCTCGCGAAGAACCTGCGCCAGCGCGTGCAGGAGCTCACCGAGAAGCTCGAAGTGTTCGCGCCCGTCTACGTGATGTTCACGAAGGCCGACCTGATCACGGGCTTCACCGAGTTCTTCAGCAGCAGCGACCGCCAGGAATACGACCGCGTGTGGGGCGCGACGCTGCCGTACGAGCCGGACGAGAAGCGCGATGTCGTCGCGCTGTTCGATCAGCGCTTCGAAGAGCTGTATGACGGGCTGAAGGAGATCAGCGTCGCGCAACTGTCGATCAGCCGCGGCAACAAGCTTTCGCCCGGCCAACTGAGCTTCCCGCTCGAATTCTCGACGATCAAGCCCGCGCTGCGCTCGTTCCTCGCGACGCTGTTCGAGGACAACCCGTTCCAGTACAAGCCGATCTTCCGCGGCTTCTATTTCACCAGCGCGTTGCAGGAAGGCGAAACGAACAGCGCGGCCGCGCAGCGGATCGCGAACCGCTTCGGCCTTGATTCGCAAAGCCTGCCGAAGCCGCACAGCGCATTCTCGAAGAACGGCTTCTTCCTGCGCGACCTGTTCTCGAAGGTGATCTTCGCGGACCGCCAGACAGTCCGCCAGTTCGCGAGCCCGACGAAGACGCGCGTGCGCTACGCGACGTTCTTCGGCTTCGTCGCGGCGCTCGCGCTCGCGCTCGGCGGCTGGACGTGGTCGACGATCGGCAACCAGCAGCTCGTCTCGAACGTGCAAGCCGACCTCGACAACGTGACCCGCCTGCAGCAGAACCGCAACGACCTGCAGTCGCGCCTGCAGGCGATGGACATCCTCGAGGACCGGATCGAGCAGCTCGAGCAGTTCCGCCGCGACAAGCCGCTGTCCGTGTCGCTCGGCCTGTATCAGGGCAACCGGCTCGAGCAGCATCTGCTGACCGAGTACTACAACGGCGTGCGGCAGATCCTGCTCGCCCCCGTGTCGGACAACCTCGCCTCGTTCCTGAAGGACGTGAACGCGCACCCGGACCAGCTCGCGCCGATGACGCGCGCCCCGGAATCGGGCGCGACGCCCGCAGGCCCGATGCCGGTGTCGGCGAATCCCGCAGCTGCGCCGGGTACCGCCCCCTCCCCTGCCGTCGCGCCGAACCAGCAACAGGGCGGCCTGTATAACGACGCGTCGCCGACCAACGTCGAGGACGCGTACAACGCGCTGAAGACCTACCTGATGCTGTCCGACAAGCGGCACGTCGAGCAGGCGCACCTGACCGATCAGGTCGCGCGCTTCTGGCGCGGCTGGCTCGAGACGAATCGCGGCAACATGCCACGCGACGAGATGATCAAGAGCGCGGAGCGGATGATCACGTTCTACCTGTCGCGCGTGTCCGACAACGATTGGCCGATG
Source organism: Burkholderia thailandensis E264 (assembly GCF_000012365.1). Classification (NCBI taxonomy): domain Bacteria; kingdom Pseudomonadati; phylum Pseudomonadota; class Betaproteobacteria; order Burkholderiales; family Burkholderiaceae; genus Burkholderia; species Burkholderia thailandensis. The sequence continues at coordinate 3,398,365 of NC_007651.1, forward strand.
ATCGAGGCGAATCTCGCGCTCGTCGATCAGACCCGCGAGAACCTGCGCCGCGTCGTGCGCGGGATGCCGGCCCGCCAGCGCGTGTACGAGGAGATCAAGGCGCGCGCGTCGACCCGCTTCGCGCCGATGACGATCGCGCGCATCGTCGGCGAAGGCAACACGGGCCTCGTCGCGGGCAGCTATGCGATCCCCGGCACGTTCACGCGCGAGGCGTGGTTCCAGTACGTGCAGCCGGCGATCCGCGACGCCGCGACCAAGGAGCTGCAGGCGAAGGACTGGGTGCTGAACACCGCGTCGGCCGACGATCTGACGCTCGAGGGCAGCCCCGAGCAGATCCAGAAGACGCTCGTCGCGATGTACAAGACCGAGTACGCGCAGCACTGGCAGAAGTTCATGCAGGGCATCGCGGTGCAGGGCTTCGGCAACTTCACGCAGGCCGTCGATGCGATGAACAAGCTCGGCGACCCGCAGGATTCGCCGATCCGCAAGGTGCTCGAGACCGCGTACGACCAGACCTCGTGGGACAACCCGTCGCTCGCGAACGCGACGATCAGGAAGGCGCAGACGGGCGTCGTGAACTGGGTCAAGCAGTGGTTCACGCGCCAGCCGGGCGGCCAGATCGCGGCGAACGTCGACATCAACGGCAATCCCGCCGACGTGCCGATGGGCCCGATCGGCCAGGAGTTCGTCGGGCTCGGCCGGATCGTCGCGACGCACGACGGCACGTCGATGCTCAAGGGCTACATGGACACGCTGTCGAAGGTCCGCACGCGCTTTAACGTGATCAAGAACCAGGGCGACCCCGGCCCCGGCGCGCGCCAGCTGATGCAGCAGACGCTCGACGGCAACGGCTCGGAGCTCGCCGATTCGCTGAAGTTCGTCGACGAGCAGATGCTCACGGGCCTGACCGATTCGCAACGCAAGTCGCTGCGCCCGCTCCTCGTGCGTCCGCTGATGCAGGCGTTCGCGGTCGTGATCCAGCCGGCGAGCGTCGAGGTGAACAAGGTGTGGAACGCGCAGGTGTACCAGCCGTTCCAGAACTCGCTCGCGAACAAGTATCCGTTCGCGGCGGGCGCGAAGGTCGAAGCGGGCGCGGGCGAGATCGCGCAGGTGTTCGGCCCCGACGGCTCGATCGCGAAGTTCGTCGGCGCGACGCTCGGGCCGCTCGCAGTGCGCCGCGGCGACACGCTGTCCGCGCGCACCTGGGGCGACATGGGCCTCGCGCTCACGCCGGATTTCACGAGCGGCTTCGCGCGCTGGGTCGCGCCGCTCGCGGGCGGCGCGGCGACGAGCGCCGCCGGGTCGTCCGAACCGCAGACCGTGTTCCAGGTGCTGCCGCAGCCGAGCAGCGGCACGACCGAGTACACGATCGCGATCGACGGCCAGCAACTGCGTTACCGCAACACGCCGCCGCAATGGACGAACTTCGTGTGGCCGAACCCGCAGGGCTCGCCCGGCGCGACGCTGTCCGCCACGACGTTCGACGGCCGTACGGTGCAGCTCGTCAACGAGCCGGGCCGCTACGGTCTCGAGAAGCTGATCAACTCGGCGCAGCGCAAGCGCCGTGCGGACGGCACGTTCGATCTGACGTGGACGCAAGGCAGCGTCAGCGTGTCGGTGACGATGCGCATCATCAGCACGTCGCAGCCGACTGGCGGCGGCGGCGATCAGCCGCAGCAGCAGAGCCTGCGCGGCCTGCGCCTGCCGTCGTCGGTCGCCGACGCGAGCGCGGGCGGCGCGGCCAACGCAACGGCGCAGCCCGGCTCGGGCGGCACGGCCGCGGCCCCGCAGGCCGCCGTCGCGACGGCTTCCGCATCGAATGCACAGGGGGCGCAATGACGCAAACGGTCCAGGCCCAGATCGCCTACTTCGGCAAGATCCCGTCGCGCGGCGACTTCGTGAAGAGCGCGCACAACCCGCAGTTGCTGCAGACGCTCGACCACTGGATCGCGCGCGCGATGGAGCTCCTCGCAGACGACCCGCGCTGGAAGATCGTCTACGAAAGCGCGAAGCCGATGCACTTCGCGTTTCTCGGCTCGAAGAGCCGGCTCGCGATCGCGGGCCACATGATCGCGAGCCACGACGCATCGAACCGGCGCTTCCCGTTCCTCGCCGCGACGGCGCTCGAAGTCGAGCGCCCGCTCACGTTCCTCGCGCGCAGCCCGCTCGCGTTCGCGCGGCTCTGGTCGCGCGCCGCCGCGCAGATGCAGTCGCTCCTCGGCCCGCAGGAGCCGCCCGGCGCGCTGCAGGCGCTCGGCGACACGCAGGTGCCGATCGACACGGGCGGCCCCGGCAGCGCGCACGACGGCACGTTCAACGATTTCGTCGAGCACCAGACGCTCTTCGGCCTCGAGCAGATGCTGCTCGCGAGCGGCCATCCGGTGAAGCTGCGCGGCGCGATGCTCGCGCTCGGCTCGCTGCTGCGCCCGGTGATGCAAAGCGGCACGTCGCACATCGAGCGCGGGCTCACGCTGCCGCTGCCGACCGATCCGTTCTACCGGAGCCTCGTCGCCGCATTCTGGCTCGAACTCGTCGCGCCGTTCGTGTCGCGCGCCGACTTCGAGCTCGCGATCTTCATCGGCACGATCGCCGAGCGCGAGCGGCTCATCATCGGCTTCAACGGCGCGTCCGCGAAAACCCTGCACAGCGTGGTCGATCCGCAGACTTACGCCGAACACAACATCGACATCGACGATCCGGAATGGATCGACGCACATGCGCAAAACGACCATGGGATCAGCAAGCTCGTCAGTTATCTCGAACAACCGCAACTGTCGCTGCGCGTGGGCATCGACACGTTCCGCGAAGCATTCACGGGAGCGTGACGCGATGACGAAGCCGCGCCTGCCCTCCCGCCGCGCTTCCCGTTTCGCGCTCACGCTCGCCGCGCTCGCGCTCGGCGGCGCGCTCGGCGGCGCCGCGCGCGCCGACAACGTCGGCCCCGCCACCGTCACGCCGATCGACGCGGGCGGCGTATCCGTGAAATCGACGCCGCTCGCGGCGCCCGGCGCCGCGGCGAACGGCACGGGCACGGGCGCGATCGTGTCGTCGCCGCCGCCCGCGAACGCGGCTCCGGGCCAGGTCGTCGCCGGCGGCAAGGTCGCCGACGAGGCGACGAAGGCCGCCGTGCTGCAGCGCCTGCGCGACACGTACGGCGCCGCGAACGTCGTCGACCAGATCGAAGTCGGCAACGTCGCGACGCCGCCGAACTGGTCCGCGAACGTCCAGAAGCTGATCGGCCCGCAACTGAAGCAGATCAGCAAAGGACAGCTGAAGATCGACGGCACGCAGATCGACGTGAAGGGTGAGGTGCACAACGAGGCGCAGCGGCAGCAGCTCGCGAGCGACATGGCCAACGCGCTGAACCCGACCTACATGATCAAGAACGGGCTGCGCGTGAGCGCGTCCGAGCAGGGTCTGCTCGACCAGACGCTCGCGAACCGCACGATCGAGTTCGAGACCGGCAGCGCGACGCTCACGCCGCAAGGCCGCACGATCCTCGACCAGATGGCGGGCGCGCTCGCGAAGATGCCGAACCGGACGGTCGAGATCATCGGCCACACCGACAATTCGGGCAATCGCGCGTCGAACATCGCGCTCAGCCAGTCGCGCGCGGACGCGGTGAAGGGCTACTTGGTGACGAAGGGCATCGCGTCGCAACAGCTGACGACGACGGGCGTCGGCCCCGACCAGCCGATCGCGTCGAACGACTCGGCCGACGGGCGCGCGCGCAATCGCCGGATCGAGTTCCGCGCGGGGCAGTAAGCGGCGCGAACGGCGTGCGGCGCGCCGCACGCCCACCCCGTGCCGACGGCGTCCACGAGCGACATCGTCGACATCGGCGATATTGGCGTCCTCGCCGCACGGTCGATACGACATCTGAAAAAAAGCGACGCAGCGGCCCCTCGGGGCCGCTGCGTCGCTTTTACGTTTTTGCGGCCGGCCCACGCGGACCGGCCTGCGCTCACGCGTTGTCGTCCGGCTTCAGGCCGAGCAGCTCGCGGATATGCGCGAGCGAGCCGTCGTCCTTGACGACCGACGCGAGCCATTGATGCAGCGGCATGTCGGCCCACTCTGCCGCCTTGTCGGCGAGATACGCAACCGGGCTGTGCGGCTCGGTTCCGCGAAAATACTTTGCGACCGCGCGCAGTTGCTCGACCGCTTGCGCGCGATTCTGGATGCCGGCGATCACGATCGGCGCGGGCGCGGACGGCGCGTGTGCGTGTCTCTGCACGGGTTCCTCCGAATGAAGCGGCGTCCTGAAGCTCGGCTCCGCGCGCTCGCGCGATGCGTCCTGCGCATTCGGCGCGACGCCCCGCGGCTGCGCATCGGCCGAGTAGCCCTGCTCCTTCGCGAAACGCTCGGCAAGCCGGTAGACGGTTTCGTACGCATCGCGCGCCTGACGGAAGCTCGGCGCCGCGTCGCCCGCGCGTTGGTCGAGTTCCTGCTCGAGCGCGTCGAGCGCCGCCTGGAACGTTTTCAGTTCGCCGAGCAGCCGCGCGTAGAACGCAACGGGTGTCATCCGCTTCGACGCCTCGATCTGCTCGACCGACGGCTTGCCGCGCGCGATCTCGTTCGCCTGCTCGGGATCGCGCCGGATCGCCTGCGCGACGTGTTGCGCAACGTCCCAGTCGAGCTCGCTGAACGCGTTCGACGCGCCGTCGGTAAGCGGCACCGCGCGCAGCAGCGCGACCGTGCGCCCGGCGAGCCACGCGACGTTGCCGAGCCGGTATTCGGCATCGTCGCCGTCCGGCAGCGGGTGTACGTGATCCCAGAATTGCCGGCAGAGGTTCGTGAGCAGTTCGTAGCCCTGCGTGAGCCCGCCGATGCCGTCCTCGAGCGCGAGCGCCTCGGTCAGCCATACGGCGAGCCGCAGGTCCTTGGTGCGCTCGCGCAACAGCGTGCTCGATTGCTCGACGACGAAGCCCCAGTCCGCCTCCTTGATGTCGGTGATCCATTCGCCCTGGTCGAGCGACGGATCGTCGAACTTGCGCGCGTGCTGGATCGCGTCGAATTCGGCGGAGAACAGGAGATCGTCGCCGCAAGGCGACGCTTCGCTGATCGGCGTCAGCAACTCGGTAAGGTTGATCGGCATGGTCGAATGCTATGTCAGTGCGTTGCGGCGTCCATCGTTGCGTGAAGACACGCGCGGCGCGTGACGCGCGCGCCGCGCGCCGGCCTTACTCGACCGTGTACTCGAACTCGCCCGTCTCGGCCGCGCGCGCGGCGATCCGCGCGATCGCCTCGCCGTCGGCGATCCGCGACAGCACGTGCTCGGCGATCTCGGGCAGCAGCGTGCCGTTCAGGATGTGATCGACGTTGCGCGCGCCCGAATCGACTTCGGTGCAGCGCGCGAGCACGGCGTCGACAAGCGACTCGTCCCATTCGAACGCGGCCTTGTGGTTCGCTTCGATCCGGCGGCGAATCCGTTCGAGTTTCAGCTCGATGATCTCGGCGAGCACGTCGTCGGAGATCGGATAGTACGGAATCACCTTCATGCGGCCGAGGAACGCGGGCTTGAAGGTCTTGTAGAGTTGCGGGCGCAGCGTCTCGGCAAGCGTCTCGGCATCGGGCAGCTCTTCCTGCGTCTTGTTCAGGCACGCCTGCATCACCGCCGGCGAGCCGACGTTCGACGTCAGGATGATCAGCGTATTGCGGAAGTCGATCTCGCGGCCTTCGGCGTCGTCCATCGCGCCCTTGTCAAACACCTGGAAGAACATTTCGAGCACATCCGGATGCGCCTTCTCGACTTCGTCGAGCAGCACGACCGAGTACGGATTGCGGCGCACCGCCTCCGTCAGCACGCCGCCCTCGCCGTAGCCGACGTAACCGGGCGGCGAGCCCTTCAGGCCCGACACGCTGTGCGCCTCCTGATACTCGCTCATGTTGATCGTGATCATCTTGCGTTCGCCGCCGTACAGCACGTCTGCAAGCGCAAGCGCGGTCTCGGTCTTGCCGACGCCCGACGGCCCGACGAACATGAACACGCCACGCGGCTTGTTCGGGTCCTCGAGGTTCGCGGTCGCGGTGCGCACGCGCTGCGCGATCGCGTCGAGCGCGTGGTCCTGGCCGATCACGCGCGCACCGAGCAGATCGCGCAGATTGAGCACGGTCTCGATCTCGTCCTTCACCATTCGTCCGAGCGGAATGCCCGTCCACGACGCGACGATTTCCGCAATGACGTGGCCATCGACCTGCAGCGGCACCATCGGCTGGTTGCCCTGCAGCGCACGCAACGCATCGACGCGCTCGGCGAGCTTCGCGCGCGTCGCGTCGATGTCGGCCGGCCGACCGTCGGCCGACGGCTCGCGCGCGGCGTCGAGCTCGGCGCGCAGCGCGCCGATTTCGGTCACGAGCGCGCGCTCCTCTTCGTAGCGCGCCTCGTCTTCGGCCAGCGCCTTCAGATCGGCCTCGCGCTCGGCGCGCAGCTCGGCAAGGCGCTCGTCATGCGCGGCGCCGCTCGCGGCTTCACGCTCGAGCGCCGCGATCTCCGCGTCGATCCGCTCGATGCGCTTCTTCGCGTCGTCGATTGCGGCGGGCGTCGCGCTGTGCGCGAGCGCGACCTTCGCGCACGCGGTGTCGAGCACGCTGATCGCCTTGTCGGGCAGTTGGCGGCCGCTGATGTAGCGATGCGACAGCCGCACCGCCTCGGTGATCGCATTGTCGAGAATGCGTACGTTGAAGTGCTGCTCCATCAGCCCCGCCATCCCGCGCAGCATCGCGGCGGCGAGCGGCTCGCTCGGCTCGTCGATCTTCACGACCTGGAAGCGCCGCGCGAGCGCCGCATCCTTCTCGAAGTACTTCTTGTATTCGCTCCACGTGGTCGCCGCGATCGTGCGCAGCTCGCCGCGCGCGAGCGCCGGCTTCAGCAGGTTAGCCGCGTCGTTCTGGCCGGCCTGCCCGCCCGCGCCGATGATCGTGTGCGCTTCGTCGATGAAGAGGATGATCGGGTGCGCGCTCTTCTTCACTTCGTCGATCACGCTCTTCAGGCGATTCTCGAACTCGCCCTTCACGCTTGCGCCCGCCTGCAGCAAACCCATGTCGAGCACGTGCAACGCGACGCCGGAAAGCGGCGGCGGCACGTCGTCGGCCGCGATCTTCAGCGCGAGCCCTTCGACGACGGCCGTCTTGCCGACGCCCGCCTCACCCGTCATGATCGGATTGTTCTGCCGGCGGCGCATCAGGATGTCGATCGCCTGGCGAATCTCCGCGTCGCGGCCGATCACCGGATCGATCTTGCCTTCGCTCGCGCGCTGCGTGAGGTTCGTCGTATACGTGTCGAGCGCCGGCGTCTTCGACGGGCCGCGCGGCGAGTCCGCCGCCGCGCCGTCCGGCACCGCGATGTCGGCTTCCGCTTGTCGCGGCTCGGTCTCGATCGAGCCCGCCGTGATCTCGTCGAACTTGTGCTTCAGGTCATCGATTCTCACGCGCGCGAACTGCGGCGACATCCGCTGCGCGAACTGCGCGAGATCCGGCCCCGTCAGCAGCGCGAGCAGCAGGTGGCCCGAGCGAATCCGTCCGATCTGCGAATCGAGCGACGCGATGAGCCACGCCTGCTCGAACAGCTCGGTCAGATGCACCGAGAACACCGGCGTACGCGTGTTGCCCGCCTTCAGGCCTTCAAGCTCGCGCTCGAGGTCCGCGCGCAGCGCGTGCGGATCGACGCCGCTCGCGCGCAACACGAGCGGCACGTCTCCGGTCGATTCGTCGAGCAGCGCGAGAAACAAGTGCTCGAGATCCACTTCGTAGTGACCGCGTGCGAAGCAATGGCTGGCGGCGCGTTCGGCGGCCTTCCGGCACACCGGATTCAGTTTCGCGATCAGGGTCTTCAGGGGCGTGCTCATCGGTTACGGTCCACTCAGGTTCGATCGTTGTTATCAATGAATGACGTGCAGTTCGTAGCGTGCGTCGGCGCGATCACGCTCGGCTTCACGCGTGCAGAGAAACGCATCCCAGCCGAGCCGCGCGCCCACGCCGAGAACGCTCGCGCCGACCTCCGCGCGGCGCAGCACGAGCGACACTTCGTACTCGAGCGTCACGCCGGCGAGCAGCGTCAGCATTCGCTCGAGTGCGATCGCGCGCTCCTCGCCGGGCAGGAACGCCTCGTAGTCGCGCTTCGTCAGCGGGCCGACGACGAGCCTCGCGCGCATGTCGCGCTGCCATACGCGTTCGCCGACGAGCGCCGTCGCGCCGAGCGTCACGTTCACGTCGCCCAGCACGCTCAGTTGATCGGACGGCACGTCATACCACTTGCCGACGAACTGCTCGATGCGGATCGGCACGCCGAAATACTCGGACAGCGTGCGCTGCAGATACGCGGCCGACACCGGCCGATGCCGCGCGGCGAGCGCATAGCCGGCGATCGCTTCATCGAGCAGCGCGCCGCGGCCCTGCTGCACGGTCGAGCGCGCATCGTCGTTCGACACGCCCGCGAGCGCGAGCAAGAGGGGTAAATAGCGCTCGTCGCGATCGAGCTCGTAATGCAGCGGCAAACGGTACTTCTTCCACGCCGAGTAGAACAGCGCGGTCGCGCGGTTCGAGAAGACATCGAAGAATGCGCGCGCCGCGTGATCGCGCTTCAATTGCTCGCGCGCGATGATCTGCTCGGTGTAATGCAGCGGCAGCGCGCCCTGGCCGCCCAGCAGCCCGAAGAACGCCGGCGTGAGCTCGACGCGCGACAGCGCGCCCGCCTCGAGCGCCGCGTTGCGCTGCGAATCGTCCTTCAGCGCGTCGCCCGCTGCGTCATACGATTGCGCGCGCTCGATCTCGCTCGGCGGAAAGCCGAGCGACAGCGTATTGCGAAAACCGATCCGCCGCGCGACGATCTCGCCCGGCCGGCTCGCAGCATGGCGTTGCGGATGGCGCTTCGCGAACCAGGTCTCGAGCAGCCGCACTGCCTGGAAGAACTCGAAGCGATGCGGCTCGTCGAGCAGCCGCTCGACTACGCCAGGATCGATTCGCCGCTGCGCGGTTTGCATCGCATGATCTCCTCGCCGGTGCGCTTGGACACGACGATCAGTTGAACAAAGCTGTTGAGGTGCACGTACAGTCCGAAGAATGCGTCGATCATCCGCACGAACGTCGCGAGGCTCGAACCGACGAAATGCTCGTCGTCGATCGCGAGCCGGATCTCGACGCCGCGCACGAACGTCGCGAACGGCTTGCCCGGCAGCCACTGCACGGCACTCTTCTGCTCGATGCCGACGATCCCGTCGATGTGCCGCGTCGACACAGCGGAACGTCTCAGATCGTACAGCACGAGCACCTCCTTCAGCGCGGCGAGCCCCTCTTCGGCAAGCGAAACGTGATTGAGCGCGAGATGCGACACGAGCCGCCAGTGCGCGGCGTGGCCGCGCTCGAAGCGCGCGCTCGGCGTCGGCCGGCGCAGCAGCGCGATCGGGCCGGGCTGCGCGCCGCCGTCGATGAAGAGATCGCCGCCGTCGAGCCCGGTCGCGAGCGCCGCGGGCAAATCGCGGTTCGTGCAGGTGAGGTCGAGGCTCAGCGTGTCGGTCTGCGGCGCGCCCGGCTCGAAATCGACATCGACGATCGAAATCTCGGTCTCATAGCCGGGGCTCTTGCGCGCGACATCGTCGTTGCGGCGCGCGAACCAGTAGTGGCCGGCCTGCGCCGCCTCGCCGTGATGCAGCGAGTAGAACGACCGAAACTCGACAACCGTTTCGCGATCCGCGCGCTGCCGCACGAGGTGCACCGAATCGATCGAATAAACCTCGTACGCGAACGCGCGGCGCGCATCGCCGATCACCGGATAAGACACCGCCCGATGGTCGACCCGGATCGGCTCGCCGTGCTGGCGGAACAGGTTCACGACCGGCGTGCAGAACAGCCGAAAGTGGCTCGCGCTCAACAGATCGAGCAGCCGCGCGACGTGCGAATCGCTGCGCACGTCGCGCAGCGCGACGTGCAGCGTCAGTTGCCGGCAATGCCCGGCGCGCCGCGCGAGCACGCCCAGGTCGAAGTCGACAAAGTTGAATTTGTCCGGGAATGCGAAGTATTCGGTCAGCAGCCTATAGGCCGGGTGCGAACGGGCAGGATAGTCGATCAGCGCGTCGGTCTCGTCGAATCCCGCGTGCTCGAACGGTGTCTTGCCGAGCGCGATCCAGCGGCCGCTGCGATCGGGCTCGACGTAGCAGGCGAGCGCGTGCGCGAACAGGCAATCAGTCAGTGCGGCGACGAACGACTGCTCGCCGTGCAGATGCGCGCGCAGCTTGCCGAGCTTCAGCGCCGCAAGGTCGAGCTGCGGCGACGTCGATTCGAACGTGATCGAGATCACGCCTGTCGCGTTGCCGGGCAGCGCGGCCGCGGCGGGCGCCGCGGCGATCGATCCGTAGCGGGCATCGGCGAGCCGAATCGGCGCGAGCGTCACGTCGTACGCGGTGCGGAACCGGCACTGCACGCCTCGAATCGCGCGGCTCTTCAACTCGGTGCCGCGCTCGACGACCTGCGGCTCGGTCAGTTCGGCGAACGCATGCGACGCGCCGAACTGCGCGATCGAGCATGAAGGGAACGGCCGCAAATAATGCGGATAGAGGACTTCGACAAGCGCTTCGGTGAATTCGGGATACTCGTCGTCGAGCTTCTTGTTGATCCGCGCGCCGAGCAGCGCGAACGATTCGATCATCCGCTCGACGTGCGGGTCTTCGCAGTGCTCGCCCGTCTGCGCGAGGCGCGCGGCGATCTTCGGGTACCGGTTCGCGAATTCGAGCGAATAGCGCCGCAGAAACGACAGTTCGCGTTCGTAATACGGCAACAACTCTTCCATCTACGATCCCCGAAACCTTGATGCTCTTCGTGCCGGACCTCTCACTGCCGCGCGGCACCCGGCGGCTCACGCGATACGGCTCACACCTTGGCGGCGCGCGAGCGCGTCACCGAGTATTGCAACGTCGACGGCTGCAGCATCGCATCGAAGGTCACCGGCTCCTCGGCGGGATGCACGACGAGCAGCGCCTGGATCGCGAAATAGAGCGCGTTCGTCGACTGCTCGTTCAGCTCGAACGTCACCTGCACCTGCTGCAGCCTCGGCTCGTGCCGCGCGATCGCCTGCTGAATCGACTTGCAGATGAACGTGCGGTCGTAGTGGCTCGCGAGGCTCAGGCCGGCGAAGTCGTTCAGCCCGTAAGTCAGCACCGAGCGCTGGCATTCCGGCAGCGCGGCGAGATCTTCTTCGGTCAGCGCGATGCGCGTGTTGAGGATCGCCTCGACGTCGCGCGCGACCGTGTTCTTCAGTTCCTCCAGCGACAATTGCCGCATCGCGGCGGGCGCCGGCACATGCGGTTCGTCGTCGAACAGCTTGTCGAGGAAGCTCGGTTCGAAGCGTTTCATCGGGCTCCAAGCAAAACGGGAACGAGGCACGCGCCGTGCCCCGTTCCCGCGCCGAACTTAGACCGCGTAGGTCTTGTCGTTCTTCGTGAGGCTCCAGGCGCCCTGCGTGTTGCCGCCCTGGTTGCCGCCGATCTTCTGCTGGGTCTGCTTCCACTGAACCGCGGCGTACTTCAGCGAGAAGGTCTCGAGCGGCAGGCCTTCGTTGTGCACGCTCGGCGCGATGCTCGAGATGATCACGTACTTCAGCTTGATCTCGAGGTACTTGACGCGCTGGCCTTCGCCATCCGCGCGCAGGAAATCGACCGTCACCTCGTCGAACGTGGTGCCGCCCGACGCGTGCTGATACAGCAGCGGGCTCGACGAATCGATTTCCTTCGTGAACACCATGTCGCCGTGCTCGCAACGCGTTGCCGTGTGGCCGCCCGCGGTCGACGCGGTTGCCGAACGCGGCTGAACGATCGAGTGATCCCAGGATTTCAGTTCGATCCAGCCTTCGTGGTCCTTGTCGGCGGACTCGCCCTTGATGGCGGGACTACCGAACTTCAAATGCATATGTAACATGGTCTTTCGACTCCCCAAAGAGGTGGTTTTAACGTCCTACCCAGGCGGCCCGCCCGGGCGATCTCAGCTCGCTTATGAATTTGCCGGTTTGGGCAGATCAGCGACAAGGCGCAGAGAAATCGACAACTCGTCGAGCTGGAAGTGCGGACGCAAAAACGCGACCGAACGATACGCACCCGGCTTGCCCGGAATCTCTGACACTTGTACGGAGGCCTCGCGCAGCGGGAACTGCGCTTTCTGTTCCTGGGTCGCGTCGTCGTCGAGCAACACGTACTGCGAGATCCAGCGATTGAGGAACGTTTCGACATTCTGTGCGGACGCAAAGCTGCCGATCTTGTCGCGCATCATCGCTTTCAGGTAATGCGCGATGCGCGATACCGAAAAAATGTACTGCAGCTGAGCGGACAGGACGGCGTTCGCATTGGCGCTGTCGGTGCTGTATTTCTTGGGTTTCTGCACCGACTGCGCGGCGAAGAACGCGGCGTAATCGGAATTCTTGCAATGCACGAGCGGGATGAAGCCGAGGTCGCTCAGCTCCTTCTCGCGGCGATCGGTGATCGCGATCTCGGTCGGGCACTTCAGCGCGATTTCGCCGTCGTCGGTCTTGAACGTGTGCGTCGGCAGATCCTCGACGAGGCCGCCGCCTTCCACGCCGCGAATCGCCGCGCACCAGCCGAAATCGTCGAACGCGGCCGTCAGGCGCGCGGCAAACGCCCACGACGCGTTGCACCACAGGTACTTGTCGTGATCGGTGCCGTCGACGTCCTCGACGAAGTTGAAGCTCTCCGCGATCGCGCCGTCCTTCGGATTGAACGGCAGGCGGCCGAGGAAGCGCGGCAACGTGAGGCCGACGTAGCGCGAATCCTCGGAATCGCGAAACGACTTCCACTTCGCGTATTCGACCGTGTCGAACACCTTGCCGAGATCGCGCGGCTTGCCGAGATCGGCGAACGATTCGAGGCCGAGCAGCTCGGGCGCCGCCGATGCGATGAACGGCGCGTGCGCGGCCGCCGCGACATGCGACATCTGCTCGATGAAGTACTGATCCTCCGGCTGGCGCGAGATCTCGTAGTCGCCCACCAGCACGCCGAACGGCGAGCCGCCGAACGTGCCGAATTCTTCTTCGTACACCTTCTTGAAGAGCGCGCTCTGATCGAACTCGGTCGCATTCTTGAAGTCGCGCACGAGATCGCGCTTCGGCGCGTGCAGCGCCTTGATCTTGATCGTCGAGCCGGTGTTGCTTTCCTTCACCAGATAGTCGAGCCCGCGCCACGTGCTCTCGAGACGCTGAAACTCCGCCGCGTGCATCACGGCCGAGAGTTGCGACGAAATCAGGCGGTCGAGCTCCGCGACGCGCGCGTCGATCGTCGCCGACAGGTTGTCCGACACGACCACCGTGCCGTCGAGCACCTGATTGACGAGTTCGCCGATCAAATCCTTCGCGCGCGCATGCTCGGATTCGGATTTCGCGACCTTGCTCTTCTCGACGATCTCGTCGAGCAGCGAGGACTCCGTGCCGACTTGAGCGCCGGTCGATTGGGCCGCAGCCGTTTGCTGGTTCATTTCACCACCCCGTTACTCATTCGCCCTGCTTGTCGCCGCCGTCCGCGCCCTTCTTCAGCGCTTCGAGCTGCTGCGTGTTCGACAGCACTTCGCTCAGCAGGTCTTCGAGCTTGTCGTTGCCGGCCAGCTTGTTGCGCAGGTCAGCGAGCTTCGATCGCGCCTCGAGCAGGCGCCGCAACGGCTCGACCTGCCCGACGACCTCGTCCGGATTGAAATCGTTGATCGATCGGAACTTCAGATCGACCGCGAACTTGCCGCCCGCGTCGCTCAGACGGTTCTCCACCTGGAACGTGGCGCGCGGCTCGATCGCCTTCATCACGTCGTCGAAGTTGTCGCGGTCGATGTTGACGAACTTGCGATCGCGCAGCTTCGGCTGCTCGACTTCCGACTGCCCCGCCAGATCGCCGACGACCCCGACGACGAACGGCAATTCCTTGATCTCGATCGCGTCGCCCCGTTCGACTTCGTACGTGAGCTGGACGCGGGGCGGCCGCACTTTCTGCAAGCGCTTTTGAATGCTTTCTTTCTTCGCCATCGACGGCTCCCGGTTGGTGTGTGGATCGAGCGCGGCTTAACGCAGTGCGCTGAACGGATCGCCGCCGGCCGCCTTCGCGGGCGCCGACGGAGCTGCAGACGGCGCCGCGGTCGGAGCAGCCGGCGTGGCGGGCGGCGCGGGCGGCGGCGCGGGTGCGGCGGCCGTCTCGCTTTCCGCGGCGCGCGCAACTTCACGCACGTGCTTCGCGCGGCGCACGAAGCGGCGCTTCTTCACGACAGGCTTCGTCGCCTGTTGCTCGGGCGGGAACAGCGCGGCCTCGCCGAGCGTGTCGCGCAGTTGCTTCGCGAGCGCTTGCGCGTCGGACTTCGCGTCACCCGCGAGCGACGAATCCTGACGCAACTCGCCGAGCGATTCGGTCGCGATGCGCAGGCCGGCGACGGCGAGCACGCTCTTCGCCTGGCGGTCGGTCTTGTCGCGTTGCAGCGCTTCCTGCGCGGCGACGATCGCCTGACCGTAGTGACCTTGCTGGAACTGGATCTGCGCGATCCGGGACCACGGCTCCTCGCGCGTCGGATCGGATTTCGCGAGCTCCTGGTAAAGGCCGATCGCGCGCTCCTGATCGCCCGCCTTCGCCACCGCGTCGGCATCGGCCAACGACTTGTTGAACACTTCGGCGCTCGGCGGCGTCGGCTGCGAGGCGCAACCGGCAATGATGCCGCAGGCCAGCACTACCCCAGAAAGTTTTGCGAAGAGACGGTCTTTCATCGTTTATATCCCCGGCGCGGGCGTTTTAAATCGTTGAGAATTCGTGATTTTGCTTTGCTACAAGCGCGCGGGTATAGTACCGATCAATTTTTCATAATTCAATCTTCGCGTGAAGAGCGGCCGTTTTAAAAGCAGTGCGGCGCGCCGCCTGACGCGCCACGCAAACTCCGGGGATCACCGTGTACCGCTCCCATTGCAATTATTGCCGCAACGGAATTCGATTTCACTCAATCGGTGGAAAATTTTTCCGAATAACACGGCATTGCCGGCAGTCATCCGGCATTTGAAGTCGCAGACGTTTTTGTGCAGCCAAATCGGCAACGCAACTGATAGTTTTGACAGGGAGCAACGGGCGCCGCGCCCGGAAAAATCGATGAATCCGCTTGTGACTCGTTACGCGTTGCCGCTCGCCGCCTGCATTCTGCTCGGCGGCTGCGCGGCCGCCGTGCCGCTCCTCGGTTCGGCGGGCAGCGCCGCGCTGCAGATGGTGGGCATCGGCAAGCCCGACGTGCCCGATTCGCAAAAGCCGCCGCGCAATCTCGGCCTCACGCTCTACGCCGCGCAGAACCTCAACGCCGCGAACGACAACCGCCCGCTCGCGCTTGTCGTGCGCCTCTACGCGCTGAAAGACCCGACGTCGTTCCAGCAGGCGCCGTTCGACAGCTTCACCGATCCAGCGAAAGAGAAGACCGCGCTCGGCGCCGATCTGCTGAGCGTGCGCGAAATCACGCTGATTCCCGGACAGCGCTACAACGCGACAGAGAAGGTATCGCGCGAAGCGCAGGCATTCGGCGTCGTCGCGCTCTTTCGCGACCCGGCGCTGCAGCGCTGGAAACTGACTTTCGATCCGGCGAAGTCCGAGAAATCCGGCATAATTATCGGCCTGCACAACTGCGCGATGACCGTGACGGGCGGCACCGTCATTCCTTCGCAGCAGGGCATGCCGACGCAGCGGCTCGATTTGCTTTCGTCGGTGAACTGCGGGTGAAATTCGAGATGACATCAGAAAGTCATCTGACAAAGATTAACGATTCGCTTGCGGATCGCGACGCGAATTAACCGACCAACGGCCCAATTACATTTAAGCGGATTTGACATGAGTTATTCGGCCAAGGTGCTCTGGGGGGAAGGCCTCTTTCTGAGGCCGCAGCACTTTCAGCGGCAGGACGCATACCACGAAGCGCGCCTGTTCGAATCGATTCAGGCGATCCAGCCGTACAACTGGGGCGTGCGTTCGGTGCGGTTCGATCGCGACGCACTCGGCAGCAACGTGCTGCGCGCGAGCGAACTGTCGCTCGTGTTCCCGGACGGCGCGCTCTACTCCGCGCCGCAAGCCGATGAATTGCCGCCGCCCATCGCGCTCGACACGCTGCCCGAAGGCATCAACGAATTCACGTTCTATCTCGCATTGCACCCGCTGCGCGAAACCGGCTCGAACTACGCGGACAGCCGCGACACCGGCTTCGTGTCGCGCTTCGTCAGCGAGCAGGCGAGCGTCGCCGATCATTTCACCGACGCCGCCGAAGCCGACATCATGTTCCTGAAGACGAACGTGAAGCTGATCGCGCACAGCGAGCCGCGCGACCAATTGCTGTCGATCCCGCTCGTGCGCGTGCGGCGCACCGCGACGTCCGGCTTCGAGATCGACGACAGCTTCGTGCCGCCGTGCCTCGCGATCGAGGCGTCGCCGATCCTGCATCAACGCCTGCGGCAGCTGATCGACGCGTTGCAGGCGAAAGTGAATGCGCTGTACGGCTTCCATCGCGAACCGACGAAGAACATCATCGAATTCCGATCGGGCGACATCGCATCATTCTGGCTGCTGCATACGGCAAGCGCCGCGTTCGCGACGCTCGCGCACCTGCATCAGCATTCGGCGCTCCATCCGGAGCGGCTGTTCCAGGAACTGCTGCGCCTCGCGGGCCAGTTGATGACGTTCTCGAAGGGCTACGTGCTCGCCGATCTGCCCGCGTACCGGCACGACGATCCGGGCCCGGGCTTCGCGCGCCTCGATTCGATCCTGCGCGACCTGCTCGAAACCGTGATCTCGACGCGCTACTTCGCGATCACGCTCGAGGAAGTGCGGCCGTCGTTCCATGTCGGGCGGCTCGATTCGGGCAAGATCGACGACAAGACCGCGTTCTATCTCGCTGTGTCGGCCGACATGCCGTCGGTCGAGCTCGTCGATGCCGTGCCCGCGCGCTTCAAGGTCGGCGCGCCGGACGACGTCGACAAGCTCGTGCTGTCCGCGATGCCCGGCGTGCGCCTTGCGTATACGCCGCAGGTGCCGCCCGCGATCCCCGTGCGCCCGGGCGCATGCTATTTCGCACTCGATGCGCGCAGCCCGCTCTATGAGCGGATGCTGCAGGCCCAGTCGGCGATGATCTATGCGCCGTCCGGAATCAACGATCTCAAATTCGAACTGATCGCCGTCACCTCATGAGTTACGCGCCTTCCCTCTTCGGCGGCAACACGCCGCCTCCCGCGCCGCACACGGTGTCGTCGACCGACGCCGGCTTCCAGGCACGCTCGCTCGTCGATCTGCTGTACGACGGCTTCTTCATGCTGTTCCTGCTGAAGAACGGCCGCGAACCGAACGACGCGTCGGAATTCAGCACGCGCATTCAGGAGTTCCTGGGCGAATTCGAGCGCGGCGCGAAGAAGCTCAACATCGCCGCCGACGACGTCTACGCGGCGAAGTTCGCGTTTTGCGCGGCGATCGACGAATCGGTGCTGTCGTCGCAGTTCAAGATCCGCGCGGATTGGGAACGCCGGCCGCTGCAACTCGTGCTGTTCGGCGAACAGCTTGCGGGCGAGAAGTTCTATCAGTACCTCGAAGAATGCCGCGCGCAGGGCGCGGCACGGCTGCAGTCGCTCGAGGTGTTCCATATGTGCCTGCTGCTCGGCTTCCAGGGCAAGTATCTGCTCGAAGGGCCGGAGAAGCTCGCGTATCTGACCGCGCGGCTCGGCGACGAGATCGCGAACATGAAGGGCAAGCGCGCGCCGTTCGCGCCGCATTGGCCACTTCCGGATCAGATCTCGCACCGGCTCAAGCGCGAGGTGCCGCTGTGGGCGATCGGGGCGGTGTTCGCGCTCGTCGGGCTGCTGGCGTTCGTCGGGTTGAATACGTATTTGAAGGACAGCACCGTGCGGGCGCTCGCGCCTTATTCGCAGGTCATCAAGGTTGGGCCGGAGTCGGCTAATTTGACGATTTCGTTGCCTTGATTGGGGAAAGCCCGGCGGATGCCGGATTTTTCACGTCGATAGAAAAGACGGCCGCGAATATCGTTTTCGATGAGCGGCCCGGTAATCCCCCCGCTTTGCACGGGGCTCAGAAGTAGAAACTAAGCGGCCATGACCAGCCGCTGTTTTGGCGTAAATCCGCCCAAGGCCATGTTCGGGCGGTCGTGATTGTAAGTCCACATCCAGTCGGTTGCGAAACGCTGCACGTGGTCCAGGTCGTCCCAGTGGTACGGCGACAGTCATTCGTACCGCACGGTCCGGTTGAATCGTTCGACATACGCATTCTGCTGCGGCTTGCCCGGCTGGATGTAGTCGAGCCTGATGCCGTACTGTCGAGCCTATTCGATGATCGCAGCGCCCAGGTACTCGGGCCCGTTGTCGCACCGAATCGCTTTTGGCCTGCCGCGCCAACCGATGATCTGCCGCAGCGCACGGATCACGCGTTCCGACGGCAATGAGAAGTCGATCTCGATGCCGAGTGCCTCGCGGTTGAAGTCGTCGATCACGTTGAATAGCCGGATGCTGCGTCCGTCGGCCAGTTGGTCGTGCATGAAGTCCATCGACCAGACCTGGTTGACGGCGGACGGCGCCGCCAGCGGCTCTGGTATCGGTGCGTTGTACAAGATCGAAGACGCGATACGCGGCAAACCGCCCGACGAGCGTCGTGCGTATCGAGAAGCACATGCCCGACCGCTTCTCAGTCAGCTTCACGCCTGGCTCGTCGCGCAGCTGATCGGGCCATAGTCCAGGACGCTCGTTTTCCAAGATCAACCACTCATCCAGACTATCGCGTGCGGTAGATAGCGCTAACTCCACTCTTGCCACCAAGTCCTCGGTCAATGGCTCGCGTTGCAACGTTGGAACTGTGCCAATCTGACGCTTCCAGGAAATTTTGCGAATGTGCGCGCCTTGAATGACACCAAGCACACCGATAGCACGCTCACTGCCTGGATTCTTGCGTCCGCAACGAACTTGGTTACCTATGCCTGTATGCCACCAGTCCAACCCTGCCGCATGGACAGCAGTAAGCGAGTCGCCGGTACCGTCTCGACGGTGTGAATGAATGTTGCCAACCGATCTTGCGGATGACGGCCTTCCACGTGCCGGAAGGCGTCTTGACGATGGTTGCCATGTACCTGTTCTGAGAGCTGACTGTACCGAAAATGTACTTTTCAACGCCCAGAAAGCACAAGGGGTTACGTGAAATTCACGTAACCCCTTGATTTTATTGGTGCCGGCTGCAGGACTCGAACCCGCCACCTGATGATTACAAATCAACTGCTCTACCAGATGAGCTAAGCCGGCGTTGAACCCGAAATTCTACCTCATTTCACGATCTTGAGGCGAGGCCGACTGCCCTTCGCGCCTTCGCCGTCGCCATCGACCTTCGGCAGTTCATCCGCAGGTTCATCGGACTCGGATGCCGCCTCGATCACGGCGTCGGGCGCAGCGTGAGTGCCGGCATCGCCTCCCTCTTCCGCCGCAGCAAGCCCGTCGCCGCCCTCGGCATCGCCCGTCTCCGCGACGACATCGACCTGAAACGCCATTCCCTGCCCGTTCTCGCGCGCGTAGATCGCGAGCACGTTCGCAACCGGCACCTCGATCTTGTGCGCCTTGCCCGAGAACCGCGCAGTGAACTCGATCCATTCGTTGCCCATCTGCAACTGGCTCGTCGCCTCGAAGCTGATGTTCAACACGATCTCGCCGTCGCGCACGAACTGGCGCGGCACGCGTGTCGACTTGTCGACCCGCACCGCGATATGGGGCGTATATCCGTTATCCGTGCACCACTCGTACAACGCGCGCAGCAAATACGGCTTCGTGGAAATCTCTTGCATCGCCATCCTCGAACGGGAACGGATGCGGCAGCGCCATGCCGCCGCATCCGTTCCCCAGTCACATACAGCTTAACGACGCATGACCTTTTCGGACGGCGTCAGCGCTTCGATATAGGCAGGACGGCTGAAGATCCGCTCTGCGTACTTCATCAGCGGCGCGGCATTCTTCGACAACTCGATCCCGTAGTGGTCGAGACGCCACAGGAGCGGAGCGATCGCGACGTCGAGCATCGAAAACTCTTCGCCCAGCATGTACTTGTTCTTCAGAAAGATCGGCGCGAGCTGCGTCAGGCGATCGCGGATCGCAAGGCGCGCCTTCTCGTGGCTCTTCTCCGCGGCCTTGCCCTTCTCGTTCTCGAGCGTGCTCACGTGCACGAACAGTTCCTTCTCGAAGTTGAGCAGGAACAGGCGCGCGCGCGCGCGCTGCACCGGGTCGGCCGGCATCAGTTGCGGATGCGGGAAGCGCTCGTCGATGTACTCGTTGATGATGTTCGATTCGTACAGGATCAGATCGCGTTCGACGAGAATCGGCACCTGTCCGTACGGATTCATCACCGCAATGTCTTCCGGCTTGTTGAACAGGTCGACGTCGCGGATCTCGAAATCCATCCCTTTTTCGAACAGCACCAGCCGGCAACGCTGGGAGAACGGGCAAGTCGTGCCGGAATACAGAACCATCATGTTTGCGTTTCCTCAAAAAGCCGAGGGCCAGCGCGTGGAAAAGCCCCTTGCAGGCTCTTCCTTGCGCTGGCCCCACGCCAGTCTCGGCGTGATTACTTGATATCTTTCCAGTAGGCGGCGTTGAGCCGCCATGCGAGGAACGTCAGGACACCAAGGAACAGCAGCACCCACACGCCAAGGCGCTTGCGGGTCTGTTGCGCCGGCTCGGACATCCAGCTCAGGTACGCAACCAGATCGCCGACGGCGGCATCGTAATCCGCCGGCGCGAGCGTTCCGGGTGTCAACTGCTGGAATCCGACGAGCTTGCGCACTTTCTCGCCCGTTTCCTCGTCCGTCTTTTCCTCGAATTTTGCAATGCGCTCCCCCTGAAGCTGCCACAGCACGTGAGGCATGCCGACGTTCGGGAACACGGCGTTGTTCCAGCCCGTCGGGCGCGTATCGTCGCGGTAGAAAGTGCGCAGATACGTGTAGAGCCAATCACGGCTGCGGGCGCGCGCTTCGACGGACAGATCCGGCGGCGCGACGCCGAGCCAGCTCTTCGCGTCTTCCGGCCGCATCGCAACGGTCATCGTACTGCCGACCTTGTCGGTCGTGAACAGCAGATTCTTCTCGATCTCCTTCTGCGAGATACCGAGGTCCGTCAGCCGGTTGTAGCGCATCAGGTTCGCACTATGGCAATTCAGGCAATAGTTTACAAACAATTGCGCGCCATGCTGCAAGGAGACGAGATTCTCCGTGTTATCGGGTGCCCGGTCGAGCGGAAACTCCCCCTCTTGGGCCCGCACGGATACGCTCGTCAGCAGACATGCCGACACAATAAACATTGCGAGCGTCGAAAGCAATTTCTTCATACGAATTCCCCCTTCGCTCACGTCAATGGGATTTGAACCGCACGCGTTCGGGCGGCTGCTTGAAGGTGCCGAGCCGCGTCCAGAACGGCATGCCGAGGAAGAACGCGAAATACACGAGCGCGCACACCTGGGCGATCAGCGTCGCGGCGGGCGAAGGCGGTCGCGTGCCGAGGAACGCGAGCGTCAAAAACACGGCGACGAAGATCCCGAAAAACACCTTGTGAAAGAACGGCCGGTAGCGGATCGACTTCACCGGGCTGCGATCGAGCCACGGCAGGAAGAACAGCGTGACGACGGCCCCGCCCATCACCACGACGCCCCAGAACTTCGATTCGGTGAAGTACATGAAGACGACGAGCGCCGCGGCGAGCACGGGCAGCGCGATCTTCCACTTGCCGCGCGCGCGCACGAGCGCGAGAAGGCCGAGCGCGGCGATCACGATCATCAGCACGATCTTGAACGGGTCGGTCGTTGCGCGCAGCATCGCGTAGAACGCGGTGAAATACCAGACGGGCGCGATCTCGGGCGGCGTCTGCAGCGGATTCGCCGGGATGAAGTTGTTCGCCTCGAGGAAGTAGCCGCCCATCTCCGGCATGAAGAACACGATCAGCGCGAACACCATTAGGAACACGCAAACGCCGAAGAAATCGTGCACGGAGTAGTACGGATGGAACGGAATGCCGTCGAGCGGCACGCCCTTCTCGTCCTTCTTCTCCTTGATCTCGATGCCGTCCGGGTTGTTCGACCCCACTTCGTGCAGCGCGATCAGGTGCGCGACGACGAGCAGCAGCAGCACGAGCGGAATCGCGATCACGTGGAACGCGAAGAAGCGGTTCAGCGTGACGTCGGACACGACGTAGTCGCCGCGAATCCACAGCGACAGGTCCGGACCGACGAACGGAATCGCCGAGAAAAGGTTCACGATCACCTGCGCGCCCCAGAACGACATCTGGCCCCACGGCAGCAGGTAGCCGAAGAACGCCTCGGCCATCAGGCACAGGAAGATCGCGCAGCCGAAGATCCACACGAGTTCGCGCGGCTTGCGGTACGAGCCGTACAGCAGGCCGCGGAACATGTGCAGGTAGACGACGACGAAGAACATCGACGCGCCCGTCGAGTGCATGTAGCGGATGAGCCAGCCCCACGGCACCTCGCGCATGATGTACTCGACCGACGCGAACGCAAGCGTCGAATCGGGCTTGTAGTTCATCGTCAGGAAAATGCCGGTGACGATCTGGTTGACGAGCACGAGCAGCGCGAGCGACCCGAAGAAATACCAGACGTTGAAGTTCTTCGGCGCGTAATACTCGGAAAGATGCTGCTTCCAGGTGGAAGTAAGAGGAAAGCGCCGGTCGACCCAGCCGAGCAAGCCTGTTGTGGAGATCTCTTTGTTGTCGGTCGCCATTTACGCTTCTCCTTTCTCGTCCTTGCCGATCACGAGCGTCGTGGCCGACGTGAACATATAAGGCGGGACGTCCAGATTCTGCGGGGCCGGCTTGTTCTTGAAGACCCGTCCGGCGAGGTCGTAGGTCGAGCCGTGGCACGGGCACAGGAAGCCCCCCGGCCAATCGTCGGGCAGGTTCGGCTGCGGCCCCGGCGTGAAGCGCGAGGTCGGCGTGCAGCCGAGGTGCGTGCACACGGCCATCACGACGAGGATGTTCTTGTGGTCGGCTCTCGACCGGTACTCGTTCGCGCAGTACGACGGCAACGGCATCGAGTACGGCGATTTCGACTGCGGATCGGCGACTTCCTTGTCCGCCTTGACGACGTCGGCGAGCATGTCGTCGGTGCGGTACAGCACCCACACCGGCTTGCCGCGCCAGGGAATCGTGAGCATCTCGCCCGGCTTGAGCGCGCTGATGTCGACTTCGACGGGCGCGCCGGCCGCCTTAGCCTTGGTGGACGGCGCCATCGACGCCGCAAAAGGTATCACGGTTGCGACGCCACCGACGCCGCCCGCAACCGATGTCGCAATCAGCCATGTCCGGCGGCCGCTGTCGACGTGTTCGTCTTCTTTGTCTCGCATCACACGCCCCAATTCTGAGTTGGATATCCGTCACGACATTTCACACCGCCGCTAGTTTGCTCGAATGGAGTCGGCATTTACAAGACCCGGACGTTAAATACCTCCCGAAGCTATTATTAATCAAGGGTTTCCCCGAGCTATCGAAATACCCGTTTCGATAATGCGCGAAATGTGCACCGCAACGCGTTTTGTTTTGGATGCGGTGCGGCAATTTGCGCAATTAAACCGGGTTATGAATATCGATGAAAATATGCTCGAGATCAAAACGCTCCGATAAATGCTGGCCGAGCGCCTGAATGCCGAAACGCTCGGTCGCATGGTGCCCCGCCGCAACGAACGCGACGCCGCTCTCGGCCGCCGCGTGCGTCACGTGCTCGGACGCCTCCCCCGTCAGGAACACGTCGGCGCCCGCGTCGATCGCCGCGTCGAAGAAGCTCTGCGCGCCGCCCGTGCACCACGCGACGCGGCGCAGTTGCTGGTCGGAGTCGCCGAGCACGAGCGGCGCGCGGCCGAGCGTGTTCTCGACCTTCGCGGTGAAGTGCTCGAGCGAGACGGGCATCGGCAGCGTCGCGAGCCAGCCGAGGTCCTGGTCGCCGAAATGCGCGTCGCCAATGAGGCCAAGGCGCTCGCCGAGCTGCGCGTTGTTGCCGAATTCGGGATGCGCGTCGAGCGGCAGATGGAACGCGAACAGGTTCAGGTCGTTCGCGAGCAGGCGCTTCAGGCGCTGGTACTTGCGGCCCGTGATCTGCGGCGCCTCGTTGCGCCAGAAGTAGCCGTGATGGACGAGCACCGCGTCCGCGCCCCATTCGAGGGCGCGATCGAGAAATGCGAGCGAAGCCGTCACGCCGGTGGCGATTTTTTCAATCTTGCGACGGCCCTCCACCTGGAGGCCGTTCGGGCTGTAGTCCTTGAACCGCCCGATTTCGAGGGTATTGTTCAAGTACAATTCAAGTTCGATCCGATCCATATAAACCTCTAGTATCTTCAAATGCTTAGACGCTTCTGGCTGTTCTTCGCCCAAGCGGTGACGGTGCTGCTCGCACTGATGTTCATCGTGGCGACGCTCAAGCCGCAGTGGCTCCAACGGCAGGGCCAGCTCGGCAAACAGCTCGCTGCGCCGATCGTCGCGCTGCGGGAAGTCGCGCCCGGCGTCGGCGGCGCGCCCGCTCAATCCTCGTACGCGGATGCCGCGCAAAAGGCAATGCCCGCGGTCGTCAACGTATTCTCCAGCAAGGACGGCTCGCTGCCGCCCGATCCGCGCGCGAAGGACCCGCTCTTTCGCTATTTCTTCGGCGACCGCAACGCGCGCCGGCAGCAGGAGGAGCCCGCGGCCAATCTGGGGTCGGGCGTCATCGTAAGCTCGGAGGGTTACATTCTAACGAACCAGCACGTCGTCGACGGCGCGGACCAGATCGAAGTCGCGCTCGCCGACGGCCGCACGGCCACCGCGAAGGTGATCGGCAGCGATCCGGAAACCGACCTCGCGGTGCTCAAGATCAACATGACGAATCTGCCGACGATCACGCTCGGCCGCTCGGACCAGGCGCGGGTCGGCGACGTCGTGCTCGCGATCGGCAACCCGTTCGGCGTCGGCCAGACGGTCACGATGGGGATCATCAGCGCGCTCGGGCGCAACCACCTCGGCATCAACACGTTCGAGAACTTCATCCAGACCGACGCGCCGATCAATCCGGGCAACTCGGGCGGCGCGCTCGTCGACGTGAACGGCAACCTGCTCGGCATCAACACGGCGATCTACTCGCGCTCGGGCGGCTCGCTCGGCATCGGCTTCGCGATCCCCGTATCGACCGCGCGCAACGTGCTCGAAAGCATCATCACGACGGGCGCCGTCACGCGCGGATGGATCGGCGTCGAGCCGCAGGACGTGACGCCGGAAATCGCCGAGTCGTTCAGCCTCGCGCAAAAATCGGGCGCGATCGTCGCGGGCGTGTTGCAGGGCGGCCCGGCCGACAAGGCGGGAATCAAGCCGGGCGACATTCTCGTGTCGATCGACGACGAGGAAATCACCGATACGACGAAGCTGCTGAACGTCGTCGCGCAGATCAAGCCCGGCACGCCGGCGAAGGTTCATGTCGTGCGCAAGGGCAAGGAGTTCGATGTGACGGTCGTGATCGGCAAGCGGCCGCCGCCACCGAAACAGGCGCTCGACGATCAGAACAGCGACGAGGAGTAAGCGCGGCGGCGGGCTCCGCAGGGGCGGCCGCGCGGAGCCCGCGCTGTGCGCACCGCCCCGGCGCGGCCGCATGGTTATTCCGGCTGGGCCGCGCAGCGTTTCCGGCGACGCGCGCCAACAAACAAAAAGGCAACCCCGAGGGTTGCCTTTTTTCGTTTCGAGCCGCCGATCGCGCCGGCCGCCTTGTAGCGGCTACGTAGCCGCTGTAACGGTAGGCCAACGCGATGCGGCTCTGCCTCGAGCCGGAATGGCGGCGCGGTTGCCGCCGGCGCTTCGAATCGCGCCCCGCACATCCCTTCAGCACGCAAGATGCGCGCGACCGCGCCCCAGGCCCAGCCGCTCCCGTGGACACAACCGGCTGGGCCGCCCCACCCCGACCGCGTCACGGCCTCCGTCAATTCGCCGCGGCCTCGCTCTCGTCCTCTTCCTTCGCGGGCGGCTTCACGAACAGCCGCGCCGCGATGATCCCGGCCTCGTACAGCAGCACGAGCGGCAGCGCGAGCATCAACTGCGAGAACACGTCGGGCGGCGTCACGACGGCCGCGACGACGAACGCGCCGACGATCACGTACGGCCGAATCTCCTTGAGCTTCTTCACCGTCAGCACGCCCATCCGGACGAGCAGCACGACGACGATCGGCACCTCGAACGTGACCCCGAACGCGACGAACATCCCGAGCACGAAGCTCAGATAATTGTCGATATCGGTCGACATCTCGGCACCGAGCGGCGCGTTGTAGTGCGCCATCACGCGGAAAATCGTCGGAAACACGAGGAAGTACGCGAACGCCATCCCGCAGAGAAACAGCACGTAGCTGCTGCCGACAAGCGGCGCGACGAGCTTCTTTTCGTGCTGATAGAGCCCCGGCGCGACGAACGCCCAGATTTGGTACAGCACGACCGGCAGCGCGATCACGAGCGCAACGAGCATCGTCACCTTCATCGGCACGAAGAACGAGCCCGTGACGTCGGTCACGATCATCTTGCCGCCTTTCGGCAGGTTCTCCATCAGCGGTCGCGCGAGCAGCCGGAAGATGTCCGGTGCCCAGTAGACGAGCCCGAGGAACACGACGATCACGGCCGTGCCTGCCCGAATGATCCGGTCGCGCAACTCGACGAGATGGGAGATGAAGGTTTCTTCCGGACCTTCGTCCGGATTGTGCTGGGGGTCGCTCACACCGGCCCTCGGTTGAAATGACTAGCGCGAATCATCGATCAGAAGAAACGCGCGGGACGGCGCAGGCTTGACGGCTGATGCCGCGCGACGCGTGCGGCGCCCGACTGAACCTGCGTGCGGCGCATCGTCGCCCGCTTGTACCAGACGGGCGTCGCCGTCTTCTTCACGCGCCAGTTGCGGCGCTTCGCCGGCGCGGCGGCCACGGTGCGCCACGACGGCTCGTCGGACGTCGCGCCCAAGCCGCCCGACGCATCGGCGGCCGCCGGATCGCCCGACGACACCGCCGAATTCCACGCGGCGTTCAGATCGCGCTCGTGCTCGCGCAGGTTGTCGTGGATCGTGTTCTCGACGTTGCGCGCGGCCTGCTCGAAATCGCTCTTCATCGTGCGCAACGCATCGAGTTCGATCTCGCGCGAGACTTCCGCCTTCACGTCGTTGATGTAGCGCTGCGCGCGCCCGAACAGCGCGCCCGCCGTGCGCGCGACGCGCGGCAACCGCTCGGGGCCGAGCACGACGAGCGCGACGACGCCGATCAGCGCCATCTTCGAAAGACCGAGATCGAGCATCGAGACGCCCCGTCAGTGTCCGCGCGTCACGCCTTGTTCGAATCCGACGAACGCGTCGCATCCTTCGCGTCGACGTTCACCGAGCCCGAGCGCGGCAGTTGCTGCGGGTCCGCGGGGGCCTCGCCTTCGCGCATGCCGTCCTTGAAGCCCTTGACCGCGCTGCCCAGATCGTTGCCGATGTTGCGCAGCTTCTTCGTGCCGAACACCAGCGCGACGATCAGCAACACGATCAGCCAGTGCCAAATACTCAATCCGCCCATGATGAAACTCTCCTAAACCTCGCCGGTCTCGCGGCGCAAATCGCCGGCCCCGTGCCGGCTTCGTTCGGATGGCGGGCCACCCGCCATCTCACCCCATCCGGCGCCACGGACGCGGCCCGGCCAGAATATGCGCGTGCAGGTGGTAGACCTCCTGCCCGCCGCCCGGCCCGGTGTTGATCACCGTCCGGAACCCGGTTTCGCCGCCCGTATACGCGCAGCCCAACTGCTCGGCGAGCCGCGCGACGAGAACCATCATTCTACCAAGCAGCGGCGCGTCGTCCGTGGTGACGGCGGACAGCGTCGGCAAATGCTTGCGCGGTATCACGAGCACGTGCGTGTCGGCCGCGGGCCGGATGTCCCGGAAGGCGACGAACTCGGCGTCCTCGTGCACTTTCGTGCTCGGAATCTCGCCTGCCGCGATCTTGCAGAACAGGCAGTTCGGGTCGTGACTCATCATGTTCCCCGACGCACGCTCCGCGGCGTCAGAACCATGCCAGCGGATCGAGCGTCTTGTTGTCGTTCAGGTACAGCCAGCCTTTGATAATACGGTACAGCGTCCAGATCCACACCGCGCCCAGCACGATGAAGCCGATCCCGACGAACAGCAGTGCGAAGCCGATCAGATACGCGATCAGCGCGCGCCAGAACGTGCGGATCTGCCATTCGAAATGCGCCTGATAAGCGGTGCCCACCGCGTCGTCGCGCTTCACGTAGTTGATGATGATCGCGACGATGCCCGTGATGCCGCCCGTCAGCCAGTGAATCGCGTACAGCAGGTAGAGGATGTGCGTCAGCGTGCGCAATGACTGCTGACGCTCGCTCTCGGTCGCGCTCTGGTACGACGGTGGAAATTGGTTCGGCGACTCCGGCATGATGCTATTCCCCTTTGATGACAAAACTTGCGCGGCGTGTGGCCGCATCGGCTCACCCGCCGTTTTCCTCGCGCTCGCGGCGCTTGCGCAGCGCCTTTTCCTCGATGCCCGACATCCCTTCGCGGCGCTCGAGCTCGGCGATCACGTCGGCGGGGCTCAGGTCGAAATGCGACAGCGCGACGAGGCAATGGAACCACAGGTCCGCGACCTCGCCGACGAGCGCGGACGGCGCGCCGCCCTGGCGCACGTCCTTCGCGGCGAGCACGACTTCCGTCGCTTCCTCGCCGATCTTCTTCAGAACCGCGTCGTCGCCCTTGTGAAAGAGGCGCGACACGTACGATTGCTCAGGATCGCCGCCCTTGCGGCTGTCGATCACGGCCGCCAAGCGCAGCAGCGTGTCTTCGATCGTCGGTTGCGTCATTTGTAGATATGTTCGGGATCTTTGAGCACCGGATCGACCGCGACCCATTCGCCGTCGTCGACGGTGCCCTCGAATTTCTGGAAAAAGCACGAGCGCCGGCCCGTGTGGCACGCGATGCCTTCGACCTGCTCGACCTTCAGCAGCACGACGTCCTCGTCGCAATCGAGGCGCACTTCGTGCACGTGCTGCACATGGCCCGACTCCTCGCCCTTGAACCACAGACGCTGCCGCGAGCGCGAGTAGTACACCGCGCGCTTGAGCTCGATCGTCCTCGCCAGCGCATCGCGGTTCATCCAGGCGAACATCAGCACGTCGTTCGTCGCCGCGTCCTGCGCGATCACCGGCACGAGGCCGTTCGCATCCCAGCGGACCTTGTCGAGCCAGCCGCCCGGCTTCGCTGCTTCGTTCATCACAACCTCACTGCAATGCCGCGCTCGGCCATGTAGCGCTTCGCCTCGCCGACCGTGTGCTCGCCGTAGTGGAAAATGCTCGCGGCGAGCACGGCGTCGGCGTGGCCCTCGGTGATGCCCGCCGCGAGATGCTCGAGCGAGCCGACCCCGCCCGACGCGATCACGGGCACGGGCACCGCGTCCGATACCGCGCGCGTGAGCGCGAGATCGAAGCCCGCCTTCGTGCCGTCGCGGTCCATGCTCGTCAGCAGGATCTCGCCCGCACCGAATTCGGCCATCTTGCGCGCCCATTCGACCGCGTCGAGGCCCGTGCCCTTGCGGCCGCCGTGCGTGAAGACCTCCCAGCGCGGCGGCTCGCCTTCGGCCGACACGCGCTTCGCGTCGATCGCGACGACGATGCACTGCGAGCCGTATTTGTCGGCCGCGTCGCGCACGAGCTGCGGATTGGCGACTGCCGACGAGTTCATGCTGACCTTGTCCGCGCCGGCGTTCAGCAGGCGCCGCACGTCTTCGACCGCGCGCACGCCGCCGCCCACCGTGAGCGGGATGAACACCTGCGACGCGACCGCCTCGATGATCGGCAGGATCAGGTCGCGGCCGTCCGACGTCGCGGTGATGTCGAGGAACGTGAGTTCGTCGGCGCCCTGGTCGTCGTAGCGCCGCGCGATCTCGACGGGGTCTCCCGCGTCGCGCAGCTCGACGAAATTGACACCCTTGACGACGCGCCCGGCGGTCACGTCGAGACAGGGGATGATGCGTTTAGCTAGAGCCATGATGTTGCGCGGCATGCCGCGGGTAATGCCGGCCGCGCGAGGCGGACGGCTTGGCGAAAAGGCGTCGTGCCGAGACGGTGCGTCAGGCGTCGTCGAGTTCGCCGTTCAGTTCGTCCGCACGCTTTTGCGCGGCGGCGAAATCGAGGTCGCCCGAGTAGATCGCCCGGCCGCAGATCACGCCTTCGATACCCTCGTCTTCCACTTCGCAGAGCTTCTCGATATCGACGATGTTCGACAGGCCGCCGCTCGCGATCACCGGAATGCCGACCGCCTGTGCGAGCTTCACCGTCGCCTCGATGTTGATGCCCTGCAGCATCCCGTCGCGGCCGATGTCGGTGTAGACGATCGATTCGACGCCGTAGTCCTCGAACTTCTGCGCGAGATCGATCACTTCATGGCCCGTGAGCTTGCTCCAGCCGTCGGTGGCGACCTTGCCGTCCTTCGCGTCGAGGCCGACGATGATGTTGCCCGCGAACGCGCTGCACGCGTCGCGCAGGAAGCCCGGGTCCTTCACCGCCGCGGTGCCGATGATCACGTACGACAGGCCCGCGTCGAGGTACTTCTCGATCGTCTCGAGGCTGCGGATGCCGCCGCCGAGCTGCACGGGGATTTCGTCGCCGACCTCGCCGAGGATCGCCTCGATCGCCTCGAGATTCTTCGGCTTGCCGGCGAACGCGCCGTTCAGGTCGACGAGATGCAGACGCCGCGCCCCGAGATCGACCCATTTACGGGCCATCGCCGCAGGATCCTCGGAAAAAATCGTCGCCTGGTCCATATCGCCTTGTTTGAGGCGCACACACTGACCGTCTTTAAGATCGATGGCCGGAATCAGCAGCATAGCAATCGGGTGTTGTCAGGGAAAAATGAAGAGATCGAAAAGGCGCGCGCCAACCCATCCGGCGCGATGCCGTCCCGCTAGTTTAGTACAACTCTTTCTGCGTATCCGCTCGCGAAGCCCGTGCGGCGGGCCTTTTGCGCGCGCCGGGTGTGGCTCTCGCGCCACGTTCAGGGGTTCCAGTGGACAAAATTCCGGTAAAGCCGCAGCCCCACTTCGGCGCTCTTTTCCGGGTGAAATTGGGTCGCGAAGAGATTGTCGCGCGCGACCGCGGACGTGAACACGTCGCCGTACCGGGTCTCGCCCGCGGTGTGCGCCGGGTTGTCCGGCACCACGTAATAGCTGTGCACGAAATAGAAGTACGCGTCGTCCGGCACGCCGTCCCACAGCGGATGCGCCTGCGTCTGGTGCACGCGGTTCCAGCCCATTTGCGGCACCTTGAAGCGCGAGCCGTCGTCCTGCAGCCGGCCTTCGAGCGCGAAGCGCACGACCTTGCCCGGCAGCAGGCCGAGCCCTTTCGTGCCGCCTTCCGCGCTCCAGTCGAACAGCATCTGCTCGCCGACGCACACGCCGAGGAGCGGCTTCGTGCGCGACGCCTCGACCACCGCCTCCTGCAGGCCGGACTCGCCCAGGCAGCGCATGCAGTCGGGCATCGCGCCCTGGCCGGGCAGCACCACGCGGTCCGCCGCGCGGATCGCCTCGGGCCGGTCGACGATCTTCACGTCGGCCGCGGGTTCCGCCTTCATGAGCGCCTGCGCGACCGAGCGCAGGTTGCCCATTCCATAATCCACAATCGCAATCGAAGTTTTCATGTCAGTGCAGGCAACAATGCCTTCAGTCCGTCGACGATGAATTCCACCGCCAGCGCCGACAGCATCAATCCCATCAGACGCGTGACGATGTTGATGCCGGTGCGGCCGATCCAGTGCGCGATCGGCTCGGCGAGCCGCATCGCGAAGAAACAGATGAGCGCGAGCGCCGCGCCGATCGCGACGAGCCCGAGCCGGTCGTACCAGTGCCGGGCGTTCGCCGCGTAGACGATCACCGTGCTGATCGAGCCCGGCCCCGTCAGGAGCGGAATCGCGAGCGGCACGACGGCGATGCTGTTCTTCGACTCCGCCTCGTCGCGCTCCTCGGGCGTCGACCGGGTGTTGCCGATCTGCGCGTTCAGCATCGAGATCGCCATCAGCAGCATGATGATCCCGCCGCCGACTTCGAGCGAGCCCACCGAGATCCCGAAGAAATCGATGATCTGCTGGCCGAGCAGCGTCGTCACCGCGATCACGCAGAACACCGAAACGGCCGCGATGCGGATCGTGTGCCGCCGCTCGGCTTCCGTCTGCTGGGCGGTCAGGCTCAGGAAAAACGGCACCGCGCCGAGCGGATTGATCAGCGCGAGCAGGGAAATGAACGATTTGAGCAGATCCATCGCAAGCCGGCGCAGCCGCCGCGGCCAATGGTGTTGTGTTCGCTCCGGCCGGGAATCAGAGGCTGCCCTTCGTCGACGGAATCTGCCCCGCCGCACGCTCGTCGAGCTCCACCGCCATCCGCAGCGCGCGGCCGAACGCCTTGAACACCGTCTCGAGCTGATGGTGCGCATTGACACCGCGCAGGTTGTCGATATGCAGCGTCACGCCCGCGTGATTGACGAAGCCGCGGAAGAACTCGATCGACAGGTCGACGTCGAACGTGCCGATCCGCGCGCGCGTGAACGGCACGTGGAATTCCAGGCCCGGACGCCCGGAGAAGTCGATCACGACGCGCGACAGCGCCTCGTCGAGCGGCACGTACGAATGGCCGTACCGGCGAATGCCCTTCTTGTCGCCGACCGCCTTCGCAACGGCCTGGCCGAGCGTGATGCCGACGTCCTCGACCGTATGGTGATCGTCGATGTGCGTATCCCCATGCGCTTCGATATCGAGATCGACGAGACCATGGCGCGCGATCTGATCGAGCATATGGTCGAGGAACGGGACGCCGGTGGCGAGCTTCTGCCGGCCGGTGCCGTCGAGGTCGATCTTCACACGGATCTGCGTTTCGCTGGTGTTGCGAACGACTTCCGCCACGCGCATGGTGATTCCTTGAGTTGACTGAGGTAATGGGGACGAGAAAGGCGGCGCCCCGGGGTGGCCCGTCAGGGCAGCGCCAGTTTCAGTGCCGCCAGCAGGCGCGCGTTTTCTTCGGGAGACCCAACCGTTACGCGCACGCAATTGGCGAGCAATGGATGCATTTTACTCACGTTTTTGATCAATACCCGCTCGGTCAGGAGCACGTCGAACACGGCGGCCGCGTCCGGCACCCGCACGAGCAGGAAATTGCCCGCGCTCGGGTACACGGTCGCGCCCGGCAGCGCGCCGATCGCGTGCGCGAGCGCCGTGCGCGCGTCGCGCAGTTGCGCGGCCTGCGCGTCGAGCACGTCGACGCGCTCGAGCAGGAATTCGGCCGCCGCCTGCGTCAGCACGTTCACGTTATATGGCGGGCGCACCTTGTCGAACTGCGTGAGCCACGCGGGCAGCCCGACCAGATAGCCGAGGCGGATGCCCGCGAGGCCGAGCTTCGACACCGTGCGCATCACGACGACGTTGTCGAATTCCGCCGCGCGCGGCAGCCAGCTTCGCTGCGCGAACGGCTGGTACGCCTCGTCGATCACGACGAGGCTCGTGTTCGCCGCCGCGACGATCCGCTCGATGTCCTCGTCCGGGTACAGCGTGCCCGTCGGGTTGTTCGGATACGCGAGATAGACGAGCGCCGGCCGATGCTCGGCGATCGCCGCGAGCATCGCGTCGACGTCGAGCGTCAGGTCCGCACGAAGCGGCACGCCGACGAACTCGAGCTGCGCGAATTTCGCCGACAGTTCGTACATCACGAAGCCCGGCACCGGCGCGAGCACCTTCGCGCCCGGCTTCGCGCACGCCATCGCGAGGATGCTGATGATCTCGTCCGAGCCGTTGCCGAGCAGCACGTCGCACGCGGCGGGCACGCCCATCACGGCGCGCAGCCGGTCGATCAGCGCGGCGGGACGCGGCGCCGGATAGCGGTTCAGCGCAACGTGCGCGAGCCGCTCGCCAAGCTCCGCCGCGAGCGGCGCCGGTAGCGAATAAGGGTTCTCCATCGCGTCGAGCTTCACGAAGCCCGTCGCGTCCGGCACCGGGTAGCTCGTCATCGCGAGCACGTCGCGGCGGATGATGTCTTCTGGCGTAGTCATGATGGCAACGGCGCGCGGGCGCCGGCATGGCCCCGGCCGAAGCGTCTCGCGCGGCGCATCGGTCGCGCCGCGCGAGACGCCTCGCCGGGCGGTCTCGGGTTATCGTCTTTTTGGGCTGGTCTCGTCTCGCGCAACCCGCGCGCTGGGCTTACCCTTAACCCTTCTGGCGGTCGCCCGCCCCTTTCATCCGATACTCGGCGCTCTTCGCGTGCGCCTGCAATCCTTCGCCGTACGCGAGCTCGGACGCGATCTCGCCGAGCGTGTGCGCGCCTTCGGCGCTCACCTCGATCAGGCTCGAGCGCTTGAAGAAATCGTACACGCCGAGCGGCGACGAGAAGCGCGCGGTGCGCGACGTCGGCAGCACGTGATTCGGGCCCGCGCAGTAATCGCCCAGGCTTTCGCTCGTGTAGCGGCCGAGGAAGATCGCGCCCGCGTGGCGGATCTGCTTGCCCCATTGGTGCGGCTCGAGCGCGGATATCTCGAGATGCTCGGGCGCGATGTCGTTCGCGATCTTGCACGCCTCGGCCATGTCGCGCACCTTGACGAGCGCGCCGCGCCCCTCGAGCGACGCGCGAATCACGTCCTGGCGCGGCATCGTCGGCAGCAGCTCGTCGATCGCCTTCTCGACGCGCTCGATGAACGCGTCGTCCGGGCACAGCAGGATCGATTGCGCGAGCTCGTCGTGCTCGGCCTGCGAGAACAGGTCCATCGCGACCCACGACGGATCGGTCGTGCCGTCGCACAGCACGAGGATCTCGGACGGCCCGGCGATCATGTCGATGCCGACCGTGCCGAACACGCGGCGCTTGGCCGACGCGACGTACGCGTTGCCCGGCCCGCAGATCTTGTCGACGGCGGGCACCGTTTTCGTACCGTACGCGAGCGCGGCGACCGCCTGCGCGCCGCCGATCGTGAACACGCGGTCGACACCGCCCAGAAGCGCCGCGGCGAGCACGAGATCGTTCTTCACGCCGTCCGGCGTCGGCACGACCATCACGATCTCGCCGACGCCCGCGACGCGCGCCGGAATCGCGTTCATCAGCACCGACGACGGATACGCCGCCTTGCCGCCCGGCACGTACAGCCCGACGCGGTCGAGCGGCGTCACCTTCTGGCCGAGCACGGTGCCGTCGGCTTCCGTGTACTGCCAGCTATGGCTGCCGCACTCGATCTTCTGCTTCTCGTGGTAGCCGCGCACGCGCGCGGCCGCCGCCTCCAGCGCCGCGCGGCGCTTCGGCTCGAGGCCCTCGAGCGCCGCCTCCAGCGCGTCCTGCGGCAGCTCGAGCGCCGCGACGCTTGCCGCGTTCAGCCGGTCGAAGCGATTCGTGTACTCGAGCACCGCGGCGTCGCCGCGCGCCTTCACATCGGCGAGGATCTGCGCGACCGAGCGCTCGATCGCGTCGTCTTCGCTCGCCTCGAACGCGAGCACCGCACGCAATTCGGCCGCGAAGCCTGCGCTTGCCGAATCGAGTTTGCGTATCTTGATAGCCATGCTGTCATCCGTTCCGGTAATGCGCCGAAAGCCGCAAGGTCAGGCACCGCCGCCCTGCGACGCGCGTTCGAACGCGTCGAGGAACGGCTTCAGCGCGGCGCGCTTCAGTTTCAGCGCGGCCTGGTTCACGACGAGGCGCGACGAGATCGGCATGATCTCCTCCACCTCGACCAGATTGTTCGCCTTCAGCGTGCCGCCCGAGCTGACGAGGTCGACGATCGCGTCGGCCAGGCCGACGAGCGGCGCAAGCTCCATCGAGCCGTACAGCTTGATCAGGTCGACGTGCACGCCCTTCGCCGCGAAGTGCTCGCGCGCCGTTTCGACGTACTTCGTCGCGACGCGCAGCCGCGCGCCCTGGCGCACCGCATTCGCATAATCAAAACCGGCCGGCACCGCAACCGACATCCGGCAGCGCGCGATGTTCAAATCGATCGGCTGATACAGCCCGCCGCCGCCGTGCTCGAGCAGCACGTCCTTGCCGGCGACGCCGAAGTCGGCCGCGCCGTACTCGACGTAGGTCGGCACGTCGGTCGCGCGCACGACGATCACGCGCAGGTTCGGATCGGTGGTCGGCAGGATCAGCTTGCGCGAGCGCTCAGGGTCCTCGGCCACGGTCACGCCCGCCGCCGCGAGGAGCGGCACGGTTTCCTCGAAGATACGCCCTTTCGACAGCGCCAGCGTCAGCGGTGCGGTCATGCTTCGCTCCCTGAAATGCGGCGCACGTTCGCGCCGACGGCCGTCAGCTTCGTCTCCATCCGGTCGTAGCCGCGGTCCAAATGATAGATGCGCTCGACGAGCGTCTCGCCTTGCGCGCAAAGACCGGCGATCACGAGGCTCGCCGACGCGCGCAGGTCGGTCGCCATCACGCTCGCGCCCGAGAGCTTCGGCACACCCGTGACGAGCGCCGCGTTGCCGTCGACCGCGATGTTCGCGCCGAGGCGGTTCAGCTCCTGCACGTGCATGAAGCGGTTCTCGAAGATCGTCTCGATCACCTGCGCCGAACCCTCCGCGACCGCGTTCAGCGCCATGAACTGCGCCTGCATGTCAGTCGGAAACGCCGGATATTCGGACGTGCGGATCGCGACCGCGCTCGGCCGGCGGGCCATCCGCACGCGCAGCGTGTCGGCGCCCTCGTCGATCGTCGCGCCCGCTTCGCGCAGCTTGTCGATCACCGCGTCGAGGATGCCCGCGCGCATGCCGGTCAGCGTCACGTCGCCGCCCGCCGCGGCGACCGCGCACAGGAACGTGCCCGCCTCGATCCGGTCCGGGATCACCGCGTGCGTCGCGCCGTGCAGGCGTTCGACGCCCTGGATCACGAGCCGGTCGGTGCCGATCCCGTCGATCTTCGCGCCCATCGCGACGAGCAGATGCGCGAGGTCCGTCACTTCCGGCTCGCGCGCGGCGTTCTCGATCACCGTCTCGCCGTCGGCGAGCGTCGCCGCCATCAGCAGGTTTTCCGTGCCCGTCACGGTGATCATGTCGGTAACGATGCGCGCGCCCTTCAGGCGCTTCGCGCGCGCCTCGATGTAGCCGTGCTCGATGCGGATCTCGGCGCCCATCGCCTGCAACCCCTTGATGTGCTGGTCGACGGGCCGCGCGCCGATCGCGCAGCCGCCCGGCAGCGACACCTTCGCATAGCCGAAGCGCGCGAGCAGCGGGCCGAGCACGAGGATCGACGCGCGCATCGTCTTCACGAGCTCGTACGGCGCGACCGGATTGTCGACGCGCGACGCGTCGAGCACGACGCGCGCGCCGTCCGTCTCCTCGCGCATGCCCATCTGGGCGAGCAGCGCGAGCGTCGTGCGCACGTCCTTCAGGTCCGGCACGTTGTCGAGACGCACGGGCTCCGCGCTCAGCAGGCCCGCGCAGAGGATCGGCAGCGCGGCGTTCTTCGCGCCCGACACGGCGATCTCGCCGGCGAGGCGCCGGCCGCCCTCGATCACGAGCTTGTCCGTGCCATGCGCGTGCGCTTCCCGATTGCCGGCTGGGGTTGCCGTGGCGACGCGCTCGACGGCGTCGCGTTCGTTGACGGTGACTTGCACTGACTGTTTCCGTTTATGCGTTCTGCCATTCGGCGGGCGTCAGCGTCTTCATGCTGAGCGCGTGGATTTCCTGCTTCATGCGGTCGCCGAGCGCCGCATAGACGAGCTGATGCCGCTGGATCGGCCGCTTGCCCTCGAACGCGGACGACACGATCGTCGCGAAGAAATGCTGGCCGTCGCCCTCGACTTCCAGATGCGTGCAGGCAAGGCCCGCCTCGATGTATTGCTTGACCAGTTCGGGAGTCGGCAACATGAAATGCTCCTGTCAGTACGCGCTAGGCCGCCCGGCGCGCGTTCGGCGCGCGCGGCAAGGCGGCGGCGAACGCGGCGGGCGACCGTCGTTTCATATCAATGACGCAGTTTGTAGCCGGTGGCGAGGAGCCGCATCGCGATCAGCGCGAGCAGCACGAAGAAGCCGGCGACGACCGAAAGGCTCGCGAGCGGGTTCACGTCGGCGACGCCGAAGAACCCGTAGCGAAAGCCGTCGATCATGTAGAAGAACGGGTTGAGCCGCGACACCTCGCGCCACACGGGCGGCAGCGAATGCGTCGAATAGAACACGCCCGACAGGAACGTGAGCGGCATGATGAGGAAGTTCTGGAACGCGGCGAGCTGATCGAACTTCTCGGCCCAGATTCCGGCGATGAGACCCAGCGTGCCGAGGATCGCCGAGCCGAACAGCGCGAACGCGACGATGTAGACGGGCGCGGCGAAGCTCATCGGAATGAACCAGATCGTGACGACGAACACCCCCGCGCCGACGGCGAGCCCGCGCACGACGGACGCGAGCACGTATGCGCCGAAGATGTCCGCGTACGACAGCGGCGGCAGCAGCATGAACACGAGGTTGCCCGTGATCTTCGACTGGATCAGCGACGACGAGCTGTTCGCGAACGCGTTCTGCAGCACGCTCATCATCACGAGGCCGGGCACGAGGAAGCTCACGTACTCGACGCCCGGATACACGTCGACGCGGCCCGTCAGCGCGTGGCCGAAGATCGTCAGATAAAGGAGCGCGGTGACGACGGGTGCG
Organism: Burkholderia thailandensis E264; assembly: GCF_000012365.1. NCBI lineage: Bacteria > Pseudomonadati > Pseudomonadota > Betaproteobacteria > Burkholderiales > Burkholderiaceae > Burkholderia > Burkholderia thailandensis. The sequence goes on from NC_007651.1 coordinate 3,437,012, forward strand.
AGCACCGTCTGGAACGACACCTTCCAGAACCGCAGGATTTCCTTGTAGAACAGCGTGCGAAACCCGCTCATGCCACCCCCTCGATCACGTCGGCGCCGCTCATCACCTGCACGAACACATCCTCCAAATCGGCCTTGCGGATCTCGATCTCATCGAAGCCGCAGCCGGCCGCGCGGCATAGCGACAGAATCCGCTCGACCTCGTCGTAATCGGTGATCCGCAGCAGATGCTCGGGCTCCGCGGCGGGCGCGGGCTCGGCCTCGAGTGCGCGCAGCTCGGCGGGCAGCGCGCCGCCCGACAGCCGCACGAACAGTTGCAGCCCCGAGAAGCGCTGCAGCAGCGCGCGCGTGCGGTCGAGCGCGACGACTTCGCCGCGCCGGAGCATCGCGATGCGGTCGCACAGCGATTCGGCTTCTTCGAGATAGTGGGTGGTCAGCACGATCGTGTGGCCTTCGCGATTCAGGCGCGAAATGAACTTCCAGAGCGTCTGGCGCAGCTCGACGTCGACGCCCGCCGTCGGCTCGTCGAGCACGATCACGGGCGGCCGGTGCACGAGCGCCTGCGCGACGAGCACGCGCCGCTTCATTCCGCCCGACAGCGCGCGCATGTTCGCGTCGGCCTTGTCGGTGAGATCGAGGTTCGCCATCACCTCGTCGATCCAGTCGTCGTTGCGGTGCAGCCCGAAGTAGCCGGACTGGATGCGCAGCGTCTCGCGCACCGTGAAGAACGGATCGAACACGAGCTCCTGCGGGACGACGCCGAGCGCGCGCCGCGCGGCCCGGAAATCCTTGACGACGTCGTGGCCGCGCACCGCGATGGTGCCTTCGTCGGCGCGCGCGAGGCCGGCGAGAATGCTGATGAGTGTGGTCTTGCCTGCGCCGTTCGGGCCGAGCAGACCGAAAAACTCGCCCTCCTCGACCGACAGGCTGACGCCCTTGAGCGCCTGAAGCGACTTGTAGCGCTTCTTGACGTGACGGATTTCTATGGCTGACATGACTGAGCGCGGCACGACGGCCGCAGCACCTTGTTTATGCTCGATGCGAAAGGGGGAAATGGGGACCGTTCGGCAGTCCCGCAAAACGGTTGATTATAGGGCAAACCGGCGAGACCGGCCGGCGCGGGGAACCCGGAGTCGAAGCCCGGACGCGCGATGCGCGTCGCGAAGGCGTTGAGCCGCGCTTTTGCGTGCTCTTGCGCGCACCGGCCGCCCCGGCCAGGCCGGAGCCGGCGCGCGTGCCATGGATCAACCAAGCGGGGGAAGGCCCGCAAACGGCACGCGGCGGCCGCGGGCGAGCCCGGACGCGAGCGTCAATGTCGCCCGGAGAGAAGCGTGTCGACGCCGTACGCCTGCGCGAGGCTCGCGAGCTTCGGCGGCAGGTTGACGATGTCGAGCGTCACGCCGCGCGCACGCGCGGCGCGCTGCCACGCGAGCAGCACCGCGAGCGCCGACGAATCGAACTGCGCGAGCGCGCCGCACTCGACGGCGGTCGCGCCCGCCTCGATGCGCGCGAGCCCTTGCGCGAGCGCGGCCTTCGCGCTCGCATGGGTCAGCGCCGCGCCGGCGTCGAAGCTGCTCACGATGCCTGCTTGCCCGAGGCAAGCTGCTGGTTGCGCTCGGTCAGGAACTGGATCAGACCGTCGACGCCGCTTTGCTGGATCTTCTCGTTGAACTGCTGCTGGTAGGTCTGGATCAGCCATGCGCCCAGCACGTTCAGGTCATAGACGCGCCAGCCCTGCGTCGTCTTGTACAGGCGGTAGTCGATCTGCACCGGCTGGCCGTTGTTCATCGCGACCGTGCGCACGACGACGTCGGTGGCATCCGCATCGGCGCGGAACGGCGGGTACTGGATCTGCTGATCCGGCTTCAGTTGCGCGAGCGCGCCCGAATAGGTGCGGATCAGCAGTTGCTTGAACTGCTCGATCACCTGCTGCTGCTGAGCGGGCGTCGCGGTGCGCCAGTTGCGGCCCATCGCGAGCTGCGTCGTGCGGCGGAAATCGGTGTACGGCAGGATGTCCTTGTTGACGATCGTCATGATGCGGGCGATGTCGCCCTGCTTGATCGTCTGCGTGCGCACTTCGTCGAGCACCTGCTGCGTCGCGGACTTGATGAGCGCCTGCGGGTTCGACTGGTCGACCTCCGCATGCGCGACGGCCGCACCGAACGAGAACAGCGCAGCAAAGACGGGGATCAGAAACAGTTTCTTCATAGGTATGACCTGCTTGTGTGAGTCGATGCCAGACTTGGAACCATCGACGGCGGCGCAAGTTCTCGCCGGCCGCCGTCAGAATCGTTTCCGGCTGTAACCGATGTAAGCGCCGGATCAGTGCAGCCGGATGCTCGGCCAATGGATGCCGCCCGGCGACGGCGGCACGACCTGCTGCGCCGGCACGTTCGTCGCGCTGCTCGGGTTCGGCGCCGAGGCCGCGGCCGGTGCAGCCACGGCCGGCGCGCCCGATGCCGCCGGCGCCGCGGCCGCGCCGCTCGCGGGCGCCGCGGCGCCCTCCTCCGGCATCTCGTAATTCGGCGGCGGCGCTTCGTTGCCGTAATCCGGCAGGTTCGACTGCGCCCCCGCGCCACCGCCGATCAACGCCTGACGGCGCTGCAGGTACGCGTTGCGCACGAACGAATACTTGTCGATCGCGGCCGCCTCGAGCACGTCGCCCGCGCCCAGCAGGTTCGCGCGCGTGTTCACGAGGTTCAGGCCGAACAGGCCCCAGCTCACGCTGTCGGGCCGCACGTAGGTGAGCGGGTTGCCCGCGTAGTCGACGGCGAGGCCCGCCGTGTCGCGCACGGTGCTCGGGCCGAGCAGCGGCAGCACGAGGTACGGGCCGCTCGGCACGCCGTAGTGGCCGAGCGTCACGCCGAAGTCGTTCGCGTGCTTCGGCAGCTTCGCGAGCGTCGCGACGTCGAACAGGCCGCCCACGCCGAACACCGTGTTGATCACGACCCGCATGATATCGCCGACGCCGTCGGCGATCTTCAACTGCACGAGGTTGTTCGCGGCGATGTAGACGTCGCCGATGTTCGAGAAGAAGTTCGTCACGCTGTCGCGCATCGGCTGCGGCACCGCCCACTGGTAGCCGCGCGCGACCGGCTTGAGCGCGTACTGGTCGACCTTGTCGTTGAACGTGTACATCGTCCGGTTGAAGCCTTCGAACGGATCGCCCTTCGTCGGCGTCTGGACCGTCGCGCAACCGCTCAATGCCGCGGCGGCCGTGACCGCCAGCACCGCTTGGCTGATGCGGATCGTCTGCATGATGTTCTTCCCCTCGCTTCTTCTCTCGTATGCCGCTCGCGCGGCGTTCAATGTGCCGCCGCGCCCGACGCGGCCGGCGCGGGCGCGCCCGACGCGGCGGCCGGCTTCGCGCCGCCCGCGTCCGCGGCCTTGCTGTAGAGGAACTGGCCGATCAGGTTCTCGAGCACGATCGCCGACTGCGTCATCGTGATCGTATCGCCCGCCTTCAGCATTTCCGTGTCGCCGCCCGGATCGAGGCCGATGTACTGCTCGCCGAGCAGGCCCGACGTCAGGATCTTCGCCGACGAATCCTTCGGAAACTGGTACTGCTTGTCGAGATCGATCGTGACGAGCGCCTGGTAGGTGTTCGTGTCGAAGCCGATCGTCTTCACGCGCCCGACCACGACGCCCGCGCTTTTCACGGCCGCGCGCGGCTTCAGGCCGCCGATGTTGTCGAACTTCATCTTCACCGCGTAAGTCGGCTGAAACGACAGCGAGCTCATGTTGCCGACTTTCAGCGCGAGAAACAGCAACGCGAGAAATCCCAACACTACGAAGAGGCCGACCCAGAAGTCGAGAGCAGTCTTTTTCATCGTCATCCCAGAAAAGGCTTAGCTGAACATCAACGCGGTCAGCAGGAAATCGAGGCCGAGCACGGCAAGCGACGCGTACACGACTGTCTTGGTCGTCGCGTGCGACACGCCCTCGGGCGTCGGCTTCGCTTCGTAACCCTGAAACAGCGCGATAAACGTGACGGCGAAGCCGAACACGACGCTCTTGATCACGCCGTTGCCGACGTCGGCCCACACTTCGACGCCGCCTTGCATCTGCGACCAGAACGCGCCGGGATCGACGCCGATCAGGAGCACGCCGACGACGTAGCCGCCGAGCACGCCGACCGCGCTGAAGATCGCCGCGAGCAGCGGCATCGCGATGACGCCCGCCCACATCCGCGGCGCGATCACGTTCTTCAGCGGATCGACCGCCATCATCTCGAGCGCGGTCAGTTGCTCGCCCGCCTTCATCAGGCCGATCTCGGCCGTGAGCGACGTGCCCGCGCGGCCCGCGAACAGCAGCGCCGACACGACGGGGCCGAGCTCGCGCACGAGCGACAGCGCGACGAGCAGGCCCAGCGCCTGCTCGGAGCCGTAGCGGTTCAGCGTGTAGTAGCCCTGCAGGCCGAGCACGAAGCCGACGAACAGGCCCGACACGGCAATGATCACGAACGAATAATTGCCGAGGAAGTGGATCTGCTTCGTGACGAGCCGTGGCCGCCGCAACAGTGAAAAGAATTCGAGCACGACGCGCACGAACATCCGGGTCGCATAGCCCGTGCGCTCGAGTCCGCCGATCACGAAACGCCCGATCGCGCTGATCATCTGCGCCCTCCGCCAAGTCCGAAGTCCGCCGCGAGCGGCTGGCTCATGTAGTGAAATTTGAACGGGCCGTCCGGCGCGCCGTCGATGAACTGGCGCACGCTCGGATCGGTCGACGCACGCAGCTCGTCGGGCGTGCCCTCGGCCAGCACGCCGCCGTTCGCGAGGAAGTACACGTAATCCGCGATCGCGAACGATTCCGGCACGTCGTGCGTGACGAGGATCGACGTCGCGCCGAGCGCATGGTTCAGCGTGCGGATCAGGTTTGCGGTGATGCCGAGCGAAATAGGGTCGAGGCCCGCGAACGGCTCGTCGTACATGATGAGCTGCGGGTCGAGCGCGATCGCCCGCGCGAGCGCGATGCGCCGCGCCATCCCGCCCGACACCTCGGACGGCATCAGCTCGCGCGCGCCGCGCAGGCCGACCGCGTTGAGCTTCATCAGCACGAGATCGCGGATCAGCTCTTCGGGCAGATCCGTGTGCTCGCGCAGCGCGAACGCGACGTTGTCGTACACCGACATGTCGGTGAAGAGCGCGCCGAACTGAAACAGCATGCCCATCTTGCGGCGCAGCGCGTAGAGGCCCTCGCGCGTCTGCGCGCCGACATCGGCGCCGTCGAACAGCACCTGGCCGCGGCGTGCGCGCACGAGCCCGCCGATCAGGCGCAGCACGGTGGTCTTGCCGCAGCCTGAACCGCCCATCACCGCGACCACCTGGCCGCGTGCGAAGCGCATGTTCAGGTTCGACAGGACGAGACGCTCGCCGTAGCCGAAATCGACGTCGCGAAGCGCCAGCAGGGACTCGGAGGAGGAGCTCACGGAGCGGACAATCCTTATACGCAGAACGCCGAATTATAGGGCCTGCATCGGAATGATGTCGTGAAGGCTTCTCAGGCGCCCCAGTCAGAGATTGTCAAATTATCGTCCGAAGTTTTTCTGCATTGCAACAATCGCTTCCCGGTAATCGGCCGCTGCCGTGATCGCGCTGACGACGGCCGCGCTGCCGACGCCCGCCGCCAGCACCGCGCCGAGTGTGTCGACAGTGATTCCGCCGATCGCGACGAGCGGCGCCTGCGGCCCCGCGAAGCGCGCATAGCGCGCGAGCCGCGCGAGGCCCTGCGGCGGCGCGGCGACCGCCTTCGTCGCGGTCGCGAACACCGGGCCGAGCGCGAGATAGCTCGGCTTCAACTGCAACGCGACGAGCATTTCGTAATAGCCGTGGCTCGACAGGCCGAGCCGCACGCCGGCCTGCGCGATCGCTCGAAGCTCGGCGGTCTCGAGATCCTCCTGGCCGAGGTGGATGCCGTACGCGCCCGCGTCGAGCGCGAGCCGCCAGTGATCGTTGATGAACACGCGCGCGTCCGGATGACGGCGGCCCGCGGCGACGGCCCGCTCGACCTCCGCGCGCAGCGCGTCGGGCGACGCGTCCTTCACGCGCAGCTGCACGGTCCGCACGCCGCAGTCGAGCACGCGCTCGACCCATTCGGCGCTCGGCAGCACCGGATACAGGCCGAGCCGCTGCGGACACGGCGGGAACGCGGGCTCGGGCGCGGCCGGCACGCCGAGCACGCGCGGAAAGCGCGCCGGATCGACGGGCCACGGATCGTCGCCGCGCGCCTCGTCACCGTCCCGCCACGCGAGCGCGAGCACGAGCGCGTCGGGCGCGGCGAAGCCGCAATCGAGAAAGGCGGCGAGCGCCGCGATCCAGTCGTCGGCGAGCGGCGCGCGCGAAGCGAGCGCGTGGCGCGCCGCGCCCGTATGGAGCGTCGCCGATACGTCATCGATGACGATCGCCTGCGCGCCCGCCGCGGTCAGCCGCGCGATGTGCACGTCGGCGTCGCCCGCGGCGGCGACCCACAGGTCGCCCGCGCGCGGATGCTCGGGCGGCGCGAGGCAGATTCGCGTGCGCGCATCGGGCCGCGGCCACACGCCGAGCGCCGCGCGGATCCGCTCGGCGGCCTCGGAGAGTTCGTCCGCGGGCGGCCAGAACGCGTCGGGCAGCGCGGCGCTCATGCGTGGCTCCCGTCCTGGTGCCAGAACGGCATGCCGACGACGGGCGTGCTCGCATGCGCGCTCTCGCGGGCATCCATCGGCCCCGCGAGATACGCGGCGCGCCCCGCGTCCACGCCCTGCGCGAACGCGCGCGCCATGATCTCCGGATGCGTCGCCTGCGATACGGCCGTGTTCAGCAGCACGCCGTCGAAGCCCCACTCCATCACCTGGCACGCATGCGACGGCACGCCAAGCCCCGCGTCGACGATGAGCGGCACGTCCGGCAGCCGCTCGCGCAGCACGCGCAGCCCGTACGGGTTCACGACGCCCTTGCCGGTGCCGATCGGCGCGCCCCACGGCATCAGCGCCTCGCAGCCGGCGTCGAGCAGGCGCCGGGCGATCACGAGATCCTCGGTGCAGTACGGCAGCACCTTGAAGCCGTCCTTCACCAGCAGCGCCGCCGCTTCGATCAGGCCGACCGGGTCCGGCTGCAACGTATAGTCGTCGCCGATCAGCTCGAGCTTGATCCAGTCGGTCTCGAACACCTCGCGCGCCATCTGCGCGGTCGTCACAGCCTCGGCGATCGTCTGGCAGCCCGCCGTGTTCGGCAAGAGCGGCACGTCGTGGCGCTTGAGCAGATCGAAGAAGCCGGCCTCGGCCGCGCCGGCGTTCATCTGGCGCCGCAGCGCGACCGTCACCATCCCCGGCCGCGCGGCCGCGATCGAATCGGACAGCGACTGCAGCGACGGATAGCGCGACGTGCCGAGCAGCACGCGGCTCGCGAAGGTTTGGCCGTGCAGCGTGAGCGTATCGGCGGAGGAAAGGAGCGTCATCGGAAGATCCTGTGGAAACGGGGTGCGGGGACGATGCGGGTACGCCGGCGCGTCAGCCGCCCGCGACCGGATGCACGATGTCGAGCTTGTCGCCCGCGGCGAGCGCGCGCGCCGCATGCTGCGTGCGCGCGACGAACGCGCCGTTGACCGCGACCGCGAACGGCGGCCGCGCGCCGTATGCGGCGAGCGCGTCGGCGAGCGTCGCGCCTTCGGGCAGCGAGAGCGTCTGCTGGTTGACCTGAATGTCCATGGTGACTGTCGATTGATCGGATTTGATCGGATTAGAGCGAATCGTCCCGGGCGCTCATGCGGACGCGTGCGCCGCGCGGTGCTGCAGCAGCGCCGGCCAGCGTGCGTCGCGCCGCCAAGCGGCGAACGTGTCGGCGTCCTTCACGGTGCGCTCGATGAGCGCCTGCGCGAAGCGGGCCGCGGTATCGGCGACTTCCGGCGCGATCATGAAGCCGTGCCGGTACAGGCCGTTGACCGCGAGCGTCGCGCCGCCGTCCCAGACGAGCGCCGGACGATGGTCCGGCAGCGTCGGCCGGCATTGCGCATTCAGTTCGAGAATACGCGCTTCGCCGAACGCCGGATGCACGGAGAACGCGGCGCTCAGCAGCTCGAGCGCCGAGCGCACGCTGACAGGCGACATGTCCTCGCCCTCGATCTCGGTCGCGCCGATCACGTAGAGATCGTTCTCCTTCGGCGCGACATAGAGCGGATAGCGCGGATGCAGCAGCCGCACGGGCCGCGTCAGGCCGATGCCGGGCGCATGCACGCGCGCAACTTCGCCGCGGATTCCGCGCAGCGTCGGCATCTGCGCTTTCGCGCCGAGTCCGCGGCAGTCGATCGTCACACGCGCGGCAGGCGCCGCATCGGGCGCCACGGCGACGTTCCAGTGCGCGTCGACGCGGCGCTCGGCGAGGCCCGCGGCGAGCGCGTGCAGCACCTGGCGGTTGTCGAGCTGGCCCTCGCGCGGCAGCAGCAGGCCGTGCGCGAAGCGCCCGGCGAGCGCCGGCTCGGCCGCGTCGACCTGCGCGCCCGCGAGCGCGACGAGCCCGCCGTCGAGCAGTTCGGCGCCCGCGTTCGCGCGCACGCGGCGCTCGAAGAGCGGCGCTTCCGCGCGGTCCGCGTGATGCCAGACGACAAGCGTGCCGTTGCGCTGGAAGAACACGGGCTCCGGCAGCTCGGCAAGCCAGCCCGGCCAGAGATCGAACGACGCGACGCCGAGATCGGTGATGAAGCGCTCGGCGCTCGCGGCCTCGGCGAGCGGCGCGAGCATCGCGGCCGCGACCCACGCGGCCGAGCCGGAGCCCGCCGCGTCGCCGCGCTCGTAGAGCGACACGCGGTGGCCCGCGCCCGCGAGGCGCCACGCGATCAGGCGGCCGACGAGGCCGCCGCCCAGCACCGCGAAATCGGGTTCAGACGCACGCATGTTCATCGCATCCGTCCGTCGCATTCGTCACCGGGAAACGGCTCGCAGCGGGAGCCGGGAAAGCCGCCGCGGCCGACGGCTCGCAGCGACGCAAAAGAACTGAAGATTGCACGGTCATCGATACCTTCCGCCACGCGCGAAGTTGCGCACTCAAAAGGACGAAACCGGCAACTAAGGCCGGCCGGGACCGTGATGCGCGCGGCTCGCCGAAACGACGGCGGCGGGCATGGCCCGGCGGGATCGGAAACTTCCCGCGCCGGTATTACCCGGATCGGGTGCGAAGGGTCTCTCTCAGCCTCGCCGCGCATCCGGCCCTGCCGATCCGGCAGGCCGGGGCGCGCGAAGCACCCCTGTTTCGTCGGCGGTCATTAGACCATAAAAGCGGAAACGGCCGCAAACCTCGCGCTGCGGCAAATTCGCCCGGCGCGCGGCGGCGCTGGCACAATGCCGCTGGGAACCGGCGCGCGGGCGGCATCGCCGCCGCGCGCCGGGCCGATGCCGTTCCCGGCGTTAAGCGCCGTTTAAGGCATGCTCGCCAGAATCCGCGGCACGCGTGCCGCGTGCGGCGCCGAACGGACGCGCCGGGCGCGGCGTGCACGTTGGCTCGGCGTCGCCGGCCTCACATCAGGAAGCTCATGACTCAATCGACGCAAGCCCTCGCCCCCGTCCCGGACGATCCGACGCAATCCCCGCCCCCGGTATCCACGTGGAGCCTCATCAAGCCCTATTGGGTTTCCGAGGAGTGGAAGGTCGCATGGGGATTGCTCGTCACGATCGTCGCGATCAACCTTACGCTCGTGTGGATCAACGTGCGGATCAACTCGTGGAGCGCGTCGTTCTACAACGCGCTCCAATCGAAGGACGTGCGCGACTTTCCGAGCCTGCTGATCACGTTCGCCGTGCTCGCATTCGCGTTCATCATCCTCGCGGTCTACGGCCTTTATCTGCGGCAGATGCTCGGCTTTCGCTGGCGGCAGTGGCTCACGACGCGCTTCCTGAACGAATGGCTCGGCGATCGCAACTTCTACCGGATCGAGCGCGACCGGCTCGCCGACAACCCCGACCAGCGGATCTCGGACGACTTGCAGTCGCTCGCGTCGACGACGCTGTCGCTGTCGCTCGACCTGCTGTCGACGGTCGTCACGCTGATCTCGTTCGCGACGATCCTCTGGTCGATCGCCGGCGCGGCGACGATCTCGCTCGGCGGCCACGCGATCACGATTCCCGGCTACATGGTGTGGGTCGCGATGGTCTACGCGATCGCGGGCTCGTACGTGATGCACCGCTTCGGCCATCCGCTCGTGTCGATCAACTACCAGCAGCAGCGCGTCGAGGCGGACTTCCGCTTCAGCCTGATCCGCATCCGCGAGAACGCCGAGCAGATCGCGTTCTACAACGGCGAACCCGTCGAGACCGCGCACGAGCAGAACCTGTTCCAGCGTATCCGCGAAAACTGGTGGCGCGTGATGCGCTACACGAAGCGGCTCACGTTCGTGCTGAACTTCTACGCGCAACTCGCGAGCCTCTTTCCGATCGCGGTCGCCGCGCCGCGCTACTTCGCGGGCGCGTTCACGTTCGGCGTGCTGATGCAGATCAGCCGCGCGTTCGGCACCGTCAGCGATTCGTTTTCATGGTTCATCAACAGTTACGGCACGCTCGCCGAGTGGCGCGCGACCGTCAACCGTCTGCGCGAATTCAAGCGCGTGATGGGCGCGTCGCATCTGAAGGAAGCGATGTCGCCCGCGACCGAGCACGGCGGCATCAACCTGCACTACGTCGATGCGCAGCAGATCACGACATCGGGCCTGAAGCTCGCGCTGCCGAACGGCGCGGCGCTCGCGTCGATCGGCGACGTCGCGATCGAGCCCGGCTCGCGCTGGCTCGTGCGCGGGCCGTCCGGCTCCGGCAAGAGCACGCTGATGCGCGCGCTCGCGGGCCTCTGGCCGTTCGGCGACGGCGCGATCGACGCGCCCGTCGCCGCGCGAATGATGTTCGTCCCGCAGCAGAGCTATTTGCCGATCGGCACGCTGAAGGCGGCGCTCGCGTACCCGTCGGCCGTCGACGCGTTCAGCGACGACGCATGCCGCGACGCGTTGCGCGCGTGCGGTCTCGCCGACTATGTCGAGCGGCTCGGCGAGACGGGCCACTGGACGCGCATCCTGTCGCCCGGCGAGCAGCAGCGCCTCGCGGGCGCGCGCGTGCTGCTGCACAAGCCCGACTATCTGTTCCTCGACGAGGCGACGAGCGCGCTCGACGCGGACAACGAGGCGCGCCTCTACCGGCTCTTCGACGAACGGCTGCCGAAGGCGGCGATCGTCAGCATCGCGCATCGCGAATCGGTCGCGTCGTTTCATCAGCAGACGCTCGACGTGCGCCGCGACGAAGCGCGCGTGGCCGCGTGAGCGCCGCGCGCGAGCGCGTCGTGCTGATCGCGGGCGCGGGGATCGGCGCGACGCTCGCCGCGCGGCTCGCCACGCTCGACATCGCGCCGATGCCGCAAGCGCGTGGCGCGGACGAAGCCGCGCGCCACGCGCGCGTCGCATGGTCGGCAGACGTACGGGGCACGACAGCGCGCCGTGCGCGCGCCGGTTGATGACCGACGCGAGACGCCGCAGCCCCTGCCGGCCGCTTCACTGGCCGATCGAGCGCAAGATGGAAGGAAATCGCGCGACGCGCGGGCTCGGTGGTTCCGCGGCCGCGTCGAGCGCGGCGAACGCGCCCGTCACCGCCCGCTGGACTCGCGCCGCGCTCACTCCGGCAGCGCCGCCGCCGCGAGCACCCGATGCTCGGCGCCCGTGCGCGCGAGGACGCTCTCGTAGAGCGTGAGCGTTTCGAAGCGCAACGCGAGCGGCTCGCGGCCCGCCGCGCCGTTCGCGCCATCGATCGTCACGCGATGCGCGTCGCGAGGAAATCGCGCGATCGTCACATGCGGCTTGAACGCGCGGCTATCGGGCGGCAGGCCGAGCTCGGCGAGCGCACCGGCCACGCGCTCGCCGAGCGCGAGCAATTGCTGCTGCGGCGCGAGCTCGGCGACGACGAGCCGCGCGTGCGCGGTGCTCGGCCAGCACACGACGCGCTCGACGTCGACGGGCGGCACCGCCTCGACGGCCGCGAGCCCGGCAAGACGCGCGCCGAGCTGCTCGCTTTTCACCCGCTCGATCGCGCCGAGAAACGCGATCGTCACGTGCAACTGATCGCGCCGCGTGCGGCGCGCGCCGGCGGCGACGGGCAGCGCGGCAAGCGCGTCGCGCGACGCCGGATCGAGCGTCAGCGCGACGAAGCAGCGCAACCGGCCGCCCGCCATCGTCACCGCGCGGAGCCGACCGGCCCCGCGGCCCGAGCCGCATCGACACCCGGCGCGCGCCCCGCCGCGAGCTTGTCGCCCTGCGGCAGCGGCCCGTGCTCGCCCCACACGTCGTCCGGAAGCACCTTCGCGAGCGCGGGAATCGTCTTGCGGGTGAACACCGGATCGGCGACGCCCGCCGCGCGCTGGCGCTGATAATCGCGCCACGCGGCATGCGCATACTTGCCGAGCATCAGGATCGCGATCAGGTTGATGAGCGCCATCAGCCCCATGCTAGTATCGGCCATCGCCCACACGAGCGGCAGTTGCCCGACGCTGCCGAACATCACCATCCCGAGCACCGCGAGCCTGAACACGAAAAGCGCGCCGCGCCGGCTCGTGACGAATCCGACGTTGCCTTCCGCATACGCGTAGTTGCCGATCACTGAAGAAAACGCAAGGAAGAAGATCGCCACCGCCATGTAGATGCCTCCCCAGTCGCCGACGTGGCTCGAGATCGCGCGCTGCGTGAGCGCCGCGCCTTCCATCGACGTGCCCGGCTCGTATTGCCCCGACAACAGGATCACAAACGCGGTCGCGCTGCAGATCACGATGGTGTCGACGAACACGCCGAGCATCTGGATCAGCCCCTGCGTGACCGGATGCCGCGTGCTCGCGGTCGCGGCCGCGTTCGGCGCGCTGCCCATCCCGGCTTCGTTCGAGAACAGGCCGCGCTTCACGCCGATCGACACCGCCTGGCTCACCGCGTATCCGGTCAGGCCGCCCGCCGCCTGATCGAGGCCGAATGCGCTCTTCACGATCAGCACGATCATCTCCGGCACGAGCGCTACGTGCGTCGCGACCGCGTAGACCGCGAGCGCGAGGTAGCCGATCGCCATCACGGGCACGATCACCTGCGCGACGTGCGCGATCCGGCGAATGCCGCCGAAGATGATCGGCGCCGTCAGCGCGACGAGCGCGAGCCCGACCGCGGCGCGGCTCACGCCGAACGACGTGTTGAACGCCTCGGCGATCGCGTTCGCCTGCACCGCGTTGAACACGAAGCCGAACGCGAGGATCAGCGACAGCGAGAACAGCACGCCGAAGCCGCGCGAGCGCAGCCCGATCTGGATGTAGTAGGCGGGACCGCCGCGATACGTGCCGTCATGATGCGACACCTTGAAGATTTGCGCGAGCGTCGCCTCGACGAACGCGGACGACATCCCGACGAGCGCCGTCATCCACATCCAGAAGATCGCGCCCGGGCCGCCCACCGTCATCGCAACCGCAACGCCCGCGATGTTGCCCGTGCCGACGCGGCTCGCGAGCCCGGTCGCGAACGCCTGGAACGACGAGATGCTGCCCGGTTCGCCCTTGCTGCCGACGAGGCGCATGCTGAGAAACAGCGCACGCAACTGGATCATCCTGAAGCGCAGCGTGAACCACGCGCCGGCGCCCAGCAGCAGCGCAATCAGCACGTAATTCCAGAGAATGCCGTTGATCCCGTCGATCAACGTGTGCACAAAGCCTTCCATCCATCATCTCCTGATTTGGGGTCGGATTATGTATTGATTCCGGTCATAGCCGGCCGAGGGCCGACATGATATGACAGGTTGCCCCAACTCTTACAAAATGAAATTTTTGCGGAGGAAGATGAAAGGATGCGCCTTGGGCGGCACGTTGCGCGTGTGTCGCCATCGCGAACCGCCCGATGCTTGCGATGCGCGTCGCGGCAAAGCGTCCGCGCATAAAAAAACCGGGCGCCCATGGGACGCCCGGTTCGTCGAAACGACGTTCTGGCGAACGCCGCCCGCTCAACGCGGCAACTCGGAGCCGCCCATCAGGTACGCGTCGACCGAGCGCGCGCACTGGCGGCCTTCGCGGATTGCCCAGACGACGAGCGACTGGCCGCGGCGCATATCGCCCGCGGCGAACACCTTGTCGACCGACGTGTAGTACGCACGATCGCCCTCGGTGCCCGCACGCACGTTGCCGCGCGCGTCCTTCGCGACGCCGAACGCCTCGAGCACGGGCGCGACCGGCTGCGTGAAGCCCATCGCGAGCAGCACGAGATCGGCCTTGATCTCGAACTCGGAGTTCGGCACTTCCTGCATCTTGCCGTCGACCCACGCGACGCGCACCGCGATCAGCTTCTCGACCTTGCCGTTCTTGCCCTCGAAACGCTTCGTCGCGACCGCCCAGTCGCGCTCGCAGCCTTCCTCGTGCGACGACGACGTGCGCAGCTTGATCGGCCAGTACGGCCACACGAGCGGCTTGTTCTCCGCCTCGGGCGGCTGCGGCAGCAGTTCGAACTGCGTGATGTGCTTCGCGCCGTGGCGGTTCGACGTGCCGACACAGTCCGAGCCCGTGTCGCCGCCGCCGATCACGACGACGTGCTTGCCCTTCGCGAGCAGTTGATCGGCCACCTTGTCGCCCGCGTTCACGCGGTTCTGCTGCGGCAGGAATTCCATCGCGAAATGGATGCCGGCGAGCTCGCGCCCCGGCACCGGCAAATCGCGCGGCGTCTCCGAGCCGCCCGCGATCACCACCGCGTCGAATTCGTCCTTCAGCGTCTCGGGCGAAATCGTCTCCTTCGCCATGTTGCCGATCGACTCGGGCAGCGGATCGCGGCCGATGAACACGCTCGTGCGGAACGTCACGCCTTCGGCCTCCATCTGGCGCATCCGGCGGTCGATCAGCCACTTCTCGAGCTTGAAGTCGGGAATTCCGTAGCGCAGCAGCCCGCCGATCCGGTCGTTCTTCTCGAACACCGTCACGTCGTGGCCCGCGCGCGCGAGCTGCTGCGCGGCGGCGAGCCCCGCGGGGCCGGAGCCTACCACCGCGACCTTCTTGCCCGTCTTGTGCGCGGCGGGCTGCGGCGCGACCCAGCCTTGCGCCCACGCCTTGTCGATGATCGCGTGCTCGATCGACTTGATGCCGACCGGATCGTCGTTGATCCCGAGCGTGCACGCCGCTTCGCACGGCGCCGGGCAGATGCGGCCCGTGAACTCGGGGAAGTTGTTCGTCGAGTGCAGCACGTCGATCGCCTGCCGCCAGTCCTGGCGATACACGAGATCGTTGAAGTCCGGAATGATGTTGTTGACCGGACAGCCGTTGTTGCAGAACGGAATGCCGCAATCCATGCAGCGCGCGCCCTGGATCTTCGCGTCCTCGTCGGTCAGCGCCGCGACGAATTCCTTGTAGTGCTTCACGCGCGTGAGCGGCGCTTCGTACGCCTCGTGACGGCGCTCGTACTCCAGAAAACCGGTGATCTTGCCCATGAGGTTCTCTTCTGAATCTGTTGAATCGGGTAAGGGGGACCCGCGCCCGCCGGTTCGGGCGGGCGCGTTCGCTATGTCGTCGAGCCGCGTTGCGTCAGGCGGCGAGCACCTCGCCCGCTTTCTTCTTCGCGCCGATCTCGCCGAGCGCGCGCTTGTATTCGTGCGGAAACACCTTCACGAACTGGCGGCGCGCCGCATCCCAGTTTTCGAGCAGCGACTTCGCGCGCGGCGAGCCGGTGAACTGGAAGTGGCGTTCGACGAGCCCCTTGAGCAACGCTTCGTCCGTCGCGCCGGCGTGCCAGAGCGCGGGATCGACCGTGCGCTCCTGCTCGGCCTGCTGCAGCACCGGATCGAGCGCGACCATCGACTTGTTGCACTTCGCGGCGAACGTGCCGTCCGCGTCGTACACATAGGCGACGCCGCCCGACATCCCGGCCGCGAAGTTGCGGCCCGTCTCGCCGAGCACGACGACCGTGCCGCCCGTCATGTATTCGCAGCCGTGATCGCCCGTGCCCTCGACGACCGCCGTCGCGCCCGAGTTGCGCACGCAGAAGCGCTCACCCGCGACGCCGCGGAAGAACGCCTCGCCTTCGAGCGCGCCGTACATCACCGTGTTGCCGCAGATGATGTTCTCCTCGGACTTGCCGCGGAAATCGTTGGTCGGACGGATGATGATCCGGCCGCCCGACAGGCCCTTGCCGACGTAGTCGTTGCCGTCGCCGACGAGGTCGAGCGTCACGCCCTTCGCGAGGAACGCGCCGAAACTCTGGCCCGCCGTGCCCTTCAGCTGGATGTGAACCGCGTCGTCGGCAAGCCCGTCGTGGCCGTGCTTCTTCGCGATCACGCCGGACAGCATCGCGCCGACCGTGCGGTTCACGTTGCGCACCGGCTGGATGAACGACACGTGCTCGCCGTTCTCGATCGCGGCCTTCGCCTTCTCGATCAGCGTGTGGTCGAGCGCGCGCTCGAGGCCGTGTTCCTGCGATTCGACGTGGCGGCGCGCGATGCCTTCGCAGCCTTCCGGCTGGTAGAAGACGCGCGAGAAATCGAGGCCCTTCGCCTTCCAGTGCTCGACGCCGCGGCGCATGTCGAGCAGATCGGCGCGGCCGACGAGATCGTCGAACTTCGCGATGCCGAGCTGCGCCATGATCTCGCGCGCTTCCTCGGCGACGAAGAAGAAGTAGTTGACGACGTGCTCCGGCTGGCCCGAGAACTTCGCGCGCAGCACCGGGTCCTGCGTCGCGACGCCGACTGGGCACGTGTTCAGATGGCACTTGCGCATCATGATGCAGCCTTCGACGACGAGCGGCGCCGTCGCGAAGCCGAATTCGTCCGCGCCGAGCAGCGCGCCGATCACGATGTCGCGGCCCGTCTTCATCTGGCCGTCGGCCTGCACGCGGATGCGCCCGCGCAGGCGGTTCAGCACGAGCGTCTGCTGCGTCTCGGCGAGGCCGAGCTCCCACGGCGTGCCCGCGTGCTTGACCGACGACAGCGGCGAAGCGCCCGTGCCGCCGTCGTGGCCCGCGATCACGACGTGATCGGCCTTCGCCTTCGCGACGCCCGCCGCGACCGTGCCGACGCCCACCTCCGACACGAGCTTCACCGAGATGCTCGCGACCGGATTGACGTTCTTCAGGTCGTGGATCAGTTGCGCGAGATCCTCGATCGAATAGATGTCGTGGTGCGGCGGCGGCGAGATGAGGCCGACGCCCGGCACCGAGTAGCGCAGCTTGCCGATGTATTCGGACACCTTGTGGCCCGGCAGTTGGCCGCCTTCGCCCGGCTTCGCGCCCTGCGCCATCTTGATCTGGATCTGGTCCGCCGACGCCAGATACTCGGCCGTCACGCCGAAGCGGCCCGACGCGACCTGCTTGATCTTCGAGCGCAGCGAATCGCCCTCCTTCAGCGGAATGTCACGCACGATCTCGTCGCCGATCACCGACTTCAACGTGTCGCCGACCTTGATCGGAATGCCGCGCAGCTCGTTGCGATAGCGGTTTTCGTCCTCGCCGCCTTCGCCCGTGTTCGACTTGCCGCCGATCCGGTTCATCGCGATCGCGAGCGTCGTGTGCGCCTCGGTGCTGATCGAGCCGAGCGACATCGCGCCCGTCGCGAAGCGCTTGACGATCTCCTTCGCCGGCTCGACTTCGTCGATCGGGATCGCCTTCGCCGGATCGACCTTGAACTCGAACAGGCCGCGCAGCGTCATGTGGCGCTTCGTCTGATCGTTGATCAGGTGTGCGTATTCCTTGTACGTCTGGTACGAATTGCCGCGCGTCGCATGCTGCAGCTTCGCGATCGAATCGGGCGTCCACATGTGGTCTTCGCCGCGTACGCGGAACGCATACTCGCCGCCCGCGTCGAGCATGTCGGCAAGGACCGGGTTGTCGCCGAACGCGTCGCGATGCAGGCGAATCGCTTCCTCGGCCACTTCGAACAGGCCGATGCCGCCCACCTTCGACGCGGTGCCCTTGAAGTACTTCTCGACGAGATCGGTCGCGAGGCCGAGCGCCTCGAAGATCTGCGCGCCGGTGTACGACATGTAGGTGGAGATGCCCATCTTCGACATCACCTTCTGCAGGCCCTTGCCGACCGCCTTCGTGAAGTTGTAGATCGCCTTCTCCGGCGACAGGTCGCCCGGCAACCCTTGCGCCATCTTCGCGAGCGTTTCCATCGCGAGATACGGATGCACGGCTTCCGCGCCGTAGCCCGCGAGCAGCGCGAAATGGTGCGTCTCGCGCGCGGAGCCCGTCTCGACGACGAGGCCCGTGCTGGTGCGCAGGCCCTGCTGCACGAGGTGCGTGTGGATCGCCGACGTCGCGAGCAGCGCCGGAATCGCCACGTTCTCGGCATCCGTCTTGCGGTCCGACACGATCAGGATGTTGTAGCCCGACTTCACCGCGTCGACCGCCTCCGCGCACAGCGACGCGAGGCGCGCCTCGATGCCTTCCTTGCCCCATGCGACCGGATAGCAGATGTTCAGCTCGTACGCGCTGAACTTGCCGCCCGTGTAGCGATCGATCGAGCGGATCTTCGCGATGTCCTTGAAGTCGAGCACGGGCTGCGACACTTCGAGACGCATCGGCGGGTTGATGTTGTTCGTGTCGAGCAGGTTCGGCTTCGGGCCGATGAACGACACGAGCGACATCACCATGTTCTCGCGGATCGGATCGATCGGCGGGTTCGTGACCTGGGCGAACAGCTGCTTGAAGTAGTGGTAGAGCGTCTTGTTCTTGTTCGACATCACCGCGAGCGGCGAATCGTTGCCCATCGAGCCGACCGCTTCCTCGCCCTGCTGCGCCATCGGCGCCATCAGGAACTTCAGGTCCTCCTGCGTGTAGCCGAACGCCTGCTGGCGATCGAGCAGCGCGGCCGCCGAGCGGCGCTCGGCGGCGACGTCCCCGGCCTCCGGCTCGATCTCGTCGAGCTTGATGCGCACCGCGTCGATCCAGCTCTTGTACGGCTTCGCGTTCGCGAGGTTGTCCTTCAGTTCCTTGTCGTCGATGATCCGGCCGTGCTCCATGTCGATCAGGAACATCTTGCCCGGCTGCAGGCGCCACTTCTTGACGATCTTCGATTCGGGAATCGGCAGCACGCCCGCTTCCGACGCCATGATCACGAGATCGTCGTCGGTGATGATGTAGCGCGCGGGGCGCAGGCCGTTGCGGTCGAGCGTCGCGCCGATCTGGCGGCCGTCGGTGAACGCGATCGCGGCGGGGCCGTCCCACGGCTCCATCATCGCGGCGTGGTATTCGTAGAACGCGCGGCGGTTGTCGTCCATCAGCGTGTGCTGCTCCCACGCCTCCGGAATCATCATCATCACCGCGTGCACGAGCGGGTAGCCCGCCATCACGAGCAGCTCGAGGCAGTTGTCGAACGACGCCGTATCCGACTGGCCGGGATAGATGAGCGGCCAGAGCTTCGGCAGATCGTCGCCGAGCACGTGCGACGCGATCGCGCCGGTGCGCGCGTTCAGCCAGTTGACGTTGCCCTTGACCGTGTTGATCTCGCCGTTGTGCGCGATCATCCGGTACGGGTGCGCGAGCTCCCACGCGGGGAAGGTGTTCGTCGAGAAGCGCTGGTGCACGAGCGCGAGCGCCGATACGACGCGCTCGTCCTGCAGATCTCGGTAGTACACGCCGACCTGGCCCGCGAGCAGCAGGCCCTTGTAGACCACCGTGCGCGCCGACATCGACGGCACGAAGTACTCCTTGCCGTGCTTGAGCTTGAGCGCCTGGATCCGGTGGCTCGCCGTCTTGCGGATCACGTAGAGCTTGCGCTCGAGCGCGTCCGTCACCATCACGTCCTTGCCGCGGCCGATGAAGATCTGGCGGATCACGGGCTCGCTCGCCTTCACCGCGGGCGAGATCGGCATCGCGTGGTCGACCGGCACGTCGCGCCAGCCGAGCACGACCTGGCCTTCCGCCTTCACCGTGCGCTCGAGTTCCTGCTCGCATGCGATCCGCGACGCGCTTTCCTTCGGCAGGAAGATCATCCCGACCCCATATTCACCGGCGGGTGGCAGCGTCACGTCCTGCCTGGCCATCTCCTCGCGATAGAACGCGTCCGGAATCTGGATCAGGATGCCCGCGCCGTCGCCCATCAGCGGATCGGCGCCGACCGCGCCGCGGTGATCGAGATTCTCGAGGATCTTCAGACCCTGCTCGATGATTTCGTGGCTCTTCTTGCCCTTGATGTGCGCGACGAAGCCGACGCCGCAGGCGTCGTGCTCGTTTTGCGGGTCGTACAGACCTTGCGCGGCGGGAAGCGCGCTCTTCGGCTGCTGGTGGTCGATCATGGGGACACCGTCGGAAAGGGGCCTCGCGGCCGTTGAAACCATTTGCTTGTTGCCCGTCGTCCCCCTTCGTGTGGATCGCGACGTGGCCGGCCGGGCAGGAGCGGGTGAGCCTGCGACCGCCGGAATTCGGAATATACGCGACGAATCAAGGGAATAGCAAATAAATCCCAATGATATAACCCCAATTACTAACTTGGTGCACGATCCAGCCAATTTATTAGGGCCGTATCAAAATGGGGCAAAAACAAGCGGCACCCGAGGATGCCGCCTCGCGCCCACCGCCGGCACGCTCACCGCTGGATGGGCGGCGTGCTCTCGCGAACCTTGCGGGGCCGCCCGCGCGGCAACGGCGACACGCGCCGGTTCGCCGTGCGCGCCGCCCATTCGCGGTAAGTCTCGCCGCCCAGCACCCAGCCCTTGAGCGTCGCCTGCTGAAGCTGGTCGGCCTGGCGCTCGTCGAGCGGCTGCTCGCACAGCTCCTTGTACGCGCGCTGCCGCTCGAACGGCGTGTTGCCGAGCGCCCAGTAAAGCGGATGATCGGTGATCAGGCTGTCGACGGTGAGGCCGACGTGGTGCCGATAGCTCGACCAGCGGTACGCATCCGCGCTCGTCACGAGCTGCGCGCGCACGGGGCTCATCTCGACGACGCGGCTCGCGAGCAGGAAGTAGCGTTCGCCCTCGATGACGGTCGCGCGATAGCGCCCTTCCCACAACGTGCCGCGCCGCGAATAGCGCCGGTTGAAATGCGCGACGTAGCGGCGGCCGACGGCCTGCATCGCTTTCGGCAGGCTCGCCTCGTCGCTCGGCGTCACGAGGAGCTGGACCTGGCGCGGCAGCAGCACGTATGCATGCACCGCCAGATGATGATCACGCGCCGCCGCCTTCAGGCAATCGATGAATAATTCGTAATCCTGGTCGTCGACGAACGCCGGTTGCTGATCGAGGCCGCGTAGAATCACGTGCTGCGGCTGATCAGGTACGTAAAGTCGTGCTAGCCGTGCCATGCTGAATGTCCGTTTGATCGCGTTAGGAAATACCCGAAGGCTCGTTTAAGTGCGTCCGCGTCAAAGCCCGCCGCGGTGCGGGAATACGCACGGTCGTGCGAATTCTAGGGAAAACGTTCTAGCTTACAACTCTGTTCTGTTTGAAACACCGTCGTCATAATGAGCACGCCTTTTATCGGAGGAGACAAAGGATGAAACAAAAAATGGCCATTACGGGGGCCGTTGCGCTCGCATTCGCGGCAACCGCGACCGCAGCGCACGCGCAATCCGCAGGCAGCTTCTACGTCACGACCGGCTGGTTCCATCTCGCCCCCCAGGACAGCAGCGATCCGCTCAAGGTCATGAACGTCGGCGGCACGCCGGTCAACCACGAGGTGCCCAACACGGGCGCGGGCATCGACAATGCGGACACCATCGGCCTTGCCGCCGGCTACTTCTTGACGGATCACATCGTCACTGAATTGGTCGCCGGGATCCCGCCAAGGTTCAATCTGAACGGCAAAGGCTCACTCGAACAGTTCGGCGTGCTCGGCCATGCTTACCAATGGAGCCCGGCGGTCCTCCTCAAGTACTACTTCAACGACGCGAAGGCGAAGTTCCGGCCTTACGTCGGCATCGGCGCGTCTTACATCTGGTTCACCGGCGCGAAGATCACCAACAGCGCGTTCGAGCGCGGCGCGCTCGGCGGCCCGACCAGCGTGCAGACCAGCAATCAGTGGGCGCCCGTCATCAATGCAGGCTTCACGTACAACTTCACCGACCACTGGTTCGGCGGGCTGTCGGTGTCGTACATCCCCGTCAGCCTGACGGCCACGCTGACGACGCAGCGCCCGACGCCGATCGGCACGCTCACGCAGACCTCGCAAGCGAAGATCGCGCTGAATCCGATCGTGACCTACCTGAACATCGGCTACCGTTTCTAAGCGTAGTCGAATATTTGGGGAATGGTTAATTCCGCTGCAATTTGTAGCGGAATTTTCTTGAGGTTACGAGGCGGCCGTCGCCTCCTGCTCCGACGGGCTCCCGTCGGAGCGATTTCGTTCGCGCGTGGCGCGCAAAACGCCGATTTCATCCTTCCCGATCGGCAAGGCCCGCGCCAATCATGTCGATTCGGTCCGTGCAAATGAGGTCCACGCCCCAATCCGCGAGTTCGCGCGCCCGCACGGGGTCGTTCACCGTGTACGCGAGAATGCGCAGCCCCGATGCCTTCACGTCACGCACGAGCGCCTCGTTGAATTGCGCGTG
Source organism: Burkholderia thailandensis E264 (assembly GCF_000012365.1). Lineage (NCBI taxonomy): Bacteria > Pseudomonadati > Pseudomonadota > Betaproteobacteria > Burkholderiales > Burkholderiaceae > Burkholderia > Burkholderia thailandensis. The sequence continues at coordinate 3,459,491 of NC_007651.1, forward strand.
ATGCGCGTGCAGCGACACGCAACCGAGCCGTCGCGTTTCCTCCTGCCAGCCGGCGGGAATCTCCTCGTACAGCATCCCGCGCGGCAGCGCCGGGGCGGCCTCGCGCGCCGCGCCGAGCGCCGCCGCCGAAAACGACGACAGCAGCGGCGGCACGGCGGCGTCGCGCCAAAGCGCGGCCGCCTGAGCCGCGACGACGCGGCCCGTCTCTTCGTCACGAGCCGGACACGGCTTGATCTCGACGTTCGCCGCGAGGCCGAGCGCAAGGCAGCGCGCCGCCGCCTGCGCGAGCGTCGGCATCCGCTCGCCCGAAAAGCGCGCGTCGTACCACGCGCCGGCGTCGAGCGCCTCGAGCGCCGCATAGCGCATGTCGCACGCGGCGCCCGTGCCGTTCGACGTGCGTTCGACCGTGTCGTCGTGCAGCAGGAACGCAACGCCGTCCGCCGACAGCTTCGCGTCGAATTCGACCATCTTGTGTCCGTAGCGCGCGCCCGCATCGAGCGCGGCGAGCGTGTTCTCCGGCGCCAGCGCGCCGCCGCCGCGGTGCGCGACCACGCGCGGATAAGGCCAGGTTTGCAGGATCGTCATCGCAGTCTCGCTGGAAGCGGTGAATCGGTGGATCGTGAATTCGGCGAATCGACTCAACCGGCGCGCTTGCCCGTCGCCGGATCGAAGAAATGCAGATGTTGCGCGGGCAGCGCGACGGGCAGCGTCTCGCCGCGCGCCGGGCGCATCGCGTGCGGCAGCCGCACCGCGACGTCGTGCACGCCCCAGCGGCCGTGCGCGAGATTGTCCGCGCCGAGCAGCTCGCACGAATCGACGGCGAGCGTCGCGAGCGCCGCGCCTGGCAGCGGCGTCATGTGCTCGGGCCGCACGCCGAGAATCCATTCGCGCCCCGGCGCGATCTCGCGGCCGGCGCCCGCCGCGCCCGCGACCGGCAGCCGTGGACCGTCGGCGATATCGAACGCCGCGCCGTCTTCCGACAGCCGCCCGTGCAGCAGGTTCATCGCCGGCGAGCCGATGAAGCTCGCGACGAACGTCGTCGCCGGCTTCTCGTACACGTCGACGGGCGCGCCGATCTGCTCCGCATAGCCGCGATTCATCACGATCACGCGCTGCGCGAGCGTCATCGCCTCGATCTGGTCGTGCGTCACGTAGACGCTCGTCGTCGCGAGGCGCGCGTGCAGCCGCTGGATTTCGAGGCGCATCTGCACGCGCAGCTTCGCATCGAGATTCGACAGCGGCTCGTCGAACAGGAACACCGACGGCTCGCGCACGATCGCGCGCCCCATCGCGACGCGCTGCCGCTGGCCGCCCGAAAGCTCGCGCGGGCGCCGCGCGAGCAGCGGCCCGAGCTCGAGAATCTGCGCGGCCGCCTGCACGCGCGCGTCGATCAGCGCGCGCTCGACGCCGCGGATCTTCAGCCCGTAGCCCATGTTCTGCGCGACCGTCATGTGCGGATACAGCGCGTAGTTCTGGAACACCATCGCGATGTCGCGATCCTTCGGCTCGAGCGTATTGACGACGCGCCCGCCGATCGCGATCTCGCCTTCCGTCACCGTCTCGAGGCCGGCGATCATCCGCAATAGCGTCGATTTCCCGCAGCCCGACGGCCCGACGAGCACGACGAACTCGCCGTCGGCGATGTCGACGTCGATCCCGTGCAGCACGTACTGCGCGCCGTCGTAACTTTTCCTGACGCCCTTCAAGCTCAGCGCGGCCATGCTTGGACTTCCTCCAGGTTGCGTTTTATTTTTCCGAATCGACGAGACCGCGCACGAACCAGCGCTGCATCGCGAGCACGACGACGAGCGGCGGCAGCATCGCGACGAGCGTCGCCGCCATCACGAGATGCCATTCGGTCGCGGCGTCGCCGCTCGCGATCATCGACTTGATGCCGACGACGGCCGTCGAGAGCGATGCGTCGGTCGTGATCAGGATCGGCCACAGATACTGGTTCCAGCCATAGATGAACGTGATCACGAACAGCGCGGCGATGCTCGTCTTCGACAGCGGCAGCACGACGTCCCAGAAGAAGCGCAGCGGGCCCGCGCCGTCGATGCGCGCCGCGTCGACGAGCTCGTCGGGCAGCGTCATGAAGAACTGCCGGAACAGGAAGGTCGCCGTCGCCGACGCGATGAGGGGCAGCGTGAGGCCCGCGTAGCTGTTCGTCAGATGCAGCGTCGACACCACCTGCACGGTCGGAAAGATCCGCACCTCGACGGGCAGCATCAGCGTGACGAAGATCAGCCAGAACGCGGCGTTGCGCAGCGGAAAGCGGAAATAGACGATCGCGTACGCGGACAGGATCGACACCGAAATCTTGCCCGCCGCGATCACGAGCGCCATCACGACGCTGTTGACGAGCAGCGTGCCGAACGGCGTCGTCATGCCGCCGCTGCCGCGCCGCCAGATCTCGGCGACGTTCTCGAACAGATGCGTGCTCGGCACGAGCGACAGCGGCACCGTGAACACTTCGCGCGCGTTCATCGTCGCCGCGCAGAAGCCGACGTACACGGGAAACACGATGACCGCGATGCCCGCGATCAGCACCGCGTGGCAGAACAGGTCGAAGCCCTTGCGATTCTCGATCATGCGTATTGCACCCTGCGCTCGACGAAACGGAACTGGACGACCGTCAGCGCGACGACGATCACCATCAGCACGACCGATTGCGCGCCCGAGCTGCCGATGTCGAGCCCCTGGAAACCCTCCGCGTAGATCTTGTAGATCAGCGTCTTCGTGCTTTGGCCGGGGCCGCCCGCGGTCGCCGCGTCGATCACCGGGAACGTGTCGAAGAACGCGTAGACGAGATTGACGACGAGCAGGAAAAAGCTCGTCGGCGACAGCAGCGGCAGCGCGATGTGAAAGAAGCGCCGCACGGGGCCCGCGCCGTCGATCGCGGCCGCTTCGATCAGCGAGCGCGGAATCGCCTGCAGCCCCGCATAGAAGAACAGGAAGTTGTAGCTGACCTGCTTCCACACCGACGCGATCACGACGAGCAGCATCGCTTGCCCGCCGTTGAGCGCGTGATTCCAGACGATGCCGAAGCGCGCGAGCGCATACGTGATCACGCCGATGCTCGGATTGAACAGGAACGCCCACAGCACCGCGGCGATCGTCGGCGCGACCGCGTACGGCCAGATAAGGAGCGTGCGGTACGCGCGAGCGCCGCGGATCACGCGATCGGCGCACGCGGCGAGCAACAGCGACGCGACGAGCCCGCAGACGGTCACGCTCGCGCTGAACACGAGCGTCGTCTTGAACGAATCGACGTAGAGCGGATCGCCGAACAACTGCGCGAAATTGGCGAAGCCGACGAACTCGCTCGACGTGCCGAACGCGTCCTGCATTTGCGTCGACTGCCAGAGCGCGACGCCCGCCGGCCACAGGAAGAAGATCGCGGTGATCGCGAGCTGCGGCGCGACGAGCAGGTACGGCAGCGCGCTCGCGCCGAAACGGGAATGAGGTGTCATCGGCAGGATTCCGAACGGACAGACGTCAGACGAATGCCGCCGGGCGGCCGCCGGCGCAACCCGTTCGCTCGGCAAACCGCACGCGCGAACAGGCCGCGCCGGCGAGCACGCGCGCCGGCGGCGCTGGCTCAGCCGCCCGACTTCTCGAAGCGGCGCAGCAGTTCGTCGCCGCGCGCGGCGGCGGAATCGAGCGCCGCCTTGGGCGTCTTCTTCTGCGCCCACACCTGCTCGAGCTCCTCGTCGACGATCGTGCGGATCTGCGGCATGTTGCCGAGGCGCAGCCCCTTCGTGTACGGCAGCGGCGGCTTGTTCATCATCTGCTTGATCGCCGTGTCCGCGCCCGGATGCTTCGCGTAGAAGCCCTGCTCCCGCGCGAGATCGTACGCGGCCGTCGTCACCGGCAGATAGCCCGTGTCCTCGTGCCACTTCGCGGCGACGGCGGGCGAGCTCAGATACGCGAGGAACTTCGCGACGCCCTTGTAGGTTGCCGGGTCCTTGCCCGCGAGCACCCACAAGCTCGCGCCGCCGATGATCGCGTTCTGCGGCGCGCCCTTCACGCTCGCGTCGTACGGCATCATCCCGGTGCCGAAGTCGAATTTCGCGTACTTGTGGATCGTCGCGAGCGCGCCCGACGACGTCGTCATGATCGCGCAGTCGCCGCTGTAGAACTTCGCGGTCGCCTCGTCCTTGCGGCCAACGTACGTGAACGTGCCGCCCTTCGCCATGTCCTGCAGGAACTGGATGTGCGCGATCTGCTGCGGCTTGTTGAATTCGAGCACCGCGTCGGCGCCGTCGAAGCCGTTGTTGCGCGTCGCGAACGGCAGGCCGTGCCACGCGCTGTAGTTCTCGAGCTGGATCCAGCCCTGCCAGCCCGTCGTGTAGCCGCACGCGTAACCCGCCTTCTTCAGCTTTTCCGCGTCGGCCTTCACGTCGGCCCACGTCTTCGGCGGCTGGTTCGGATCGAGGCCCGCCTTCTTGAACGCATCCTTGTTGTAATACAGCACGGGCGTCGAGCTGTTGAACGGCATCGACACGAGGCGGCCCGTCTTCGCGTCGCTGTAGTAGCTCGCGATCGTCGGCACGAACGCCTTCTCGTCGAGCGGCACGCCCGCCTGGCGGAACACGTCGGACACGGGCAGCACCGCCTTCTTCGCCTGCATCATCGTCGCCGTGCCCACTTCGTACACCTGCAGGATCGCCGGCGCGTTGCCGCTGCGGTACGCGGCGATGCCCGCCGCGAGCGCCTGGTCGTAGGTGCCCTTGAAGACCGGCACGATCTTGTAATCGCTTTGCGACGCGTTGAACTGCGCCGCGATCTCGTTCACGCGCTCGCCGAGCGCCGCCTCCATCGCATGCCAGAACTGGATTTCGGTGGCGGCGCACGCCGCCTGCTGCGCGCCGAACCAAAGCACGCCCCCGAACGCGAGCGAACGAACCAGCGTCTTGTATTTCATCGACCTCTCTCCTTTTCTCCTCGGTCCGGGCAACGCGCGCCGCACCGCCGCTGCATCCGCGCCGGATGCGGCGAGCCGGACAGTTTAGTTCTCGTCCATGACAAACAAGCGTTGATACTCTTTCAGTGCAAAACGATCGGTCATCCCGGCGATGTAGTGCGCGACGAGGCGCGGCTGGTGCGCGGCGTCGGCCGCCTGATAGTCGGGCGGCAGCAGGCGCGGGTCGCTCGTGAAAGCGTTGAAGAGGCCGGCGACGACCCGCTGCGCCTTGCTCGCCATCCGCATCACGCGGTAGTGACGGTACAGGTTCTTGTACAGGAAACGCTTGAGCGCCGCCGCCTGCGCGGCGATCTGCTCACCGTGCGCGACGAGGGGCGGCGCCGCGCGCACGGCGTCGAGCGACGTCGGCGCGTGGCGCGCGAGATTGCGCGTGGTCGCGTCGATCAGATCGACGATCAGCGTGTTGATGATCCGGCGCACCGTCTCGTGCACGAGCCGGCGGCCCTCGAGATGCGGATACTCGGCGAGCGCGGCCTCGTAATGGCGCTGCCACAGCTCGACCTCGGCGAGTTGCTCGATCGTGATGAGGCCCGAGCGCAGGCCATCGTCGACATCATGATTGTTGTATGCGATTTCGTCCGCGATGTTCGCGAGCTGCGCCTCGAGCGACGGCTGGCGGCCCTGCAGGAATCGCTCGCCGAGCTCGCCGAGCTTGCGCGCGTTCTCGCGCGAGCAGTGCTTGAGAATGCCTTCGCGCGTCTCGAAGCACAGGTTCAGCCCGTTGAACGCGCCGTAATGCTCTTCGAGCTCGTCGACGACGGCAAGGCTCTGCAGATTGTGCTCGAAGCCGCCGTAGTCGCGCATGCAAGCGTTGAGCGCGTCCTGCCCCGCATGGCCGAACGGCGTGTGGCCGAGATCATGCGCAAGCGAGATCGCCTCGACGAGATCTTCGTTCAGGCGCAGGTTGCGCGCGACGGACCGGGCGATCTGCGCGACTTCGAGGCTGTGCGTGAGGCGCGTGCGGAACAGGTCGCCTTCGTGGTTCACGAAGACCTGCGTCTTGTATTCGAGACGCCTGAACGCGGTGGAATGCACGATGCGGTCGCGATCGCGCTGGAATTCGGTGCGCGCCGCCGGCGGCGGCTCGGGATGGCGCCTGCCGCGCGATTGCGACGCGTGCGCCGCGTACGGCGCGAGATGCGCCTCGAGCGCGGCGGTGGTCGGCGCGGCGACGGGAATCGCCTGCCCGCCGCCCGCGCGCGCGGGTCGCGCGTCGCGCGTTTCGCGTGGGATGCTGCCGCCGGGTACTTCGCTCACCGTGTCGTGTCCTCCACGTCAATTGCGCCGGATCGGCCCGTGTCGCGTTTACCGGGTGGTTGCCGCCAGTGTCGCGGAGACGGCGTCGTCCGGCGCCGGGGTAATGATCGTCTCGCCGAAGCGCTTGAGCAGAATGAACTTGATCGCGCCGGCTTCGGCCTTCTTGTCGACGCGCATCAGCTCGACATAGCGCGCATCGCCGAGTGCCGGCGCGCGCGTCGGCAGGTGCGCGGCCTCGACGACGCGGCGCAGCCGCTCGCGCGACGCCTCGTCCAGATGGCCGGTTCGCACCGACAGATCGGCCGCCATCACCATCCCGCAGCCGACCGCCTCGCCATGCAGCCACTCGCCGTAGCCGAGCCCCGCTTCGATCGCGTGCCCGAACGTATGGCCGAAGTTGAGGATCGCGCGCAGGCCGCCCTCGCGCTCGTCCGCCGCCACGACACCCGCCTTGATCTCGCACGAGCGCTTGACCGCATGCGCGAGCGCATCGGGATCGCGGCGATTGAGCGCCCCCATGTTCGCCTCGATCCAGTCGAAGAATGCGGCGTCGGCGATCGCGCCCGTCTTGATGATCTCGGCGACGCCCGCGGCAAGCTCGCGGTCGGGCAGCGTCGACAGCGCGCCAATGTCGGCGATCACCGCCTGCGGCTGATAGAACGCGCCGATCATGTTCTTGCCGAGCGGGTGGTTGATGCCCGTCTTGCCGCCGACTGACGAGTCGACCTGCGACAGGAGCGTCGTCGGCACCTGGATGAACGGCACGCCGCGCATGTAGCATGCGGCGGCGAAGCCCGTCATGTCGCCGATCACGCCGCCACCGAGCGCGATCAGCGTCGTCTTGCGATCGGCGTGCTGCTCGAGCAGGCCGTCGAAGATCAGATTGAGGGTTTCCCAGTTCTTGTACGCCTCGCCGTCGGGCAGGACGACGGTCGACACGCGCTTGCCGAGCGGCGCGAGCGCCGCGCGCAGCGTGTCGCCGTAGAGCGGATCGACGGTGGTGTTCGTGACGATCGTGGCGGACGCGCCCGCGATGTGCGGCGCGAAAAGCTCGGTGCGGCGGATCAGATCGGGGCCGATGTGGATCGGATAGGCGCGCTCGCCCAGGTCGACGTTGACGGTCATCATGCTTGTAGTGGCTTGGCGACGATGCCCGCCATTTCGAGCTGCATCAGCACCATGTTGACGAGCCCGTTGACGGATGGCCGGCCGGTCTCGATGACGAAGTGCGCGCATTCGCGGTAGAGCGGGTCGCGCGCTTCGTACAGCGCTTCGAGCTTGGCTTTCGGATCGTCGGTTTGCAACAACGGGCGGTTCTTGTCCTTGCGGGTGCGCAGCCAAAGATCGTGCGGATTCGCGCGCAGATAGACGACAAGGCCGCGTTCGTGAAGCAGCTTGCGATTCTCGGGGCGCAGGATTGCGCCGCCGCCCGTCGCAAGCACGATGTTCTCGCGTTGCGTGAGCTCGGCGATCATCTGCGCCTCGCGATCGCGGAAGCCGGATTCGCCCTCGAGTTCGAAGATGACCGGAATGCGCGCGCCGGTGCGCGCCTCGATCTCGTGATCCGAATCGAAGAAGGGTCTGTCGAGCCGGCGCGCGACCGCCCGGCCCACGGTGGTCTTACCCGCCCCCATGAGCCCGACGAAAATTACGTTCACGTGTGGGTCCCGCGCTTGCAACGGCTTCCTCTGCTTCAATGAGTGTGTCGCGCAGCTTACTGGCAAAGCGCCCGCCTTGTCGAGCCTGGCTCCCACGGGGTTCAGGGCCCGATCACGACGGTCGGCGTGATGTAGACGACGAGCTCGCTGCGCTGCGCACGCTGTGCGCGATGCCTGAAAAGCGCGCCCAACACCGGTATTTTGCCCAAGAGCGGCACCCGAGTCACATCGTCGCGGTCGTCGCTCTCGAAAATCCCGCCGATCGACACCGTTCCGCCGTTTTCGACCTCGACGCGCGTCTGCACGTGCTTCGTATGGATCGCGGGGCCGGATGCGGTTTCCTCGCCGACGCTGTCCTTCGCGACGTCGAGATCGAGGATCACGCGCCCGTCGGGCGTGATCTGCGGCTCGACTTCGAGCTTCAAGGTCGCGCGCCGGAACTGGACGCCCGACACGCCGTTGCCTACCTTCGCCTGATACGGCAGTTCTGCGCCCTGCTCGACGACGGCCTTGGTCCGGTCCGCCGTCACGACGCGCGGGCTCGACACGATCTGGCCCCGGCCCTGCGCCTCGAGCGCGCTCAATTCGATGTCGAGCAAGCGGCTCGCGCGCGCGGCGAACAGCGTGAGGCCGGCTGTCGCCGCGTCGAAGCCGCTGATCGGCCTGGCGGTGAGGTCGGCCAACGTGCCGTTACGGCCCGCGACGACGCCCGCCGCGCGGTCGCCCGCATCCGGCGCACGCAGCGCGAGACGCGCGCCGAGATTGCGTGAGAACCCGCGATCGCCCTCGACGATCCGCGCCTCGATCAACACCTGCCGCGATGGCGTGTCGAGCTTGCCGATGAGATCGGCGATCTGCGCGAGACGCCCGGACAGATCCGTGACGAACAGCAGATTCGTCCGAGGATCGGCGAGCACCGAGCCGCGCTTCGACAGTATCCGCTGGGCGGCCGAGCCCGAGAGCAGACGCTGCACGTCGGCCGCACGCGCGTAGCGGAGCACGAAGCTGCGGCTCGCGAGCGGTTCGAGTTGAGCGGCGCGCGCGTGCGCATCGAAACGCCGGCGCTCGCGCTCGGCGAGTTCCGCGACAGGCGCGACCCATATCACGCTGCCGCGCCGCGCCATCGCGAGGCCGTGGGCGTCCAGCAGCGCGTCGAACGCACTGCGCCAGCGGACATTGTTCAGACGCAACGACACCGTGCCGCGCACCCGCTCGCTGACCACTATATTGAGGCCGGTGAAGCGCGCGAATGCATCGAAGACCGCTGCGAGGCTCGCCTGCTGCAGATTGAGCGAGATCGCGCGGTTGTCGTCGGATTCGGCCGCGGTCTCGGCATTGGCGTTGGCGTTGGCGTTGGCGCCGGCCGATGCGACTTCAGTATCCGACGGCAACGCAGGATGCTCGTCGCTCATGCGTTGCTCCGGCGAGAGTGGCACGGGCGGCCCCTCCAGCACCGCATCCAGCGCCGCATCCTCCGCTTGCACCGACGCCGCCCGGCTCGGCAGCCCGGTGGCGGCCGGCGCCGAACCGGATGGCTCGACCGAATTGGCTGCCGACGTGCTTTCGGGCGCGGCGTCGCCGGCGAACTCATCGGCCGGCGCGCCGCCGCCCGCATCCGGCGTCGGCGCTTCGGCAACCGCGTCACGCTCGGAATCGATTCGCCACCTCGACGCGGCCGCGTCGGGCAACGGCGCGCGCCCCACCGCTCCGACCGAGGCCGACACCGCCCAACCGGCCGGCACACCCGCGGGCAACGGCGGCGGCGATGCGACCGCCACGCCCGCCGCCCCGATCGCGCATCCCAGCATGACCCAAACGAATCCGCGCATCATCCTGCCGCTCCGCTCACGGTCATTACGCGCCGTCCGCCGCCATGTGTCGCGAGCGTCACGCCGCCCGCCTGGATTCGCGCGACACGCGCGCCGTCGACCATCTGCCCCGGCGCGACCGACCACGCATCGTCGCCGCGCTCGAACAGCGCGAGCCCGCTGCGCCGGTCGTGCATCACGCCGACGAGCCGCGCCGCGTCGGCCGCATCGTCGATTGCCAGCATCGGCATCGCGGAGAAAGGATCGGCGGCGGGCGCTTCGGGCACTTCGCGCCCGTCGGCACGCCGCCGCCCATCGGCCTCACCGCCAGGCAACGCCGGCCAGACATCGAGCCGGGCGTCCAGCATGGTCGCGCCGTTGTCGCGCTTGACGCTCGATGTCGCAGGCACCACGAGCGCAGGCAACGCAGCAAGCCCCGACAGGAAGCGGCATAGCGCGTCGAAATCACCTTCCGCGCTGATGGCAAACACGTAGACGGCGCCATCGTCGCGCTGCCCGCCGGTGCGCTCACCGTCAAGCCGTTCGAGCTTGCGTACCCGCAGCCCGCTCGCGCCCGCGTGAGCGGCAAGCCGCATCGCGAAATCGGAAGGCGTCTGCTGCGCGGCCGGCGAGCGGCCCGCGCCCGCCGGCCGCGCCGGACGGACAGACGACGCGGCAAGGAGCCGCCGCGCGCGCGCGTCGCGCGACGCAACCGCGCCGAGCGCCGCCCTGCTTCGCTCGACGCCGCCCCAATCGGCATCGCGGCCCGCGTACACGCCGCAAACGAACACGCCGCACGCGAGCGCCACGCGTGCCGCGGTTCGCCAGCCAACGCCCGATACGCGCCGCGAATCGGTCCGACGCACCCACGCGCGCCAGCCCGACGCTCGTTCGCCCCGCTTGCTCACGCGCCCTCCCGTGCAACCGCCTGCGCACGCGCGGCCACGCTCGCGACGCGGCCGCGATCGCCGGCGGGCCAACGAATCCGTACGGAGAAAGACAGCGATCGGCCGCCGGCAGCCTCTCGCCCCCACGAAGTTCGCGCCGCCTGCAAACCCGCGACCTCCGTCGTCCAGCCGCGCTGCGCGGCGTCGAGATCGCGCAGCCAGCGCTCGGCCGATGCGGAATCCAGCGCGCTCGCTTCGAGCAACGCGTCGTGCCCGTCGCACCGGATCGACCGCAGCCGCACGCCGTCGTAGCGCAATTGCCGCAGCGTATCGAACAGGTCGACCGTCCGCTGGCGCGGCACGGCGCGTTCGGCGGCAAGCGCCGTACGCTCGCGCTCGGCGTCGCGCTGCCGCGCGGCCTGCTCCGCGGCTTTCAATTGCGGCGCCCATGCGGCGAGCTGGCGCTCCATCAGCGCACGCTGCGCATCGTAGCGCGCGCGCTCGAACGTACGCCCGATGCGCCAAAGCGCAACGCCCGCGATCCCCGCGCAAGCGGCCGCCGCCAGTTCGCCGAGGACGCGCCGCCGCGCGCGACGCGCGTCGCGCGCGCGATATGGCAGCAGATTGAAGCCGCCGAGCCACGCGCGCCGGTTCCGCGCGTCGCGCGGCGCCACGCCGCTCGCGATGCCGGGCGTCATTCGTACACCCCGCGCAGCGCGAGCCCAAACGCGACCGCGAAACCCGGCGACCGGGCGAACCCGTCGTCGACCGCGCCGAGCGTGCCGCCTGCCGCGCATTCGAACGGCAATACGATGCAGCCGAGCAGGTCGCCCACATCGGCGAGCGAAATCTGCGCGCCGCCGAGCCACTCCGGGTCGCCCGCGATGAACGCGCAGCGCGGCGCACCGGCCCGCGCAAGCTCGCGCAGCGCGTCGGCAAGATCCGCGTGCTCGGGCGCCGGATAGCGAATCTGCGCGGCAACCGTATCGGCCGACACGAGCCAGCCGTACACCCCGCCCTCGCCGATCCAGACGCCAAGATACGGCTCGCCGTCATCGACTTCGCGCGCGGCGACATGGCGTATCGCCCGCAGGGCGGCGGGCGGCTCGCCGTCGATCGCGACGAGTTCGACGCCCGCCGACGCGGCCGCCTCGATCCGCGCGTCGAGATGCACGTGCGCCGCGGTCGCGAACGCGACCTCCGGCGAAGCGCCCGCGTCGTTCACGCACCAGTCGACGGCGAGCGCGTCGCGCGCGAGCCCCGTCAGCCGCTCGGCCGCCGCGCGCACCGCGGGCTCGATGGCCGCCGCCGCAGTCTCCGCGCTCGGCCACGCGAGCGTCGAGCTCGAGAACGCCCCCTCCGGCAGCGCCATCACGCCCGCCATCGTCCGCCGCGCGAGCCCCGCCGGCCGTACCTGCGGCGCGCGGCCGAGCGCCGCCGTCATCGCGGCCGCCACGGCCGTCCAGTCGGCATCGGCCGGCTCGGCGAACGCGCCGGCCGGCAAAGGTTCCGCGTCGAGCGCCTCGAGCCGGACCGTGCCGCCCCCGACACGCCGGCTCAGCACCGCGATCCGCACCGCGCGCCGGCTCACGTCGATCCCTGCCGCGAAGCGCCGGCCGACCGACCACCACGAACGTCCTTGCATCTCAGTCCTCCATCCGCGCGCCTCCCGTCGAGGCGCGATATGGGGTCATTTTGCGAAGCCGGCCGGCGCGCCGGGAGTCTGCCGAACGGCCAACGCATGCGCCGTCGGGCCGCCGGCGCGCTACAGTGAGTCATCGGCGCGCCGCCAGGCCGCGCCGGTTCCCGCCCGGAACCCTTCCGGCGTCCGGCAAAACCGGGCAGCTATAATCGCGGGACTGTTTTTCTGGTGTGTCTATGCAATCCACGAATCCTACGTCCCCGCCTCCCCCGCCCGAGTCGCGCCGCCGCCCGATGTGGCTGAAGCTCGTGCTCGGCGTCGCAGGCGTGTGCGTGGCGCTCGCGGTCTGCGTCGGGCTCGTGCTCGGCTACGCGCTCGTCGTCGCGTCGCCGAACATGCCGTCGCTGGACGCGCTGACCGACTACCGCCCGAAGGTGCCGCTGCGCATCTACACGGCGGATCACGTGCTGATCGGCGAATTCGGCGAGGAGCGCCGGGACATCGTCCGTCTGCAGGACGTGCCCGATTCGCTGAAGAAAGCGGTGCTCGCGATCGAGGATGCGCGCTTCTACGAACACGGCGGCGTCGATCTGACGGGCATCATCCGCGCCGGCATCGTCGCGCTGACGAACGGCCACGCGACGCAGGGCGCGAGCACGATCACGATGCAGGTCGCGCGCAACTTCTTCCTGTCGAGCGAGAAGACATACACGCGCAAGATCTACGAGATGCTGCTCGCGTACCGGATCGAGCGTGCGCTCACGAAAGATCAGATTCTCGAGGTCTACATGAATCAGATCTATCTGGGCCAGCGCGCCTATGGCTTCGCCGCCGCCGCGCACGCGTACTTCAACAAGGACCTGAAGGACATCACGCTCGCCGAGGCCGCGATGCTCGCGGGGCTGCCGAAGGCGCCGTCCGCATACAACCCGGTCGCGAATCCGAAACGCGCGAAGGTCCGCCAGCAATACATCCTGCAGCGGATGCTCGAGCTGAACTTCATCACGCGCGAGCAGTACGACGAGGCGCTCGCCGAGCCGCTTGTCGTCAAGAGCCCGAGCCGCGAATACAGCGTGCACGCGGAATACGTCGCCGAAATGGTTCGGCAGATGATGTATGCGCAATATAAGGACGAGGCGTACACGCGCGGGCTGAACGTCGTCACGACGATCGATTCCGCAGACCAGACGCTCGCGTACCGCGCGCTGCGAAAGGGCCTGATGACGTACGACCGGCGCCACGGCTATCGCGGCCCCGAAGGCTTCATCGAGCTGCCCGCGAGCCAGGACGACCGCGAGCAGGCGATCGACGACGCGCTCGTCGACCATCCGGATAACGGCGAGTTGGTCGCGGCCGTCGTCACCGAAACCGGCCCGCGACAGATTCGCGTCGTGTTCTCGAACGGCAGCGACGCGACGGTGAGCGGCGACGATCTGCGCTTCGCCGCAAGCTCGCTGTCGGCGAGCGCGCAGCCGAACAAGCGGATCCGCCCCGGCGCGATCGTGCGCGTGTTCAAGAACGACGACGGCTCGTGGGCGATCGGGCAACTGCCGCAGATCGAGGGCGCGTTCATTTCGATCGTTCCGCAGGACGGCGCGATCCGCTCACTGATCGGCGGGTTCGACTTCAACAAGAACAAGTTCAACCACGTGACGCAGGCGTGGCGGCAGCCGGGTTCGTCGTTCAAGCCGTTCATTTATTCGGCGTCGCTCGACAAGGGGCTCGGCCCCGCGACGATCATCAACGACGGCCCGCTCTATTTCAGCGCCGCCGAGACGGGCGGCCAGCCGTGGGAGCCGAAAAACTACGGCGGCGGCTTCGAGGGCCCGATGTCGATGCGCGTCGCGCTGCAGCGCTCGCGCAACCTGGTATCGATTCGCATCCTGAATCACATCGGCCCGAAATACGCGCAGCAATACATCACGCGCTTCGGCTTCGACGCGGATCGCCACCCGGCCTATCTGCCGATGGCGCTCGGCGCGGGCCTCGTCACGCCGCTGCAGATGGCGGGCGCGTTCTCGGTGTTCGCCAACGGCGGCTACCGGGTCAATCCGTATCTGATCGCCGAAGTCACCGATCCGAGCGGCAACGTCGTCGCGCGCGCGCAGCCGCTCGTCGCCGAGCAGAACGCGCCGCGCGCGATCGACGCGCGCAACGCGTACGTGATGAACAGCCTGTTGCAAAGCGTCGCGCAACGCGGCACCGGCGCGCGCTCGAACGTGCTGAAACGCACCGACCTGGCCGGCAAGACCGGCACGACGAACGACTCGCGCGACGCATGGTTCGGCGGCTATCAGCACACGCTCGCGGCGATCGCGTGGATCGGCTACGACAACCCGCGCAGCCTCGGCGATCGCGAAACCGGCGGCGGCCTCGCGCTGCCGGTGTGGATCGACTACATGGGCCCCGCGCTCAAGAATGTGCCGGAATACAAAATGCCGATGCCCGACGGCGTCACGACGCTCGGCGGCGAGTTGTACTTCGACCAGTTCACGCCGGGCCGCGGCTTCGTCTCGACAGTCGGCGTGAACCTGCCGGCCGCGCCGCCCGATTCCGCGAGCGCCGTGCCCGGGCATGTCGACGAGCAGGAGAAGCAGGACATCATGAATCTGTTCCGCGGCGGCAACTGAGCATCGTTCGCGCGCCACAGCGAAAAAGCGGCCTTTCTGGCCGCTTTTTTCATATGGGGCTCGATCAGGCTGCGATCGCGTCCGTGTGACACACGCTCACGCGCCGCCTAAGCGCGCATCACGCGCTGAACGCGATCGGCATGCCCGCCTGCTGCGTCGCAAAGCCCGTCAGCGCCGCAAAAAACTCGTCGCCGCTTCGCGTATCGCGCCATGCGCCGTCGACGAACCGGTAGTGAAAACCACCTGCCTTCGCGGCGATCCACACTTCCTTCATCGGCGGCTGCAGGTTCACGATGATTTTCGAGCCGTTCTCGAACGTGAGCGTGAGCACGCTGCCGTTGCGCTCGAGATCGACGTCGGCGTCGCCGTCGTTGGCGGCGTCGACCGACCGCTCGACGGCCGCCAGCACAGCTTCGGCCCGGGTCAGGTAATCGGTATCGGACATGCTAAACTTTATCGATTCAATTGTTTAGGGACGGTCATGCGTATCGTTTTGCAGATGAGCGCGATTGTAGCGGCTTTGGCGCTCGCGGGCTGCGGCCAGCGTGGCCCGCTGTACATGCCGGACGTGCCGCCGCTGCCGCCCAAGCCGACCGAACAGACGCAGCCGCCGCCGTCGGACGTGACGCCCGATGCCGAAACGGCTTCGGCGCGCGACGACGGCGCCTTGGGCGCCGCCGACGCGCCGCTCACGCTGTCGCCCGACCTGTCGACGCAACGCACGCCGAAGGCGGCGTCCGCGTCCGGCGCTTCCTCCGCCCAATGATCGATCCTGCATGACTCAAGCTGCATTCGACTACGTCGACGGCACGCTCCACGCCGAGCGCGTCTGCACCGCCGACCTCGCCGAGCGTTTCGGCACCCCGCTCTTCGTCTATTCGCGCGCCGCGCTCACCGCGGCCTACGAGGCCTACGCGAAGGCCTGCGCGGGCCGCCGCGCGTCGATTCACGTCGCCGTGAAGGCGAACAGCAACCTCGGCGTGCTGAACGTGTTCGCGCGTCTCGGCGCGGGCTTCGACATCGTGTCGGGCGGCGAGCTCGCACGCGTGCTCGCGGCGGGCGGCCGCGCGCAAAATGTCGTGTTCTCGGGCGTCGGCAAGAGCGCCGACGAAATGCGCATCGCGCTCGAAGCGGGCGTCAAGTGCTTCAACGTCGAATCGATCCCGGAGCTCGACCGGCTGAACGCCGTCGCGGCGTCGCTCGGCAAGCGCGCGCCCGTGTCGCTGCGCGTGAATCCGGACGTCGACCCGAAGACGCATCCGTACATCTCGACGGGGCTGAAGGCGAACAAGTTCGGCATCGCGTTCGATGACGCGCGCGCGACGTACCGCGCGGCAGCCGCGCTGCCGAACCTCGAAGTCGTCGGCATCGATTGCCACATCGGCTCGCAAATCACCGAGCTGAGCCCGTACCTCGACGCGATCGACAAGCTGCTCGATCTCGTCGAGCAGATCGAGGCGGACGGCGTGAAGATCCATCACGTCGACGTCGGCGGCGGGCTCGGCATCACGTACGACGACGAAACGCCGCCCGACATCGGCGCGTACGTGCGCGCGGTACTCGAGCGCATCGACGCGCGCGGCCACGGCCATCGCGAAATCTGGTTCGAGCCGGGCCGCTCGCTGACGGGCAATGCCGGCATCTTGCTCACGCGCGTCGAATTCCTGAAACAGGGCGAAGAGAAGAACTTCGCGATCGTCGACGCGGCGATGAACGACCTTGCGCGCCCGGCGATGTACCAGGCGTTTCACGCGATCGAGCCGGTGACCCCGCGCACGGACGTTGCAGCCGCCGTGTACGACGTCGTCGGCCCGGTCTGCGAAAGCGGCGACTGGCTCGGGCGCGATCGCTCGCTCGCGATCGCGCCGGGCGATCTGCTCGCGATCCGCTCGGCGGGCGCGTACGGCTTCACGATGAGCTCGAACTACAACGCGCGGCCGCGTGCGGCCGAGGTGATCGTCGACGGTGCGAGCGCGTATCTGGTGCGGCCGCGCGAGACGGTCGAAAGCCTGTTCGAGCGCGAAGCGGTTCTGCCCGACGGCAAGTAATCGCAGGCAAACGGCGCGCTTGCGCGGCGAGCCGGCAAGCCCTCGTCAAGAAAGAAGGCGATGTCCATTCGGGCATCGCCTTTTTGTTTGCCCACGCGCGGCGCGCCCGGCGCGCCCCCGATCACGCACACCGTGCGGATCGCCTGCGCGCGCTTCGCGCTTGCACTCGCGCTACGACACGCGCCCCGCCCTCGCTCCGCCCCAGCGCCGCCATGCCCACGCGGCCACGCGCCAGCCGAGCAGCACGAGCACGATCGCGCCGTACAGCTTGGGCAGCACGAGATCGTGCTTGCCCGCCTTCATCCACCAGAAATGCAGGATGCCGAACGTCGCGATCGCATAGATCGCCTTGTGCAGCGTCTGCCAGTGCCGGCCGAGCCGCCTCGCGATCGCGCGCGGCGACGTCGCGGCGAGCGGAATCAGCAACACGAACGCGGCAAAGCCGACGGTGATGAACGGACGCTTCACGACGTCCTTCGCGATCTCCATCACGTCGAACCACTTGTCGAACCAGAGGTAGGTCGTGAAGTGCAGCACCGCGTAGAAGAACGCGTAGAGCCCCAGCATCCGCCGCAGCCGCAACAGCGCGCTGAGGCCCGTCAACTGGCGCAGCGGCGTGACGGCAAGCGTGATGCACAGGAACACGAGCGTCCAGAGCCCCGTCGAGCGCGTGATGAATTCGATCGGATTCGCGCCGAGCCGGTCCGTCATGCCGAAGAACACGATACGCGCGAGCGGATACAGCGACGCGACGAACACGGCGATCTTCACGGGCGCGAGCCAGCGCGGCGCGCCGACCGCGCGGCCGGCGTCCCGACGAGGCGCGCGGCGGCGCGCGCCGGCGCCCGGGCTTGCCGAGCCGGCAAATGTCGAGGGTTGCATGTCGTTCTCCATTTGCCGCGCTCAGAAGTATTTCTTCAGATCCATGCCGCGATACATCGACGCGACCCAATCGCCGTAGCCGTTGAACATCAGCGTTTTGCGCTTCGGCGTGAAGAAGCCGTCCTCGCCGATGCGCCGCTCGGTCGCCTGGCTCCAGCGCGGATGGTCGACGTTCGGATTGACGTTCGAATAGAAGCCGTATTCGTTCGGCGCGTACGTATTCCAGCTCGTCGGCGGCTGCCGGTCGACGAAGCGGATCTTCACGATCGATTTCGCGCTCTTGAAGCCGTACTTCCAAGGCACGATCACGCGCACGGGCGCGCCGTTCTGGTTCGGCAGCACCTGACCGTAGACGCCCATCGTGAGCAGCGTCAGCGGATTCATCGCCTCGTCCATCCGCAGGCCTTCCGAATACGGCCAGTCGAGGATCGGAGCGGACAGCCCCGGCATCTGCGACGGGTCCGCGAGCGTGACGAACTGCACGTATTTCGCGTTGCCGGTCGGCTCGACGCGCTTGATGAGCTCCGCGAGCGGAAAACCGATCCACGGAATCACCATCGACCAGCCCTCGACGCAACGCAACCGGTACACGCGCTCTTCGAGCGGCGCGAGCTTCAACAGCTCGTCGATGTCGTACACCTTCGGGTTCCTGACCTCGCCTTCAACCGACACGCGCCACGGACGCGGCCGCAGCGTGCCGGCATTGCGCGCCGGATCGCCCTTGCCGGTGCCGAATTCGTAGAAGTTGTTGTAGGTCGTGATGTCCTTGAACGACGTCACCTTGTCGGGGACGACGAACTTCGGATTGGTTGGCGCGGCGAGCTTGCGCGCCTTCGCGTCCGGCGACGAATACGCGGCGAGCGCGAGCCGGTGTACGTCGACGAGCCCGCCCGCCGCGGCGACGCCCGCCGCCTGCAGTATCCGGCGGCGATTCTCGAACACCGCTTGCGGCGTGATTTCGCTGCGCGGGATGTCTTCGCCGGCAAGCGCCGCGCGCAGCGTTTTCTTGATCAACATGTCGATGCTCCGTTCTGCCAGTCGGGACGGCCAGACAAGACGCTCGCGTCCCGACAAACCTTGGACCCAGTTCCGCGCCGGCCGTTTCGACAGCGTAGCGCCGAATCGCCCGCGCAAGAAAAAACCGCCGAGCACGCAGTGCGTCGGCGGTCATTAGTCGTTCGAGCGGCGCGGATCTTACAGCTTGCCGTAACTGTGCAAGCCGGACAGGAACATGTTGACGCCGAGGAACGCGAAGGTCGTGACGAGAAGGCCCGTCAGCGCCCACCACGCGGCAACCGTGCCGCGCAGCCCTTTCATCAGACGCATGTGCAGCCATGCCGCGTAGTTCAGCCAGACGATGAGCGCCCAGGTCTCCTTCGGGTCCCAGCTCCAATAGCCGCCCCACGCCTCGGCCGCCCACAGTGCGCCGAGAATCGTCGCGATCGTGAAGAACGCAAAGCCGACCGCGATCGACTTGTACATCACGTCGTCGAGCACCTCGAGCGCCGGCAGGCGATCGGCGAGCACGCCGCGCTCCTTCGTCAGATACGCGACCGCGACCATCGCGGACAGCGCGAAGCTGCCGTAGCCGATGAAGTTCGCGGGCACGTGGATCTTCATCCACCAGCTCTGCAGCGCGGGCACGAGCGGCTGAATCTGCTGCGCGTCGCGCGCGATCGAGTACCACATCAGGAAACCGACCGCCGCACTGATCACGAGCAGCACGAATGCACCCAGCGCGCGCGTGCCGTAATGTCCTTCGTAGTACAGATAGAGAAGCGCGGTGATGAGGCTGAACAGGACGAAGACTTCGTAGAGATTCGACACCGGAATGTGGCCGACGTCCGCGCCGATCAGATACGACTCGTACCAGCGCACCATCAAGCCGGTGAAGCCCATCAGCACGGCGATCCACGTGAGCTTCTGGCCGATCGCGCCGCCCGACTCGGAGCGCGACAGCATGCCGATCCAGTAGAAAAGGGTCGCGAGCACGAAGAGCGCGCTCATCCACAGGATCGCCGACTGACTCGACAGGAAGTACTTGAGCAGGAAAGCGGAATCGGCACGCGCGAGGTCGCCTTGATAGATCTGCAGCGACAAGAGCGACAGCGCGGCGATCGCCGCCATCAGGAGCCGCGCGGGTTTCCATCGCCAGCCGAGCACGACGAGCGCAGGCACGGTGCCGATCAGCACGGCCTTGTCGTAGTAGTTCATGTACGCGTGGTACTGCGCGAGCGCGAAGCCCGCGCCGGCCACGAGCGCGAGCGCGAACACCCAGTCGACGAGCGACAGGCGGCGCAGGAACGGCCGGTCGTCGAAAAACGCCGGCTCGGCCGCGTCGGAAGCGCGCGGCGCGCGGGATGACGAAACTTGGGTCAGATCCATGATGTTACCGAGTCGAGTCCTTGGTGCCGGCGCCGTCGGGCGCGCGGGAGGCTGGCGGCGCGCCCAGCGCGGCCCCGGCCGCGTCGCGCGTGCGCACGAATTCCTTTTCGAAGTCGAACGTCTTGCGCGCGGTGGACATCGCCATCAGCACGCTGACGCCCGCGCCCGTATCCTTGAGCCAGAACCAGAGGCGTCGCTCGCGCACGTAGAACATCGAGAAGATGCCGGCGACGAGCAGCAGGCTGCCAAGATACACCAGATTCTTGCCGGGCGCGCGCGTCAGCTGGAACACCGATGCCTGCACCTGCTTGAACGAATCGAGCTTCAGATAGACGGGCGCGCCATACAGGAAACTGTCCGACAGCGCGTTGATCGCGTTCTGCACGAAGCGCACCGTATCCTGCGCCTGCTGCACGGGCGGCTCGTTCGCTCGCTCGCGCGCGATCTGCCAGACATCCCACATCGAGCCTTCGAGCATCCGCAGCAGCAGCGCGGCGGCCTTCTCCTTCTCGTCCTTCGGCACCGAGCGGTCGATGAACGTCGCGACCGCCTGGAAGCCGCCGATCGGATTGCCGTCCGGGCCGCGGCCGATGCTGCCGTCCGCGCCGGCGAACAGGGTCAGGACACGCTGCGCGCTGTCTTCGAGCCGGCCGCGCAGCGCGGCGTCGCCCGCGCCGAGCGAATGTTGCGCGAAGCGGCGCGCCGCCTCGTTGCGCACGGCCGGATCTTCGAGCGCCGCGCGCAGCCGCATCCATTCGCCGACGCTGTCGCTGCTGTCGGCAGGAATCCGCAAATAGCGGAACGGGTCGTTCGGGCTTGCGCGCACGCCGGCGAGGAACACGCGCTCGCCGCCCATGTCGACGGGCAGCATGTAGTTGTTGAATTCGCGCGCCTGGCCATCCTTGCCGCGCACCTTGTACTGGACCGACGGCCCGATGTTGTGCAGTTCGACGGGCCGCGACGTCTTTGCGCCGGAGCCGAGCCGCTCGTCGAAGATCTCCTTGATCGAGCGGTGTGCCGCGACACCGCGCGCGTCGGTCTTGCCGCTGGCATCGGTGATGTTCTCGACGTTGATCGCGCGGAAATCGGAGAACTCGACGGTCTCGCCGTCGGCGCCCGCCGCCGGGAGCGGCACCGAATTGCCGATCGTGCCCTTGAACGGGAACGTCGCGGCGCTCGAGCCCGTCATCGGATACGCGGTCATTTCCATCAGCGAGCCGCCGTCCTGGAAGCTCGATTGATAGATCGACACGCCCTTGTACGTGAACGGCTTGTTGACCTCGACGCGCGCGGGGATTCGCTTGCCGGTCTTACGGTCGATCACGACGATGTCGCTCGCGAAGAGCTTCGGCATGCCGGTCGAGTAATAGTCGACGATGAATTTCTCGAGCTGGATCGAAAACGGCAGATCCTGGATCAGCGAGCCCGTCGGCTGATTGAGGATCGCGGTCGACACGTACTGGCCCTCCGGCACCCACGCATAGCCGCGGAACGTCGGGTTCGACGCGGACAGCCGGTGCTCGGGCCCGATCTCGCTGATCGTCGCGCTCGTGTTGACGGGGCTCTTGCCGAACATCCACATCTGGAATTTGATCGGCAGGTTGCTGTCGATCAGGCCGCCCACGCAAATCACGACGATCGCGAGGTGCGCGGCGATGTAGCCGAATTTCGTCATCGCGCCGCGCTTCGCGGCGACAAGCGTCGCACCGTCCGTCTCGCGCACGACGTGCCGGTAGCCCGCCTTCGCGACGAACGCGGCGACGGTCTGCGTCGCGCGCGCGCGATCGCCCGCGACCGCGAACTCGGCCTTGTGATGGAATGCGCGCAGGCTGCCTTCGCGGACCTTGTCCTTCCAGCTTCTCGCATCGGCGAGCATTTTCGGCGCGTTGCGGATCACGCACAGCGAGATCGACACGACGAGGAAGATCAGGATCAGCATGAACCACCACGCGCTGTAGACCGTATAGAGGCTCAGCGAGCGGAAGATGTCGGCCCAGAATGGCCCGAACTGATTGACGTAGTTAGGGTACGGGTCGTCCTGCGTGAGGACCGTGCCGATGATGCTCGCGATCGACAGCACGACGAGCAGCGCGATCGCAAAACGCATCGAGCTCAACAACTCGACCGCGCGCCTGACCGCGGACTGCCCCGCTCTCGACTGCAACCCCGACGTGGTAACGCTCATTCAAACTCCAACTCACAACAAAAAAGGGCAAGGCGGCCGTGCTTCGACGGCGCCCCACCCTTTTCTTGTTCTAGCGGCCGCCGCGTGGGCGGCCGGCTCGTTCATCCGGCTCGCGAACCGAAATCGGCTCAGTGCAGGCCGGCGATGTAATCGGCGACGGCCTTCACCTCGCCGTCCGTCAGCCGCAGCGCGATCTGACGCATCACGTCGTTGCCGCGCGTGCCCTGCTGGAACGCGGTCAACTGCGCGACGGTGTAATCGGCCCACTGCCCAGACAGCCGCGGATACTGTACCGGAATTCCCTGCCCCGTCGGCCCGTGGCAGCTCGCGCAGGCGGGCACGCCCTTCTCGGCAATGCCGCCGCGATAGATCTTCTGCCCAAGCGGCACGGTGGCCGCGTTGCGCGCGGCGCCCGGCTTCGCCGACTGCGACCCGTAATAGGCGGCGACGTTGCGCGCGTCCTGATCGCTCAGCGCGCTCGCGAATCCGACCATCACTGAATTGACGCGCACCGGTCCTTTCGCGCCCGGCTGCGTCTTGAAATCGTGCAACTGCTTGACGAGATAATCGGGATGCTGGCCGGCGAGCTTCGGGAACGAGCCCGTCGCGCTGTTGCCGTCGACGCCGTGGCATGCCGCGCATACCTGCGTCGCGATTGCCTTGCCTCGGTCGAGATCCGGCTTCGCCGCATCTGCCGCCCTTGCCTCCGTCATGAAACCTGCGAGCCCTGCTACCGCGAACTGAAGCACCACCAAAGACTTGCTCAGTCGATTCATTCGCACACCTTGTTTCGTCTTGTGGGAGTAGTGAGGTTCTGCAAAAAACGACGGCGCCCAGTCTACCGTAGAAGCGCGCTCCGACGCTTCCACCGCCTGCGGCAAATACGCCGTATTGTACAATACCCCGATGAAAGCCTTGATGCCCATCAGGGCTACTTCGGGGCTCCCGCCTTCCACCGCGCGGCTTGCGCCGCCCGTCGCCCTCCTGTCCCATGGCCTTCTTGCTCCATCAAGCCCGCTTCTTCACGACCGTCAATCATCTGCGCGATCTGCCGCCGACCGTGCAGCCCGAAATCGCGTTCGCAGGCCGCTCGAACGCCGGCAAATCGACGGCGATCAACGTGCTTTGCAATCAGAAGCGGCTCGCTTTCGCGTCGAAGACGCCGGGGCGCACGCAGCACATCAACTATTTCTCGGTCGGCCCGGCGGCGGAGCCCGTCGCGCACCTCGTCGACCTGCCGGGCTACGGCTACGCGGAAGTGCCGGGCGCCGCGAAGGCGCACTGGGAGCAGTTGCTGTCGTCGTACTTGCAGACCCGTCCTCAGCTCTGCGGAATGATCCTGATGATGGACGCGCGCCGCCCGCTCACCGAGCTCGATCGGCGGATGATCGAATGGTTCGCGCCGACCGGCAAGCCGATCCATTCGCTGCTGACGAAGTGCGACAAATTGACACGTCAGGAGAGCATCAACGCGTTGCGCGCGACGCAAAAGAGCCTCGACGCGTACCGGGACGCCGGCTACGCCGGCAAGCTGACCGTGCAGCTTTTCTCGGCGCTCAAGCGCACGGGGCTCGACGACGCGCACGCGCTGATCGAGAGCTGGCTGCGGCCCGCGGCCGCCGACGAAGATCACGCGGCTGTAGCAGAATGACGATCGCGTTACAGGCTGCGTAACGGCATAGCCGCATAGCAATGTGATTCACGCCCTACCAACGGATGCGAAGGTCGCGATTCGGGCTGCCCATAAAAAAACCCGCCGTTCAACGGCGGGTTAAACAGCCTAATCGAAAAACGACAGGCACCCGCTCAGGGAGGAGAAGCGGGGAGCATTGCGCAGTGCGCTTTGCTCGATCGCTATCATATACCATTGTCTCAAAAGTTTACCGAAGGGAACTGTAAGGTTTCATCGGACACCCATCCCAGCCATTTCGCCATGAGCATCCATCCCCTGCACCGCCCGCGCCGCATGCGTCGCGACGATTTCTCGCGCCGCCTGATGCGCGAAAACATTCTCACCACGAACGACCTGATCTATCCCGTGTTCGTCGTCGAAGGCACGAACGTGCGCCAGCCGGTGCCGTCGATGCCGGGCGTCGAGCGAGTGTCCGTCGATCTGCTGATGGGCGTCGCCGAGCAGTGCGTCGAACTCGGCGTGCCGGTCCTGTCGCTCTTTCCCGCGATCGAGCCGTCGCTTAAGACGCCAGATGGCCGCGAGGCGACCAATCCCGAGGGCCTGATCCCGCGCGCGGTGCGCGAATTGAAGCAACGCTTCCCCGAGCTCGGGGTGCTGACCGACGTCGCGCTCGATCCGTACACGAGCCACGGCCAGGACGGCGTGCTCGACGAAGCCGGCTACGTGCTCAACGACGAGACAGTCGAGATCCTCGTCGAGCAGGCGCGCGCGCAGGCGGAAGCGGGCGTCGACATCGTCGCTCCGTCCGACATGATGGACGGGCGCATCGGCGCGGTGCGCGAGATGCTGGAGAGCGAAGGCCACATCTATACGCGGATCATGGCGTACTCGGCGAAGTACGCGTCAGCGTTCTACGGCCCGTTCCGCGACGCGGTCGGCTCCGCGTCGAATCTCGGCAAGGGCAACAAGATGACCTACCAGATGGATCCAGCGAACAGCGACGAGGCGCTGCGCGAAGTGCGCCTCGACATCGACGAAGGCGCGGACATGGTGATGGTGAAGCCCGGCATGCCGTATCTCGACATCGTGCGCCGCGTGAAGGACGCATTCCGTTTTCCGACCTACGTCTACCAGGTGAGCGGCGAATACGCGATGCTGAAGGCCGCTGCGCAGAACGGCTGGCTCGATCACGACAAGGTCGTGCTCGAATCGCTGCTCGCGTTCAAGCGGGCGGGCGCGGACGGCATTCTCACGTACTTCGCGCTCGACGCGGCGCGGCTGCTGCGCGCGCAGAAGTAATCACGCGACACGCGCGCCGCATGCATCGCGGCGCGCGCCGGAAGTGAAAATGAAAACGGCGGGGCTTCAAGCCTCGCCGTTCTTACTTGTGCCCAAACGATTCGCCGCCGGGAAACGCACGCCGCGCGTTCGCGCGCGGCGCATCGACAATCCGCGGCATCTGCGGCGTCCGCGCCCAGCCGTCACGGCGCCGACATCACGATGCCGTCGACGCGGCCGGCAACGACATCCGTTCGAGACCGCGCAGGAAACGGTCGGCCGACTGATAACCGACGACGCGCCCGCGTTCTTGCCCGTTCGAATCGAACACGATGATGCCGGGCGGCCCGAATAGCCCGAAATGCTTCAGGAGCGCCTGATCGTCGGGCGTGTTCGCGGTCACGTCCGCGCGCACGAGACGCATCTGCGAAAGCCGCGCGCCGACGCGCGCGTCGGTGAACGTCAGCTGCTCCATCTCCTTGCAACTCACGCACCAGTCCGCATAGAAATCGAGCATCACCGGCTGAGTCGACGACTTCACGATCTCGTCGAGCTCCGCGATCGAGCGCACCGGCGCGAACACCGGCCCCTCGTGCGCGGCAGCGCCGGCATTGGCGACGCCGTTGCTCGGCGCCGCGCGCGCCGCGAGCACCGCGAGGGGACGCAACGGATCGGTCGACCCCGCCGCGAGACCGATGAGGAGCGTCGCCGCCCAGATCGCGAGCGCGGCGCCGAGCCCGCGCCCGAGCCGTCGCCAGATCGAAGACGAGCCCGAATGCGGCGTGAAGAGCCCAAGCGCGGCGGCGGCGATCAACAACCACAACGCCCCCAGACCGAGCTGCGACGCGGCGTTCAGCACCGGCCAGACGATCCACAGCGCAGCGGCGAGTAACACGACGCCAAAAAATACCTTCACGCCGTCCATCCACGCGCCGGCGCGGGGCAGCAGCGTTCCCGCGCCGATGCCGATAACGAGGAGCGGCACGCCGAGGCCGATCCCCATCGAAAAGAGCGCGGCACCGCCGAGGAATGCGTTGCCCGTATGCGCGATGAATGCGAGCACGGCGAAGAGCGGCGCGGTCATGCACGCGCCGACGACGAGCGCGGACAACGCGCCCATCGTTGCGACGGCCACGAAGCGTCCGCCCCTGCGCGGCCCGGTCGTCCGCGCGGCGCCGTTCTGCCAGCGCTGCGGCAACGTGATGTCGATGCCGCCGATCAGCAGCAGCGCGAACACGGTGAGCAGCAGCGCGAACGCGCCGAGCACCCACGGGTTCTGCAGCCAAGCGCCGAGACTCTGCCCGACGAGCGCGGCCGCGACGCCGAGCACCGTATAGACGAGCGCCATGCCGATCACATAGGTGAGCGACAGCGCGAACGCACGCGCGCGCGTCGCATGCGCGCCTTCGCCGACGATGATCGCCGACAGGATCGGGATCATCGGATACGAACACGGCAGCAGGCTCAGCACCATGCCGGCCACGAAATAGAGCGCGATGATCGTCAGGAATCCATGGCCTTCAAGCAGCGAGCGCGCGTAGTCGGCGCTCGTCACGCGTTCGTACCAGTGACCGCCGTCCGTCGCGGAGGAATCCGCGCCGGCAGCGGCCGCGACGGGCGTCGCGCCGGCTGCGCCGAGCGCCGCGCCTCCGATTCGCGCGACGTGCTCGGCGGGCGGATAGCAGATTCCTTCGTCCGCACAGCCCTGCGACGTCACCGCGAGCTCGAACGGCCCCGACGCCTGCTTGATCGGCAGGCGGATCGTCAGATCGCCGCGGTAGGTTTCGACGTTCTTCTGGAACGTCGGATCGAACTTCACGTGCCCGGCCGGCAGTTGCGGCTCGCCGAGCGTGGCCGAGCCGCTTTTCACCGCGAACGCGAAGCGCTCGCGATACATGTAATAGCCGTCGGCGATCTTGAAATGAATGTCGACCTGGCCCGGCGCCTCGCTCGCGCTGAATTTGAACGCAACTGCGGGGTCGAGAAAGTCGTCCGCCGCGCGCGCCGCGAACGACGTGCCGAACAGCACGCCGAGCATCGCGACGACGGCGAGCAGGAAACGGAAGCGGGACTGCGCGTGAAGCGGATTACGGTTAAACATGAAATAGACGCTGAGTTTCGGTGGCGACCCACTGGCCGTATGCCGCGGACGCCGCCGCCTGCCAAGAGACGATCTCCGGCACGTCGTACGGGTGGTGCGACTGAATGTACCGCTCGAGTTCCAGCGAGCGTACCGCGCTCGTCTTGAACAGCAACTGGATCTCGTCGGCCGTCTCGACCTTGCCTTGCCAATGGTAGCTCGAACGGATCGCGCCGAGTTCGGACACGCACGCGGCGAGCCGGGCCGACAACGCGCCGTCGGCGAGCGCGCAGGCGACAGCGGCATCAGGCACGGTCGTCAACATCATCACGATCACCATTCGCGCCTCCGCCTCGTTGTTTAAACGTCATATCGTATCGCACGTCGGGTGAGCGCGTGTCCCATGCCCGCGCGTCAATCCGACGCACGAAATCGGTCAACGAAAACAAAAAGGGCCAAGCATCGCTTGGCCCTTCATGCTACGCGCGGGAAGACGCTTATTCGGCTTCCTGGACGTTTTCGGTCTCTTCGACTTCCGGACGGTCGAGCAGCTCGACGAGCGCCATCGGCGCATTGTCGCCGACGCGGAAACCGAACTTCAGGATGCGCAGATAGCCACCCGGGCGGTTCGCGAAGCGCGGGCCGAGCACATCGAACAGCTTCGCGACGGAATCGCGATCGCGCAGGCGGTTGAACGCCAGACGGCGGTTCGCGAGCGACGGCTTCTTGCCGAGCGTGATGAGGGGCTCGACGACCTTGCGGAGTTCCTTCGCCTTCGGCAGCGTCGTCTTGATGACTTCGTGCTCGATCAGCGAGTTGGACATGTTGCGGAGCATAGCCAGACGGTGGCTGCTCGTGCGGTTCAGTTTCCGCAGACCATGACGGTGACGCATTTCAGTTTCCTTGATTCAGAGTTTTGATCCAGCTCTTCTATCGCGCGAGACGAGCAAGCGCACGGGCCGGTATGGAAAAAAGCAAGATGCGGATTTTAAAGGAAAATCCGCATCTTGACCAGTTACCGCAATAACCGGGATTACTTGTCGAGACCAGCCGGCGGCCAGTTCTCAAGCTTCATGCCCAGCGTGAGACCGCGCGAAGCGAGCACTTCCTTGATCTCGTTGAGCGACTTGCGGCCGAGATTCGGCGTCTTCAGCAGCTCGTTTTCGGTGCGCTGGATCAGATCGCCGATGTAGTAGATGTTCTCCGCCTTCAAGCAGTTCGCCGAACGGACGGTCAGCTCGAGGTCGTCGACCGGACGCAGCAGGATCGGATCGATCTGCGGCGCGCGCGACGGCGCTTCCGCGGCCGTTTCCGTGCCTTCCAGCGCCGCGAACACGGACAGTTGGTCGACAAGGATGCGAGCCGACTGGCGAATCGCTTCTTCCGGCGTGATGACGCCGCTCGTTTCGATGTTCATCACGAGCTTGTCGAGATCGGTACGCTGCTCGACACGCGCGCTCTCGACCGCGTAGCTCACGCGGCGAACCGGCGAGAACGATGCGTCGAGGACGATGCGGCCGATGATCTTCGCCGTTTCGTCGCCGTAGCGGCGCACGTTGCCCGGCACATAGCCGCGGCCCTTCTCGACCTTGATCTGCACGTCGAGCTTGCCGCCCTTCGACAGGTGCGCGATCACGTGATTCGGGTTGATGACTTCGCAGTCGTGGGCCAGTTCGATATCGCCGGCCGTCACGACGCCTTCGCCTTCCTTGCGCAGCGTCACCGTGACTTCGTCGCGGTTATGCAGCTTGAACACCACGCCCTTCAGGTTCAGCAGCAGGTTGACGACGTCCTCTTGCACACCATCAAGCGTCGAATACTCGTGCACGACGCCGGCGATCGTCACTTCGGTCGGCGCGTAGCCGACCATCGAAGACAGCAGCACACGGCGAAGCGCATTGCCCAAGGTGTGGCCGTAACCGCGCTCGAACGGCTCCATGACCACCTTCGCGTGGTTCTCGCCCAGAGATTCCACGGCGATGATCTTGGGTTTCAACAAACTGGTTTGCATAGGTTTTCCTTTTCAATACCCTCGGCTCGTTACACCGATAAGGCTGACCGGTAACAACCTGAAAATGAACAGCCGAGGTCCTGCCTTGCGGGAAGCAATAAGCAGGTTACCTCGGCCATCAATCGGATTAACGCGAATACAATTCGACGATCAGGCTTTCGTTGATGTCGCCCGCGATGTCGGCGCGCTCCGGCACTTGCTTGAACGTGCCCTCGAACTTCTTCGCATCGACTGCAACCCAGCTCGGCATGCCGCCCTGCTCGGCCAGCGACAGCGCTTCGACGATACGCGCTTGCTTCTTCGCCTTTTCGCGAATCGAGATCACGTCGCCCGCCTTCACTTGCTGCGACGGAATGTTCGCGACGATGCCGTTGACGGTGATCGCCTTGTGGCTCACGAGCTGGCGCGCTTCAGCGCGGGTCGAGCCGAAGCCCATGCGATACACGACATTGTCGAGACGCGACTCGAGCAGTTGCAGCAGGTTCTCACCCGTGTTGCCCTTGCGGCGGTCGGCTTCAGCGAAATAGCGGCGGAACTGACGCTCGAGCACGCCGTAGATGCGCTTGACCTTCTGCTTTTCGCGCAGCTGCGTGCCGTAGTCCGACGTGCGCGCACCCGAGGTGCGGCCGTGCTGGCCCGGCTTGCTGTCGAGCTTGCACTTGTCGGCGAGCGAGCGGCGCGCGCTCTTCAGGAACAGATCGGTGCCTTCACGGCGGGACAGCTTGGCTTTAGGGCCGATATAACGTGCCACTTTGCATTCCTCTATCTATCGATCACGCGGATCTCGATCCGCGCTAGTCCGCACCCTTTGGGGCGAACGGTGGGCTTAGTCAATCAAATGCGCTACAAAAAGCGCGGCCCGTCGACGCAAAGCGGCGACAGGCAAGGCGCCAACGCATCGTTAGATGCGGCGGCGCTTCGGCGGACGGCAGCCGTTGTGCGGGATCGGCGTCACGTCGGAGATCGCCGTGATCTTGATGCCGAGGCCGTGCAGCGCGCGCACTGCCGACTCGCGGCCCGGGCCGGGACCCTTGATCCGCACTTCCAGATTCTTCACGCCATATTCCATCGCGACGCGGCCGGCCGATTCGGCAGCCACCTGTGCGGCGAACGGCGTCGACTTGCGCGAGCCCTTGAAGCCCTGGCCGCCCGACGTCGCCCACGCCAGCGCGTTGCCTTGGCGATCGGTGATCGTGATGATCGTGTTGTTGAACGACGCGTGAACGTGAACCACGCCTTCGGCGACGTTCTTCTTGACCTTCTTGCGAACGCGTTGCGCCGCGGTATTGGAAGCCTTAGCCATTACGTTTTCCTGTAACTGTCAGCTTATTTCTTCAGCGCTTGCGCTGCGCGACGCGGCCCCTTGCGGGTACGAGCGTTCGTACGCGTACGCTGGCCACGCATGGGCAGGCCCTTGCGATGGCGGACGCCGCGGTAGCAACCGAGATCCATCAGGCGCTTGATGTTCATCGTCACTTCACGGCGCAGATCGCCTTCGACGACAAACTTGCCCACTTCTTCACGCAGCTTTTCGAGGTCTGCGTCGGTCAGGTCCTTGACCTTCTTCGAAAACGCCACACCGGATGCCACGCAGATGCTGCGCGCGCGCGTGCGGCCGATACCGAAAATCGCCGTCAGGCCGATTTCGGTATGCTGGTGATTCGGGATGTTAACCCCTGCGATACGAGCCATTGTTTTTCCTCAAACAAAAAGCGCAAACAAACGCGCAGTCAGCCTTGGCGCTGCTTGTGACGCGGATCCGAGCTGCAGATCACGCGAACCACGCCTTTGCGCTTGATGATCTTGCAATTGCGGCAAATGCGCTTAACCGATGCCATCACTTTCATGATATTACCCTTTTTCCAAATCACTTCGCCCGGAACACGATCCGCGCACGAGACAGATCGTA
This sequence comes from Burkholderia thailandensis E264, assembly GCF_000012365.1. Lineage (NCBI taxonomy): Bacteria > Pseudomonadati > Pseudomonadota > Betaproteobacteria > Burkholderiales > Burkholderiaceae > Burkholderia > Burkholderia thailandensis. The sequence continues at coordinate 3,490,771 of NC_007651.1, forward strand.
AGGCGTCAATTCAACCGTCACCTTGTCGCCGGGAAGGATGCGGATGTAGTGCATCCGCATCTTTCCGGAGATATGTCCCAATACGACATGGCCGTTTTCCAGCTTCACCCGGAAGGTCGCATTCGGAAGGTTTTCGATCACCTCACCCTGCATCTGGATTACATCGTCTTTGGCCATAAGTCCTTTTTAACGCATTGGGATGTTGCCGCCCTTGAAATTGGCTTTCTTGAGCAGCGACTCATACTGTTGCGACATAACGTACGACTGCACCTGCGCCATGAAGTCCATCGTGACGACGACAATGATCAGCAGCGACGTTCCACCAAAATAAAACGGCACGTTCCAGCGCAGCACCAGGAACTCCGGCAGCAGACACACGAAGACGATGTAGATCGCACCGGCCAGCGTGAGACGCGTGAGAATCCGGTCGATGTAGCGTGCGGTCTGGTCGCCCGGACGGATGCCCGGCACGAACGCGCCGCTCTTCTTCAGGTTGTCTGCGGTTTCCCTGCTGTTGAACACCAGCGCGGTGTAGAAGAAGCAGAAAAACACGATTGCCAGCGTGTACAGCAACACATAGACCGGCTGGCCCGGCTTCAGCGCTTCCGCGACGTTGTGCAGCGTGTCGGACAGCCAGCCCTTGCGCTCGCCCGAGCTGAACCAGCTCAGGATCGTCGCCGGGAACAGGATGATCGACGACGCGAAGATCGGCGGGATCACGCCCGACATGTTCAGCTTCAGCGGCAGGTGGGACGACTGCCCGCCGTAGATCTTGTTGCCGACCTGGCGCTTCGCGTAGTTCACGAGGATCTTGCGCTGACCGCGTTCGATGAACACGACCAGATAAGTCACCGCGGCGATCAGAACGACGATGATGATCGCCGAAAAGATGCTCATCGAACCCGTGCGCACCAGCTCGAACAACCCACCGACGGCATTCGGGAATCCTGCTGCGATCCCGCCGAAGATGATGATCGAGATGCCGTTGCCGAGACCGCGCTCGGTGATCTGCTCGCCGAGCCACATCAGGAACATCGTGCCCGTCACCAGCGTGACGACCGTCGTCAGACGGAACACCGCGCCCGGATCGGTCACGAGCCCCGGCTGATTCTCCAGCGCGGCCGCAATGCCGAAGGCCTGGAACGTCGCGAGCACCACGGTGAAGTACCGCGTGTACTGCGTGATCTTCCGCTGTCCGGCCTGCCCTTCCTTCTTCAGCGCCTCGAGCTGCGGCGACACGATCGCCATCAGCTGCATGATGATCGACGCGGAGATGTACGGCATGATCCCCAGCGCGAAGATCGTGAAGCGCGACAGCGCACCTCCCGAGAACATGTTGAACATGCCCAGGATGCCGCCCGCCTGGCTCTGGAACAGCTTAGCCAGTTGATCCGGGTCGATGCCCGGCACCGGGATGTGCGCGCCGATGCGATAGACGATCAGCGCCAGCAGCAAGAACATTGCACGCCGGCGCAGATCGCCGAACTTCGCCGTGCTTCGACCGGGTTTTGCGAGACTCGGGCTGTTAGCCAAGTATCTTCTCCGATGCAAATGCTAGTGACGGCACGCGTTGCGTGTCACTCGGCAAACGAACCGCCGGCCGCTTCGATCGCGGCGCGCGCACCCTTCGTCGCGCCGAGGCCCTTGACGACGATCTTGCGCTTCAGCTCGCCCGTCGCGATGATCTTCGCGCTCTTCGTCAGTTCGCCGACGAGGCCGGCTTGCTTCAGAGCGAGCAGATCGACTTCGTCGACCGGCAGCTTCTCGAGGTCGCCGAGACGCACTTCACCGACGAATTCCTTCGTCAGCGACGTGAAGCCGCGCTTCGGCAGACGACGCTGCAGAGGCATCTGACCGCCTTCGAAGCCGACCTTGTGGAAGCCGCCCGAACGCGATTTCTGACCCTTGTGACCACGGCCGGCCGTCTTACCGAGGCCGGAACCGATGCCGCGGCCGACGCGACGCTTCGCATGCTTCGCGCCTTCCGCCGGCTTCAGGTTATTCAATTCCATATCAACTCCTTGATCCGTAGTCGGACGCTTAACCGATGACCTTCACAAGGTACGAGACCTTGTTGATCATCCCGCGCACCGCCGGCGTATCCTGCAGCTCGCTGACCGAGTTGAGACGGCGCAGACCCAGACCGCGCACGGTGGCGCGGTGCGATTCGCGAGTCCCAATCAGGCTCTTCACGAGCTGAACCTTGACAGTTTTTTCAGACATGGTGACCACCTGGGCTTAGCCCAAAATTTCTTCGACGGACTTGCCGCGCTTCGCCGCGATGTCGCCAGGGGTCGACTGCTTGCGCAGGCCGTCCAGCGTCGCACGAACGAGGTTGTACGGGTTCGTCGAGCCGTGGCTCTTCGCGACGACGTTCTGCACGCCCATCACGTCGAACACCGCGCGCATCGGGCCGCCGGCGATCACGCCGGTACCGTCCTTCGCCGGAGCGAGGAGGACCGTCGACGCGCCGTGCTTGCCGTGCACCTCGTGCTGCAGCGTGCCGTTCTTCAACGGCACCTTGAACATGTTGCGGCGGGCCTGCTCCATCGCCTTCTGAACGGCGACCGGCACTTCCTTCGCCTTGCCCTTGCCCATGCCGACGCGGCCGTCGCCATCGCCGACCACGGTCAGTGCGGCGAAGCCGAGAATACGGCCACCCTTCACGACCTTGGTCACGCGATTGACCGAAATCATTTTTTCGCGAAGGCCGTCGTCGCGCTCGTCAGCCTGAACTTTCGCTTGCATCTTTGCCATGACGATTCCTTCCTTAGAACTTGAGCCCAGCTTCGCGAGCTGCCTCGGCCAGCGCCTTCACGCGGCCATGGTAGCGGAAGCCCGAGCGGTCGAAGGCGACGGATTCGATGCCGGCGGCCTTGGCCTTCTCGGCGATACGCTTGCCGATCAGCGTAGCAGCGGCGACGTTGCCGCCCTTGCCCGACTTGTCGGCGAGCTGCGCACGAACTTCGGCTTCGAGCGTCGACGCGCTGGCCAGCACCTTGGTGCCGCACGGCGAGAACACCTGAGCGTAGATGTGCGTGTTCGTGCGATGCACGGCGAGACGCGCGACCTGCAACTCGGCGATCTTGATACGCGTCTGGCGAGCGCGGCGCAGGCGAGATTGAGTCTTATCCATGATTGCGCACCCTTACTTCTTCTTCGTTTCTTTGAGGATCACAACCTCGTCGGCATAGCGCACGCCCTTGCCCTTGTACGGCTCGGGCGGACGGTAGCCGCGGACTTCCGCAGCCACTTGGCCGACTTTCTGCTTGTCGATCCCCTTGATCACGATTTCGGTTTGCGTCGGGGTTTCAGCCTTGATGCCTTCCGGCATCTGGTGCACCACCGGGTGCGAGAAACCCAGCGACAGGTTCAGCTTGTCGCCTTGCGCCTGCGCACGATAGCCGACGCCCACCAGCGTCAACTTGCGCTCGAAACCCTTGGTCACGCCTTGCACCATGTTCGCGATGATCGCGCGCATCGTGCCCGACAGTGCATTTGCTTCGCGGCTGTCGTCGACCGGCGACAGGTTCAGCGTGCCGTCGTTGTTCGCCACGTTCACGAGCGGATTGACCGCTTGCGTGATGGTGCCCAGCGGGCCCTTGACGGTGATCGAACCGTCGGCCAGCTTGACTTCCGCGCCTTGCAGCGCGATCGGGCTCTTACCTACTCGAGACATGTTCCTCTCTCCTTTCGGCTTTAAGCGACGTAGCAGATGACTTCGCCGCCGACGCCCGTTGCACGCGCCTTGCGGTCGGTCATCACGCCCTTCGGCGTCGACACGATAGCCACACCGAGGCCATTCATGACCTGCGGAATCTCGTTACGGCCGCGATACACGCGCAGGCCCGGCTTCGACACGCGCTCGAGGCGCTCGATCACCGGACGGCCTGCGTAGTACTTCAGCGCGATGTTCAGCTCGGCTTTCGCGCCGTCCGCCTTCACGGCGAAATCGTCGATATAGCCTTCGTCCTTCAGGACCTGCGCGATCGCAACCTTGACCTTCGACGAGGGCATCGACACCGAAACCTTCTCGACCATCTGCGCGTTGCGGATGCGAGTCAGCATATCGGCGATAGGATCACTCATGCTCATTTATGTTTCTCCTATTACCAGCTCGCCTTGGTCAGGCCAGGAATCTCGCCACGGAATGCGATTTCACGAATCTTGTTGCGCGCGAGGCCGAACTTGCGGAACGTGCCGCGCGGACGGCCCGTGATCGCGCAGCGGTTACGCTTGCGGGTCGGGTTCGCGTTGCGGGGCAGTTGCTGCAGTTCCAGGCGAGCGGCATAGCGCTCTTCGTCGGACTTGCTCGCGTCGTCGATGATCGCCTTCAGTTCAGCACGCTTCGGAGCGTACTTTTGCGCAAGGCGAGCGCGCTTCTTTTCACGTTCGATCAGTGCCAGTTTAGCCACGGTAACCTCAGTTTCTGAACGGGAACTTGAAGCTGGCGAGCAGAGCCTTCGCTTCGTCGTCGGTCTTCGCGGTCGTCGTGATGCTGATGTTCAGCCCACGCAGCGCGTCGATCTTGTCGTAATCGATTTCGGGGAAAATGATCTGCTCTTTCACACCGATGTTGTAGTTGCCGCGACCGTCGAAAGCGCGGCCCGACACGCCGCGGAAGTCACGCACGCGGGGCAGGGCAACCGTCACGAAACGATCGAGGAATTCGTACATCGCACGGCCGCGCAGCGTAACCATCGCGCCGATCGGATAGCCCTGACGGATCTTGAAGCCCGCGATCGCCTTGCGAGCCTTCGTCACGACAGGCTTCTGGCCAGCGATCTTCGTCAGATCGCCCACGGCGTTCTCGATGACCTTCTTATCGGCAACCGCTTCGCCAAGGCCCATGTTCAGGGTGATCTTGGTGATGCGCGGCACTTCCATGACCGACTTGTAGCCGAACTTCTCGATCAGGCCGGGAACAACCTTCTCTTTGTAAAACTCTTGAAAACGTGCCATTTCTCTACTCCGCAGCGTCAGGCGCTCAGCACGGCACCGGTCGTCTTCAGGAAGCGAACCTTCTTGCCATCCTCGACCTTGATGCCAACACGCGAAGCCTTGCCGTTCGCGTCGACCAGTGCGACGTTCGAAATATGCAGCGGCATCGTCTTCGCTTCCACGCCGCCCGTCGTACCCTTCATCGGGTTCGGCTTCACATGCTTCTTGACGAGGTTGATGCCCTCGACCGTCACATGCTCGGCGCCCACGGCCAGCACGACACCGCGCTTGCCCTTGTCCTTGCCGGTGATGACGATCACTTCGTCACCCTTGCGAATCTTGTTCATCGCGACTCCTTACAGCACTTCCGGCGCCAGCGACACGATCTTCATGAATCGTTCGCTACGCAGCTCACGCGTCACCGGCCCGAAGATACGGGTGCCGATCGGCTCGAGCTTGTTATTCAAAAGCACAGCGGCGTTGCCGTCGAACTTGATCAGCGAGCCGTCTTGACGACGAACGCCCTTGGCGGTGCGGACCACCACGGCGTTGTAGATTTCGCCTTTCTTCACGCGCCCGCGCGGCGTTGCCTCTTTGACGCTCACCTTGATGATGTCGCCAATGCTGGCATAACGACGCTTCGAGCCGCCGAGCACCTTGATGCACATGACTTCACGCGCACCCGTGTTGTCGGCCACTTCAAGCCGAGATTCGGTCTGGATCATGGTTTGTCTTTCCCAACTTAATCCGGATACGCCACCATGGCGCATACGGTCAGTCTTGGTCCCGTCAGCCGATCGGCTGCTTGGGTTGGAACAGCAGCGACGGCAAACGAAACCCGCCATCGCAAATCGGTGAATCCTTCGGAGCAGGCTTGACGCCAGTCCGCTTCCCCCACCAGTCACTTCGCCCGCGACGGGGCTCCCATAAAGAGGGAAGACCGGGATTATAACAAATAATCCCGGTCACGCAAGCAAAAACTTTGCGATTTCAAGCACTTCGTGGAGAAGTGCCTGTTACTGCCTTGCTACTCTGTCCCGCTTAGATCACGCGGGCCGCCTCGACGAGACGCGAAACCGTCCAGGCCTTCGTCTTCGAAACAGGACGGGTTTCCTGGATTTCGACGAGATCGCCTTCGTTGTACGTGTTCGCTTCATCGTGCGCGTGGTACTTCTTCGAGCGCACGACATACTTGCCGTAGATCGGATGCTTGACGCGGTGCTCGACCAGCACGGTGACGGTCTTGTCCATCTTGTTGCTGACGACCTTACCGACGAGCGTCCGCTTCAGCGAGGTTTTCACGCTATCGTTCATTTCTGGTTCGCCTTCTGAGTCAGGACGGTCCGCACACGTGCGATGTCGCGACGAACCTTCTTCAGCTGGCTCGTGTTCGTGAGCTGCTGGGTCGCGAGTTGCATGCGCAGGCCGAATTGCGCCTTCAACAGGTCCGACAGCTCCTTGTTGAGCGCGGCCTGATCTTTCTGGAGAAGTTCGGAAGCCTTCATGTTTTCTCCTTAGGCGCCGAGCTGACGCACGATGAACGTCGTCTTCAGCGGCAGCTTCGCTGCGGCCAGACGGAACGCCTCACGCGCCAGTTCTTCGGATACGCCATCCATTTCGTACAGCATCTTGCCCGGCTGAATCTCGGCGACGTAGTACTCAGGGTTACCCTTACCGTTACCCATCCGCACTTCGGCCGGCTTCTGCGAAATCGGCTTGTCCGGGAAGATGCGAATCCAAATGCGGCCGCCGCGCTTGATGTGACGCGTCATGGCACGACGCGCCGCCTCGATCTGACGCGCGGTCAGACGGCCGCGACCGACAGCCTTCAGGCCGAACTCACCGAACGACACGGCGTTGCCGCGCGTGGCGATACCGGTGTTACGCCCCTTCTGCTCTTTGCGATACTTCCTGCGTTTCGGTTGCAGCATCGTTATTCTCCAGTCTTGCCGTCTTCCGGCTTGCCGGCGCCGCGGCGCGGACCGCCACGGCGAGCGCCCGGAGCGCCGCCTTCGCCGTCACGGCGCGGACGACGGTCGCCCGGACGCGCATTGCGACGCGGACGCTTGTCTTCGGTCACTTCCTCGACCACCGGCGCATCGTTGCGGCCAAGCGTGTCGCCCTTGTACACCCATACCTTGACGCCGATGACGCCGTACGTCGTCTTCGCTTCCGAAGTCGCGTAATCGATGTCGGCGCGCAGCGTGTGCAGGGGCACGCGGCCTTCGCGGTACCACTCGGTACGCGCGATTTCGATGCCGTTCAGACGACCGGCGCTCATGATCTTGATGCCCTGGGCACCCAGACGCATCGCGTTCTGCATCGCGCGCTTCATCGCGCGGCGGAACATGATCCGGCGCTCGAGCTGCTGCGTGATCGAATCGGCGATCAGTTGCGCATCGGTTTCCGGCTTGCGGATCTCTTCGATGTTGACGTGAACCGGCACACCCATGCGGCGTTGCAGTTCCGTCTTCAGCAGTTCGATATCCTCGCCCTTCTTGCCGATGACGACGCCCGGACGCGAGCTGAAAATCGTGATGCGCGCGTTCTTCGCCGGACGCTCAATGATGACGCGGCCGACCGAAGCGTTCTTCAGCTTCTTCTTCAGGTACTCACGAACACCGATGTCTTCCTGAAGCATCGCCGCGAAATTGTTGTTGTTCGCGTACCAGCGCGAAGCCCAATTGCGGCTGACAGCCAGGCGGAAGCCAGTCGGATGAATTTTCTGTCCCATCGTATGGCTCCTTAATTCCCGACCGTCACAGTGATGTGACAGGATTGCTTCTCAATGCGGTTGCCGCGGCCCTTGGCGCGCGCGGTGAAACGCTTGAGCGATGCAGCCTTGTCGACGTAGATGCTCTTGATCTTGAGCTCGTCGATGTCGGCGCCTTCGTTGTGCTCCGCATTCGCGATCGCCGACAGCACGACCTTCTTCACGATGCCAGCCGCCTTCTTCGGCGAGAACGTCAAAACGTTCAGCGCCTTGTCGACCGGCAAACCGCGGATCTGGTCAGCCACAAGGCGCGTCTTCTGCGCCGAGATGCGGGCACCGCGATGAATTGCTTTCACTTCCATCTTGATAGCCCCTTATTTCTTGGCCTTCTTGTCGGCCGCGTGACCCTTGAACGTGCGGGTCAGTGCGAACTCGCCAAGCTTGTGGCCGACCATGTTTTCCGAGATATACACCGGAACGTGTTGACGGCCGTTGTGCACGGCGATCGTCAGACCGATGAAGTCCGGAAGGATCGTCGAGCGACGCGACCAGGTCTTGATCGGCTTCTTGTCGCGCGAAGCTGCAGCCGCCTCAACTTTCTTCAGCAAATGGGCGTCGCAGAACGGACCTTTTTTAACAGAACGTGCCATTGCCTACTCCTTAACGCTTGTGACGGCGCTGGACGATCATCGTCGTCGTGCGCTTGTTGCGACGCGTACGGAAGCCCTTCGTCGGCGTGCCCCACGGGCTCACCGGGTCGCGGCCCGCAGCAGTACGGCCCTCACCACCACCGTGCGGGTGATCGATCGGGTTCATTGCGACGCCACGCACCGTCGGGCGGATACCGCGCCAGCGGTTCGCACCGGCCTTGCCGATCTGGCGCAGGCTGTGCTCTTCGTTACCGACTTCACCGATCGTCGCGCGGCACTCGATATGCACGCGGCGGATTTCGCCCGAACGCAGACGAACCTGCGCGTACACGCCTTCGCGTGCGAGCAGCATCGCCGACGTACCAGCCGAACGCGCCATCTGCGCGCCCTTGCCCGGCAGCATTTCGATGCAGTGAATCGTCGTACCGACCGGAATGTTGCGGATCGGCAGCGTGTTGCCCGCGCGGATCGGCGCTTCCGAGCCCGACATCAGCTGCTGGCCCACCGTCACGCCCTTCGGCGCGATGATGTAGCGGCGCTCGCCGTCTGCGTACAGCACGAGCGCGATGTTCGCGCTGCGGTTCGGGTCGTACTCGAGACGCTCGACCTTCGCCGGGATGCCGTCCTTCGTGCGACGGAAATCGATCACGCGGTAGTGGTGCTTGTGACCGCCGCCCTGGTGACGCGTCGTAATGCGACCGTTGTTGTTGCGGCCAGCCTTGGAGTTCTGCGTGTCGAGCAGCGCTGCGTGCGGCTTGCCCTTGTGCAGATCCTTGTTGACCACCTTGACCATCGCGCGGCGACCCGGCGATGTCGGCTTGACTTTGACGATTGCCATGATTACTTGGCCTCCGCTTCAAAGTTGATTTCCTGGCCGGGCTTCAGGCAGACGTATGCCTTCTTCACGTCCTTGCGGCGGCCCATCGACCGGCCGAAACGCTTCTGCTTGCCCTTTTGGACCAGCACGTTGACGGAATCAACTTCAACCTTGAACAGCAGCTCGACAGCCGCCTTCACTTCCTGCTTCGTGGCGTCCGGCGCGACTTCGAACACGACTTGCTCGTTCTTGTCGGCAACCAGCGTGGCCTTTTCGGAAATCACCGGTGCGAGCAGGACCTGCATCAAACGATGATCGTTCTTGCGAATCTCGCTCATGACAGCAACTCCTCGATCTGGGCGACCGCAGCCTTCGTGACCAGCACTTTCTTGAAGTAGATCAGCGACAGCGGGTCAGCGTAGCGCGGCTCGACAACCGCCACGTGGGGCAGGTTGCGCGACGCGAGGTACAGGTTTTCGTCGACCGTGTCGGTGATGACGAGCACGGAATCGAGACCCATGGCCTTGAACTTGTCGGCCAGCAGCTTGGTCTTCGGCGCTTCGAGAACGATGTCCTCGACGACCGACAGACGGCCTTCGCGGGCCAGTTGCGAGAAGATCGAGCAGAGACCTGCGCGATGCATCTTCTTGTTGACCTTGTGCGAGAAGTTTTCGTCGGGCGAGTTCGGGAAGATCCGACCACCGCCCCGCCACAACGGGCTCGACGACATACCGGCACGAGCGCGGCCCGTACCCTTCTGGCGCCACGGCTTCTTCGTCGTGTGCTTGACTTGCTCGCGATCCTTCTGCGCGCGATTGCCCTGGCGAGCGTTCGCCTGATAAGCAACGACGACCTGGTGGATCAGCGCTTCGTTGTAGTCACGGCCGAACACGACGTCCGACGCGTTGACCACCGCACCTTCCTGACCATTCGAATTCAGGAGCTTGAGTTCCATTATTTCGCCCCCTTCACGGCACGCGTCTTCACGGCCGGCGTCACGAAAACCTTGCCGCCCTTCGCACCCGGAACTGCACCCTTGACGAGCAGCAGCTTGCGATCGGCGTCGATGCGAGCGATTTCGAGGTTCTGAACCGTCACCGTCTCGTCACCCATGTGACCCGTCATGCGCTTGCCCGGAAACACGCGGCCCGGATCCTGCGCCATACCGATCGAGCCCGGCACGTTGTGCGAGCGCGAATTACCGTGCGACGCGCGGCCGGAACCGAAGTTGTAGCGCTTGATCGTGCCCGCGTAGCCCTTACCGATCGACACGCCTTGCACGTCGACCTTCTGGCCCACTTCGAACAGATCCGGACCGATCACGGCGCCGTTCGACAACTCGGCGGCCTTGTCGGCTTCGATGCGGAATTCCTTGAGGATTTCACCGGTTTGGACACCGGCTTTGGCGAGATGACCTGCCAGCGGCTTCGTCACGCGCGATGCGCGGCGGGAGCCGAATGCAACCTGCACGGCCGTGTAGCCGTCGGTTTCAACAGTCTTGATCTGCGTCACGCGGTTGTCCGACACGTCGAGCACGGTGACGGGGATCGAGTCCCCTTCCGCCGTGAAGATACGGGTCATGCCAACCTTGCGACCTACGAGTCCAAGGCTCATCGTTTTCTCCATTCCCGACTGCGATTGGTCGGGGCTAATTTACAAAACGCCGCAACCTGAAGAGGCTCAGGCCGACAGCTTTTTACGCAAATACGCGAAAAGCCTAGCATTATAGCGAGGCCTCTCGTTTTTCGCAAGCAATCAAAGACTTAGCGCCGCCCGGCAGACCGGAGGGCGCCGAGAGCCTTACTGCAGCTTGATTTCCACGTCGACGCCGGCCGGCAGGTCGAGCTTCATCAGCGCGTCGACCGTCTTGTCGGTCGGATCGACGATGTCCATCAGGCGCTGGTGAGTGCGGATTTCGAGCTGGTCGCGCGACGTCTTGTTGACGTGCGGCGAACGCAGGATGTCAAAACGCTGGATGCGCGTCGGCAGCGGCACCGGGCCGCGGACGATTGCGCCGGTCCGCTTCGCGGTGTCGACGATTTCGGCAGCCGATTGATCGATCAGACGATAGTCGAAAGCCTTCAGGCGAATACGGATTTTCTGTTGCTGCATGACGATTCCTTGAAAAGAGCGAGGCGGTGTTGCGCCGCCAGATCAGATAAAGAACGTGGGACCGGGCGCCTGCGGAGAGCAAGGCGCCCGGTCCCGATCGGTACTTCTACTGCCAAACGCCGGATTCTACACGAATCCGCAGACCGTCGATATTACTCGATGATCTTGGCGACGACGCCGGCGCCGACGGTACGGCCGCCTTCGCGGATCGCGAAGCGCAGACCTTCTTCCATCGCGATCGGCGCGATCAGCTTCACCGTGATCGACACGTTGTCGCCCGGCATCACCATTTCCTTGTCCTTCGGCAGCTCGATCGAGCCCGTCACGTCCGTCGTACGGAAGTAGAACTGCGGACGGTAGTTGTTGAAGAACGGCGTGTGGCGGCCGCCTTCGTCCTTGCTCAGCACGTACACTTCAGCCGTGAAGTGCGTATGCGGCGTGATCGAACCCGGCTTCGCCAGAACCTGGCCGCGCTCCACGTCTTCACGCTTCGTGCCGCGCAGCAGGATACCGACGTTGTCGCCCGCCTGGCCCTGGTCCAGCAGCTTGCGGAACATTTCCACGCCCGTGCAGGTCGTCTTCGCCGTCGCCTTGATACCGACGATTTCGATTTCTTCGCCGACCTTGATCACGCCGCGCTCGACACGACCCGTCACCACCGTACCGCGGCCCGAGATCGAGAACACGTCTTCCACCGGCATCAGGAACGCACCGTCCACCGCGCGCTCCGGCGTCGGGATGTACGTGTCCAGCGCGTCGGCCAGATTCATGATCGCCACTTCGCCCAGCTCGCCCTTGTCGCCTTCCAGCGCCAGCTTCGCCGAACCCTTGATGATCGGCGTGTCGTCGCCCGGGAAGTCGTACTTCGACAGCAGTTCGCGCACTTCCATTTCGACCAGCTCGAGCAGCTCGGCGTCGTCGACCATGTCGCACTTGTTCAGGAACACGATGATGTACGGCACGCCGACCTGACGCGCCAGCAGGATGTGCTCACGCGTTTGCGGCATCGGGCCGTCCGCGGCCGAGCACACCAGGATCGCGCCGTCCATCTGCGCGGCGCCCGTGATCATGTTCTTCACGTAGTCGGCGTGGCCCGGGCAATCAACGTGCGCGTAGTGGCGGTTCGCCGTCTCGTACTCGATGTGCGCGGTGTTGATCGTGATGCCGCGCGCCTTTTCTTCCGGCGCCGCGTCGATTTCGTCGTACTTCTTCGCTTCGCCGCCGAACTTCGCCGACAGAACCGTCGCGATCGCCGCCGTCAGCGTCGTCTTGCCGTGGTCAACGTGACCAATCGTACCTACGTTCACGTGCGGCTTGGTCCGCTCAAACTTCTCTTTTGCCATGATTCTCTTCTTTCAAAAATAATCGGTTGGTAGATGCAGATTTACTTCGACTTTGCGCTGATGATCGCGTCGGCAACGTTCTTCGGAGCTTCAGCGTAGTGCTTGAACTCCATCGTGTACGTTGCACGACCTTGCGTCAGCGAGCGCAGCGACGTCGAGTAGCCGAACATTTCCGACAGCGGCACTTCCGCGCGGACGATCTTGCCGCCGCCGACCATGTCTTCCATGCCCTGGACGATGCCGCGACGGCCCGACAGGTCGCCCATCACGTTGCCCATGTAGTCTTCCGGCGTTTCGACTTCGACCGCCATCATCGGCTCGAGCACCACCGGGTTCGCGCGGCGCATCGCTTCCTTGAACGCCATCGAGCCGGCCATGCGGAACGCGTTTTCGTTCGAGTCGACGTCGTGGTACGAACCGAACGTCAGGTGGACCTTCACGTCGACGACCGGGAAGCCCGCGAGCACGCCCGACTTCAGCGTGTCCTGGATACCCTTGTCGACGGCCGGGATGTATTCGCGCGGAATCACGCCACCCTTGATCTCGTCGAAGAATTCGTAGCCCTTGCCCTGCTCGTTCGGCTCGAGCGTGATGACCGCGTGACCGTACTGGCCGCGACCGCCCGACTGCTTGACGAACTTGCCGTCGACGTCCTTCGCCGTCGAGCGGATCGTTTCGCGGTACGCGACCTGCGGCTTGCCGACCGTCGCCTCGACGCCGAATTCACGCTTCATCCGGTCGACCAGAATTTCGAGGTGGAGCTCGCCCATGCCCGAAATGATCGTCTGGCCCGATTCCTCGTCGGTCTGCACGCGGAACGACGGATCTTCCTGCGCGAGACGGTTCAGCGCGAGGCCCATCTTTTCCTGGTCGGCCTTCGTCTTCGGCTCGACGGCCTGCGAGATCACCGGCTCCGGGAACACCATGCGCTCGAGCACGATCGGATGCGCCGGATCGCACAGCGTGTCGCCCGTGGTCGCTTCCTTCAGGCCGACCGCGGCGGCGATGTCGCCTGCACGGACTTCCTTGATTTCCTCACGCTGGTTCGCGTGCATCTGCAGAATACGGCCGAGGCGCTCCTTCTTGCCCTTGGTCGAGTTCAGCAGCGTGTCACCCGAATTCACGACGCCCGAATACACGCGGAAGAAGATCAGCTGGCCGACGAACGGGTCGGTCATGATCTTGAACGCGAGCGACGAGAACTTCTCTTCGTCGGAAGCCTGGCGCTCGGCCGCTTCGCCGCTTTCGAGCTCGCCCTTGACCGGCGGGATGTCGACCGGCGACGGCAGGAAGTCGATCACGGCGTCGAGCATGCGCTGCACGCCCTTGTTCTTGAACGCGGTACCGCACAGCATCGGCTGGATTTCGCACGCGATCGTACGGTCGCGCAGCGCCTTGACGATGTCGGCTTCCGGCAGATCGCCTTCTTCCAGGTACTTGTTCATCAGGTCTTCGCTGGCTTCGGCAGCCGCTTCGACCATCTTTTCACGCCATTCCTGGCAGGTGTCGGCGAGCTCGGCCGGGATGTCGACGTAGTCGAACTTCGTGCCTTGCGACGCTTCGTCCCAAATGATCGCCTTCATCTTCAGCAGGTCGACCACGCCCTTGAAGTTCTCTTCCGCGCCGATCGGCACCACGACCGGAACCGGGTTTGCCTTCAGGCGCAGCTTGAGCTGATCATAGACCTTGAAGAAGTTCGCGCCGGTACGGTCCATCTTGTTGACGAACGCGAGACGCGGCACCTTGTACTTGTTCGCCTGACGCCACACCGTTTCCGACTGCGGCTGCACGCCGCCCACCGCGCAGTACACCATGCACGCGCCGTCGAGCACGCGCATCGAGCGTTCCACTTCGATCGTGAAGTCGACGTGGCCCGGGGTGTCGATGATGTTGATGCGGTGTTCCGGGTAGTTGTTGCCCATGCCCTTCCAGAACGCCGTGGTAGCAGCGGACGTGATCGTGATGCCACGCTCCTGTTCCTGCTCCATCCAGTCCATCGTCGCTGCGCCGTCGTGAACTTCACCGATCTTGTGGTTCACGCCGGTGTAAAACAGAATGCGCTCGGTCGTCGTCGTCTTGCCGGCGTCGATGTGAGCGCTAATACCGATGTTGCGGTAGCGCTCGATAGGAGTCTTACGAGCCACTTTGATCCTCTATTGGTTGGCACGATGCGACCCTTGTCGCAGCGCGCCTCAACACAAACGGGCGAGGCGCTCGAAAAGCGCACCCGCCCGGAATTTTTCCGCTAAAGCCCAGCCTGGCGCTTAGAAACGGAAGTGCGAGAACGCACGGTTGGCTTCCGCCATCCGGTGAACTTCGTCGCGCTTCTTCATCGCGCCGCCGCGGCCTTCGGCCGCTTCGGAGAGTTCACCTGCAAGGCGCAGAGCCATCGACTTCTCGCTACGCTTCTTCGCAGCCTCGCGCAACCAGCGCATCGCCAATGCCATACGACGCGACGGGCGCACTTCGACCGGAACCTGATAGTTCGCACCACCAACGCGACGGCTCTTCACTTCGACCACCGGCTTCACGTTGTTGAGCGCGACCGTGAACACTTCCAGCGGGTCCTTGCCACCCTTGGTCTGGATTTGTTCGAATGCGCCATAAACGATGCGCTCAGCCACCGACTTCTTGCCGGACAGCATCAGCATGTTCATGAACTTGGCTACATCCACGTTGCCGTACTTCGGATCCGGCAACACTTCCCGCTTGGGGACTTCGCGACGACGCGGCATGATTCTTCCTTTACCTGTTCAGTTGGAGCTCGAAAGCCCCGCGGCCACCAACTAACCCGATCACATCTGCTCGACTAACCAGCTTGGCCGGGTGACCACTTACTCGACAGCACCGGCAATCCGGCACCACCGCCTTAACCGCCCGGAGGCGATCTCCATTCAGAGGCAGCTTACTTCGCAGCCTTCGCACGCTTCGCGCCGTACTTCGAGCGAGCCTGCTTACGGTCCTTGACGCCCTGCGTATCCAGCGAGCCGCGAACCATGTGATAACGCACACCCGGCAAGTCCTTCACACGGCCGCCGCGGATCAGCACAACCGAGTGCTCCTGCAGGTTGTGGCCTTCACCGCCGATGTACGAAATCACTTCGAAGCCGTTCGTCAGACGAACCTTGGCAACCTTACGGAGTGCCGAGTTCGGCTTCTTCGGCGTCGTCGTGTACACACGGGTGCACACGCCGCGACGCTGGGGGCAGTCCTGCAAGGCCGGGCTCTTGCTCTTCGTCGTTTCCGACGCGCGGCCTTTGCGAACCAGTTGATTGATGGTTGGCATTGTTTATTCCTGAAATTGACCAAAATCGACACGTCGAACTCGGGCAAAGCGAAATCCGACATGCGTGACGCTCCGGAACGCGCGCGACACCCAGGCTTGCGCCCAGGAATCAACCCACCGAGAACCGGAACCCGGCATGATATTCCGAAAATCCCAAGTGAGTCAACAGCTTGCGTGATTTTTGGTGCCGGAATGCGAAGGCGAGCAGCCCGCTCAGGCCGCCTCGACGACCTCGAGAATCTCGTCGCCGAAGCGGTCCAGCTTGCGCGCGCCGATTCCGGGGATATGGCGCAAGTCGTCGATCGATTCCGGCGCGTTGCGGGCGATCTCCGCGAGCGTCGCGTCATGGAAGATCACGTACGCGGGCACGCCGTCGCTCTTCGCCGTTTCCGCGCGCCATGCGCGCAAGCGCTCCCAGCACGCGCGCTCGCGCGCGCTCATGCCGGCCGTCGGATCGACGCGCGCGCCGCTGCGGCCGGACGATTGCCGGGTGCGCGCCGGCTTCACGTAGCGGCGCAGCGTGACCTTCTCCTCGCCCTTGAGCACCGGCTTGCTCGCTTCCGTCAGCACGAGTGCGCCGAAGCCGCCGTGATCGACGGCGAGATAACCGAACGCGACGAGCTGCCGGAAGATCGCCCGCCATTCGGCTTCGGACAGTTCGGCGCCGATGCCGAACGTGCTGAGACTCTCGTGACCGCGCTGCAGCACCTTTTCGGTACGCCCGCCACGCAGCACTTCGATCAGGTGGCTCGCGCCGAAATTGAAGCCGCTCGCGCGCTGCGCGCGGAACACGCACGACAGCGCCATCTGCGCCTCACGCGTCGCGTCCCATGTCGCCGGCGGCTCGAGGCAGGTGTCGCAATTGCCGCACGGGCCGCTCGTCTCGCCGAAGTACGCAAGGAGGCGCACCCGGCGGCACGATGCCGTCTCGCACAGCCCGAGCAGCGCGTCGAGCTTCGACGTCTGAACGCGCTTGTGCGTGTCGTCGGCATCCGATTCGTCAATCATCTTGCGCTGCTGAACGACATCGCCGAGCCCATACGCCATCCACGCATTCGCCGGCATGCCGTCGCGGCCCGCGCGCCCGGTCTCCTGGTAGTAGCCTTCGACGCTTTTCGGCAAATCCAGGTGCGCGACGAAGCGCACATCCGGCTTGTCGATGCCCATGCCGAACGCGATCGTCGCGCACATCACGATCCCCTCCTCGCGCTGGAACATCTCCTGGTGCTTCTGCCGGATTTCGAACTCCATTCCCGCGTGATACGGCAGCGCACGCACCCCCTGCGCCTTCAACCACTCGGCCGTCTCCTCGACCTTGCGGCGCGACAGACAATAGACGACGCCCGCATCGGTCGTGCCGTCCGCGTTCGTGTGCTCCGCGCGAATGAAATCGAGCAATTGCGAGCGCGCGTTGTCCTTTTCGACGATCCGATAGCGGATGTTCGGCCGGTCGAAGCTCGACACGAAGATGCGCGCGTCGTCGAGCGCGAGCCGCTGAACGATCTCGTCGCGCGTGATCGCGTCGGCGGTCGCGGTCAGCGCGATTCGCGGCACGTCCGGAAAGCGCTCGTGCAGCACCGACAACTGAATGTACTCGGGCCGGAAATCGTGACCCCACTGCGACACGCAGTGCGCCTCGTCTATCGCGAAAAGGCCGATGCGCGCGCGCTCGAGCAGATCGAGAAAACGCGGCGTCATCAATCGCTCGGGCGCGACGTAGAGCAGATCGATGTCGCCGTCGCGCAGCGCGCGTTCGGTCGCGGCCGCCTCGGCGCCCGACAGCGTCGAGTTCAGATACGCCGCGCGCACGCCGACTTCGGACAGCGCGGCGACCTGATCCTGCATCAGCGCGATGAGCGGCGACACGACGATGCCCGCGCCGCGGCCCGACTCGCTGCGCACGAGCGCCGGGATCTGGTAGCAGAGCGACTTGCCGCCGCCCGTGGGCATCAGCACGAGGCAGTCGCCGCCCGCCGCAACGTGCTCGACGATCTCGCCCTGTTGACCTCGGAAGGCGGGATAGCCGAAGACTTCGTTGAGAATTTCGAGCGCGCGGGACATGGGTCTGGAGATGGATGGACTGCGAAAGGAGCCGGTGGGCGGGATTTTACCAACGTCGCCGCCGCGAAAGGTGGACGAAGGTCGCACGTTGCCCGTTCAGCCGGCTCGCGGCCGCGCCGCGCGGCACGCGCATAAAAAAAGCCGCCCGGTCGAAACCGGGCGGCTTCCTCGGCGGGCAGGCAAAGCGGCTCGCGCCGCTTCGCTTACTCCGCCGGGTGCTGCGGCTCTTCGGCGGGCGTGCTCGGCGTGCCGAACTCGAACGCTTCTTCCGCTGCGATCTGGTCGAAACGCTCGCGATCGGATTGCTCCTTCGCCTTGCGCGCCTTGTGGAACGCGAGACCCGTACCGGCCGGGATCAGACGGCCGACGATCACGTTTTCCTTCAGGCCACGCAGATCGTCGCGCTTGCCCATGATCGCAGCCTCGGTCAGCACGCGGGTCGTTTCCTGGAACGATGCCGCGGAGATGAACGAATCGGTCGACAGCGACGCCTTCGTGATACCCAGCAGGATGTTCTCGTACGTCGCCGGGCGCTTGCCTTCCGCGATCATGCGGTCGTTCTCGTCCAGCATGTCCGAGCGCTCGACCTGCTCGCCCGGAATGAAGCGCGTATCGCCGTTGTCGACGATCTGCACGCGGCGCAGCATCTGACGCACGATCACTTCGATGTGCTTGTCGTTGATCTTCACGCCCTGCAGACGGTACACGTCCTGCACTTCGTCGACGATGTAGCGCGACAGCGCCTCGATACCCTGCAGACGCAGGATGTCGTGCGGATCGGCCGGGCCGTCCACGATCATTTCGCCCTTGTTGACGACCTGAGCATCGTGGACCAGCACCTGCTTTTCCTTCGCGATCAGGAACTCGTGCTGGTTGCCCTCGAGATCCGTGATGACGAGACGCTGCTTGCCCTTCGTGTCCTTGCCGAACGACGTCGTGCCGGTGACTTCCGCGAGAATGCCCGCATCCTTCGGCGAACGCGCTTCGAACAGCTCGGCCACGCGCGGCAGACCGCCGGTAATGTCACGCGTCTTCTGCGCTTCGGTCGGGATACGTGCGAGCACTTCACCCACCTGCACCTGCTGACCGTCCTTCACGGTGATCAGCGCGCCGACCTGGAAGCCGATCTGCACCGCGTGCTCCGTGCCGGGGATCTTCACTTCCTCGCCGTTCGCGTCGAGCAGCTTCACCTGCGGCCGCACGCTCTTCGACGCCTGCGAACCGCGACGCTTCACGTCGATCACGACGAGGGTCGAAAGGCCCGTCACGTCATCGATCTGCTTGGCGACCGTCACGCCTTCCTCGACGTTCTCGAACTTCACCGTACCGCCGTACTCGGTGATGATCGGACGCGTCAGCGGATCCCACGTAGCCAACTGCGTACCCGCCTTGATCTGCGCACCGTCGAGCTGCAGCAGCGTCGCGCCGTACGGCACCTTGTGGCGTTCGCGCTCACGGCCGATATCGTCCGTGATCATCGCCTCGCCCGAGCGCGAGATGACGATCTGCTCGCCCTTCGCGTTCGTGACGTAACGCATCGTCGCCGTGAAGCGCACCGTACCGTTGCTCTTCGCTTCGACCGACGACGCCACTGCCGCGCGCGATGCCGCGCCACCGATGTGGAACGTACGCATCGTGAGCTGCGTGCCCGGTTCGCCGATCGACTGCGCCGCGATCACGCCGACCGCTTCGCCGACGTTCACGAGCGAGCCGCGGCCGAGATCGCGGCCGTAGCACGACGCGCACAAGCCATAGCGCGTTTCGCAGGTGAGCGCCGTGCGCACGCGCACTTCGTCGATGCCGAGGCGTTCGATGTCTTCCACCGCGGTTTCGTCGAGCAGCGTGCCTGCTTCGTACAGGGTTTCCTGCGTTTCCGGATTGACGACGTCCGACGCCGCGACGCGGCCGAGAATACGGTCGCGCAGCGCTTCGACGACTTCACCGCCTTCCACGAGCGCCTTCATCGCGACGCCGTTGGACGTGCCGCAATCGTCTTCCACGACGACGAGATCCTGCGTCACGTCGACGAGACGGCGCGTCAGATAACCCGAGTTCGCAGTCTTCAGTGCCGTATCAGCCAGACCCTTACGTGCACCGTGGGTCGAGATGAAGTACTGCAGCACGTTCAGGCCTTCGCGGAAGTTCGCGGTAATCGGCGTCTCGATAATCGAGCCGTCCGGCTTCGCCATCAGGCCGCGCATGCCGGCCAGCTGACGAATCTGCACCGCCGAACCCCGGGCGCCCGAGTCGGCCATCATGTAGATCGAGTTGAACGATTCCTGGCGCGTCTCGTTGCCGTCGCGATCGACCACCGGCTCCGTCGACAACTGCTCCATCATCGCCTTGCCGACCGCTTCCGACGTCGCCGACCAGATGTCGACCACGTTGTTGTAGCGTTCCTGCGCGGTGACGAGACCCGACATGTACTGGCGGTCGTACTCCTTCACCTTCTTCGCGGCGTCGCCGACGATCTGTTCCTTCTGCGTCGGCACAAGCATGTCGTCGACGCAGATCGAGATGCCGGCGCGCGTCGCGAGACGGAAGCCCGACTGCATCAGCTGGTCGGCGAACACGACGGTCGCGCGCAGGCCGCACTTGCGGAACGCGGTGTTGATCAGGCGCGAGATTTCCTTCTTCTTCAGCGGCTTGTTCAGCACCGAGAACGGCAGGCCCGGCGGCAGGATTTCCGACAGGATCGCGCGGCCGACGGTCGTCGCGTACAGCGAGATCTTCGGCACGAACTGCGGCGCGCCTTCGGACGTATCCTCGTTGCGGACCATTTCGGTGATCCGCACGTTCACGCGCGACGCGAGCTCGACTTCCTTGTTCTCGTACGCGCGGATCACTTCCGACACGCCGGTGAACGAAAGACCTTCGCCCTTGCCGTTGATCGCCTCGCGGGTCGCGTAGTACAGACCCAGCACGATATCCTGCGACGGCACGATCGACGGATCGCCGTTCGCCGGGAACAGCACGTTGTTCGACGCGAGCATCAGCGTGCGCGCTTCCATCTGCGCTTCGAGCGACAGCGGCACGTGAACGGCCATCTGGTCACCGTCGAAGTCGGCGTTGAACGCCGCGCAGACGAGCGGGTGCAGCTGGATCGCCTTGCCTTCGATCAGCACGGGCTCGAACGCCTGGATGCCGAGACGGTGCAGCGTCGGCGCACGGTTGAGCATCACCGGGTGCTCGCGGATCACCTCTTCGAGGATGTCCCACACCACCGGCGTCTGGTTCTCGACTTCCTTCTTCGCCGCCTTGATGGTCGTCGCGACGCCCATCACTTCCAGCTTGTTGAAGATGAACGGCTTGAACAGCTCGAGCGCCATCAGCTTCGGCAGGCCACACTGGTGCAGCTTCAGCGTCGGGCCGACCACGATGACCGAACGGCCCGAGTAGTCGACGCGCTTGCCGAGCAGGTTCTGACGGAAGCGGCCGCCCTTACCCTTGATCATGTCGGCGAGCGACTTCAGCGGACGCTTGTTCGCCCCCGTCATCGCCTTGCCGCGGCGGCCGTTGTCGAGCAGCGAGTCGACGGCTTCCTGCAGCATCCGCTTTTCGTTGCGCACGATGATCTCCGGCGCCTTCAGCTCGAGCAGACGCTTCAACCGGTTGTTACGGTTGATCACGCGGCGGTACAGGTCGTTCAGATCCGACGTCGCGAAACGGCCGCCGTCGAGCGGCACGAGCGGACGCAGTTCCGGCGGCAGCACCGGCAGCACTTCGAGGATCATCCAGTCGGGCTTGATGCCCGAGCGCTGGAACGCCTCGAGCACCTTCAGGCGCTTCGCGTACTTCTTGATCTTCGCTTCCGAGCCGGTGTTCTTGAGCTCGGTGCGCAGCGTCTCGACCTGCTCGTCGATGTTGATCGAGCGCAGCAGCTCGCGCACGCCTTCCGCGCCCATCTCGGCGCGGAATTCGTCGCCGTATTCCTCGACCTTGTTGTAGTAATCCTCTTCGGTCATGATCTGACGCGCCTTCAGCGGCGTCATGCCCGGATCGATCACCACGTACGCTTCGAAGTACAGCACGCGCTCGATGTCGCGCAGCGTCATGTCGAGCACCATGCCCAGACGCGACGGCAGCGACTTCAGGAACCAGATGTGCGCGACCGGCGACGCGAGCTCGATGTGGCCCATCCGCTCACGACGCACCTTCGCGAGCGTCACTTCGACGCCGCACTTCTCGCAGATCACGCCGCGGTGCTTCAGGCGCTTGTACTTGCCGCACAAGCACTCGTAGTCCTTGATCGGGCCGAAGATCTTCGCGCAGAACAGACCGTCGCGCTCGGGCTTGAACGTGCGGTAGTTGATCGTCTCCGGCTTCTTCACTTCGCCGAACGACCACGAGCGGATCTTGTCCGGCGAGGCCAGACCGATCTTGATCGCGTCAAAAATTTCTTCTTGTTGGACTTGCTTGAATAGATCGAGCAAAGCTTTCATCGCTTCTCTCCAGTAGTCCTTTTAGTTCCGGTCCAGGTCGATGTCGATACCGAGCGACCGGATTTCCTTCACCAACACGTTGAACGACTCGGGCATGCCGGCATCGATGACATGGTCGCCCTTGACCAGGTTCTCATAAACCTTGGTCCGGCCGGTCACGTCGTCCGACTTCACCGTCAGCATTTCCTGCAGCACGTACGAAGCGCCATACGCTTCGAGCGCCCACACTTCCATTTCACCGAAACGCTGGCCGCCGAACTGCGCCTTGCCGCCGAGCGGTTGCTGCGTGACGAGCGAGTACGGGCCCGTCGAACGCGCGTGCATCTTGTCGTCGACCAAGTGGTGCAGCTTCAGGTAGTGCATGTAGCCGACCGTCACGCGGCGCTCGAACGGCTCGCCCGTGCGGCCGTCGTACAGGCGCACCTGATTCTTCGACGGGTTCATGTCGAGCTGTTCGGCGATGTCGTCCGGGAACGCGAGGTCGAGCATCTTCGACATTTCTTCTTCGGTCGCGCCGTCGAACACCGGCGTCGCGAACGGCACGCCTTCGCGCAGGTTCTTCGCGAGTTCGAGGATCTCGTCGTCGCTGAAGCTCTCGAGGTCTTCCGCACGGCCCGACTCGTTGTAGATCTTGGTCAGGAACACACGCAGTTCCTCGATCTTCGTCTGACGCGCGAGCATCTCGCCGATACGCCAGCCGAGGCCCTTCGCCGCCCAGCCGAGGTGCACTTCCAGAACCTGACCCACGTTCATCCGCGACGGCACGCCGAGCGGGTTCAGCACGACGTCGGCCGGACGGCCGTCCGCCATGTACGGCATGTCTTCGACCGGGACGATCTTCGACACGACGCCCTTGTTACCGTGACGGCCCGCCATCTTGTCGCCAGGCTGCAGACGGCGCTTCACCGCGAGGTACACCTTGACCATCTTCAGCACGCCCGGCGGCAGTTCGTCGCCTTGCGTGAGCTTCTTGCGCTTCTCTTCGAACGCGAGGTCAAACTGGTGACGCTTCTCTTCGATCGAGTTCTTGATCGCTTCGAGTTGCGCGGCTGCCTCGTCGTCCGCGAGGCGGATGTCGAACCAGTGGTAGTGGTCGAGGTCTTCCAGGTATGCCTGGTCGATCTTCGTGCCCTTCGCGAGCTTCTTCGGTCCGCCGTTCGCGACCTTGCCCACGAGCATGCGTGCGAGACGCTGGAACGCGTCGCCTTCCACGATGCGCAGCTGGTCGTTCAAGTCGAGGCGGTAGCGCTTCAGTTCGTCGTCGATGATCTGTTGCGCACGCTTGTCGCGCTGGATGCCTTCACGCGTGAACACCTGGACGTCGATCACCGTGCCGCTCATGCCCGACGGCACGCGCAGCGACGTGTCCTTCACGTCCGACGCCTTCTCGCCGAAGATCGCGCGCAGCAGCTTCTCTTCCGGCGTCAGCTGGGTTTCGCCCTTCGGCGTCACCTTGCCGACCAGCACGTCGCCCGCTTCGACTTCCGCACCGATGTACACGATGCCCGATTCGTCGAGACGGCCAAGCTGGACTTCCGCGAGGTTCGAGATATCGCGCGTGATTTCTTCCGGCCCGAGCTTCGTGTCGCGTGCGACGACGTTCAACTCTTCGATGTGGATCGACGTGTAGCGATCGTCCGCGACGACGCGCTCCGAGATCAGGATCGAATCCTCGAAGTTGTAGCCGTTCCACGGCATGAACGCGATCAGCATGTTCTGGCCGAGCGCGAGCTCGCCCAGGTCCGTCGACGCGCCGTCGGCCAGCACGTCGCCGCGCGCGACCTTGTCGCCCATCTTCACGATCGGACGCTGATTGATGTTCGTGTTCTGGTTCGAACGCGTGTACTTGATCAGGTTATAGATGTCGACGCCGACTTCGCCCGCGACCGCTTCGTCATCGTTCACGCGAATGACGATACGGCCCGCGTCGACGTAATCGACGACGCCGCCGCGCAACGCCTGCACCGTCGTGCCCGAGTCGACCGCCACGGTACGCTCGATGCCGGTACCGACGACGGGCTTCTCCGGACGCAGACACGGCACGGCCTGACGCTGCATGTTCGAGCCCATCAGCGCACGGTTCGCATCGTCGTGCTCGAGGAACGGAATCAGCGAGGCTGCAACCGACACGATCTGCGACGGCGCGACGTCCATGTACTGGATGCGGTCCGGCGTGACCATCATCGTTTCGCCGGCTTCACGCGACGACACGAGTTCGTCGACGAGCGAGCCATCGTTGCTGATCGCCGCGTTTGCCTGCGCGATCATGTAGCGGCCTTCCTCGATCGCCGACAGATAGTCGATCTGGTCGGTCACCTTGCTGTCGACGACCTTGCGGTACGGCGTCTCGAGGAAGCCGTATTCGTTCAGGTGCGCATACAGCGCGAGCGAGTTGATGAGACCGATGTTCGGACCTTCCGGCGTTTCGATCGGGCACACGCGGCCGTAGTGGGTCGGGTGCACGTCGCGGACTTCGAAGCCCGCGCGCTCGCGCGTCAGACCGCCCGGGCCCAGTGCGGAAACGCGGCGCTTGTGCGTGATTTCCGACAGCGGGTTGGTCTGGTCCATGAACTGCGACAGCTGCGACGAGCCGAAGAACTCGCGAATCGCCGACGAAATCGGCTTCGAGTTGATCAGGTCGTGCGGCATCAGGTTTTCGCTCTCGGCCTGGCCGAGGCGCTCCTTCACCGCGCGTTCGACGCGCACGAGGCCCGCGCGGAACTGGTTTTCCGCCAGTTCGCCGACGCAGCGCACGCGCCGGTTGCCGAGGTGGTCGATGTCGTCGACTTCGCCCTTGCCGTTGCGCAGCTCGACGAGAATCTTGATCGTCGCGAGGATGTCGTCGTCCTGCAGCGTCATCGGGCCGGTGATTTCGTCACGGCCGACGCGGCGGTTGAACTTCATGCGGCCGACCTTCGACAGGTCGTACGCGTCTTCGCTGTAGAACAGGCGATTGAACAGCGCCTCGACGGCTTCTTCCGTCGGCGGCTCGCCCGGACGCATCATCCGGTAGATCGCGATGCGCGCGGCCGTCTTGTCGACGGTTTCGTCGACACGCAGCGTCGACGAGATGTACGGACCCTGGTCCAGATCGTTCGTGTAGAGCGTCTGGATTTCCTTGATCTTCGCTTCGCGCAGCTTGTCGAGCACGCCTTCCGTGATCTCGTCGTTGGCGTTCGCGATCACTTCGCCCGTATCGCCGTCGACGACGTTCTTCGCAAGCACGCGGCCGAGCAGATAGTCTTCGGGCACCGAGATGTACTTGGTCTTCGCGGCTTCGAGATCGCGAATGTGCTTCGCGTTGATCCGCTTGTCCTTCTGGACGATGACCTTGCCTTCACGATCGGTGATGTCGAAGCGTGCGACTTCGCCGCGCAGGCGCTCGGGCACGAACTCCATCTGCGCGCCTTCGTCCATCAGCGTGAAGTTGTCGAAGACGAAGAAGTTCGCGAGGATCTGCTCCGGCGTGAGGCCGATCGCCTTCAGCAGGATCGTGACCGGCATCTTGCGACGGCGGTCGACGCGGAAGTACAGCACGTCCTTCGGATCGAATTCGAAGTCTAGCCACGAGCCGCGGTACGGAATGATCCGCGCGGAGAACAGCAGCTTGCCCGAGCTGTGCGTCTTGCCCTTGTCGTGCTCGAAGAACACGCCCGGCGAGCGGTGCAGCTGCGAAACGATCACGCGCTCGGTACCGTTGATGACGAACGAACCGGTCGGCGTCATGAGCGGAATTTCGCCCATGTACACTTCCTGTTCCTTTACTTCCTTGACGACGGGTTTGCTCGGCGACTCCTTGTCGAGGAGCACGAGGCGCACCTTCGCGCGCAGCGCCGAGCAATAGGTCAGGCCGCGCTGCTGGCATTCCTTGATGTTGAATGCCGGCGACGACAACGCATAGCTCACGAACTCGAGACGAGCGAAGCCGTTGTGCGAGACGATGGGAAACACCGACGTGAAGGCGGCCTGCAACCCTTCGGACTTGCGTTGCGCGGGCAGCACATCGGCTTGCAGAAATGTGCTGAATGATTCAAGCTGGGTGGCCAGCAGGAAAGGCACTTGGTGAACGATGGAACGCTTCGCGAAACTCTTGCGAATGCGCTTCTTCTCGGTGAAGGAATATTGCATACGATCTCCGAATCACGACGGGCGCTATCGAGGCGGGATACCTGGACGTGTCAAACCCGAGTGTTCACCGACTGAGACCCGATGGCCGTCCGACGGCACGAGCCGAGAAGCTTGGTGGTTGGCCGCTACCAACCGCTGGCTGACGGCAGCGGATGCCTGTGTTGCCCGCTGCCCGACCAAACTTGCCTTCTGCAGTCGCTTCAGAAGACAAAGAAAATCGCCGATCGTCGGTGGATGGGCGGTTTTCTTTGGCTTCTGCGGGTGCTCGTCGACCTCCATCAAAGGGTGTCAAAACACTGCCCCCACAAAGCACAAAAAGGCCGGCGGTGGAAAACCGCCAGCCTTCGCACAGCGCGTCGGAACTTACTTGACTTCGACCTTCGCGCCCGCGTCTTCCAGCTTCTTCTTCGCTTCGTCAGCGGCAGCCTTGTCGACGCCTTCCTTGACGGGCTTCGGTGCGCCGTCAACCAGATCCTTCGCTTCCTTCAGGCCCAGGCCCGTGAGTTCGCGAACGGCCTTGATGACTGCAACCTTGTTGCTGCCGGCTTCAGCCAGAACGACCGTGAACTCGGTCTTCTCTTCAGCAGCAGCAGCGGCGCCGCCAGCTGCCGGGCCCGCGACTGCAACAGCAGCCGCCGACACGCCAAACTTCTCTTCGAACGCCTTGACCAGCTCGTTCAGTTCCAGAACGGTCATCCCTTCGACTGCTGCCAGGATGTCTTCTTTTGCGATTGCCATTTGAAATACTCCTAAATTGAATTCGGATACAGCCAGCGATCAGTGACGCTGATGAGCGTTCGCTTAAGCAGCTTCGGCTTGCTTCTTCTCGGCGAGCGCAGCCAGTGCGCGCGCGAAGCCCGAAACAGGCGCCTGCATGACGAACAGCAGCTTCGAGAGCAGTTCTTCGCGGCTCGGGATGCTGGCGAGCGCTTGCACGCCAGCCTTGTCCATCACCTTGCCATCGTACGAACCGGCCTTGATGACCAACTTGTCATTGCTCTTGCTGAAGTCGTTGACGACCTTCGCAGCAGCAATTGCATCTTCCGAGATGCCGTAGATCAGGGGGCCAGTCATCTGCTCTGCCAGCGGAGCAAACGGCGTACCTTCGACGGCGCGGCGCGCCAGCGTGTTCTTCAGAACGCGCAGGTAAACCTTTTGCTCGCGCGCTTTCGCGCGCAGCGTGGTCAGATCGCCAACCGCAATTCCACGATACTCAGCGAGCACAACGGTCTGGGCCTTCGCGACTTGCGCGGCGACCTCAGCGACGACGGCTTGCTTGTCTTCTCTATTAAGCGGCACGGTTAGCCTCCAGAAACGATGCGCTTCGCTTGACGCGTCACGCACCTCGTTCAACAACGGCGTCCGACTCGTTAGGAGTATTTCCGCTGAAGACCGCCGATTGCCGGTCGATCTCCCGCTTCACCACTGCAAAACTTTTTCGGGTTCGCCATCTGCGTTGGCTTGCATTAAGGGATCGCCCGACTGCTGCCATCCCACCAACGGTCTTTGATAACCGGTTGTTCGACGATGCTTCTTCGAACAACCGCCCAAAGCCCTTTTAGGCCGCTTCTCACCGAAACGGCCCGAATACTTCGCTTACTGCGCAGCCAGCGAGCCCTGGTCGACGCGAACGCCGACGCCCATCGTGCTCGACAGCGCGATCTTGCGCAGGTACACGCCCTTGCTCGTCGCCGGCTTCGCCTTCTGCAGCGCTTCGATCAGCGCGGACAGGTTCGTGCGCAGCGCGGTCGGTTCGAACGATGCGCGGCCGATCGTCGCGTGGATGATACCGGCCTTGTCGACGCGGAACTGCACCTGACCCGCCTTCGCGTTCTTCACCGCGGTCGCGACGTCCGGCGTGACCGTGCCGACCTTCGGGTTCGGCATCAGGCCGCGCGGGCCGAGGATCTGACCCAGCGTACCGACGATACGCATCGTGTCCGGCGAAGCGATCACGATGTCGAAGTCCATTTGGCCGGCCTTGATCTGCTCGGCGAGGTCTTCCATGCCGACCACTTCGGCACCTGCGGCGCGTGCTTGCTCAGCCTTCTCGCCTTGCGCGAACACGGCGACACGAACCGACTTGCCGGTACCGGCCGGCAGCACGACCGAGCCACGAACGACCTGGTCCGACTTCTTCGCATCGATGCCGAGCTGAACCGCGACATCGATCGACTCGTCGAACTTCGCGCTCGCGCATTCCTTCACGAGGGCGAGTGCGTCATCGATCGGATACAACTTCTGACGATCGACCTTAGCGGCAAATGCCTGACGGCGCTTCGAGATCTTGGCCATTTACACGCCCTCCACAGTGATGCCCATCGAGCGTGCGCTACCAGCGATGGTGCGAACGGCCGCGTCGAGATCAGCTGCCGTGAGATCCGGCATCTTGGTCTTCGCGATTTCTTCCGCTTGTGCGCGGGTGATCTTGCCGACCTTGTCGGTATGGGGCTTGCTCGAGCCCTTGTCGACCTTCGCTGCCTTCTTGATCAGAACCGTCGCGGGCGGCGTCTTCATCACGAACGTGAAGCTCTTGTCCGCGTAAGCCGTGATGACGACCGGCACCGGCAGGCCCGGCTCCATGCCTTGAGTCTGCGCGTTGAACGCCTTGCAGAACTCCATGATGTTCAGGCCGCGCTGGCCCAGTGCCGGACCGACGGGCGGCGACGGGTTGGCTTTACCTGCAGGAATCTGCAGCTTGATAAAGCCGACAATCTTCTTTGCCATTTGAAAACCTCGTTGGAACGCGTGAAAGCGTTCGATGAGTGATAACGCGGGTTCGTCCTGCGACTACTTGCGCTCCTCAACGGCCATTAACGCGGGCCGTAAGCGCGAAGGTGGGCAGCTCTCGGAGCTGCCCACCTGATTTCTTAAACCTTTTCGACCTGACCGAATTCCAATTCGACCGGCGTCGCGCGACCGAAAATGGTGACCGACACGCGAACCCTTGATTTTTCGTAGTTCACTTCCTCGACCGTGCCGTTGAAGTCCGTGAACGGACCTTCCTTCACGCGCACCATCTCGCCGACTTCGAACAGGGTCTTCGGGCGCGGCTTCTCCACGCCTTCCTGCATCTGCGACATGATTTTCTCGACTTCCCGCGGGGAAATCGGGCTCGGGCGATTGCGCGCCCCGCCGACGAAACCGGTGACCTTCGCGGTATTTTTCACGAGATGCCATGTCTCGTCCGTCATTTCCATTTCGACCAGCACGTAGCCGGGAAAGAAACGACGCTCGGTCACAGCCTTGTGGCCGCCCTTTACTTCGACCACTTCCTCGGTCGGAACCAGGATCTGACCGAACTTGTCCTGCATACCGGCGCGCTCGATGCGCTCTTGAAGCGCACGTTGCACGCTCTTCTCCATGCCGGAGTAGGCGTGCACGACGTACCAACGTTTTCCGCTCGGGGATGCCGGAGTATCGCTCATATCATTTCCAACCCAGAATCACCGAGAAAATCGCCCATTCGATGGATTTATCACTTATCCAGAGAAGGAGCGCCATGACCAGCACAAAACCGAAGACGACAAGCGTGGTTTGCGTGGCTTCCTTGCGCGTGGGCCAAACGACTTTGCGCACTTCACGATACGAATCCTTCGCAAAAGCGATGAAGCTCTTGCCAGGAAGCGACATCAGCGCAACGCCCACACCTGCGATCACCCCCACTGCCAAAGCAGCGCCGCGGACATACCATTCCTTGCCGCCAAGCAAGAAGAAGCCCGCGAATCCGGCCAAGACCAACAATACACCCAGGGCCAGCATCAGCTTATCGCCAGAGGTATTAACAGTTTCGACGGAAGGATTCGCCATAACACTCTAAAACAAACGCCACGTAGAAGAACGTGGCTTATGTGGCAGGGGCAGAGGGAATCGAACCCCCAACCTTCGGTTTTGGAGACCGACGCTCTGCCAGTTGAGCTATACCCCTAGACCATGTTGGGATCGGCAAACGCCGACCCCCAAACTGTCGATCAACGAGTAACTGGCTTACTCGATGATCTTGGCGACGACGCCGGCGCCGACGGTACGGCCGCCTTCGCGGATCGCGAAGCGCAGACCTTCTTCCATCGCGATCGGCGCGATCAGCTTCACCGTGATCGACACGTTGTCGCCCGGCATCACCATTTCCTTGTCCTTCGGCAGCTCGATCGAGCCCGTCACGTCCGTCGTACGGAAGTAGAACTGCGGACGGTAGTTGTTGAAGAACGGCGTGTGGCGGCCGCCTTCGTCCTTGCTCAGCACGTACACTTCAGCCGTGAAGTGCGTATGCGGCGTGATCGAACCCGGCTTCGCCAGAACCTGGCCGCGCTCCACGTCTTCACGCTTCGTGCCGCGCAGCAGGATACCGACGTTGTCGCCCGCCTGGCCCTGGTCCAGCAGCTTGCGGAACATTTCCACGCCCGTGCAGGTCGTCTTCGCCGTCGCCTTGATACCGACGATTTCGATTTCTTCGCCGACCTTGATCACGCCGCGCTCGACACGACCCGTCACCACCGTACCGCGGCCCGAGATCGAGAACACGTCTTCCACCGGCATCAGGAACGCACCGTCCACCGCGCGCTCCGGCGTCGGGATGTACGTGTCCAGCGCGTCGGCCAGATTCATGATCGCCACTTCGCCCAGCTCGCCCTTGTCGCCTTCCAGCGCCAGCTTCGCCGAACCCTTGATGATCGGCGTGTCGTCGCCCGGGAAGTCGTACTTCGACAGCAGTTCGCGCACTTCCATTTCGACCAGCTCGAGCAGCTCGGCGTCGTCGACCATGTCGCACTTGTTCAGGAACACGATGATGTACGGCACGCCGACCTGACGCGCCAGCAGGATGTGCTCACGCGTTTGCGGCATCGGGCCGTCCGCGGCCGAGCACACCAGGATCGCGCCGTCCATCTGCGCGGCGCCCGTGATCATGTTCTTCACGTAGTCGGCGTGGCCCGGGCAATCAACGTGCGCGTAGTGGCGGTTCGCCGTCTCGTACTCGATGTGCGCGGTGTTGATCGTGATGCCGCGCGCCTTTTCTTCCGGCGCCGCGTCGATTTCGTCGTACTTCTTCGCTTCGCCGCCGAACTTCGCCGACAGAACCGTCGCGATCGCCGCCGTCAGCGTCGTCTTGCCGTGGTCAACGTGACCAATCGTACCTACGTTCACGTGCGGCTTGGTCCGCTCAAACTTTTCCTTGGCCATTTTCAACTCCCGAAAGGAATTTCACATGTTGCGCCGCGCGCAAACAGACACCGACTACCTGCTGGTGCCCATGGGCAGGATCGAACTGCCGACCTCTCCCTTACCAAGGGAGTGCTCTACCACTGAGCCACATGGGCGCTTTATGCTTCAACTGGAGCGGGTGAAGGGAATCGAACCCTCGTCGTAAGCTTGGAAGGCTTCTGCTCTACCATTGAGCTACACCCGCAAGGGCCACCAACGATTCCCTGTACCGCTCTGTGCTTATGTTTTGGTGGAGGAGGTTGGATTCGAACCAACGTAGGCGTAAGCCAACAGATTTACAGTCTGCCCCCTTTAGCCACTCGGGCACCCCTCCGCAGAGAACTGACGATTATGAGGGTACATCGAGTTCGTGTCAAGCGCTTCGTTGAAATTATTTTGAGTCATCTTCGAGTGCGCTGACGTCGTCCGACCTGCGCCGCCGTTTCAGTTGTCATCGCATCCCCAACGGGACCAAGCCTGCGCACTACTGAATCGAACGGGACGTCTGGTACCGCCCTTCGCCGCTTCCGGCTTTCCGGTAGAAACGCCTCGGAAAACAGGAGACTTGAATCATACGGGGTTGGAGCAGCGCCGCCAAGCGTCGGATGACAAACGTGACCACAAAACGCGCACGCAGTCGCCGGGTAAATTCGCCCCGTTTTGATCGATCTGCGTTTGCCTTTGCTGCGCGTTGGCCACGTCCGGACACGACTCAACCGCTGACCTGCCCCCGTTACTATCTTCCCGCCCCGATAATTGGGGCTTTGGCCAGCCAGGCTCGGCATGATTCTCGCCTCCAGTCCCAGTCATGATCCGGGGGGGTAGCCATTCGGTCTTGAAGCTGCGGAACAGCCTCTCCATCGGGGAGTTGTCCCAACAATTTCCTCGACGGCTCATGCTCTGCTGTATCCGATAGCGCCAGAGGCGCTGACGGAATTTCCGGCTTGCATATTGGCCGCCTTGATCCGAGTGAAACAGCAAGCCTTCTCGCCTAAATGTAAGCGAGTCGCCGGTACCGTCTCGACGGTGTGAATGAATGTTGCCAGAGTAGGCCCCACCACGGCGAGTAGCGGGGACCACAGTGTCAACAGAAGCACCGAAGAGAACTTCACGCAAAGGCATTCCTAATCACCCCGTCGAATTTCGACGGAAACTCGCCAAGCTGGCCTGCGAACCGGGCGTATCCGTAGCGCGGCTGGCGATGGAACACGGGGTGAACACGAACTTGTTATTCAAATGGCGTCGCGCGTTGCGTGCCGGCGAATACGATTCTGTGGGATTTTTGCCGGTCACATTGGAAGCGCCAGCGCCACAGATCGAGCGACCGACTGCGACCGTGGCGCCGACGCCGGTGATCGGCGCTGCCGCGATGGGCGCCATAGAGATCAACGTCGGTAACACTCGTGTGCGGATCGAGGGCTCGCCCAACGAGGGCACGTTGCGGCTGGTGCTGCGCATGTTGCGCAACACACCGGAATCGGCAGCATGATCGGGCTGCCCAGCCGCACAAAGGTCTGGCTGGCCGCGGGTGTGACTGATATGCGTTCAGGCTTCAACAGCTTGGCCGCGAAGGTCCAGACCGTATTGGAACGCGATCCCTTCAGCGGTCACGTGTTCGTGTTCCGAGGCAAGCGCGGCGATCTGGTCAAAGTGCTGTGGTGGAGCGGCGACGGCATGTGTCTTCTGATGAAACGCCTGGAACGGGGCCGATTCGTTTGGCCACGCGCCGACGGTGGCGTTGTCTGCCTGAGCCAAGCCCAACTGTCGATGCTGCTCGAAGGTACCAGGCTATCTACGAGACCGGACGCGTGAGGGAAGCTGCCTGCTGGGCGCATGCCCGACGCCAGTTCTATGAGCTACACGCTGCGCGCCCGAACGCATTGAATACCGAAGCGCTCGAGCGTATCGGTGCGTTGTACAAGATCGAAGACGCGATACGCGGCAAACCGCCCGACGAGCGTCGTGCGTATCGAGAAGCACATGCCCGACCGCTTCTCAGTCAGCTTCACGCCTGGCTCACCGCCACGCTGGAGACACTCTCAAAGAAATCCGATACGAGTCGGGCGATTCTCTATGCGCTGAACCGATGGGAAGCGCTCACACGCTATTGCGACGACGGCCAACTCGAGATCGATAACCTGCCGGTCGAGCGAGCGTTGCGTGGAGTGGCCATCGGGAGGCGGAATTACCTGTTCGCCGGTGCCGACTCCGGCGGCGAGCGCGCTGCCGCGATCTATAGCCTCATCGGAACGGCGAAGCTCAACGGCATCGATCCCGAGGCGTATCTGCGCTTCGTCCTTGCCCGCATTGCTGATCACGCAATCAATCGTGTCGATCAGCTCATGCCGTGGTCCCCGCTACTCGCTGTGGTGGGGTCTACTCTGGCAACATTCATTCACACCGTCGAGACGGTACCGGCGACTCGCTTACGGGGCGGTATGGAGGTGGCGTCGGCAGAGGGATGAGAGGGGTGTGGTGGGTGGGGATAAAAAGCAAAACCCCCGCCTGGTTGGGCGGGGGTTTTGGCAAGGGGAGCCTGACGATTACCTACTTTCACACGGGCAATCCGCACTATCATCGGCGTAGAGTCGTTTCACGGTCCTGTTCGGGATGGGAAGGGGTGGGACCGACTCGCTATGGTCATCAGGCAAAGAGGGATGTTCTGCTGGGCAGGCCAACAGAACCAATCTGGGAAGAAGCAGTAATATTGGGTTGTGTGTATCGCACACGAGAA
Organism: Burkholderia thailandensis E264; assembly: GCF_000012365.1. Lineage (NCBI taxonomy): Bacteria > Pseudomonadati > Pseudomonadota > Betaproteobacteria > Burkholderiales > Burkholderiaceae > Burkholderia > Burkholderia thailandensis. The sequence continues at coordinate 3,525,197 of NC_007651.1, forward strand.
TCAACAAGATCTGGCAAGGCAGACTTGTTATAGGATCAAGCCTTACGGGCAATTAGTATCGGTTAGCTGAACGCATTACTGCGCTTACACACCCGACCTATCAACGTCCTGGTCTCGAACGACCCTTCAAGGGGATCAAGTCCCCGGGGAAGTCTCATCTTAAGGCGAGTTTCCCGCTTAGATGCTTTCAGCGGTTATCTCTTCCGAACATAGCTACCCGGCGATGCGACTGGCGTCACAACCGGTACACCAGAGGTTCGTCCACTCCGGTCCTCTCGTACTAGGAGCAGCCCCCTTCAAACTTCCAACGCCCACGGCAGATAGGGACCAAACTGTCTCACGACGTTTTAAACCCAGCTCACGTACCTCTTTAAATGGCGAACAGCCATACCCTTGGGACCGGCTACAGCCCCAGGATGAGATGAGCCGACATCGAGGTGCCAAACACCGCCGTCGATATGAACTCTTGGGCGGTATCAGCCTGTTATCCCCAGAGTACCTTTTATCCGTTGAGCGATGGCCCTTCCATACAGAACCACCGGATCACTATGACCTGCTTTCGCACCTGCTCGACTTGTCGGTCTCGCAGTTAAGCACGCTTATGCCATTGCACTATCAGCACGATTTCCGACCGTACCTAGCGTACCTTCGTACTCCTCCGTTACGCTTTGGGAGGAGACCGCCCCAGTCAAACTGCCTACCATGCACTGTCCCCGACCCGGATCACGGGCCAAGGTTAGAACCTCAAACAAACCAGGGTGGTATTTCAAGGACGGCTCCACCGAAACTAGCGTTCCGGTTTCATAGCCTCCCACCTATCCTACACAGATCGGTTCAAAGTCCAATGCAAAGCTACAGTAAAGGTTCATGGGGTCTTTCCGTCTAGCCGCGGGTAGATTGCATCATCACAAACACTTCAACTTCGCTGAGTCTCGGGAGGAGACAGTGTGGCCATCGTTACGCCATTCGTGCAGGTCGGAACTTACCCGACAAGGAATTTCGCTACCTTAGGACCGTTATAGTTACGGCCGCCGTTTACCGGGACTTCAATCAAGAGCTTGCACCCCATCATTTAATCTTCCGGCACCGGGCAGGCGTCACACCCTATACGTCCACTTTCGTGTTTGCAGAGTGCTGTGTTTTTATTAAACAGTCGCAGCCACCAGTTTATTGCAACCCCTTCACCCTCCTGGCGCAGGCCAGTCAAGCTACCAGGGCGTACCTTATCCCGAAGTTACGGTACCAATTTGCCGAGTTCCTTCTCCCGAGTTCTCTCAAGCGCCTTAGAATACTCATCTCGCCCACCTGTGTCGGTTTGCGGTACGGTCATCGTTAGACTGAAGCTTAGAGGCTTTTCTTGGAACCACTTCCAATTGCTTCGCTCCCGAAGGAGCTCGCGCCACACCCTTGAATCCTGCGCCCGGATTTGCCTAAGCGCCTTCTCCAATGCAGCGACCGGGACTTCCAACACCCGGACAACCTTCCGCGATCCGTCCCCCCATCGCATCTAACAATGGTGCAGGAATATTGACCTGCTTCCCATCAGCTACGCATTTCTGCCTCGCCTTAGGGGCCGACTCACCCTACGCCGATGAACGTTGCGTAGGAAACCTTGGGCTTACGGCGAGGGGGCCTTTCACCCCCTTTATCGCTACTCATGTCAGCATTCGCACTTCCGATACCTCCAGCACCCTTTACAAGGCACCTTCGCAGGCTTACGGAACGCTCTCCTACCATGCGTGCAAGCACGCATCCGCAGCTTCGGTATATGGCTTAGCCCCGTTACATCTTCCGCGCAGGACGACTCGATCAGTGAGCTATTACGCTTTCTTTAAAGGGTGGCTGCTTCTAAGCCAACCTCCTGACTGTTTTAGCCTTCCCACTTCGTTTCCCACTTAGCCATATTTGGGGACCTTAGCTGGCGGTCTGGGTTGTTTCCCTCTTGACACCGGACGTTAGCACCCGATGTCTGTCTCCCGTGATTGCACTCTTCGGTATTCGGAGTTTGCTATGGCGGGGTAATCTGCAATAGACCCCCCAACCATGACAGTGCTCTACCCCCGAAGGTGAGACACGAGGCACTACCTAAATAGTTTTCGGAGAGAACCAGCTATTTCCAGGTTTGTTTAGCCTTTCACCCCTATCCACAGCTCATCCCCTAACTTTTCAACGTTAGTGGGTTCGGACCTCCAGTACGTGTTACCGCACCTTCATCCTGGCCATGGATAGATCACCTGGTTTCGGGTCTACGCCCAGCAACTGAACGCCCTATTCGGACTCGCTTTCGCTACGCCTGCCCTATTCGGTTAAGCTTGCTACTGAACGTAAGTCGCTGACCCATTATACAAAAGGTACGCCGTCACCCCTTTCGAGGCTCCGACTGTTTGTATGCATGCGGTTTCAGGATCTATTTCACTCCCCTCCCGGGGTTCTTTTCGCCTTTCCCTCACGGTACTGGTTCACTATCGGTCGATCACGAGTATTTAGCCTTGGAGGATGGTCCCCCCATCTTCAGACAGGATTTCACGTGTCCCGCCCTACTTGTCGTACACCTAGTTCTTTCATACTGTTTTCGCCTACAGGGCTATCACCTGCTATGGCCGCACTTTCCAGAGCGTTCGGCTAACAATACAAATAAAGAGTACAGGCTCTTCCCATTTCGCTCGCCACTACTTTGGGAATCTCGGTTGATTTCTTTTCCTGCGGTTACTTAGATGTTTCAGTTCACCGCGTTCGCCTCACATAGACCTATGTATTCAGCTATGGATACTCCATTCGGAGTGGGTTTCCCCATTCGGACATCTACGGATCAAAGCTCGTTTGCCAGCTCCCCGTAGCTTTTCGCAGGCTACCGCGTCCTTCATCGCCTGTGATCGCCAAGGCATCCACCACATGCACTTGTTCGCTTGACCCTATAACGAGTCTGTCTCTCGATCATCGTTAGCGCTTGAGCGCTTACGATGATCCGATACACAGTACGCTACAGGTTGAGTTCTCGCGTTGTGCCGTATTCCAAAATCGAGCCGAACATGAAGTTCGAATCATCTTGAGATACATCGATACAATCACAACCCGGATAGTTTCCACGTCCATCTCATTAGACGCTTCCGCTATCCAAATTACTTACTTCTTCCAGATTGTTAAAGAACGACAGCCGATACAGTTTCCTGCATCACTCTGACTGGCTCAATCGCCAATGCTTAATGCTCGCTTCCAAGCACTTACCATTGAGGATTGGTGGAGGCAGACGGGATCGAACCGACGACCCCCTGCTTGCAAAGCAGGTGCTCTCCCAGCTGAGCTATGCCCCCATACAGAGACACTCAGGTTTATTCCGCCAGACAATTGGTGGGTCTGGTTGGATTCGAACCAACGACCCCCGCCTTATCAAGACGGTGCTCTAACCGACTGAGCTACAGACCCCTGAGTCTGTCCTAATTTACAGCCGATAAGCGTGAGCGCTCAACTTCGCGGATTTAAGCTCGAGAAAGGAGGTGATCCAGCCGCACCTTCCGATACGGCTACCTTGTTACGACTTCACCCCAGTCATGAATCCTACCGTGGTGACCGTCCTCCTTGCGGTTAGACTAGCCACTTCTGGTAAAACCCACTCCCATGGTGTGACGGGCGGTGTGTACAAGACCCGGGAACGTATTCACCGCGGCATGCTGATCCGCGATTACTAGCGATTCCAGCTTCATGCACTCGAGTTGCAGAGTGCAATCCGGACTACGATCGGTTTTCTGGGATTGGCTCCCCCTCGCGGGTTGGCGACCCTCTGTTCCGACCATTGTATGACGTGTGAAGCCCTACCCATAAGGGCCATGAGGACTTGACGTCATCCCCACCTTCCTCCGGTTTGTCACCGGCAGTCTCCTTAGAGTGCTCTTGCGTAGCAACTAAGGACAAGGGTTGCGCTCGTTGCGGGACTTAACCCAACATCTCACGACACGAGCTGACGACAGCCATGCAGCACCTGTGCGCCGGTTCTCTTTCGAGCACTCCCGCCTCTCAGCAGGATTCCGACCATGTCAAGGGTAGGTAAGGTTTTTCGCGTTGCATCGAATTAATCCACATCATCCACCGCTTGTGCGGGTCCCCGTCAATTCCTTTGAGTTTTAATCTTGCGACCGTACTCCCCAGGCGGTCAACTTCACGCGTTAGCTACGTTACTAAGGAAATGAATCCCCAACAACTAGTTGACATCGTTTAGGGCGTGGACTACCAGGGTATCTAATCCTGTTTGCTCCCCACGCTTTCGTGCATGAGCGTCAGTATTGGCCCAGGGGGCTGCCTTCGCCATCGGTATTCCTCCACATCTCTACGCATTTCACTGCTACACGTGGAATTCTACCCCCCTCTGCCATACTCTAGCCTGCCAGTCACCAATGCAGTTCCCAGGTTGAGCCCGGGGATTTCACATCGGTCTTAGCAAACCGCCTGCGCACGCTTTACGCCCAGTAATTCCGATTAACGCTCGCACCCTACGTATTACCGCGGCTGCTGGCACGTAGTTAGCCGGTGCTTATTCTTCCGGTACCGTCATCCACCCCGGTTATTAGCCAGGATGATTTCTTTCCGGACAAAAGTGCTTTACAACCCGAAGGCCTTCTTCACACACGCGGCATTGCTGGATCAGGCTTGCGCCCATTGTCCAAAATTCCCCACTGCTGCCTCCCGTAGGAGTCTGGGCCGTGTCTCAGTCCCAGTGTGGCTGGTCGTCCTCTCAGACCAGCTACTGATCGTCGCCTTGGTAGGCCTTTACCCCACCAACTAGCTAATCAGCCATCGGCCAACCCTATAGCGCGAGGCCCGAAGGTCCCCCGCTTTCATCCACAGATCGTATGCGGTATTAATCCGGCTTTCGCCGGGCTATCCCCCACTACAGGACATGTTCCGATGTATTACTCACCCGTTCGCCACTCGCCGCCAGGCCGAAGCCCGCGCTGCCGTTCGACTTGCATGTGTAAGGCATGCCGCCAGCGTTCAATCTGAGCCAGGATCAAACTCTTCAGTTCAATTCCTGTTACTGTTTTCGGTTGTTTCCAACCGGTCGCTCACTCAAAGCTGACAGGTCATATGAATTGCTTCATAAACCTGACTTACTTTAGTGTGAGACTCTTGATACTTTTGCTTGCGATCCGAAGATCGTCCGCTTACATCAAGCGCCCACACTTATCGGCTGTTCATTGTTAAAGAGCACATCTGCGAGAAAACTTTCCTACTCAACTCCGTCTTCTCAGCAGCGCTGCGTTGTCAGCAGCAGAGAAACGAGATTATGATCACTTATTCGCAGCACGTCAACAACTTTTTTACTACCGTGTCGCGCAGCGTCTGGATCACCATTTCACGCTCTCGGTCGCAACCACCGCCGACCGCACTACCCGAGCCGTGAAACTTCCCGCTCCCCTTCGCGCTGCGTTCTCCGTAGCGCGAAAGAGGCGTGATTGTAGGCAGCTCTGCGCTTTCGTGCAAGCACTTTTTTAGGGTCCCGTTGAATTTCTCGCTTGGACGCGCGTGAAGCGTCCAAGCGAGAAATTCAACGGCGTCCGGCAGCAGCCATCAGACGTTCCAACGGCACCGCATCGGCCATCGCCGCATACCCGGCATCGCTCGGATGAATATCGTCGCCACTGTTATAGCGGCGCTGCAATTCCGACGGCTTCGCCGGGTCGCGCAGCGCGGCGTCGAAATCCACCACGCCGTCGAACGCGCCCGACGTTCGAATCCACTCGTTGACTTCGCGGCGAATCGCTTCGCGCGCCGGCGGCAGCGACGCCGGCGTCAGTGTCGCGCCGAACACCTCGACGCCGCGCGCGTGCGCAGCCGCAATCACCCGGCGGTAGCCTGCGACCAGTGATTGCGCATCGACCGGCGTATGCGGCGCGTCACAATCCAGCCCCGAACGGGCGGGCATCGCCGCGAAGTTGATGTCGTTGATGCCGATCAGTAGCACCGCCACCTTCACGCCGGCACGCATGAGCACGTCGCGCTCGAATCGGCGCTCGAGCGCGACGCCGTAACAGCGTGAGTCGCTCAGCAGCCGATTTCCGCTGATGCCGAGATTCACCACGCCAATGTCGCGCGCACCTGCGCGCTCGAGCCGCGCCGCCAGCGCGTCCGGCCAGCGGCGATTGCGATTCAGGCTCGAGCGCAAGCCGTCGGTGATCGAATCACCGACGGCGGCGATCGTCCCGGCGCCCGGTCGCCGCGCCTCCACCGCCAGTTCGGCGATCCACGCGGATTGCGTGAAGCGCGTCCGGAACGCGTCGGACGCGGTATCGCTCGCGTGGTTGCCCGGCGTCGATACGTAATTGACCTGATTCGACACGCGGTGCCATACCGTCATCGCCTGGCGGCCGCCCAAATACAGGCTGAGCGCGAACGGCTCGCCGGCCGTCACGTCGTACGCGACGGGGTCGCTTTCCCGCTCCTGCCCCGGCGGCACTTCTATCTCGCGCCGGCCGCCGAATGTCACCGTCGTCGAACTGCCCGCCGCGATCGCAGCGCCGCTCGTCGACCGGCCGATGCTCATCTCGCCGATCACGAGTGGCGACTTGCCGTACGCGTTGCTCACGCGGACGCGAATCGCTCCGCCCGTCAGCGTCGGATAGACGATCTGGCGGACCGTACGGCCCGCAACGTCCGGCGCCCGGTACAGCGGCGGCGGCGCAGCAAGATCCGGAATCGGCTGGAACGCAGTCGCCCAGGACGCGACCCAGCGCGCCTGCTGCGCCGGCGCGTCGGCTTGCGCGGCGCTCGCCGTCGGTGATGCAGCCAGCGCGAGACAGCACGAAAGAGCGGTGAGCCAACGTCGAGACGTCATTCGATACTCCTCACGGCAAAGCTCTGAATTTTGCCTGAACTCGGCTTGCGAACTCCGTTCGGTCGCGGGAACGCGATCGCCAGCGCTTGCCGGCGCGGCGCCTTGTTTTCGATCCGCCGCGCCCACTGCCTCGTGATCGCCAATTTCCAATCGTCGGTCGTCGGTCGTCGGTCGTCGGTCGTCGGTCGTCGGTCGTCGGTCGTCGGTCGTCGGTCGTCGGTCGTCGGTCGTCGGTCGTCGGCAGCGAGTCTATCTATCCGCTATCTGTCTGGCGACTCCGGTCTCCCCTCGTCGACCTGGCTATGGGGTGCCCCCGCGACTCGGCAAGCCCATGCATCCGCATCCCGAGACGGAAAGCCAGCCATCCGCAGCACGGCTTGGCTCATAAGCAGCACAAGCTTCCCGTTCGCGGCAAATTGTCATCACCCCAACCTCGAATCTCGCCCATCCGCTAAAATCATTTATTAACCGACTGGTCGGTTGGTTTATACTGCGTGAACATTCCACCTGGACGAGAACATCGCCATGTACACGCAATCCCTCGACATCCCCGGCAACGTCGCGCCGCTCGATGCCGCCGCCGATTCGCCCGAACAGGCCGGATTCGATGCCGTCATCGCAGCCGACGGCAAGATCGAACCGCAGGACTGGATGCCCGACGCGTACCGCAAGACGCTCGTGCGGCAGATTTCGCAGCACGCGCACTCGGAAGTCGTCGGCATGCTGCCGGAAGGCAACTGGATCACGCGCGCGCCGAGCCTCAAGCGCAAGGCGATCCTGCTCGCGAAGGTCCAGGACGAGGCCGGTCATGGCCTCTATCTATATAGCGCCGCGGAAACGCTAGGCGTGTCGCGCGACGCACTGATCGACGCGCTGCACGCCGGCAAGGCCAAGTACTCGAGCATCTTCAATTACCCGACCCTCACGTGGGCGGACGTCGGCGTGATCGGCTGGCTGGTCGACGGCGCCGCGATCATGAACCAGGTTCCGCTCTGCCGCTGCACGTACGGCCCGTATGCGCGCGCGATGATCCGCGTCTGCAAAGAGGAATCGTTCCATCAGCGGCAAGGCTTCGACGCGCTGCTCGCGATGATGAAAGGCACCGACGCGCAACGCGCGATGGTGCAGGACGCGGTGAACCGTTGGTGGTGGCCCGTGCTGATGATGTTCGGCCCGCCCGACGCCGATTCCGTTCACAGCAATCAGTCGGCCAGATGGGGGATCAAGCGGATCTCGAACGACGATCTTCGGCAGAAGTTCGTCGACGCGACGGTCGAGCAGGCGAAGGTGCTCGGCGTCACGCTGCCCGACCCCGACCTCAAGTGGAACGACGCGCGCGGCCATTTCGACTACGGCGCGCTCGACTGGGACGAATTCTGGCGCGTCGTCAACGGCGACGGCCCGTGCAACAAGGAGCGACTCGCGACCCGCGTGAAGGCGCACGAGAACGGTGCTTGGGTTCGCGAAGCCGCGCTCGCGCACGAGGAAAAACGCCGCCGCCGCGCGCAGCAGCAAGCGGCATGACGCACGGAAGGCGCGGCACCGCGATCCGTATTCAGGAGATTCAGGAGAAAGCGATGAACAACGAATGGCCAATCTGGGAAGTTTTCGTGCGCAGCAAGCAGGGGCTCGACCACAAGCACTGCGGAAGCCTGCACGCGGCCGATGCGTCGATGGCGCTGCGCATGGCGCGCGACGTCTACACGCGCCGCCAGGAAGGCGTGAGCATCTGGGTCGTGCCGTCGGCGGCGATCACCGCATCCGATCCGAACGAGAAGGCCGAGATGTTCGAACCGGCGGGCGACAAGATCTATCGTCATCCGACGTTCTACACGCTGCCCGACGAAGTCAACCACATGTAAGCGGCACGCCATGACGACGACCCCACAACATCTCGCGTACGTGCTGCGCCTCGCCGACAACGCGCTGATCCTCGGTCAGCGAAACGCCGAATGGTGCGGGCACGGCCCGGCGCTCGAGGAAGACATCGCGCTCACGAACATGAGCCTCGACCTGATCGGCCAGGCGCGCCTGCTGTATTCGCACGCGGCCGAGCTCGAGCGGCAGCTCACCGGCGCGGCGCGGACCGAGGACGACTACGCGTACTTCCGCACCGAGCGCGAGTTCGCGAACTACACGTTCGTCGAGCTGCCGCACTACGGCCCGCTCTGCGGCACCGCGCACGCGGAGCTCGACTACGCGGTGACCGTCGTGCGCAACTACCTCTATTCGACGCTGATGCTGCACGTGTGGACCGCGCTCGAGGCGTCGGGCGACGCGCAGCTCGCGGCGATCGCGGCGAAATCGGTGAAGGAAACGCGCTATCACGAGCACCACGCGCGCGAATGGCTGATTCGCTTCGGCGACGGCACCGACGAATCGCATCGTCGCGCGCAGGCCGCACTCGACTATCTGATGCCGTACACGCGCGAATTCTTCGCGGCGGACGCGGTCGACGATGCGGCGACGGCGTCCGGCATCGGCGCGGCGATCGCATCGATCGAGCCGGCGTGGCGCGCCGATATCGAAGCGACGCTCGCCGAAGCGACGCTCACGCTGTCCACCGCCGGCCAGTACGTGCCGACCGGCAAGCGCGGCGAGCACTCGGAGCACATGGGCTATCTGCTCGCTCAGTTGCAGAGCGTCGCGCGCCAGCATCCGGGCGCGACCTGGTAAGCCCGCGCCCGACGAACGACGGAGCCAGACGATGTCCGCCCTCCCCGCATCCGCCCCCGGCCAGCCGGTCACTGCCGGCCACCGCCCGGGCGAACGCCCCGACTACGCCCGAGCGGCCGCGCACGGCGACGATCCGCTCATCGAACGCGCGTGGAACGCGCTAGAAGCGGTGCCCGATCCGGAGATTCCGGTCGTGTCGATCCGCGAGCTCGGCATCCTGCGCGACGTGCGCCGCGCCGCCGATGGCGCCCTAGAAGTCGTGATCACGCCGACCTACTCAGGCTGCCCGGCGATGCAGCAGATCGCCGAAGACATCGACGCCGCGCTCCGGCAGGCGGCCATCGCACCGCACCGAACCGTGACCGTGCTCGCGCCTGCGTGGACGACCGACTGGATCACTGCCGACGCCCGCGAGAAGCTCCGCGCGTACGGCATCGCGCCGCCCGCCGGCCACTGCGCCGGGGCGCGCGGCGCAGGCGCCGCCGCGCCGCGCGCCGTCCGCTTCGTGCCCAAACCGCTCGCCGCGCCCGCCTGCCCGCGCTGCGGCTCCGCGCACACCGAGCGGCTCGCGCAGTTCGCGTCGACCGCATGCAAGGCGCTCTATCGCTGCATCGACTGCCGCGAACCCTTCGACTACTTCAAACCTTATTGATATGGCGACTCCGCAATTCCATCCGCTGCGCATTCGCGACGTGCGGCCCGAGACCGCCGACGCCGTCACGGTGTCGTTCGAGGTGCCGCCCGAGCTGCGCGATGCGTACCGCTTCACGCAAGGTCAGTTCGTCACGCTGAAGGCGCATGTCGACGGCGAGGAAACCCGCCGCTCGTATTCGATCTGCGTCGGCACGACCGACTACGACCGCGACGGCGAGCTGCGCATCGGCATCAAGCGCGTGCGCGGCGGCCGCTTCTCGAACTTCGCGTTCGATACGCTCAAGCCCGGTCACACGATCGACGTGATGACGCCGGACGGCCGCTTCTTCACGCACCTGAACGCGGAGCACGGCAAGCAGTACGTCGCGTTCGCGGGCGGCTCGGGGATCACACCCGTACTCGCGATCGTCAAGACGACGCTCGAGCTCGAGCCGCGCAGCGCGTTCACGCTGATCTACGGCAACCGCAGCGTCGATTCGATCATGTTCGCCGAGGAGCTCGAGGATCTGAAGAACCGCTTCATGCAGCGGTTCGCCCTCTACCACGTGCTGTCCGACGACGTGCAGGACGTCGAGCTGTTCAACGGCGTGCTCGATCAAGCGAAATGCGCGGCGTTCATCGAGTCGCTCGTGCCCGCCGCGACCATCGACGAAGCGTTCATCTGCGGCCCGGCGCCGATGATGGACGCCGCCGAGGCCGCACTCGCCGAAGCGGGCGTGCCGCGCGAGCGGGTGCACGTCGAGCGCTTCGGCACGCCGCTGCCTCAGGCGGGCGCGCCCGCCGTCGAGATCACCGACGACACGCCCGCCGCCGACCTCGAAATCGTGCTCGACGGCAAGAAGCGCAAGCTGCGCCTGCCGTACGAAGGCGTGAGCCTCCTCGACGTCGGGCTGCGCGCAGGCCTCGCGCTGCCATACGCGTGCAAGGGCGGCGTCTGCTGCACGTGCCGCGCGAAGGTGCTCGAAGGTGAGGTGTGGATGGAGAAGAACTACACGCTGGAGCCGCAGGAGATCGCCGACGGATTCGTGCTCACCTGCCAGTGCCATCCGGTCAGCGAGAAAATCGTCGTCAGCTACGACGAACGGTAGGCGGCGTCTTGCCGCGCGGTTACGCGCCGCCCGCCATCTCGCTTACACTAGGGGCCGCCTGCGGACCGGACGCGCGACGCGCCGGCTCCCAGGCGGCTTTTCCCATGTTGACGACAGGCCAATGAGCACCATCCACGTGACCATGGGCGGCTCCGCCGCCGCTTCTCTTCGCATCGCGCTCGCCGAAGCGGGTCGCGACGAAAGCGTCGTCGAACTGTTCGACGATCTGTCGGTCGGCCCGCTGCGCGGCGCGGACGACACGCCGGACGTGCGCGCCGCATTCTGGGAACGCGCGATCGGCGACGGGCCACAAGACTGGACGGCCGGACTCGGCGACGACTTCGCGACACTCGAGACGCTCGCGGCCGGCACGGGCCAGGTCGTCGTCTGGCACGCGCACAGCGTCGCCGATCAGTTGATGCTGCGCCGCGTCGCCTACCACCTGCGCAACGCGCCGCAGCGCCTCAACGAGGTGCGGCTGTCGAGCGCGGACATCGACGATCCGCAGTCGTGGGTGCGGCTACGCGCCGATCAGGCGACGGCCACCGGCATCTTCTCGCCCGCCCAGTTGCTCGCGAAGCTGCCGGAGGCGGCGCCGATCTCGGTGCTGCGCATCAGCCGGCTCGCGCTCGAATGGCAGGAAGCGAAGCAGGTGAACGCCGAGCTGCGCTACTGGATCTGCAACACGTTCAAGAGCGGCCATTACGCGGACATCGACGCGCTCGTGCTCGAGCACGCGCCCGACGAATGGGGCCCCGCCGCGCGCACGGTCGGCGCCGTGATGGCGTTCGCCGACCGCGGCCACCTGTTCGTCGGCGACGTGATCGCATTCTGGCGCTGCCGCGAGCTCGCGGCGGCTGGCCGCATCGAGCTGCAGGACGATGCCCGATCGATCGGCGACCTGAGAACGGCGACGCTGCGCGCGACGCCCGCCGTCGCCCTACCCCGCTAACCCGACCCCGCATCACGCACCGAATCACATGGCCCGCACCCGCGCCCCCGACCACGAATCCCAGCGCGAGCAGATCCTCGATCTCGCCGCCGCCAAGTTTGCGCAGACGAGCTACCCGAGCACGTCGATGACCGACCTCGCGAACGCGAGCGGCACGTCGAAAGCGCGTCTCTATCACTATTACGAGGGCAAGGAAGCCATTCTGTTCGATCTGCTCGATCGCTACACGAAGCGGCTGATGCTGATCATCGCCGAGGTCGAGGGCGCGAGCCAGCGGCGCGGGCTCACCGAGCGCGAGGCGTTCGCCGAGCTCGTGCGCGCGTTTCTCGCCGAATACGAGACGTCGCACAGCCGCCATGTCGCGCTGCTGAACGACGTGAAATACCTCGAGGACGCGCAGCGCCAGATCATCCTCGACCGCCAGCGCGACATCGTCGCCGCGTTTGCGCGCCAACTCGCGCGCGCGTATCCGGAGCGGATCTCGAAGGACAATCAGACGCCCGTGACGATGATGGTGTTCGGGATGATCAACTGGACGTTCACGTGGCTGAAGCCGGGCGGCCGCCTTGGCTATCGCGATTTCGCCGAGCAGGTGATCGGCATGATCGAGCACGGGCTCGGCGGCTGAATCATCTGATTTATTGCAGAGCAGCAAACGTTGCGCCAGCGTAACAGTGCGACGCTTTGCCTACGTCCCTGTCAAAAATCCGTAAAGTCCAAATAAAAACAGATACATACACGCCGTAATCGGCGGGTTTAGAGTCCAACCTCGACTCGAACATCAGGGTTTCCACCAATCTCCGCACGGCCGTTCGGCTAAAATTGCGCTGCATTGCACAAATAGCTATGCGGTCTTTTTGAGGAACCCACGATGAACAAGCCAGACCTTCGCCCTGCCGATGCGGTCGGCATCGCCGGTCCCGCGCCAGTTCTCGTACGGGAACTGGCTTCCGGCGACCGCCAGCCACTGCTCACCCACTTTCTCGCGCTCGGCGAGGACGATCGCCTGCTGCGCTTCGGCCAGGCGGTGCCCGATCACGTGATCGAGAATTACGTCCGCACGATCGACTTCGGCCGCGACACCGTGTTCGGCGTGTTCGATCACGCGCTCGAGCTGATCGGCGTCGGCCATCTCGCATACTTGCCCGCGGAAGGCGACAAGCGCACCGCCGAGTTCGGCGTGTCGGTGCTCGAACGCGCGCGCGGCCAGGGCGTCGGCACGAAGCTGTTCGAGCGCGCCGCGATCCGCAGCCGCAACACGCACGTGACGACGCTCTACATGCACTGCCTGTCGCGCAACGCGACGATGATGCACATCGCGAAGAAGTCGGGGATGCGCATCGAGTACGCGTACGGCGAAGCCGACGCGTACCTGTCGCTGCCGCCCGCCGACCACTCGACGATCATCGCCGAGATGATGCAAGAGCAGGCGGCCGTGTTCGACTACGCGCTCAAGCGCCAGGCGCGCCGCGCGACGCAGATCTTCGAATCGCTGCTGCCCGCGGGCCTCACCGCATAAACCGCACGGCGCGCGACGCTTCGCGTCGCCAGGCGCGAACGAGAACGGGCGGCCCATGTCGGGCCGCCCGTTCCTTTTTGGCCAATCGCGTCCGATATCGGCCTGCGGCACGTCCGCATTCGGCTCATCGGATCGGCAACGCGGTCGTCTCCTTGAAGCGCTCGAGCGAGAAGCTCGTCTTCACGTCGATCACCGACGGATGGTGCAGCAGTTGCTCCTGCATGAAGCGCGAGAAATGCGCCATGTCCTCGACCTGCACGCGCAGCAGGTAATCCATGTCGCCCGTCATCGCGTGGCACGCGACCACTTCCGGCCACGCCTGCACGGCCGCACGAAACAGCTCGGCGTGCGTTGCGCCCGCACGCGCGGATGTCTCGTCGCCGCGCGCGGGCACAACGCCGCCGCGCTTCTCCAGCCGCACGCTCACGTACGCGAGCAGATCGAGCCCGAGCTTCTGCGGATCGAGCAACGCGACGTAGCCGGTGATCACGCCCATCTCCTCGAGCCGGCGGATCCGCCTCAGGCAAGGGCTCGGCGACAGATTCACCCGCTCGGCGATGTCCTGGTTCGACAAACGCCCATTCTCCTGAAGAATCGAAAGAATGCGCCGGTCAATCGCATCCAATTCCACGTGCGCCATTTCCTGTCTCCCTGCCTGTTCGTGCGGACGAGAAATTGCGCAAGCGTAGCGTTGCGCGATCAAGTTCGCAAGTTTTCACCCAGCCCTCCCCGCTACACTTTGCCGCAGACATTCATCAAGACGCGTGCCCCACCGAGGGCTAGGAGACGCCATGCAAATCCCCACCTGGGACAATCCCGTCGGCACCGACGGCTTCGAATTCATCGAATACACCGCCCCCGATCCGAAAGCGCTCGGCCAACTGTTCGAGCGGATGGGCTTCACCGCGGTTGCGCGCCATCGCCATAAGGACGTGACGCTGTACCGCCAGGGCGACATCAACTTCATCATCAACGCGGAACCGGATTCGTTCGCACAGCGCTTCGCGCGGCTGCACGGGCCGTCGATCTGCGCGATCGCGTTTCGCGTGCAGGATGCCGCGAAGGCGTACAAGCACGCGCTCGAACTCGGCGCGTGGGGCTTCGACAACAAGACGGGCCCGATGGAGCTGAACATCCCGGCGATCAAGGGCATCGGCGATTCGCTGATCTACTTCGTCGACCGCTGGCGCGGCAAGAACGGCGCGAAGCCGGGCGCGATCGGCGACATCAGCATCTACGACGTCGACTTCGAGCCGATCCCGGGCGTCGATCCGAACCCGGTCGGCCACGGCCTCACGTACATCGACCATCTGACGCACAACGTCCACCGCGGCCGCATGCAGGAATGGGCGGCGTTCTACGAGCGCCTGTTCAACTTCCGCGAAGTCCGCTACTTCGACATCGAAGGCAAGGTGACGGGCGTGAAGTCGAAGGCAATGACGTCGCCGTGCGGCAAGATCCGGATTCCGATCAACGAGGAAGGCTCGGACACGGCCGGCCAGATCCAGGAATACCTCGACGCTTATCGCGGCGAAGGCATCCAGCACATCGCGCTCGGCGCGGCCGACATCTATCGGGCGGTCGACGGACTGCGCGCGACGGGCGTGACGCTGCTCGACACGATCGACACGTACTACGAGCTCGTCGACCGCCGCGTGCCGAACCACGGAGAGCCGCTCGACGAGCTCAGGAAGCGCAAGATCCTGATCGACGGCGCGCGCGACGAACTGCTGCTGCAGATCTTCACCGAGAACCAGATCGGGCCGATCTTCTTCGAGATCATCCAGCGCAAGGGCAATCAGGGCTTCGGCGAAGGCAACTTCAAGGCGCTGTTCGAATCGATCGAGCTCGACCAGATCCGCCGCGGCGTCGTGCAGGACAAGGCTTAAGCGAGCCGGCCCGGCACGCGGCCGGCCTCGCGCGCCGCGCGCCGCGCGCGGAGTCCGCAAATGGCCTGATAGACAGCCCTGCAAGCGGACCAGTAAAGGAAAAGGGCGGGAATCCCGAAGATTCCCGCCCTTTCGCATTGGCGTGATCGAATGTCGCGCGACGGACCGGCGATCGCCCGCCGTCACGCCCGCTGCGGCCTACTTTTGCATCGCGCCGCGCTCGTTCGTCGCGACGCCCGAGCGCGCCGGCGCATCCGCGCCGCCCGCCGCCGTCGCGAGTTGCAGCATCCGGGTGCCCGCCGTCGCCAGCACGCCCGCGCCTTCCGAACGCGCGGGGCCGCTCATCGCGAAAAACGCGGCCGACACCATCAGGAAATTCTGGATATTTCGAGTCTTCATTGCACCTCCATTGCAGCCGCCCGTCGCTCAGGCATGGCGCGGGCACGAACCCGCGCCGCCCGCGCAACCGGACAGGGCACTAGAGACTAACGGCAAATGCCTGGCGCGGCCCGCCGTTTTACATGCTTTTACAGCCTGTAACGCATTGATTCCTCTCGCTTTCGGGTTGCGGCTCGCTGTTTTTTGAAACAATGCGGCGGGTTTTTCCCAGTGCTACCATCGAGCGAAACCCGCCAATATTCGGGCCGACCGACGCGTCCACAAGACGCCGACGCGCCGATAGTTTTGGCGATCCCGAACCGGGTGAGGAGACACCGCATGAACGCCCCGCTAGACGCAGGCCAGCGCGCATCGCTCGAAGCCGCGCTGCAATCCGTCACGCTAGACGACAAATACACGCTCGAACGCGGCCGCGCGTACATGAGCGGCATCCAGGCGCTCGTGCGCCTGCCGATGCTCCAGCAGGAACGCGACCGCGCGGCGGGCCTCAATACCGCCGGCTTCATTTCCGGCTACCGCGGCTCGCCGCTCGGCGGGCTCGACCTGTCGCTGTGGAAGGCGAAGCGGCACCTTGCCGCGCACCGGATCGTGTTCCAGCCGGGCCTGAACGAAGACCTCGCGGCGACGGCCGTCTGGGGCTCCCAGCAGGTCAATCTGTATCCGGGCGCGAAGTACGACGGCGTGTTCGCGATGTGGTACGGCAAGGGCCCGGGCGTCGACCGCACGGGCGACGTGTTCAAGCACGCGAACTCGGCCGGCTCCGCGCCGCACGGCGGCGTGCTCGTGCTCGCGGGCGACGACCATGCGGCGAAATCGTCGACGCTCGCGCACCAGTCGGAGCACATCTTCAAGGCGTGCGGGCTGCCCGTGCTGTTTCCGTCGAACGTGCAGGAATATCTCGATTTCGGCCTGCACGGCTGGGCGATGAGCCGCTACTCGGGCCTCTGGGTCGCGCTCAAGTGCGTGACGGACGTGGTCGAATCGTCGGCATCGGTCGACATCGATCCGCATCGCACCGAGATCGTGCTGCCGACCGACTTCATCCTACCGGAAGGCGGCCTGAACATCCGCTGGCCCGACCCACCGCTCGTGCAGGAAGCGCGGCTGCTCGACTACAAGTGGTACGCGGCGCTCGCCTACGTGCGCGCGAACAAGCTTGACCGCATCGAGATCGACTCGCCGAATGCGCGCTTCGGGATCATGACGGGCGGCAAGGCGTACCTCGACGTGCGCCAGGCGCTGACCGACCTCGGCCTCGACGACGAAACCTGCGCGCGCATCGGCATTCGTCTCTACAAGGTCGGCTGCGTGTGGCCGCTCGAAGCGCAAGGCGCACAGGCGTTCGCGCGCGGGCTCGACGAAATCCTCGTCGTCGAGGAAAAGCGCCAGATCCTCGAATACGCGATCAAGGAAGAGCTGTACAACTGGCCGGACGGCCAGCGCCCGCGCGTGTTCGGCAAGTTCGACGAAAAGGACGGCGCGGGCGGCGAATGGTCGGTGCCGATGGGCAACTGGCTGCTGCCCGCGCATTATGAACTGTCGCCCGCGATCATCGCGAAGGCGATCGCGACGCGCCTCGACAAGTTCGAGCTGCCGTCCGACGTGCGTGCGCGCATCGCCGCGCGCATCGCGGTGATCGAAGCGAAGGAGACCGCGCTCGCGAAGCCGCACGTGAGCACCGAGCGCAAGCCGTGGTTCTGCTCCGGCTGCCCGCACAATACGTCGACGAACGTGCCCGAAGGCTCGCGCGCGATCGCGGGCATCGGCTGCCACTACATGACGGTCTGGATGGACCGCAATACGAGCACGTTCAGCCAGATGGGCGGCGAAGGCGTGCCGTGGATCGGCCAGGCGCCGTTCACCGACGAAAAGCACGTGTTCGCGAACCTCGGCGACGGCACCTACTTCCACTCCGGCCTCCTCGCGATCCGCGCGGCGATCGCGTCGAAGGCGAACATCACGTACAAGATCCTCTATAACGACGCGGTCGCGATGACGGGCGGCCAGCCGGTCGACGGCGTGCTGACGGTGCCGCAGATCACGCACCAGCTCGCGTCGGAAGGCGCGAAGAAGATCGCGATCGTCACCGACGAGCCGCAAAAATACGACGGCCATCAATCGCTGCTCGCGCCGGGCGTGACGATCCATCATCGCGACCAGCTCGACGACGTCCAGCGCACGCTGCGCGACATCGAAGGCACGACGCTCCTGATCTACGACCAGACCTGCGCGACCGAGAAGCGCCGCCGCCGCAAGCGCGGCGCGTATCCGGACCCGGCCAAGCGCGTCGTGATCAACGAAGCCGTGTGCGAAGGCTGCGGCGACTGCTCGGTGCAGTCGAACTGCCTGTCGGTCGAGCCGCTCGACACCGAGTTCGGCACGAAGCGGCAGATCAACCAGTCGACGTGCAACAAGGACTTCTCGTGCGTGAAGGGCTTCTGCCCGAGCTTCGTGACTGTCGAAGGCGGAAAGTTGCGCAAGCCGAAGGCGGTGTCGGCCGACGCGAGCGCGCTGCCGCCGATTCCCGAGCCCGCGCTGCCCGCGATCGATCGCGCGTACGGCGTGCTCGTCACGGGCGTCGGCGGCACGGGCGTCGTGACGATCGGCGCGCTGCTCGGAATGGCCGCGCACCTCGAAGGCAAGGGCGTGACGGTGCTCGACGTGACGGGCCTCGCGCAAAAGGGCGGCGCCGTGATGAGCCACGTGCAGATCTCGCACGCGCCCGCCGACATCCATGCGACCCGCATCGCGATGGGCGAAGCCGACCTCGTGATCGGCTGCGACGCGATCGTCACGGCCGGCGACGAATGCACGTCGCGGATGCGTCACGGCGCGACGCGCGTGGTCGTCAACAGCGCGAAGACGCCGACCGCCGAGTTCATCAAGAATCCGAAGTGGACGTTCCCGGGCGCGAGCGCCGAATCCGATATCCGCGCGGCGGCGGGCGACGCGGTCGATCTCGTCGACGCTAACCGCTTCGCGGTCGCGCTGCTCGGCGATGCGATCTACACCAACCCGTTCGTGCTCGGCTACGCGTGGCAGCGCGGCTGGCTGCCGCTCGCGTACGCGTCGCTCGTGCGCGCGATCGAGTTGAACGGCGTGCAGATCGAGCAGAACCGCGCGGCATTCGAATGGGGCCGCCGCGCCGCATTCGATCCGGCGAGCGTGCGCGCCGCCACGGCGGGCGACGCGCAAACCGGCGCGACGGTGATTTCGCTGCACACGAAGAAAGCGATCGACGCGCTGATCGCGACGCGCGCCGAGCATCTGCGCGCGTATCAGAACGCCGCGTACGCGGCGCGCTTCTCGGCCGTCGTCGGCAAGGTGCGCGACGTCGAGCGCGCGCTCGGCGCGGACACGGCGCAGGAGCCGCTCACCGAAGCGGTCGCGCGCAACCTGTACAAGCTGATGGCGTACAAGGACGAATACGAGGTCGCGCGGCTGCATGCCGATCCGGCGTTCGTCGCGAAGCTCGCCGAGCAGTTCGAAGGCGACTGGAAGCTCAAATTCCACCTGGCGCCGCCGCTGTTCGCGAAGAAGGACGCGCACGGCCGTCTCGTGAAGAAGCAGTACGGCCCGTGGCTGATGCCGGCGTTCCGCGTGCTCGCGAAGCTGAAGTTCCTGCGAGGCACCGCGTTCGACGTGTTCGGCCGCGCCGAAGAAAGACGCACCGAACGCGCGCTGATCGGCGAATACGAGACGCTCGTGAAGGAGCTGACCGGCAGCCGCCTCACGCGCGACACGCTGCCGCTCGCGATCGAGCTGGCCAGCCTGCCGGACGGCATTCGCGGCTACGGGCACGTAAAGGAGAACAACCTGCGCGCGGTGCGCGCGAAGTGGGCGCAATTGCTCGCGCAGTGGCGTTCGCCGGAGGGCGGGCAGACGCGCAACGTCGCGTGACGGGTCGTGCACGGCGCAGTTGCGCCGGCAAGCGGCAAGCGGCAAGCGGCAAGCGGCAAGCGGCAAGCGGCAAGCGGCAAGCGGCAAGCGGCAAGCGGCAAGCGGCAAGCGGCAAGCGGCAAGCGGCAACGAGGTTAATCGATCAATCGCGCGCGAAGCCAAGCGCGAATCGAGGTCGATGTCGCGCAATTCTCGGTGCGACGGCAGCGGCGACCCAACCCGCATCGATGGCCCATCCGCCCGTCGCCGGCGCCCGCTGCCAGGCAAGCTCGCCGCGCCCGCGAAGCGCTGATCGCTTCGGGTTGCCTGGCGCGCGCTGACGCCGCAGGCAAGCCCGAGCACCGCCGCGCGCCGCTCATCCCGCGCGTCGACGCTCAAAAAAAGAAGGCGGCCGCCCGACTGAACCGGCCGCAAAGCTGGATGCCAGCTTCCGAGATCCGATCCGGCCGAGCGGCCGCCCTCCTTTTCGTTTCGTCACCGCGCGCCGCCTGCCCGAACGGCGCGCGACGCACGGTTTTCGCGCGTCACTTCACCTGAACGTTCGCTGCGGCGACGGCCGTCATGTTGATGATCCGGCGCACGGTCGCGGCCGGCGTCAGGATATGCACGGGCTTCGCCGCACCCAGCAGGAACGGGCCCACGGTCACGCCTTCGCCGCCGACCATCTTCAGCAGGTTGTACGCGATGTTCGCCGCCTCGACGTTCGGCATGATCAGGAGGTTCGCCTCGCCCGTGAGCGTCGTGCCCGGAAACGCGGCCTTGCGGACCACTTCGGACAGCGCCGCGTCGCCGTGCATTTCGCCGTCGACTTCGAGCTCGGGCGCGCGCTCGACGATCAGTTTGCGCGCCTCCGCCATCCGGCGCGACGACGCCGACGGCGCGCTGCCGAAGTTCGAGTTCGACAAGAGCGCCGCCTTCGGCGTGATGCCGAAGCGCTCGATCTCGGCCGCGGCCTGGATCGTCATGTCGGCGAGCTGCTCGGCGCTCGGCTGCTCGTTCACGTACGTGTCGCACATGAACAGGTTGCGGCCCGGCAGCATCAGCAGGTTCATCGCGGCGAAGTGCTCGGCGCCCTTCGCGCGGCCCAGCACCTGCTCGATGAACTTCAGGTGGCTGTGATACGTGTCGATCATCCCGCAGATCATGCCGTCCGCGTCGCCGAGATGCACGAGCATCGCGCCGATCAGCGTGTTGAACTTGCGCAGCGCGGCCTTCGCGACCTCCGGCGTCACGCCGTCGCGCGCGCCCATCTCGTGATACGCCTGCCAGCATTGCTGATAGCGCGGATCGTCTTCCGGATTGACGATCTCGAAATCGACGCCGCACTTCAGCTTCGAGCCGATCTTCTGCAGCCGCATCTCGACGACCGACGGCCGGCCGACGATGATCGGCTTCGCGATCCTCTCCTGCAGCACGAACTGCGCGGCGCGCAGCACGCGCTCGTCCTCGCCCTCGGCGAACACGATGCGCGCGGCCTTCGTCTTCGCGGTCGCGAACACGGGGCGCATCACCATGCCGGTGCGATAGACGGTCGTGCCGAGCTGCTCGCGGTACGCGTCCATGTCGGCGATCGGGCGGGTGGCCACGCCCGAATCCATCGCGGCCTGCGCGACGGCCGGCGCGATCTTGATGATGAGGCGCGGATCGAACGGCTTCGGAATCAGGTAATCCGGACCGAATTCGAGCGAATGGCCTTCATACGCCTTCGCGACTTCCTCGCTCTGGTCGGTTTCCTGCGCGAGCTCGGCGATCGCGCGCACGCACGCGAGCTTCATCTCCTCGGTGATCGTCGTCGCGCCGACGTCGAGCGCGCCGCGGAAGATGAACGGGAAGCACAGGACGTTGTTGACCTGGTTCGGATAGTCGGAGCGGCCCGTCGCGACGATCGCGTCCGGGCGCACCGCCTTCGCGTCTTCCGGACGGATTTCCGGCTCCGGGTTCGCGAGCGCGAGGATGAGCGGCTTGTCCGCCATCGTCTTCACCATGTCCTGCTTCAGCACGCCCGCGCTCGAGCAGCCGAGGAACACGTCCGCATCGCGGATCGCGTCGGCGAGCGTGCGCGCATCGGTCACCGCCGCGTAGCGCTGCTTCGACGGATCAAGGTTGCCGCGGCCTTCGTAGATCACGCCCTTCGAATCGGCGACGAGCACGTTCGATTTGGACAGGCCGAGCTTCACGAGCAGGTCGAGACACGCGATGGCCGCCGCGCCCGCGCCCGAGCAGACGAGTTTCACGCTCGACAGATCCTTGCCGACCACCTTCAGGCCGTTCAGGATCGCCGCCGACGCGATGATCGCGGTGCCGTGCTGGTCGTCGTGGAAGACGGGGATCTTCATCCGCTCGCGCAGCTTCTGCTCGATGTAGAAGCACTCGGGCGCCTTGATGTCCTCGAGGTTGATGCCGCCGAGCGTCGGCTCGAGCATCGCGATCGCCTCGACAAGCTTGTCCGGATCGGATTCGGCGAGTTCGATGTCGAACACGTCGATGCCCGCGAACTTCTTGAACAGGCAGCCCTTGCCTTCCATCACGGGCTTCGCGGCGAGCGGGCCGATGTTGCCGAGGCCGAGCACCGCGGTGCCGTTCGTCACGACGCCGACCAGGTTGCCGCGCGACGTGTACTTCTGCGCGTCGAGCGGGTCCGCGTGGATCGCCTCGCACGCGGCCGCGACGCCCGGCGAATACGCGAGCGACAGGTCGAGCTGGTTCGACAGCGGCTTCGTGGGGGTGACCGAAATCTTGCCGGGTTTCGGATTCTGGTGATAGGCGAGAGCGCTTTGCTTCAGTTGTTCGTCCATGGTTGACCTGCGAGAGACATGCGTAATTTTGAAGACTCAGTACCGAGCACCGGGAGCCGCGGATTCGGGAATCGAAGGGATGGTCGACTGCGGCGTCCGTCGCGCGCCGGATCGGCGCGGCATCGAACCTTGGCGGGTGGCAAGCGGGAAGTACAAAGCACCGAGCAAATCTTAGTGGGTCGTCTAGTGTACACCTCGCGCAGGCGCGCCAGTTGCTGCGGCGCGGTAGCCCGTCGTTTCGGCGTACTGTCTTTCATCGCCGCGTGCCGCCGGAAAATCCCGCTCGCGCGCTTCGCTCGCCCGGCGCGCGAAGCGGCCCTCCCGGCTCGTAAAATCTGCCGCCGGCGCATCGCGGGGCGTCTCGAAAAGCCCGCAAATCGGGTAAAATAGCCGGCTACGCGCGCAGCGAAGCGGCTCGACGCCGGCGATCATCGCCCCTGTCGGCCCGCCCACCCGGCCCTCACGGCGGGAATCACGCGAGCTGCGCCACCGGGCCCGCGCCCGCCCCTCGCTCATCATCAAGGAACGCCCCATGACAGGCTTCGATCGTCAGACGATCTCCGACACGACCGCCAAAATGCTGCTCGAAGTGCAAGCGGTGCACTTCAACGCCGCCAAGCCCTTCATCTTCACGTCCGGATGGGCGAGCCCCGTCTACATCGACTGCCGCAAGCTGATCTCGTTTCCGCGCGTGCGCCGCGGCCTGATGGAAATGGCCGAGACGACGATCCTGCGCGATGTCGGCTTCGAGCAGATCGACGCGGTCGCGGGCGGCGAAACCGCCGGCATCCCGTTCGCCGCATGGATCGCCGACCGGATGATGCTGCCGATGCAGTACGTGCGCAAGAAGCCGAAGGGCTTCGGCCGCAACGCGCAGATCGAAGGCTATCTGGAAGAAGGCTCGCGCGTGCTGCTCGTCGAGGACCTGACGACCGACAGCCGCAGCAAGATCAACTTCGTCAACGCGCTGCGCACCGCGGGCGCGAAGGTGAACCACTGCTTCGTGCTGTTCCACTACGACATCTTCAAGGAAAGCGTGTCCGTGCTGAAGGACATCGACGTCGACCTGCACGCGCTCGCGACCTGGTGGGATGTGCTGCGCGTCGCGAAGGCGTCGGGCTACTTCGAGACGAAGACGCTCGACGAAGTCGAGAAATTCCTGCACGCGCCGGCCGAGTGGTCGGCCGCGCACGGCGGCGCGACGGGCGCGCAGGAGTAACGTCCCGCCCGCGGGCGACCATGCCCGACAGACAGACGAAACGAACCGCCCGCCGTCGACGACGGCGGGCGGTTTTTTTTTTTGCGCACGCGAAGCGGTTGCGCTCGCGCGCCTGGGCCAGCCGCCGGGGCTCGGTGGCGGCCCGTCGTGGCGGCCCGTCGAGCCGGTCTGTCAGGTCGGTCCGTCGCGCGAAGTTGACGCGACAGCGTCCGCCATGCGTCCCCTAATGCTAGACTTTCCGTCATCTTCGGATTCGAGCATCACATCTCGACCACGATCGGCGCCGGGCTCGCCCCGGCACAACTGACGGGAGAAGGGCCATATGCGTGTGGGTCGCCGAGTCGTGCCGCGAGGTTCGTCCCGTCGCCGGCTCTCGCTCGCCCTCGCCTGCGTTTTACTTTTCGGCCCGATCGGCAGCTCGCGCGCGCTCGCCGAAGACGCATTCACGCTGACGAGCGACGATCTGCGCCCCGGCGGCCGGGTCGGCGCGCCGCACGTATTCAATCAGGGCGACTGCAAGGGCGGCAACCGCTCGCCGCAGCTCGCGTGGCGCAACCCTCCGCCCGGCACGAAGGGCTTCGCCGTCACGATGTTCGATCCCGACGCGCCCGGCCGCGGCTGGTGGCACTGGGCGGTCGCCGGAATTCCGGCGAGCGTGTCGAGCCTGCCCGCCGACGCGAGCGCGTCCGGCTTCCTGCGCAAGCTCGGCGCGGTCGAGGCGCGCAACGATTTCGGCATCGACGGCTACGGCGGCCCGTGCCCGCCGCCCGGCAAGCCGCACCGCTACGTGATCACCGTCTACGCGCTGAAGGCGACCGACCTGCGCGTCGCGACAGGCCGCCCCGCGCAGATGTTCGATCACGAGATCGGTACCGAGTCGATCGGCTCCGCGCAACTCGTCGTCACATACGGCCGCTAGTCTGCCGCGAGGCGCGACCGCCGCGATTCGCTCCGTTCAGGAAATTCAGTCGTGCGCGACGGCGGTCGTCCGTGGCGTATCGCCCCGCTAGACTTTTTTCGCCAGCCGTCCGCACGCGCCGCTCGCGGACGGCCATCGTCCGCCGCGCGGTCCGCCCCGGCGCGCGCGGTTTCACTGCCTCATCGTCGTCTCATCTTGGAGAAACGGGAATGTCGAACCTCGTCATCGTTTATCACAGCGGCTACGGCCACACGAAGAAGCTCGCCGAATCGGTGCTCGCCGGCGCGCAGGAAGCGGGCGCGAACGCACGGCTCGTCGCCATCGGCGATCTCGACGATGCCGGCTGGGCCGCGCTCGACGCCGCCGACGCGATCGTCTTCGGCGCGCCGACCTACATGGGCGGCCCATCGGCCGACTTCAAGAAGTTCGCCGACGCCACGTCGAAAGCGTGGTTCGGCCAGAAATGGAAGGACAAGATCGCGGCGGGCTTCACGAACTCCGCGTCGATGAACGGCGACAAGTTCTCGACGATTCAGTATTTCGTCACGCTCGCGATGCAGCATGGGATGGTGTGGGTCGGCACGGGCCTGCTGCCCGCGAACACGAAGGCCGCAACGCGCAACGACCTCAACTACGCAGGCGGCTTCACGGGCCTCCTCGCGCAATCGCCGGCCGACGCGTCGCCGGACGAAGCGCCCGCGGGCGGCGATCTCGACACCGCGAAGGCGTTCGGCGCGCGCGTCGCAACGGCGACCGCCCGCTGGCTCGCCGGCAACGGGAACTGAGATCGCCGCGCGATCCGGCAAGGGGTCGGATCGCCTGCGGGGCGCGGCGGGCTTTTTTCGGCCGCACCGGTTACGGCGTCGCGCATCACGTCTTAAAATGATCGTTTTCCCGGCGGCCGCGCGCCGCCCGCCCCGATTCAGCGAGAGCGAGATGAGCACGAAAGTTTTTGTCGACGGCCAGGAAGGCACGACCGGTCTGAAGATCTTCGAATATCTGTCCGCGCGCAGCGACATCGAAATCCTGCGCATCGACGAGGCGAAGCGCAAGGACGTCGACGAACGCCGCCGCCTCATCAACGCATCGGACGTCACGTTCCTGTGCCTGCCCGACGTCGCATCGCGCGAATCGGCGACGCTCGTCGAGAACACGAACACGACGCTGATCGACGCGAGCACCGCGTTCCGCACGAGCGCCGACTGGGCATACGGCCTTCCCGAGCTGAGCCGCGCGCAGCGCGAACGCATCCGCACCGCGAAGCGCATCGCGGTGCCGGGCTGCCATGCATCGGCGTTCGTGCTCGCGATGCGTCCGCTCGTCGACGCGGGTGTCGTCGCGCCGGACTTCGCCGCGCACAGCTACTCGATCACGGGCTACAGCGGCGGCGGCAAGAAGATGATCGCCGATTACGAGGCGGGCGGCGCGAAGCTCGCGAGCCCGCGCCCGTACGCGCTCGGCCTCGCGCACAAGCATCTGCCGGAGATGGCCGCGCACACGGGCCTCGCGAGCGCACCGATCTTCACGCCGATCGTCGGGCCGTTCTACAAGGGCCTTGCCGTCACCACGTATTTCACGCCGGGCCAGCTCGCGAAGCGCGTGACGCCGCAGGACGTGCAGCGCGTGTTCGCCGAGCATTACGCGGGCGAAGCGTTCGTGCGCGTCGCGCCGTACGACGCAGCCGAGAATCTCGACGACGGCTTCTTCGACGTGCAGGCGAACAACGACACGAACCGCGTCGACCTGTTCGTGTTCGGCACCGCGGAGCGCTTCGTCACCGTCGCGCGGCTCGACAACCTCGGCAAGGGCGCGTCGGGCGCCGCGATCCAGTGCATGAACCTCAACATCGGCGCGGCCGAGGACACCGGCCTCGCGCGCTGAACGGCGCATTGCTTGCAGCACGAGAGAAGCCGGCCCGCGCGGCCGGCTTTTTTATTGCACGGCATGGAAAATGAAAGTTATTTAAATATCCTCACGGCATTAACAGATATTTACAAACTTTCAGATCCACCAAAAAACAAATCCGCGCAATTCCAAAGGCGTCGCGATTATCCCGAATAGGGATTTACCCGATGCACACGCTTTAAACGGATGATCCAATGCGCGATTTCGCGCACAAAACCCTGTAAAAACAAGGGCCACCCTGTCCGCCCGGACAAATTTCAAACGCTTGTCTCGTTTTAATTCGACGCTGCCCGCCTCTTATTTCGGGGTCCCGAATGCAGTCAATTGTTTAAATCGTCTGGGTTAGACGGTTCCGTCAATTGACAGCGGAAAACGACACGGCCAAATTAGCCCACACAATTAAACACATTGGAGACAGAGGCATGTCGGACGCCTTTTCGAAAGGGGTGGCAATGGCCATAGCCCTCGCCCCTTTGCTTGCCGCTTGCAGTGGAGGGGGCGGCGGCACCCCGGCTCCCATCAATGCGCCGCAATGCTCGGGCTCGAGCTGCGGCGTCCAGGGGCCGCCCAGCTCGAACGCGGGAAACACGTCGCTCTGCCCCGCGGACGCGGACATCGGCAGCAGCACGTATCTCGGCGGCGCCGGCGGCGGCGAGGTCGTGAGCCTGAACATCAACGCGACCACGATGACGTACACGCTCAAGTGGCTCGAATCGCCGATTCCGCTCACGACCGGCACGGTCACGCCGACCCGCGCCGGCACGACGATCACGGGCAGCGTCGCGCATCCGCCCGCGGGCACGCTGCCGACCGCCGAGCAGACGCGTTGCGCGTTCGTGCTGATGCCGGGCAGCGGCACAGCGCCCGCGACGAACTCCACGTACTCGACCGCTGCCGACTTCAACCAGACGAACCCGCCGATGATCCTGATCGGCTTCGGCGTCGCGGGCGGCGGCATTCCGGGCGCGACGATCCAGTACAGCGGCCTCACGATCATCCCGGGCGTGCTGCAAAACATCGGCCAGGTGCCGCAGCGCCATTTCGATTTCTATCCGTTCCTCGGCTTCGCGAACACGACGACCGATCTGTCGAAGCTGCCCGGCACGTACAACGCGCTCATCTACCACACGGTGCCGTCGAGCAGCTACGCGGCGAAGGCGACCAACTCGAACGAGACGTTCGATGCGAACGGCGCGTGCACGTCGACGAGCGCGTCGGGCTGCCTCACGACCGGCAATCCGTGGACGGCGGGCAGCAACGGCTACTTCAACAGCACGCAGGCGCCGCAGATCCTGCCGCAGACGCAGTTGCCGCTCATCGGCGCAACCGGCAAGTCGGCCGTCGCGCACATGGTGCTCGGCCAGTTGAACGGCGCAACCGTGCCCGTTGTCGTGCGCACGGGCAACGTGAACCTCGGCACGCCGCCGTTGCACACCGATGCGCAGGTCGACGACGAATCGGGCATCGCGGTGCTCGGGCTCGCGAAGGCGATCGCGGCGGGCGGCATCGACGGCGGCTACGCGGGCGCGGACTCGAACTTCAAGTACACGGCGACGGTGATCAAGGGCACGACGGGCACGTTCGTGAACCCGAGCACGCAGCAGGCCGAGACGGGCTTCGCGCTCGACTACGGCCAGTCGACGCCGGGCCTGCTCGGCGTCACGACAACCGACACGTCGGCGCCGGGCTTCGTGATCGCGAGCGGCGGGCTCTATGCGGCACTGGTCCAGGGCACCGTCAACGGCGGGATCACGCAAAGCTCGGCGATCGCCGGCCAGACGCCGTCCGCGCCTTACTTCGGCGTCGGCGCGCAGGTCAGCAAGTAACGAGACCCGCACGCGCGGCCGGCTCGACATGCGCCGGGCCGGCCGCGCCGCAGCGGGCGAGATCGAGAGCGGCCGCCAGGGAGCCGGCCGCCGGATAAAGACAATTGTGGAGTTTGGAGGAGCAACATGAAGCAGCGGAATCTGATCCTGGCGATGGCCTGCGCCGCGCCCTTTATCTCGGCGTGCAGCGGCGGCGGCGGCGGCGGCGAATCGCAGCCGCTCGTCGAGGCGGCGCTCTGTCCGTCGGCGGTCGACTACAACACGGTCTACACGGGCGGCGGCGGCGACGGCGAGCTCGTCAAGCTGCAGATCGACACGACGAAACTGACATGGCAGCTCACCTATGTCGAGTCCCCGATTCCGCAAACGACGGGCACCGCGACGCCGACGCGCGCGGGCACGACGCAAAGCGGCACGCTGACGATGGAAACGCAGTTGCCGACGCAAAAGCTCAACAACTGCACGTATCGCCTGAACGGCGCGAGCCTCGACCCGAACCGTCCGGCGCGGATCTTCCTCGGCATGGGCGTCGTCGGCGGCACGATCCCCGGCAAGGAGATCCAGTACGGCGGCCTGCTCGGCCAGGGTGCGATTCCCGACACGACGTTCCCGTACTATCCGTTCATCGCGTTCTCGTCGCTCGAGACGAACATCGCGAACCTCGCCGGCACGTATAGCCAGCTCGGCTACGGCCAGGTCCCGTCGCAGAATTTCGCGCCGACGACGATCGACGCGAAGGTGACGATCAACCCCGACGGCACCTGGGTCCGCTGCGACACGACGGGCATCTACGCGGGCACCTGCCGGCAGCCGGGCACGAACCTCGTGCAGTCGGCCGACGGCACCGGCGCGTTCGAAACCGATCACTACCAGGGCCAGGTGAAGCCGACGCTCGCGACGATCCCGCAGGCGAAGGGCTTCGTCATCGTCGGCAAGCTGCGCAACCAGCTCGTGCCGATCATGATCCGCACGGGCGTCGCGAACCCGAACCCGACGCCCGACGCGAACGGCGTGCCGGGCCTCACCGCCGACGACGAATCGGGCATCTCGATCCTCGCGCCGCAGACGGCGGTTGCGGTCGGCTCGCAAAACGGCGAGTACATCGGCGTCGACAGCCAGTTCGACTACCGGAGCACCGCGCTCGTCAACACGCAGGCGACGCTCCTCGATCCGTTCCAGCCGTCGCAGGCGTCGCTTTCGACGCCGCTCAACCTCGACTACACGCAGACGGTGCCGGGCACGGTCACGTCGACGCACGTCGGCGCGAGCAGCACGACGCCAACCGGCAAGTTCATCTTCACGGGCGGGGTGTTCGGCTTCCTCGACATGTCCAACTCGTCGTCGCCGTACTTCACGGTCGGCGCATTCGTGCAGTAACCGGCGCTCGGGAGGCCTTATGAAAAAAGCACTCTGCACGGCGCTCGGCGTCGCGGCGCTGACGCCGCTCGCCGCGCACGCGCAAAGCGCGGGCAGCAACGTCGTCACGCTCGGCTGGTTCCACGTGATGCCGCAGCAAAGCAGCACGCCGCTCACGACGAACGTCGCGCCGACGCCGATCAACACGCCGCTGCGGCTGCCGTCGTCGTTCACGTCGGCGGGCACGGGCCTGTCGACGAGCGGCGCGGACACGGTCGGCCTGACCGTCAGCCACTTCCTGACCGACCACATCGCCGTCACGTCGGTGGCGGGCGTGCCCCCCATCTTCAAGGTATCGGGTCACGGCACGATCACGCCGCCCGGCCCGGCGGGCGCGCTCGGCACGCAGAACATCGGGCTCGGCCCGGTCAATCCGATCGTGAAGAGCGTGCGGCAGTGGAGCCCTGCCGTCGTGTTCCAGTACTACTTCGCGCAGGCGAACGCGAAGTTCCGGCCGTTCGTCGGCATCGGCGTGTCGTACAACTGGTTCAGCGATCTGCAACTGAACACGAACTTCATCAAGCAGACGCAGAACAACCTCGGCGCGATCCTCGCCGCGGGCGCCGGCAAGCCCGGGCTCACGCAGGTGTCGGCGAAGGCGTCGTCGTCGTGGCAGCCGGTGTTCAACGCGGGGCTCTCGTACAACATCACCGATCACTGGGGGCTCGTCGCGTCGGTCACGTACATCCCGCTGAAGACGACATCGACGGTGACGATCAAGGCGGCCGACGGCACGACGCTTGCGGAGTCGAAGTCGGACCTGAAGGCCGATCCGATCATCAGTTACGTCGCGGTGTCGTACAAGTTCTGACCTGGGAGGCGCGCCCGCGCGGACGCGCCCCCGGGTTCGCGCGGGCAAAAAAAAGGTTCATCGCAGAAAACCGTGGAGCCTTGGAGAACGATTGCGTAACCTGACGCCTGATTTTATGGATGTCAGGAGGCGGAATTGCTCGATCGCAAGGCACTTCAGGCACTAGGTTGCTGGACAGGCTATCGGCTGGAGCGGGTGGAGTGGCCGCAGGGCGATAGCCGCACGCTGTCGCTCTACCTGAAGCCGGTCAGTCGGATCATGTACTGCGAGCAATGCGGTGCGCGTTGCCAGCAGATTCATGAAACGACCGTACGGCGGGTACGTGATCTGCCGTTGTTCGAGTACCGGGTGGTGCTGCACGTGCCTCGACGCCGAGTCTGGTGCGAACGCTGCGGCGCAGCGCGGCTGGAGAAGCTGGACTGGCTGGGCCGCTACCAGCGGGTGACGGAGCGGTTTGCCCAGGCCTGCGAGAAGTTGCTGCAGGCCGCCAGCGTACAGGCCGTGGCGGCCTTCTACGATCTGGGCTGGCACACGGTCAAATCGATCGACAAGATGCGCTTGCGCGCGCGCGTGGCCGAACCGGACTGGTCGACGATCCGTTATCTGGCGATGGACGAGTTCGCGCTCCATAAAGGCCATCGCTACGCCACGGTGGTGGTTGATCCGATCGGCCGGCAGGTCCTCTGGGTTGGGCCCGGACGGTCACGCGAGACGGCGCGCGCCTTCTTCGAACAACTCCCCGAAGGCGTGGCCGAGCGCATCGAAGCGGTCGCAATCGACATGACCACGGCCTATGAGCTGGAGATCAAGGAACAGTGCCCGCAGGCGGAAATCGTCTTTGACCTGTACCACGTCGTGGCCAAGTACGGTCGCGAGGTGATCGATCGGGTACGGGTGGATCAGGCCAACCAACTGCGACATGACAAGCCGGCCCGCAAGGTTCTGAAGTCCAGTCGCTGGTTGCTGCTGCGCAACCGTCATAACCTGAAGCCAGAACAGGCCGTGCATCTGAAGGAACTGCTGGCGGCCAATCAGTCGCTGTTATGCGTCTATGTGCTGCGCGACGAGCTCAAACGGCTCTGGTTCTACCGCAAGCCGGCCTGCGCGGAAAAGGCTTGGGGGCAATGGTTCGAACAGGCTCAGCAAAGCGGGATCGCCGTCTTGCAAAAGTTCGCCCAGCGCTTGCAGGGTTACTGGCACGGAATCGTGGCCCGCTGCCGCCATCCGCTCAATACCAGCGTCGTCGAAGGCATCAACAACACGATCAAGGTCATCAAGCGCCGAGCTTACGGGTACCGCGACGAGCAATACTTCTTCCTCAAGATCCGCGCCGCGTTCCCCGGGATTCCGCGATGAACCAAAAAAAAGCCCGCCTGAAGAGGCGGGCTGAATCCATATCAGAGGAGACATGGAGGAGACAGTTCGAACTATACCGGTTTGTTTGACGCAATGCAACATTTCCTTGGAGAAAATACGGATTTTCCCTCGAATGCCGGTTCTAATTCGCCGGTATTTGTGCCTCGCCGCCTAACCGTGCGCTTCTTTCCTCCTCCAGCACGGCGACAAGCCGCTCGCGCAGCAGCTCGACCGGTCGCATCAGCCGGCCCGGCAGCACGCCGTGCACGAGCCACACGTTGATCCCCGGTTCGACGTCCGCCGTCTCGACGATGCGCAGCGCGCCGCGGTGCGGGCTGCGCGCGAGCGCGGCCGCCGACGCGATGCCGAGCCCCGCGCCGCGCGCGACGAGCGACAGTTGCAGGTCCGAGCCGAACGCCTCGACCGCGACGTCGAACGGCAACCCGGCTGCGCTGAACGCGCGGCTCAGCGCCGAGCGCATTCCGCAGCCGTCCTGGCTCAGCACCCACGGATAGCGCGCGAGCGCGTCGAGCGGCAACGGTCCCGGCGGCAGCGCGAAGTCACGCGCGGCGACAAGCACCGTCGGCTGCACGCCGAGCAGCGTCGACACGAGCGTTTCCGGCATCGGGAAGCTCGCCGGCATCATCACCGCCGCGGCGTCGAGCGCCGCACGCTCGACGTTTTGCAACAGCGCCGGCGACCAGCCGGCCGTGATCCGCAGCGTGAGGCGCGGAAACGCTTCGCGCAGCCGGTCGATCGGCCCCTCGAGCGCGAGCTCCGACAGAAACGGCGGCACGCCGATCCGCAGCTCCCCCGCCGGCTCGCTGCCGGGCGAGGCAACGGCGAGCAGTTCGTCGACCGAGCGCAGCACGTTGCGCGCGAGCGCATAGACTTCCCGGCCCGCCGCGGTCGGCCTGAGCGGTTTGCTCTGCCGATCGAGGAGCGGCACGCCAAGCGTCGTCTCGAGGTTTTGCACGCGCCGCGTGAGACCGGGTTGCGTCAGATGGAGCTTGGCCGCGGCGGCCACCATCGAGCCGCTGTCGACAACCGCCACGAACGCTTGAAGATCACGCGTATTCAAAACAAACTCGCATAATCATATTAAAGATATTTCAATTGTCGCATAACAAGCGCGTCTCTACGATGAAGGCTCATTCGTTTCCGAGACCCTTCCGATGAACTGCCCTGCCGATCTTCGCGCCGGCCCGGCCGCCGGAGAACCGCGCGCCGCTCCCGCTCCCACACTCACGCCTGCGCTCACCGTGTTCTTTTCGGCGACGGTCGGTGTGATCGTGCTCGACCTGTTCGCCGCGCAGCCGTTGACGGGACCGATCGCGGCCGAACTGCGGCTGCCTGCCGGCCTGACCGGGCTCATTGCGATGCTGCCGCAACTCGGCTATGCGGCGGGCCTCGTGCTGCTCGTGCCGCTCATCGACCTGCTCGAGAACCGCCGGCTCATCGTGACGACGCTCACCGTCTGCGCGGCGACGCTCGCGCTGCCTGCCGTCACGCACTCCGGCGCCCTGTACCTCGCTGCGGTGTTCGCCGCGGGCGCGGCATCGAGCGTGATCCAGATGCTCGTGCCGATGGCGGCGTCGATGGCGCCGGACGAACAGCGCGGCCGCGCGGTCGGCAACGTGATGAGCGGCCTGATGCTCGGCATCCTGCTGTCGCGGCCGCTCGCGAGCCTGATCGCCGGCACGGCCGGCTGGCGCGCGTTCTACGGCACGGCCGCCGCCGCCGACATCGCGATCGCCGCGGTGCTGGCCGCGAAGCTGCCGTTGCGCGCGCCGTCGCTGTCGACTCGTTATGCGGCGCTGCTCCGGTCGCTCTGGGTGCTCGTCGCGACCGAGCGCGTGCTGCAGCGGCGCGCGCTGTCCGCGGCGCTATCGATGGGCGCATTCAGCGCGTTCTGGACCGCGATCGGTCTGCGCCTCGCCGCCGCGCCATTCGATCTCGGCTTGCATGGAATCGCGATGTTCGCGTTCGCCGGCGCGACGGGCGCGATCGTCACGCCGTTCGCGGGGCTGGCCGGCGACCGCGGCTGGGAGCGCCGCGCATTGCGCGGCGCGCACGTGGCCATGCTCGCCGCGCTGGTCGCGCTCGGCGTCGCAGGCGCGGGCTGGGCCCGGTTCGATCCGGCCGCGCATCCGACGCTGGCGCTCACGCTGCTCGTCGCCGGCGCGGCGGCGCTCGATGCGGGCGTCGTCGCCGACCAGACGCTCGGCCGGCGCGCGATCAACCTGCTGAACCCCGCCGCGCGCGGACGGCTCAACGGGCTGTTCGTCGGGCTGTTCTTCGTCGGCGGCTCGCTCGGCGCCGCGCTCGCCGGCGCGGCGTGGGCATGGGCCGGCTGGAGCGCGGTGTGCGCGGTGGGTCTCGCGTTCGCGGGGGCCGCATTCGCGCTCGACTGGATCGGCGCGCGCCGGCAAGCCGTGCGCTGAAACGACGACGCCCCACGTCGTCACCGACGCGGGGCGTTTCGTTCCTTCACGCGGCGTGCGGCCGCCGGCGCACCACGCCTCGTCGGCTGATGCGCCCGCTCAGTGCCGCACGAGCGCCATCATCGCGCCGAAACCGACGAACAGGCCGCCGGTCAGCCGGTTGAACGCCTTCGCGACGTTCGCGCTGCGCAGCGTCACGCCGATCCGCGTGCCGAACGACGCATAGACGATGTACCAGCTCACCTCGATCACCGCGAATGTCGCGACGAGTATGCCGAACTGCGGCAGCGTCGGCGCGGATGCGTCGATGAACTGCGGCAGCAGCGCGGCGGCGAACAGGATCGCCTTCGGGTTGCTGCCCGCGACGAGAAAGCCGTTGCGAAAGAGCGCCCAGCGCGACGCCGGGGCGATTGCGCCCGCACGGCCCGCGTGCGGCGCGGCATCGGCTGCGTCCGCCGCGGATTGCCCGTCGATGCGCGCGCGCCACGCCTTCACGCCGAGGTAGATCAGATACGCGGCGCCCGCGAAGCGCAGCGCGTCGAACATCGCGGGCCATGCTTCCAGGAACACGCCGAGGCCCGCGGCGGACACCGACAGCATCGCGACGAGCGCCGTCATGCAGCCCGACATCGTCGCCGTCGAACGCCGCAGCCCGTGGCGCGCGCCGTGCGTCATCACGAGCAGCATGTTCGGACCGGGAATCGCCGACACGACGAACACCGTCGCGACGAACAGCCACCACGTATGCAGATTCATTGCCGCCCCGCTTTCGAAATTGAAATGGAAACGCCGATTATGCCGGGGAACGCGCGCGGCTGTCTGCAGCGGGACAGCCGCGCGCCGCACGCCGCGCCACGTGCGTCACCGCCCCGCGCGGCGCGCCGCGACCTGGCCGAGCACCGCGAAGTCCTTGTCGCCGTGGCCGTGCGCGACCGCTTCGATCAGGCTGTCGCGCACGACGCTCGCGACAGGCAGCGGCACCGACACCGCGTCGCCCGCCTCGAGCGCGAGCCGCACGTCCTTCAGGCCGAGCCGCGCCTTGAACAGCGCCGGCTCGTAGCGCGACTCGGCGATCATCGCGCCGTAGCCTTGATAAACGGGGCCGGGGAACACGCTGTTGGTGATCACGTCGAGATAGTCGTTCATCGCGACGCCGTGCGCAGCGAGGAGCGCGCCCGCCTCGCCCATCGTCTCGATCGCCGATGCGATCGTGAAGTTCGCCGCGATCTTCACCGCGTTCGCGTGCTGCGGCAGCGAGCCGAGCCGCCACGTCTTCTGGCCGATCGCGTCGAATGCCGGCTGCATCCGGTCGATCGCCTCCGCCGGCCCGGCCGCGATGATCGTGAGGCGCGCGGCCGCCGCGACGTGCGGACGCCCCATCACGGGCGCCGCGACGTAGTGAATGCCGCGCTGCGCGTGCGCGTGCGCGAGCTGCTCGGCAAGCGCGACCGAAATCGTCGCCATGTTCACATGAATGAGGCCGCGCGGCGCGTGTTCGAGGAGCGCCGCGTCGAACACGCCGCGCGCGGCCTCATCGTCGGCGAGCATCGAGAACACCGCGTCGCCCGAGAACGCGTCGGCGATCGTCGCGACGCGCTGCGCGCCCAGCGCGACGAGCGGCTCGACACGTTCGGCCGAGCGGTTCCACGCCCGAACGCGATGCCCCGCCTTCAGCAGATTCGCCGCGATCGCGCTGCCCATCTCGCCCACGCCGATAAATCCGATGTCCATCTCGCGCTCCTTGAATTCGTCTTGTCCGTCGAAAGCACGAGTAAAGCACAGGCGCGCGACATTTGCCGTTTCGCGGCGGGCGTCGCGCGATGTGCGGCAAGCGTGCGGCGGTGCGATACTGGACCGATGCTTACCGTGACTTTCCGCTTCTACGAGGAGCTGAACGATTTCCTCGCGCGGCCGCTACGCCGCCGCGAGTTCGATCATGCGTGCATGCGCGGCGCGAGCGTCAAGCATGCGATCGAGGCGCTCGGCGTCCCGCACACCGAAGTCGAGCTGATTCTCGTCAACGGCGAATCGGCGCCGTTCGGCCGCATGCTCGAGGATGGCGACCGCGTCGCCGTCTACCCGACCTTCGAAGCAATCGACATCCGCCCGCTGCTGCGCGTGCGCGCCGCGCCGCTGCGCGTCACGCGCTTCATCGCCGACGCGCATCTGGGCGGGCTCGCGCAATTGCTGCGGCTCGCGGGCTTCGACACGCTGTACGACAACCACTACCCGGACGACCTGATCGAGGCGATCGCGGCGCGCGACGCGCGGATCGTCCTCACGCGCGATCGCGAGCTGCTCAAGCGCCGCACGATCACGCATGGCTGCTACGTGCGTGCATTGAAGCCGCAGGCGCAACTGCGCGAGTTGTTCGACCGGCTCGATCTGGCCGGCAGCGCGCGGCCGTTCCGGCTATGCCTGTCGTGCAACGCGCCGCTGCGACGCATCGATCCCGCCGAGGTCGAAGGCCGCGCGCCGCAAGGCGTGCTGCAGCGTCACACGCGCTTCGTCACCTGCGACGTCTGCCGCCGCGTGTTTTGGGAAGGCTCGCACTGGCAGCGCATGCGCGCGCTGATCGATCACGTGTCGCAGCCGAAGCCGCCGCACGCATGATGCGCGCATAAAAACAAACCCCGCGTTCGCGAGAACGCGGGGTTCGTCGTGACAAGCCGACGGCGGCGCATGCGCCGCCGCGGGCACGCGCTTACTGCTGCGCGCCCTTGCCGTTCGTGCCGGCTGCCGAAGCGGCTTCCGCCTTCGCCTTGGCCTTCGCCGAGCCGTGCTTCTTCAGCTCGTGCTTCGGCTTGCTCTTGTCTTGCTTCGCAGCCGAAGCGGCCGCCGGTGCCGAAGCCGCCGGCGCCGATGCTTGCGCGAACACGGAAGCCGAAGCGAGTGCGATAGCGGCGGTTGCCACCGAAGCGATGATCTTCTTCATTGTTTTTCCTTGAATATCCAAACGGAAATATCCGGTTAATGACGATGCGTTGGAGCGCATCCGACGCCGGTATTGTTCGAGATTCACCGCACGCGCCTTACGTGACGTAAGGTTTTTGTCTGCGTGAATGCTCGTGCGCCGGCTCTATAACGCCGTGCGTGCTCGCGGCGTTGACACGCCGGATGCGTCTTTCGAGACGATTCGAATTCGGTCCGACGAATCAAATAGATAGCTCGATCGGCGAATGATCTTTCGAATCTCGATCAAATGCGATGCGTCGATTTTATGGATGCTCGGCTCGCGTCTTGCCATTCAATTCCGTCGGATCGATTTCCGGATTCGGGCGGACGCAATGAGCGAGTGTGTTGCGGACGGCGCCGCGCAGTGACTGGCGGTTGGTCGATCGCCAATCAACGATCGACGATCACGGGAGATTCCATCGACATCGCGCGATTCGAAATGACGCGCGGCAACGAGATTGCGTGACTGCGGATCACTGCGACGCATGGCGAAACTTCGATAAGCGTCGCACCGCAGCGGGCAAACGCGGTCGCGAATCGATATCGCGGCGCGATCGATCAATCGCTCGCTGCTGGGCGTTCATGCAATCGCGCGACGTGCGAAGTTCGATGAGCATCGCCGATGTTTCGCGCGCGGCGCACGTCGATACGCACGTCGATACGCACGCCGATACGCACGTCGATCGGCGCTCCGCACCGCGCATTGCGTCTCCATCGCGATCGCGAAACATGCGTCGTGCCGGCGCGTTCGACATCGACGAAAGGCCGAACGCCGTCACGAACGATGCGTCGATGCACGGCGCGATTGCATTCGCCAGGCATCCGATTCGA
Source organism: Burkholderia thailandensis E264 (assembly GCF_000012365.1). Lineage (NCBI taxonomy): Bacteria > Pseudomonadati > Pseudomonadota > Betaproteobacteria > Burkholderiales > Burkholderiaceae > Burkholderia > Burkholderia thailandensis. The sequence goes on from NC_007651.1 coordinate 3,563,577, forward strand.
ATGCGATGCGCGCAATCGCGAATGGCCTGAGGCGAATGCTCGCAAACGGCACGACGCATCCGGCCGAAAACAATTTTTAACAGAACCGCCGCGCATGCCTTGTTAGGCTCGCGGCACGATCTGATTTTTTCTCAATCGTTTCGGCGCGCCGCCGTTCGCGCGACATCGCGTATTGAACCAACGCGAAACGCATAGAATCCGGATGCATTCTTGCCGAACGACTTACCTTGGATTGCCCATGAAATCGACTCAGATTCTCGCCAGTTGCGCGCTCGCCGGCGCGGTGACCGCGCTCGCCGGTTGCGCGGGCTCGCCCGCGAACGGCCCGCAAGCCGAATCGCCCAACGGCCGGATCATCTATGTCGCATCGCCGCGCAGCCCGCGCGATGTCGAAAGCTGCCTGACGAACCGCGTGGCGCAAGCGCGCGTTGCGCAGCGCAACCCGACGACCGTCCTGATCGGCCCGTATTCGGTCGATTCGGACTGGACCGTCACGCTCGCGCCGAGCGCATCGTCCGGCACGAACATCGGCGTCTACCGCCCGCGCAGCGGCGACGGAGATCCAGAGGAATCCGAGCTGCGCTTCCACATCGCGCGCTGCGCGATCTGAAGCACAGCGCATGCGGCGCGCCCACGTGCGCGTTCGCGGGTTGAGGATCGCGCGCCGCGTTGGCCGGCGTCGCGCGATCAATTTACGTCTTGCTTCATTCCTCCTGCCGCCATATAACCGGACGCATCACGTCGTGCCGCTTTGAGCCGCTTCGTGCCGAGTGCGTGCGATGACGCATGCCCTTACGCGTCAATTGCGCATTTCGCATGCCGGCCACACCGTGCTGTGCCGATGTGCTGTGCGGCGAATTGCGGCGGAACCGCTGAACCTTTGAACCGCTGAGCTTCGACATCGGAGCGACGGCGTTTCCGCTCGCGTCGCATTGCGGATCTCTTCCGGACCGATGCGTATCTCGGCGCCGCGCCGCAGCCACATCGATGCGCCCCGCCCAATAGGACAACGTCGCCTCTTCGGGCACAAACGATTCCGTGCCCTTCCCAAACTCCGCCAACGAAAAGCAGACGAGGCGTTGCACATCGAAACTTCTCATGCTGTCCGCTCACCTATGCGGCGCACAGGTTTTCGCAACGCTTGCGCTGTGCGCTTGTTCAGCGCATGACGCCGACTGCTTTCTGCATCGGCACGGGCACTGTTCGCCCCGTTGTCTTCAATTCTTTTAATTTATCTATGTATACGTAGTAAGAGTTAACAAAGGCGCCCCATTTCTGTGGAAAACCCGGGTTTTCCCTGACACATCAGAGAGACATCGATTCCATAACCCTATCGACTGTGCTTGAATATCCGTCGCGAGCGAAGGACAACTTCAACGCGCTCGGGTGCCGGGCACGCGTTATCAAGATATGGTCCACAGGCTGGGCGATGAGTTATCCCGAGGATTTCCAGAGCTTCGGGTGGATAACTTTTCCAAAGCAACAGCCCGTCGCACCTGTGAGGCAATCCGCCATCCACTCGAACGGTCTTCTGCTGGACAAATTCAGTGCTTGGGTGACGGCGGAGATTTATACGGGGCGATAGCGGTGAATCGGCGAGTGGTGCCGGCGAAGAGCGCGCTGCTCGTTAGTTGCAAAATGTGCTCGCCCCTGCTTCTTGTCGACGTGTCGAGTGTCTGGCCCCGACGCCATTCACCAATCGAGCGCGCCCCGAATCCGGAACGACATCAACGCTCCCAACGCTTGCCGAACGCCACGGTCGCTTCGCATAGGCAACCAATCAACACGCCGACGATTCCGACGAACGCAACCGTCGATCCGAGCGATGCAAGCGCCGATGCTTCGGCCCCGCGAAGCACGACGCCGAATGCCGCGAGCATCCCGAACAACATCGCGCCGGCGCACGCGATCGCATAACCGCGCATCAGCCTCGGATAGCGTGCGCGGCGCGGCCCGAACGCGCGAAAGAGCGCATAGCCGAGGCAGAACCCGTAGACGGCCGCAGGCAACCCGGTAGACGCAACCCAACCGCTGTCGATTGGCATGACGGACTCCGTGAATGTCGTCGTTCGGATAGGGCGCGCGATCCGGGGATATCGTGCACGACGATGCAGACGGCGCGCGCATAGTTTCTTTTTCTAAAATTAAGACAAATACAGGAACATCCACTCGCAAACAGCCACTAGCATAGCGCCGAATACCAGACTCCGACCGAGGGGCATCCGTTCATGCATGCCGGAGACAATGCTCGATGCATCCACCGATTCGCCGCGCGGGCCGCTACGCGCGCATCAAGCCCGCCATCGCCGGCGAGCGCCAATCACGTCGCGCGACGTCGTGCCTCGCCTCGCCGCGCGTTGTTCGCTCCCTCTTCCACTTGAGTCATGCCGGCTCGCGCAAGCGAGGCGTTCGCATCGCGCGCGCTTGAGGCGCCGCCCGCGCGCTTTCGCTCAGCCGATTCATACCTTGCTCGCCGCCCTCTAGGCGAGGCGGGCCACGCGCGCGTCGCACGACGCCGACGCACGCACGCCGATTTCACAAACCCAAAGGAGACATCCCGATGCAGAAAGGAAGTGCGGAAACCGACCTACACCGAGGACTCGGGCAACGGCAAATGCGCTTGATCGCGCTCGGCGCGGCGATCGGCGTCGGCCTATTTCTCGGCTCGGCAAACGCGATCAAAATGGCGGGCCCCGGCATCATCCTGTCGTACATCATCGGCGGCGCAGTGATCTTCGTGATCATGCGCGCGCTCGGCGAGATGGCCGTGCACGAACCTGTCGCGGGCTCGTTCAGCCGCTACGCGCGCAACTACCTCGGGCCGCTTGCCGGCTACCTGACGGGCTGGAACTACTGGTTCCTCTGGCTCGTCACCTGCATCGCCGAAATCACGGCGGTCGGCATCTACATGGGCATCTGGTTCCCGGACGTGCCGCGCTGGATCTGGGCGCTCGCCGCACTGGCCACGATGGGCTCGGTGAACCTGCTGACCGTGAAGGCTTACGGCGAGTTCGAATTCTGGTTCGCGCTGATCAAGGTGGTGACGATCGTCGTGATGATCGCGGTCGGCATCGCGATGATCGCCTTGGGCATCGGCAATCACGGCGTGCCGATGGGCATCTCGAACCTCTGGGCGCACGGCGGCTTCTTCCCGAACGGCGCACAGGGCGTGCTGATGTCGATGCAGATGGTGATGTTCGCGTATCTCGGCGTCGAAATGATCGGGCTGACGGCGGGCGAAGCGGAGAACCCGCAGAAGACGATTCCGGGCGCGATCAACTCGGTGTTCTGGCGCATCCTGCTCTTCTACGGCGGCGCGCTCTTCGTGATTCTGTCGATCTACCCGTGGAACGAGATCGGCACGCAAGGCAGCCCGTTCGTGATGACGTTCGAGCGGCTCGGCATCAAGACGGCCGCGGGCATCATCAACTTCGTCGTGCTGACGGCGGCGCTTTCGTCGTGCAACGGCGGCATCTTCAGCACGGGACGCATGCTGTACAACCTCGCGCAGCAAGGCCACGCGCCGCGCACGTTCGGCGAGACGACGGCGAGCGGCGTGCCGCGCCGGGCGATCCTGGTTTCGATGGCGGCGCTGCTCGTCGGCGTGCTGCTCAACTACCTGGTGCCGGAAAAGGTGTTCGTCTGGGTGACGTCGATCTCGACGTTCGGGGCGATCTGGACTTGGGGCGTCATTCTCGTTGCGCAGATGAAATTTCGCGCGAGTCTCGCGCCGGCGCAGGAGCGGGCGCTGCGGTTCCGGATGCCGTTCTGGCCGTACGGCTCCTGGGTGGCGCTCACGTTTCTCGTGCTCGTGGTCGGATTGATGGCCTATTTTCCGGATACGCGAATCGCGCTTTATGTCGGACCGGCCTGGCTCGTGTTGCTCGTAGTGCTGTACTACGCGTTGAAGCTCGAGCCCGAAGGCGGGAAGGAGGCGGGGCTGGCGCGCGGGTACGAGCGCGGGTGATTGATTCGCGAGTGAGCGGCGCGAGGTGAAATCGCGACAGCCCGCTGGGCGGGCTGTCGTGCGGTTCGGTGCGCCGCTCCGCCGAATGCTACGAGCCGATTCGGCCGACCAAGAAAAAAGGGCTCAGCCATCTGGCTAAGCCCTTTGAATTCGTTTGGTGGAGCGGAGGAGGATCGAACTCCCGACCTTCGCATTGCGAACGCGACGCTCTCCCAGCTTCCAGACCGTGCAAACGATCTTGTGATTCAAGGGGTTAGCATTTGATGCCCCCATTCGTCGAACTGGCTTGTCACCCTGCTGTCACCCTTGGAGAAGTGATGGCAACCATACGACAACGTGCCGACCGCTGGCAGGCGATCATCAAACGGAAAGGCTACCCGGTCCAATCGAAGACATTCACCCTGAAGAAAGATGCGGAGAAGTGGGCGAGACAGCAGGAACGTCTCATCGATGCCGGGCAGTGGATCGACAGCCCCCAAGATCGCCAAACGACCTTGGGCGAACTTCTCGACCGATACGCGAAGGAAGTCAGCAGCGGCAAGCGTGGAACCCGCGCCGAATCCTACAGAATCGAAAGTTTCAAGAAACTCAGTCTTGCGAAGCACGCACTGTCCGTAATAACGCCGCAGATGGTGGGGGTATCCGGAATTTCGTGTGTGAGGCGGGTTGAGATTCAGACTCCAATGTTGAATCGTTCCGGGTAAAGCAGTGCGAACTGAGTCATGGCACTCTTCCAATCGTGCCGGGAGCCGGTCCACTTGGCAACGACGTTGCGCAGCGCCAGCCAGATCAGTTTGAGCGCGGCCTCGTCCGACGGGAAGTGGCCGCGCGCCTTGATGATCTTCCGAAGCTGCATGTGCAGCGACTCGATCGCGTTGGTCGTATATACAATTTTCCGGATGTCAGGCGCGAAGGCGTAGAACGGAATCACCTGATCCCAGGCTCGGCGCCAGAGCGCGGCAATCGGAGGGTATTTCGTACCCCACGGGCTCGTATCGAACGCTTCCAGCGCCACGGCGGCCGCTTCGGCCGACGGTGCCCGATAGACCTCCTTGAGCGCCGCTGCGACCGATTTCCTGTCTTTCCAGCTGGCGAAGTCCAGTGAGTTCCGGATCAGATGCACGATGCAGGTCTGGACCGTCGTTTCCGGGAACACCGTGTTGATCGCTTCCGGGAAGCCCTTCAGGCCGTCGACCACGGCGATCAGGATATCCTGCACGCCGCGCAGCTTAAGGTCGTTCACCACCCGCAGCCAGAACTTGGCCCCCTCGGTCTGCTCGATCCAAAGGCCCAACACGTCGCGTGTGCCGTCGCGGCGCACGCCCAGCGCCAGGTAGATCGCCTTGTTGCGGACCACGCCTTCGTCGCGGATCTTGACTCGCAAGGCGTCGAAGAACACGACCGGGTACATCGGCTCGAGCGGCCGCTGCTGCCATTCGCGCACTTCGTCGATCACGGCATCGGTCACCGTACTGATGAAGTCCGGCGACACCTCGATGCCGTACATCTCCAGCAGGAAACCCTGAATCTCCCGCACGCTCATGCCGCGTGCGTACATCGCGATGATCTTGTCGTCAAAGCCGGTGAAGCGTCGCTCGCCCTTGGCGATCAGCACCGGATCGAAGGTGCCTTCTCGGTCGCGCGGAATCTCGACGTCGAGCAGGTCGTCGTCGGTCGTGATGCGCTTGCGGCTGGTGCCGTTGCGGTGGTTCGTGCGGCCTGCCGGCTTGGCATCGCCCTTCTCGTAGCCGAGGTGGTGGGTCAGTTCGCCGCCCAGCGCGCGTTCGAAGATTGCTTTCTTGAGCGCGGCGAGCTGCTCGTTGATCGTTGCCCGATCCAGCGTTCCGGGTACCAGTTGCTTGATCAGTTCCGGGTCCAGGTTCAAGCCCTTGCCCGGTTCAATCGTCACTTCTTCCTTGCGTTTGCGTGGCATAAAGTGGCTCCTTGGCCATCAGTTTATGCCTCACACACAAACATTCGGATAGGCTCCAGATGGTCGCGGCGTGGCGGGATGCCCGACTTGGAGAAGTTTCGTCCGGCACCGCACTGCGGGAGCTTCAGCTTCTTGGACATGTCTTCAGCGTAGCGATTCGCGAGTGGGGCGCTCAGCTTCCCAGCAATCCCGTTAGCCTTATCAGGAAGCCACGGTCTGGCAAGGCCCGAGATCGCGTGCTGACCACATCGGAAAGGACCGCGCTCATCTCGGCTTGCAGTCAGTGTCACAACCCGTGGATTAAGCCTGTCGTGATCTTCGCGCTGGAAACCGCTGCACGACGCGGCGAAATCCTTGCACTGACATGGCAAGACGTTGATTTGGCACGTCGGACGGCGACCCTACAGATTACGAAGGCAGGGCAACCGCGAAGGATTCCGCTATCCGCAACGTGTGTCACCATGCTTGAAGCACTACCGCGCAGCCTTGACGGACGGGTCTTCCCTGTTTCGATGGAAACAGTCAAGCAGGCATACGAACGAGCGGTTGCACGGGCCGGTATCACCAACTTCACTTTCCATGATCTGAGACACGATGCACTGACGCGACTGGCAAAGCAGGGGCTTTCCATTCTGGAACTTCGGGCAATATCCGGTCACGCAACCGCGAACATGCTTCAGCGATACGTGTCGATTGACGCCGGTGAATTGGCAATGAAGCTCGGCTGACCGTAGTTGGAACAGCACTGGTTATCGGTCCATCGCCCGCCCGCGCGGTGGATCGATCAGTGTTCGCTCACCCCTTATGCTTCTTCATCAGGCGGGCGTGTTGTGAAATCAATACTGACGATCAACGCGGACCGCCGAAAGGGAACCGTGAACGCGACGTGGCACCATTCCAAGCGACCGGACGCGGCGAGCGTTAGCAACTCCTGAAAACGACTCTCCGTCATGTCAACCACGCCCTGTAACTCCGGTTTGATCGAGATGAATGCGCCAACGTTAGGCACTTCGGGATTGCCGATACCCGGCTTGTCGGTCGGGGAGACTTGGAACAAGAACCGGGTCACATCGCGTACCGGTTCGGTGAACTCCCCTTCCAACAGAATCGATGCACGACTTTCGCGCTCGGGTGGATAACCGCGTGGGCGGTCCACACGCTCCGTTAGACTCGCGTCCCAACTTGTGATTCGCCCGTATCGACTCAGCAGTTCGCGTCGGCGGCGTGGATGTGTTCCCTTTCGCATGCCTAGTCACCCCCGCACGAACGGCAACACCGTTCTCATCACGTTGAAACTTTCAATGCTTCATTCCGCGAACGCAGCGCGTCATTCATCGAGTTGATGCCGTCAACGCCGTTGATAACAGGGCCTTACGCTTATGGCTTCACTTTGGGTCGAACGCAAGCTTCGAGCGGTTGACCGGCGCTGACACACCATATTTGTGAACCACGTCTCCTACTAATTCGACGAACCACGGCGCAGCTTCGGGACAAACAACGATGCTGCGAAGCAAGGTCTCCAACGGGATCGCCGCAGACATACCATCAGGGAGTGCGCTTATATCTTCGTTCTCATGGAAGCGATCAATAATGACCCGCACTTCCTTTTCATAGTCGTAAGCCTTCAACTTGTATGCGAACACGTTTGAGTACGGCTTGAAGACTAACTGCGGATCACGCCAGTGCTTCACGTATTCAACTTTGGCGATGTTGATGGCATACGGCAACTTCGCAAGTTTGATCGCATCGCGAAGCTGTCCAACCGTGGTCGTGATTGCGACAGCAGCAGAAGACTTCCCGTACAAGCTCCACATCGCCATACTGTCGTCCCTACTTTGGTGCCAACAGTTCACGAAGACGCGCTCGCGTAGCCGAGTTTTGAACTCTGCTACCGACGAGTTGATTTCATTCTTACGAAAGGCTTCTTCTATAGCGTGCTTTATCGATTCCGTGAACGCTCCTTCATACTTGTCTGCAAATCGGTCGCCGCGACAAAAAAAGAGCGTGCGGTTATGGAGCAAATCGAGAAATTTTGCCGTATCTAGGTAACGCCACAACACAGTATCGTCGGTGAGTCCGTTCCCGATACTCGGTATGCCTTTGAAGATCACCGCCATGTCGTTCCCCTTCGTTCGTCTGCTATTTTCACTACAGCCCAACAGTGATTTGGTTGCGCCACGTACCCAAGACACCAATCAATGGTTCGACTATCTCGAATCCGCGCAACCGCACCAACCATCGGTCAGGGATTCCATCGACGCCGACGCGAATTCCCGCCAACCCCACCGCCGTGCAGGCGGTAGGTCGATTAGCGTACCCGCCTGAATCTCAGTGCAGCAGTTCGCCACGGGTCGGCGCTGAATCGGCGTCGGCCACCGTCGCGACGCTCGGCACACCGAAGTCGATCAGTCCGTCGCTGTTGTACGTCTCGACTACGAATTCAAGCAGCGATGCGAACCTGCTCACGATGGACACGAAGTTCCCAGCCACCATGCCGCCGCCATACGGCATGACGTAGGAGACAGCAAGGTCTTCGTCCGAGTCGATAGTGAACACCGGCAGGAACACTTCTTCATTGAGCCGCCGCGCCAGTGCGTGCTTCTGGTCGATTGGAGCTTGTCGTGCCAGTGGCAAGTACGTAGCGAATCGGATGAATTTTCGGTCAGGGATCAAGAACACACGATAGGCGATGCCTTGTTCGGTGCGCAAGCGGATGACATCAGGCTGTACGTCGTAGGGCACCACACCGCTATCGCGGAGATGGGCGTCAAGAGTTTCGATGGTAACTGCGGATTCTTCAAAAATTTTCGTCAATAGGCGCTCCCGATAGGAAGTAAGGCCCGACTGTCTTGCCGTGACCCGGAAAGAAAAACCGCCGATGAACGGCGGTTACTGGTTCTCTGCATACGTCGCTAACCGCGCAAGCTACATGGCCGCGAGCTTCTGAATACGGGCTTCCATCACCTTCGCAAGGCAAGCCACGTCGGAACACGCGTTGCGCTCGTTCACCAGCCAGTTCCGTTCATCGGCTTTCAGGCCGTTCGGATCGTTCGACTTCGCGCGGGCAGCACTGTAGGCAGCAGCTAAGCGCCGATCCGCATCGGCAGTCTCGGGCGTCGAACAGATCAGTTTCTCCATCTTCGACGCAGCAGGCGAACAGTCGAATGACGCGATGATGGCGACGGGCTGTTGAGCTTGCGCATCCTGTTTTGCATCGACTTGTGACGAAGGTTCCGATGCTGCCGTCTGCTGGGCCGTGTCGCTGGTGACAGCAGTTGTGTCCGACGCGGGATTGCTGTCTTCGCTGCCGGATGGCATCGAAGTCGTACTCTGCTGCGCCGATTGCGCTACCTTGCCCGCATCCGATTGCACGTCCGCACCAGCTTGTGGTTTTGCCGTGTTATGGGGCTGTTCCACCTGTCGTGCTTGCGCACGCATAGCCGCATCATTTTGCAGCCAGTCCACCCCGTAGAGCGCACCAACGGCGAGAAGGAGAATCACGCCGACAATGCGACCTATCTTGGTTGAGACGAGCCACCAGAAGAGCGCACCAACCCCGATCAGAACTATGCCGATGAGCTTGAAGTTTTCGATAGTCTGGTCGGCTCGATGCGCCGCTTCTTCTCCTTCTCGACGGTTCCGTGCCGCCTGAAAATATGCAAGCTTCTCACGGCGAAGCCGGTCTTCTTCGTACTGCCTGACTCGATCATCCATCGATCCCCCTTTTTGTTTCATCTACAAATACGGTACATGTACCCTAGAGATCGCCGCATCATATCGGAAAGATGCGGGGCATGCCAAATCTCAGCAGCAGCCGCCAACACCCCACTCTCGTTGCCCTTGGACGTGCGATCCGGCGCATTCGCAAGGATCGCGGTTTGTCGCAGGAACAACTGGCGCTGACCGCTGGAATCGATGTGAGCTATCTAGGGCGCGTGGAACGCGGTGACAACAATGCGTCTGTTCTCGCGTTGCATTACATCGCCGAAGCACTTGGCATGACGATGACGGCGCTGATGACCGAAGCGGGCTTATGAGACAGCCGCCGATTGCGCGACTGCGATTCCCGTATCCGCATGGTTTGACGGCTGATGTTCATGCGCCGCGCGACTTGCGACGATCCCAATCGATGAGTGCGACCGGTACGCCGTCCGCTCCGAAACCAGTCGGTTCACGTGACGGATTCACCACGGCCAGCACACTCGCCCGTGAGATGCCGTAGGTCCGCGCCAAGGCACTTACCGTCTCACCCGCCGCGTACTTGCCCTTCATCTCTTCGCGTTGCGCTGGCGTTGTCTTGGACGGTCTGCCAAGGGTTTTGCCTTCTGCCTTCGCACGCACCAATCCGGCTTGCGTGCGCTCCACCAGCAGTGAACGCTCCATTTCCGCAACAGCAGACAACATCGTGAGCATCAGCTTCCCGGCAGATGACCCCAGATCGAGTTTCCCGAGTTGAAGCACGATAACTTCGATCTTGCGTTCGGCCAACGTCCGCACGGTCCGCAGAACATCTTCGGCATCGCGTCCCAATCTGTCGAGACGGGAGACAACCAACGTCTCGCCATCCCTGATCTTGTCCAACATCGCGACGAACTGCGGGCGCTGCGACGCATGGGTCTTGCCGCTGATGCCTTCGTCCGTGAACCAGTAATCGACCTTGAATCCAGCATTCTCGATTTCGAGACGCTGATTCTCGGTTGTCTGTTCGCGCGTGCTGACCCGACCGTACCCGAAGATCGCCATAGACACCCCCGAAGGCGTTGGAAAAGGGTGTCAGAATATCACTTGATGTCGGAAATAGTCAACCCTATATTTCCAACAGGCCGGACCAATACATCCGATAACTGTTGGGAAACGGTGGTTTGGCGACAGTCGCTTGGCCGATGCACAACGACGGGTGTACCCGGTTCGGTACGCGTAGGTCATATCAGTTCGACATGGATTCTCGTTCAGTCGTATGCCGAACCACCTGCGGACCGGTTCGGCTAAGGCATACCCATAGAGAACCGGGATGTTGCCGCAACATTGGACAGTGTCACGAATACTGCTCAGGAACGTGTAAAATCGTGCAGCAGTTCCATCCCCCAAAGCATCCCACGTTTGTAGCCGTCCGATTGCTCCATATCGTCCTGCAAAAATGAAAATAAGCTTCGGTTCTCCCCACAAGTCAATAAAATCGTTCCCTACGGTCGAACTGCCAGATTTTGTGGTGCTGACTGGCGTAAACGGCGCTGGTAAAAGTCATTTCCTACAGGCGCTTGAAGCTGGATTGCTTCGCATCGAAGAAGTCCCCCATAACCCGCATACTAGAAATATCCGGCGGTTTGATTGGTCCAACATGGTTCCGAACGACAGCGGATCGTTTGCGGGATTCCAAGCAAAGCAAGAACGATCACAAATGTGGTCGCAACTCTCATCCCTTGCTGCACCGTTATTACCGCAGATACAGCAGATTTGCGGCCAATACCCAACGTTATCGAAATTCAGCGTTAAGCAATTGACTTTGCTTACGCCTGAAATATTGAGCGCGGAAGGATTCACAGAATCTGAAGCCACGGCAATACTTCAGCAAATTCAGAACTTAACCAACAATGTCGATCAGGCATTAACTCAGCAATTTGTACAACAAGACCCGCAAAACCGTTCGCGGCTTTTGTCTGGAATTCGGGCATCAACACAACTTCGACTAGCAGCGTTCGAAGAAGAAGATTTTTACGAGAACTTCCCGCTGACGTGGCAACCGGTAGATATGTTTCAGCAGTCGTTCGCTCGACTATTTGCCGAATACCAAGAAAATCACACAAGAAATCAGTTCAAGAAATTTCTCAATTCGCAAGGCGAAAATCACCGAGTATTCAGCGAAGACGAATTCGTATCGCGATATGGAGTTGCCCCGTGGAATTTTGTTAATGACATTCTGGAAACCGCAAATTTAAGTTTCCGGATTAATGCACCGGACAAGTTCGACGAGCGCCCGTATGAACCAAATCTCGTAGACCAAATCACTGGTATCCGGGTAAAATTTAATGATCTATCTTCTGGCGAAAAGATTTTAATGTCTTTCGCGCTCTGCCTATATTACGCGAAAGACAAAAGGCAGATTGTCGAATATCCACAAGTGTTGCTGTTCGACGAAATAGATGCACCGCTACATCCTTCAATGACGCAATCGCTGCTGCGCACGATTGAGACTGTATTGATAGGCCAACACAAGATTAAGGTCATTTTAACGACGCACTCCCCTTCGACGGTAGCATTAGCGCCGGAAGAATCGTTGTACGCCATGAGAAAGGGCGATACCAATCGGTTGGTAAAGACATCGAAGGACAGTGCGCTTTCCATCCTGATGGAAGGCGTGCCGTCTTTAAGCATGCACTATCAAAATCGCCGTCAGGTTTTTACGGAAAGCCATTACGATGCAGAGTTCTACGAAGCGTTCTACGAAAAACTAAAGTCGCGTCTCATCCCCGAAATTTCCCTGACCTTCATTGCAGCAGGTGGCGCAAAGGATGGCGGATGCGCTCATGTTCGCGATGTTGTAAGCAAGTTGCACGGCGCAGGGAACGGAACGGTTTTTGGCATAATCGATTGGGATTGCGTTAATTCCAGCGCCGACCGCGTGAAGGTGCTAGGACAAGGCTTGCGATACAGTATCGAAAATTACATTTTTGACCCAATTCTAATTGCCGCATTTCTTTTTAGAGAGCGATTTGTATCGCGAGAAGAACTAAAACTCACCGAAGACGAAACGCACGCCGATTTCACTCGATTCAGTGATGACAGATTGCAAGGCATCGCAGACTTTGTCGTAGCAAAGGTAAAGCAGCGATTAACGAGTGAAGTTGCGACCGACACCATAGAGTGTCGCTATGTCGGTGGTAATTCCATTCGCGTGCCGAGTTGGTATATGACCATGCAAGGTCACGATCTTGAAGGCTTACTTAAATCAACCTTTGATGAATTGAAACGCTTCCACAGAGAAGGCGATTTAAAAAGAGCGATAATCTTAAAAGTGATTGACGAGCTTCGATCATTGATACCCGACTGCTTGCTTAAACTCTTCTCATCGATACAGGCAACGTGAGATAAAATCCTGACCCTTGGTCAGCGTGTCGGCAACAGGCGTCGATGTATTGTTCAAGGCCGTACTATTCGGAAGATGCTTGGCTTCGGGGCTGCTTTCTTTCGGATAGACATCGTTCGGGTCTTCGCCGAAAAGGACTTCATACATATGCGACGTTGCCGCGACGAATTTGTTGTATTTCGCGCGTTGCTTTCTGGATACTTGTTTCATGATTTGATTTCGGGACGCTTGTTAGGCTTGTGCGCCCGTTGTCAGCGGCTGATATGAACTGGATTTGTGGTGAAGGACAGGACGGGCGGGCACTTCTTTATTAGCCACAGGAGAAGAGAGAAAATCAATTTCAAACTTCACCTATGGACAACCGGGCACCCCTTATAGGGGTGTGTCCGTGTCTGTCCTTATTAGGTCGGCGGTCAAGTTCTTGGCCTTCTTGTTACATCGACTTGTCCGGCTTGTCCGTCTGTCACTTCGACCAGACGTAATCGCCGTAGGTTGCGACCAAGTTGGCTTCGTTCACCAGTCGGTCAAAGGCACGATCAAACGCCCTGCGGCATGCGTCCGGGCTTCCATTGCTGATACCCGCTTCGATTGATGCCTGTTTCAACTTACTCTTCGGGACGACAAGCGGCGGATACATCAAGCCCAATGCCTGTTTCAGTTCATCTGGCGGTTCAACGCCTTCGAACTCGGTGATGTCCCGCAGAACACGTAGGCAAGTTTTCGCTGCATCACCGAGTTTCGCACCAGCAGCTTTCTTCGATGTCGCATCAAGCATTACAAGGGCAGCAGAAGACATTCCATCGTCAAGGGGTACGCGCTCGATTCGGAAGTGGTGTTCAGTACCTTCTTCACCTTCTTTGTTCTTCTTGCAGACCAAGGAACGTTCGTCACCTTTCTTGTCAACGCGATATTCGTAGTCAACAGCGCCAGTCAGGCCAGATGCGCCGCGCAACCTGTCTTTGTCGCCATTCCCCGAGTGATGCACGATGACGACAGATGCGTTGAAAGGAAGACGCAAGTGGGTATCCAACAGGTTCATGAGAAGGCCCATGTCCCGGTTACTGTTCTCGTCCGCACCACCGATATTTCGCGCCAGTGTGTCGATGACGATCATTCGTGGCGGTTCGTTCTCAGATGCGGCCTTCGTGATGTCGTCGGCCAACCGCTTCACGCTGTTGGGATCAGATAGTGGAACCGGCGACTGCCATAGGTATAGCGGTGCGGTGTGCAAGGATACGTCGTTTGCTTTTTCCCAAGCGAACAGTCGTCGGTTGAAGCCCTTCTGACCTTCGCCGACGATGTAGAAAACCGCACCCGGTGCGACATCTTGGCCGTGCCAGTCGGTGCCGGTCGCGATGCAACATGACCAATCGATTGCAACGAAACTCTTGCCACTGCCGGATGCACCGAACAGCATGCAGGACGTGCCCTGTTCCATCACACCGTCGATCAACCAATCGACGGTGGTCGTTTCGGCCATTGCATCAGCAGCACGGACGAATCCACCAGTGCGCGGAACAGCGGCTTCGACTTGCTTCGCGGCGTTCTCGCCGGTCAGCGCCTTCGAGATCGTCGTCTGGCCGTAGGTCTGCCCCGCCGTATGCGATTCGTCCCACTTTTCACGGTATAGGCCGGATCGCCGGAAGAGTCCATCAATCTGGTCCGCATCGCGCGTGAAGCGGGCGAACATGTTGCACAGGGCAAGGTCTGCTTCAGACGCACTCGGATGATCGAAGCAGTGGCCGTCATGGAACAGATTGCGGAATCGCTCGCCGTCACCGATGTGGGAAGCCCTTTCAATAATTTCATCGTCGGTCAGGACCTTGCCCTGCCGCTGCACCAGTTCAACGACATTCGAATCAACAGGCTTGGCCGATTGGCTATAGTAGTGTTCGTGCAGCCAGCTCTGCCCTTCTTGCTGTTCGGTTACATCGTAGCCGCTGCGGAACTCATGGCCCGTCATCGTGAAGTAGCGCGGACTCTTCTGGTCGTAGCATTCGAGACGATTGCCGGGACCGGCCTTGCCGCATTCGACCAGTTCACCGAGACCGAAGAGATGAAGACCATCGCCACTCGGCGATCTCTCGACGTATGTATGTGGAAACTGTCGCAGCACGTCGTCGGCCCATGCTTCCGGGTTGCAGTCCGCATCCAGCACATGATCGAAATCGATACCGAACAAGCCATCGACAAGAACGATGCCGATACCGTCGAACTCACCACTTTGATACTCGTCACGGACCTGATCGAAATTCGTCCACGTGTTGGGATTCTTCGTGCTTGCGTGGCGTCCGTTCGATTGCTTCGGGACCTTCGTCCACCGCTTACCGTCATACTCGTACTGCCACAGGAGCCACTGCGGACGCTCTTTCAGCGATGCGGGAATGCCTTCGAAGTTGACCGGCAAGGCGACCGGCTTTTTTTGGACAGGTAGCGCCGACATCATTCGGCACCACGGGAGAGCGTAACCGCAAGCAGCGGAATGCCAAACGGCGATTGGATGACGGTTACATATGTATTGCGGGACAACATGTTCGTATGTGCGAGTGCACTTGATAAATTCGCAATCCTTATCGAATGACCATCATGGGCGCGAACAGTCGCATTGCGTATCGCGCTGATGCCGACGACAAGGAAGCCTATTGTTAGATTGAGTTCCCGGACGGCTTTTCATCAGGCGCAACAACGCCATGCGAAACATGCGGACGCAATGGGTCCAGGAACGGCTTGGATACTGCTAGAAGGAATCATGTAGACGCTTGACCAGAACAGTCGAAGCGTTGCGGCAGAAGCCACGTCAGGTAGGTTCCGCCGAAGGCGCGAACACATAATCAACTCAACAGTGCGCATTATGCCAGAGCGCGACCACTTTGTCAATTGTGCTCTTGACATCGTAGCGTTTTGTTGGGTCGCGCCAACACTCGATTACCGACCGTTGAAAGACGGTAGCAACCAGTGGTGGCGACAACAGTCGGCTACCACGTCGTAGCACTGCCATTGATGATTGTCCGCGACAGCACAACCATACAATCGACCCCTACCCATCGGGCAACACCATAACAACCAGTTGCACTGGTACTGTCCGATCCAGCTTCAGTGGTGCAACGTGACGGTATCGGCAATGATAGACGGGTGTGCCGACCTTCGCGGGTGTCATCACGAATGGGGTGTCATCGACCGTCGTCGCTAACACTAGTGCTGTACCTGCAACGGCGAGCCTGTCAGATTTTTAGTGTGCTGAGGTCATGAGACGATAACGGAACTAACGTCCTATGACCGATGCAACAGTGAGCAAGAAGAGCAAGAATCCGAAGGCACCAAAGCTGTTTCCCGATGAGCTGATCGATCAGTTGCTTGCCCAGGTTCAGGGCAAGGATGCCGAGTCGATCCTGGGCGAATCGGGGCTGGCCGGCCAGCTCAAGAAGCAACTGGCCGAGCGCATGCTCGCGGCCGAGTTGAGCCACCATCTGGCAGCCGAGACCGAGCAAGGCAGGGCCGGTAACCACCGCAACGGCACCAGCCCCAAGACGGTCCTGACGCCCAACGGCGAACTGAAGCTGGATATTCCGCGCGATCGACAGGCGACGTTTGAGCCGCAGTTGGTCGGCAAGTACCAACGCCGGCTGCCAGGCTTCGACGACCACGTGATCAGCATGTATGCGCGCGGCATGAGCGTTCGCGAGATTCAGGGCCATCTGCTGGAACTGTACGGGTTGCAGGTGTCGCCCGACCTGATTTCGACGGTCACCGACGAGGTGCTGGCCGACGTCGAACAGTGGCAGCAGCGCCCGCTCGAGGCCATGTATCCGATTGTGTACTTCGACGCGCTGCGGCTGAAGATCCGCGACGAAGGCACGGTCAAGAACAAGGCGGTCTATCTGGCGCTGGGCATCCGCGCCGACGGCCGCAAGGAAGTACTGGGTTTGTGGATCGAGCAAACCGAAGGCGCCAAGTTCTGGCTGAAGGTCTTCAACGAGCTGAAGAACCGCGGCTTGCACGACATCCTGATCGCGGTGGTCGATGGGTTGCGCGGCTTCCCCGAAGCGATCGAGGCGGTCTATCCGGCCGCCCAAATCCAGACCTGCATCGTGCATCTGATCCGCAATTCGCTGAATCTGGCGAGCTGGAAGGATCGCAAGCCGCTGGCTGCCGCGATCAAGCCGATCTACCAGGCCGCCACGGCCGAGGCGGCGGCAGCGGCGCTCGACGCCTTTGCGCAGAGCGAGTGGGGCCGCAAATTCCCTACCGTCGCGGCCATGTGGCAGCGCCAATGGGAACAGGTGATTCCCTTCTTTGCCTATCCGCCGGAGGTGCGTCGAATCGTATATACGACAAACGCTATCGAGAGCATGCACATGCAGTTGCGCAAGATCGTCAAGAACCGCGGCCACTTCCCGAGCGACGAAGCCGCCAGCAAACTGCTGTATCTGGCCTTGCGCAACATCGAAAAGGATTGGAAGATGCCGCCTATCACTTGGCGGCAAGCAGTTAATCAGTTCGCCATTCTGTTCGGCGAGCGATTCACCTCCGCCATCAACTGAGACCTTTAACCGGCCTCAGCACACGAAATTCCTGACACGTCCGCAACGGCGAACACCGATCACGGTCGGTGGTGTATCACCCCATCGGCATGGCTGGCAACACCATCGTCAGCGGTAACACTGCATCAACGGTGGTGTGCGCGTTACCATTGTTGGTGGGTGTAACCCTGCCAGCATCACTGGTAACAGTGTCATCGGCAGTGGTAACAGTGCTTCAATTGCTACAGTGACAACGACACCAATGACACCGACCACTGTACCGCCAGCGTCCACCGTGGTGATCGTGGGCCGGTCACGCAATCAATACGACATACCGTTGCGCGACCACTGTAGCGACAGTTTCTTCGGTCCGGTCCAATGCAACAGTCCGGTGCAACAGTCGGCGGCACCATTGGCGGCAACGGTGCTTCACTGTCAATGGTGATGACCACACCAATGCAACCGACCACTGTACACCGGTCGGCGATCCACCATTGCAGATGCCGACGGGTGTGCACCGGTCACGCAGTCAGCGCGTCCGGTTCGTCCTTCGCTTCCATCAACTGTCCTACAGTCTGACCCGGCTGCTGAATGTCGAGATGCGGCAATGACTTCACGATCTTCATCGTTTCCAGACTGACCGTCACGACCCGCTGAAACAGTTCCAGCGGGTAACGCGGATTATTCATCGTCTCGATGGCGTAATCGTTCGCGTCGTTGACGATGCCACTACCGTTCTTGCCATCGTCAACCTTGACGCACTGCCGTTCGACAACCCAGTCCAAGGCCGGTTTGCCATTGACAACATATTCATAGGCTTCCAGCGGGATACCCTTGATCGTGATCTTGTCGTTGTAGATCAGCGTAGTCAGGTCCTTGTCCTTGCCGTTCTTGCCGTATCGCATCTTCTCGACACGGTAGTCGTTATCGGTCAACAACAGCCCGCCGCCTTCGATCTGCAATGGGTACATCGCGACAGTCTCGTAGTTGATGTGAAGGTCGGCCAGCTTACGACCAGCCTTCGAGAACGCCCAGAAGTCGGCAGGCGTCTTCACGCATGGGATGCGCGGCAGCTCCTTCCGAAGCGTATCACCGTATCGTTCACGGTAGTCCGGCGAATGCAGCAAGCCATAGACGTAATAGAACACGTCTTCCTTGGTGATCGCTTGGCCCGGATATGCAGCCTGAAAGTGCGTCAGCCCTTCATCCGTCAGTGCGTCTCGACGTTCGCGATGCGCCGTGGCTGCGGTCGGCGCTTCGAACAATTCGGCGTTTGGCGACACTTCCGTGATTTCATCCGCAGGTTCGCTATACAGGTACAACGGGAAACATTGGGAACCGTCGATGTCCGCCATATGCAGACTCGGTATGACATTCACCATCAACGCGGTGAACGCAGTACGTCCGCCCGTACCTGATGTCACAATCGCCAGATTCCCGGCGGTGGCGTCAGGGAATATACGCGGCATCTGGTACACCATGTCGTTAAGACGACGATTGAAGTACAGCCACTGCTTTGCGAAGGGACGGTACAAACTTGGCGTCAGGGACTGCGCGTCATACTCGCACTTCCGATTCTTCACGAATTCCTGCTTCAAGCTGCGATTCCAACTGATCTGCGTTGGATCGCTCCCAACAAAGTCGTCAACATTCGCTTCGCGTGCTTTTTTTTCCTGACCGGGAAACGCCTTATTAAAGCGATACAACTCCGTGTTGTAAAAATCGATCATCCGCGTCATGTTGGATGACACTGTGGTTGCGGAACTGTTGTAGCACCACGCATCGCGACTAGTAGCCACACCACGCGAATATATTTCAAAAATCTTTCGGTCGTACTTGCTGTCCTTGTCGCCAAGGGCGATGTACTCACCAAAGCGGTCGTCGCGCTGCTTCAACCAATCTCCATGCTGGTCGGGCGTGATTGACCGCCAACCATCCACTTGCGTGATCCCTTCGATGCTGCCGAAGGTGCTGATCTTCACCAGCTTCTCTTCACGCGTCAGGTAGTCGCCGATGTCATGGAAGTAAATCTGGCCGTGCTGCGCGGCGTCCGGATTCTTGACCAGAATCGAGATGGCAATCGGTGCGCGGCTGCCGCCACCAAAAATTTTGCCACCTTCCCTGCGAGATACATCACCGGAAGTTCGCTGATTTCCCCGCAGATGGAACACATGGATGCTGCTGAACTCGTCAGCCAGACACTTTCGCAAGCCATCGGCAGTGTTTGCTTCAAGAAACCCTGCATTGGTCACGAAACCGATTACGCCGCTCTTGCCGATCCGGTGTAAGCGTGTCGGCAGCGCCGTCTTGACGACGGGATCTTGATGTCAGCTGTCGTCGCGGAGTTGATCAGCTATGGCCCACGGCATGAGCTGATCGACACGATTGATTGCGTGATCAGCAATGCGGGCAAGGACGAAGCGCAGATACGCCTCGGGATCGATGCCGTTGAGCTTCGCCGTTCCGATGAGGCTATAGATCGCGGCAGCGCGCTCGCCGCCGGAGTCGGCACCGGCGAACAGGTAATTCCGCCTCCCGATGGCCACTCCACGCAACGCTCGCTCGACCGGCAGGTTATCGATCTCGAGTTGGCCGTCGTCGCAATAGCGTGTGAGCGCTTCCCATCGGTTCAGCGCATAGAGAATCGCCCGACTCGTATCGGATTTCTTTGAGAGTGTCTCCAGCGTGGCGGTGAGCCAGGCGTGAAGCTGACTGAGAAGCGGTCGGGCATGTGCTTCTCGATACGCACGACGCTCGTCGGGCGGTTTGCCGCGTATCGCGTCTTCGATCTTGTACAACGCACCGATACGCTCGAGCGCTTCGGTATTCAATGCGTTCGGGCGCGCAGCGTGTAGCTCATAGAACTGGCGTCGGGCATGCGCCCAGCAGGCAGCTTCCCTCACGCGTCCGGTCTCGTAGATAGCCTGGTAGCCGCCATAGGCGTCCGCTTGCAGCGTGCCGCTGAACGTCTCGAGATGTTGTTGCGGATGGATGCCTTTGCGATCCGGCGTGTAAGCGAACCACACCGCTGGCGGCGTCATATCGGCTGACGATCGATCGTCACGCACATAGACCCACAAGCGGCCAGTCTTCGTCTTGCCGTTGCCCGGTTCGAGCACTGGGACCGGCGTGTCGTCGGCATGCAGCTTCGTCCCGGTCATCACATGACGGCGTAATGCATCGACCAGTGGTTGTAAAAGCGTCGCGCCGTGGCCGACCCACTTCGCGAGCAACGAGCGGTCGAGTTCGACGCCTTCACGCGCATACATGACCGACTGCCGATACAGCGGGATGTGGTCTGCGAACTTCGAGACCAGCACGTGCGCGAGTAGTCCAGGGCCCGCCAGGCCGCGCTCGATGGGACGACTCGGCGCTGCTGCTTGCGCGATGTGATCGCAGCACGCGCAGGCGAACTTGGGCCGCACATGACGGATTACGCGGAAGCTCGCAGGTACATATTCAAGTTGTTCGGAGACGTCTTCGCCTAGCAGCTTGAGCTTGCCGCCGCATTCCGAGCACGTCTCGGTCGATTGCGGCAAGTGCGTTTGCTCTTCACGTGGCAGATGCTCGGGCAGCGGCTTGCGAGGCGACTGTTCCGGCGCGGTACGAGGTGTCTTCGGGATTTCGATCGGAGCCGCGCCTTCGTCCGCTTCGAGTTCTTCCAGACGCAGTTCGAGTTGTTCGATCTGACGATCGAGCTTCTCCGACTTGCGACCGAACTGCATGCGGCGCAGCTTCGCAATCAGCAGCTTCAGATGCTCGATCTCTGCCTTGGCGGTGGCGTTCGCCGCCTTGTGCGATTCGACTACGTCCTCGAGATGCCCAATGCGAGCATCGCGCTCGAGCAGCATGGCTTTGAGCGCTTCGATGTCGTCCGGATAGGCGTTGGCCGCGGTCATGCCGGCAGTTTACGCGGCGGCCGACGGGTTTACAACGCCGATGTCGGCTCGGTCGTTCGTATCGGCTGGCGCCAGTCGATACCTTCGAGCAGCATCGACAGTTGGGCTTGGCTCAGGCAGACAACGCCACCGTCGGCGCGTGGCCAAACGAATCGGCCCCGTTCCAGGCGTTTCATCAGAAGACACATGCCGTCGCCGCTCCACCACAGCACTTTGACCAGATCGCCGCGCTTGCCTCGGAACACGAACACGTGGCCGCTGAAGGGATCGCGTTCCAATACGGTCTGGACCTTCGCGGCCAAGCTGTTGAAGCCTGAACGCATATCAGTCACACCCGCGGCCAGCCAGACCTTTGTGCGGCTGGGCAGCCCGATCATGCTGCCGATTCCGGTGTGTTGCGCAACATGCGCAGCACCAGCCGCAACGTGCCCTCGTTGGGCGAGCCCTCGATCCGCACACGAGTGTTACCGACGTTGATCTCTATGGCGCCCATCGCGGCAGCGCCGATCACCGGCGTCGGCGCCACGGTCGCAGTCGGTCGCTCGATCTGTGGCGCTGGCGCTTCCAATGTGACCGGCAAAAATCCCACAGAATCGTATTCGCCGGCACGCAACGCGCGACGCCATTTGAATAACAAGTTCGTGTTCACCCCGTGTTCCATCGCCAGCCGCGCTACGGATACGCCCGGTTCGCAGGCCAGCTTGGCGAGTTTCCGTCGAAATTCGACGGGGTGATTAGGAATGCCTTTGCGTGAAGTTCTCTTCGGTGCTTCTGTTGACACTGTGGTCCCCGCTACTCGCCGTGGTGGGGTCTACTCTGGCAACATTCATTCACACCGTCGAGACGGTACCGGCGACTCGCTTACGATCCGGTCGCTGGCCCAGCGGATCGCACGAATGTAGCTGTCATACAGCGCGTTCTTGTTCGTGGCGCTGGACCGCTCGGCATAGGTGCTTCGGATGCGACTGTCGAGATGTGGGTACGCCACATTCTGGTTGTTGTCATTTGCGCTGTCTTGACCGGCCGAATAGGGCGGATTGCCGAAGATGACCCGGATATCGAGCTTCTTCTGTTTCTTACGACGGGCGCTGTTACTTGCCTGTACGGCATCAACCAAGTCTTCCTTCTCGTAAAGCTGAAAGGTATCCGCAAGGCAGATGCCTTCGAACGGCTGGTACTTACCGCCGACCATGCCGTGATATACCGCTTCGATGTTGATGCAAGCAATGTAATACGCCAGCAGCACGATTTCGTTCGCATGGATTTCGTGCTTGTACTTGTGCGGTAGTTCTTCCGGCGTGATAAGCCCGCTTTGCAGCAGACGCGTCACGAACGTACCCGTACCGACGAACGGGTCGATGATGTGAACGCCCTTGCTACCCAAGGTCTGGCCGAACTCGGCTTGCAACACGTGACCGACGCTATGAATGATAAAGTCCACGACTTCGACCGGCGTATAGACGATCCCTAGACGCTCGGTCATCTTCGGGAAGGCGTTGCGGAAGAACTTGTCGTAGAGTTCGACGACGATCTTTTGCTTGCCCGCCGCGTTGTCGATCCCTTCCGCCCGGAGCTTCACACTGTCGTAGAACTTTTCCAGCGTGTCTGCTTCCTTGTCTAGCCGGTGTTCGTGCAGCACATCCAGCACGTTCTGCATCGCCAGCGACATCGGGTTGTGCTTCGCGAAGCTGTAGTCGGCGAACAGGGCATCGAACACCGGCTTCGTGATGAGATGCTGCGCCAGCATCTCGATGATCTCGCCATCCGTGATGCTGCCGTTCAGGTCGTCACGCAGTTCAGCGGCGAATGAATCGAACGCTTCCCGTTCCTTCGTGTTCTCCGGGTTTTCGATGATGCCGGTGATGCGGTCGATGTGGGTCCGCGCGATCTTCGCAATGTCATTCGCCCAATCTTCCCAATGGTGACGGTTGCCGACCTTCTGGACCAGCTTCGCGTAGATCGCCTTCTCGATCTCGCCGATCTCGAATTGCAGTTCGTGCTGTTCCTGCGGCGTGCGCTTCTTGACCGCTTCACCGATGGTGAAGCCGCCCTTACCAGCGTCCTTGTTCTTCGTCCCGTTGGTTTTCTGCTGCTTCTTCTGAATCTTGTCAGTGATCGCGATGACTTCCATCTTGCTGGTGTCCTTGCCGATCAAGTCGAGCTTGTTCACCATCGCATCGAATCGATCATCGTGCGAACGCAGGGCTTGCAGGACCTGCCAGACGACGGCATAGGTCTTGTTGTCGCTCAGGGCTTCGTGTGGTTCGACACCAGCCGGAATCACGACCGGCAGGACCACATACCCGCGCGTCTTGCCCGGCGCATTGCGCATGACGCGACCGACCGACTGCACCACGTCAACCTGCGAGTTACGCGGCGTCAGGAACAGCACGGCATCCAATGCCGGTACGTCCACACCTTCGGACAAGCAACGGACGTTACTGAGAATCCGACAGGTGTTTTCGGGCGTCTCTGCCTTCAGCCATGCCAGCTTCGCTTCCTTCTCACTGGCATTCATGCCGCCGTCAACGTGTTCGGCTTCGCAGTGAAGTCGGGCCGCCTGTTCGAATTCTTCGGTCTCTTCAGATTCCTGATACGCTTCAACGACCGCTTGAAACATTCCGGCGATCTGTTTCGAACTAACCTTGTGAGTCTTGGCCCCTTTCGAGACTTCGATGACCTGACAGAAGGCCACCGCACGGCTCATAGGATCGCCGTCGCCAACCAAATCTTCCGTCAATCCCTGTTTCGACAGTGCCTTCCAGCAGCCAACGATCTTGGCAGCGTCGTCAACCTTCAACTGGTTGTTCTCATCCTTCAGCAGGTCTTGCAGACGCCGGTTGACGTGCGTCTCTTCGACCGCCAGCACGATCACCTTGTAATCCACCAGCAACCCGCGCTTCACGGCTTCCGAGAAGGTGATGACGAACAGTTCGTCACCGTACAGGGCCGTGTCGTCCATCGAACAAAGCGCAACGTTGTCACGTTCCGCCGTGGCCTTGGCCGAATCCCCATAGATACGCGGCGTGGCCGTCATGTACAGGCGCTTGGCAGCGCGGATGTAGTCGGCGTCGTGGACCCGAACGAAGGTGCTTTCGTCATCGTCGCCAAACGTCGCACCGGTCGTGCGGTGCGCTTCATCGCAGACAATCAGGTCGAAGTCAGCCAACCCGAACTGCTTCTGCGCACGGCTGATGACATCAATCGAGTGATAGGTCGAGAAAACGACGCTCATGTGCGACGTGTCGTGCCGCTTCACCATCTCTGCCGCCAGTCGGGCCGAATCGGTCGTGGCCGGGTAGCGTAGTTCATGGACGAAGGTTTGCACCATGTCGTCTTCTTTCTTGCGCTTCTTGCCAACGTCGCTGTCCGAGCAAACCGCAAAGCTGTGAAGCGGCGTCTCACTTTCTTGCGTCCATTCCGTCAAAGTCTGGGAAAGTAGCGACAGACTCGGTACGAGAAAAAGTACGCGCTTGCCCGCACCGGCCATCGTTTCGGCGATCTTCAGCGCGGACATCGTTTTGCCGGTTCCGCATGCCATTATCAGCTTGCCACGGTCGGCATCGGCCAGACCATGCACGACTGCGTTAAGCGCACTGGTCTGGTGCGGGCGCAGTTCCTTCTTCGCCTTGATGACCGGCATGGCCTTGGGACGGTACTGGCCCCAATCGATCTGGCTTTCTTCAAGGGCGGTCAGGTCGATCTTGCTGACTGGCGGTTGCTGATCCAGCAAGGCATCTTCGGCGTGTTCACTCCAATGATTCGTCGTGGCGACGATGATCCGGCGCGTGAATGGCTTCTTGCCCGATGCCGTGAAGAAGCTGTCGATGTCGCTTTTCTGGACCTTGTGGCCCTGTGCAAACAGCTTGCACTGGATCGCATGGAACTCGTCCGTGCCCCGCGTCTTCGCCACAAGGTCAATGCCGGTGTCCCGCTTGTCCAGCCCTTGCAGGTCCGCCCATTCCGCATAGGTCCAGACATCGCTGTATAGATCGCGGTACGTGGCTTCATTCCGCAAATAGGTGACGATCAACTCTTCGAAGTAGGTTCCCTTCTCCCTTTCGGTTACGGCAGTTTGGCGGAAGGTGTCGAGAAGCATTTCGAGTGCGGTCATAGGTGCTGAGTCGCTTGTTATTGTGGAGATGAAACCACGAAGGCGACATTATGCCTTTCGGCCAATCCGCCGACACTGACGAAATCACGAAGCGTGGGGAAGTAACGTCGCCAGAAATGAAGGTAGCCAAGGAATACGCGGCCTACCTGTTGCACGACTTGTACGATGATTATGAAACGGTGCTGGCATTGCTTCGGGAGAAGAACCGCATCGCTGACAGACCGCCATCAGACGTGGGTAATGGCGGGCACGCCCTGCTGTCACCGTTGACCTTGCATCGGAGCGCGTGCCATGCTTCCACCCGACAGGCTACTGTCTGTCACCCTGATGTCACCCTGCGGGGTGTCGAGCCAACGACGACGGAAGCAACGCAGAAAAGAAAAAACCGGCTAAGCGCCGGTTTTTAAAGGGATTTTTTGGTGGAGCGAATGGGGATCGAACCCACGACCTTCGCATTGCGAACGCGACGCTCTCCCAGCTGAGCTACCGCCCCTCACCAACAGCCGACGATCATACATCACGTCATCGGCGCTTGGCAACAGGTTTGCGCCGATTATTTCGACGGCGCACCAGCCAGCACCCATTGAACGACCGAGCGCACGTCCGCGTCGCTCATTCGAGGGTGCGCGGGCATCGGAATCGCGCCCCACACGCCGGAGCCGCCGTCCTTCACCTTCTTCACGAGCTTCGGCACCGCCTGCTTGTCGTTCTTGTACCGCTCGGCAATCTGCTGGAAAGATGGTCCGACTAGCTTCCGGTCCACCGCGTGGCAGCCCATGCACGCATTGCCGCGCGCGACCCTCAGCCCATCGCCGACATCCGCATATGCCGGCGCAGCCGTCATCGCGCCACCAAACGCCGCAATCGCGATAACCGCACCGCCCATCATCCGTTTCACGCGCGTCGCAACCATCACGGCGTCCCCGTCTTCGGATTGCCCGGATGCACGTTCGTCGAATTGGAGACCGGCGCGGGCGCTTGCAGCGGCGTCGCGGTGACGCTCGAATCCGGCACCGCGCCGACCGTCGCGCCATCGGGCGCGGTCGCAGGCGCGGCGACTGCCGACGCGCCGCTCGCGGGCGCCGCCGCCGTCAGCGCATCCGCTTCCTGCGGCTTGATGTACTGGAACACCTTGACGACCTTCTCGACGCCCGGCACGCGGCTCGCGACGTCCGCGCCGCGATTGCCTTCGTCGCTCGTCACGAGGCCCATCAGATACACGTTGCCCCGCTCGCACACGACCTTGTAATTGTTCGCGGAGATGCCCTTCTCCGCGATCATCGAGGTCTTCACGCGGCCTTCGAGATACGAGTCGTTCGCCCGGTCCGACAGCGAACTCGCCGGCCCGACCGCAAGCTCGTTGACGATCGCGTTCACGTTGTTGATCCCGCGGACGATCTCTTCGGCGCGCTGCTTCGCGGCGTCGCTCGGCACTTCGCCCGTCAGCAGCACGCGGCGGTTGAACACCGTCACGTTCACATGCGAGCCGTCTGGCAGCCCGTTGTTCATCTGCGTCAACGCCTTCACCTGGATCTCGCGATCCTCTGTCTGCGCGCCGAGCGTGCGGCGATCGGTCGCGACGAGCGCGCCGCCGCCCGCCGCCGCGCCGGCGACCGCGAGCACGCAGCCTTGCAGCGTTGCGGCCAGGCCGGCCGACAGGCCGATCACGAGCGTGGTTCTGACTAGCGTCTGTCTGACGCGGCTGTTACTCATCGACGGCTCTCCTTCGATTCAATCCTCGCCCAGCAGCATCGCGTCGATGCCGTCGCACAGGCAGTGGATGGTCAGCAGATGGACTTCCTGGATACGCACCGCCCGCCCGGACGGCACGCAGATCTGAATATCGGTGTCGGCGAGCGACGCGCCGAGGCGCCCGCCGCCATTGCCCGTCAGCGCGATGACGATCATCTCGCGCTCGCGCGCTTCCTCGACGGCGGCCAGCACGCGCGGCGAGTCGCCGAGCGGATCGAGCACGAGCAGCACGTCGCCCATCTGGCCGAGCGTGCGCACTTGTTTGGCGAAGATCTGATCGCCGTCGGCCCCCGTGCAGGCGCGGCTCGCATCGGTGTGGAGCGCGAGCCCGGGCAGGCCGGGACGCTCGCGCTCGAATCCGCCGATCAATGCTGCGGCAAGCCGCTCGGCCGCGGCGGCCGACGGGCCATCGCCGCATGCGACGATCTTGTTGCCGTTCGCGAGCGCCATGAACATCGCGTCGACGGCCGCCGCGATCGGCAGCGACAGCGCGTCGAGCGCTTCGTGAGCGAGCGCGGCGCTGTCGCGGATATGTTGCTGTATACGTTCGACTGACATCGATTCCTAATCGGGTACTGCGCGCGCGGCCTGCGTCGCGCGGCATCGTGAGTGCGGCGAGTTTACCGCACTCCGCCCCCGCCGCCAGAGCGTCGCCGCATCTCCTTACATCTCGACACAAGCTAGGCTGTTTCGTCGGCGCGAAACGCATCGCGCAGCCACACGAGCCGGCCGCCTTCGAAGGCGACGACGTCGAAGCGGCACGCGCTCGCGCCGCCCATTCGCGCCCAGAACAGATGCGCCGCGTGCAGGAGCCGCATGCGCTTGCGCGCGCCGATGCTCGCCGCCGCGCCGCCGTAGCGGCCGCTCGTGCGCGCGCGCACTTCGACGAACACGAGCGTGCCGTCGCGCTCGCGCATCACGAGGTCGATTTCGCCGCCGCGCACGGTCACGTTGCGCGCGACGGGCGCGAGTCCCGCGCGCTCGAGAAAGCGCTGCGCGCGCGTCTCGAACGCAGCGCCGACGACGCGCTTGGACCCGGCCGCCTTCGAAAAGTTGTCGCGCGGCGCCGCTTCGGCCTCGCCCGTTGCCTGCCGCGCCGCGCGTGCGTGGCACAATGCTGGGCTTGTTCCGTTTGCGCCGCGTGCGGGCGCCTTTCGTGTCATGACTTCCCTCCTCGATCTCGCGCAGGCGCAGCAATACCCGACGGGCGCCCTCTACGTCGTCGCGACGCCGATCGGCAACGCCGCCGACATCACGCTGCGCGCGCTGCACGTGCTGGCGCTCGCCGACCGCATCGCCGCCGAGGACACCCGCAACACGGGCCAACTGCTCGCGCGCTACGGAATCTCGAAGCCGCTCGTCGCCGTGCACGAGCACAACGAGCGCGCGGCCGCCGCGAAGCTGATCGACCACCTGCGCGCAGGCGAGCGGATCGCGTACGTGTCGGACGCCGGCACGCCCGGCATTTCCGACCCCGGCGCGAAACTCGTCGACGCCGTGCGCGCCGCCGGCTTCGGCGTGATCCCGCTGCCGGGCGCGAACGCGGCCGCCGCTGCGCTCAGCGTGGCGGGCGACTGGGCGGGCGCATTCACGTTCGCGGGCTTTCTGCCGCCGAAGCCGAAGCAGCGCGACGCGGCGCTCCAACCGCTGCAGACGCATCCGTACGCACTGGTGTTCTACGAGGCGCCGCACCGGATCGTCGAGACAGTCGAGGCGCTCGCGGCGGCGCTCGGCGGCGACCGCCGGCTGCTGATCGCGCGCGAGCTCACCAAGCTACACGAGGAGCTGTTCGAGGGCACGCTGGCCGAAGGGCCAACGTGGCTGCGCGCGGACGCGAACCGGCAGCGCGGCGAGTTCGTGCTCGTGGTCGAGGGCGCGCCGCAAGACGCGCGCGGCGACGATGCAAACGCGCACGACGCGTTGCTCAAGCTGCTGCTCGACGAAGTGCCGGTGAAGAGCGCGGCGAAGCTCGCGGCGGCGTTGACGGGGGCGTCGCGCAACGCGCTCTATGCGCGCGCGCTCGCGCTGAAGAAAACGGAAGAAGAGTAAGGATTCGCTGCAAAAGCGAAAGGGCCGCACGAAGCGGCCCTTTCGCATGCGTTCGATCGTCGTCCGGGCGGCCGACGCGGCGCCCTTGTCGCGATTACTTCGTCGTGCTGTTCGACGCGAGCATCTCGTCGCGCGCGACGCGCGCCTCTTCAGGCGACAGCCCCTGAATCTTCACGCGCGCGGTGCCCGCGCGAACGAGGCCGATCACCTTCGCCGCCGCATACGACAGATCGAGGATTCGGCCGCGCGAGAACGGGCCGCGATCGTTGATCTTCACGACGACGGACTTGCCGTTCGCCTGGTTCGTCACGCGCACGTACGACGCGAGCGGCAGCGTTCGGTGCGCGGCCGTGAGTTCATTCATGTTGAAGCGTTCGCCGTTCGCGGTGCGGCGGCCGTGAAAGCCCTTGCCGTACCACGACGCGCGGCCGGTCTGGCGGAAATCCGAGATGTCCGCGGCGTCGATCGGCTTCGCGTTCGCGAGCGATTGGCGCGATGCGTCCTGCGAGCCGGCGGCGGGCATCGACGCGAGTGCCGTGTCGAAGTTCAGCGGCGCACCCGCCGATTCCTTATTGTTGTTGGCCGCGCCCGACGCGGCCGTGCGCAGCGCGTCCTTCGACGCGGCGCCTTTCGCCTGTTCGGAAGTCGGTGCGTTCGGCGGCACCGCGCAGCCTGTCAGCGCGAAGAATACAGCTAAAGTCCCGAGATGCCTCGGTAATCGAAATCTCATCGACGTGTCGCCTGCTTGTACGGATCGCGTCGCTACGAATGCGATCCGGACGGACATGCATGCCCCAGTCGCGCTCGCGCGCGGGCGGCTTGCATCTGGCGCGGCTCACGTTCTGCCGCAACCGGTCCTGATTAGCTTTCACGTCTGGCGCAACCTGTCCCCGGCAGCCTGACCAGACCCCACATGCCGCCAATCGAACATGGCTTCCACGTTCGTGCGCGTCATGAACTCAAACGCGCAGGAACGGCGGCATAGGCCTCATCCGGCGTCGCGGCAGCAGGGCCGCAGCAGGCGCGTTGCGCCTGGCCGGACAAGACGTGAGCGCCGACGAATCGGCGCTGGATGCGCCGCCGGACCCCCGGCGGCTCTTGCATTGACGGTGTCACGGAAGCCGAAAAGACGTCCCCCGAACACCTGCTGAAGGCGTGGCTTTCCACGCACACTGCGCCGCATTATACATAAACGAAAACGGCCGCCTCAAAAACGACCGGTTTCGATCATTGATTCTCTCTATGATCGAAACAATCGACATTGAGCCGCCGCGCGCGGCAGCCGATCGGCGCGACCAGTACAATCGGGGGTTTTAGCCGCTCCCGCGCCATGAAAGTCACGCTCATTCCGGTCACGCCGTTCCAGCAGAACTGCTCGCTGCTCGTCTGCGAAAAGACGGGGCGCGCCGCCGTCGTCGACCCCGGCGGCGATTTCGAACTGATCGAACAGGAAGTCGCCCGGCAGAACGTGCGCGTAGAGAAGGTGCTGCTCACGCACGGTCATGTCGACCATTGCGCGGGCGCGAAGCGGCTCGCCGCGCATTACGGCGTGCCGATCGAGGGGCCGCACGAAGACGAGCGCTTCTGGATCGAGAAGTTGCCGATGCAAAGCGAACGTTTCGGCTTTCCGGCCGCCGAGGCGTTCGAGCCCGACCGCTGGCTCGACGACGGCGAATCGGTCACGTTCGGCGAGGAAACGCTCGAGGTCTATCACTGCCCGGGGCACACGCCAGGCCACGTCGTGTTCTTCAGCCGCGCGCATCGGCTCGCGATCGTCGGCGACGTACTGTTCGCCGGCTCGATCGGCCGCACCGATTTCCCGCGCGGCAACCACGCGGACCTGATCCGCTCGATCCGCGAAAAGCTCTGGCCGCTCGGCGACGACGTCACGTTCGTGCCCGGCCACGGCCCGGTGTCGACGTTCGGCGACGAGCGCCGCACGAATCCGTTCGTCGCAGACGGGGTGGCGGGATGAGCGCTGCGCCGACCATGCCGAGCCGCGAAATCTATGTGAGCACCGACGTCGAGGCGGACGGCCCGATCCCGGGCCCGCATTCGATGCTGAGCTTCGCGTCCGCCGCATTTACCGAGGACAAGCGGCTGATCGCGACCTTCTCCGCGAATCTCGAGCTGCTGCCGGGCGCGGCGGCGCACCCGGTGCAGGCTGCGTGGTGGAAGACGCAGCCCGAGGCGTGGGCCGCATGCCGGCGCGATTTGCAGGCGCCGGAGGCGGCGCTCGTCGCGTACGTCGAATGGGTCGAGGCGCTGCCCGGCAAGCCCGTGTTCGTCGCGATGCCGGCGGGCTTCGATTTCACGTTCATGTTCTGGTACATGATGCGCTTCGCCGGGCGCTGCCCGTTCTCGTGGTCGGCGCTCGACATCAAGACGCTCGCATTCGCGATCACCGGCCTGCCGTACCGGAAGGCGATCAAGCCGCGCTTCCCGAGGCACTGGTTCGACGACCATCCACACACACACGTCGCGCTCGACGACGCGATCGAGCAAGGCGCGCTCTTTTGCAACATGCTCGCCGACCTGCGCGCGCTGCAGACGGCGAGGGCGCCGGCGCCGTCCGTCGAAGAAGCTGACGAATCAGCACAAAATGCCGCCGACGGCCCGAGAAATTAGCGAATATCGCTCATTTCAGCGCCATCAGATTGCCTTTCCTTCCACCCGCCTCTACCATTGCCACATGTTGTAGCCGCTTTGGAGGCGCAGGTGACCCTCGATACCTTTTCGCAAAAAATCCTTCGCCTGTTGCAGCTCGACGCGCGCCGCTCCGTGCAGGAGATCTCCGATCAGGTCGGCCTCTCCAGCACGCCGTGCTGGCGCCGCATCAAGGACATGGAGCAGTCGGGCGTGATCCAGCGCTACACCGCCCTCCTCGACCGCGAGAAGCTCGGGCTCCATATCTGCGCGCTCGCGCACGTTCACCTGACCCGCCACAACGAAGGCGGCGTCGAGCAGTTCGAGCGTGAAATCGCGACCTGCCCCGAAGTGACCGAGTGCTACAGCACGACGGGCGAAGCCGATTACATCCTCAAGATCGTCGCCCCGGACATCAAGGCCTACGACATCTTCCTGCACGAGCGGATCTTCAAGATTCCCGCCGTCTCGCAGGTGCGCACGAGCGTCGTGCTGCGCGAAATCAAGTTCGATACGCAGTTGCCGCTCTGACGCGGGGTCAGGCGACTTCGGCGGCGAGTCGCGTCGGGGCGCGTCGGCTTGCGTTGGCTGGCAGGCGCGTGCGCGCGTCGTCTCCGCATTTCAGCAGCGCCTGCGATGCCCCCCCGCGCCGTGCGGCACGTGTCGCGGCGCGTGCGCGCGTCGCGCCGACCCCGGTCAGAGCGGCCGGCCGACCGCCGCCGCGTCGCTCGACGCGAGTGCGCGCGAAACGCCGAGGCGTCGCGCGCCGAACTGCTGCTTCAATGCTTCGATGTCCAAACGAGCGGCCGGATCGCTGCCGCCCTCCCGATCCCCGCTTGCATCCGGCGCAAGCGTGATGTCGATTTCGAGTCCCGTGCTCAGGTAGTGCAGGTTGATCGCGCTCGCCCTTAGCCCCGCCCTTTCGAGCACCGCCTCGATCTGCCCCTCTATCTGATCGCGCGGCGGCAGATCAAGCACCGTGCGGCGCGCGACGTCGTGCTCGGGATCGACGTGAATCAGCGCGTCGAGCACGCGCCGGTCGGTGAGCGCGCGCGCCCGCGCGGCCTCCGCGATGTAATGCCCCTCGGAGACGGACATCATCGGATCGACGAGGATGTGCGCATCGACGAGCGCCGAATCGCCCATCTTGCGCGTGCGCAGATCGTGCACGTCGCGCACGCCGGGCGTCGATACGATGAGCGCGCGAATCTCGGCGGACGCGTTCTCGTCGAGCGCGCGGTCCGACAGATCCTGCAGCGCGTCCCAGCCGAACGTCCAGCCCATCCGGGCGACCATGAAGCCGACGATCGCCGCGGCGATCGGGTCGAGCAGGCGCACGCCGGCAAGGCTGCCGATGATACCGATCGCGACGACGAGCGACGACGCAGCGTCCGAGCGCGCGTGCCAGGCGTTCGCGACGAGCATCGCCGAGCGCACGCGCTGGGCTTCGCGCAGCATGTAGCGGAACAGCCCCTCCTTCGACAGCAGCACGACCACCGCGACCGCGAGCGCGCTCGCATGGACGGGCGGGATGTCTTCGAGATGCACGAGCCGGTCGCCCGCGCGCCACAGCATTCCGACGCCGACTGCGATCAGGATCGCGCCGAGAAAGAATGAAGCAACCGTTTCATAACGACTGTGACCGTAATTGTGGTCGGCGTCCGGTTTTGCGCCGCTATGCCGGTTGGCGAGCAGTACCACAAAATCTGAAACCAAATCCGACAAAGAGTGGACGCCATCGGCAATCAAAGCCTGGGAATGCGCAATTACACCGACAACCACCTGCAGCGTCGCCAGAATCACGTTGAGGACGATACTGACAAACGTGCTCTTGCGGGCGACGACCTGCTTTTCCGATGCCAGGTCGCCGTTTGAAAATGTAGACATGAAATATCGAATGCGGCGATGGAGACGCAATTCTATCAAGCCGAACTTGAAAGCGCGCGGCCGCAAACCAAAAAAACAAGCAAAATCAATCGCTTATGAAAACGCAACGCATTTTCATTTACCGCTAAACATGACATTTTCATGACAAATGCCGGGCGCGGCGGCCGACTTTCAAAACACAAAAGGCCACATGCCCCTCTAAGGGGTGTGGCCTTTTGTGTTTGGCGGGCGGGTTGCGTTCAGATTGCGAATTGTTCGCGGTTCTTGCCCGCAATCCAGCGAGGAGGCTTCCCACGGCCCGACCAGGTCGCGCCGGATTCCGGATCGCGGTACTTCGCCGCGACACCGGCGCGGGGCCGACCCGCCTTTCCAGCTTTGCCACGACCGAGACCGAGTTCTGCGAGCGTGAAACCGTAATCGGCGATCTTTTGCTTGACGTCGCTCAATACCTCCGCGTATTCGCGCGACTTGGCCTCTTCGATCTGCTTCTCCAGCTTCTCTCGCTGAGCGAGAAGGTCCTTGTAAGAAGACATAAATTCCCTTTTATCTGACCAAATGGCACCGATCTTGAGCCGGCTTGCCATCTTAACTAACGATGCCTCGGATAATTGGATCAGAGGTTAGCACAAAAAAGAATTCGGTGAAGACCATATCACGGAAAATAAATGTTGTATTTTGTGATTTGATTGTTCAAATTGACCAGCATCCGCTTCATTTGCAATTATCGCCAGTCTTACAAGTGGATCGGCAGAATTCAGTACATATTTTAAGCTCGCAAACTGCGCAATTGGCGCGAACAATAGAAATTGGAAGTTTTCATGAAACGAAAGGTTCCGTTGATTGAAAGCATGGACGCGGTCTTATCCCGTTTAATATGCTCACAATGTGCGGAATCGCTCATAATCGGCGCGATCGCTTTACTTGAGCGAAACGGCGGCAGCCTCGCGCAGCGCCTCGGAGAGCGCCTCGGCATCCATTTTCGGCGCGTCGAACGGCGTGCGGCGCCTCAGCCCGTTCAAGCGCCAGTCCGCGCCGTAACGGTCGACGCCGAGCAACTCGAGCCCCGCGCGCCGCTCCCGCGATGCGTCATGTTCGTCCCATAACGCGCGCTCGTCCTCGTAGCCGACGGGCGCAAGCGCGTCCAGCCCGGTTGCGTCCAGCCACCCCATCCGCCCGAATCCGCCGATATAACGCAGCCGCTCGCACGCGAGCGCCCAGAACGCGAAATCGCCGAGCGCGAGATAGCGCTCGCCGTCCGGGTGATAGCGCAGGTAACGCGCGGCCACGTGCGGATCGGCGCCGGCCGGCTCGAAGCGGCCGACGAGCGTCGCGCGCTCAGCCTCGAGCACGCTGTCCGACGCGCCCGACGCGCCCGGCGCGCCGCCCAGGCCGTCGACGACGAGAAACCCGGCGCGCGGATCGGCCGCGAGATTGCGCGTATGTTCGGCGAGCCCGCTGACGAGCACGACCGGCCGGTGCCGCGCGTCGACCGCGTACGGCACCACGGTCGGATACGGGTAGCCTTCGGGCGCGCGCGAGTGCGTCGCGAGCGTGCCGAGCGCGTTGCGGTGAAGCAAGTGAAGCGGTAAGGCGGCAGAAATATTCACGTGCGGAATCCTTGCGAGGCGAGGGCGAAACATGGGGCCTGCCCGGCGCGGCCGTACGCGCCGGACACGCGACAGGCGAGAACCGGTTCGGCGGGTTCGACGGGTTCGAACGGCGCGCGTCCCTCCCGGCCGACGCCGGGCGCACGCCAAGCATGCGCCCGGCGACGCATCGCGCGCAACCCGGCAAGCGCAAGCGAGATGCATCGCGCTCCGCTAGAATCGGCGCTGTTTTCGTTAAGCGTCGCGTAAGCTTCGCGCGTCGCTCGCATCCGATCCTCCCTTCGTTCGCCCAGCTTCCCGTGTCCGACCAGTCGCCCGATCTCGCCTCGCCCGCCTCCGTCCATCGCCGGCTTCCCGCCTCCACACGTCAACGCGCGCGGGCGGCGACGATGGCGCTCTTTTTCGTCGCGGGCATGATGTATGCGTCGTGGGGCGTGCACGTGCCGACGGTGCGCGACAAATTCGCGCTGTCGCCCGCGCTGCTGTCGTTCGCGCTCCTCGCGGTCGCGATCGGCTCGATCGTCGCGATGGCGACCAACGCACGCTGGATCGCGCGCGCCGGATCGCGCACCGCGTGCCTCGCGGGCGGCCTGGCGATGTCCGCGTGCGGCGCGCTGATCCTCGTCGTGCCGACCTATCCGCTGCTGCTCGCGGTGCTGGCGCTGTTCGGCTTCTCGATGGCGACGCTCGACGTCGCGATGAACGCCGAGGCGAGCGCCGTCGAATCGGCATTCGACAAGCCGATCATGTCGATGCTGCACGGGATGTTCAGCGTCGGCGGGATGGCGGGCGCGGCGGCGGGCGGCGCACTGCTGTCGGCCGGCATGGCGAGCGCCGTGCATCTCGCGCTTGCTGCGCTCGCCAGCGCGCTCGTGCTCGGCCTTGCGTGCCCGGCCGTGCTGCCGAACGTGCCGCACGAGGCCGCCGCGCAGGGCGGCCCGCGCCCGAACCGCTGGCGCTCGCCCGCGCTGTGGGCGCTCGGCGCGATCGCGCTCGTCGCGTTGATCGCAGAAGGCGCGATGTACGACTGGGCGACTGTTTATATGCGCGACGTCGTCCTGGCGTCGCCTGCGTTCTCGAGCGCCGCCTACGCGGCGTTTTCGGGCGGCATGGCGGCCGCGCGCTTTGCGGGCGATGCGGTCCGCGCACGCTTCGGCGCGCCGCAACTCATCTGCGCGAGCGCGGCGCTCGCGTGCATCGGCATGATCGGCGCGCTCGCGCTGCCGTACCCCGTCGTCGCGCTCGTGGGCTTCACGCTGATGGGCCTCGGCCTCGCCAACATGATGCCCGTGCTGTTCGCCGCCGCCGCGCGGGTCGAAGGCATTCACGCAGCCGAAGGGCTCGCGCACGTCGCGGGGCTTGCTTACTTCGGGCTGCTGTTCGGCCCGGTCGCAATCGGCGCGGTCACGCAAGCGGCCAACCTGTCGGTCGGGCTGTCGATCGTCGCGGTGTGCGCGGCGCTCGTCGCGATCGTCGCGCCGAAGGTGCTGAGCCGGCTGAAGGTCTGATCCGGCAATCGGCGCGGCAATCGGCGAGCCTGCGACGCAACGCCCAGGCGCGGCGTTCGATCGCCGCGCGCGCCGCACGCCTTCTTCACCGATAAAAAATGGGGCGCGCATGCCTTCGGGCATGCGCGCCCCGCCCCCTCCGTCGGCCGTGCTGACGGTTACATCTTCACTTCATCCAGGAACGTCTTCTTGCCGCCCTTGTAATCGTACAGCGAGATCACGCCGTGCCGCAGGTCGCCCTTCGAGTCGAAGGTCGTCGTGCCGATCACGCCCGTGTAATTCGTCTTCGGCATCGCCGCGACGATCTTTGCCGGGTCCGTCGAATTCGCGCGCTTCATCGCGTCGACGATGATATATACCGCGTCATACGTGAACGGCGCGTAGATCTGGATCGGCTGACCGAAACGCTTCTCGTACTTCGCCTTGAACGCCGCGCCGCCCGGCATCTTCTCGAGCGACGCGCCCGCTTCCGAGCACACGACGTTGTCGGTCGCATCGCCCGCGAGGTCCGAGAGCTTTTCGGTGCAGACGCCGTCGCCCGCGAAGATCTTCGCGCGCAGGCCGAGCTGCTTCGCCTGCTTCGCGAACGGGCCGCCGGTGGCGTCCATGCCGCCGTACATCACGGCATCCGGATTTTCACCCTTGATCTTCGTCAGGATCGCGCGGAAATCGACGGCCTTGTCGTTCGTCGCGTCGTGCGACAGCACCTTCAGGCCGAGCGCCTTCGCCTTCTTCTCGAACTCATCCGCAAGGCCCTGGCCGTATGCGGTCGAATCGTCGACGACGGCGACGCTCTTGACGCCCTTCGAGCGCGCGTAGTTCGCGAGCGCCGGGCCCTGCTGCGCGTCGGTCGCGACGACACGGTAGGTCGTCTTGAAGCCTTGCTGCGTGTAGGCCGGATTCGTCGCCGACGGCGAGATCTGCACGATGCCCGCATCGCTGTAGATCTTCGAGGCCGGGATCGACGTGCCCGAGTTCAGGTGACCGACGACCGCGACAACCTTGTCGTCGACGAGCTTCTGCGCGACTTGCGTCGCGGTGCGCGGGTCAGCCGCGTCGTCCTGGGCGTCGAGCTGGAGCGTAATCTTCTGGCCGCCGATCGTGAGACCCTTCGCATTGATCTCCTCGACCGCAAGGCGCGCACCATTTTCGTTGTCCTTACCAAGGTGGGCGATCCCGCCCGTCAACGGTGCGACATGGCCGATCTTGACGACCTGGTCGGCGGCAGCGTTCGTGGCGGCTGCAGCCAACAGCATAGCCGCCGCGCTGATCGGCAGCAGCTTTTGCATCTTGATATTCATGTAAGTCTCCAGTTTCAATCCCAAGAAAACGCTTTCACCGACGCCCCGCACCGATCCTCGTGTTCGACACAAAATCACTGGACATTCGCCGGCTGCATTGCTTTACCCACTTGCACCAATTAAGCGCGCGATGTACCGCATGCGGGGCGGCCTTCACGTGCTTGCGCGCAAGTGTAGGTGATCAAATTAATCAGTAGGATATTTTTAGAGAACTGGTATGAGTACCGATGTCGCATTTTTCGCAAACCGCCCCCATTGCCGGCAAACCCACGCCGCATAAGGGTTTCCGCTTATTTGAATGAAGAATCGGCGCGAGAAATGAAAGACTCGGTTAATGATATGGAAAGCAGTTTTAATCATGTTTTTAATCAATGCTTTCCGGCGGAAATAATTCCGTACGCCTAATGTGCCGGCAATGAGGCCGGCGCGCTTTTTTGTCGCGCCGGCCAATTCGTCAGACTACCGAAATACCTTGGCGGGAAAGCACCGAACGCCATTCGGCATCGAGCGCGTCGATCAATTGGGCGGCCGTGAGCGCTGCATCGCGGTGCTTGCCGAGCGGCGCACCCTGTCCGGACCATAGAGACAAATGCTCGGCGTCGCCCGCACGCGCGGCGCTTTGCCGCAACTCCTGCGTCAACGCGTTTTGCACTGGGTACGGCGCGACCGAATCGAGTCGCTCGGTTAGTTGCGCCATCAGCGCATTGCGAATGCCGCGCGCGTGGCGGCCCGTG
Organism: Burkholderia thailandensis E264; assembly: GCF_000012365.1. Lineage (NCBI taxonomy): Bacteria > Pseudomonadati > Pseudomonadota > Betaproteobacteria > Burkholderiales > Burkholderiaceae > Burkholderia > Burkholderia thailandensis. Next base: position 3,602,578 of record NC_007651.1, read on the forward strand.
ATCGCGCGCGTGACGGATGTCGACGTATCGTCGCTCGCCCGCAAACGCGCTTTCCAGCACGCCGGAATCGCGCTTTCCGCGCACGTGAGGAACGCGGTGCCGAGTTGCGCCGCCTGTGCGCCGAGCGCGAGCGCGGCGGCGATCCCGCGCCCGTCCATGATGCCGCCCGCCGCGAGCACCGGCAGGCCGGTCGCGTCGACGAGCTGCGGCACGAGCGCCATCGTGCCGACGAGCGCGTCTTCGGCCGAACCCAGGAACGTGCCGCGATGGCCGCCCGCTTCCGCGCCTTGCGCGCAGATCGCGTCGGCGCCCGCCGCCCGCCACGCGAGGCCCTCGGCAACATGCGTCGCGGTGCCGATCACGTACGTGCCCGCGGCATGCAGCCGCTCGACGTCTTTTTTGTCGAGCACGCCGAACGTGAAACTCGCGACCGGCACGCGCGCGTCGACGAGCGCGTCGAGTTGCGCGCGAAAGTCGGGCGCGTAGCGCGGCGGCGGCGCGCCCGGCGGCAGCCCGAACTGCGCGCGCAGCGGATCGATCGCGTCGAGCGCGCGGCGCACAATCGCGTCGTCGGGATGCACGTCGGGCAGCACGAACAGATTCACGGCGAACGGGCGGTGCGTCGCCGTGCGCACCGCGGCGATCTCGGCGGCAAGCCTGTCCGGCGCGAACGACGCGCCGCCCAGGCTGCCGAGCGCGCCGGCGCTGGAGGCGGCCGCGACAAGCGCGGGCGTCGTCGCGCCGACCATCGGCGCCTGCACGAGCGGCAGGCGCAAGTCGAAACGGGCGGCGAACGGAGTCGGGGCGATGCGGGAAGTCATGGCTGATCCTCGAATGGATGGGATGCGGGGATGCGGCGAATGCGGTCATGCAAGGGACGGCGGAACCGAATGCTCGACGCACCGACTCTACCCGCGCGCGCCATGCGTGAAAAATGAATAATCCAGATCGGTCCGTTCGCGCGGCGAGAAGGCACCCGAGGCTTGCGGCGCTCGCCGCTTCGGCCGCCGCGCGCACGTTTCGCGGCGCTGCAGCGCCACGGGATTGATGGCACACTGGGCGCCGCTTCCACATTCACCGTCAGGACCTTCACCGGTCTTGCTTCGCCAGGAGATCAGCATGGCTTCGCAATGGATCGACATCCCCGCAGGCAACGACACGTTCGGCGGCTACCTCGCGCTGCCCAAGCGCGGCAGGGGCCCGGCCATCGTCATCATCCAGGAAATCTTCGGCGTGAACGGCCACATCCGCTCGGTCGCCGATCAATACGCGGCCGACGGCTACGTCGCGCTCGCACCCGACGTGTTCTGGCGCACGCAGCCGCGCGTCGAGCTCGGCTATGAAGGCGCGGACCGCGACAAGGGCATCGAGCTGCTGCAGAAGACGGACGTCGTGCAGGCGGTCGCCGACATCGGCGCGGCAGCGGCGGCGCTGCGCGCGCGCCCCGAGGTCGCGGGCAAGCTCGCCGCGATCGGCTATTGCTTCGGCGGGCGTCTCGCGTATCTCGCGGCGGCGCAGCAGCACGTCGACGTCGCGGTCGCGTATTACGGCGGCGGCATCCAGAATCAAGTCGACGTCGCGGCGAAGGTCACGCAGCCGATCCTCTTCCACTACGCCGGCCACGACCAGTCGATTCCGCTCGACGCGGTCGACAAGGTGAAGGCCGCGTTCGCCGGCCGCGCGAACGCCGAGTTCCACCTGTATCCGGACGCACAGCACGGCTTCAACTGCTCGGAGCGCGCATCGTACGACCAGCGCGCGGCGGCGCTCGCGCACGGCCGCACGCTGACTTTCCTCGCCGAACGCCTGTAAGCTGACGCAATCGCCACGCCCGCGCACCGCGCGCGCCGTGTCACCGCTTTCGAATTCCGAAACGTTCGCCGCTCGTCACCTCGGGGAGATGACTGTGCAGTCCGACTATCTGTGTCACGACGCAATCGGGCTCGCGCAGCTCGTCGCGCAGCGCGAAGCCAGCGCGCGCGAGCTGCTCGACGCCGCGATCGGCCGCGCGCAAGCGCTCAATCCGGCGCTCAACGCGATCGTGCTGAACAATTACGCGGCCGCGCGCGAACGCGCGACGAGCGGCGCGCTCGATGGTCCGCTCGCCGGCGTGCCGTATCTCGTCAAGGATCTCGGCTCCGCGGTGGGCGGGCTGCCGCTGTCGCTCGGCAGCCGCCACTATCGCCACTACGTGCCGGCCGAGGATTCGCCGCTCATCGCTCGGACCAAGGCGGCCGGGCTCAACATCTTCGGCAAGACCAACACGTCCGAACTCGGGCAGATGCCGTACACCGAATCGGCGCTGTTCGGCGTGTGCCGCAACCCGTGGAATCTCGATCACACGCCGGGCGGCTCGAGCGGCGGCGCGGCGGCGGCCGTCGCCGCGGGCATCGTGCCGCTCGCGCATGCGTCCGACGGAGGCGGCTCGATCCGGATTCCCGCATCGTGCTGCGGCCTGTTCGGATTCAAGCCGTCGCGCGATCCGGCGCTCGCGCCGTGGCCCGTGCCGGGCGAGATCGTCGTCGAGCATGCGGTCTCGCGCAGCGTGCGCGACAGCGCGCTCCTCCTCGACATCACGACCGGGCGGATCGCGCCGGGCGGGCTCGAAGGCGCCGGCGCGCCGGGCACGTATCTTGGCGCGCTCGACGCGCCGCCGCCCGCGCTGAAAATCGGCTACGTGACAGACCCGATGCTCGCGCCGGCGCTGTCGGCCGACGTGCGCGACGCGCTCGAGCGCGCCGCGTCGCTTGCCGCATCGCTTGGGCACAACGTCGAACCGGCGACGCTCAACCTCGACTTCGAGCAGATCGGCGAGGTATTCCTGACGATCTGGGCGGCGATCGCCGACGAGCTCGTGCTCGGCGCGGAGCGCATCACCGGACGCAAGCCCGCGCGTGCCGAATTCGAGCCGGCGACCTGGGCGATGGCGCAGGTCGGCCGCCACCTCGCCCGCGAGCGGCTGCCGCACATGCTCGAGCTGCAGCGGCAGATCACCGCGCGCGTCGCGGGCTTCGTGTCGCGCTACGACGCGATCCTGTGCGCGACGCTCGCCGCGCCGCCAATCAAGATCGGCGAAATGCAGCCGACGCCGTTCGAGACGCGGCAGATGGAGCTGCTCGGCGTGCTGCCGATGAAGCCGCTCCTCAAGCGCATGCTCGCGGAGGTGTCGCGGCAGGCATTCGCGTGGGCGGGCTGCACGGAGCTCTTCAATCTGACCGGGCAGCCGGCGATGTCGGTGCCGCTGCACTGGACCGCGCGCGGGCTGCCGGTCGGCGTCCAGTTCGTCGCGCGGCACGGCGACGATGCGCGCCTGTTCGCGCTCGCGCGTCAGCTCGAGCTTGCGCAGCCGTGGTTCGACAAGCGGCCGCCGCTCGTGCGCGCGCAGGCGTGAGCCGCGGACGACGAGCGACGGCGGATGCGGCGCGCGGCTTCGGGGCCGCCGCGCGCCGCATCGTCACCGCCGCTTCGCCACATACTCGAGTTCGGGGTAAAAAAAGGTTCATCGCAGAAAACCGTGGAGCCTTGGAGAACGATTGCGTAACCTGACGCCTGATTTTATGGATGTCAGGAGGCGGAATTGCTCGATCGCAAGGCACTTCAGGCACTAGGTTGCTGGACAGGCTATCGGCTGGAGCGGGTGGAGTGGCCGCAGGGCGATAGCCGCACGCTGTCGCTCTACCTGAAGCCGGTCAGTCGGATCATGTACTGCGAGCAATGCGGTGCGCGTTGCCAGCAGATTCATGAAACGACCGTACGGCGGGTACGTGATCTGCCGTTGTTCGAGTACCGGGTGGTGCTGCACGTGCCTCGACGCCGAGTCTGGTGCGAACGCTGCGGCGCAGCGCGGCTGGAGAAGCTGGACTGGCTGGGCCGCTACCAGCGGGTGACGGAGCGGTTTGCCCAGGCCTGCGAGAAGTTGCTGCAGGCCGCCAGCGTACAGGCCGTGGCGGCCTTCTACGATCTGGGCTGGCACACGGTCAAATCGATCGACAAGATGCGCTTGCGCGCGCGCGTGGCCGAACCGGACTGGTCGACGATCCGTTATCTGGCGATGGACGAGTTCGCGCTCCATAAAGGCCATCGCTACGCCACGGTGGTGGTTGATCCGATCGGCCGGCAGGTCCTCTGGGTTGGGCCCGGACGGTCACGCGAGACGGCGCGCGCCTTCTTCGAACAACTCCCCGAAGGCGTGGCCGAGCGCATCGAAGCGGTCGCAATCGACATGACCACGGCCTATGAGCTGGAGATCAAGGAACAGTGCCCGCAGGCGGAAATCGTCTTTGACCTGTACCACGTCGTGGCCAAGTACGGTCGCGAGGTGATCGATCGGGTACGGGTGGATCAGGCCAACCAACTGCGACATGACAAGCCGGCCCGCAAGGTTCTGAAGTCCAGTCGCTGGTTGCTGCTGCGCAACCGTCATAACCTGAAGCCAGAACAGGCCGTGCATCTGAAGGAACTGCTGGCGGCCAATCAGTCGCTGTTATGCGTCTATGTGCTGCGCGACGAGCTCAAACGGCTCTGGTTCTACCGCAAGCCGGCCTGCGCGGAAAAGGCTTGGGGGCAATGGTTCGAACAGGCTCAGCAAAGCGGGATCGCCGCCTTGCAAAAGTTCGCCCAGCGCTTGCAGGGTTACTGGCACGGAATCGTGGCCCGCTGCCGCCATCCGCTCAATACCAGCGTCGTCGAAGGCATCAACAACACGATCAAGGTCATCAAGCGCCGAGCTTACGGGTACCGCGACGAGCAATACTTCTTCCTCAAGATCCGCGCCGCGTTCCCCGGGATTCCGCGATGAACCTAAAAAAAGAGGCGAGACCCAAGGGTTTCGCCTCGTCATCGCAGCCGATGCGCGGCGCTCTCGCCGCGCCGGCCGGCGTCAGAGCCCCAGCCGCTCGCAGACGGCCTTCGTCGCCGCCGCGCCGTTGAGCGTGTAGAAGTGCAGGCCGGGCACGCCCGCGTCGATGAGCCGCCGGCAAAGACCCGTGACGACATCCGCGCCGAACGCGCGGATCGAGTCCTTGTCGTCGCCGAAGCTCTCGAGCCGGCGCGCGATCCAGCGCGGCACTTCCGCGCCGCACATCTCGGAGAAGCGCATCAGCTGCGAGAAGTTCGTGATCGGCATGATCCCCGGCACGACCGGCACGTCGACGCCGAGCTTCGCCGCATCGTCGACGAAGCGGAAGTACGCGTCCGCGTTGTAGAAATACTGCGTGATCGCGGCGTTCGCGCCCGCCTTCACCTTGCGCGCGAAGTTCTCGAGATCGGCCTTCGGCGATCGCGCCTGCGGGTGATACTCGGGATACGCGGCCACTTCGATCCGGAACCAGTCGCCATGCTCGGCGCGGATGAAGCTGACAAGCTCCGACGCGTAGCGCAGCTCGCCCACCTCGCCCATGCCGGACGGCAGATCGCCGCGCAACGCGACGATGTGGCGGATGCCGTGCGAGCGGTACTGGTCGAGAATCGCGCGCAGGCTGTCCTTCGACGAGCCGATGCACGACAAGTGCGGCGCGGCTTCGAGCCCCGCCTTCTGCATGTCGAGCACGGTGTCGAGCGTGCCTTGCTGCGTCGAGCCGCCCGCGCCGAACGTGACGGACACGAATTTCGGCTTGAGCGGCGCGAGCTGCGCGCGCGTCGCGCGCAGCTTGTCGACGCCTTCCGCCGTCTTCGGCGGAAAGAATTCAAAGGAAAGTTCGATCGGGTTCATGATTCAGGTATCACCCGTCAGCCGATGTTGCGCTGACCGAAGATCAGGGCGGACAGCAGCCACGACACGATGCTGTACAGGATCGAACCGAAGAACGCGGACCAGAATCCCGACACCTCGAACCCTTTCAACAGCGACGACGCGAACCAGAAGCACAGCGCGTTCACGACGAGGATGAACAGGCCGAGCGTGACGATCGTCACGGGCAGCGTGAGCAGGATCAGGATCGGTCGGATCACCGCGTTGATGAGGCCCAGCACGACCGCGACGATGAGCGCCGTGCCGAAGCTCTTGATGTGGATCGACGGCACGAGGTACGTGATGATCAAGAGCGCGAGCGCGTTGATGATCCAGGTCAGGATGACGGTCATGGGTTGCTCCTTCAGCGGTTGACGATCCGGCCGGGCGCGGCCGCCCCGGAAGATGAGAACGCGCGGCGCGGCGGGCGGCTTGCTTTGCCGCCCGCGCGCCGCGCACGGCGGGCGTCAGGCGGCGGGCCGCCCGGCGCCCGCGCGCCGGGTACGGATCAAGATATCAGTAACGATAGTGATCCGGCTTGAACGGGCCCGCCTTCGGCACGCCGATGTACGCCGCCTGATCGTCCGACAGCTCGGAGAGCTGCGCGCCGATGCGCGCGAGGTGCAGGCGCGCGACCTTTTCGTCGAGGTGCTTCGGCAGCACGTACACCTTGTTGGCGTACTCGCCGCCGCGCGTGAACAGCTCGATCTGCGCGAGGGTCTGGTTCGTGAACGAGTTCGACATCACGAACGACGGGTGGCCCGTCGCGCAGCCGAGGTTCACGAGGCGGCCTTCCGCCAGCAGGATCACGCGCTTGCCGTCCGGGAAGATGATGTGGTCGACCTGCGGCTTGATGTTTTCCCACTGGTACTGGCGGGTCGACGCGACGTCGATTTCCGAATCGAAGTGGCCGATGTTGCAGACGATCGCGTTGTGGCGCATCGCCTTCATGTGATCGTGGTTGATCACGTGGTAGTTGCCCGTCGCCGTCACGAAGATGTCGGCCTTGTCGGCCGCGTATTCCATCGTCACCACGCGGTAGCCTTCCATCGCCGCCTGCAGCGCGCAGATCGGATCGATTTCCGTCACCCAGACGGTCGCGCCGAGGCCGCGCAGCGATTGCGCGCAGCCCTTGCCCACGTCGCCGTAGCCCGCGACAACCGCGATCTTGCCCGCGATCATCACGTCGGTCGCGCGCTTGATGCCGTCGACGAGCGACTCGCGGCAGCCGTACAGGTTGTCGAACTTCGATTTCGTCACCGAATCGTTGACGTTGAACGCCGGGAACGGCAGGCGGCCGTCCTTTTCCATCTGGTACAGGCGGTGCACGCCCGTCGTCGTCTCTTCGGTCACGCCCTTGATGTGCGCGAGGCGCTTCGAGTACCAGCTGCCGTCGATTTCGAGGTGGCGCTCGATCGACTTGAAGAGCGCGACTTCTTCCTCGTTGGTCGGCTTCGCGATCACCGAGCGGTCCTTCTCGGCCTTCGAGCCGAGGATGAGGAGCAGCGTTGCGTCGCCGCCGTCGTCGAGGATCATGTTCGCGAACTCGCCGTTCGGCCATTCGAAGATGCGGTGCGAGAACTCCCAGTATTCGTCGAGCGATTCGCCCTTGAACGCGAAGACGGGCGTGCCGGCTTCGACGATCGCGGCGGCCGCGTGATCCTGCGTCGAGAAGATGTTGCACGACGCCCAGCGAACGTCCGCGCCGAGCGCCTTGAGCGTCTCGATCAGCACGCCCGTCTGGATCGTCATGTGCAGCGAGCCGGCGATGCGCGCGCCTTTCAGCGGCTGCTGCGCCTTGTATTCGTCGCGGATCTGCACGAGGCCGGGCATCTCGGTCTCGGCGATGTTCAGTTCCTTGCGGCCCCAGCCGGCCAGCGCGATATCGGCGACGACGTAATCTTGTGCGGAATTGGAATCGATGACAGCGGCGTTCATCACGCCCTCCTTTCTAAAAAAGTTCTAGAAAATTGTGACGTGAGCGCCGTTCAAGTAAGCGGCCGGCATCGGCGGAAACGATCGCCGCTATGCGACGATGATGCGCAGACACACCGCTCGGTTGACCATTTCCGAGCCTGGCGGGCGGGGCCCGTCGCAACGCTCCTCGGAAACGAGGTGGGATTGTAGCAAATCGAGGCGAAGTTTTCCTGTCTGGCGGGCCGGCTGCTCCAGCGTCGCCGTCACGCGCCATTCCGCGCGGCGTCCCGGCGGCATTCCGCCCGCGTCGCCGGCGCGCTTTCGGGCCGGCTTTTCAGCAGCGCCTCGCTCGCCCGAGCGCCGCGCGGCCGGCTCAGTTCTCCGTGCCGACCCACGCCTGCTCGCGCAGCTTCGCGCGCAGCCGCGCGACCGCCTGGCTGTGCAACTGGCACACGCGCGACTCGCTCACCTCGAGCACCGCGCCGATCTCGCGCAGGTTCAGCCCGCGCTCGTAGTACAGCGACATCAGCAGCTTCTCGCGCTCCGGCAGGTGCTCGATCGCGTCGACGAGCGCGCTGCGCAGATGCTCGTCGAGCAGCGCGGACAGCGGATCGCTGTGGTCGGCGCGGTAGCGGTCGAGGAACGGCTCGTCGTCGGCCGAGCGATCGAAATCCTCGTAGTAGACGAGCTGGCTGCCGTGCAGGTCCTGCAGCATCGACTGGTATTCGTCGAGCGGCATCTGCAGATGCGCGGCGATCTCCGTCTCGTTCGCCGAGCGGCCGAGCCGCTGCTCGACCTGATGCACTGCGTGCTCGACCTCGCGCGATGTCTTGCGCAGGCTGCGCGGCAGCCAGTCGTTGCTGCGCAGCTCGTCGAGCATCGCGCCGCGGATGCGCTGCGTCGCGTAAGTCTCGAACTGCGCGCCCTGGTCTTCCTTGTAGCGGCTCGCCGCGTCGAGCAGGCCGATCATGCCGGCCTGGATCAGGTCGTCGAGGTCCACGCTCGCCGGCATCTTCGCGACGAGCTGCAGGCCCAGACGACGCACGAGCGGCGCATATTGCGTCAGCACTGCGTCCTGGGAAATCTTGCCTTGAGCGTTATACATCTTGCCCTCTCTTCGTCGTGGCGTTCAGGCGGCATGAGCCGCGCCTCGTTCAAACGCCGAACTTCCCGTCCGGACCCGGCCAACGCCCGGGCCCGGGCGCATCGGCCAATACAGCAGATCGGCGGCGATCTGCCGGTAATCGCGCGCCGCCGCCGCCGACGGGAACGCGTCCACCACCGTGTGCGCGAGCCCGCGCGCGCGCTCGATCAGCGCATCGGCGGCGACGCACCCGGCGTTCGACAGCGACACCCGCAGATAGCGGCTCGCGACGCCGGCGAGGTTCTCGTACGCGGCCGTCGCGTCGGCCGCGCTCTGCACGTGATTGGTCAACACGCGGAACTGCGCGAGCGCGTGCGCGTAGTGCAGCCGCTTCATGCACGCATACGCCTCCGTGATTGCCGACGCCGACACGCGCGTGACGACGAGCACGTCGTGCGCGTCGCGCGCGAGCGCGGAAAGCGCGCCGCTCGCGTCGAGCTGCGCGTCGATCAGCACGATGTCCGCCGCGCCGTCGCCGAGCGCCTCGAGCTGCGCGTCGCTGTATCCGGCGCGCGCGAGCCGCGATGCCTCGCACACCGAGAAGCCGAGCTCGTGCCGCACCGGTTCGCCGTCGCGCAGCCACGAGCCGCACAGCGTCGCCGAGATCGAGCGCACGTTCGCGCGTTCGTCGACGACGAGCACGTCCTTGCCGAGCGCGGCGAGCGCCGCGGCGAGATTGGCGACCGTCGACGTGCAGCCGACGCCCGACGGTCCGCCCGTCACCGCGACGACGCGCGACGCGCGTCCGGCGAGCAGGCGCCGCAATCCTTCTGCCTGGTCGGTGATGCGCTTATCCAAAGCGGACCTCGTGCAGTTCGTTGCCGGTGCGTGCGCTCAGCGCGGACAGCATCGCCGGCAGATCGTCGTCGTGCGGCACGAACGGCGAATCCTCGCGCGGCGCGCAGAACGCGCTCTTCAGCAGGAATTTCTTCGTCGCGACGTACAGGTTCTCGGGCACCTTCTGGCCGGTCGACACGTAGTGGACCGGCAGCTTGTAGCGGATCACCGTGTCGAGCACGCCGCCCAGGTTGCTCGCTTCGTCGAGCTTCGTCAGGATGCAGCCCGCGAGATCCGGCAGGGCCGATCTAGGCTGCCCGGCCGCGCTGCGGTATGCCTGCACGACTTCGTTGAGCGTGTCGCCGTGGCTCGTCGCGTTCAGCAGCAGCAGGCGCTGCACCGGCGTGTCCGCGCCGTGCAGCATCGCGATCTGGTCGGACACCGTGCGGTCGCGCTGGCTCATGCCGATCGTGTCGATCAGCACCATGTGCTTGTTGCGCAGCTCGGCGAGCGCGAGCTGCAGATCGCCGCCGTCCTTCACCGCGTGCACCGGCACGCCGAGGATCTTGCCGAAGATGCGCAACTGCTCGTGGCCGCCGATCCGGTAGCTGTCCGTCGTGAGCAGCGCGACCTTGCTCGCGCCGAAGCGCATCACGCAGCGGGCGGCGAGCTTCGCGGTCGTCGTCGTCTTGCCGACGCCCGTCGGCCCCATCAGCGCGAACACGCCGCCGCGCTCCATCAGCGCGTCCTCGCTGTCGAGCACGGGCAGGTTCGCCGCGAGCACCGACTGCGCCCAGTCGGCCGCCGCGTCGAGCGTGTCGTAGCCTTCGCCTTCCGGCAGGTTGTCGACGATCATCCGCACGAGCTGCGCGGAGAAGCCCGCCGCGAACAGGTATTTCGTCAGTGCGCCGTGCACCGGGTTGCGGCGCTGGCGCTCGTTCCACATCAGGCCCGCGAACTGTTCTTCCATCAGCTCGCGCAGCGAGCCGAGCTCCTGCATCACCGTGTCGTTGACGATGCGCTCGATGCGCGCCTTCACCGCGTCCGCGACGACGGCCGCCGTATCCTCGGGCAGGCGCAGCGCCGGCTTGGCCGCCGAAGGCTCGTCGGCCGGCAGCCGGCGTGCGGCGTTGCGCACGATGTCGCGCGCCCATTCGGGCGCTTCGTCGGCTGCCGCGCGCTCGCGCGGCGCATGCGGCACGGTGGGCGCGGCGCGCGGACGCGCGACGAGCTCTTCGTGCTGCTTCGTCAACCGCTTCGCGTGCTCGACGAGCCACGGCGCGGGCTCGGACGGCGCGGCGGCCGGCTGCGCGGGCGGCGCCGGCATGGAGACGGCGGGCGGCGTATCGTCATCGGCCGAAGTCTCGACGCTCGCGCCGAACACCGACGAGAACACGTCGGGCATGCCGCCCGCCGCGTACGGATTCGCGGCCGCGCGCGACGCCGACGCCGACGCGGCAGCGCTCGGCACGACAACCGATGCGGCGGGCGACGCGAACGACGGCCCCGCAGGCGCATGCTGCGCGCCCGGTCGCGGCGCGTGCGGCTGGGCCACGCCGTGCGCGGCGGCGTCGCCTGCGCGGCGTGTCGAGATTTCGGCGAGTTCGGCGGCGGGCAGCGCGACGATCTCGACGCGTCCGTCTTCGAGCGTCCGGTTCGACAGTACCGCCGCGTCGGCGCCCATCGCTTCGCGCACGAGGCGCAGCGCGTCGCGGCTCGTCGGACCAATGAATTTGCGAATGTTCAAGCGGTACCCCCGATGACGTTAACGACCTTGATCGTGCGCGTGTCCGGCACTTCGGCGTAGGACAGCACTTTCAATTGCGGCAGGCTGCGGCGCAGGAAGCGCGCGAGCATCGCGCGCAGCGCGTGCTGAACGAGCAGCACGGGCGGCAGCCCCATGTTTTGCTGGCGCAGCATCGCGTCCTGCGTGCCGATGAGCAGCGAGTGCGCGAGGCCCGGCTCGAGGCCCGGATTCGCGCCCGTGGCGAGCGCTTGCGACAGCACGCGCTCGAGATGCGCGTCGAGCCCCATCACCTGCATCTCGCCCGCGCCCGGATACCACTGCTGCGTGATCGCGCGGCCGAGCGACAGACGCACGGCGGCGGTGAGATCGTAAGGATCGGTGATGCGGCCCGCCTGCTCGGACACGGCTTCGATGATCGTGCGCATGTCGCGGATCGGCACGCCTTCGTCGAGCAGGTTCTGCAGCACCTTCTGCAGCGTCGTGAGCGAGATCGTCTTCGGCACGAGATCCTCGACGAGCGACGGCGCGTCCTTGCCGGTCCGCTCGATGAGCGCCTGCACCTCCTGCCGGCCGAGCAGTTCAGCCGCGTGCTGGACGACGAGATGATTCAGATGCGTCGCGACGACGGTGCTCGCGTCGACGACCGTGTACCCGTACACCTGCGCCTGCTCGCGCAGCGACGTATCGATCCACACGGCGGGCAGCCCGAACGCCGGGTCCTGCGTCGGCGCGCCCGGCAGCGCGGCCGTGACCTGGCCCGGGTTGATCGCGAGCCACTGGCCCGGATACGCTTCGCCCGTGCCGACTTCGACGCCCTTCAGCGCGATCCGGTAAGCGTTCGGGCGCAGCTCGAGGTTGTCGCGGATATGGATGACGGGCGGCAGGAAGCCGATTTCCTGCGCGAACTTCTTGCGGATGCTCTTGATCCGCTTGAGCAATTCGCCGTCGGCGTTCTTGTCGACGAGCGGAATCAGCCGATAGCCGACTTCAAGGCCGAGCGGATCGATGAGCGTCACGTCTTCCCACGTCGCTTCGTGGCTGTCGGCCGGCAGCGCCGCGGGCGGCGCGATCTCGGCGACCATGCCCGCCGCCTTCTTCGCGGCCTCGCGCTTGGTCATCGTGCGCGACAGCCAGATCGCGCCGCCGCCGAGCAGCAGGAACGCGAAGTGCGGCATGTTCGGGATGAGGCCCATCAGCACGATGATCGAGCCCGTGATCATCAGCACGCGCGGGTTCGTGAAGAGCTGCGTCGTGAGCTGCGTGCCGATGTCCTCGTCGGTCGCGACGCGCGACACGATCACGCCCGCCGCGGTCGAGATCACGAGCGACGGAATCTGCGCGACGAGGCCGTCGCCGATCGTGAGCAGCGTGTAGTTCTTGCCCGCCGCGGCAAAGCTCATGTCGTGCTGGAGAATCCCGACGATGAGCCCGCCGATCACGTTGATCGCCATGATGATGAGGCCCGCGATCGCGTCGCCGCGCACGAACTTCGACGCGCCGTCCATCGACCCGTAGAACTCCGCTTCCTGCGCGACCGACTGGCGGCGCTTCTTCGCCTGCTCTTCGTTGATGAGGCCGGCGTTCAGATCGGCGTCGATCGCCATCTGCTTGCCGGGCATCGCGTCGAGCGTGAAGCGCGCGGACACTTCGGCGATCCGGCCCGCGCCCTTCGTGATCACCATGAAGTTGATGATCATCAGGATCACGAACACGACGATGCCGACCGCGAAGTTGCCGCCGACGAGGAAGTGTCCGAACGCCTCGATCACCTGGCCGGCCGCGTCCGGGCCCGTGTGGCCTTCGAGCAGCACGACGCGGGTGGACGCGACGTTCAGCGACAGGCGCAACAACGTCGAGAACAGCAGCACGCTCGGGAACGCGGCGAAGTCGAGCGGCTTCATCGTGTACATGCTGACGAGCAGCACCATCACCGACAGCGCGATGTTGAACGTGAAGAACAGATCGAGCAGCAGCGGCGGCAGCGGCAGGATCATCATCCCCAGAATCATGCAGATGAGGATCGGGCCCGCGAGCGCGCGCAGGTTCGTGCCCGCGAACAGCTGCGAGCGCTTGCCGAGGAGGCCGGCCGGCATGTTCATGCGGCACCTCCGGCGGCGCGGCTGCCGAGCGCGTCTTCGGCCTCTTCGAGTTCGTCTTCCGGCGCGACGTGCGCGCCCTTGTCGAGTTCGGCCGGCACGTCGAGATCGACGGGCGCCTCGGGCGCGATCCCGCCTTCGGCGCGGAAGCGCTTCAGTTGATACACCCATGCGAGCACTTCGGCGACGGCCGAATACAGCGTGCCGGGAATCTCGCGCTCGAGATCGACGTTGTGATAGAGCGCACGCGCGAGCGGCGGCGCTTCGAGCAGCGGCACGTGATGCTCGGCCGCGAGCTCGCGGATGCGCGCGGCGACGAGGTTCACGCCCTTGGCGACGACCTTCGGCGCGCGCATCTCGCCGTCCGTGTACTTGAGCGCGACTGCGAAGTGCGTCGGGTTCGTGACGACGACGTCGGCCGTCGGCACGTTCGCCATCATCCGGCGGCGCGCCATCGCGCGCTGCTGCTGGCGAATCCGGCCCTTCACGTGCGGATCGCCTTCGTTCTCGCGGTGTTCGCGCTTCACTTCTTCCTTCGTCATGCGCAGCTTCTTGTTGTACTGCCAGAGTTGGTACGGCACGTCGAGGCCCGCGACGACGAGCATCCCGGCGACCGTCATCCCGCAGCACACGGCGATGAGATGCAGCGCGTCGGCGAGCGCCGCGTGAAGCGGCTGCGTCGCGAGGCCGAGCAATTCATCCTTGCTGCGCCAGATCGCGATGCCGCCGATCCCGCCGACGACGAGCGTCTTCGCGATCGACATCCCGAGCTGGATCGGACCTTGAATCGAGAAAATGCGGCCGAGGCCCGCGACCGGGTTCAGGCGCTCGAACTTCAGCTCGAACGTCTTCGTCGACACGAGCCAGCCGCCGAGCGCCATCGGCGCGGCGAGCGCCGCGACGCCCGTCAGCGCGAGCACGGGCACGAGCGCGTAGAGTCCTTCGAGGCTCAGGATGCCCGCGTGCGACAGCATCCGGTTCGTGTCGAACGCGGTCGCGCGATCGAACGAGAACGCCGTGTGCAGCATCGTGCGCAGGTGCTCGCCGATCGGCCCGGACAACATCCACGCGCCGTAAAAGCCCGCCGACAGCAGCGCGAACGAAGCCAGCTCGCGCGAGCGCGCGACCTGCCCTTCCTCGCGCGCCTTCTCGCGGCGCTTGGGAGTGGCGGCTTCTGTCCGTTCGAGATCGCTGTCCTCTGCCACGCGGGCCTCCATGTGGGCGCGGCGGGGTGCCGCTTTCCAGTGACACCGATTATTCCCGGAGCAGTCAACGGGCGATCGGTCGAGGAAAGCGGGGAAACCGGGGTATTTCTCGGAATCGGTTGCGGCGCGAACGGCGCGGTGCCGGAGGATTTTGGGGCGCGATCCGGCAGGCAAGCGGCGGCCGACAGCGGGAAGCGTGAAACGGGAAGTGGAAAGCGGGCAAGGGACGGCGAATCGCGGAAAAAGGAGCGCGGCGAGAGCAACGCCTCATCCGCGCTCGCGACGCGCCGCCGGAGCGGGGCGCCCGCTCGCCCGAGCTCCCGCCGCCCGGCGCGCCGCGCGCATGTGCCGCCGGGTTCGGCTCGCGGGCTTCGGTCGGCTCAGCGCAACGCGCGCGACGCGACGGCCTCGGCCGCGAAGATGCCCGACAGCATCGACGTCGCGACGCCGAAGCCCGGGTATGTCGTCTGGCCGGCAAGATACAGCCCGTCGATCGGCGTCGCATGCGGGAACTGCTGATCGGGCCGCGCGGCGGGCGACAGCCCGTAAAGCGCGCCTTCGTACAGCCCGAGGCGCTGCGCGTAATCCTTCGGGCTCGTCACGCGCAGCGTCGCGATGTCGAGCGGGTGGCAGCGTGCGAGCGCGTCGATCCACGGCTGCGCGGCCGCCGCTTTCGCATCGTCGGTCCATGCGTCGAGCGGCGCGCGCGGATCGACGGGCGCGAACATCTCGACGATGCTGCCGCCCGGCGGCGCGAGCTCGGGCAGCGCGACCGTCGGCACCGTGTAGTTGAACCACCGCACGCCGTCCGGCTGCGGCGACAGCATCGCCCGCAGTTCGCCCGCGGGCGGCAGATGGTCGACCGAGTACGCGACCGGCTCGATCCGGTTGCGCAGCCCGAGCTGGATGCCGAGCGCGCGATGCGACAAAGGCGCGCGGGCGACGCGGCGCAGCATCGCGCGCGGCGCGTCGGCCGGGGCGACGAGGCGGGTGAAGGTCGTCATGCCGCTCGCGGTCGACACCACCGCGTCCGCATCGACCTGCTCGCCCGACGCGAGCTCGATCCCGCGCACGCGGCCGCCCGCGATGCGAATCCGCTCGACCGCCTCGCCGGTGCGAAGCCGGCCGCCGTGTGCGGCGAACGCGTCGGCGAGCGCGCGCGCAATGGCGCCCATCCCGCCTTCGGGCAGGAACAGGCCGTCGTCGAGCAGCGCGATCAGCCCGACGATCTGCGCGACGGGCGTGCGTTCGGCGGGCAATCCGGTGTACAGCGCGACCGCGGCGAGCGCCTCGCGCGCATCCGGATCGGAGAACGCGCGCGCGAGTTCGGCGGCGAGCGTGCCGCGCAGCTTCGACAGATGCCGCCAGGTCCTCGCGACGAAATGCGGCAGCGACAGCGGCCGCAGCAGCAGATCGTCGACGAACACTTGCAACAACGACCGCCACCGGTCGACGCAGCACGCGATCTGCGCCTGCAGCACCGCGCTGCGCTCGGCGCCTCGCGCGCCGTCGACGAACGCCGCACCGCGTGCGCCGAGCGTCACGCGGGTACCGTCGGGCAGCCATGATGCGTGTGGCACCGCGATCGGCCGCAGCGGCACACGCGCCGCGCGATCGAGCCCGAGCCGCGCGAACGCGTGATCGAGCAGGCGCGGCAGCGCGACGAACAGCGCGCCGTCGTTGAAGCGAAAGCCGTCGACGTCGGTCGTCGACGCGCATCCGCCCGCCAGACCTCGCGCCTCGTGAATCCGCACGTCGCAGCCCCGGCGCGCGAGCTCGACGCCCGCCGCGAGGCCCGCCACGCCGCCGCCGACGATCGCAATGCGCGTCACTCCGATTGGCTTCATGCCGTGTCTGCTCCGTGGAGAAGCCCGTCTCGTCGCCGACGGGCGCGCCCAACGAACCGGCCGGCGACACCCGGCCGGCAAGCCGTGACCGAGCGGCCGCTCAGCCCGCCGCGGCGCGCTGCAGCGCGCCGAGATCGATCTTCTTCATCCGCATCAACGCCTGCATCGTGCGCGACGCCTTCGCCGGATCGTCGCCCGTCAGCAGTTCCGGCAACTGCACGGGCACGATCTGCCACGACAGACCGAAGCGGTCCCTGAGCCAGCCGCACTGCTGCGCGCTTTCGTCGCCGCCTTCGGACAACCGGCGCCAGTAGTAGTCGATCTCGTCCTGCGTCGTGCAGTTGACGACGAACGACACGGCCGGATTGAACTGGAACACGGGGCCGCCGTTCAGCGCGACGAAGCCCTGGCCGTCCAGCTCGAAGGCGACCGTCATCACGGCGCCCTCGCCCTGCCCGGACGCCTGCGCGCCCTCCTTGCCGTAGCGGGCGACGCGCGTGAGCCTTGCGTTGTCGAACACCGATACGTAGAACGTCGCCGCCTCCTCGGCGTTGCCGTCGAACCAGAGGAACGGGGTGATGCGCTGCACGCGTGCCGTCATGACGTCTCTCCTCGCTTGTCTTCCTCGGCGGAACAACGCCACGATGATAGACGCTCGCAGCGCGCGCGGGCTCCGCCGCTTCCGTAGGCTCGATGCAAGAAGGGCGCGATTTCTCGCGCCCTTTTTTCCGTCAGTCCGCCGCGTGCGGGCCCGTCGAACAGGAGCCCGCGCGCGCCGCGTCAGAACGCGACATACGGCGCCGGACCGCCGCTGCCCGTCAGGTCCATCCCGAAGTACAGCGTCTTGCCGAAGAAATGCGGCAGGCCGAAGTCGAGCACCCGCGTATCGCCGAACGGGCCGCCCAGGTTCGGCACCGCCGATCCGTACGACGAAAACAGCGAGTTCGCGTTGCCGACCGAGATCGACGGCGACGCCTGCGCGCCGTTCAGGCCGACGACGGTGGCCGTCGTCGTTTGCATGCTCGACGGGCAGTAGAACGACGAATTGTTGCTGCACACGGGCAGCGAGACCGCCGTGCTGCCGCCCGTATCGAAGAAGTATGCATTCGAGCCGGTGTCGAAGAACGTCCTCGTGATCGCGCGGCCGAGCAGCGTGCCGGTCAAGTCGCCCCAAGTCGTCGACGTGAGCTTCGTCACCCCTGCCGGCAGCGCGTTGTTCGCCTGCGTGTTGATCCCGAACGTCAGCGTGCCCGTCGCGCTGCCGCCCGACGGCGGGTTCATCGCGACGATCACGCCGTTGTTGTCGGTCGCAAAGCGCGGCACCGGATTGGTGACTTGCTGCGCGAGCGGCACCGTCGTGACCTGGCAGCTCGCGTTGCCGTTCGGGCACGCGTAATAGTTGCTGTAGAGCGTCGACGTCGTGCAGTTCGAGCCGCAGTCGTACGGTGCGGGCCCGATCCCGAGAATGCCGTTCGCACCGAGGTCGGCCGCGGTGTTCGACGGCGTGTTGCCGTTCGAGCACGAGGTCGGCACGCCGGACGAGCCGAGGTCGCCGATGATCTGGACCGGCAGCGAGCTTGCCTGCTCGCCGGCGATCCTCACGTCGGCGGTGCGCACGGTGCCCCACGTGTAGCTCGTCACGAACTTGCCGCACTCGACAAGCGAGCCGCCGCTCACGCTCGATACAGGCAGGCTGCCGAGCACGCCCGACGCCGCGGTGTTGACGATGCGCAGCCCGTACGACGCGGTGTCGACGAGCACGTTGCCGATCGTCTGGCACGTCGATGTGCCGGGCGCGCAGATCGTCACGCTGACGGTCGGCATGTTGACGATGGTCGCGACGCCCGTGCTGACGGTGATCGCCGCCTGGTTCGACGCGAGCGGCGTGCCGCCCGAGCCACCGGAACCGCCCGAGCCGCCGGAGCCGCTGGTCGAGCCGCCGCCCGCGGACGTGTTGCCGCCGCCGGAGCCGGTATTCACCGACGCGTTCGAGCCGCCGTCGCCGCCGCCGCCGCACGCGGCGACGAGCGCGACCGTGGCCGCGGCGAGGCTCAGCGCGCCGAGCCAGCGAATCAGAGTATGTTGGAAGCGCAAGATCTGTCCCCTCCCGGCGCGATCACTGGATGTCGTTGGTGGAGAAGCCGGCCGGCAGCGCCTGCGGCAGCCACGCCTGACCGGAGTACGAGCCCATGTGGCCGCCCGTGTGGACGACGAGCCCGCCCGTGTCGATCGCGGCGGGCGCGCGCGGCCCGCGCGCGGCGCGCGACGCCTTCACGCCTGCCTCGTACTGCGGAAAATAGGTGCCGAGCAGATCGGACAGATTCGGCGTGACCGGGCCTTGCCACGACAGCGCGAACACGGTGCCCGCCGTCGACACATACTCGCGCACGACCGTGCCCGAGCCGAGCGTCGTTTCGCGCACCGTGTAGCCGACGGCGACCGTCGCGGCGCCGCCCGCCGCGTGGAGGCTGCGTTGCATCGATCGCACGGTCGCGGCGGTGTCCGCGGCGGGCGGGGTCATCGGCGCGCCGCCAAGGCCTGCTTGGGCGGGCGCGGCAAGCCACGCGCACATGAAGCCGGCCGCCGTCGCGGCGATCCGGCGAAATCGACTCGATCTCACTCCATTCCTCCTCGAATTCAAGCTCTGCATTCGGGCAGCATGGCGTCCGACGAACCACGCGCTGCTCATTATCGACAATCGAAAGTAAAAAGAAAGCCCTCGAGAGCCAGCAAATCAGGAGCGTAGTATGCCTGCCGCTTATGTCAAAAACCTATCGGCATTAATCTCGATAATTTTTAATTATTGCAAAACAACTCAACTCAAAATCCCAGACTTGCCAACAGATCGTCGACTTGGGCCTGATCCTGCACAACGTCTGCCTTTCCTTCCGGATTGATCTGCGGCCCGTTGAGCAGCGATTCCGGCGTCATCGCGCCGCCCGCCTGCTCGGCGGCAAGCGCGGCGGCCGTCGCGGCGAACTGCTCGCGGCGTTCGGGCGCGATGTTCTCGACCAGTACGTTCAACAGTTGCTGCTCGATCAGGTAGACCATGTCCATGATCTTCTTGATCACCTGGCCCGTCAGATCCTGGAAGTCCTGCGCAAGCATGATCTCGAGCAATTGAGCGTTGGTCGCGCCCGTCGCGTCCGGCAGCGCGCGCAGGAACGCGCGCGTGTCGTCCATCAGGCCGCGCACTTCCGCGCGCTCGATCGGCGTCTCGTACCACTTCGCCCAGCGCGCGTCGAGCGCCGCGGCTTCCTGCTGCAGACGCTCCTGCACGGGCTTCGCAATTTCGATCGCGGTCAGCACGCGCTCGGCCGCCTGTTCGGTCATCGCGACGACGTAGCGCAGCCGATCGCGGGCGTCCGGCACGACCTCCGCCGCCTTCTCGACGTGCTTGTCGAGCCCCAGCTCGCGCATCGAGTCGCGCAGCGTGCGCGTCAGCTGGCCGATGCGCGCGAGAATACGGTCGCTCGCCAGATCGGCGGCGTCGGCAAGGCGTTCGTCGGCGTTCGCGCCGGCAACTGCCACATCAATCGGCTCGTTCACGTCAGCTCCCCGCTTTCGCCATCTTTTCCAGGATCTTGTTGAGCTTCTCGTCGAGGGTCGCCGCCGTGAACGGCTTCACGACATAGCCGCTCGCGCCCGCCTGCGCGGCCGCGATGATGTTCTCCTTCTTCGATTCGGCTGTCACCATCAGCACCGGCAGATGCGTGAGCGACGCGTCCGCGCGGATCTCCTTCAACATCGCGAGACCGTCGAGGTTCGGCATGTTCCAGTCGGAGATCACGAAGTCGTAGCCGCCGCCGCGCAGCCGCGCGAGGCCCGCCAGGCCGTCCTCCGCCTCGTCGACGTTCGAATAGCCCAGCTCTTTCAACAAGTTGCGGACGATCCGACGCATCGTCGGAAAATCGTCCACCACCAGAATCTTCATGCTCTTGTCCATCGTCTGTTCCTTTCCAGATTCATGTCCTGTAACGGAGGCCGGGGCCCGTGCGCACGAGCGACGCGCCCACGAACGTGCCCCGGCGTTACACGCGCTGCACGCGATCGCCCATCGACGCGAGGCGCGCCATGATACGGCGACTCATGTCGGAAAGGGGCGCGACGTCGTCGACGCCGCCCATCGCGATCGCCTCGCGCGGCATTCCGAACACGACGCAGCTCGCCTCGTCCTGCGCGAATGTATACGCGCCCGCCTTTTTCATTTCAAGCAGCCCGGCCGCGCCGTCGCGGCCCATCCCCGTCAGGATCACGCCGAGCGCGTTCTTGCCCGCGTGCTGTGCGGCCGAGCGGAACAGCACGTCGACCGACGGGCGATGGCGATTGACGGGCGGATCGTCCGACAGGTGCGCGATGTAGTTCGCGCCGCTTCTCGCGAGCAGCAGGTGCGCGTGGCCGGGCGCGATGTACGCGTGGCCCGGCAGCACGCGCTCGCCGTGCTCCGCTTCCTTCACCGAGATCCGGCACAGCCCGTTCAGGCGCTGCGCGAATGAGCGCGTGAAGCCGGGCGGCATGTGCTGCGCGATCAGCACGGCGGGCGCGTCGGGCGGCAACGGCGTCAGCACTTCGCGGATCGCCTCGGTGCCGCCCGTCGACGCGCCGACGATGATCAGCTTCTCGGTACTGACGAGCGGATTGTTGATGAGCGGCGCGGCGGCGGCGGTCTGGCCGTGCGCGGCGGCCGCCGCGGCCGCGTGCGGCTGCGGATTCTGGCGCACGCGCGCGCGCGACGCCGCGCGCACCTTGTCGGCCAGCTTTTCCGCGTATTCGAGCATCCCGTCGCGAATCCCGACGCGCGGCTTCGTCACGAAGTCGACCGCGCCCAGCTCGAGCGCGCGCAACGTGATCTCCGAGCCGCGCTCGGTCAGCGACGAAACCATCACGACCGGCATCGGCCGCAGGCGCATCAGCTTTTCGAGGAAGTCGAGGCCGTCCATCCGAGGCATTTCGACGTCGAGCGTCAGCACGTCCGGGTTGTGCTGCTTGATCAGCTCACGCGCCACGAGCGGATCGGGCGCCGTTGCGCACACCTCCATGTCGGGCTGGCTGTTGATGATTTCGGTCATCAGGCTGCGGATCAGCGCCGAATCGTCGACGCACAGCACTTTGATTTTCTTCTGCACAGCGTTCAAGCCTCCTGCTTTCTTGTGGCGGGCTGCGTGGCCCGCGTACCGAACAATTCGATGCGAGGCGTCGCCTGAGCCTTCGGCGCGGGCGTGCCGAACAGCTCAACGCGCGGCCGCGCACGGGCCGCACGCTCGCCGCGCGGGCCGGCCGCCTCGCGCGCGAGCGCGGCTTCCCGCTCGGCCACGTCGGGCGCCTGCACGCGCAGCTTCTTGACCATCGCCTGCCCCGTATGCGGCATGAACGCGACCTTGCGCGGATGCACGCCCTGCAGATCCTCGGCGGTGATGCGGATGCGCTCCAGCGCCAGATAGCGGCGCACGAAATCGGCGTTGCGATCGCCGATGTTGATCGTCGTCATCCCCGCGAGCACGGCCGCGCCGCCGAACACCTTCGCCTCGAAGCGCTCGCGGCGCCCGCCCGCCTTGATGAGTTCGTTGATCAGCACTTCCATCGCGTACGCGCCGTAACGCATCGATTCGGACGCGGCGGCGGACGGGTCCGCGCCGTCGTCCGGCAGCATGAAATGGTTCATCCCGCCGATCCGCGCGATCGGATCGTGCAGGCACGCGGCGACGCACGAGCCGAGCACGGTAACGAGGACCATGTCCTCGCGCGTCGTGTAGAACTCGTTGGGCAGCAGCTTCACGCCGCGGCGGTGAAAGTGCGCGTCGAAATAAAGATTGGTCGCGATCGGCAGCCCGCTCATCGGAGTTCCTCCTCGGCCGCCGCCGCGGCGATGCGCGCGCGCACGCGCGGCGCGGCCGACTGAGCGTCGCGCGTCAGCTCGTAGACCGTCTGCCCGCGCAGGCGGAACGCCTGCGTCACATACGTGAAGTTCTCCGAGTGGCCGGCGAACAGCAGGCCGCCCGGCTTCATCAGCGGCTCGAAGCGCGCGAGCACCTGCGACTGCGTCGGCTTGTCGAAGTAGATCATCACGTTGCGGCAGAAGATCGCATCGAACGGCTTCGTGAGGCCGTAATCGGCGTCGGTCAGATTCAACTGCGCGAAGCGGATCATCGCGCGCAGCTCGGGCCGCACCTTCACGCGGCCGGCCTGCGCGCCCGTGCCTTTCAGAAAGAAGCGCTTGAGCCGCTCAGGCGACAGGTGCTTGACCTGCTCGAACGCGTAGACGCCCGCTTCGGCCTTCGCGAGCACCTGCGTGTCGAGATCGGTCGCGATGACGCTCGCCGAGCGCGCGGCCGATTCGCCGAGCGCCTCGACGAGCGTCATCGCGATCGAATACGGCTCTTCGCCCGTCGACGCCGCCGAGCACCACACCGACACCGGCTGCTCGCGACGCTTGACGAATTCGGCGAGGATCGGAAAGTGATGCGATTCGCGAAAGAACGCGGTCAGGTTCGTCGTGAGCGAATTCGTGAACGCTTCCCAT
The DNA here is from genome assembly GCF_000012365.1 of Burkholderia thailandensis E264. Lineage (NCBI taxonomy): Bacteria > Pseudomonadati > Pseudomonadota > Betaproteobacteria > Burkholderiales > Burkholderiaceae > Burkholderia > Burkholderia thailandensis. The sequence goes on from NC_007651.1 coordinate 3,625,559, forward strand.
TCGGATGGATCGTTCTCGCGTTCGAGCAGCTCGAGATAGTCGCTAAAGCGGTTGAGCCCGCGCGCGCGCAACCGCCGCGCGAGGCGGCTGTATGCCATGTCGCGCTTGTGCTCGGACAGCGAGATGCCCGCGCGCCGATGGATCAGCGCGCGGATCTTCGCGAAATCCGCGGACGTGAATTCGAAGTCCCGCGCAGCATCGCCCGACCGTTCCTGCGGTTCGAGTGCGTCGAGACGAGAGGCGGCGCGTGCGGGCATCATGGCTTAGAAGGTTTCCCAGTCGTCGTCGGAGGATGCCGACGCGGCCGCGGGCTTCGGCTCGCCCGACAGCGCCGGGCGCTTGAGCGCGAAGGAGGACGCGGGGGCGGCTTGCGGCGCGACGGCGGCCGTGCTCGCCGCCGCGCCCGTTGCGGCGCGCGCGGCGGCGCCGGGCTTCGCGAGCTTCGGCGCATAGGCGGGCGACGCCGGCGATGCGGCGGATTTCGGCGCGGCGACGGTAGTCTTCGCGGCATGCGGCGCGGCGGCGTGCGACGCACGCTCACCGTGTGCGGCGGCCGCCGACGCCCGCGACGACCCGGACGCGCCGGCCGTTGCGGTCGCGCTCGAGGCGTGCGACGCGGATGCGGACGCGGACGCGGATGCGGCGGCGTGCGGCTCGCTCGCGCGGCCGGTCACGTTCGAGCGCACGCTCGAAGCCGCCGGCGCAATCCCGCCTTCGACGCGCCACGCCGACACGATCTGCTTCATCTGCCGCGTCTGATCCTCGAGCGACGCGGCCGCGGCCGCGGCTTCCTCGACGAGCGCCGCGTTCTGCTGGGTGACGGCGTCCATCTGGCTGACCGCGCGATTCACCTGGACGATGCCCGTCGACTGCTCTTCGGACGCCGCGCTGATCTCGCCCATGATGTCGGTCACGCGGCGCACCGCCTGGACGATCTCCGCCATCGTCGCGCCCGCGCGCTCGACGAGCGCGGAGCCGCTTTGCACCTTGTGCGCGGAGTCGCCGATCAACTGCTTGATCTCCTTGGCGGCCGTCGCGCTGCGCTGTGCAAGCGAGCGCACCTCGCCCGCGACGACCGCGAAGCCGCGCCCCTGCTCGCCCGCGCGCGCCGCCTCGACGGCCGCGTTCAGCGCGAGGATGTTGGTCTGGAACGCGATTCCTTCGATCGTGCCGATGATGTCGGCCACCTTCGTCGAGCTCGTCGCGATGTCCTGCATCGTCGTGACGACCTGGCCGACGACATCGCCGCCCTGCGTCGCGATGTCGGACGCGTTCACCGCGAGCTGGCTCGCCTGCCGCGCGTTCTCCGCGTTCTGGCGCACGGTGCCCGTCAGTTGCTCCATGCTCGACGCGGTTTCCTGCAGTGAGGCCGCCTGCGATTCGGTGCGTGCGGACAAGTCCGCGTTGCCGCTCGAGATCTCGCGCGCGCCGACGTCGACCGCTTCCGCCCCGCGATGCACGGCCTTCACCATGTCGGCGACGGCCGCCTGCATCCGGCCGATGCCCTGGAACAGCCGGCCGATCTCGTTGTTGCCGGCGACTTGCGTCGCCTGCGTGAGGTCGCCCGCCGCGATCCGCTCGAACTGCGCGATCGCGATGTTCAGCGGCTGCACGATGAGCCCGCGCAGCGCGAAGCGGATGCCGATCACCATCAGGAACGCGGCGGCGATGCCCGCCGCGATCAGCGCGATCATCAGTGAGATGCGCGCCTGCGTCGCGTCGAAGCGCGATTCCGCGCGCCTCGAATACGCGGCGATCACAGCGGCCGCCGCCTTGTCGTACGCAACGAACATCGGGCTGATTTTCGTGTCGGCGATCGCGTGATACGCGGCGAGGTCGCCCGCGCCCGCGGCGGCGAATTCCGGCTCGACGCCTTCCTTCGCGAGCGTCGTGTAGCGCGCGGCGAGCTCGTCGGTCAGCGCCGGCTCGATGCCCTCCTTCGACGCGGCGACATACGCCTGCCAGTTCTGCGTCGACTTCGCGTAAAGCTCCTGCGCGCGCGCGAGCACCTTCTTCGCCTCGTCGGCGTTGCCGGCCTCGGACAGCGTCTTGAAGCGGTCGAGCGCGACGCGCGAGCGCAGCAGGTACGACGACGCGTCGTCGAGCGTGTGGATCGTCGGCAGATCGCCGTGCGCGATCGCGTCGAGCGAGCGGCTCGCGTGATTGAGCGCATACAGCCCGAGCCCGCCGACCAGCGCGGCGACGAGCACCAGCATGAATCCGACGGCCGTCAGCGTCGTGCGGATCGACCAGTTGTGCAGCATCGTCAGCTCCCCGTAGTTGCGTTGCGTGCGTCGCGCCCGCTTATGCGCCGAGCGTCTCGATCAGCGCCATCTCCTTGCTCGTCATCAGCTTCTCGATGTCCATCAGGATCAGCATGCGGCCGTCGACCGTGCCGAGCCCCGTCAGGTACTCGGTCGTCAGCACGCCGCCGAATTCCGGCGCGGGCATGATCTGCTCGGTCGACAGCGTGAGCACGTCGGACACGCCGTCGACGACCATCCCGACGACGCGGTGCGCGACGTTCAGGATGATCACGACCGTCTGATGGTCGTAATCGACGCGGCCGAGGTGGAACTTGATGCGCATGTCGACGATCGGCACGATGATCCCGCGCAGGTTGATCACGCCCTTGATGAAATCGGGCGCGTTCGCGATGCGCGTGACGCTGTCGTAGCCGCGGATTTCCTGCACTTTCAGGATGTCGATGCCGTATTCCTCGTCGCCGAGCGTGAAGACGAGGAATTCCTGGCCCGCCGCGTCGCCCTGCTCGGCGTCGCGGCGGCTGGCCGCGTTCGGCGCGGCCTGATGATTCGTTTGGACTTCGGACACGTTAGCCCCCAGGTCGATGGATCACGTAAATTAGGACACCGCGAGCGCGGCGCTCGTATGCGCGACGTGAGTCGTGCGGGTTTCGCGATTGAGCGCCGCGACGTCGACGATCAGCGCGACGCTGCCGTCGCCGAGAATCGTCGCGGCCGAAATGCCGTACACCTTGCGGTAGTTCGTCTCGAGATTCTTGACGACCACTTGCTGCTGGCCCACCAGCTCGTCGATCAGCATCGCGAAGCGGCGGCCTTCCGTCTGCATGATCGTGACGATGCCCTGCGTCGGATCGGTGCGCGCGTCGTCGACCGAGAACACCTCGTGCAGCGCGACGAGCGGCAGGTATTCGCCGCGCACGCGCACGACGCGCTCGCCGTTGCCGATCGTGTAGATGTCGTCGGCCGCCGGCTGCAGCGATTCCATCACGAAGTTCAGCGGCAGGATGAAGATCTCGCTGCCGACCTTCACCGACATCCCGTCGAGAATCGCGAGCGTGAGCGGCAGCACGATGCGCGTCGTCGTTCCGCGGCCGGCCTGCGACGAAATTTCGACGTGCCCGCCCATCGACTGAATGTTGCGCTTGACGACATCCATCCCGACGCCACGGCCCGACACGTCGGTCACGACTTCGGCCGTCGAGAAGCCCGGCGCGAAGATCAGGTTCCACACTTCGTCGTCGCTGATGTTCTCGGAGATCTGCATGCCCTGCTTGGCCGCCTTCGCGAGGATCTTGTCGCGGTTCAGGCCCGCGCCGTCGTCGCTGACCTCGATCACGATGTTGCCGCCGTGGTGCGCGGCCGACAGCACGAGCTGGCCGACCGCGTCCTTGCCCGCCGCGCGGCGCGCCTCGACGGTCTCGATCCCGTGATCGAGGCTGTTGCGCACGAGGTGCGTCAGCGGATCGATGATCCGCTCGATGAGGCTCTTGTCGAGCTCGGTCGCCTGGCCGAACGTGACGAGCTCGACCTGCTTGCCGAGCTTGCCCGCGAGATCGCGCACGAGCCGCGGGAAGCGGCTGAACACATAATCCATCGGCATCATCCGGATCGACATCACCGCTTCCTGCAGGTCGCGCGCGTTGCGCTCGAGCTGCGCCATCCCGTTGTACAGGCGGTCGTGCAGCGCCGGATCGAACGCGCTCGTCGTCTCGGCGAGCATCGCCTGCGTGATCACGAGCTCGCCGACGAGGTTGATCAGTTGGTCGACCTTCTCGACGCCGACGCGAATCGAGCTGCCCTCCGCGCTCGCGGCGGCGGCCGGGCGCGGCTTGCGGTCGTCGTGATGCTGCGCGGCGGCGGATGCCGCGGCTTGCGCGGCTGGCGCCGGAGCGGCGGGCGCGCTCGGCACGGCAACCGGCGCGGCGGGCGGCGCCTCGGCGACGGGCGCCGCCGCAGGCGGGGCCGCCGCCGGTTCCGGCGCGGCGTCGACAGCCGCGGCTTCGTGTGGGGCCTCGCTCGGCTGCTGCGCCGCAGGCGTCGCCGCGGGCACCGCGGCCTGCGCGCCGCCTGCGCCCGGCGCGGTGCCGCGGCCGATCGCGATCTGGCTTTCGTCGATCACGAAGCAGCACACGGCGACGATGTCGTCCGACGACACGTCGGTCTCGAGCCACAGCGTGAGCGCGTCGCTCGTCTTCGCGCGGCCGACGATCTGCCCGAGATTGCCGAGCTCCTCGGTCAGCAGTTCCTGATCCTTGTCGCCGACGCCCGTCAGCGTGATCTTCAGATGCGGGCCGTCGCCACCGCCTGCGGCGGCGACGGGTGCGCCGGGCGCCGGATGCGCGGCCTCGACCGCCTGCTCGACGACGTGCTCGGGCACGCCGAAGACGCCCATCGTCGGCGCGGCCGGTGCTGCGGGCGCCGCCGCGACGGGGGCGGCAGGCGCCGCCTGCACGCCGCTCGCCGACGCCTTCAGCCGTTCGAGCTTCGCGCAGATCGCGGCCGCGGCGGCCGTATCGGGCTCGGCGCTCGCGCGATAGTCGGCGAGCTGGTCGGACAGCACATCCTTCGTCTCGAGGAACGCGTCGACCATCTCCTTCGTCAGCGTGAGTTCATGATTGCGTGCGCGATCGAGCAGCGATTCGAGGATGTGCGTCGTCTCGGTGAGCGCAGTGAAGCCGAAGGTCGCGGCGCCGCCCTTGATCGAATGCGCGGCGCGAAAGATCGCCGCCAGATCCTCGGGATCGGGCGATGCGACGTCCAGGTTCAGCAGCAGCTGCTCCATCTGCGCGAGCAACTCGTCCGCTTCGTCGAAGAACGTCTGATAGAACTGTGTGATGTCGAGAGTCATGCCGGTTCACCGCGTAAAAACGTCGTATTCGTCACGAAAGGCTCGACGACGCCGAAAGCGCCGCGACGAGCTCGATCAGCGCATCCGGGTCAAGCGGCTTTTCGATCCAGCCGGTTGCGCCCGCCGCGCGCGCCGCATCCTTGAACGCGTCGCCGTTCTCGGTCGTGAGCACGAGAATCGGCGTCGCTTCGTAGGCCGACTGCGCGCGCAGCGCCGCGATCAGCTCGAGGCCGTTCTTCTTCGGCATGTAGTGATCGGTCAGCACCAGGTCGAAAGGCGTGGCCATCGCGACATCGAGCCCGACCTCGCCGTCCGAGGCGACGGTCACGTCGTAGCCCGCTTCGCCGAGCGTCGCGCTGAGCAGCGTGCGCATCGTGGCGGAGTCGTCGATGGCGAGAATGGTTCGGATCATGTCGTGTCTCGAATGCGTGTCTCGAATGCGTCAGGGTTTCTGCACGGCGGGGGCCGACGCGCCCGGCAGCGCGGGCGTGACGGCCGCGCCGGGCGGCGTGATCTGCGGCGCGATCTGCTGCGCGAGCCGGGTCGATCCGGCCGCGTCGGATGAAAGCGTCGTCGTCGTCGCGTCGTCGCGCATCAGCGCGAGCTCGGACTTGCGGTTCAGCACGATGATGCTGATCCGGCGGTTCTCCGGATCGAGCGGGTCCGCCTTGTTCAGGTTCTGCGTCGACGCGAGGCCGAGCACGCGCAGCACCTTCGCTTCGTCCATGCCGCCCGCGATCAGCTCGCGGCGCGACGCGTTCGCGCGGTCGGCGGACAGTTCCCAGTTGCTGTAGCCCTTCTCGCCGCCCGCGTACGGCACGGCGTCGGTGTGGCCCTGGACGATGATGCGGTTCGGCACGTCGTTGAGCGTCTTGCCGATCTCGCGCAGGATGTCGCGCATGTACGGCTCGACGGCGTCGCTCGACATCGCGAACATCGGCCGCTTCTGCGTGTCGACGATTTCGATGCGCAGCCCCATCAGCGTCGAATCGATGCGGATCTGCTGCTTGAACTGGCGCAGCGTCGGATTCGCCTCGATGGCCGCCATCAGCTTCACCTGCAGGTCGTGCAGCCGAATCTGCTCGCGGCGCTCGAGCGAGCCCTGCGCCTGCGCGAGCGCGTCGTCCTCGCTCTTCTTCGCGACGCGCTCGGCAAGATGCGTCGAGCCGTCGGTGAGGCGCGTCGTGCCCGCGTCGACGCTCGAGATGTCGCGGCCGCCGCCCTTGATGATGCTCGAATCGTCGGCGCTGCGATCGCCGCTGCCGAAAATCGCGGCCTTCAGCGGCGTGTTGAAGTATTCGGCGATCCCCTTCAGCTGAACGGGCGTCACCGCGGAGAGCAGCCACATCAACAGGAAGAACGCCATCATCGCGGTCATGAAGTCCGCGTACGCGAGCTTCCATGCGCCGCCGTGGTGCCCCTTCTTCTGCTGGTTCACCCGCTTGACGATGATCGCCTGATCCTTGCCCTTGCTCATGTCGGTGCCCTCGCGCTCACTTCGCCTTCACGCGGCGCACGTGCTCTTCGAGCTCGGCGAACGACGGACGCTCGGTCGAGAACAGCACCTTGCGGCCGAACTCGACGGCGATCGCCGGCGCATAGCCGTTCAGGCTCGCGAGGATCGTCACCTTGATGCACTGGAACATCTTGGTCGATTCGGCGACGCGCTGCTCCGCGAGGCTCGACAGCGGGCCGATCAGGCCGTACGAGAGCAGGATGCCGAGGAACGTGCCGACGAGCGCCTGCGCGATCATCGCGCCCAGCACCGCGGGCGGCTTGTCGGCGGACGCCATCGTGTGGACGACCCCCATCACCGCGGCGACGATCCCGAACGCCGGCATCGCATCGCCGACGCGCATCAGCGCATGCGCGGGGCCTTCGCCTTCCGCGTGGTGCGTCTCGATCTCCTCGTCCATCAGGCTTTCGATCTCGAACGCGTTCATGTTGCCGCCCACCATCAGGCGCAGGTAGTCGGTCAGGAATTCGACGATGTGATGGTCGGCGAGGATCTTCGGATACTGGGTGAAGATCGGGCTCTTCTCGGGGTCGTCGATGTCCGCCTCGAGCGTGAGCGTACCTTCCTTGCGCGCCTTCGCGAGCAACACGTACAGGAGCGCCATCAGCTCCATGTAGATGTCCTTGTTGTACTTCGAGCCCTTGAACAGCGTGGGCAGCACGCGCAGCGTCGCCTTGATCGTCTTGATGCCGTTGCCGAGAATGAACGCGCCTACGCCCGCGCCGGTGATCATCAGGATCTCGACGGGTTGCACGAGCGCGCCCAGGTGCCCGCCCGCCAGCGCGTAGCCGCCGAACACGGACAACAAGGTCACGAGAGTTCCCACGAAAATCAGCACTGCCTGTCCCTCACGAATGAGCAGCCGGGAGGCCGCCGTTAAGTGGTTTACGGCAGTCGTAACGAAAACTTTGGGAGACGCCCCACAGGGGCTCGCCGGTGTAAACCAGCAGATGGGGCTAGAGCGGGCCGCCCAATGCGTGACCGAGGCGGGCGGCGATCGCGAGCGAACGGCCGTTCGCTTGCGGCCCGGCGAAGAAGCTCACGCGGCGATTGCGGCCTGATCGGCCTGCGCGGCGGCCTTGCGGGTCTTGCCCGCGCGCGACGGCGGCTGGCAAAGGCCGCACACATAGCCGTGATGCGGGTCGTGCGCGTGTGCGACGAAGTGCCCGCCGCAACGGGTGCACGGCGTCATCTGCAGCATCCCGGAATCGAAGAAGCGCACGAGCGTCCACGCGCGCGTGAGGCTCAGCGCCGCCTCGTCGTCGGACAGGCCGACGTGCTCGAGATACAGCCGGTATGCCTTGACGATCGACTGGATCGAATCGCAGCCGCCGTGCTCGCGCATGAAACGGTAGATGTTATAGAACAGCGACGAATGGATGTTCGGTTGCCACGTCATGAACCAGTCGGTCGAGAACGGCAGCATCCCCTTCGGCGGCGACACGCCCTTCAGCTCCTTGTAGAGCTTGATCAGGCGATCGCGCGACAGGTTCGTCTCGGCTTCGAGCAGTTGCAGCCGCGCGCCCAGCTCGATCAGCTCGATCGCCAGGGTGATCTCCTTGACCTCGACCACTACGCTCTTGGACGCCATTGCCGCTCTCCGCTATTTACTCGAACAAAACAATCAGATTTCCCGATTTCATTCATGAATCAATGCGCCCGGGCGTGGCGCACGGCTTTCCGCTCAGCGGAAGCTTTCGACCGGCTGACCAGCCATCAGGATCGCCGAGTGCGCGTGCGCGACGGCGGAGCTGCGGCCCTTGTCGGCGAGCGACGACAGGAGCGCGTGGTCATCGAAGCGGAAACGGCAGAGCATCTGGTTCGACGCGGCGAGCTTGACCGTCTGGGCAAGCGTCAGGTTCACGAGCACATCGGCGAGTTCCTCCGAAATCCCCATGCGGAACATGCCCATGGCCTTGTCCTCGCGCAGCAGTCGCTGGGCGAGGAGCAGGTAAGACAGGTTGACTTCGTTGATCTCGGCGAGCATTTCGCTGGTTGCGCTCATGATTCGATTCCCCCGTAAGAAATCCTTGGCCAATCGGTAATGCCAGTGAAAACGTTTGCTCGATCTACCCACCGGCAAGGGGGGCAATCGGCTTGTTTATATTCTTACGGGCATTTTGGCCAATCGGCGGGGGGGCCGCTATCAGTGAAGGGGAATGCGCTTTGCCGGATTTGTCTGTAAACCGTGTAGGAATTTTTCCGACAAAGGGCGGAAATGGCCCGCGGAAGCCCGTCCGGCCGAAAGCCCCGCCAATCAAGGCAGGGAAAACACCATCTTCAGCCGCGGCGGCGACTGGGCGACGGAATGCGCGCCATTGCGGCGCGTGGCTTTCCCACTGCTTTTCCGCCACATCCTAGTCATTCGGCCGGGCGTTTTCTAGGGTTTTTGCGTATTTCATCCTGTAACAAGGGTTAAGCGTTTGAAAAATCGCTCGATCCCGCGCAAGCGATCCCGATAATGAATCGAAACGCCCGGTCCGGCGACGCTCGCCGCGCACCGCCCCGTCTGCCCGCAGGCAGGCGCTCACCGCTTACCGGAGCGAAGCTCGCACCGCCCCACGGCGAGTTCCGCCCTCTTCGCAACGGAGAAACGCTCATGCGCATTGCCCAAATCGCCCCGCTCTACGAAGCCGTTCCGCCCAAACTCTACGGGGGCACCGAGCGGGTCGTGTCCTACCTGACCGAGGCGCTCGTCGAAATGGGGCACGACGTCACGCTGTTCGCGAGCGGGGATTCCGTTACTTCGGCGCGCCTGGAAGCCGCCTGGCCGCGTGCGCTGCGCCTCGATCCGTCGATTCGCGATGCGATGGCGCCCCATATGCGCCTGCTCGAGCAGGTCGCGCGCGTCGCGCACACGTTCGACATCCTGCACTTCCACCTCGACTACCTGCCGTTCCCGCTGCTGTCGCGCCTCGACGCGCCGTTCGTCACGACGCTGCACGGCCGCCTCGATCTGCCGGAGTTGCAGCCCGTATTCGACGCGTTCCCGAACGCGCCCGTCGTGTCGATCTCGGATTCGCAGCGCATGCCGCTGCCGCAGGCCGGCTGGGCGGGCACCGTCCACCACGGGCTGCCCGGCACGCTGCTCACGCCGCAAGCCGATCGCAAGCCCGAATATCTCGCGTTCCTCGGCCGCATCTGTCCGGAAAAGCGCGTCGACACCGCGATCCGGATCGCCGCGCAAAGCGGCCTGCCGCTCAAGATTGCGGCGAAGGTCGACAAGGTCGACGAGGATTATTTCAAGGCCGAGATCGAACCGCTCCTCGATTCCGCGCACGTCGAGTTCATCGGCGAGATCAACGAAGCGCAGAAGCCCGCGTTCCTGTCTGGCGCGAAGGCGCTGCTGTTCCCGATCGACTGGCCCGAGCCGTTCGGCCTCGTGATGATCGAGGCAATGGCGTGCGGCACGCCGGTCGTCGCGTTCAATCGCGGCTCCGTGCCGGAAGTCATCGACGACGGCCTGACGGGCTTCATCGTCGAGGACGTGCAAGGCGCCGTGGGCGCGCTGCACCGGATCGACGAATTGTCACGCGATGCAATCCGCGCGCAATTCGAGCAACGTTTCAGCTCGCATGCAATGGCGCGGCGCTATATCGACATCTATGAAACGCTTCGCGACGCGGCCAAGCAGCCGCAATGGCGACGCGTAGCGGCGGGTTAACCCTTTGGCCAGCGTCATTGGAGAAATGACGCGCCCATTACGCTTTGGATAGCAGAAAGCCGCATCGGGAAATGCGGCTTTCTTTTTGCCAAGCGCCGGAAATCAGCCGATCAAAAAGCGATCGCGGTTTTTGCCGACGATCCATTGCGGCGGTTTCCCGCGGCCGCTCCACGTACTGCCGGATTTCGGATCGCGGTACTTCGGGGGCAGCGGCCCCTTCTTCGGCGGACGGCCACGCCGCGCGCGCTCGGCAAATCCCAGGTCTTGCGCCGTGAGCCCATACTCGGCGATCTTGCCTTGCAGCTCGGCGACCACGGCCGCGATCTCCTGACGACGCACCTCTTCGGCCTGGGCCTGAAGCTCGACGATCTGCGCCTTGATTTTCGCGTATTGAGACATTTCAACTCCCTATATCATGATCCGCCTGGCATTTCCCAGCCTAGACACAAAGGTTCTATTGCGCAATCAGAATTGCTACGAAATCCACCAAAATTATTTCGTCTGATAAATTTTAAAACTCAATTGCAATACCCCCTGCAATGCGGCCTTATTCTAATAAAAACACCGATCGGCCAATCTCAATTTGACAATCGTTGACCCTTCGGAACCCGTAAGATTTCCTATAATCCAGTCGGCATTCGTGGATGCGTCCCTGCTTTTGCGGCGCAATCCGTTATCGATTTTCACGACCGGGAACCACTCCAATGAAATTACCTCAGCGTCTCGCGGCGGAAGTGTTCGGCACGTTCTGGCTCGTCCTCGGCGGCTGCGGCAGCGCCGTTCTGGCGGCCGCCTTTCCGGGCCTCGGCATTGGCTTTGCCGGTGTCGCATTGGCATTCGGCCTGACGGTCCTCACGATGGCGTTCGCCATCGGCCACGTCTCGGGGTGTCACCTGAATCCGGCCGTGAGCGTCGGCCTGACGGTGGCGGGACGCTTCCCGGCCCGCGATCTCGTGCCGTACATCGTCGCGCAGGTCATCGGCGCCACGCTCGGCGCGTTCGTGCTGTACCTGATCGCGACCGGCAAGCCGGGCTTCGACGTCGTCGGCAGCGGCTTCGCGACGAACGGCTATGACGCGCGCTCGCCCGGCCATTACTCGCTCGCGGCCGCGTTCATCTGCGAAGTCGTGATGACGGGCTTCTTCCTGTTCGTGATCCTCGGCTCGACCGACAAGCGCGCGCCGGCGGGCTTCGCGCCGATCGCGATCGGTCTGTGCCTCACGCTGATCCATCTGATTTCGATCCCGGTGACGAACACGTCGGTGAACCCGGCGCGCTCGACGGGCCCGGCGCTCTTCGTCGGCGGCGAGGCGATCGGCCAGCTGTGGCTGTTCTGGGTGGCGCCCATCATCGGCGCGGCGATCGCGGGCGTCGTGTACCCGCTCGTCGCGGGACGCGACGAAAGCTGATGACGGCACGGCCGGACTCGCGCCGGCCGCCCGCCCGTCGCCCACGGGGCGACACGACAGAGGAATATGAAAATCGCTGCGCGCCGGCCGACGGCGACGGGGCGAAAGCGAAAACGGGCGCCGCGGCGCCCGTTTTTCATTGCGGATGCGGCTGGCCGCGAGCGCGATCGGCGCGGCGCTCAGTGCGCGATCGAATCCTCGAGCGCGAACAGCGTGCGCAGATGTCGCGCAACCCCCGCTTCGAAATTATTGCCGATCCGCGGCACCTTCGGCAGGCGCACGACGAGATCGGGATTCGCATTGCGCATCATGAACGGATGTCCCGCCGTCTCGAGCAGATCGATATCGTTCATGTTGTCGCCGAACGCGACGCAGTGCGCGGGATCGACGCCGAGCCGCTCGAGCACGACACGTAGCGCACGCCCCTTCGATACGTTCGCCGTCATCACCTCGAGGCAGTCAGGCAGCGAATATGTGACGTACAGCGCGCCGCCGAACGTGCGCTCGAGGTTGGCGGACACGACGGCCAGGTCCTCGGGCTCGCCGATGTACAGCACCTTCGCGATGTCCGCGCCGTCGTGCGACAGCATGTCGATGACGTCGTAGCGAAATCCGGAATCCTGATGGAATGCGAGCAGATGCGGCGCGGCGCGATCGATCAGCCAGCCGTCGTTCGTGAACAGATTGACGATCACGCGGCCGTGCGCGCCGACGAGTTCGGGCCGCACCAGTTGCCGCACCGCGTCGGCGGGCACGTCCTGCGCGTGAATCCGCGTGTCGTCCGGCGAGTGCACGCGCGCGCCGTTCGACGTGATCAGGTAAGGGCGGATGCCGAGCACGTCGCGAATGCCGGCGACGTCCGCGTAGTGGCGCCCGGTCGCGATCACGAATGGCACGCCGCTTTCCGCGAGCCGCCGTACGGTGTCGATCGTATAAGGATCGAGCTGGTGGTCGCTGTTGAGCAAGGTTCCGTCGAGATCGGTGGCGATGACTTTATACATGGCGGTACATGGCGGACGTCGGAGGATGCGGGTGACGCGGCAGGACGCGGACATTCATTCTATCGTCGGACGAAGAATGCCGCTCGCGGATGCCCGCTCGCGCCCGTCGATCGCCCCGATCGGGCTCAGCGTGACGCCGTGAGCCCGAGCCGCGCTGCTTCCCGCTCGGCGAGCCGCAGCGCGCCGTGCGCGGAGTCGGCTTGCGGTGCGACGAGCCGCGCGCGATGCGGCTCGGGCACCGCGCTCGCGAGCGCCTCCGCCAGCCCGCCGCATAACGCGACGGGTAACGCCGCCGCCGGGTCGAGCGCGTCGATCATCCTGCCGATCTCGATGCCCGCCAACTCGATCCAGTGCTCGGCCGCCGGATGGTCGCGATGGGCGAGCGCGATCGGCGCGAGCCGCGCATACGCGGTTTGATTCGCTTCGCACGACCAAACGACGAGCGCATCGCGGTCGGACGCGCCCGTGTGCGCGACGAGCGCCCGGGCGAGCGCGTCGAACGGCGCGCGGCCGTCGAGCGCCTGCTGCGCGTACGACAGCGCGCGCAAGCCGAGCCATGCGCCGCTTGCCTCGTCGCCGGACGGAAAGCCGTATCCGCCCGCAATCCGGCAAGCGCCCGACGCATCGAGCGCGGCCGCGATGCTGCCCGTGCCGAGCGCGACGACCACGCCCGGTGCCCCGCCGTGCGCGCCGACGACGGTCGTATACGCATCGCTTTCGACCGCGAATGCCGCAAGCGGCGCGCGCGCGCGGAACGCGTTCAGCCACTCGCGATGGTTCACGCCGGCGAGCCCGCAGCCGAGCACGCAATGCCGCCAGTCGAACGCGACGCCGGCGTGCGCGCACGCGTCTGCGCTGGCGGCCTCGATCGAGCGCCACGCAGCCTCGATGCCGAGTGCGAGCCCCGACGGCCCCGCACTACCCTGCGCAAGCTCGCGCCCGTGCGCATCGGCGAGCACCGCGCGGGTGCCGGTGCCGCCGCCGTCGATGCCGATCAGAAAAATGTCGTTTCCCATCGCTTGCTTCTATTCGATTGATCCGTCGAAATGTCCTCGATGCCGAAGCTTAACCGCAACGGTTCGCCGCGCCCATCGGCCGAACGGCCAGGCTTGCGCGCCCTCGCCGATCCGTTATGCTGACGCGACCAGATCGACGGAACTTGCGAGATGCCGAAACAGGGACGCTGCAGTTGGGTAAAAACCGAAGCGGACGCTCACTATCACGATACCGAATGGGGCGTGCCGTCGCACGACGACCGGCATCTATTCGAGATGCTCGTGCTCGAAGGCGCGCAGGCCGGCCTGTCGTGGTCGACGATTTTGAACAAGCGCGCCGGCTACCGCGCGGCGTTTGCCGATTTCGACGTCGACAAGGTCGCCGGCTTCACGCCAAAGCGGATCGACGAGCTGGTGCTCGATGCGAGCATCGTGCGCAACCGCGCGAAGATCGAAGCGGCCGTCGCGAACGCGCGCGCGGTCCAGCAGATTCGCGCGGAACATGGCTCGCTTGCCGCGTTCCTGTGGTCATTCGTCGATCATGCGCCGCGGCAGAACGCATGGGCGTCATACCGCGAAGCGCCGGCGTCAACCGAGCGTTCGGACGCGCTCAGCAAGGCGCTCAAGCGCTATGGCTGCAAGTTCGTCGGCTCGACGATCTGCTATGCGCTAATGCAGGCGACGGGCATGGTCAACGATCACGAAAGAACCTGCCCGTGTCATGCGCGCTGCGCGGCGCTCGGCGAGAAGGCGGTCAAAAAGAGAAAGCCGGCGACGTGATCTGAAAGTCCTGCTCCGCCGCGGCGATCGGCGTCGCCGCGACGGGCGGCCGAATGCGAATGGCGGCGCTCGGCATGCGCGCGGCGGCAGGCATTCGCTTGGAGCGCCCCGTTACTATCTTCACGCCCCGATAATCGGGGCTTTGGCCAGCCAGGCCCGGCATGATTCTCGCCCCCAGTCGCAGTCATGATCCGGGGGGTGTTGTCACCGGGCCTGGTGGGTGGCTGGTGATCGCTGATAGGGGTTTGGCCGGGATATCCCGACGCCGTCCGTAACGTGGATGCCGAGACTTGCCACCGTTGTTGCAGGCCAATCCGTTCACTCTGCACAAACTGCGATGCAAGACACACAACAACGTGATGCCGTCGATGTCTTCGTCGGCGTCGATGTCGGTAAAGGCCAGCATCACGCCGTCGCACTCGATCGGAACGGCAAGCGTCTGTACAACAAGGCGCTACCCAACGACGAGGCCAAGCTGCGCGCCCTCATCGCCGAACTCAAGACTCACGGTCGACTCCTGTTCGTCGTCGACCAACCTTCCACCATCGGCGCGCTGCCGGTGGCCGTAGCCCGTGCTGAAGGCGTACTCGTCGCCTATCTGCCGGGACTGGCCATGCGCCGCATCGCCGATCTGCATGCAGGTGAAGCCAAGACCGATGCCCGCGATGCCGCGATCATTGCCGAAGCCGCCCGCTCGATGCCACATACGCTGCGCTCACTTCGATTGGCTGACGAGCAACTCGCCGAGCTCACCATGCTGTGCGGCTTCGACGATGATCTCGCCGCCCAGGTCACTCAAACCAGCAACCGCATTCGCGGCCTGCTTACTCAAATCCATCCGGCGCTCGAGCGCGTTCTCGGACCCCGCCTCGACCATCCGGCAGTGCTCGATCTGCTTGAGCGCTACCCGTCGCCCGCCGCGCTTGCCTCAACCAGCGAGAAGACGCTTGCTAACCGCCTGACCAAGCTCGCGCCCCGCATGGGCAAAAGCTTGGCGGCCGAGATCGTTCAGGCTCTGAGCGAACAAGCCGTGATCGTGCCCGGCACGCAAGCTGCCACCATCGTCATGCCTCGTTTGGCCCAGCAGCTTGCGGCCTTGCGTAAGCAGCGCGACGAGGTCGCGGCCGAAGTTGAGCAACTGGTGCTTGCTCACCCTCTTTGGCCGGTCCTGACCAGCATGCCGGGAGTCGGCGTCAGGACCGCCGCCAGACTCCTGACCGAAGTCGCCCATAAGGCCTTCGCTTCGGCTGCACACTTGGCGGCCTACGCTGGCCTTGCCCCGGTCACCCGGCGCTCAGGCTCGTCTATCCGAGGCGAACATCCATCCAGACGCGGCAACAAGGTGCTAAAGCGCGCCTTGTTCCTATCCGCCTTCGCTGCCTTACGAGACCCAGTCTCACGGGCCTATTACTCCCGCAAGATCCAGCAAGGCAAGCGCCACAACCAAGCCCTCATCGCACTGGCACGGCGACGCTGCGACGTCCTGTTCGCCATGCTGCGTGACGGCACCATTTACCAACCCAAGTCAGCCCCTACCGCTTGACGAAACACATAGGGGCACCCCGCCCCAAGCGCCTTGCCGGTAGCGATCCAAACAAAACGGCGGCGCGGCTTCTTGCGAAGCGGCACCGCCGTCGAGGCGAAGCGAACGAAGCTTAGTGAAGCTTCTTCGGCAGCATCTGGCTGCGCAGGCGCTTGTGCAGGCGCTTCACCGCGGCCGCCTTCTTGCGCTTGCGCACGGCGGTCGGCTTTTCGTATGCCTGGCGCTCGCGCAGCTCGGCGATCAGGCCGTTCTTCTCGATGGCGCGGCGGAAGCGGCGAATCGCCACTTCGAACGGCTCGTTTTCTTTCAAAAGAATCGTCGTCATGTCGTTCCTAATTTGCTTGATACGGTCAAAAACGTAGCGGCCAAGCGCCACGCACCGGCCTTCCGGGCGTTTCCACGAACGGGCGAAACGAGCGGGTATGCGGCCTCGGAGGCCGGAAATGAGAGGCGGAATGCACCGCGAAACGCTCGGCAACCAGCACCAGGCGCCGCGTTTGACTGTCAGCAGACATGCCCTACGCGCAAACGTAAACGGCAAAGGCGTGACAGAAATCTCAATTCAGCCCGCCATCATAACAGGTAAACGTCGGCGCGACCAGTGGTTTACCGCTTTCCGATCGCAAACCCGCATCCGCGCCCATGCGCGGCCCGCCGGGGGCGGTTCGAGCCGCGCACGCGATTCGCGCACCTCCAACGTTTGCTCACCGAACGGCCGGCACAAAAAATTCGGGCCGAATCTCATCATCTCCCTCAAGTTTTTTTGGCGTGCGCCGAAATCCTGCACAAGGCGGCCGGCAAAGAACGAGTGCTTCCGCCCACGCCAATAGTGGCATTGATGGGCTATACGGCTCAATTAGGAGATTTTCATGCTCGGAATCAACAGCAACCTCAACTCGTTGGTCGCTCAACAGAACCTCAACGGCTCGCAAAGCGCCCTGTCGCAAGCGATCACCCGCCTGTCGTCGGGCAAGCGCATCAATAGCGCGGCGGATGACGCGGCCGGCCTCGCGATCGCGACCCGGATGCAAACGCAGATCAACGGCCTGAACCAGGGCGTGTCGAACGCGAACGACGGCGTGTCGATCCTGCAAACGGCATCGAGCGGCCTGACCTCGCTGACCAACAGCCTGCAGCGTATCCGCCAGCTCGCCGTGCAAGCCTCGAACGGCCCGCTGAGCGCAAGCGACGCATCGGCGCTGCAACAGGAAGTCGCGCAGCAGATCTCGGAAGTGAACCGTATCGCTTCGCAGACGAACTACAACGGCAAGAACATCCTCGACGGCTCGGCAGGCACGCTGAGCTTCCAGGTCGGCGCGAACGTCGGCCAGACGGTCACCGTCGACCTGTCGCAAAGCATGTCGGCCGCCAAGATCGGTGGCGGCCTGGTCCAAACGGGCCAGACGCTCGGCACGTTCAAGGTCGCAGTCGATTCGTCCGGCGCGGCCTGGACCGCGAGCAGCACGGGTCAGGAAACGACGCAGATCAACGTCCTGTCGGACGGCAAGGGCGGCTTCACGTTCACCGACCAGAACAATCAGACGCTGTCGTCGACGGCCGTCACCGCGCTGTTCGGCGCATCCACCGCCGGCTCGGGCACGGCCCTGACGGTGACGCTCAACTCGGCTGCCACCAGCTCGCTGAGCGCGGCGGATCAGGCGGCCGCAGCGGCAATGCAAACGCAGGTCAACGCGGTCAACCAGCCGCAGACGGTCTCGAACCTGAACATCAGCACGCAGACGGGCGCCTATCAGGCGATGGTGTCGATCGACAACGCGCTCGCGACGGTCAACAACCTGCAGGCAACGCTCGGCGCGGCGCAGAACCGCTTCACCGCGATCGCGACCACGCAGCAAGCCGGCTCGAACAACCTCGCGCAAGCGCAATCGCAAATCCAGAGCGCGGACTTCGCTCAGGAAACCGCGAACCTGTCGCGCGCGCAAGTGCTCCAGCAAGCCGGCATCTCGGTGCTCGCGCAAGCGAACTCGCTGCCGCAGCAAGTGCTGAAGCTCCTGCAATAACGTGTACCGAACGACGGGCCGCGCAGTCTGGCGGCCCGCCTTTGTGCGGCGGTGCAGCACCCTCGTGGCCGCCGCACGTTTTTGTTTTCTGATTCTTCCGAATTCCGCGATTTTCGCCCGCCATTTCAGGCAGCGAAGGGAGCTATCCGATGTCCACCGTCACCGGCACCACGACCACGACGCAGCAGCAAACCGACGCAGCGCTGCAGCAAGCCGCGCAATCGATCATCAGCGGCGCGACGGGCAACTCGTCGATGGACGTGAACTCGCTCGTGACCGCGCTCGTCAACGCGAAGACGGCCGGCCAGAGCGCGGCGCTGTCGACTTCGGTCGCGACCGACCAGACGACGCTTTCCGCGCTCGGCACGCTGAAGGCCGCGCTCACCGCGCTGCAGGCGGGGATCGGCTCGCTCGGCGACGGCACGCTGACCCAGAAATTCACCGCCACGGCGACGGGCACCGGACTCACCGCGACGACGGGCGCGGGTGCGGTGGCCGGCAGCTACTCGGTTGCCGTCACGCAGATCGCCACGTCGCAGACGCTGTCTTCCGGCGCATTCAATGCGACGCAGCAGCTCGGCACCGGCACGCTGACGCTGAGCGTCGGCGGCAAATCGACGTCGATCTCGATCGATTCGACGAACAACACGCTCTCCGGGATCGCCTCCGCGATCAACTCCGCGCCGAACAACCCCGGCGTGACGGCGACGATCGTCACGGGCACCGACGGTGCGCACCTCGTGCTGCGCTCGGCGACGACGGGCGCGGCCAACGTGATCAACGTCGGCGTGAGCAACCTGTCCGGCGACAACGGGCTGTCGAGCCTCGCCGTCACGTCGACGGCGAGCACGACGGGCGGCCAGTCGACGATCCAGTCGGGCGGCAGCATCGCGTGGACGCAAAGCACCTCCGCTCAGGACGCCGAATTCACGGTGGGCGGCATCGCCGCGTCGAGCGCGAGCAACGCCGTATCGGGCGCGATCGCCGGCGTCACGCTGAACCTCACGCAAGCCGCCGTCGGCACCACGCAGACGCTGAACGTGACCACCGACACGACCGCGCAGGCCACCGCGATCACGAACGTCGTCAACCTGTACAACACGGTCGTCACGACGATGTCGTCGCTGTCGTCGCTGTCGGGCGCGGGCACGAGTTCGCAAAGAGCGGGGCCGCTGCTCGGCGACTCGACGCTCAACATGATCCAGAATTCGCTCGCGCGAGTCGTCGGCGCGGGCGTGACGACGGGCGGCTCGACCGTATCGCTCGCTTCGATCGGCATCACGTTCGCGGACGGCGCGACCTCGACGCAGGCGGACGGCACGCTGACGATCGATACGACGAAGCTCAACGCGGCATTGCAAAACAGCCCGTCGACCGTCGCCGCCGTCTTCAATTCGACGAACGGCATCGGCGCGCAGCTCAACACCACGATCCAGAATTACGTGCAGACAGGCGGCGTTTTCGATACGCGCTCGAACGCACTGAACCAGGATCTGAAGAGCCTCGCGCAGCAGCAGACGCAACTCGCGTCGTACGCGTCGCAATTGACGTCGCAATACAACGCGCAGTTCACCGCGCTCAACACGCTGATGGCGCAGATGAACAGCAACTCGAACTACCTGACGCAACTGTTCGGCGGCAGCAACAGCTCGGGCGCGATGGCGAACAACAAGTAACGAATCGGATGCGATGGAGAAGCCTGAAATGGATCAGATGTCGTTGATCGAACACGTGCTGTCGATCACCCGCGAAATCGATCACGCAGTGCAGATGGCCGACTGGACCGAGGCCGCGCGCCTGACCGAAGAGCGCTCGCCATACCTGATGTCGATCTCGGCCGAGCAGACGCCCACGTCGCTCGCGCTCGTGCGCCAGATCCAGGCGATCGACACGGCGCTCCTTGCGAACGCGAAGGCGACGCAGGCCGAGCTGCAGGTCGAGTACCGCGCCGCGATGGACCGGCTGAGCAAGGCGGGCGCATATCAGGCCGCCGCGCAGTTCTGAGCGCAGGGATTTCCCCCCACACAACAATAAATCACGCGCTTCGGCGTGTGCTCGTTCACCTCCCGCCCGCCGCAAGGCGGGTATTTTTTGGTGCGCGTGCGTACCAGATCCGTCCGTGAGCGATCGTTCCCCGCTGCGGATCGCGCCGAACGGCTCTCACTCAAGCCGATGAGCCCGTACGCGCTCGATAGCGACGCGTCAGCATGCCCGGATCTTCGGCTGACGCGCGCGCTCTATCCGCGGCGCCTCGCCCAATCGCACTTCAATAACGTGGAAATTCGTCGGCCGGCGCCGGATGGTCAGTTGGCCGTTTGAATGAGCAAGGTCGCCTGCCCCGTGTTATCGCCACAAGCGTCGTCGCTGACATATGCGATGTATGTCGACGTATTCCCGGGGACGTCGACAACCGTCGGCTGAGTGATGGTGGTGCCCCATCGGTTATTTCCATATCCGCCTTGCAGCATCACGGAATTGATCAGACAGCCGCCGGTCAACACGCCGGCGGAGCAGCTCATGTTGTTCGAACTGATCGAAACCACATATCGCCCTGGCGCCAGCGGGAATGTTGCCGGAGTGCCGCCGGAGACATTGCCGGTGTTCGAAAGACAATTGCGTTTCGCATCGACGACAACGGTGCTCGCCGCCTCACATACGAACGGAATGACAGCCGCAAGCACGCCTGCGGCAATTTTTGCACGCATGGATCGATTTCTCTTATGAAATGCTTCAATTGAAATAAAATGGGCTCATGGCCCGTGAGCTCGATCGGAAAAGACGAATACAGCCTCCGCCTTCGCAATACGTCAGAAGCATTTCATGCGTATAATTCCATGGCCGCCAGAAAATCTCGCAGTCTCATGATGAGATTTCTCTGTCGTTCGCGATAACGATTATTTCAGACAATATCCGCGATCGAAAGAAAAAACTGACGCGCGCATGTTTGCGGCGAGGCATTCGACACGCACTCTGTCCGCCGATCGCCCGACATTGTTCAGTGATGCGGGTTGCTTGGAATATCGCCCTGCGCGTTGAAAAACCCGTAACGAATGGAATTGGCGTAACCATTGAGCGTGAAGGTCTTGCAATGCTCCCGATCCGCCATGGCGGAACAGGAAACGAAAATCGTCGTCACCGGCCATCAGCTTCCTTCGGCCATGCATATGCCCTCGCGGTTATTTTCCGCATTGAATCGAATCGGAAAATCGTGCGCGAAATTCATGTTGCATCAGGCATAGCGACAATAAACGTGGAAAATTGAAGCGCGCCCCCGAAGCCGTATCTACCATTGATATAGAGCATCAATCGTTGAAGAAGAACCGCTTGACAAGCCATCCGCCGCCATGGATCACTAAGGACTTTCGCCCCGCGTGATCGCGCACGGAGACCATCATGTCCGTCGAAACCTGGCTCGCCTTCGCCGGCGCGAGCATCGCGCTCCTGATGATTCCCGGCCCCACGATCCTGCTCGTGATCGGCGATTCGCTCGCGAACCGCAATCGCTCGTCGTGGAGCACCGTCGCCGGCGTCGCGGCGGGCGACACCACCGCGATGACGATCTCGCTCGCCGGCGCGGGCGCGCTGCTCGCGATGTCGGCGGCCGCGTTCACCGCGCTCAAGCTCGTCGGCGGCGGCTATCTCGTCTATCTCGGCATTCGTTCGATTCTGCACGCTCGCCGCGCCGGCACGATGGAAGTGAGCGTCGAGCGCCGCTCGGCGAAGCGGCGCTTCCTGTCCGCGTGGGCCGTCACCGCGCTGAACCCGAAGAGCATCGTGTTCTTCGTCGCGTTCGTTCCGCAGTTCATCTCGCCGCACGAGACGTTCGCGCGACAATGCGCGATCCTGCTGCCGACCTTCGTCTGTCTTGCGACGATCAACGCGGCCTGCTACGCGCGCGTCGCGCGCTTCGCCGCCGCGCGGCTGACGGGCGCCGCCGCGCAGCGCCGCTTCGGGTACGGCGGGGGCGCCGCGCTGATCGGCGCGGGCGCGCTGACGCTCGGGATGTCGAGAAGCTGAGGCCGAGGCGCTTCGCGCGGCGGGCCGCTCGAATCCGCGCAGCGAGATGCGCGGCGCGCCGCGTATTCGCGGGGGACGCGGGCGGGCCGCGTGCCGCCCCGGACGCCAGCGCCCCGCCGGCCTCCTTCCCGCTCTTCTCGGTCGCCGCGCGAACCGGCGCGAACGCGCGGCGTTCGTGCGCGATGCGGCCCGCGCCGTCGTTGCCGGCGCGTCGGCACGCCCGTCAACGAAACGTGCGGTTCACGGCCGGATTTCGGCCGAGCCTCAGCCGAGGTCGAGCGCCGCTGTGAGATCGCCCGGCGGCTGTGCGCCGCGCGCCGCGAACGCGCGCTCGCGCGCGAGCACGCCGTCGAGCGGCGCGAGCCCATGCACACGCGAGATGAAGCGCAGGATCGAGTTCGTGTCGTACAGCGTGTGATCGACATAGCCCTTCTTCGCGAACGGCGAGATCACCATCGCCGGAATCCGCGACCCCGGCCCCCAGCGGTCGCCCTTCGGCGGCGACACCGGGTCCCACCAGCCGCCGTTCTCGTCGACCGTCAGGATCACGACGGTGTGCGCCCACTGCGGGCCGCGCATGATGCGGTCGATCACCGTCGCGATGTGCCGATCGCCCGATTCGACGTCCGCATAGCCCGCATGCATGTTCAGGTTGCCCTGCGGCTTGTAGAACGTGACGGCCGGCAAACGCCCCGCGTCAATGTCGGCGATCAGATGGTTCGTCGACGGATCGTCCCCGAGGCCCGCGTCGCGCAAATGGCGGCGCCGTGCTTCGGTGCCCGGCGCGTAGTTCGCGAAGTAGTTGAACGGCTGATGGTGGTACTGGAAGTCCGGCACCGAGCCCGTGTCGCGATGTTCGAGCGCGTACTGCCACGCACCGCCGTACCACGCCCAGTCGATGCCCTTTTCCGACAGGCGATCGCCGATCGTCGCGTAGTGCTGCGGCGGCAGCACGCGCGGGTTCGACGGGTCCGCATACGCCGGGTTGCCGTCGACGGGCGGGCGCACGCTGCTCGGCTGATACGGCGGCGCCATCGTGTTCACCGCGTAGCCGTCCGGCGTGAAGAGGCCGTCGTTCTCGAATTTCGGCGGGCCGTCGAGCGCCGATGCGGGCGAATCCGCGGCGAGCTTCAGCCGCGTGCCGGCCGGGTCGTCGCCTTCGACGACGGAGACGAGATGCTTCGCCGGGCTCTTGTGCACGTCCGGATAGAGCGGCGCCTGCGCGGAAATCAGGAAGATGTGGTTCAGCCACGAGCCGCCGAACGCGGCCATGAAGAAGTTGTCGCAGAGCGTGTACTGGCGCGCGAGATTCCACAGCCGCAGCGTCTCGGCCGAATTGCGGTAATGCCCCATCACGAGGCCGCCCGAATCGGCCCATGCGGCGAACTGGTCGTTGCGACCGCCGTTGATCTGCATCTGGTTCTGATAGAAGCGATGCCACAGGTCGCGCGTGATCACGCCGTTCGGCAGCGGCTTGCCTTGCGCATCGGGAATCACGAACGGCGCGTTCGGCAGCCCCGCGATGTCGCGCTCGCCGATCATGTAGCGCTTGCCGTCGACGACCTGCGCCTGCGGCACGAGGCCGCCCCAGATCTTCGGCAGCGTCGCGAGCGGCGTCTTGCCGTCGCGGTCGAACTGCACATAGCGCTCGGGCGATACCGCGCCGAGCGGCTGCTGCACGCCGGGGAAATCGCCGAACAGGTTCGCGAAGCTGCGGTTTTCCGCGTAGATCACGACGATGTTGCGCACTTCGCGGCGCAGCGCGGCGTCGAGCCGCAGCTCGTCGGCCGAGCGGGGCGCGGCGGGCGCGGCCGTCTCGCAGCCGGCGAGCGCGACGCTCGCGCCGAGCGCGGCGATGCCGCCGAGCACGCGGCGGCGGTCGGGATCCTCGGGAAGGTCGGTCGACGGGGGATGCTTGTCAGTCACTTCTGCTCCTCGATCTTCTGGTTGGTTGTACGGTCCGCCGCGAGGCGGCGCTCGAACCGGTGACGCGCGCACCGCCGGCTTCGCATGGCGGCGGCCGCGGTCGGACGCGTTTCGCGCAGGGGCGACGACGCGATGCGGCCGGACGGCGCGATACCCGCCGCCGTCGCGCCTCGCGAAGACAGACGGGCCGCAACGTTCTCGTCCGCTCGGCCGTATCGGCGCAACCGCACACTGTCACGAAAACGTCACAATCGCGACTATAGCGTGCCGTCCGCGCGAAACCTTGCCTGATCGGTGCATGAACAGAAAAAAACCCGAACATTGACGCGCGAAATCGTGCGCGGAAAAAGCATGTCATCGGCGTCGCGATCGCGCCGCGGCACGTCGCGACGCGCGTCGAATCCCGCGCTTGGCCCCGCCCGCGATCGGACGCACGCACCGCCGATGCGCTATCGCCAGCAAGCGCGGCGCGAACCGGCGCGGCCGCGTCAAGGAAAAACGGCCCGGCCACCCCGGGCCGAGCCGTTTGTCGTCGAGCGCGCGAAGCCTTCGCTCAATCGGTCCCGTACTTCGGCGAATGCGGGCCGTACAGCAGGCCGTTCGGCTGGCCGGCCG
Organism: Burkholderia thailandensis E264; assembly: GCF_000012365.1. NCBI lineage: Bacteria > Pseudomonadati > Pseudomonadota > Betaproteobacteria > Burkholderiales > Burkholderiaceae > Burkholderia > Burkholderia thailandensis. The sequence continues at coordinate 3,650,158 of NC_007651.1, forward strand.
ACAGCATCCGGCCGCTCGCGAGCCCCGCCACGCCGACCGCATCGTCGCTCAACGTGTGCGCGATCTGCTTGACGGCCGCCTGCGCGAGCGTCGCGATCAACCCGAAGCCGCTGAAATCCACGCTGGCGCCGAGCTCCTTGCCGGTCGCGCGCCCGCTGCCCTGCCACAGCAGATCGCCCGTGCGCAGATCGACGAGCTTCGCGGACGCCGATACGACCGTCGTGCTATCGAGCACCGTGTAGACGGAGCCGTACTGCGTGACCGTCGTGTACAGCGCCGCGTCCGCGCCGAAGATGTCGCGCAGCTTCGCGGGCGACACGGTCTGGATGTCGGCCGCGTTAGTCAGGCCGTTCTGCTTGAACGTCTCTTCCATCACGGCGACGGGCACGACGTAGTAGCCCGCCTCGGCGACGGGCCGCGTCATCTGCGACAACAGGCCGTACGTCGCCTTCACGTCCGACGTGTCGTTCTGCGGCGGCAGCAGCAGGATCGCGCGCGGCTGGCTCTTCTTGAACGCCGTGTAATCGACGTGCTTCGCGGGCCCGGCGCATGCGGCGAGGAGCGCCAGCACGGACGCGGCCGACAGGAGTCTTGCGGAAATGAACTTGAACATGGCGGCCCTTATTGTTGTTGTGCTTGCGTTTGAGTTTGCGCCGTCGGTTGTGCCGGCGCTTGCGGCTTCGCTTGCGTCGCCGCGGATTTCTTCTTCAGCAGGAAATCCATGAACGGCGACGACTCGGGAAACGACGCCTTCTCGGCCTGGAACGCCTGTTCGGCCTGCTGTTCCTTGCCGACGCTCGCGTACAGCATGCCGAGATGCGCCTCGAAGCCGGGCGGCGGGCGATTGCCCTTCGCGCGGATCTGCTGCAGCGCCTTCTCGAGCGCGTCGATCTGGTCCTCGGGGCTCGTTTGCCCCTTGAAGTATTCGTAGACTTGCGGCTGATAGCCGTCCCATTGATAGAGCGGCTTCGGCTGGTTCGCCGCGCAGCCCGCCAGCAGCACGCCCGCTGCCGCGACCGGCAGCAGGATTCCCGTCTTGAAGGTCTTCTTCATTGTTGTCGTTGTCGGTGGAAACGATGGATGAACGAATTCGTCCGCGCGTTGCGGCGCGCTCACTTGCCCGACGCGAGCGCGCCCGCGTCGACCTGCTCGACGAGGTGATTGACCGCGTCCTGGATCGCGAGGTCGAGCACCTTGCCGTTGAGCGTCGAGTCGTAGCCGGCCGTGCCGCCGAAGCCGATGATCTCGCGGTTCGACAGGCTGTATTCACCCGCGCCCTGGCTCGACAGCACGACTTCGGACGTCGTCGTGTCGACGATGTTCAGGTTCACCTTCGCATACGCGATCTGGCTCTTGCCGCGGCCGAGAATGCCGAACAATTGCTGATCGCCGACTTCCTTGCGGCCGAACTCGGTGACGTCGCCCGTCACGACATAGTTCGCGCCCTTCACCGCCTGCGCCTTCTTCATGAACGCGGCTTCCTGCTTGATCTCGTCGAGGTTCTCGCGATCGAGCACGTTGAAGCGGCGGCTCTGCTGGAGCTGCGTGACGAGGATCGTCTTCGCCTGGCCGCCCAGGCGGTCGATGCCGTCGGTGAAGATGCCGCGCATGTAGCTCGAGCGGTTGTCGAACTTGCCGACCGCGATGCCGATCGGCTTGCCCGCGAACGGCTTCTGCGCGCTCGCCGATGCCGGCACGGGGAGCGTGCGCGACGCCTCGGTCGCGCAACCGCTCAATGCGACGATGGCCGATGCCGCGAGGCACGCCAGAACTGTCTTCGAAGTTTTCAAACGATGGACCCTCCTTGGAGATCGCTAAACATGCCGTGTCGGCGGCGTCGCGCCGAACGGGCGGCTCGGGCCGTCGCGCTGCGCGTGTGCGAATCGACGAATCGCGCTCGCGCGATTCCGGATTCGCCGCGCGCGGCGGCGCCCGTGAAGGCGCGCGCGACGAGCGCGCACGCCGGCCGGCGTCGCATCGCGCAGGCAGCACGCGATGCGACGCCGTACGTCAGATGAGGAATCGAATGGGAGGCGCGAGCGGCAAGAATTCGCGCACGGCGGCGACACTTCTCCGCGCGATCGGCCGACCGCATGCCGAGCGGTTCGCCCGCGGCGCCGCGACGTGCGCGTGCGCATTGCGGCAAGGCGGTTCGTTCGCCGCGCATGCCGCCGGCTCGACCGCGTTCGCCGCTCCCCGATGCCTGAACGAAGTCAGGTGCAAAGTCTTCTTATATGCCGCCACTAAGCTCTCACAACACGCAATTATTGTCGTAGTACGCAACGATAACGGCAACCATACACACACGACAACAAAAAAGTGCCGAATGTCGAGCGACCGCAACAGCGCGCGCCTATCGCGCATTTCGCCAATGCGCTTCGATCCGTAGATTTCGCGATGTCGACTGCATCGACGCGTACGGCACGCATGCGGACCGCACGAATTCGCCGATCGGCGAACGCCGCGCCCCGCGACGGCAACAGCGCCACCCGCCCGCTCGATTGATTTCGACACACGTACGGGATAAGGTGGCGCGACAATTCCGTCACCCTGCACTCACAAGCAGCAATCGCTGCCGATTACCGCAGACTGCTTCGGCATGCGCATTGATTGCGCGCTTACCCGAACTCCGTAAACCGATTCACTACCAAGCGACCTTATCGACATGCCTTTCGTCACTATCGATGGCCAACCCCTGCACTATCAGATCAGGGGCTCCGGCGCGCCCGTGCTGTTCGGGCACAGCTACCTGTGGGATTCGTCGATGTGGGAGCCGCAGCTCGAAGCGCTCTCGAAGTCGTATCGCGTGATCGCGCCGGACCTGTGGGGGCACGGCCAATCCGGCCCGCTGCCCGACGGCACGAACGATCTCGACGATCTGGCGATGCAGATGTGCGTGCTCCTCGATCATCTCGGCATCGACACCTGCTCGATCGTCGGGCTGTCGGTGGGCGGCATGTGGGCGGTGCCGCTCGCGCACCGCGCGCCGCAGCGGATCGACCGTCTCGTGCTGATGGACACCTATGTCGGCATCGAGCCCGACGCGACACGCAACAAGTATTTCCAGATGCTCGCGGCCATCGACGCGCAAGGCGCGATCCCCGCGCCGCTGCTCGACGCGATCGTGCCGATCTTCTTCCGCCCCGGCATCGATCTCGCGAGCGAGCTGCCTGCGGGCTTCCGGCGCGCGCTGCAGGCGTTCACGACCGAGAGGCTGCGCGACTCGGTGATTCCGCTCGGCAAGATCACGTTTGGCCGCGAAGACGCACGCGCGAAACTCAGCGCGCTGCCGGCCCAGCGCACGCTCGTGATGTGCGGCGCGAACGACGTCGCGCGGCCCCCCGAGGAAGCCGACGAAATCGCAACGCTGATCGGCTGCGAAAAGGTGTTCGTGCCGAACGCCGGGCACATTTCGAATCTCGAGAACCCGGCGTTCGTGACGCAGGCGTTGATCGATTGGCTCGGACGCGGCAGCAACTGAACCGCGAACGCCGCCACGTCGAAAGGGCCGCTGCGCGCGCGGCGCTTTGCGCTTTCGGAACGCCGATCGGAACAGCTTACCTATCGCGACAGACAAGAGCCCGCGTCACGCGCGGGCTCTTGTCGCGATCTTGCATTACGCGTTCGGAACGCACTCCCTCAGCATCGGACTACCGATGAGCCGGCCCTCGCCCTCGCAAACCCATTTCACCTTTTGCCCTTTGTCGAGCGACGCGGCGACCGCCTCGTTTCCCGACGCGAGATAGGCGTGAACGGGCATGAACTCGTTACTCGTACGCAACTGGATGACGATGTTGTCGAATGCGTCCTTGTCGATGCTTTGCACGGTTCCGCTGACGAGCAAGGATTTTCCCTTGTATTGCTGATCGGCCGCGACCTCGTTCTTTTCATATGCGGCGAAGAGTTGCGAGGCCGTGACGCTCAACGCCGGCTCGCTCACATTGCCGCGTGTGAAGCGGTGAATGGGGGACGCACGACGACGGGCCGGGGAGCCCTATGCACCGCACGGCGGCTGGAGAGCTCCCGGCCGCATGCGGCATGCCGAACCTGATGACGCCGGGCGACGCGCCGGCGCCGGCGAAAAATGCGTCGCGCACCGCCCCGCGCAATCGGATCACGCAACCTTGAACTGCCCAACCGCCTCGGCGAGCTCAACCGCCTGAGTCTGCAGCGCCGAAGCGGCCGCGGCCGACTGCTCGACGAGCGCCGCGTTCTGCTGAACCATCTCGTCGAGCTGCGCGACCGCGCGATTCACTTCCTGGATGCCGCGCGTCTGCTCGTCGGCGGCGTTGGAGATCTCGCGCATGATCGTCGTCACGTTCGAAACCGTGCCGACGATGTCGTCCATCGTCTGCCCCGCCTGCTGGACGAGCGTGGCGCCCGTCGACACGCTCGTCACGCTCGAGTCGATCAGCGCCTTGATCTCCTTGGCCGCCTGCGCGCTGCGCTGCGCGAGCGAGCGCACCTCGCCCGCGACCACCGCGAAGCCGCGCCCCTCCTCGCCCGCGCGCGCCGCCTCGACGGCCGCGTTCAGCGCGAGGATGTTGGTCTGGAACGCGATGCCGTCGATCACGCCGATGATGTCGGCGATCTTGCCGGACGCGCCTTCGATCTCGTGCATCGTCGACACGACGTCGGACACGACCGTGCCGCCGCGGGACGCGACGCTCGCCGCGTTCGTCGCGATGTCGTTGGCCTGGCGCGCGGCGCCCGCCGACTGCGTGACCGTCGACGTGATCTCCTCGATCGACGCGGCCGTCTGCTGCAGGCTCGCCGCCGCCGATTCCGTGCGGCGCGACAGATCATGATTGCCGGACGCGATCTCGCCCGCCGCATGCCGCACCGATTCGCTCGCGTCGCGGATCACGCGCATCACCTCCTGCAGCTTGCTGACGAACGCATTGAACGAGCGCGCGATCTGCGCCACTTCGTCGCGGCCGCTATCGGGCAGGCGCTGCGTCAGATCGCCCGTGCCCGAGCCGATCGACTCCATTGCGTCGCGAATGCGCGCGAGCCCCCGGAACGCAACGCCCGTGATCGCGCTGACGATCAGCGCGGCGGCGGCGACGAGCGCGACGAGCGTGCCGATCGAGACGAGCAGCAGCGAATGCATGCCGGCCATCGCATCGGACTTGTCGAGCGCGACGACGGTGAGCCAGTCGGTGCCCGGCACGGCGCGCGCGCGCATGAGCTTCGCCGCGCCCGCGACGTGCGCGTCGATCGGCGCGGCGTTCTCGTCGGCCGACGACGCGGCGAGCGCGTCGATGTTCAGATCGTCGGAAAGATCGGTGACGGGCTTGAGCGTGAGCTTCGGATCGGCGTGCGCGACGATGTGGCCGCTGCGGTCGACGAGCATCCCGAAACTGCCGGGCGTCGGATGGATCGCCTTGACGTTCGCGATCACGCTGTCCATCGCGACGTCGCCGGAAACGACGCCCTTCAGCACGCCGTCGCGCACGATCGGCGCGGCGAACGCGACGACGAGCTTGCCCGTGCCGACGTCGACGTAAGGCGGCGTGACGACCGGCTTGCCCGCCTGCACGGCCTGCTTGTACCACGGGCGGACGGTCGGATCGTAGTCGGGCGGGATGCCGGTGGGGTCAGAGAATTTCGAGGTCTTGTCCGCGTAGCCGACATAGACGTTCGTGAATCCGCCGGCGGCGGCGATCTGCTTGAGCGCGGGAATCGGATCGGGCGAGATCGCGGCGTCTTCGACCGACACGATCATCTGCGTCTTCGACGCGACCCAGTCGGCGATGCCGGTTTCGTGGCCGGTCAGCACCGCGCTGAGGTTCTGGCTGATGGACTCGCGGTTATAGCGGTTGGCGACGAAATAGTTGAGCGCCGTGTTGATGACGAGCGAGCCGATGACGATGGCAAGGCACGCGACGAGAATGCGGGACCGGATCGAGGAGAGCATGGGGAGCGACGTAGGTGTGGAGCGAACCTCTTGGTTTACGGCTGCGAGCGCGTGCGACTTAACCCGACGAACGCGATGCGTGAGGGGTTTTCGGTCTAGGGTTTACGCGAAATGCACTCGAGCGCGACATGCCGGCGCATCGGGCGGCCGCCCCGCACGCCGGCCTCAGGGGCGCGCTCGTTCACCTCGGCCGCGCCTCGCGCGAGGTGTTCGATCGCCCGGCGACCTGGCCCCACCAGCGCGCCGACAGGGCCGCCGCAATTGGCCAAATTGGCTGTCCTTTTGGCGTCACCTCGCAGCTTCGACGGCCGGGAACGCCGCCCATAATGGCTCGGACTGATTCGTCTCGACCATCATGATGCCCCTGTCCGAACCGATTGCCACCAACACACTCACGCCCGAACAGCAGTTCGAGCAGGATATCGCGCTGATCATGCAAAGCGCGCTCGAACGTCACCACAAGGGCGAGCACGACGATGCGCAAGCGCTGTACGAGGCCATCATCGGCGCGAAGGCCGATCATGCCGACGCGAACTACAATCTCGCGGTGCTGAAAGCGCAGACCCGGCGAGCGCAGGAAGCGCTGCCGCACTTCGAGATCGCGCTCGGCGCAAATCCGAACAACGGCCAATATTGGGTCAGCTACATCAACGCGCTGCACCAGAGCGGGCTCACGCCGGCCGCGTGGGTCGCGGTGGAGCTCGCGCAGCAGCGCGGCGTCCGAGGCCCGGCGCTGGACGGCCTGATCGCGCAGATGGCCACGCCGCATATCACGCTGGCGACCGCCGCCGCCGCGCCCGGGCCGGCAGGCACGATCAACCTCATTGCGGGCGACGCGGCGCCGAACGCCACGGTTGTCTCCAGCACGGCGCCCGCTGACGCGCGCAAGGCCGACCAGTCGAGACTCGCGAAGCACGCCGCGCTGTTCAACAAGGGGCTGCTCGACAAGGCGATCGCGTGCGCGCGCGAGCTGGTCGAGGCCTTTCCTTACGACGGCGCATGCTGGCGCGCGCTGGCGGTATCGCTGTACCGGGCGCGCCAGCTCGACGACACGATCGCGTCGGCATCCCGCGCGCTCGAGCTCCTGCCCGACGATTTGGTGACGCGCATACTGCTCGTCGACGTGCTGCGAATCACGAAGCGCCTGCCCGAAGCCGAGACCCAATCCCGCCGGCTCATCGAAATGAAGCCGGACAACGCCGAGGCCCACCGGATGCTCGGCCTCGTGCTGCACGCGCAGCGCCGCTATGAGGAAGCGGTCGCCGCTTGCCGCCGCGCGGTCGAGCTGGCGCCGAACGCGGCGCCAGCCAACGGCACGCTCGGCGTCGTCCTGCTCGAACAAGGCAATGTGCACGAGGCGATCGGCCGCTTGCGTCGCGCAGTCGAGATCGATCCGACCGATAGCGTCACGCACAGCGCCATGCTGTTCGCACTGGTCCACGACGACGCGGTCGATCCCGCGCAACTCCTCGAAGAGCATCGAGTGTTCGGCCGGCGGCACGAAGCGCGTGTGACGGTGAAACCGCATGCGAATTCGCGCGATCCGGCGCGCCAGCTCAAGGTCGGCATCATCTCGGGCGACCTGTTGGCGCATGCGGTCGCGGCGTACCTGCAGCCCGTCATCGACCATCTGGCCGACGACCCGACCCTGTCGCTGCACATCTACTACAACTATCTGGTCGAGGATCAGATCACCGCGCAGCTGCGCGAGAAGGTGCCGGCGTGGGACAACGTGACGAACGTCAGCGACGCCGACCTGATCGAGAAGATCCGCCGTGACCGGATCGACATCATGATCGACTTGTCCGGCCATACGGGCCGCAACCGCCTCGTCGCGCTCGCGCACAAGCCCGCGCCGATCCAGGCGTCGTGGATCGGCTACCCGGCCACGACCGGGCTCAAGGCGATCGACTACTACCTGAGCGACAGCGTCATCACGCCGCCGGGCGAAATGGATGACCACTTCATCGAGAAGATCGTGCGAATGCCGGCGCTCGCGCCGTACCTGCCGCCGCCGCACTGCCCGCCCGTCAACGGCTTGCCGGCGCTGCGCAACGGCTACGTCACATACGGCAGCTTCAACCGCCTCAACAAGCTTAGACAGAACGTGATCGCGCTGTGGTCGCAAGTGTTGCTCGCGACGCCGAGCGCGAGGATGGTCATCGGCTCGATCGAACAGGAAGGAGATCGCGAGACGATCATCGAATGGTTCGTCTCCGAAGGCATCGATGCGCACCGCCTGACGTTCCAGCCGCGCGCGGCCATGCCGGTGTATCTGCAGCAGCATCATCACGTCGACGTCTGCCTGGACGCCTTCCCGTACGCCGGTTCGACGACGACGCTCAACGCGCTGTGGATGGGCGTGCCGACCGTCACGCTGTCCGGCAAGTCGATCCCGAGCCGCGGTTCGGCAAGCTGGCTGAGCCACGTCGGCCTGGCGGAGTACATCGCGCACGACCAGAAATCCTTCGTGCGCACGAGCATCGCCGCCGCGCAAGATCTCGACGCGCTGAACCGGCTGCGGCTCGGCATGCGCGAACGCTGCCTCGCCTCCGCGCCGTTCCAGCCGAACACCGTCGCGCGGGGCCTGTCGGCGGCGCTGCGGATGATGTGGAAGCGCTGGTGCGAAGGCCTCTCGCCGGCCGCCTTCGAGGTCGAACTCGACCGGCCCTCGGCCGACACCACCGCATCGCCCGTCTGATCGATTCGAGACGCAACGCACCGCGAGAACACGTCATGGACAAGCTCATACCCGTCACGCAGCCGTACATGCCACCGCTCGACGAATTCCTGCCGTACCTGGAAAAAATCTGGGAGAGCAAGATCGTCACGAACGGCGGCGCCTTCCATGCCGAACTGGAGCGCTCGCTGTGCGATTACCTCGGCGTCGAACACCTGTCGCTGTTCTCGAACGCGACGCTCGCGTTGATCACCGCGCTGCAGGCGATGAAGATCACCGGCGAGGTCATCACGACGCCGTTCAGCTTCGTCGCGACGACGCATGCGCTGCACTGGAACGGCATCCGTCCGGTGTTCGTCGACATCGACCCGCGCAACATGAACATCGACATCGCGAAAATCGAAGCGGCAATCACACCGCAGACGACGGGAATCCTCCCCGTGCACGTCTACGGCTATCCGTGCGACGTCGACGCGATCGAGCGGATCGCCGACAACTACGGCCTGCGCGTGCTGTACGACGCGGCGCACGCATTCGGCGTTCGCATCGACGGGCGGTCCGTTCTCGACGCCGGCGACATGTCGGTGCTCAGCTTCCACGGCACGAAGATCTTCAATACGTTCGAAGGCGGCGCGCTCATCAGCCGCGATGCGAAGACGAAGCGCCGCATCGATCACCTGAAGAACTTCGGCTTCGTCGACGAAGTCACGGTGATCGGCCCCGGCATCAACGGCAAGATGAATGAAGTGCAGGCGGCGTTCGGCTTGCTGCAGCTTCGTCACTTCGACCATATCGCGAGCGCGCGCCGGCGCGTCGACGCACGCTATCGCGACGCGCTGAAGAACGTCACCGGGCTTGAGCTGCCGCCCGTTCCCGAGCGCGGCACGACCAACCATTCGTATTTTCCGGTGCGCATCACGCGCGACTTTCCAATCTCCCGCGACGCGCTCTACGACGCGCTGCGCGCGCGCAACATCGCGGCGCGCCGGTACTTCTACCCGCTGATCAGCGAGTTTCCGACGTATCGCGGCCTGCCGTCGGCCTCGGTGGCGAACCTGCCGGTCGCGACGGACATCGCGCGCCAGGTGCTGTGCCTGCCGATCTATCCGGCGCTCTCGACGAGCGACCAGGATCGGATCATCGACATCGTGCTCGCCGCGGCCGGACGCAAGCTACATGCAAGCTGACCGCCGGCTTGCGATCATGCAGCCGTATTTTTTCCCGTACATCGGCTATTTCCAGTTGATGGCCAGCGTGGACGCGTTCGTCGTCTACGACGACGTCGCGTTCATCAACCGCGGCTGGATCAATCGCAACCGGATCAACGTCAACGGTGCGCCTCACATGATCACCGTGCCGCTGCAGCGCGCGAGCCAGAACCGCCGGATCTGCGACATCGACGTCGCTCCCGATGCCGCGTGGCGGGCGAAGCTGCTGCGCACGATCCACCAGAGCTACGCGCGCGCGCCGCAATTCGCGCGAGTGTTTCCGATGATCGAGTGCGTGATGCTGCACGATGCCGCCAACCTCGCCGATTTCCTGCTGCACGGGCTGACGGTGTTGCGCGACCACCTGCGGTTGAAGACGGAAATCGTCGCGACGTCGCGACGCTACGGCAATGCGGAGCTCAAAGCGCAGGCGCGCATCGTCGACATCGCGCTCAAGGAACGCGCCGGCATCTACGTCAATGCGGCGGGCGGCCGGGAACTCTACAACGTCGACGACTTCGCCGCCGCGGGCCTGCAACTCAAGTTCCTCACACCGGGGCTCGCGCGTTACGCGCCGGTGCGCGGCGCATTCGTCCCCGCCCTTTCGATCATCGACGTCCTGATGTGCAACGACGACGCATCGGTCGATCACCTGCTTGGATGCGCCACGCTGTCATGAACGCTCCTCACCACGCCATCATCCGCCACTACGAGCGCTGCCTCGAACGCTTCGGCGACACCCATCGCGGCGTCGACTGGCCCAATGCGGACGACGCGGCCAAGCGCTACCGGGTCATGCTCGATCTGGTCCGGCCCGGCGCGAGACCCGCGACACTGCTCGACTTCGGGTGCGGCGCGTCGCATCTGTATCAATACATGCTCGACAACGGCGTCGGCGGACTTCGCTACGCGGGCCTCGATGCGTCGCAGGCCTTCTGCACGCTATCGCAGAGCAAGTATCCGGACAACGAGTACCTGTGCGTCGACGTGCTCGCGGAGCCGGAGCGCGTCGGCGAATTCGACTACATCGTGATGAACGGCGTGTTCACCGAGAAGCGCGAACTGTCGTTCGACGACATGTTCGACTACTTCACGCGCGTGCTGAAGATCATGTTCGCGAAGGCGAGCAAGGGCATCGCGTTCAACGTGATGTCGAAGGAAGTCGACTGGGAGCGCGACGATCTGTTTCACGTGCCCGTCACACAGCTCACGCACTTCGTCGCGGCTGAGCTGTCACGGCACTATGTCGTGCGGCACGACTACGGGCTGTACGAGTACACGACCTATGTGTACAGGGAGCACAACTGATGGCAAACGTCGTTCTATTCGGCTTGCAGGATTACGCGGAGCTCGCGCATTACTATCTGGAGCACGACTCGCCCCACCAAGTCGCCGCGTTCTGCGTGGACCGGCAGTACATTCCCGACAGCGGAACGTTCAAGAACCTGCCCGTCGTCGCGTTCGAGGACGTCGCGCACACGCATCCGCCGGGCGACTTCAGCTTCTTCGCGCCGATGTCGCCGAAGCACATGAATCGCGATCGCGAGCGGATCTTCAACGCGATCAAGGCGCACGGCTACACATTGATCAGCTACGTCAGCTCGAGAGCGACGAAGTTCGATAACGAGATCGGCGAGAACTGCTTCATCCTCGAGGACAACACGCTGCAGCCGTTCACCCGGATCGGCGACAACGTCGTGCTGTGGAGCGGCAACCACATTGGGCACCACGGACGCATCGGCGATCACGTGACGATGACCTCGCACGTTGTCATGTCCGGCCATTGCGACATCGGCGCGTACAGCTTCGTCGGCGTCAACGCGACGCTGCGCGACGGCGTGACGATCGGAGAAGGCACGTTCGTCGCGATGGCATCGGCGATCACGAAGAACACCGAGCCGTGGTCGGTCTATCGCGGCAATCCGGCAGTCAAGCTGACGATGCCGAGCACGGAAGTCAAGTTCTAGGACAACCGAGATGGCGGGTATTCACTGGGAAAAACGCGGGCTCGTCTACACGGTCGATGCGCGGTTGCCGTGGGCGACATCGCATGCGCAGATTCCGACCGCCGCCGGCGTGAAGGGCGACGCGCTGCGCCTGCTCTTCAGCAGCCGCGACGCCGACAACCGCAGCGGGATCGCGCGGCTCGACGTGCGCGCGGGCGACCCGTCGCAGGTCCTCGACGTGAAAGCCGATCCGGTGCTGCCGCCCGGCGCGCTGGGCGCCTTCGACGACTGCGGAACGATGCCGTCGTCGGTCGTCGAGCGCGACGGCGTGCATTACCTGTACTACATCGGCTGGAACGTGCGCAACACGATTCCGTACCACAACGCGGTCGGGCTCGCGATCAGCGAGGACGGCGGCGAAACGTACCGACGCCTGTTCGAAGGGCCCGTGATGGACCGAACGGCCGAGGAACCGTATTTCTGCGGCACCACGTGCGTGCGGATCGAAAACGGGATCTGGCGCAACTGGTATCTCGCATGCACCGGCTGGAGCATCGTCGCCGGCAAGCCCGAGCCGCGCTATCACCTGAAATACGCGGAATCCCGCGACGGCATCCACTGGGAGCGCACGGGACGAATCGCCATCGACTACCTGAGCGACGACGAAGGGGGCCTCGCCAGGGCATCGGTGCACCACGACGGCAGCCGCTACCGAATGTGGTTTTGCAAACGCAGCCACACCGCGTATCGCGAAAACTCGTCGGTCAGCTACCGGATGGGCTACGCGGAGTCGGCCGACGGAATTGTCTGGGACCGAATGGACGAAGAAGCGGCGCTCGACGTTTCCGAAACCGGGTGGGACGCGTTCATGGTCGCGTATCCGGAAGTCGTGGAGATCGGCGGTCGGCTCTACCTTTTTTATAACGGCAACGGTTTTGGCGCGACGGGTTTCGGCTATGCCGAAGCGGCGTGCCACGCCGGCCCGAGATAGAGCGCGACGCGAGCGGCGCGTCGCGTGGTTCGTCGGGAGCCCGGCGCGCCGCAGCTGTGCTTCGCGCTTGGGCTTGATTGACGATCGAATGGCCGCACGCCCGCGGCCATCCACGAACGCGCGCCCGTCGCGCGTCGCGAAAAATCGATCAGACAGGCGTCGCTGCCGCGGTTTGACGGCCGGCTTCGCCCGTCGCGTTGTCCTTGGATTCCTGAAGCGCCGCAAGGGTGTCCAGCGCCCGACCTTCGTTGGCGGTGAGATCGACGAGGAACGCGTGGTTGTTCCGCTTGATCCAGTCGAGCGGCATGTCCCACCATGCGAGTTGCAGCAATTTCTCGCGCACTTTTTCCGTGAATCGGAAGCGAACCAGACGGGCGGGCGAACCGGCATAGATGCCATAGGCCTCCGTGCGGAAATTGGGCGGTATGACGGCCCGCGCGCCGATCACGCAGCCGCTCTCGATCTGGCTGCCGCCGAGGAACAGCGCTTCGTCGCCGATCCAGACGTCGTTGTGGATCACGGTGTCCGGATACTGCGGCATCGGCGCGTTTTCGAGACCATTGCCATAAATGCTGAACAGGCTCGTGGAAATGGTCCGCATCTCATGCTGACCGTTCAGCAGAAACCGAAGACGCATCCCGCCCGCGACGTTCTTGCCGATCACGAGTTTCTGAAGTCCCTGGTCGTACTTCGCGATCGAGCCGACGCCGAGCCCCGAGCAGCGGCCGATGTGAAAAGTGCCGACTTGCGCCTCTTCATCGAGCCAGTTGCGGAAGAAATTGTTCGGAATGGTCGAGAAGGCGCCGTCCCGGTAACCAAGCACGATGAAGTGCTTCGCCCAAGGATGATCGGGGAGCACGCCAATACAGTCGTCGGAAGTCGTAACGTTCATTCGCGGTCGCAAGAATGCCGACGCGGCGGCTCGATGACCCGAGGCCGCATGGCCGGAAAATCGGGAACGACGCGCGGCGAATCCGCAGGCGTCGCAGACACGGCAGTATATGAAGCGCGGGGCGATGGCCGGCGGCAAATAAGAACGGGGATTTGGCTTCTGTTCCGTCCATCGGTGGGTGAGCGGCCGAATGGCGGCAACTTGCCGCTCGCCCTGCGCATGTAACCGCAGTTTCTTGAATTAGCCCACCGTCGCGTGAACATGGCCGTCACTCACCGCGCGATGGACGGCGCGAACAGCGCTGCCGTCGCCCATGCGGATGATCGTATCGTTCACACTCTTCGGCTTCGGCGCACGTCGGCCGGTTCTATCGTGATTTCCGATGGTCGTTTCGATGCGGCAATCCGGCTTGCGGTCAACGGACGCTGCCGAAAAATCGATGCGGCTGCGGTTTGCAAAACACGCACGCTGCATCTGCGCACTCGCTTATGCGAGCCCTCGCGATGCGGAACCGTGCCGCTTGTGCGCTTCGCAAAACGCATCTGCGACACGCTCGAATCGACCGCCCTCGATTACCGGTGCTCAGGCCCCGGGCAGCATCAGCGGAATCGACATCTCGTGCATGAACATATTCGACGGGTCCACCGCCTGCTTCGTCGCGACCAGCGACGCGGCCTTGCCGCCGTAGTACAGTTCGAGCCACCGCGGATCGATCTGCGCCGGATCGCGCTCGAGATACTTCATGTCGATGTCCGGGTAGTTGATGTAGCACCCCTCGTAGCGGCCGCTCGCATCACTGTATGGTTTGCCGCCCTGATCCGCGTGCACCGCCGCAAACATGTCGTGCAGCCATTCGACGTGGAAGGCGTCGTCATCGGGATTCGTCCAGTAAGTCTGATACTGCGATTTCAACAGCGAACGCCGCTGATAGACCGACGTCGGATTCGCGCTTTCGTCGTTGGCGTTCACGCAGCCGCCGTACGAATCGATCTGCACGAGCGTCTGGTTCAGACGAGGATCGTCCGCGGTATTCAGATATCGCCACAGCGCGTCGATCTCGGTGTCGCCGAAATTGCCGATCTGATACGCGGATTTATACTTGCCGCGCCGGTTAGCGCCCGATCCGTTGATCGTCTGCGTCAGATACAGCCAGTCCATCTTCAATGCGCTTTGCGCCGCATGCGCCATGCGCAGCCCGGCGAACGGGTGCCCGAGCGCCGGCAGATTCGGCGCGACGAACCGATCCCAGATGATCGGCATCCGGCCCGCTGCCGCATTCATCGTGTCGACGAAATCGATGAACGGCGCATCCGCCGAGCCGCCCACCGTTCCGTTTTTGCCCGTGTACTGAATCGCTAGCACGACCGGCCCGGTCGAGCGGTGCTGCAGCTTCAGGAGCGTAAACAGCCCGCCGTTCGCGAGCGCCGGATCCGCGGCGTTCCAGTTCGCATCGTTGCGGCTGAACCAGTCCCAATAGGCTCGGATGAATTGGCCGAAGCTCGCCTGCGTGAAGTGCGACCAGTCGTACGCGAGCGGCAGCCAATACGCGGTGCGCGGCGCGTCCGGCAGCGCATTGAAGTAGTAGTTCAGGATGATGCCGAAGTTGCCGCCGCCCCCGCCGCGACACGCGACGAAAAGCGCCCGGTCCGCCGGATCCGTGCTGCCGGAATGCACGTGCTTCGCGTCGAGCGCGCCGCCGCCGGATGCGGGCGTCAGGATGTCCACGCCCGCCAGCCAGTCGACCGTGAGCCCGTGCATGCGCGAAAGCAGCCCGTACCCGCCACCGACGATATGACCGCCCGCGCCGACCGAGTAGCACGAGCCGCCGGGCAGCGTCTTGCCCGTAGTCTTGTACAGGCCGACATAGCCGTCCCAGTTCTGGCTGCCCGCTGCGACGCGAACCCGATAGCGCGCCGAGCCGGCGACGTCGAACGGCGACACGATCTGCCCGCGCGAATCGACGTCGAAACCCGACATCAGCCCGAGATCCACGATCGCGAGCGACCGGCCGCCGTCGTCCGGCAGCCGGTTCGCGACGAAGCCTTCGTAGCAGTGTCCGCCGCTGCGCACCGTGATCCGGCAAGCTTTCGCGAGTGCGTCGCGCGACGCCGCGATCACGTCGTCTGCCGTGCGGCAGACATAGATCGCCGCCGCGCCCGCTGCCGCGGTCGGCGGCCAGCGCAGGTTGAAGCCCTTTTGAAGCGTCGAATGACGGGGATCGGCGCCGTCGACGTGCACGTAGGACATCGGAACCTCCGGCGAATGTGCCGCATGCGTCAAAGCCGAGCGAATGGCCGCGCAACCCGGGGATCACGCACCGCGCGATCGCCGCGCCACTCGAGGCGCGGGATGGCCATCGAACGGTCTCGAATCCGATGGCCGCGATGCCTTATTCGTGCGCTGAGCGCTGCGATTCGCGGAAATCGCAAACCGAGTCACGCGAAGTTCAGGTCGATCACCTGATAGAACGCGTTGGCGGTATCCGCGATGTCCCACACCGCGAGCAGCACGTGATAGCCGGTGCGGGTGGGCAGATTGAATTCGTGGATCGTGTCGCCGCGGGGAATCAGTTCCTTGTCTGCGTCCGGCCCCCAGTACGGCTGGTACGTGTTCAGGTAGACCTTGAGCGGCTCAGGCTCGAAATGCGCGCGCGCGAGCCGCGCGCTGGCGTCCCATCCGGGCTTGGTGATCCAGTACGTCCAGCGCCGCGTCTTGTGCGGCATCGAATACGACCACGAGATCTGCAGCGACTGCCCCGAGCGCACCGAGTGCTTCTGCCAATGCGCGACGGAATCGGGTTCGTTGAGTTGCGCACGGGCATCCGCCGTGCGCCCGCCGCTCGCGATTTCGCCGTCGCGCGGCGGCGCCCCGTTGGCGACATCGTCCGGCGCGTCCGGATCTCTCAGCCCGCTTTGGGTCGCGGGAAAGAACTTGCCGCCTTCCAACTCGTTGACCTGCCCGAAATCGAGTCTTCCTGCTTCGTAGAGATAAACGGCGCGCGATTCGGGCGTGATGACCCGACCATGCCGCGGAGAAATTGACGAGGATTTCGTTGCGCCTCTCAGATCGGTAGTGCTCATGTCGCCTCCTTTGCTGCAAACATGCCGGGCATCGGCAAGACAAACGTTTGGAAGCTATTCGCGAAACGAATGAAATTTATGCTAGGCGCTCACTCCGAACGACGCCAATTAATTTATCGACATCCCCTTTTCAGTCGCTTTATATTTTTCATCAGGGAAATTGAATGAGGATCTGTGTATGCGGCGGTCAACAATGGATTTGCCTGGCCGACTACCCGGTGCTCGCAGCGCATGGTGATTACGCGGATTCAATGAAAATTTAAAACGAAGAAATGTTTCTATCGAAGCCAGGCGCGCGCCTGCTGTCGAGCGATGCCGGCACCTGTCAGGCAGCAGGCCCTGGGAACTTGCGCGGGGATTATCGCCCACGGCGACATTGACGAACGCGGCCCGGCAATGCCCCCGATGTTGTGCTGCGTCCGCGAGCGGCGCGGTCGGCAGTCAGATCGCCAATTCGGCGCGGGCGAGGTTCGCTCGGTTCCCGCGTTATTTGAACGTGGGCCCGGCGCCTTCGCTCTGCCGAGAACAGGCGGCGACGATCTGTTGCACGGCGGAAGTGTCCTTCACGCCCCCGAGGCTTTCCAGGATGCACGTGTGATACGCGCGGTCGCGCGGCAGCAACATCGCCCAATTCCGATAGAGCTGGTCGCACGCATTGCGCATGAAGCCCGTCGCGGTCGGGTTCCTGCTTCCCCGCAACGCGCTCAGGATGCACTGGTCATACCCCTGCTCTTCGTTGAATGCGGCAGCCGAAAGCGGGCTGAGGACGGCGATGAGCAACAGGCTCCTTGCGATCAGATGCATGGTTTTCACCTTGAGAACTGCAGCGGGAGAATGGTCGAATTGTAGGCCGACGACTTTGTGGGGACACCGCGGGCGTTAGAGGCCGCACGTGTGTTCAGGCAGTGTCGCTCAAAGACGAATCTGATGCTTGCCTGGCAACGTGCGACAAAAGCGGCGGATGCGCGCCGGCATGCAAGCCCTGCGTCAATGGTGCCGACGATGGCGCTCAAAGAATGCGCGACGGTGACGCGCCGCACGATGCCGGTAACGGAACCACGAACACACGGTGGACCGAGCGACGCGCTGCACATTGCGCGCGTGAATCAGCCGGACCTTGGGGCGAGTCGGGACGAGCGCCGCGGCAGTATGACGTTCGTGACCGACATTCTGCCGAACAACGCAGTCGACCTCCGGCTCAAAATGAAGCTGTCGACAGGCGTTGACCTGCCCTGGAATTTTCGGACCAGTTGAAACTTGAGAAAGTTCGTCAAGAGTATGCTTGCCACTGCGGCAGTGCGCGTTGCCGCGGTACGATGCTCTCCCTCGCGTGGCACTCAGCAAATCGGAATTAGTCGACAGAAACTTTTGACCAGCGCCTCATCGCACGGCTAAACGCAGAAGCATTTTTGTATCCAAGGCGAGCCGCTATTTCTTTGGCGGTATAGTGCTTTTCAGTGCGGTATTTTGACGCGATATCCTGGCGCACAAGGTCTTGCAAAGCACTGAATGATGTCCCCATATCTTTAAGCTTGCGCTGCAAACTGCGCAATGACATCCCAAGCCGATCGGCGAACTCAAAAACATCTTGGGAGATCGGATTTTCATACATCAGGCAGAGTAGCTGCCCAACGAGGTCAGTCGGCATCCAATGGGCCAATTCAAACTCCCGTTTCTCGCAAGCTTTTCTCGCCACTTCATATTCAATGGGGTGGGCGAAAGGCAATTTCGTCATTAAAATTGAAGCATCAAACTCTAGAAAATTTATTTCTGAATCAAATATCACCAGGCATGAGAAGTAGTCAGAGTAGCTATCTGCATGAGAGGGCTTTGGATAAGCAAATCCGATGCGCGTAAAATTCGGCGATCCTCCTATCAAATCAATCATCTGTCGGCGGATCGCTGTAAAGCACATATCAGTGTTGATGACAAGTAAGTCGTGGCGATACGTGTAGCCGCCGACGATAATTCGCGCCACTTCGCCATCGATCAACAACTTCATCCGAAAATAGCTAATCCCTAGCAACGGGTGTTCGAACGCCAAGCGCATCGCATCGCCAAGCGTGGGGCTAACAAGCATTGCGTGAGCCCGAAGGCCGTACGCCGTCACCGGTATCTCGTTGCCGATGTGAAGGCCAATCGCGGAATTTCCGGTAGCTTTCAGCGCATTGGCAAATAGGACCATCTCCTGAGCATGCGTCACCATCGCGTTAGGACGCTCGACGTCGGAAGGTGAAATGCCAGTTCCTTCTAGCAGAGTCTCTCTGGACAATCCAATACGCTTCATTACCTCAAGCGTAATGAAAATAGTATGCAGCGGCGCAGGACGCTGCGCTGCAGTACGAGTGACCGCCATGGCTACTGGTTTCATCCACCATCCTCGGCAAAATTTATTCTTCCAGCGACTTTGAGAATACGACCTGGCAGCCGTATTCGTCCAACGCACCACGCTGCCATCCGAGATGCTGATAGAAGCCGTCGGCACGCGAGCCTGGGTCTGTCCCCAATGTGACCCGATCGACTCCATTGTCCCTCAGCCATTTCACGGCGCGCTCAAGCAACTCACGTCCAACACCCATACCGTGAAAGATTGGTTTAACAAACAGAGCAGAAATGAACGGAGTATCGGTAATGACGGGGAGACATACTCCGGCCACCTCGTCGTTGCATTCGCAGATCCATCCGCCGCCCTGGCGAATCTTTTCGATCAAAAGGCTGCGGTTGAGCAAATGAACCTGGTGTGGGTGGATTCTATTCTCGGTTACCGAGAAGCGGACGTCGTAAAATGCACCGATGTCACGCTCTCTCATAGGACGGTACGGTCGATCGTCTCGCGTCCCGCCAAATCGCCGTTCAACATGTCTGGAACGGCGCCGCAGTGCGTGCACAGGAACGCCTCCCGAGCATCAAGTTCGTCTATCCAAAGGAGGGCGTTCGCCTGTTCATGGACAGTCTGCTCATCCCCGCAAAAGCTCGCAATATCGATTCCGCCTACAAGTTCCTTAATTGGATGATGCAACCGGAGAACATCGCGCTGGTGACGAATGCGGTTCGGTACAACAACGAGATCATCGGTTCCGAACGCTACGTAGATGCAGCGTTGTTGGACAACCCGGCAGTCAAGACGCCAGAGCAGTACAAGGCACGGCTCAGGCCGTACAAGCTGTGCTCGCTGGCCGCGATTCAGTTACGCAACAAGGTCTGGCTGAAGCTGAAGGGGAATCGATAAGCTACGTTGCCGATCACGGCTTCCCCTGAAGCGATTTGAAGAGAAGCGGCGGCGGGCGATGCTGCGAACATCGCCCGCCGCCTAACCGAGGTGCACACATTGAGAGACCACCATGGCTGCTCGTATTCTACGTGAACAACGGCACGCCCGTCGTTTCGCTGTGACGACGTTTGCGTTCACCACCTCGCGATCAAGTTTGAGGACCTTGATTCTACGGTCCACGCGTCAGTTTCGCCCGGTCAATATACCACCATCGGAACATGCGAACGCTTCCGACTGCTCGATATGCGGACGTCGTTTAACGCCCGGCTACGCCCAGTGCCCGATCCCAAATTTGGTTGATCAGTCGATCAAGGTTCACCGCACTTCCATCCGAAGTTCCGGCGACACCTGACCGTCCAACTCGTTTAGGCCACCGCCTGCTGCCCTCCGAACTGCCTCGGAGCAGGCGGTTTTGCGATCGTCGATATCGGCGATCGCCTTTTTATTCCCGTCATATCGTCGCATGCATGGCACACGATACGCGCCCCTGACGACGTTCGGCGCTCGAATGTGCAGGTTTAACGTAATTCGATTGGAGAGTCATTGTGGCAACTTATGAGGAACTGAAAGCTCAACTCGATGCACTCAATAAGGAGGCCGAAGCAGCCAAAGCGCGTGAAATCTCGACGGCGCTGTCTCAGATCCGGGAAACCATCCTGAGGTACGAAATTCGTCCCGACCAGATCTTTCCGCAATGGACGCGCCTTCGCTCGCCGGACAAGCGGCGTGGTCCACTGCCTCCAAAGTATCGGAACCCGATGACTGGGGAAACCTGGTGCGGTCGAGGCCGAGCACCAAAATGGATGTCCGGGTTGCCGCGCGTAGAATTCCTTATAGATCGACCCGCCTGATCGACAATCGAGCACTCCGCTCTCGCGCCCATGGAGCGAGCCAGTCCGCCAAAAAATTTCCGCTTTGAAGGTCCATTTCGGGGCCTGGGATGGTGCGGCCCATGCTTGAGCGTACCAAAAGGCGATATTGGCCTGTCAACCTTGACAGGTCGCCTCCAGGTTGTCGACTCGTCCGTCGTCAGCGCGATGGTGAATCTTCGTTAATTTGGCCGCCATTTGCCTCAGCGTTGATAAAATCTACGCGCCGTGGGGAGGGCATCATTTACATCGAGAATCAATACTCCTCGGATTCGAATCCAAGCAGAAACCTGAGAGTCTGCCGTGACCAATTTGAACGATACGCTACGCAATTTTGCGTCGGGGGCGGTCGACTGGAATAAACGTCCGGTCGCGTTGCACTTTGGCGCCGCGCAAGGCGCGCTGGGCCACCTCCTCGCGTTGCAACACGCCAGTGTTCAGGAAGGTCTGATGACCGGGATTGGCGGGCGATTGACCTGTGTTTCGACCCGTCGCGACATCCCACCCGGCGTGTTTCTCGGCATGCCGGTCTCGATCCGGCTCATTACCGATCGCGGACAGCCGCACATGGTGAACGCGATCATCAGCGACGTCCAGATCGGCCAAAGCGACGGCGAGCTCTGTGTGTACCAGCTGACGGTCTGCGACGCGCTGTCGCTGATGGACAAGCGCACCAATTCGCGGGTCTTCCGAAAGCGCAGCGTCATCGATGTGCTCGCCACGCTGTTCAACGAATGGCAGCAGCGCAGCCCGGCCCTCGCGCGCGCATTCGAATTCGATCTGTCCGGCTTGCGCGCCGATCGCTATCCGCCCCGCGAACTGACCCGGCAAGTCAACGAATCGGATGCGCATTTCGTGCGCCGTCTGCTGCGCCGCGAAGGGATCACCGTGTTCGCGAAGGCGGGGCCGGCGAAGGGCGAACAGCCGTTGCAGGGCGATGCGACCGTGCACACGCTCGTGTGCTGTGACGAGCCGATGTCGCTGCCGCAAGCGCCGGCCGGCACGGTTCGCTTGCATCCGCGCGACGCCGGCACCGAGCAGCGCGACACGGTCACGCTGTTCGCGCTGCGTCGGCAATTGGTGCCCGGCAAGGCCGGACGCCCGTCGTGGGACTACAAGAAGGCGCGGATCGACGAATCGAGCGTCGCTTCGAGCCTCGATCAGGGCGAGGCGGGCAACGATCTGGCGAAGCTGCTGACCGACATCGCGATCGACATTCCGCACGCGGGCGATTCATGGAGCGATCACGAGCGGCTCACCCGCGCGCGCATGCTCGCGCACGAGTTCGAGGCCGAGCGCTACGACGGCGTTAGCAGCGTGCGGGATCTGGCCGTGGGCGCGTGGATCACGCTGACGGGCGATCCGGACTGGGACAGGCAACTCGCCGACAAGCGCCAGTTCGTGATCACGTCGATCGATCATGACATCTGGAACAACCTGCCGAAGGGGCTCAATGACCGCGTGCACGCGCTGTTCGCCGCGAGCCGCAATCTCGTGAACGCGCCCGGCGCGCTGCCGGCCGCGCTTGCGAACGACGCGGATACGCGCTACGAGAACACGTTCACCTGCGTGCGCCGCGGCGTGCCGCTTGCGCCCGCGTACGATCCGCAAGCCGATT
This sequence comes from Burkholderia thailandensis E264, assembly GCF_000012365.1. Taxonomy (NCBI): domain Bacteria; kingdom Pseudomonadati; phylum Pseudomonadota; class Betaproteobacteria; order Burkholderiales; family Burkholderiaceae; genus Burkholderia; species Burkholderia thailandensis. Next base: position 3,672,633 of record NC_007651.1, read on the forward strand.
TGCCGCCCGTGCATCTGCTCACGGGCACGATCGTCGGCGCGGAGGGCGAGGAAGTGTTCTGCGACGAAAACGGCCGGGTGCGCGTGCGGGTGCACGGCCTCGACCCGGCGGACCACGCGCACGCGCAGGGCGCGGGCACCAACGACAACGCGGGCGACAGCGCGCCGATCCGCGTGGCGTCGAGCCTCGCCGGCGCCCATTTCGGCGCATCGTTTCTGCCGCGAGTCGGCATGGAAGTCCTCCTCGGCTGTCTCGGCGGCGATCCGGACCGGTTGGTGATCATCGGCGTGCTCGGTAACGGCGCGAATCCGCCGGCGACGTTCAGCCATGCGGGCGGCTTGCCGGGCAACCGCTACCTGTCCGGCATCAAGACGAAGGAGATCAAGGGGCAGCGGTACAACCAGCTGCGTCTCGACGACACGCCGAACCAGATCAGCGCGCAACTGGCGAGCGAGCATGCGCATTCGCAGCTCAATCTCGGATACCTGACCCAACCGCGCGAGAACGGTCATGGCAACGACCGCGGCGAGGGCGCGGAGCTGCGTACCGACGCGGCGGCGGCGCTGCGGGCGGCGCAAGGCATTCTGCTGACGACCTACGCGCGCACGCAGGCGAGCGGCGGGCAACTGGACCGTGACGAGCTGATTCGGTTGCTCGGCGAGTGCTCGGAGCTGTTCAAGGCGCTGGGCGACTACGCGGGGCAGCACGGCGGGCAGGCTGCGGATACGGCCGGCCAGCACGCGGTGGCCGCCGCCTTCAGGAACTGGACGCCGGGCGCGGGCGGCGCCGATGCGCCGCCCGACGGCGGAGATCGCGCGCTGATGGCGTTCGGCGCGCAGGCCGGCTCGGTGAACGTCACGCCGAAGACGCACGTGACGTATGCCGGAGAGAACATCGATCAGGTTGCGCAGCAGCACCTGCAACTGATGAGCGGCCAGCGGCTGAACGCGACGGCCGGGCAGGGCATGCAACTCTTCGCGCGGGGCGCGGGCGTGCAGGCCGTGGCGGGCGAAGGGCCGATGCTGCTGCAGGCGCAAGCCGATACGTTGACGGCGAATGCGCAGAAGGGCGTCAAGATCACGACGAACGAGCACGAGGTGTTCGTGAGCGCGCCGAGGATTCGGCTCGTCGCCGAGGACGGCAGCTACCTCGAGATCGGCAACGGCATCACGCTCGGCACGAACGGCGACATCAAGCTGCTGTCGGCGTCGCACCAGTGGGGCGGGCCGTCGACGGCGCAGGCGGCGAAGACCGCGTTCGACAACCAGCCGACGGATCAGCGTTTCAAGCTGCACTATCCGGGCGAGGACGGCGATTTGCCGGCTGCGGCGAACAAGCCATTCCGGATCACGCTGAACGACGGGCGCGTCATCGAGGGCAAGACCGATGCGAGCGGCCTGACGGATCTGGTCAAGGACGACGCGATGCGTATCGCGAAGATCGACTATCTGAAACCGAAGCTTTGAACCCGGGCGAACGATGAACGGTATCAACGATCAGTGTTTCACCGCCGCCCACGGGGCGGGCGTGACGATGGCGAATCGGCCGGGCGACCGGCCCGTGCCGATTCCGCGCGATCTGCCGGGCGTGGTGATCTTCATTCACGGCGTCAACGATCCCGGTGCGGCTTATGCCACTGTGGAGCGCGGGCTGTGCCAGGGGCTCAATGAGCGATTGTCGCGAAGCGATTTGCGGCCGGCGGAATATGGCAGGGAATATGCTGAAGCCATCAAAGCGAAAGACCGGAAGAGCCCGTTCTTCGATAGCAAAATCGCCAACGATCCGGACATGTATCTGTATCGACGTGCGGAAAGTGGCGGTGCCCACAGCATGTTCCTGCCGTTCTACTGGGGCTATCGGGCATCCGACAACGAAATCGCGAAGATCAACCATCCGGGCGAGATCAAGAGCCGCGTGGCGGACAGCGACGGCAACCTGATGACGCGCGGCCAGTATCAGGACATCCACGGCAACCGGCTTGACGCCCATTTCGGCAAGGGCGGCGGGTTTTTCGCCAACGCGACGAACAACATTCCGCAGATGTATAGCCGGGGTTTCGAACCGGACAAGCTGGAGCGCACGGTCATGCAAAACGCGCTCGCCGGCAATACGATCTTCGCCGGCAAGTCGCCCGAGCGCCGTTACTTCGTGCTTGCCGCGGCTCGCCTGGCGAATCTCATCAAGACCATTCGGACCATTCAGCCCTCCGCGCTCGCGCTCGAACATGGAATGGACCCTCAGCACGAAACGATCACGGTGATGGGGCACAGCCAGGGCACGATCATCACGCTGCTCGCGCAGGCGATGCTCAAGCAGCAAGGGCAGCGCTGCGTGGATTGCATCATCATGGTCGATACGCCGTACAGCCTGCAGTTCACCAAGGACGGCAGCCAGCAAACCGGGCACGCGAAGCTCAAGACGCTGGTCGACATCGTCAACGCGGTGACGAGCGAGCCGCATACGATTCCGGATCTGGCCGAACTGATGATCGATTCGGCCCATTCGTGCGGCCGGGCCGGACAGAACTGGAGCCAGACGCAGGGAAAGCGGCTGGACAAGAGCGGCAAGCACTGGATCACGTTCGACGAGCGCGACAACCGCGGCAAGGTCTATCTGTACTTCTGCCCGGAAGACACCGTGGTCGGCCTCGACAAGGTGCGCGGGATCGGCACGTTCGGCGTGCCCGACGAGGTTCCGGCCGATGGCGCGGCGGCCAGCCGGGGCAAAACGATGCCTGCGATGACGGCGCTTGAGCCGAAGCGCTTCTTTCAGCGCATGTGGACGCGGCTCGAGCGCGACCAGGACGGCAGGGGGAGGCGCTCGAAGGTCGCCGTCGGCACGCCGCCCGCGCGCGTGCCGGTTCGCGATCCGTTTCAGCGATTGACGCCGGGCCCCGACACGGACGGCACGATGCTTGGCACCTTGGTCGAATCCGGCAAGAACATGGCGCTGCAGGCGTCGTTCAAGCGCAACGACATTCGCCTCATCAACGGCGAGCAACTGAAACCGGCGTACGAGCCCGATCTGTACGGGGGCGAGGTTCAGAAAGGCGGACAGGTGCCGGGGCACGCCGATGTCGCCGGGTTGATGCGTCCGGACGACGTGACGAAGAACGTCGCGCTCGGCAACCAGTACGCGAAGTTCCAGTGGAAGGACGTTGCGACGACGGACGACCCGGGCGCCAGCATCGAGCCGCACAAGCAGGCGTTCAATCGCGGCCGTCCGGTCGACGAGCAGTCGCATAACTGGCGCATCGTGCCGAGCCGGTCGCTCGGCTCGATGCTGTCGGCGGCCGCCACGGGCGGACGGTATCAGACGTACGTGATCCAGCGCGAGGAGACGCCGGACGAGGTTCGCAAGCGCATGCGCACCGATGCCGATCAACTGGAAGCGAACAACTATCATTCGGGCGTGCTGCTCAGTTCGGAGAACCATCGCTGGGTCACGGCGATGGATGTGGCGATCGGTCAGGCGGTGACGCTGGATGATCCGGACTGGCGGCAGTTGTTGCTTTTGATGGCGGATTGGAAGATGACGCCGAGTGCACAGAAGAAGATCACGAACTGCAAGAGCTTTGCCCGTTTGGATGATCATACCCAGGGTTTTATTGATGCATGCGCGAAGTACTATCAGAAGGGCCTATTCCCGTCTGAGAAGTTTGTTTCGCTCGCCCTGCCGTCGCTGATCACAAGTGAACTGAAACTTGATCAGAAAACGTGAGATTGACGAAGAGGCTTTATGAAACCTCGTATCTGGCCGTACGCACTTGGGTTCATCTTGATGGCGCTGGGTTGGACAATTGTCGTGATGGCGCGGCATTATCACTATTGGCAAGCAACGGGACAGGAGATGCCGGGTATGGTGAGTAGCATTCGAAACGGTGTGCTAGTTGCGGCGGGTGTCGCAGTCGCAGCTTTCGTGGCGAGCTTTGTGTGGATTAAGCGCGCACCTGTCGAATCGTCGCACGCAGCCGCGAGTTCAACATCGGCATCACCGGTATTGCCTGCCGCAGCAACGCACGGCAATAACGGGGCACCGGCACTGCTCGCTCAAACTGGCGACAAGTTTGTCTTGGAAGTCCGTGGTTTGGGCCTCGTTACAGGGCGAAACGCGAATGACGAAATCTGGAATGCAATCGAAGCCAAGGCGGACAATCACTCCACTTACATGTCGCAAAACCCCGCCGACTATCCAGACAGCGAGGATAGCCGGATGACCTACCTGGGGGTTGGGACGGGACTGAGTTTCCAACTGGCAGCCCATCATTCCGTTGGCTATTGGCCGGTCCCGGTTTTCATCTGGGAGCCACCGAAGGCATCACACGTTAGTCGGCCAGCCAATGAGCTCTCCGGTATTCGGCAGGAGGCTAGCCTGGGCGTCACGCTCTTGCTGTGGCAAGAAGATGCGAACACGAACGATGGTTCTACCATCATCGAGAAGCTGTTTGAGTTCTTCGATGCGCATCCGGACATACCCGAAGCGATTATCGTCACCTTCGATGGGGCCGCGACCCGCGATCTCAATCAGACGCCGGGCTACGTGGATACCTTCAAGCAATCGAACATCCCGACGATGCCGGATAGCATGGCCGCGATGCTCGTGTCCCGCTCCGATCGCGTTGACAGATTGATTCGCCCCTACGCCGTCGAGCAGACGGAAAACGTCGACAAGAACACGACCGAATACGACATCACCAAGCTGTGGAACTTCTTCTGGGAGAAGAACAACGGGGAAGGGCCGGGCAGCTTTGAAGCGTACTATCAAGAGCAGCAGAAGGCGGCGGGCATCCGGCCACGCGCTTTTCTCGGCTTCATGTCGGCGCAATGGTGGCAGACACAACTCCCCGATTTCTGGAAAACGATCAGCAACAAAGGGCCGGGCGAGTTCAAACCCACGCCGTACATCCCGGTGCGCTGGACGACCTGGCAGGTGAGGCAATTCGACAACGCGCCGCTGCTCGGCTACCTGCATCGGCCCATCGACGTGAAACTCGCCGATGCGCACGGCAAGCCGCTGAAGACCGCGCAGCAGGCGCAAGCGCTCAAGGCGGGGTGGCAGCAAGCCGTCGATACGCTGCCCACCGGCGAAACGCCGAAGCGGATCTTCTACGACACGACGGGCGATCGCGCGTGGGTCGCGCCGATCAACCAGGCGCTCGCGCAAAGCGGGCCGTCCGCGCCGAGTCTCGATGACGTGAAGGAAGGCTACGACATCGGCCGTCGGATCGGGAACACGGGCATCAGCTCGCCGTTGGTGCAGATTGGACTCGGCCTGATCGCGAGCTACAACGAAGGCGGGGCCAGCGCCACGATCCATCGCCGGCCGAACGGCACGGCGACGATCGTGATGGTGAGCCCGCCGACGCATAAGCAGCCTGACGTCAATCCGTTCCGGTAAGGAGCCCGTATGCGCGGCGTGATTCGCATCGGTGATTCGACCTCGCACGGCGGCCGCGTTGTAACCGGCCGCGAGGGTTCGACCGTGATGGGGCGGGCAGTGGCCTGCGTCGGCGACCGCTGCACGTGCCCGATGAATGGACACGAACATTGCGTGATCGTGGAGGGCGACGAAGGCGTGCGAATCGAGGGGCGCGCGGTGGCGTTCGACGGCCATCGGACGTCGTGCGGCGCGACGCTCATCTCGTCGATTCCGACGTCGGGGCGCACATAATAAGACTTGCCTGTAGTGGTCAACTAATCCCGGACACTGCGTTAAGTTTTTCTTCCGCAACCGCCGGCGCCAGTCCGTCATTGAACTGATGCGGCCGTATCCAGTTGTACCGGTGCATCAGGTAGTGGCTGATGTCCCGGTGTGCCTCCTGCGCCGACATGTAGCCCACTGACGGTAGCCATTCGGTCTTGAAGCTGCGGAACAGCCTCTCCATCGGGGAGTTATCCCAACAATTTCCTCGACGGCTCATGCTCTGCTGTATCCGATAGCGCCAGAGGCGCTGACGGAATTTCCGGCTTGCATATTGGCCGCCTTGATCCGAGTGAAACAGCAAGCCTTGCGGTCGACCACGTTGCTCAGGTGCCGGGGCACGCCGATGTCGCCGGGTTGATGCGTCCGGACGACGTGACGAAGAACGTCGCGCTCGGCAACCAGTACGCGAAGTTCCAGTGGAAGGACGTTGCGACGACGGACGACCCGGGCGCCAGCATCGAGCCGCACAAGCAGGCGTTCAATCGCGGCCGTCCGGTCGACGAGCAGTCGCATAACTGGCGCATCGTGCCGAGCCGGTCGCTCGGCTCGATGCTGTCGGCGGCCGCCACGGGCGGACGGTATCAGACGTACGTGATCCAGCGCGAGGAGACGCCGGACGAGGTTCGCAAGCGCAGAGATATTCAGCTTGTCCGCGATCGCCTTTCGCTCGTCGATTCCAATATGGACCCCACGATTGCGGTAGCGTGCGACTTCCGCCTTGACCATTGCACGCGTTGCCGCACCCTTCGCGACATTGGCATCTCGGCCAACAGATCCGTCTCGCTTTCGCCTCTCGCGGCGCACCACTTCTGCCTCCTGTTTCGCCGGAGCAGTCTTCAAGCGCCGACGCAGAAGTTCAAGCGTGGCGGTAAACGCATGAGTCGTGCCGCAATAGATGAAAGCGTAAATTCGCTGTTCGCGCTGGATGCTGCTGACATCAGCAGAAACAGCAAATTCAATCGTGCGCTCCATATCCGACCATAGCTTTCGAATCTGCGCAGCGACGGCCTTATCCGGCTTCGGCAGGTCGGATAAGTCGTCGCCAGCGCGCGCTCGCCGCCTTGCCTCCGCCACTCCGCGCCAATACAAGGCATACATCCATTCCGCCCGGTCATACTTCCCACCGCTTAGGCGCGCAACGTGCCCCGCATTCTGCTCCAGCGGATAGGGCAATGAATCGCTCAGCGAAAGCCGTCGCGCCCGAAGCAAATCTAGGCGCCCCATCTGGAAGTGCTCGCGCTCCCACCGCTCATGCTCCGCCTTGATTAGCTGGACAGTGGCGGCCTGTACCGCAGGACTATCCCTGTCGGCCGGATCGAGATGCAGAAAATGGTCGGAGACGTGATTGATTTTCGCTGACGGGCCGCGATCGACAAACGCGGCCAACTCGTCCGCTGAGACCGGCTCTTCGTCTGGATCTATTTCCTCGTGCCCGAGGTTGCGCGACTTTCTCATGTCCACCCTTCGCGTGGACCTTCACGAAGAACGCCGAGCCAGCCGGTGAAGGTGTCCGGTTTTTCGGGTGGCCGCCCTAGGCTCGACAGATCGCATTTTCTCACGACTTGCCACGCGGCATTGCCAGTGCCAGCCTCAAGCTCAAAGCAGGCTAGCCCTTTCGGCCCGAGTCATCGCACTCGGTTTAACATCAGACCTTGCGGTGCCGTCACCGCTTTAATCAACTGCCGTTGCCGCAATGCAGTGCGTCCGACTTCGCGAGACTCGACCCGCTGGAAGGGGTAGCAATGCGTTAGCTGTGACCAAGTTGGAGCCAGCCCGAACGCAATCCGACGTGCATGCCACGGTGGGCGCTTAAGACGGCGAAAAGCACGGCAATTTGCTCAGAATCGTTACTGGAGTGCTACATGGCAGGCGATTTCGAAGAAATTGGGCATTCGGGAGGTACGATCACGTTCGAGGTGCAGATCGACGATCAAGGCCGAACAAGCGTCCAGACAACAATGTCCTCGATGAGGCCAGTACCCGTGGCGTTGATTGGAGTTTGGGCGCTACCCGAGAATGGTATTCCCGTGGGCGTCTACGACCTAGGCATGGGTTCGCGACCGCCCCCGCTCCGTGGCTGCTTGCCTGTCGTTATCGCGTCTGATAGTGAAGGAAAATTTGGCCACCTTTGCCCCGACTGCGGAGGCTACTGGCGAAGCGGTCCATGGCCGAATGTTTGTCCATACTGCGCGGTTACAGCTCCAATCCATGAATTCTTGTCTGGGGCACAAAGGCGATACGTTAAACACTATTGCGAGGTGCTCGATAAGGCGCTGCGATCTGACCACGATGTCCAGGTAACGATCGATATGGATGAGGTAGCTGACGCGGCCGGAAAAGAGGGGGAGAAGCCCGCATTCTATGTGTCTGAGGAGAGCCAACAGCACAAGTTCATCTGTCGTGCATGTGAGCAGTTCAACGATATTCTAGGACGTTTCGGCTACTGCTCAGTCTGTGGGACGAGAAATGACCTTGTTGAGTTCGAGGAGCAAATAGTCCCGGCAATCCGAGACCGACTCAATTCGGGCGCTCCAGCGGAAGACTGTGTGCGCGATGGTGTTGCGGCGTTCGATTCATTTATCGCGCAGTACGGGAAACAACTTGCCGTACTCGTTCCAATGATCGAGCGACGCAGGGCACGGTTGCTCAATCAGCGCTTTCATGACATCAACGAGACTCAGAGAATCTTTGGCGAGTGGTTCGGCATCGAATTGTTTAACGGTATACCCGACAGCGAGCGAAACTTCGTTGCGCGAATGTTCTACCGCCGCCATGTGTATGAGCACAATGGAGGCGAAGTGGACGAGCGCTATATCAAAGATAGTGGAGATACCAGCGTTCGCCTGAAGCAGCGCATCCACGAAACGCAGAGTGATGGTCACAACCTATTGAGTTCGCTGGTGAAGATGGCACGCAATGCTCATCGAGGTTTCCATGAGTTGATCCCCCCGTTGCCAGAACCCATTGAAGCTGTGGCCCCAAAAAAAGCGCGCACGGCGCGGCGTGGCGATAAGGGTCGCTAAGTGGATACAGAGGCAAGCTGCGCGGTCATCTCGTCCAGCACTAGGCGCGCGGCAACCGTACTTCGAAAGCCGTTGTTGCGGTGCCATGAACAAAGCTTTGAATCGTCAAGCGCCGCGGCCTCGCTGAATTTGCTACCGGGCCGGCATATTCGATTGCTTGTGATAAGCCTCGATTTTAGCGACGTGCTTCTCCAGCATTTCCTTTGCGAACGACAGCGAACGTTCAATGCGGGACGTCAACGTTCCCCAAGCCTCATATGGCGGCGGGCACAGCTTCTCTAAGTCGAACCGTTGAATACATACAACCGCGAGAGCAAGGCTTCTTTCGCTAAGGTGGAGCACCTGGTTAAATATGTTCACCGGCAATTGCCCTTCCCTCTGCCACCAGTTCGTCACAAAGCCATCTAACGCATGAAGCGAATCGTAAAAGGCAATAAGTGCAGTCGCGTCATCACCGGACAACTCTCGGAATTGTGGCGCACTCGGATACAACACCGGCATTTCCGGAAGAAAATCACCCTGTAAGTCGTTCGGCTTGAATTTATTCTCGACCTCAATATATTCATTCACTGCGGCCATGTAATTTGGACAGGCTCGCTCATGAATATACAAAACCCGCATGATGATGCGGTTTAGTTCGGCTGCGAAGTATCGCCGCGCGTCTGCTTCACTCCGCTTCTTTTCTTCGGCCTTTGAGCGACGAGTGTTCAGTTCGTTTATCCAAGCTCCCAATAGGGAAGCCCCAGCACCAAACAACGCTCCTGAAATTATGGCGAGCTTCGTTGGAAGGGCAACGCCCCCAACTATAAAGAGCAACGCAGCCAACCCCATATGCGGATTTTTTCGAACGAAGTTCCATACCAATCGCGGAAACGGGCCAAATTCATCCATTGCGTACTCGGTCGTCAACAGTCGTCGGGATGCGAATAGCTTTGCGTGCCACAACTCGCTGCCCTGATCGGAGCAACTCCGGGGAGCGGGAACCCAGACCTCAGTTTGTATCGTACCCTATTTGAACAGCATCACACGGCACCATCGAATTGGCCCGTGCTGCATCCGCTAATGTGCCGACGTCGATTGTACGGTGATCATCCGCCCACGATCTAACATGCATGTCCGAAACCGTTCCCTTACGGACATGGGTGCGAAGGGGTGTTCGAAAATAAGGCTTTGATATTTTCGTACAGGGGTTACAATTCGTACACCCTTTTTGAACACGCTGGAGCCCACGGTGTCCCGAACCTTCGCATACGCCCGCGTCAGCACGGCCGACCAGACGGCAGCTAACCAACTCCGCGAGATCGAGGCGGCTGGCTTCAATGTCGACAAGCGCCGGGTCGTAACGGAAAGCATCTCAGGTAGCGTAAGCGCGGACCAGCGGCCGGGGTTTGCGGACTTGCTCCGCAGACTGGAAGAAGGCGACGTGTTGATCGTGACGAAGCTCGACCGGCTCGGCCGGAACGCGATGGACGTGCGCGCAACAGTCGAAGCGTTGGCGGCACGCGGCATTCGGATTCATTGCCTTGCGCTCGGCGGAGTTGACCTGACAAGCGCGGCCGGCCGGATGACGATGCAGGTATTGAACGCCGTTGCCGAGTTTGAGCGTGACTTATTGATCGAGCGAACGCAGGCCGGTATCGCGCGAGCGAAGGCGGAAGGGAAAGCGATGGGGCGGCCGTCCGCACTGTCCCCTAAACAGCAGGACGAGGTGAGGCAGCGATTGAGCGAAGGGGCAAGCGTCGCCAGCCTCGCGAAGCAGTACGACACAAGCCGTCAGACGATCATGCGGGTACGCGACGCGGCATAAGGCCCGACCGTTCAAAGTCACTTTTTCACGGGCCGTAAGGCCCGTTTTCATTCCCACGCGCGGGAGGCGGCGGCGCAGGGAGCTTCTTTGCGCGTAGCGTTCCAGCAGGGAGGCCCATTCGATTGCGGCGGCGAAGTCGACCACCATGGCGTCGCGTACCGCAGGCAGTTGTACCCGGTCTGTTCCCAAGATATATGAGTGTTTGGGAACAACTTGGGAACAAAATAATCCAGACAAATCAATCCTCTACGCCATCTGTTCCCAATGTTCCCGCTGTTCCCAAGACATTTCATTCCGGCGACGCGCCTCAACTACCCATTCGCTGCGAATTTGCCGAGGATCACCTTGCGCCCCTCGTCTATCTGAGCCTCAACGAAAGCGGCCCACAGGGCGAGGATGTGGCGGCGCTGTTCGGCGTACTCCGCACGGTTGTAGACGCCCTTGATTCCCGTGATGGTGTGCGAAAGCGCCTTCTCGATTGCGTCTGACGGTTGCCCCATCTCGTGAAGGTGCGTGCTGGCGGTGCGCCGGAAGTCGTGCAGCACAAAGTGCTGAACCTCCATATCGAGCGCCCGTACGGCTTGGTTTAACGTGCTCTTGGCGATTGGCCGGTCCGCACCGCGAGATGAAGGAAACACGTATTGCTGGCTCGTGCGAGTTTCATACAACTCGCGCAGCATCAGCACGGCCTGCGGAGCAAGGTAGACCCAATGCTCGCGGGGTTTCTTCATCCGATCAGACGGGATACGCCAGACGGCGGCATCCAGGTCGAATTCGGACCATCTAGCCTCGATCAATTCGGACTTGCGGACCATTGTCAGCACCAGCAGATGAATCGCCAGCTTCAACGGTCGGCGGATACTCGATGCATAGACGACGCGCAGCACGTGCCCGAGCTCGTCGGGAGATAGCACGCGGTCGCGGCTCTCCTGCGTGGCGATAAAACGGGCAACTACCGCCTGCGCCGGATTGATCGTCACGAGCTGGCGCGCAATCGCATATTCGTACATTCGCTTGATGACATTGCGGGTGTGCAAGGCCATCTTCGGCGCTCCGCGCTTCTTGATCCGGTCGCAGATCGCCAGCACATCGCCGGGGGTCACTTCGGATACCGGCTTGCTGCCGAGCGCCGGAAACACGTCCTTTTCGAGTGCGCGTTTCGTCGTCCGCTGATACTCGGCCGACTTGTCCGCCATCTGTTGTTCGAGCCAGTACGCAGCGAACTCACGCACGGTATTGAGCGCCTTGGTTGTGCCCCGATCTTTCCGAGCATCCGCTACCGGGGAAACGCCACCAGCCACGATCTCCGCATATCGACGGGCGCGCTCACGAGCAGCTGCCAAGCTGACGGCCGGATATTCGCCAATCGTCACGGGCGGCTGGCGCTTGCCATGCAGCGAGTAGCGGTAGCGCCAGAATTTCGAGCCTGACGGCATTACCTCCAAAATCAGACCACCCCCGTCAGAGACAGGATAGCGGGCCGCTTTCGGTTGCAATGCCTTGACGCGGGTATCGGTCAGCGGTTGAACGACTTTCGGCATGGTCTTCCCCTTTTGGCATACAGATTCTTGATGTTTACCTCGGCCGGAAACGCTTGCCAGATAAGGCCATGAGGTGTTTTTGGCATACATGATTTCGCGTAGAGGCGCGGTGTATGCCATCTTGTATGCCAAAAACTGCTAGTTGTCGATTGGTAAACTTTGGGGAATATGGGGAGTCGATCTATGTCTGGCGGGGCTTTGCGGCTTCTTTCTTGTGAAACTTAGGTGACGGCTGGCGACTACTTATTTTCCGATACAAAACCGACTAAAAATCACCCCTAGCAAATCATCGGACGAAAACTCCCCAGTGATCGAATTGAGCTGCTCCTGCGCAAGCCGAAGTTCCTCGGCGAAGAGATCGAGCGCCTGAGCATTCTGGTCCGCATGCTCGGCCGCCCGCGCGACATGCGCCTGCGCCGCTCGCAGTGCAATCAGATGCCGCTCGCGCGCGAGATACACGCTCTCCGCGCCCGCCTGCCACCCGGCGATCCGCAGCAGTTCGCCGCGCAGCAAATCGATCCCGTCGCCGCGCTTCGCCGACAGCCGCACTTCGCACAGATCCGCGCGCTCCGCACCGCTACCCACCCGCGCCACCGATGCCGGCGCCTCCGTCAGATCCGTCTTGTTCAACACGCGCACCACCGGCACGCCGGCCGGAAAGCGCGCGGCGATCGCCTCGTCGTCCGGGCCGAGTCCGCTCCTCGCATCGAGCAGATGCAGCACGACGTCGGCCCGCTCGATCTCGCCCCACGTGCGCGCGATGCCGATCTTCTCGACCTCGTCCTCCGTCTCGCGCAAGCCCGCCGTATCGATGATGTGCAGCGGAATGCCCTCGACCTGGATCGTCTGCGCGACCTTGTCGCGCGTCGTGCCCGCGATCGGCGTGACGATCGCCAGCTCCGCCCCCGCAAGCGCATTCAATAGCGACGACTTGCCGACGTTCGGCTGCCCGGCGAGCACCACCGACAGCCCCTCGCGCAACAACGCCCCCTGCCGCGCGTCGCCGAGCACGTGCGCGAGCCGCTCGCGGATGTGCGCGAGCTTGCCGCGCGCGTCCGCCGCCTCGAGAAAGTCGATCTCTTCCTCCGGAAAATCGAGCGTCGCCTCGACGAGCATCCGCAGCGCGATCACGTCGTCGACGAGCGCATGGATGTCGCGCGAGAACGCGCCGTCGAGCGAGCGTCCCGCCGAGCGCGCCGCCGCCTCGGTGCTCGCCTCGATCAGATCGGCAACGGCCTCCGCCTGTGCAAGATCGAGCTTGTCGTTCAGAAACGCGCGGCGGGTGAATTCTCCCGGCTCCGCCAGCCGCAGCCCGTACGCGCGCCCCGCGTCGAGGCAGCGTTGCAGCACGAGCTGCAGCACGATCGGCCCGCCGTGACCTTGCAGCTCGAGCACGTGCTCCCCCGTGTACGAATGCGGCGCCGGAAAATAGAGCGCGATGCCCCGGTCGAGCGGCTCGCCTGCGCCATCGAGAAACGGCACATAGCTCGCATGCCTCGGCGTGAGCCGCGCACCGCACAGCGCGTCGCTCAGCGCAAGCGCCGCCGCCTCCCCGGCTCGCCCAAGCGAAATGCGCACAACGCCGATTCCGCCTCGGCCGGACGCGGTGGCAATGGCGACGATCGGATCGGAATCAGTGGCGAGCATGGCAAAAATTCTGAAATAAATGAAATGGAAATCAAGAAAAATCGCAGATATCCTTGAATGCCGAATTGTAGCCCGGCCACGCAATAGTATTGCGCAGACAACGTTCCGCCCCGCCATTTTCCGCAATTTTCTGTTTATCTTAGTTGCGCTAATCAATTGATATGACAAATCCGGGAGGGCGCGCCGGCGAATCGACCTCGACCGCCGATCAGCAAGCATGAGCGCACCCGCAGCCGATCGCAACCTCTGGCATCCACCAGTTAAACAGTCACTCAGTTGCGCTAAACATAACCCGGTTGGTTGTCTTCCTGTCAGCGGTCGAACTGCACAATCTGGCCATGCCGACACTCGAAGAAAAAGCGGCGTTCACCGAACGTCTCAAATTCGCCTTGTTGCGCAGCCCAGAAAAAGTGACCGGCGCGACGGAACTCGCTTTGCATTTCAATTTGCGTCATCACGGCGAGCATCCGGTTTCTCCGCAAACCGCGCACAAATGGCTGACGGGCCGCACAATCCCGACGCCGGACAAGCTTCACACGCTTGCCGAGTGGCTTCGGGTGGATCTGCATTGGCTGCACTACGGCCCGCCGCCGAGCGCGGCGCGCACCACGCCGCAGCCGCTGCCGCGCGACGAAAAGTATCCGCCGACGCCGGAGACCATCGAACTCGCGTCGAAAATCGAAGCGCTGTCGCCGCATCACCGCTATCTGGTGCAGGAACTGATCGAGCAGTTCTACGGCGATACGTCGAAGCGCTGACCGCGCGCCGCCCGCTCCAACGAAAAAGCCGCCCGATCAACCAGGCGGCTTTTTCTTATCTTCAGCCGAAACGAAGCCCGACCATCCGAAGCGGCAAAAAAAGGGCGAACTGAATCGCCCCCTTTTCGTCCGGCCGAGCGTCAGCTCGCCTTTTTCTTCGCCGCGGCGGCGCCGAGCGTGCGCGTGATGTAGTACTGCTGCGCGATCGACAGCACGTTGTTCACCACGTAATACAGCACGAGGCCGGCCGGGAAGAAGAAGAACATCACCGAGAAAGCAATCGGCATGAACATCATCATCTTCGCCTGGACCGGGTCCGGCGGGGTCGGGTTCAGCTTCGTCTGCACGAACATCGACACGGCCATCAGCACCGGCAGGATGAAGTACGGGTCGCGCTGCGAGAGGTCGTGAATCCACAGAATCCACGGCGCGCCGCGCATTTCCACCGACGCGAGCAACACCCAGTACAGCGAGATGAACACCGGGATCTGAATCACGACCGGCAGGCAGCCGCCGAACGGGTTCACCTTCTCGGTCTTGTACAGCTCCATCAGCGCCGCATTCATCTTCTGCGGGTCGCTCTTGAAGCGCTCGCGCAGCGCCTGCATCCGCGGCGTGATTTCCTTCATCCGCGCCATCGACTTGTAGCTCGCCGCCGACAGCGGGAAGAACACCGCCTTGATCAGCAGCGTGAGCAGCACGATCGCCCAGCCCCAGTTGCCGACGAAGCCGTGGATCTTCTCGAGCAGCCAGAACAGCGGCTTCGCGATGATCGTCACCCAGCCGTAGTCCTTCACGAGCTCGAGCCCCGGCGCGATGCCTTCCAGCATCCGCTCTTCTTCCGGGCCGGCGAACAGGCGCGCGGACACGTCGGCCGACTGGCCCGGCGCGATCGCCGCAACCGGCTGCTTCACGCCGACGCGGTACAGCGTCGGATCGATCTTCTCGACATAGATGTCGCGCTTCGCGCCTTGCTGCGGAATCCACGCGGACGCGAAGTAGTGCTGAACCATCGCGATCCAGCCGTTGTCGGCGGACGTGACGTAATCGGCCTTGTTCTTGTCGATGTCGCTAAACGTGATCTTCTGGAAGTGCTTCTGATCCGTGTACACCGCCGGCCCGAGGAACGTGTGCGAGAACATCGGCGTCTCGACCGACGTGTTGTCGCGCACGAGCTCCATGTAGACGCTCGGCGTCACGGGCGCGGTGCCGACGTTCTCGATCTTCGTGTCGACGCCGATCACGTAGCTGCCGCGCGTGAACGTGTACGTCTTCACGACCTTCACGCCGCCCTTCACGGGCGATTCGAACGCGAGCTTCAGCGTGTTCTGGCCGGCCGCGAGCGACGTCGGGCCGGCCGCCTGCGTGTAGACATCGTTGTGGTTCGGGAAGTCACCGCCGAGGAGGCCCGTGCGCGCGAGGTACGTGTGGTTCGCCGCGTTGTCGAAGAGCGTCACCGACAGGTCGGGCTGCTTGCCGTCGCCCGCCTTCGTCAGCGTCAGCTTCGCGAGCGTGCCGCCGCGCGTGTCGATCTCGCCGTTATAGACGTCGGTCGAGAAGCGCACGAGCTGCGCCTGCGCCGCGGGAGCTGTCGTCGCGGGAGCGGCGCCCGTCGCGGCCGCCGGCAGCGCGTTCGCCGCCGCCGCGCTCGCGCCCGACGCGCCATTGCCGTTAGTCGCGTTCGACGCGGTGTTCGTCTGCGTGACGTTCGGGAAGAACATCGACGGGCGTCCGTGGGACCGCTGCCAGTTGTCGAACAGCATGACCGCTGACATGAAGAAGATCACCCATAGGACGGTGCGTTTGATATCCATGCGTTGTCTCAGAGTCGATGGGACGACGCCTCAGCTTCGTGAGGAGCGTTACGTGCGTCGGAGTTGGGCGGCGGGACGAGATCGATGCCGCCCGCGGAAAACGGATGGCATCGGCACAGGCGCCTGGCGGCAAGGTAAGTGCCGCGCGCGGCGCCATGATACTGGATTGCCTCGCGCGCGTAATCCGAACAGGAGGGATAAAAACGGCATCGGCTGCCGAGCAGCGGGCTCACGGCAAGCTTGTAGAAACGCAGCAACGCGATCAGAACCGTTTGCATAGCAGTGGCGGCGCCATGGCGCCGCGGTCGAGCCAATCGGGCGGACGGCTGCACGCCGTCCGCGACGGGCGTCGGCGCGTCACTCGGACGCGGGCTTCGCCCCGTTGCGCCGGGCAATCTCCCGGGCCGCCCGATCGAGCAGCTCGCGAATCTCGCCCGCGCACAGCGCCGCGAGCGGCGCGGATGCGGCGCTCGGCATCGCCTTCTTGTCGAAGCGCGTATGCAGGCGCAGCAGAATGTCCCAGCCGGCGAACTCGGCGCGACGCGTGCGAAACGCTTCGCGGGCGAGCCGCTTGACCAGATTGCGCGTCACCGCACGCGCAGCGTACTTCTTGCCGATGACGAGCCCAAGACGCGCTTCGCGCCCCGTCGGCTTGCCGTAGATCACGAAGTGCGCGGTGCGCCGCCACGGGCGCAAACGAAAAACGGATGAAAATTCATCCGTTTTCAGAAGTCGCGCAGCTTTGGGAAAGGCGGCGGACGCTTGCAACGGAATCGAACCCGGGACAGCGGCTGCCTCGCCCGCATCGCTGCGGACGGCGGACACGGCGCGCGGCCCGCCCTTAGATGGCGAGACGCTTGCGGCCCTTCGCGCGGCGGGCGTTGATGACCTTGCGGCCGCCTGCCGTCTTCATGCGCACGCGGAAGCCATGGGTGCGCTTGCGGCGCGTCACGGAAGGTTGGTAGGTACGTTTCATGTTGCTCTCACTTGTTCGAGAATATCGGGAATCAGGGACCGCGTGCCCTCTCTTTCGAGGCAACCGGGCGAACGCAATCGCCGAAAATAACAGGATTGGTTTTCGCGGAACCCGCTATTTAAACCGTTTTTCTCTTGGCGGTCAATACGTTAGAGACATACCGGGGCCGCATCAGCTGTGTTGATCCACGGTTCCGCGCACTGTGACGATCGCGCCCCACCAGCCGCCCGCCCCTGTGGATAACTCCCGCGCGCACCCCGTTTGGCGGTAGAATCTCGCCTTATCTCCAAGAATCCCGCACGCCGCCTCGGCTCGCGCCTGCGCTCAAACCCTTGTCGCGCAAGCGTCCGAGGCACGTCCGCACGGCCGCACCGGGCCTTGTTGCGCATCCGCGACAAGGGCGGCCGCGCGCCCTGCGTGCAAACGAAACAACGACAGCTCTTCGATGAACGATTTCTGGCAACACTGTTCCGCGCTATTGGAGCGTGAATTGACGCCCCAACAGTACGTGACGTGGATTAAACCCTTGGCCCCGGTCGCCTTCGATGCCGCTGCGAACACGCTGTCGATCGCCGCACCGAACCGCTTCAAGCTCGACTGGGTCAAGAGCCAGTTCTCGGGCCGGATCTCCGATCTGGCCCGAGATTTCTGGAATGCGCCGATCGAAGTGCAATTCGTGCTCGATCCGAAGGTGGGCCAGCGCAGCGCCGCCGGCGCGGCGCCGCTCGCGCCCCGCGCGCCGCTGCCGGCGGCCAACCCTGCGCCGGTTACGGCCGGCCCGGCGCCCTCGGGCGCCGCCGATGCGAACGCGCCCGCGCCCGCCGGCATGAACGCCGCCACCGCGGCCGCCGTCGCCGCCGTCGCCGCCGCGCAGGCCGCCCAGGCGGCCCAGGCGAACGCCGCCGCGCTGAACGCCGACGAGGCCGCCGACCTCGACCTGCCGAGCCTCACCGCGCACGAGGCGGCGGCCGGCCGCCGCACGTGGCGCCCCGGCGCGGCGAGCGCGAACAGCGAAGCCGCCGATTCGATGTACGAGCGCTCGAAGCTGAACCCGGTGCTCACGTTCGACAACTTCGTCACCGGCAAGGCGAACCAGCTCGCGCGCGCGGCGGCGATCCAGGTGGCCGACAACCCGGGCATCTCGTACAACCCGCTGTTCCTGTACGGCGGCGTCGGCCTCGGCAAGACCCACCTGATCCACGCGATCGGCAACCAACTGCTGCTCGACAAGCCGGGCGCGCGCATCCGCTACATCCACGCGGAGCAGTATGTGTCCGACGTCGTGAAGGCGTACCAGCGCAAGGCGTTCGACGATTTCAAGCGCTACTATCATTCGCTCGATCTGCTGCTCATCGACGACATCCAGTTCTTCTCGGGCAAGTCGCGCACACAGGAAGAGTTCTTCTACGCGTTCGAGGCGCTCGTCGCGAACAAGGCGCAGGTGATCATCACGAGCGACACGTATCCGAAGGAAATCTCCGGCATCGACGATCGCCTGATCTCGCGCTTCGATTCGGGCCTCACTGTCGCGATCGAGCCGCCAGAGCTGGAGATGCGCGTCGCGATCCTGATGCGCAAGGCGCAGTCGGAAGGCGTGAGCCTGTCGGAGGACGTCGCGTTCTTCGTCGCGAAGCATCTGCGCTCGAACGTGCGCGAGCTCGAAGGCGCGCTGCGCAAGATCCTCGCGTACTCGAAGTTTCACGGCCGCGAGATCACGATCGAGCTGACGAAGGAAGCGCTGAAGGATCTGCTCACCGTGCAGAACCGGCAGATCTCGGTCGAGAACATCCAGAAGACGGTGGCCGACTTCTACAACATCAAGGTCGCCGACATGTATTCGAAGAAGCGGCCCGCGAACATCGCGCGGCCGCGGCAGATCGCGATGTATCTCGCGAAGGAGCTCACGCAGAAGAGCCTGCCCGAAATCGGCGAGCTGTTCGGCGGGCGCGACCACACCACCGTGCTGCACGCGGTGCGCAAGATCGCCGACGAACGCGGCAAGGACGCCCAGCTCAACCATGAGCTGCACGTGCTCGAACAGACGCTCAAGGGTTGATGCGCGCGAGCGCTTGAGAAACGCGGAACCGCCCCAATTTAAAAGGGGCGGTTCGGTTTTGAGGCACAATACTGGTTTGACCGCCCGGCCGGCGGCGGGCCGAGGGCCCGCCCGGCCAGGCGCTGCGAGGCTTGCAGGCCGTTAATTGAACGAAGGAACTCTATGCAACTGGTCAAGACCGAACGAGACACCCTCCTTAGGCCGCTGCAAACCGTGAGCGGTATCGTCGAACGCCGCCACACGTTGCCGATCCTCGCCAATCTGTTGATCACGAAGAACGGCCCGGACGTGTCGTTCCTGTCGACCGACCTCGAGCTCCAGATCACGACGCGCGCCGATTTCGGCGTCGGCGGCGACCAGGTCGCGACGACCGTCGCGGCCCGCAAGCTCCTCGACATCCTGCGTGCGATGCCCGACGGCCAGGTCACGCTGTCGCTCGCCGACAAGCGCCTGACGGTCCAGTCCGGCAAGAGCCGCTTCGCCCTGCAAACGCTCGCCGCCGACGAGTTCCCGACCGTCGCGCAATCGAAAGACTTCGGCGCGAGCCTCGCCGTTCCGCAAAAGGCGTTCCGCCAGTTGCTCGGCATGGTGTACTTCGCGATGGCGCAGCAGGATATCCGCTACTACCTGAACGGGATGCTGCTCGTCGTGGACGGCGACCGCCTGATGGCTGTCGCGACCGACGGCCACCGCCTCGCGTTCTCGTCGATGAAGATCGAAGGCTCGTTCAGCCGCCAGGAAGTGATCGTGCCGCGCAAGACGATTCTCGAGCTGCAGCGCCTGCTCGAGGACATCGACGACACGGTCAAGATCGACATCGCGCAGACTCAGGCGAAGTTCACGTTCGGCCAGGTCGAGCTCGTATCGAAGCTCGTCGAGGGCAAGTTCCCGGACTTCCAGCGCGTGATTCCGAAGGCGCACAAGAACACGTTCGAAATCGGCCGCGAAGAGCTGCAGCGCTCGCTGCAGCGAGCGGCGATCCTCACGTCCGACAAGTTCAAGGGCGTGCGCTGCATCATCGCGCCCGGCCAGTTGAAGATCATGTCGACGAACGCCGACCAGGAAGAGGCGCAGGAAGAACTGGAAATCGCCTACCAGGGCGACACCGTCGACATCGGCTTCAACGTCACGTATCTGCTCGACGTGCTCGCGAACCTGAAGGTCGACACCGTTCAGGTGAGCCTCGGCGACGCGAGCTCGAGCGCCCTCATCACCGTGCCCGAGAACGACGAATTCAAGTACGTGGTGATGCCGATGCGCATCTGACGCGCACGACTCGCCGGACACACCAAGGGGCGCCACGCCCCTTTGGCGTTTTTATGGCGATTCGCACGCTTGAGCGCCGGCGCGCGACGCCGGCCCCCGAAAGGGGCGAAAAACCCGAGGCGGCCCGGTTTTTTCGGCGGAAGCACCCCGCCGCCACTCGAGTAGCCCAGCAGAACCGGAAGACACCCATGACTGAACAGCACAATTCGCAGCCCGAAAATAGCTACGGCGCGTCGTCGATCCAGATCCTCGAAGGCCTGGAAGCGGTGCGCAAGCGACCCGGGATGTACATCGGCGACACGTCGGACGGCACCGGTCTGCACCACCTCGTGTTCGAGGTGCTCGACAACTCGATCGACGAAGCGCTTGCCGGCTACTGCAACGACATCCACGTGACCATTCACGCGGACAATTCGATCTCCGTGACCGACAACGGCCGCGGCATCCCGACCGACGTCAAGCTCAACGACAAGCACGAACCGAAGCGCTCGGCCGCCGAGATCGTGATGACCGAGCTGCACGCGGGCGGCAAGTTCGACCAGAACAGCTACAAGGTGTCGGGCGGCCTGCACGGCGTCGGCGTATCGTGCGTGAACGCGCTCTCCAGCTGGCTGCGCCTCACCGTGCGCCGCGACGGCAAGAAGCACTTCATGGAATTCCATCGCGGCATCGCGCAGAACCGCGTGCTCGAGGAGCGCGACGGCGAGCAGGTGTCGCCGATGCAGGTGATCGGCGACACCGAGAACCGCGGCACCGAAGTGCACTTCATGGCCGATTCGACGATCTTCGGCACCGTCGAATACCACTACGACATCCTCGCGAAACGCATCCGCGAGCTGTCGTTCCTGAACAACGGCGTGCGCATCCGCCTGACCGACCAGCGCTCCGGCAAGGAAGACGATTTCGCGTTCGCGGGCGGCGTGAAGGGCTTCGTCGAGTACATCAACAAGACGAAGAGCGTGCTGCATCCGACGATCTTCCACATCAACGGCGAGAAGGACGGCGTCGGCGTGGAAGTGGCGATGCAGTGGAATGACAGCTACAACGAAAACGTGCTGTGCTTCACGAACAACATCCCGCAGCGCGACGGCGGCACGCACTTGACCGGCCTGCGCGCGGCGATGACGCGCGTGATCAACAAGTACATCGCCGACAACGAAATCGCGAAGAAGGCAAAGGTCGAGACGAGCGGCGACGACATGCGCGAAGGGCTTTCGTGCGTGCTGTCGGTGAAGGTGCCGGAGCCGAAGTTCAGCTCGCAGACGAAGGACAAGCTGGTTTCGTCCGAAGTGCGCGCGCCGGTGGAGGAAGTGGTGGCGAAGGCGCTCGAGGAGTTCCTGCTCGAAACGCCGAACGACGCGAAGATCATCTGCGGCAAGATCGTCGAAGCGGCGCGCGCGCGCGATGCCGCGCGCAAGGCGCGCGAGATGACGCGCCGCAAGGGCGTGCTCGACGGCGTGGGCCTGCCGGGCAAGCTCGCGGATTGCCAGGAGAAGGACCCGGCGAAATCGGAGATCTACATCGTCGAGGGCGATTCGGCGGGCGGCTCGGCGAAGCAAGGGCGCGACCGCAAGTTCCAGGCGATCCTGCCGCTGCGCGGCAAGGTGCTGAACGTGGAGAAGGCGCGCTACGACAAGCTGCTGTCGTCCGAGCAGATCGTCACGCTCGTGACCGCGCTCGGCTGCGGGATCGGCAAGGACGACTACAACCTCGACAAGCTGCGCTACCACCGGATCATCATCATGACCGATGCGGACGTGGACGGCGCGCACATCCGCACGCTGCTGCTGACGTTCTTCTACCGGCAGATGCCGGAGATGATCGAGCGCGGCTACGTGTACATCGCGCAGCCGCCGCTCTACAAGGTGAAGGCTGGCCGCGACGAGCGCTACCTGAAGGACGACACCGAGCTGAACGCGCACATGCTGCGCCTCGCGCTGCAGGGCTCGGAGCTCGTGCCGACCGAGAACGGCACACCGATCTCGGGCGACGCGCTCGGCGAGCTTGCGCGCTCGTATCTGCTCGCGCGGGGCGTGGTGGAGCGGCTGAGCCGCCTGTACGACCCGGCCGCGCTCGAGGCGGTCATGGACGGCGTCGCGATCGATCTGTCGAGCGAGGCGTCGACGGAGGCGTCGGCGAAGGCGCTGGCCGCCATGCTGTCCGACGATTCGAAGACCGAAGTGCGCGTCGTGCCCGCTTACGATGCGGTGCGCGAGCAGCGCTCGCTGCGTGTCGAGCGCACGCATCACGGCAACGTGCGCGTATCGGTGATCGACGAGGAGTTCCAGCACACGGCTGATTATCAGCAACTCGTAAACACCGCGAATACGTTCAAGGGTTTGATCGGCGCGGGGGCGGCGATCAAGCGCGGCGAACGGAGCTCGAACGTGGCGGACTTCAAGGAAGCGATGAAGTGGCTGATGGCCGACGCCGAGCGGAACATGTCTAAGCAGCGGTATAAGGGGTTGGGCGAGATGAACCCCGAGCAGCTGTGGGAAACGACGATGGACCCGGCGGTGCGGCGGTTGCTGCGCGTGCAGATCGAGGATGCGATTGCGGCGGATGGGATCTTTACCACCCTCATGGGGGACGAGGTCGAGCCGCGACGGGCGTTTATCGAGAATAATGCGTTGCGGGCGGGGAATATTGATGTTTGAGGTTGTGTAGCGGGAACCATAATGTGAGATTTTGGGAAGCATCCATTGAGACATTTATTGGTGGATGCATTCCAATAGCTCTAATGACGTCATCTAACTGACGTCACGGTCGCAGGAAAGAGGCCGCGGTGTTGCCTGCGGCCACAACAACGACGTGAATTTCGGCTGGAACGCGGCATGGCATCAGTTTTCTTTTCGTACACGCATATAGACGAGTCGCTGCGCGACCAGCTCGAAATCCACCTCTCGCTTATGAAGCGCGAGGGCCTCATTACCGCATGGCATGACCGGCGCATCGTCGCAGGCTCCGACATCGATGACAGCATCGATGAGCACCTTGAGAGCGCAGACATCATCTTGCTGCTAGTGAGCGCGAACTTCATCGCATCCGAGTACTGCTTCGCGACCGAGATGAAGCGTGCAATGGAGCGTCATAAGGCTGGTGAGGTGCGCGTCATCCCCGTCATCCTGCGCGCTTGTGACTGGCACAGCGCCCCGTTCGGAAAACTGAACGCAGTTCCGACCGATGGCCGGCCGGTGACCTCTTGGCCCAACCAAGATGAGGCGTTTGCCGACATCACGAAGTCGATTCGCGCTGCTGTGAGTGCGACCGCGTCGTCATCGGCGCGAGCGCGGGTTGCGGCGCCGGCGCGCGAGGCAGGGGCGGCCCGCGCAGTGGCAGTGCCCGCCGCGAGTACGCAATTGCCGCGGTCTAGCAACATGCGCGTCAAACATCAGTTCTCGGACTTGGACAGAGATACGTTTGTTTCGGAGACGTTTGACTTTATCGCCCGTTTCTTCGATGGCTCGCTCCAGGAGCTGGAAAAGCGGCACGGCCAGTTCCAGGGTCGATTTACCCGAATCGATGCGCGCCGCTTCACTGCGAGCATCTACAAGGACGGCAAGAGTATCTCGCAGTGCAGCGTCTCCCACGGCGGCGCCTTCGGTGGGAGCAGCAACCGCGAGATTACGTACTCCAGTCAGATTTCAACGCATACCAACAGCTTCAACGAGGCGCTTACCATCGCGGAAGATAGCCAGACTCTGTACCTAAAGCCGATGATGAACATGGCCAGGGGAGTGTCCGAAAAGCTGTCTGACACCGGAGCCGCTGAGTATCTGTGGTCAATGTTGATGGAACCCGTCCAGCGCTGAGTTCATCCGCTCGAGGCACGGTAACGCCTTTTGAGCCACCCGCCTCGGGTCGTCCGCATGTATGATTCCTGTCTCAAGGTGCGTACGATTTCGATAACCGTGCTCAAGGTCAAGCCGTTTCCTCTTTCGAGCCTTCGCGGCGAGCGAACAAAGAGTCCTTACGAAACTCGTTGGCTCTGTGGAACATCAGGTATGGCACATGAGCTGGCTTCACATTCTGAATTGTCCATTCAGGGGATACCCCCAATTGAGTCCTGGCAGCGGACGGCAACGCATCAGACACAAGTAAGCTGCCTTGGTCCGAGAATGAAATCCAACCATCGTCGAACAGCGCATCAACATGTGGTGCAAGCAGAAACCCGTTGAACACGTCCAGCCTCTCGTCGTCACTTTGGCACTTAGCCCAAGGCTTGATGTGCGACGCTCGTAGCAAGCCCGGGACGGCGAGGCCCGTTACGCAGCAGCGTCCCTGCCAGTAATCCATCAGTGCGCTTCGATACAAGTCTTGCCCGACACGTTGTACCACCAGGCGCTCTGCCTCAGTAGTTTGAGGTAGGTGCTTCTTCGCGCGCCGGAACTGGTCGGCCACACGGTTTGGTACGGTTCTGGCGATGGCCGAGGCACGTTGGAGGACAACGTAAAGCTGGTCCAAATCACCAACAGAGATGTCACTGATGGCTGCGCGGACGTGTCAGGAATTTCGTGTGCTGAGGCCGGTTAAAGGTCTCAGTTGATGGCGGAGGTGAATCGCTCGCCGAACAGAATGGCGAACTGATTAACTGCTTGCCGCCAAGTGATAGGCGGCATCTTCCAATCCTTTTCGATGTTGCGCAAGGCCAGATACAGCAGTTTGCTGGCGGCTTCGTCGCTCGGGAAGTGGCCGCGGTTCTTGACGATCTTGCGCAACTGCATGTGCATGCTCTCGATAGCGTTTGTCGTATATACGATTCGACGCACCTCCGGCGGATAGGCAAAGAAGGGAATCACCTGTTCCCATTGGCGCTGCCACATGGCCGCGACGGTAGGGAATTTGCGGCCCCACTCGCTCTGCGCAAAGGCGTCGAGCGCCGCTGCCGCCGCCTCGGCCGTGGCGGCCTGGTAGATCGGCTTGATCGCGGCAGCCAGCGGCTTGCGATCCTTCCAGCTCGCCAGATTCAGCGAATTGCGGATCAGATGCACGATGCAGGTCTGGATTTGGGCGGCCGGATAGACCGCCTCGATCGCTTCGGGGAAGCCGCGCAACCCATCGACCACCGCGATCAGGATGTCGTGCAAGCCGCGGTTCTTCAGCTCGTTGAAGACCTTCAGCCAGAACTTGGCGCCTTCGGTTTGCTCGATCCACAAACCCAGTACTTCCTTGCGGCCCTCGGCGCGGATGCCCAGCGCCAGATAGACCGCCTTGTTCTTGACCGTGCCTTCGTCGCGGATCTTCAGCCGCAGCGCGTCGAAGTACACAATCGGATACATGGCCTCGAGCGGGCGCTGCTGCCACTGTTCGACGTCGGCCAGCACCTCGTCGGTGACCGTCGAAATCAGGTCGGGCGACACCTGCAACCCGTACAGTTCCAGCAGATGGCCCTGAATCTCGCGAACGCTCATGCCGCGCGCATACATGCTGATCACGTGGTCGTCGAAGCCTGGCAGCCGGCGTTGGTACTTGCCAACCAACTGCGGCTCAAACGTCGCCTGTCGATCGCGCGGAATATCCAGCTTCAGTTCGCCGTTGGGCGTCAGGACCGTCTTGGCGCTGGTGCCGTTGCGGTGGTTACCGGCCCTGCCTTGCTCGGTCTCGGCTGCCGGATGGTGGCTCAACTCGGCCGCGAGCATGCGCTCGGCCAGTTGCTTCTTGAGCTGGCCGGCCAGCCCCGATTCGCCCAGGATCGACTCGGCATCCTTGCCCTGAACCTGGGCAAGCAACTGATCGATCAGCTCATCGGGAAACAGCTTTGGTGCCTTCGGATTCTTGCTCTTCTTGCTCACTGTTGCATCGGTCATAGGACGTTAATTCCGTTATCGTCTCATGACCTCAGCACACTAAAAATCTGACAGGCTCGAATTCCGGCAGGACGGGCAGCAGAAACCGGTAGCCGATCACGGGCAGGCTCACGCGCAGCCGGCCGCGCGGCGTTTGCGCGCTCTGCGACAGGGCGGCTTGCGCGTCGCGCAGTTCTTCGAGCGCGCGATGACAGCGCTCGTGGAAATGCCGTCCTTCGTCGGTCAGCGTGACCTTGCGCGTCGTCCTGTGGAAGAGCCGCACGCCGAGCGAGCGCTCGAGCTTCGCGATCGTCTTGCCGATCGCCGACGCCGATACGCCGAGCTTGCGTCCCGCCGCGACGAAGCTGAGCGTCTCGGCCGTGCGGACGAACGCGACGATGCCGTTCAGGTTGTCCATATCGCTCCGGTTCCCTTCGTTACCCGAAATTGCGGAATTCAAGTCCGTAATATACGGAATCTTGCGTTGTTTTTCGTCGATTGAATCCGGATTATCGTTCGTCGCTCGGCCGGAGGGTTCGTCGTCGCAACTGAGGCAGCGGCGCGCCCGCCGGCGCTTTTCAAACGGAGCGATGATGATGGATCGATCTTTTTCCGCCGCGCGGCTCGCGATACTCGCGGCCGTCTGCCTCGCCGCGCTCGCGCTGCCGCTCGGCTTCTCGGGCGGCGCGGTTGCGACGCCCGCGATCGGCCGCGATCTCGGCGGCGGCCCGGTCGCGATGAACTGGGTCACGAACGCGTTCATGCTGACGTTCGGCAGCCTGTTGATGGCGGCGGGCGCGCTCGCCGACCAGTTCGGCCGCAAGCGCGTGTTCGCGGCGGGCGTTGGCGGCTTCACCGCGTGCTCGCTCGCGCTCGGCTTCGCGCCGTCGATCGTCGCCGTCGATTTGCTGCGCGCCGCGCAAGGCGTGGCGGCCGCCGCGGCGCTCGCGGGCGGCACGGCAGCGCTCGCGCAGGAGTTCGACGGCGCCGCGCGCACCCGTGCGTTCAGCGTGCTCGGCACGACGTTCGGGCTCGGGCTCGCGTTCGGCCCGGTGCTTGCGGGCGTGCTGATCGAGTGCTTCGGCTGGCGCGCGATCTTCGCGACGGGCGCCGTGGCGGGCGCGCTGTCGCTCGCGTTCGGCGTGCCGAGGATGCGCGAGTCGCGCGATCCGCAGGCACAGGGCCTTGACTGGGCCGGGACCCTCGCGTTCACGGCAATGCTGTCGTGTTTCACGTTCGGCGTGATCCAGGCGCAGGAAAGCGGCTGGGCGAGCCCGCTCGTCGCGGCGCTGCTCGCGGGCGCGGCGCTCTGCGCGATCGCGTTCGCGACGATCGAGGCGCGCGTCGCGCGGCCGATGCTCGATCTGTCGCTGTTCCGCTACCCGCGTTTCGTCGGCGTGCAGGTGCTGCCGATCGCGACCTGCTGCTGCTACATCGTGCTGCTCGTCGTGCTGCCGCTGCGCTTCATCGGCATCGACGGCTTCAGCGAAATCGACGCCGGCTGGCTCATGCTCGCGTTGTCCGCGCCGATGCTCGTCGTGCCGATGCTCGCGGCGACGCTCACGCGCTGGATGTCGGCGGGCGTGATCTCGGGCATCGGGCTCGTGATCGCGGCCGCGGGCCTCGCGTGGCTCGGCCGCGCGCTGCACGGCGGCGCGGGCGCGGCGGCGATCGCGCCGATGCTCGCGATCGGCATTGGCGCGGGGATGCCGTGGGGGCTGATGGACGGCTTGTCGGTGAGCGTCGTGCCGAAGGAGCGCGCCGGAATGGCGACGGGCATTTTCAGCACGACGCGCGTCGCCGGCGAGGGGATCGCGCTCGCGATCGTCAATGCGATTCTCGCGACGCTCGCGCAGCCGCACGTGCGCGACGCGGTGCCGTCGCTCGTCGCGCCCGCCGCCGTGCACGAGGCCGCCGCGCGGCTCGCGACGGGCGACCTCGCGCATGCGGCCGCGCTGCTGCCGGGCGTCGCGCGCGACGCGCTGCGGCAAAGCTATGCGGCTGCGTTCGGCAGCCTGCTCGGCGGGCTGACGGTCGTCACGCTGCTGTGCGCGCTCGCCGCGTTCGCGTTCCTGAGCGGGACTCGCGCGCAAGACGAGCCGGTGGCCGAACCGGCGAGCGCGGGCGTTCGCCGTGCGCCGACGCTCGATCGTGAGTGCGGATGAAGTGCGAATGAAGTGCGGAGGATAAAGGGAGGCGGCCGCGCGCCGGCCTGGCGCGATGGCCGTGCGGCCAATGTTCGGAGAGACCCGAGAGATCGGAGAGATCGAAGAGATCCGAGAGATCGAAGAGGCGACGAGCGAAGCGACGACGGAAGATCGAGCGGCTGAAGCGTCGATGACGGAGGGGCCAGCGGCGCGAGGGCCGGCAGAAGGGCCGACGCGCGAGCGCCGGCGCCGGAACGCTCGGCCGCGAAAGACGCGTCGCCCGCGTATCCCGTTGCCGTGAGCGATTCGGCCGCCGGGCCGAATCGACGCAAGCGCGAAAAAGCCCGACGGAGCCGCGTCGACACGCGAATCCGCCGGGCCAGGCCAAGCCGTTCATGCGGCGCGCGGCGCGAACGATTCGCGTCGCGCGCGCGGGATCAGAAGAACCCGAGCGGCTTTTCGCTGTAGCTGACGAGCAGGTTCTTCGTCTGCTGGTAGTGGTCGAGCATCATCTTGTGCGTCTCGCGGCCGATGCCCGATTGCTTGTAGCCGCCGAACGCCGCGTGCGCCGGATACGCGTGATAGCAGTTGGTCCACACGCGGCCGGCCTGGATGCCGCGGCCGAAGCGGTACGCGCGGTTGCCGTCGCGCGTCCAGACGCCCGCGCCCAGGCCGTACTGCGTGTCGTTCGCGATCTCGAGCGCTTCCTCTTCGGTCTTGAACGTCGTCACCGCGAGCACCGGCCCGAAAATCTCTTCCTGGAAGATGCGCATCTTGTTGTGGCCGCGGAACACGGTCGGCTTCACGTAGTAGCCTTCGGCGAGTTCGCCGCCGAGCACGTTGCGCTCGCCGCCCGTCAGGCATTGCGCGCCCTCGCCGCGGCCGATGTCGATGTACGACAGGATCTTCTCGAGCTGCTCGGACGACGCCTGCGCGCCGATCATCGTCTGCGAATCGAGCGGATGGCCTTGCTTGATCGCCTCGACGCGCTTGATCGCACGCTCGATGAAGCGCTCGTAGATGCTCTCCTCGACGAGCGCGCGCGACGGGCACGTGCAGACCTCGCCCTGGTTCAGCGCGAACATCGCGAAGCCTTCGAGCGCCTTGTCGAAGTAGCTGTCGTCGCGGTCCATCACGTCGGCGAAGAAGATGTTCGGACTCTTGCCGCCGAGCTCGAGCGTGACGGGAATCAGGTTCTCGCTCGCGTACTGCATGATGAGGCGGCCCGTCGACGTCTCTCCCGTGAACGCGATCTTCGCGATTCGCTTGCTCGACGCGAGCGGCTTGCCCGCTTCGAGGCCGAAGCCGTTGACGATGTTGAGCACGCCGGGCGGCAGCAGATCCTGGATCAGCTCGGCGAACACGAGGATCGACGCGGGCGTCTGCTCGGCGGGCTTGAGCACGACGCAGTTGCCGGCCGCGAGCGCGGGCGCGAGCTTCCACGCGGCCATCAGGAGCGGAAAGTTCCACGGGATGATCTGGCCGACGACGCCGAGCGGCTCGTGGAAGTGATAGGCGACCATGTCGCCGCCGATGTCGGCGATCGAGCCTTCCTGCGCGCGGATGCAGCCCGCGAAGTAGCGGAAGTGGTCGATCGCGAGCGGCACGTCGGCCGCGGTCGTCTCGCGCAGCGGCTTGCCGTTGTCGATCGTCTCGGCGACCGCGAGGCGCGCGAGGTTCGCCTCCATCCGATCGGCGATCCTCAGCAGCACGTTCGCGCGCTGGGCCGCGTCCGTCGCGGCCCAGCCCGCCTTTGCCGCGTGCGCGGCGTCGAGCGCGAGCTCGACGTCGGCTTCGCGCGAGCGAGGGATCGCGGTGAACGGCCGGCCGGTGACGGGCGAGACGTTGTCGAAATACTCACCGCCGATCGGGGCGACCCATTCGCCGCCGATGAAATTCCCGTACTGCTTGCGGTACGGAAATTCGATGTTCAGATGTTGCATGTCCGCGTGATTCATCGTTGCTCCTCGCATGTCGGTATCGGTGATGCGCCGCGCGACGTGCGCGACGCCGATCGTTACGCCAAAACCGTGCCAGCGGGCTGCGCCGCGGTGCATCGGAGCGCCGGCGCGGGGCCAGGCGCACGCGCGGCGCGGCGGCGCGCGGCGAACTGCGCCACGGTTGAACACCCGCCGCGCGCCGGTTGTTCAAACGCGGCACAGCGTCGCACCCACATCGGCGATTTTGGCGACGGTACGCTTCGGCATGGGAATTGCGTAATCGGACGGATCGTTTCAGCTTCAGCGACGCAAAAGGAGGCGCGATGGATCACGAGCACGCCGGCGCCGAGACGACGGCGGAGGATACGGGACGCAGCGCGGACGGCGATGGCGGCGCGGCCGGGCGTGCGCTCGTCAGCGTCGCGCACGACGCCGACGAGCAGGCGCGCAACCTGATCGGCTGGCGCCAGACCTACGACCAGCTCGCGGCGGGCCGTTTCGTCGGCACGCTAACCGAGCTGCCGCTCGACACGATGAAGGTGTTCCGCGAGACGACGAGCCACACGCTGCGGCAGGCGTGCGAAGTGCGCGGCGATGCGTACTGGTTCGGCATTCCGGTCGCGCGCGACGGCGCGGCGCGCATCGATGCGCGGCCGATCGCCGCCGACGCGCTGGCGTTTCGGCCCGGCAATGTCGAATTCGAGCTGCTCACGCCCGCGCAATTCTCGATCTACGGTGTCGTCGTGCGCGGCGCGGTGCTGCGCCGCTATGCGGAGGAAGTCGAGCGCTGCGGGCTCGACGAGCGATTGCCGCTCGTGCCCGTCGTGCGCGTCGGCGAGGCGCGGCTCACGCGGCTTTGCGCGCTGCTCGCGCAGCGTCTCGACGACGCGGACGCGATGAGCGCGGCGGGCGCGCCGCTGTCGGACTGCGCGCGCAACGATCTGCAGGCGGAGGTGCTTGCGGCGTTGTTCGATCTGTGCGCGTCTCCCGCGGCCGATGCGACGATCGAGCATTCGTCGCGGCGGCGCAGGATCGTCGCGGCCGCGCGCGATTACGTGCTCGCGCACCGCTCGCGGCCCGTCGGCGTGCCGGAGCTGTGCGAGCAACTGCATGTGAGCCGGCGCACGCTGCAGTACTGCTTCCAGGACGTGCTCGGGATGGCGCCCGCGACCTATCTGCGCGCGCTGCGGCTCAATGGCGTGCGGCGCGACTTGCGCGGGCGCGCGGCGGATTCGGTGCAGGACGTCGCGGCCGCGTGGGGGTTTTGGCACCTGAGCCAGTTCGCGACCGATTACCGGCGGATGTTCGGCGCGCGGCCATCGGAGACGCTGCGCGGCGCGCTCGCCTGCTGAGGCGGTGAGCGGCGCGCCGGCCGCCGGCGTCGGGCGGCTCGCGGCTTACGAATCGTGGCTCGCGGCTCGCGCGCGGCGTACCCGGCGCGCACGCGGAGTCATCGGCTTGTCGCGCGGGTGTTCACGTCCGCGCCTGCGGCCACGCGATCGCGTCCCAGTCGATGCGCCGATACGCGGCGTCGATTTGCGCGATATCGTCCGCCGCATCGCTTTTGTGGCGATTGCGCAGCATCTCGGGCACATCGAGCTCGATCGCCGTACAAAACGGATAGTCGCGCACCCGCAGCTCGGGCGCGATGCTCGAAAAGCACGCGAGCGTCGGCACGTCGAACCCGGCCGCGATGTGCACGGCCGACGTATCCGCGCAGAGCACGATGCTTGCGTGCCCGACCCAACTGATGAATTGCGCGGTATCGGCGGAGTGGCCGCTCACATCGACATAATCCGGATGGCTGATCGGCCCGAAGCCGAGCACGGGCAGCCGATACGCGCGCGCGAGCCGCTCGACGAGCGCCGCGCGCCGTGCCGCCGGAATGCTGCGCAGCGGCGTGCTCGCCTGCGGGCAGAACAACGCGTACGGCCGGCCGCGCCATTCGGGCGGCAGCGTGGGCAGCGTCAGCCGCGCGAGCCAGCGATTGCATTTCGCGTCGGCCGCGATCGACTCGGGCGGCACGCCGAGCGACGCGACGAAGAAGTCGATCATCGGCCGCGCCGCGAATGCGGGCCAGTACAGGTGATTGCCGAGATCGATTCGCGTGTCGCGCGCCGGCAGGTCGGCCGCGGGCCACGGCAGCGTGCGGACCGGCGCGATCGCATCGGCCGCGAGCCGGTACAGCGCATCGACGTACGCGGGCGCGTGCGCGGGACGGTACAGCACGAAGCGCACGTGCGGGTGCCGCGCCTTGATCGCCGCGAGCGCGGTCAGCCCGATCACCGAATCGCCGAGCGTGACGCCCATCCCGTTGATGACGTGAACCGTCGACAACGTCGCGTAATCGAGCGCGAACGGGCGGCTCGCCGCGTGCAGCAGCCCGACCCGGGCCGCCGCGCCGACGTAGCCGCGCGCATCGGCGCTCGTGCATTCGAGATCGTAAGGCGCGACGAGCCGCCCGTCGGGCGAAAGCAGCGTGCCGGGGTACGCGAGCGCATCGGCGGGCGACAGCGTGGTGTCGTCGAATGTCATCGTCATCGCGAGGGAGCGCTCGTCGGCCGCGCGGCCACTCACGCGCGACGCGCGCGCAACCCCTGCTCGCGCACCTGCTCGAGCGTCGCGGCGGGCGTGCACGCGTCCTGCGGCACGCGGATCTCGATCAGCGCGGGCGCACCGCTTGCGAGCGCGCGTTCGAGCGCGGGCAGGAAATCGGCCGTGCGCTCGACCGTCTCGCCGTGTGCCCCGAACGCGCGCGCATACGCGGCGAAATCCGGGTTCGTGAGCCCGGTGCCGTGCACGCGCGCCGGATAGTTGCGCTCCTGATGCATGCGGATCGTGCCGAAATGACCGTTGTTCACGACGAGCACGATGATCGCGAGCCCGTACTGGATCGCGGTCGCGAGCTCGTTGCCGGCCATCATGAAGCAGCCGTCGCCCGCGAGCGCGACGACCGTGCGTTGCGGATACAGCGACTTCGCCGCGAGCGCGGCCGGCACGCCGTAACCCATTGCGCCGCTTGTCGGCGCGAGCTGCGAGCGGAAGTGGCGGTATGCGAAGTGGCGGTGCAGCCATGCGGCGTAGTTGCCGGCGCCGTTCGTCACGATCGCGTCGTGCGGCAGGCGTTCGCGCAATTGCCGCATCACGTCGCCGAGCTGCACGTCGCCCGGCATCGGCCGCGGCGCGCGCCAGTCGAGATACGCGCGATGCGCGTCGGCGGCGCTGCCCGCCCACGCGGGCGATGCCGGCGGCTCGAGCGCGGCGAGTTGCGCGGCGATCTCGGGCATGCCGGAGGCGATCGGCAGATCGGCCGCATAGACGCGTCCCAGCTCGTCCGCGCCCTGATGCACGTGGACGAGCACCTGCTTCGGCTTCGGAATGTCGATCAGCGTGTAGCCGCCCGTCGTCGCTTCGCCGAGGCGCGGGCCGAGTGCGAACAGCAGGTCCGCATCGCGGATGCGGCGCGCGAGCTCGGGATTCACGCCGAGGCCGACGTCGCCCGCGTACTGCGGATGCTCGTTGTCGAACGTGTCCTGATAGCGGAACGCGCACGCGATCGGCAATTGCCAGCGTTCGACGAACGTGCGCAGATCCGCGCACGCGTCGGGCGTCCAGCCGCTGCCGCCCGCGATCACGAGCGGCCGCCGAGCGCGCGAAAGCCGCTCGCGCAGCTCGTTCATCTGCGCGGCCGACGGCGCGGCGGCGATGCGTTTCGCCGCGGGGGCGACGGGTTGCGCGGCGCACGGCTCGGACAGCACGTCCTCGGGCAGCGCGAGCACGACGGGGCCGGGCCGGCCCGACATCGCGACGTGAAACGCGTGGCTCAGGTATTCGGGAATGCGGCGCGGATCGTCGATCTGCGCAACCCACTTCGCGAGCTGGCCGAACATGCGCCGATAGTCGATTTCCTGGAACGCCTCGCGATCGAGATGCTCGCGCGCGCACTGGCCGATGAAGAGGATCATCGGCGTCGAATCCTGGAAGGCGGTGTGCACGCCGATCGACGCGTGCGTCGCGCCGGGGCCGCGCGTGACGAACGCGATGCCGGGCCGGCCGGTCAGCTTGCCGACGGCTTCCGCCATGTTCGCGGCGGCGGCTTCGTGCCGGCAGACGACGGTCTGGATGCGCTCGGTTTCGTCGGCGAGGGAATCGAGGACGGCGAGAAAGCTCTCGCCGGGAACACAGAACACGCGCTCGACGCGATTCGCGAGCAGGGCGTCGACGAGCAGCCGTGCGCCGGTGGTGGCGCGCTGCTCGCGGTCCGGGGAAATCGACATATAAGACGGGCTCCCTTCGTGGCGGGACGTACAGCTTACGCCGGTTGAAGGGGCGACGGAAGGCGCGCCCGCGTGCTGCAGGGCAGCGATGTTCGCGCGCCGCGCCGACGCGATGCGCGGCGCGCCCGCGCGTCAGCACTCGACGATATTCACCGCCAGCCCGCCGCGCGAGGTTTCCTTGTACTTCGTCTTCATGTCCGCGCCGGTTTCGCGCATCGTCTTGATCACGGAGTCGAGCGACACGTAGTGGCTGCCGTCGCCGCGCAGCGCCATCCGCGCGGCGTTGACGGCCTTCACCGACGCCATCGCGTTGCGCTCGATGCACGGAATCTGCACCATCCCGCCGACCGGATCGCAGGTGAGGCCGAGGTTGTGTTCCATCCCGATCTCGGCCGCGTTCTCGACCTGCTGCGGCGTGCCGCCGAGCACCGCCGCGAGCGCGCCCGCCGCCATCGAGCACGCGACGCCGACTTCGCCCTGGCAGCCGACTTCTGCGCCCGAGATCGACGCGTTGAGCTTGTACAGGATGCCGATCGCCGCCGCGGTCATCAGGAAGTCGATCACGCCTTGCTCGTTCGCGCCCGGCGTGAAGCGCGTGTAGTAATGGAGCACGGCCGGGATGATGCCCGCCGCGCCGTTGGTCGGCGCGGTGACGACGCGCCCGCCCGCCGCGTTTTCCTCGTTGACGGCGATCGCATACAGGTTGATCCAGTCGACCATCGACAGCGGGTCTTGCAGCGCGCGTTCCGGATTGCCCGTCAGCGCGCGATAGAGCTGCGGCGCGCGGCGCTTGACCTGGAACGGCCCGGGCAGGGTGCCGTCCGCGTCGGGGTTGCCGATCCCGCAGCCGCGCGCGACGCACGATTGCATCACGTCCCAGATCTTCAGCAGGCCCGTGCGCGTTTCCGCCTCGGTGTGCCACGCGCGCTCGTTGTCCCACATCAGCTGCGCGATCGACTTGCCGGTCGATGTGGTGAGCGCGAGCAGCTCGGCGCCCGTGCGGAACGGATGCGGCATTTGCTCGACGGCGGCGAGCACCTTCGTGTTCGGCGCGCCCGCGGTGACGACGAAGCCGCCGCCCACCGACAGATACGTCGCCTCGCGCAGCATCGCGCCCGTCGCGTCGGTCGCGCGCAGCTTCATCGCGTTCGGATGCTCGGGCAGCGCCTGCCGGTAGAACGCGATGTGCTCCTTCGGCACGAACGGCACCGGGTGCGTGCCGAGCAGCGCGAGCGTTCTCGAGTCGCGCACCGCATCGAGCCGCGCGGCGATCGTCGACGGATCGACGGTGTCGGGCGCGTCGCCCATCAGGCCGAGCATCACGCCGCGGTCCGTGCCGTGGCCCTTGCCGGTCGCGCCGAGCGAGCCGTACAGCTCGACCTTCACGCTCGCGGTCGCGGCGAGCAGCGCGTCGCGCTCGAGCCCTTGCGCGAACATCAGTGCGGCGCGCATCGGCCCGACCGTGTGCGAGCTCGACGGGCCGATACCGATTTTGAAAAGATCGAACACGCTGACTGCCATTTCGTTTCCTGAGTGACGGGATGTATTGGGGGATCACCGCGCCGGCAGCGGCAGGCACGCGGCCAGCCAAGCCGGCGGCGTCGGCGACAGTTGTTGGGCGATGCCCGTGTAGCGGCCGTCCAGGCGCGCGGCGAGGTGGAACAGCTCGGTCGCGTTCTTCGGCTCCCACATGCCGGAATAGCCGGGCAGGCCTGCCTCGCGGCGCTTCGCGTCGAACGGCACGGGCGAGTGGACGAATTCCTCGTGCGTCTTCTCGCCGCGCGCGTACGGCGCGAGCCAGTCGAGCGCGGCGGCGAGCGTCGCGCCGTTCGGCGCGCGCTCGCGCAGCCAGTTGCGGTTGAAGCGCCGCGCGGCGAGCGCGGCCGTGACGAGCGGCTGCAGATCGTAGACCGCGTAGTGCAGCGCGTCGCGCTCGAGAAAATCGTACGTCGTGCCGTCCGGCTCGATGTTGTCGGCGAGATGCTCGACGAAGAGCCGCTGCGCGGCGTTCATCATCTTGCGGTCGCCGAGCGTGAACGCGGCGAGCGCGATCAGCTTGATCCGGTGGCTTTGCCAGTTGTTGCGCCATGTGCCCTTGAGCGGGCGCTTTTGCGCGTCGATCTGCTGCACGTAGCCGTTGCCGAGCGCCGCGATGAACGCGGCCGTCGCGTTGCGCGTCTTCACGGGCAGCGCGCTCGCCGTCATGTCGTACGCGAGGATCAGGCTCTCGAAGCGCGTTTCGTCGATCGGGTTGAAGCTCGGACGGTAAGTGCTCACCCAAGTCGACAGAAAGCGGTCGACGAGCGCCAGATAGCGGCTCTGGTTCGTCACGCGCCACGCGAGCGCCGCGTTGCGCATCAGTTCCATGTCGTTGAGCGCCTCGGCGCTCTGGTCGTAAATGCCCTCGTGCGGCAGCGTGCCCTCGGTATGCACGCGCGGCAGCGCCTTCGGCTCGTCGGTCAGATGCGCGTCGACGCTTTTGATGAGCGCCTGCACGCCCGGTTCGGCATGCGTCGCCTCGCTGCTCTGCAGCGCGGGAGCGGCGCAGAAATTCATCGCCGCCCGCGCGGGGCCGGCCGCCGTCAGCGCGGCGGTGGCGACGAGCGCCGGCGCGAGCGCGCTCAAGCGCCGCCGCATCGCCTGCGCGCGGCCCGGAAACGTCTGACGCACCATGCAGAACTCCTTTGTTGGCTGGATCGCGGTGTGAGATGTTAGCCGGACTTGCGGGCGAATGCGAACGCGCGCGCCGTCCGCAACAACGTATTGCGGACGGCGCGTCGTCGATGAAAGAGGGGCGGCGCGGCGCGCGGGCCGCGCCGGCGCGTCACGCGTAATCCGATACCGGCACGCAGGAGCAGAACAGATTGCGGTCGCCATATGCGTTGTCCGCGCGGCCGACGGGCGGCCAGTACTTGTTCGCGACGAGCGATGCGACCGGGTACGCGGCCTGCTCGCGCGAGTACGCGTGCGGCCATTCGTTCGCGGTGACGACGGCTGCCGTGTGCGGCGCGTGACGCAGCGGGTTGTCCTCGCGGTCGGCGCGGCCTTCCTCGACCGCGCGGATCTCGTCGCGGATCGCGATCATCGCGGCGACGAAGCGGTCCAGTTCCTCCTGCGATTCCGACTCGGTCGGCTCGACCATCAGCGTGCCCGGCACCGGGAAGCTCATCGTCGGCGCGTGGAAGCCATAGTCCATCAAGCGCTTGGCGACGTCGTCGACGGTGATGCCGCTCGAATCCTTGATCGGGCGCAGATCGAGAATGCACTCGTGCGCGACGAGCCCGCCCGGGCCCGAATACAGCACCGGATAGTGCGGCGCGAGGCGCTTCGCGATGTAGTTCGCGTTGAGGATCGCGGTTTCCGTCGCGGCGGTCAGGTTCTTCGCGCCCATCATCGCGATGTACATCCACGAGATCGGCAGGATCGACGCCGAGCCGTAAGGCGCCGCCGACACCGCGCCGATGCCGTCTTCCGCGCGCGCGTAGCCGGTCGACCGCTGGTTCGGCAGGAACTTCGCGAGGTGCGCGCCGACCGCGACCGGGCCGACGCCCGGGCCGCCGCCGCCGTGCGGGATGCAGAAGGTCTTGTGCAGGTTCAGGTGCGACACGTCGCCGCCGAACTGGCCCGGCGCGGTCAGGCCGACCATCGCGTTCATGTTGGCGCCGTCGACGTACACCTGGCCGCCGTGCGCGTGCACGATCTCGCAGATCTCGCGGACGTTCTGCTCGAACACGCCGTGCGTCGACGGGTACGTGATCATGATCGCCGCGAGGTCGTTCGCGTGTTGCTCGGCCTTCGCCTTCAGATCGTCGATGTCGACGTTGCCCTGCGCGTCGCACGCGACGACCACGACCTTCATGCCGGCCATGTGCGCGGACGCCGGGTTCGTGCCGTGAGCGGACGCCGGGATCAGACAGACGTTGCGGTGGCTCTCGCCGCGCGACTCGTGATACGCGTGGATGATGAGCAGGCCCGCGTACTCGCCCTGCGAGCCGGCGTTCGGCTGCAGCGACACGGCCGCGTAGCCCGTTGCCGCGACGAGCATCTGCTCGAGCTGGTCGATCATCTCGCGGTAGCCGACGGTCTGCTCGGCGGGCGCGAACGGGTGGATGCGGCCGAATTCGGGCCACGTGACGGGCAGCATCTCGGAGGTCGCGTTCAGCTTCATCGTGCACGAGCCGAGCGGAATCATCGAGCGGTCGAGCGCGAGATCCTTGTCAGATAGGCTGCGCAGGTAGCGCAGCATTTCCGTTTCCGAATGGTGGCGGTTGAACACGTGGTGCGTGAGGTACGCGCTCGTGCGCTGGAGGCCGGCCGGCAGCGCCGCCGTGTCGGCGAGGCCTGCGTCGAGCGCATCGACGTCGGGCGCGGTGCCGCCCGCGGCTTGCGCGAAAACTCCGAGCAGCTCGGCGAGATCGCCGCGGGTCGTCGTCTCGTCGACAGAGATGCCGACCCGCGTGTCGCTCACACGGCGCAGGTTGATGCGCTTCGCATTCGCGAGCGCATGAATCTGTGCGGTGCGCGCGCCGGTGTCGATCGTCAGCGTGTCGAAGAACGTGTCGTTGACGGTCGCGAAGCCGAGTTGCTTCACGCCGGCGGCGACGAGCGCCGCGATGCGGTTCACGCGCAGCGCGATCGTCTTCAGGCCGCGCGGGCCGTGGTAGACCGCGTACATGCTTGCCATGATCGCGAGGAGCGCCTGCGCGGTGCAGACGTTCGACGTCGCCTTTTCGCGGCGGATGTGCTGCTCGCGCGTTTGCAGCGCGAGGCGCAGCGCGGGCTTGCCCTGCGCGTCGACGGTCACGCCCACGAGGCGGCCCGGCATCTGCCGCTTGAATTCGTCGCGCACCGCCATGTAGGCGGCGTGCGGGCCGCCGAAGCCCATCGGCACGCCGAAGCGCTGCGTGTTGCCGACCGCGACGTCCGCGCCCCATTCGCCGGGCGGCGTGAGCACGGTGAGCGCGAGGATGTCGGCCGCGACGACGACATGGCCGCCCGCCGCGTGGATTGCGTCGGCGAGTGCGCGGTAGTCGCGCACGTCGCCGTTCACGCCCGGATATTGCAGCAGCACGCCGAACGCGTTCGCGGCCGCGGCGTCGGCGGCCGGGCCCGACTTCACTTCGATGCCGATCGGTTTCGCGCGCGTCTTGATTACTTCGAGCGTTTGCGGCAGCACGTCGTCGGCGACATAGAACACGTTCGACTGCGGCTTGCCGACGCGTTGCAGCAGCGTCATCGCTTCGGCTGCGGCCGTGGCTTCGTCGAGCAGCGACGCGTTCGAGATCTCGAGGCCCGTCAGGTCGGCGACCATCTGCTGGAAGTTCAGCAGCGCCTCGAGGCGGCCTTGCGAGATTTCGGGCTGGTACGGCGTGTACGCGGTGTACCACGCCGGGTTTTCGAGCACGTTGCGCAGGATCACCGCCGGGGTGTGGGTGTCGTAGTAGCCCTGGCCGATATACGAGCGGAACACCTGGTTCTTGTCCGCGAGTTCGCGCAGCGCGGCGAGCGCTTCCGCCTCGCTCAACGGTTGCGCGAACGGGCCGAGCGGCAGCGTTTCGGCGCGGCGGATCGACGCGGGGATCACGGCGTCGATCAGTGCGGCGCGCGTCGCGAAGCCGAGCGTGTCGAGCATGGCCTGCTGGCTGGCGGCATCGGGGCCGATATGGCGTTCGGCGAACGCGTCGTGCGTTTCGAGCGCGGCGAGCGAGAGGGGCGTGCGTTTCATCAGGCGGTCCGGGTGTTCGAGCTTCATGGTGGTCCTGTGTCGACCAGAGTTAGCGCTTTAGCGCTTACTCTGGTCCCATGCTTTGCGGTCGACCGGAGTGGGGGCTTCAGCGCTTGCTCTGGTCCCATGCTTTGCGGTCGACCGGAGTTAGCGCTTTAGCGCTTGCTCTGGTCCGATGCTTTGCGGTCGACCAGAGTGGGTGCTTCAGCGCTTGCTCTGGTCCCATGCTTTGCGGTCGACCGAAGTCGGTACCTCAGCGCCTGCCCATAGTCCGATACTTCGCAATCGACCAGGGCCGGCGTTGCCGCACCTACCCCAGTCTCGCGCGGTGCGCGGCCCTTGCCGCCGGGCCGCGCACCGCGTGACGAGTAAGGTGCGGGGTCAGCCGACCAGCTTCTCGTAGGCGGCGGCGTCGAGCAGGCTGTCGGTCGATGCGCCGGCCGCCAGCTTGATCTTGAAGAGCCATGCGCCGTACGCGTCGCCGTTCACCTCTTCCGGCGCGTCGGCCACATCCGTGTTGATCGCGATCACTTCGCCGGTCACGGGCGAGTAGATGTCCGACGCGGCTTTCACCGATTCGACGACGCCGACGGCGTCGCCCGCCTTCACCTGCGAGCCGACTTTCGGCAACTCGAGGAAGACGATGTCGCCGAGCGTGGTTTGCGCGTGGTCGGTGATGCCGATCGTCAGCGTGCCGTCGGCTTCGGTGCGAATCCACTCGTGTTCGTCGGTGTATTTCAGTTCGGCCGGGACGTTGCTCATCGAATGCTCCTGAATGGAAAAGGGTGTGATTCTTTCTGGCGCGCAATGGGCGCGCCGGGTGCGGTATCGCCGGGCGGCGCGCCGCCCGGCCCGTTACGCAGCGAGGACCTTGCCGTTGCGCACGAACGGCAGTTTTACCACGCGCGCGGGAAGATTCTTGTCGCGGATCTGCACGTGCACCGTGTCGCCGATGGCGACGCCCTTCGGCACGCGTGCGAACGCGATCGATTCCTGCATCGTCGGCGAGAACGTGCCGCTCGTGATCTCGCCGTCGCCGTGCGGCGTCACGACCTTCTGGTGCGCGCGCAGCACGCCACCCGCGCGGCCGTTCTCCTTCTGCAGGATGAGGCCGACGAATGCCGCGCGCGAGCCGTTCGCTTCGAGCGCGTCGCGGCCGACGAACGCGCGCGGCGCGGCGAGATCGACCGTCCACGCGAGACCGGCGTCGAGCGGCGATACCGTTTCGTCCATGTCCTGGCCGTAGAGATTCATGCCGGCCTCGAGGCGCAGCGTGTCGCGTGCGCCGAGCCCGCACGGGCGCACGCCGCGTTCGGCGAGCGCGTTCCACAGCGCTTCGACGTGCATCGCCGGGACGATGATCTCGAAGCCGTCCTCGCCCGTGTAGCCGGTGCGCGCGACGGTGAG
The DNA here is from genome assembly GCF_000012365.1 of Burkholderia thailandensis E264. Classification (NCBI taxonomy): domain Bacteria; kingdom Pseudomonadati; phylum Pseudomonadota; class Betaproteobacteria; order Burkholderiales; family Burkholderiaceae; genus Burkholderia; species Burkholderia thailandensis. The sequence goes on from NC_007651.1 coordinate 3,714,506, forward strand.
GTCGCCGAACGGCGTGCCTGCGACCTGCGCGGCGTTGAAGGGCTTGAGCTCGCTCGTCGCGGCGCGCGCGGCGGGCACGGTGTCCCACACCTTCGCGCGCGCGTTCGGCCCCTGGACGGCGACGATCGCGAAGTCGCGGCGCGGCGCGATCGTGAGGCCGAAGCCGCCTTGCTCGTTGAGCTGGCTGAACCACGCGACGTCCTTGTCGGCCGTGCCGGCGTTGACGACGACGCGGAAGAAATCCTCGGTGAAGTAGTAGACGATCAGATCGTCGATGACGCCGCCTTGCGGGTTCAGCAGGCACGAATAGAGCGCCTTGCCGGGCGTTTGCAGCTTCGCGACGTTGTTCGCGAGCGCGTGCTCGAAGAACGCACGCACGCGCGGGCCCGTGAAATCGACGACACACATGTGCGACACGTCGAACATGCCGGCATCGGTACGCACCGCCTGGTGCTCTTCGATCTGCGAGCCGTAGTTGACGGGCATGTCCCAGCCGCCGAAATCGACCATGCGGGCGTTGAGGGCGCGATGCGCGGCGTGAAGCGGGGTGATTTTGAGAACGGTCATCGGGGTCCCAGGCAAGGCGGCCGGGACTTGGCCCGGGCGCGAAAACAAAACGGCAACTCGGCGAACCGCCGGCGCGTGAAGCCGCCTGCGATGCGTGCATGCCCCTCTGTCCTCGATACCTGAGAGATTGCGCGGCGGATTCGATCCGGCTCGCGCGCGCCCCTTCGGTGGGCAGCCTGCCCGTGCGTCGCGTTGCGCGCACGCGGCTACTGCCGCTCTCCAGAGTGCGAAAAACGTCGCCCGACGCATGTCGTCAGACGGATTCTTCGACGCGGTCGGTCCTTTTGCCTGAGAGTTTGCGGGTGTGCCCCTTCGGCGGCGCGGCTTGCCTTTCGATCGACAACGAATGGCGGCCGCACGCTCTCCCGACGCGTGCGGGCGAATGTACGCGAGCGCGGATGGGTTGTCAATTTGGGCAAATCGCTGTCGCTTGAAGACAAGCGGCGGCGGACGCCGGGCGTTGGCGGCGCGGGCTGCGGATGATTCGGTGAGCGGTGAGCGGTGAGCGTGCCGGGGTCGGAATCGTGAAGCGTTTCGTCGGCGCGCGCGGCTTGCGCGAAAAAGGCGCCGAAGCCGCGCGCCGAGGCATCGTCGGCCGGGCGGCCCCGGAAGTTCGTGGGGCCGCCGCGCGCTCACTCGCCGATCGCGCGTGCGGCCACGTCGAGCTCCTGATTGAGTACGCGCTGCTCGTCGCCGGACAGGCCGCCGCCGTGCTGGGCCGCCATGTCGGTCGATTCCCGGCGGATCACGTCGAGCCGGCGATGCAGCGCGGCGCCTTGCGGCGGCGGATAGTAGCCTGCGTTCACGCGCGCGTCGATGCGGTGGCTCAGGTTATCGATGCGGCTCTGGATCTGCTGCATCCGCTCGTAGCCGACCACTTGCGGACTGGGGCGAGGCGCGGGCGCGGGCGCCGGGCGCGGCGGCGTGACCACACATGCCGCGAGCGACGAGACGAGGACGCAGCATGCCGCCGCGCGGATCAACCGTTGCATTGCATTCTCCTGATTGTCGATGCCGAACAGGCAATTGGACGAACGGCTCAGACCGGCGTCGAGATGACGTTCGTTCCCGAATTGTTTGTAACCGTTTGTTGGCGCTTGTCGGCGAGCAAAGCCGGGCCGGACGCGAAGGGCACGATCGCGCCGGCCGCGCGCCGCCTGCTCAGACCGCTTCGCGCAAGAACGGCACGCGCCGGCCTTCGCGTTCGCTGCGCATCGCGAGCTCGATGATCGTCATCACGTCGACGGCATCCTGCGGCGCGACGGGGAACGGCGCGCCGTCATGAATCGACGCGGCGAGCGCGCGATAGAACTCCGCGTACTGGCCGTCGAGCGTCGGCACGGGCCGCTCGACCTCGAGGTCGCCGTCGAGTCCGCGCAGCACGCCCGGCGGGTTGCCGCCGCCGAACTCGACGTCGTCCGGCGTGAGGCCCGCCTTCAGTTGATCTTCCTGCGTGTCGAGCCCGTGCTTCTGATAACCGGCCTGCGTGCCGAGCACGGTGAAGCGTGCGGGCTCGATGGCCGCGAGCGCGCTTGCGTGCAGCACGACGTCCTTGTCCGGATAGCCGAGCTGCAGGTGGACGAAGTCGGGCGCATCGCCGTCGTCGCGGCGGGTCTTGATCGTCGCGCTCACCGCGTCCGGCGCGCCGAACAGCGCGAGCGCCTGATCGATCAGGTGCGGGCCGAGGTCGAACAGCAGCCCGCCGCCGCGCGCCGCTTCCTCGCGCCAGCGCGCGCGCACATGCGGGCGGAAGCGGTCGAAGTGCGATTCGAAATAGGTGATGCGGCCGAGTTCGCCGCTTTCGACGAGCTGACGCACGGTCAGGAAATCGCCGTCCCAACGGCGGTTGTGGAACGGCGCGAACACGAGGCCGCGTGCGGTGGCGAGACGCGCGAGCACAAGCGCATCCGCGGCCGACAGCGTGACGGGCTTGTCGACGACTACGTGCTTGCCCGCGTCGAGCGCCCGTTTCGCCAACTCGGCATGCGTGTCGTTCGGCGTCGCGATCACAACGCACTCGACATCCTCGCGCGCGACGAGCGCGTCGAGATCCGGCACGACGACGGCCTCCGGATACGCGGCGGCCGCGCGGTCCGGCTGGCCGGTCGCGATCGCGGCAAGCTGCGTGCGGCCGCTGTGCGCGATGACGGGCGCGTGGAACGTCGCGCCTGCAAAACCGAAACCCATCAAACCAATCTTGAGCGTTGACGACATGAACGATCCTGTCTGCTTGCGAAACGGGGGCGCTGCGGCTCGGACGCCGCGCGGCGACGAATGTCTATTGTGGCATGACGAATCGGGGCGGAACGGCTTGCCGGCGACGTTGGCCGAACGGACAAGGCGTGCGAAAGCCGAACGTCCGCCGCGCGCGACGCGGCCGGACGGCGGGCGGGCAGGCGGCTGACGGCGCCACCACGGTAGGGGGCGATCTCGTTCGACGCCTCTTTCGAGGCCGTCGTCCGATGCCGCGGGCGCGGCGGCCTACCGGACATCGCCGATTCATTCGGGCGGCCACGGGAACGCGGCGCGGCCGCCCGGCGCCGGCTTCGCCGGCTCGCGAAGGCGCGGCCATTCGGAAATGAAGCGCGCGCATCCGTATTCCATCGAACGGCTGCGATCGTCGACGAATCGTCGATGCATGAGCCGGAGGCAGGAACGCGGACGTCGTGGCGCGTCAGCCGGCCGTCGCCCGCCACTGCGTCGCCCCCGCCCGCCGCCTGATCGCGGCGGCGGCCTGCTCGGCCCACGCCGCACAGGCCCGCAGGCCCGGATGAAAGCCGTCCGACGCCATCGCATCGCGCGTGAGCGGCATGTCGATCCGCAGGAACTCGCAAGCGGGTTGCGCGGCGGCCCAGTGCGAAAGCACGGCGTTCAGGCGCCGCGCGCGCAGCCCGAGATACCACCTGAGCGGCTGCGGCAGCGCCGGCAAACGATGCATCGGCGGCACAGCGGTCAGGATCACGTGCGCCGCGCCGAAGCGCGTCGTCAGCCGCTCGACGAGCGCCGCCTGCGCGTCGCGCCAGCGCGAGGGCGGCACGCCGTCCGTCACGTCGTTGACGCCGAGCGACGTGACGACCGCGTCGAAGCGCGCGGCGGGCTCGGCATCGAGCCAGTCGAGCAGATCCCGCGTCGTCGCGCCGGTGCGCGCGAGCAGCCGCCACTCGACGCGATGGAACGGCGCGAGCGCGCGCACGAGTTGCCCGGCGAGCGCGTCGGACTGCGTGGGAACACCGACGCCCGCCGCCGCCGAATCGCCGAGCACGAGCAGACGCAGCGGTGGCCCGGCGCCGTCGACGCCGCTGCGCGGCCCGTCGGCTTCGGCGAGGCGCGGCGTCACCCGCCTGACGTGGCGACCCTGCGCGAGCAGCAGCGGGCCGAGCGCGGCGGTGGCGAAGTGGTATCCCATAGGCGTTCCGTGGTGATGGGCGCGGGGGCGAGCGCGTGCGCTCATGATAGCGGCGCGCGATCGTCAGTCGGGCGCCGCCGCACGCGTGAGCGCGGGCGGCCTCGCGCTTCGCGCCGCGAAGCGCCTCGTCATGCCTTGCACGACGATCGACAGCGCGGCGGCTTCGACGAACGCCGGAATTGCCGGCTGATGCGGCAGCGCGAGTGCGACACACAGGCAGAATGCGGCGAACGAGAAGCGGCCGAGCACCATCGCGCGCAGCAGATGGATGACGAAGTCCGGCCCGTGCGCGCGGTGCGACGATACCGACAGCACGCTGCCGAGGAGCGGGAACACGGCGAGGATGCCGCTCCAGGCGGCGCCGAGCGCGCCGGACAGCGACGTGACGGCAAGCGCAAGCGCCGCGCCCGCGACGAGCCGGCCGGCCAGATCGGCGCGCGACAACGGCGCGCGCGGCGCGACCGCTGCGCCGCGCGGCAGGCAGGACTGACCGACGCATATCGCCACGAGTGCGACGGCCATCGCGGCAAGCGGCGTTGCGGGCAGCCTCACGAGCACGCTCGCGGCGGCGGCCCAGGCGGCGAGGCCGGCCGCGAGCGCGAGCGGGCCACCGGCGTTGGCGGCAGGTCCACGCATACGCGAAGTTGAACGCCTCGGACGCGGCGATTGCGGACAGCGACAGCAGCGCCGCTTGCGCGCCGAAGGCGGGGCCATGCTCGACGGCGACGAGCAGGAGAATCGGACCGGCGACGACCGGCAGCCCGGCGAGCCAGCCCGCGATCGATGGCCCCCACCATCTGCCCGACATCGACACAAGCAGCAGGAACAGCGGGACCAGCGTGAGCTTCAGCGCGAGCATCGCGGGACGTCCGGTAAAAAGGCGATGCTATCAGAACGCCTCGCGACGCGAAGACGCGCAGCGGCCATGCCGCATGCGTGCGTCACGTCGCCGGCAGACGCCCCTGCCGCACGAGCGCCCGGCGCGCATCGGCCGAATGGCCGACGCGGCCGTCGTTTCACATACGCGAAAGAATCGCCGGCCGCCGCCGTGTTAACATGCGCGTCCCGCGAGCCATTTGCCGCGGCCGGCGCCGCCTTGCGCGCGCCGGCCGCGCTTCGCTCGCGGCGCCTTCCGGCTTCGCCGCCGTCAACCGCAACACCATCCGCAATCATGTCCGCAGGCCTGAATCCCGCTCAAAGCGAAGCGGTGCGCTATCTCGACGGTCCCTGCCTCGTGCTCGCCGGCGCGGGCAGCGGCAAGACCCGCGTCATCACGCAGAAGATCGCGCACCTGATCGAAGCAAAAGGCTTCGAGCCGCGCCACATCGCCGCCGTCACGTTCACGAACAAGGCGGCCGCCGAAATGCGCGAGCGCGTCGGCAAGCTTCTCGAGGGCAAGACGCTCACGACGCCCGGCAAGGAAGGCCGCAAGGTGCCCGTCAATCAGCTCACCGTCTGCACGTTCCATTCGCTCGGCGTGCAGATCCTGAGACAGGAGGCCGAGCACGTCGGCCTGAAGCCGCAGTTCTCGATCATGGATTCGGACGACTGCTTCGGGATGATCCAAGAGCAGATCGGCACGACCGACAAGGGCCTGATCCGCAAGATCCAGACGATCATCTCGCTGTGGAAGAACGGCCTCGTCACGCCCGAGGAGGCGATGACGATCGCGGCGAACGAGGACGAGCACCAGGCGGCGCTCGTCTACCGGAACTACGTCGCGACGCTGCACGCGTACCAGGCGGTCGACTTCGACGATCTGATCCGCCTGCCGACCGAGCTGTTCGCGAAGAACGAGCCGGTGCGCGACCGTTGGCAGAACCGGCTGCGCTACCTGCTGATCGACGAATACCAGGACACCAACGCGTGCCAGTACGAACTGCTCAAGCTGCTCGCGGGGCCGCGAGCGGCGTTCACGGCGGTGGGCGACGACGATCAGGCGATCTACGGCTGGCGTGGAGCTACGCTCGAGAATCTCGCGCAACTCGGCAAGGATTTTCCGAAGCTGCACGTGATCAAGCTCGAGCAGAACTATCGCTCGACGGTGCGCATTCTGACGGCGGCGAACAACGTGATCGCGAACAACCCGAAGCTGTTCGAGAAGAAGCTGTGGTCCGAGCACGGGATGGGCGATTCGATCACCGTCACGCCGTGCAACGACGAAGAGCACGAGGCCGAATCCGTCGTGTTCCGCCTGTCGGCGCACAAATTCGAGCGGCGCACCCAGTTTCGCGACTACGCGATCCTGTACCGCGGCAACTTCCAGGCGCGCATCTTCGAGCAAGTGCTGCGGCGCGAGCGGATTCCATACGTGCTGTCGGGCGGCCAGTCGTTCTTCGACAAGGCCGAGATCAAGGATCTGTGCGCGTACCTGCGCCTGATCGCGAACGCCGACGACGATCCGGCGTTCATCCGCGCGGTCACGACGCCGCGCCGCGGGATCGGCAACACGACGCTCGAGGCGCTCGGCGCGTTCGCCGGGCAGGCGAAGGTGTCGCTGTTCGAGGCGGTCTACATGGGCGGGATCGAGGCGCGGCTGTCCGCGCGGCAGATCGAGCCGCTGAGGATCTTCTGCGATTTCATCCAGCGCCTGACCGACCGCGCGGACAAGGAGCCCGCGACCGTCGTGCTCGACGACATGATGGAAGCGATCCACTACGAAGCGTACCTGTACGACGCCTACGACGAACGGCAGGCGCAGACGAAGTGGCAGAACGTGCTCGAATTCCTTGAATGGCTGAAGCGCAAGGGGACGAAGCCGGAGCCGGACGAGGCGGTGGACGGCGAGGCGGAAGGCTTCCACAACGCGGACGGCCTCGCCGATACCGGCAAGAACCTGCTCGGGCTGATCCAGACGGTCGCGCTGATGTCGATGCTCGAAGGCAAGGAAGAAGATCCGGACGCGGTGCGCTTGTCGACCGTGCATGCGTCGAAGGGGCTCGAGTATCCGCACGTGTTCTTGGTCGGCGTCGAGGAAGGGATCATGCCGCACAGCGGCGGCAGCGACGACGGCCCGATCGACGACGAGCGGATCGAGGAAGAGCGCCGGCTGATGTACGTCGCGATCACGCGCGCGCAGCGCAGCCTGCATCTGAACTGGTGCAAGAAGCGCAAGCGGGCGCGCGAGACAATCGTCTGCGAACAGTCGCGTTTCATCGCCGAGATGGGGCTCGACGAGGCGCCGCCGCCGACGCCGGAAGAGGCGCCGATGACGCCGAAGGATCGGCTCGCGAGCCTGAAGGCGCTGCTGCAGAAGTGAGGTGGGCTGGCTGACGAGTTGACTGACTGGCGGCGCGGTGGCGGGCGACGTCGGTGGGTCCGTTGCGTCAGCCCGTTGTTTCGGCCCGTTGTGTTCGATCCTTTGTCGCGCGGCGGCCGAGGCACGGGAACACGGCCGGACAGGCTTGAAAGCACCGGATCGCCGCCGGACGAATTGGCCGATGCGCGGCGGCTTTCCGGCTGCCGGCGCCGACAAAACAGAACCCCCGGCGATGCTTGTGCAGCGCGGGGGTTTTTCGTTGGCTGTTGTGGCGAGCGTGTTACTTGGCGGCGTTGACCATGTAGTCGACCGCGGCCTTCACGTCGGCATCCGACGCGCTCGAGCCACCCTTCGGCGGCATCGCGCCTTTGCCGTGCAGCGCGAAGTTGTAGACGACATCCATCGAATCCTTCAGGCGCGGCGCCCAGTCGGCCTTGTTGCCGAACTTCGGCGCGTTCAGCACGCCGGTGGCGTGGCAGGCCTGGCATGTCGATTCGTACAGCGCCTTGCCGGCCGACGCCGAGCTTTCCGCGTTCGCGCCGGCAGCGGGCGCTTCGCCGGATTTGGGTAGCGCGGCGATCGCGGCCATTGCCGCGGCGGCCTGCGCGTTGGCGGCTGTTGCATCGGATGCGCCCGGCGCGGACGCGGCGGCCGCGCCCGAGGCAGACGCCGCGTTCGCGGCGGGCTGGGCAGGCTCGGCGAATTTCGCGCCGCCCTGATTCGCCATGTAGACGACGGCGCGCGCGAACTCATAGTCGCTATAGTCGTCGGGGTTCGTGCCGCCGCGCGGCGGCATCGCGCCCTTGCCGGTCAGCGCGATGCGCAGGACTTCGTCATAGCCGGCGGCGATGCGCGGCGCCCATGCGGCGGCGTCGCCGAATTTCGGCGCGCCGGCGGCGCCGGTGCCGTGACAGGTCACGCAGACGGCCTTGTAGACTTCCTCGCCCGTTTTGTAGACGCGCGGCGCGTTCGCGTCCTTGATGTCGACCTGGGCGAGGGGGGCGATGCGTTTCGCGACGGCTTCGTCGGACAGACCGTCGGTGCCGGCGCCCGTGCGGAACGCATGATTGGCGTAGGTGGCGAACAGGACGATGATCGCGATCGGGACCACGAATGAGGCGATGACAACTGCGATGAGTTGCCCGGGGGTTTTGATGGGGGCTCCGTGGGGTGCTTCGCTCATGCTTGCCTCGTCTCCATGAATAGGAATTTTGAGCGGTACGGCAATGAATGGCTGCGGATGAAGCTCGGACGATTATAGACGGAACGTTTACATGGCGGCGAGCGATCGGCCGGCGCGTGTTTACCCGCACGTCGGAGGGGCTCGGCGTGCGCGGCGGGGCGATGCGGGAGGGGCGATGCGCGGATGCGGGACCGCGGTGGACGGTCCAACGGAAACGAGGTATCCTTGCGGTCTTGCTACGCGTTGTGACTATCTAGGGTCGCATCGCCTCCGTAAGCGCCCGTAGCTCAATGGATAGAGTACTGCCCTCCGAAGGCAGGGGTTGCTGGTTCGATCCCAGCCGGGCGCGCCAAGTCTTTGTTTTCTTGCGCTTTTTCAGCCGCGTCAGCCGGTTTTGAAGTCAAGCTCACCACGGCGGTAGCGCCAAGCACCACAGTCGCCGCTACACCCGCCGCACGCAGGTTTCCCAAAGCACGTTGCCACACCGAGCTACGCTCTGCGTCCAGTTCCATTTCGACTTCGGCGAGCGTCTCGAACACGGGTACGCCTGCCACCTCTGCAAGCAGCATGATGTCGGCCGCATCGGGCTTGCGTCGGCCCGCTTTCCAGTCACTTATGCGCGAGTGCGGGCGTCCGATTTTCTCGGCGACGGCGAGCTGCGACCCGGTCGCATCCTTGGCGCGTTCGATCAGTTCCGCAATATCCATACGATTCCTCTTGACGTGTACCAAATTGGTACGTAGGATTCCCAAAACGGTACATGTACCAATCAGGTAATGTGCGCAGTCTAACAGCCCATGGGGAAAGGTAAACCCCGTGATGATGGGGCCATATCAAAAGCGAACGGGGGTGAGTGGTGCCGAAATACCAAGTTCATGCCTACACGCAGTGCGGTAACAACCGCGTTGCCGTCATCGATGTGAGCGCCCGGGGTGTCGAGGGTGCCCGCGAAAAGGCCCGCGACGCTCTGCGTCGGGCAGGCCGAAAACCGGACCTCTGCACGTTGGTCCCGGTGGAAGTCTCCCAGCCTCGCAACCCGTTTCCCCTGTAGTGCGCCGCGTCGACATTCACCCTCGGATGACGCGGTGTTTTGTGGGCGGCTGACCTAGCGTCCACCTTTTTCGATTAGCGCGTTCGTCGCGCATGCATGCGGAGTCCACGCGGCTCCGTTCAATGTGAATAGCAGTCCTAAATCAAAGGAACCGAGATGAGCAAGCAAAAGTTGACGATTCTGCAAGTGGTCCCGCGCGGTGGTATCTCGAAGCGCACGAACCAGCCGTGGGAAATCCACACGGCGCAATGCGTGCTGGAGCAGGAGACCAGCGAGGGCAAACAGATTCTCGTCGGAACGATCAACCTGCCGAACGCGCTGAAGGATTCGCAACCCGGTGACTACCTCGCGGAGTTCGCGCTTCAACAGTCGATGGAAGGCAAGCTCGAACCGCGCATCGTCTCGCTTGTTCCGTTCGGCCGACCGACCGCGAAACCGGCCGCGCACGCTACCGCATAGCCCGTCATGGGCAGCCGGCCGTTCGAAGCTGGCCCACCCGAACGGTCCTCTACACCCGGGCCAGAACCTGAGAGAGAAAGAGTATGAAGAAACTGTTTGCAGCAGCAGCTACGGCGGTCGCAAGCGCGGGCGCATTCGCGGCGGATGCGGGCACCCCGGCGATGGATGTGACGGCCGTCGTGAACGCGATCAACGGCATTAGCCCGAACATCGTTCTCGTCGGCACGGCGGTGCTCGCGCTGGCGGCGGTGACGTTCGGCTACCGCACGGTGCGCAGCTTCATCGGTCGCTGATCGAGCGGCACGACAGGCCCCCGGTATGCCTTGGCACGCCGGGGGTTTTTCATTGGAGGGGGTATGGCGCAGGGTATCGACGTAGTGGTGTGTGGCGCTGCTTCCGGTGCCGCCGCGTCAAGCGCTCAAGTTCCGTGCACGTTGTCGGATGGCTCGGCCGGTGTGCAGCAGGTCGCGCACCTGACGCTCGTCGGCGATGGGACAACCGGCGATGTGCCCGTCCCGGGTGGCATCGAAGCGGGTATGGCGGTGGGTAGCGCGGTGCTTCTGGTGCTGGCGATGGCGTTCGGTCTGCGTGCGCTGCGTCGCTTCGTGGATTCCGCTTCGGAGAGTTGATCGTGATTCTGTACTACATCGAATTCGCGGTGACTGTCGTCACCTTGTACACAGCCGGTTTGATATTGATGTCATGAGGCTTGCTCACTTTTTCATCGTCGCGTTGCTGTTCGCTTCGTTGGCGACGGCAAATGCGGCCGGTCCAGTACCAGCGCCAAAAGCGGCTGTCCGCTTTGACACGCGCGGAAATATTGTGATGGAGCCTGGAACCACAGCTAAACCTGCGGGACCGCTTGATCGCGTCGTGGAGGCGACCGGTTCAGGTTCGGTTGTCGATCGTGTGGTGGTCGAGACAGAGTCCCGGCCTTCGATGCAGTTGGCGGGTGTGATTGCCGCGACTGAAGCAAAGCGAGGTTATGAGGTCTCGGGCGCGCAAGTCGAGGCGACGGCTAGAGCGATCAATACGATCACTGGAGTTACTAGCTCCACTATCGGCGGCATTGCAGTGGCCAGCTGCGCGCTCGGAGGTGGATTTTTGGGCGTTGCTGCGTGCTACGCGCTCGGTGCTGCCTTCGGTGCATCCGTACAGCTTGCGATTGACGGCTTGATACGCTTGATATTTCCGAAGAAGCCGTCGGTCACGCTCGATGCAGTGGCGGATGCGACACGGGGGCACGTTGGCGAGCCTTGTCCGACTAGTGGCTACGTCTATTGGGGTTTCGTGTGCACGGGCAATACTGACGCTGCCGACTGCTGGCCGGATCAGCGCCGCCCCACTGACAGCATGTATCTTGCTGTCAAGGATATGCCGGCGCGAGTTGTTATTCACGGCCATAACTTCACCGCATATCTCAGCGACGTGTATGCGTCATGTGCGCGCGAAGCGACGTACGTTGATATTCAAGGGCGTCCGCAAACTGTGTCGGATACCGTGAAATCGCTGGAGAATGCGGAGCGCGCTAAGCCGGTCAGTCCGAAAATTGTCGCGGCGCTCGCGAACGAGCTATGGAAGCAGGCCAGCAATCAACCCGGCTATCAGGGTGTACCTTTTGATCCAAGCTACCCGATTAGTGAGGACGACGTTAGTAGCTGGAATGCGCAGAATCCCCAGTGGGTTCCCAATGTGGGCGAATTCACGTCGGTGAGTCCCGGCACGCGCGCAGGCGGCGGATCGATGGGGTTTCCGATGCCGAACGGCAACCCTGGGGCCAGTCCGGGTACTGATCCCGGAACGAACCCGGGCACGAATCCCGGAACCAACCCGGGCACGAATCCGGGAGCCAACCCGGGCACGAATCCGGGCACGAATCCGGGAACCAACCCGGGTACGAACCCCGGAACCGATCCGGGCACGAACCCGGGGACAAATCCCGGCACTGATCCGGGAACGAATCCCGGCACCAATCCGGGGACTAACCCGGGCACAGGTCCGGGAGATACCGGTAAGCCTCAGCCACCGTGGCCTGATGTGTGCGTGCTTCACCCCGACGCGTCCGGTTGCGCACCCCTCGGTAGTGCGAATGATGTGGACGTGAAGCGCGAATCGAAGGGCGTGTCGCTGTCACCGATCTCAATCGGCCTGAACAACGGCGTTTGCCCGCGGCCCTATGAGGTCGTCGTGTTCGACGCGCGCCTATCGTTCAGCTATCAACCGATTTGCGATCTGGCTGTGAGGCTGCGGCCGCTGGTGCTCATGCTGTCGGCGCTCGGCGCGGGTCTCATCTTCGTTATGGGGCTAATGGCATGAGCTGGGCGACCCTGCTTATATCGCTGGTTGGTCCGATCGTCACGCGTGTATTGGTGGCGCTCGGCATCGGTTTCCTGACGGTGACCGGCATCGACTTAGCACTGAATCAGGTGATTCAGTGGATGACTGCGAGCGTTGGCGGGTTGGCGGCCGATATCGCGAACGTGCTGGCGCTCGGCGGCGTTGGCGACGGCATCGCGTATGTGCTCGGCGGCTTGTCGGCCCGCGTTTCGTTCTACCTGCTCACGTCTACAACAAAAATGGTGTTCAGCAAATGATCACGCTGATTACAGGGGTGCCGGGTAGCGGTAAGACGCTGTATGCGGTGTGGCTGCTGACGAAGCTTGCGAAAGGGCGTCGCGTGCTGGTCGATGGCATTCGCGACCTTGCCGTCGAGCACGTCGAAATTGATGAACCGTGGTTGCGGCAATGGCATGTGAACGCGCAGGCGCACGACCTGATCGTCATCGATGAGGCCCAGCGCATCTACCCACCGACGACCGCAAGCCAAAAGCCGACGCCGGACGTCGAGCAGCTGCACGTTCATCGACATATGGGCGTTGACTTCATCATCATCACGCAGCATCCGCAGCGCATCAGCAAGACGGTGCGCGATCTCGTCGGTCGACACGTCCATGTGCGCAACCTGTTCGGGCTGAAGCGCGCGATGCTGTACGAATGGGATCACTGCCACAACCCGAGCAGCTTGAAAGACGCGGTGAAGCGCCAATGGTCGTATCCGCGCGAGGTGTTCAAGCTGTATACGAGCGCCGAGGTTCACACGAAGAAACAGGCGGTCATTCCCAAGGCGTTGTATGTCGTGCCGGTCGCGCTGGTCGTGTTCGTCGTGCTGGCCGTGAAGATTTATCACAGGGCGCACGAAGGCTTCGGCACTGCACAAGCTGCAACGGCAACGGCTGCGGTCCCGGCGTCGCAACCGGCGACGGCAACGCGTCCAGCTGACGCAAGCAAGTCGGCTGAATGGCGAGTGGCCGGGCGTTACGCGGTGGCCGGTGTCGCGTATGTCGTGGTGGTAGGGGCGGATAGTCGATTGCGCGCGGTTCCGGCGTCTGAGTTTCGCGGCGAGGGCGTGCGTCTGGTCGGCGAAGTGGACGGAAAGATGACGAGCGGGTGGACGGGCGTGCAGGGTGGAAAAACAGAACAAAACGGGGGTGTGAGATGAGGCGATATGGTGCGCTGCTTGGCGCGTTGATGCTGTCGAGTGGGTGGGTGCATGCGGCTGGCTCGGTTCCGCCGTTGCCGACCCTGCCAGCTGACTCCAGTTTGGCTGCCGCGGCGTCTGCGCCACCTTTGCCCGCACCGTCGCCGCTCACGCCGCTCAAGCACGTTCGCGGGACGGCGTTTGACCTGCGGTTCGTCACGGTGGCGCAGGTGGTCGACCTGATCTATCAGGACGCAATGCGCACGCCTTATGTGCTCGGCCCGGATGTGCTGACCGACACTCGTCTTGTGTCATTCCGTCTGGACGATCAGAGCCGCGATGTGCGCGACGTGATGGTGGATTTCCTCGATTCGCTCGGCTTTCAGGTAGTCACGAAAAACGGCGTCGATTACGTGATGAGAAAGCCGGGCGCCGTGCTCGCGAAAGCGGATCGCGATGTGTACGTATACAAACCGCGATACCGGAAGGCCAGCGATTTACGCGAGCTGGTAGAGCCGTTGATTGGCTCGCACTCGATGCTGCCACCGGTATCCGTTGGCCCGGTCGCTGGCGAGTCTGCTGGTGCCGTACAGGTGCCGGGCGCACCGGCTGCGGTGCCGACTAACGCGCCTGTTGCTCAACCAGTTGCGAGCGGTGTTCAGGCGCGCGGCGGTGAGCTGGTGATCGTCGGCTCGCGCGATGAGGTTGCCATGCTGCGCAAACTGGTTCCCGAGCTGGACACTGCGCCGGGCGAGGTGGTGGTGCGCGGCTGGGCGTATGAAGTGACCAACACCGATTCGACCAATTCGGCGTGGAGCATCGCGGCGAAGGTGCTGGGCGGTCAGCTTCGAATCTCGAGCGGCGACACGTCATCCGACAAGAGCGCGGTGCGATTCACCGGGCCGGGCATCGACGCGGCGATATCTGCGCTCAATGCCGATTCGCGGTTCAAGGTCATCAGTTCGCCGCATGTGCGGATCGCGTCGGGCGAGCGGGTGCGGCTGAACGTCGGGCAGCAGGTGCCGACGCAATCAAGCGTGAGCTACCAAGGGTCGAGCGGCACGCCGGTTCAGTCGATCACCTATCAGGACGCCGGGCTGATTTTCGACGTTGAGCCTACGGTGATGCGTGACGCGATCGAACTGCGCGTGCATGAGGAGATCTCCGATTTTGTCCCGACGAAAACCGGCGTCGATACGTCGCCGACAAAGAACACGCGCCAGCTACAGACCGTCACACGGCTGACGGATGGCGAGGTCGTGGTGCTGGGCGGGCTGATTCAGGACCGGAATTCGACGGCGCGTAGCGGTTACGCGTGGCTGCCGAGCTTTCTTGATGGTCGATCAAGCTCGAAGCAGCGCACGGAGGTGCTGCTCGTACTACAGGTACAGCGGATTTAACGTTACTCGTAACAAATATTTATTTATCGTTACTCGTAACGTAAAATAAGAACATTGTCGATATGGAGTGTGCGTCATGATCCAACCCGAAGACACGAAAACAATTCCGTTACCGCTTCCAGCCGTAACGGGAAAGCGTGGTCGCGGTCGCCCGCGCAAGGAAGGTGGGTCGATGACGAACGCGGAGCGGCAAGCGGCATTCCGTGCGCGGCGCAAGGCGTCAGGCAATCCCGTTACGGTAACGAAAAATATTCCACCTGCTGTCGACGCTTATGACGAGCTAGTAATGGAGAACGAGCGGCTTCGCGAAGAATTGGCGCAACTCCGTCGCGATTTAGAGGCGTCGAAGCGCAAGGCTATCGACCCGCAACGTTCGCGTTCGTCAGTCGTGCATGAGGTTGATTGGGTTCGGCGAGTGGTGCGATTGCCGATTCATGCGAGCAAGGATTACGAGCGTCGCCGATTCAGTTTTACCGTCGACCAACGGGCACATTTCGCGCTTGATCGGCTGGCGGTTGATGCGGGGCTATCAAAGGCAGAAGTGGTCGAGCGCTTGGCGTATTGGGCCGACGAGTTGATGCTCGGGGCGTTTGAGTACGACAAGGACGGATTTAATCGTTATCTCGATCGCGGGCGTAACGAAAAATCGGGCGTCTAGCGTCGGGAGTGTCCGGCCGAGGCCGAAGCGGCGTAGGGCGACGGCGGCAATGCGAAGTCCTGGCCTTTGTCGCGCGGCTCAGCGCGGCCCGCCGGACCGAGTAGCGGGTAATCGCGGGGGGCGGGGAGCGAAGGCGCTGCGGCGGTGGCCCCTCCATTCTGCAAGGCACTGCCGCGCGGGGCGCTTCCGGCGCGATTGGGGCGGGCGTAGGCGGTTCGGTGGCGAGGGGGTGGGGGTTGAAGTGCGCGGGGCTCGCCCAGCGCAGCAGAGCGCGCCGGGCGGGCCGCGCGCAGCGCGGCCCCTAAACTTGTATCAGGGACACTTAACGGATACGGGACACGGACGCAGGCATAGAGCGAGGCGGAGCAAGGACAGAAAGACAGCTCGGAAAAAAGAAAAGCCCTGAACGCTGGCACGGTCAGGGCTTGGTGAAACAGCGCATTACAAGGGTGATTGCAATGCACGACGCAAGTATAGGCGACTTCTCGCCGTTCCGTAGAGAGTGGGTGATCCGTGGCCGGAATTTCGGTGATGGGCAGGTCGAAGTGACGGCGACGCGGTTTGATCGGTACATGGGCGCACTGTCGTTGAACGCGAGGCCCAAGGCGAAACGCGGGGAGTCGGAGAACAGTGAATCGAACCTGCTCGATGCGGCGAAGCGTGCCAAGCAGCAGGTGCGGCTACGGTGTAAGGCGATTGGAGCGGATCGAATGATCACGTTGACGTACCGCGAGAACATGCAGGACAAAGCCCGCCTGAAGCGTGATTTCGACGCGCTGCGCCGGCGTCTCGCGAAGCTGTCGACCTTCCAGTATGTCGCGACGCCTGAGCGTCAGAAGCGGGGTGCGTGGCACCTCCACGTGGCGGTCAAGGGCCGTCAGAACTATCGAGTGCTGCGCTCGATCTGGCAAAGCATCGTAGGCGTCGGGAATGGGCAGATTAACGTCCGAAACCCGTTCAAGGAAAGGGGCCTGCGGCACAAGCTCGCGGCCTACCTGGCGAAGTACATCACGAAGGATTTCGCGGAACACGCGCTGAATGAAAAGCGGTATTGGACAAGCCGCGGCGTCGTCGTTCCGGAGGTTATGCCGATCGATCACATTGCCGCGAATGATCCGGCGGAAGCCCTGAAGGTTGCGTTCAATGCGGCTTTGCAGGCGGGCGCGACGCTTGACCGCTGTCAAGCGTTTTGGCGGCAGGAGTTGGGCGTGTTCTGGTTATCGACGCGCGAGAATTAGACCAATTATGTAAATGGATTTAAGCATAGAATCGCAACTGTCGATATTCTGGTGATTCAATAGCGCTAGAGGCGTTTGGAATGACATTTGAGGAAATCGTCGGTATTTATTTGTCGGCTAAGGATCACCGCAGTAAGCAGCGAGATATGTACTCGTTGAAGCGACTTCAGCCGTATTTTGGCGGACGCGCTATCTCGGCGTTGAAAAGGGTGGACGTTCGGAAGTATGTTGCGGTCCGTCTTGCCGATGGTGTGCAGGAGTCAACAGTCAAGAGAGAGTTGAAATTTCTTTCGGCAGCTATTAATTTTGTCCGTCTCGAATGCGATTGCTCTGACTTGCCGAATCCGGCGCAGAGTCTCGGATTGAATGGCGGGGAGCATCGGGTTAGGGCGTGTTCACACTATCGAAGGGCTTCGATAATCAGGGCGAAGTTGATAAAGGCAATGAACATCAAGTCGAGTTTGTCGAAGCGCGAGAAGATGCGACGAAAACCCTTCAATCGACGGAACAGCCGCTCGACTTCGTTACGACGCTTGTACATTTCCCGGTCGTATTCCCAAGGCTCGACGCGCGTACTCAACGGAGGGACGACCGGGATGAAGCCGAGATCGAGCGCGAGTTGTCGGGTTTCGTTACCTTCGTACGCCTTGTCCATCAGCAGGTGCAGCGGCCGATTCGGCGGCCCCAGGCGTTCGAGCAGTGCACGTCCCTGCGGCGCATCGCCGGCTTGACCGGGCGACAGTGCGAACGTTATGGCTGTTCGAGCATCCGCGGCAACCATATGAATCTTGGTTGTCCATCCTCCGCGAGACTTGCCGATGGCTTGAGGTCCATTTTTTTTAACGCACCGGTGCCGTCAGGATGAACCTTCACGATCGTGCTATCCAGCGATACCGCTTCAATCCGAACGCGAATGATCTGCGCGCGCTGCAACTCCGTGAACACTCGGTCCAGTACACCGTTGCGAGACCAACGGTTCATGCGCGTGTAGATCGTGTGCCAGCGGCCGAAACGTGGTGGCAGGCCGCGCCATTTACATCCGTGCTCGGCCACATAAAGGATCGCGTTGAGCACTTGCAGGTTCGACAGGCTCACATTGCCACGCTGTCGCGGCAGGCAATGTTCGATCTGCTTGAATTGGGCTTCGGAGATTTCCATCTCCGAAGCATAACCTCAAACTAATGTAGTGTGAACACGCCCTAGATGGATATCGCGTGCGGAAGCGTCCGCGCTGATTCTTTCTGCCGGTGCTTATGCAAAGCGCCCACATTTGGCAAATTTCGTGCGCCTCGCACTCAGTACAGGTTGCAGAAAGAACGAGTTATTGGCGCTTGACTGGCGTCGGGTGGATTTTGAGCGCTCGTTTTTGCGTCTGGACGCTGAGCATACGAAGAACGGCAAGCGTAGGGTGGTGCCGTTGAATAGTGCCGCGCTGTCGGCATTGAGGGATCAACGGGATTGGGTTGAGCGGAAGTGTTCCGGTTCCGAGTGGGTGTTTCCGGGGTGGTCCGGGAAGCGCATACAGACCCTGCAGAAAGGATTTAACGCAGCATGCGCCCGCGTCGGTATCGAGAATTTCCGGATCCACGACCTGCGACATACTTTCGCGTCATGGCTGGTGATGGAGGGTGTTTCCCTGTACGTCGTGAAAGACCTGCTGGGGCACTCCTCGATCTCCGTGACGGAGCGCTACGCCCACCTGTCGCCGGACCAAGGCCGCGCGGCTGTACAGAAGCTCCTGCCGCTCTAGAGCGGCAGGCCAGATTGCAGAAATATAGCAAATTTGCTAACATGAAATTTGATTGGACGGTCGTCTACTACAACGAACGGGTGAAGCGCGACGTTTTCGCGTTCCCGGCTGGGATTCTCGCGGACTACCTCCGGCTGTTGGATCTGATGCAGGAATTCGGGGCGGATCTACGGATGCCGCATTCCAGAGCAATGGGTAACGGGCTGTTTGAGTTGCGCCCCAAGGGTAGGGAAGGCATCGGGCGGGTGTTCTATTGCACGCATGTGGGGCGGCAAGTCGTTGTGCTGCACTCCTTCGTCAAGAAGACACAGGAAACGCCGCAACATGAATTGCGGATCGCCCAAGCACGTTTGAGAGAGGTGCGTAATGGCTAAGGTAGCAGTGAAGCGTGTTCGCGCTGAGGGATTCAATCCGGTTCCGCATACGGCGGACGACACGGCGCGCCTGCTCGCCGGTCGCAATGTCAAGGCGGCGTATGACGCGTTGGAGGATGAGTACACCGCGTTGCGCGCTATCTTGTCTGCACGGCGCGATGCTGGTCTGACACAGGCTCAGATTGCTGAGCGGATGGGTACGACCGCATCGGCGGTCTCGCGGCTTGAGGCTTCGTTGTCGAGTGAAAAGCATTCACCATCATTTGCGACGCTGCGTAAATACGCGGCTGCATGTGGTAAGCGGCTTGTGATTTCGTTTGCTTGACGGTGCTCAATGCGACATGGATTTAAGGATGCGTGCAAATGTGTAGCGTGGGCAGCGTCCTGTGTCCCAAGAAAATGCGCAAGCAGCGTGTGATGAGTGCGGCTATCTGCCCTCCGAAGGCAGGGGTTGCTGGTTCGATCCCAGCCGGGCGCGCCAACAAAATCAAGGACTTACCTCAAGCTCAAGCCTCGCTTTGCGGTGCTTACAGATTTGTTGCTGCATTTTTGCTGCACTCCTGCTGCAAACATCAACGGTCTGCGACACTGTCTTTCTGTATCGTCCTTGCCATCGAGACGGGGATGCGTGCAGGTGAAATCGTGAAGCTTCGCTGGGAACAAATCGACCTCGCGAATCACACCATCCGCCTGAACCTCACAAAGAACGGGCATGCGCGGTCGGTGCCGCTGTCCGAGCGGGCAGAGGCAGCGATTCGGGCGCTTCCCCGGTCAATTCATGGCGGGCGGTTGACGTCGTTCTACGATTCGAGGGGACTCAGCGCAGCATTTCGTCGGGCCTGTGAACGGGCGGGCGTTGTCGGGCTGCGTTTTCATGACTTGCGGCACGAAGCTGCATCTCGGCTCGCGCCGCACATGCCTGCGTCCACCCTGGCCAAGGTCATGGGTTGGAAGACACTGCAGATGGCAATGCGGTATTACAACCCGACGGACCAGGAACTGGTAACTGCCGTCCGGAAAGTGAGCGCCCCATCCGGCCCCGACCTGCGCGCTTCGGTGAATTGACGGCCCCCTCTACCGCAGTCAAGGTCGCGGCCGGGCGCAGGCCTCAGAGAGAAGACCGGGCATCGAGCATGACGCCCGGTCTTGAGTAAAAAAATTCCTACGAGATACTGCCCTCGGCGCCAGAGCGCGGCAATCGGAGGGTATTTCGTACCCCACGGGCTCGTATCGAACGCTTCCAGCGCCACGGCGGCCGCTTCGGCCGACGGTGCCCGATAGACCTCCTTGAGCGCCGCTGCGACCGATTTCCTGTCTTTCCAGCTGGCGAAGTCCAGTGAGTTCCGGATCAGATGCACGATGCAGGTCTGGACCGTCGTTTCCGGGAACACCGTGTTGATCGCTTCCGGGAAGCCCTTCAGGCCGTCGACCACGGCGATCAGGATATCCTGCACGCCGCGCAGCTTAAGGTCGTTCACCACCCGCAGCCAGAACTTGGCCCCCTCGGTCTGCTCGATCCAAAGGCCCAACACGTCGCGTGTGCCGTCGCGGCGCACGCCCAGCGCCAGGTAGATCGCCTTGTTGCGGACCACGCCTTCGTCGCGGATCTTGACTCGCAAGGCGTCGAAGAACACGACCGGGTACATCGGCTCGAGCGGCCGCTGCTGCCATTCGCGCACTTCGTCGATCACGGCATCGGTCACCGTACTGATGAAGTCCGGCGACACCTCGATGCCGTACATCTCCAGCAGGAAACCCTGAATCTCCCGCACGCTCATGCCGCGTGCGTACATCGCGATGATCTTGTCGTCAAAGCCGGTGAAGCGTCGCTCGCCCTTGGCGATCAGCACCGGATCGAAGGTGCCTTCTCGGTCGCGCGGAATCTCGACGTCGAGCAGGTCGTCGTCGGTCGTGATGCGCTTGCGGCTGGTGCCGTTGCGGTGGTTCGTGCGGCCTGCCGGCTTGGCATCGCCCTTCTCGTAGCCGAGGTGGTGGGTCAGTTCGCCGCCCAGCGCGCGTTCGAAGATTGCTTTCTTGAGCGCGGCGAGCTGCTCGTTGATCGTTGCCCGATCCAGCGTTCCGGGTACCAGTTGCTTGATCAGTTCCGGGTCCAGGTTCAAGCCCTTGCCCGGTTCAATCGTCACTTCTTCCTTGCGTTTGCGTGGCATAAAGTGGCTCCTTGGCCATCAGTTTATGCCTCACACACAAACATTCGGATAGGCTCCGGAATTCAAGCGCCGCTATCCGGACGTCGAGCTGGACCTCGATTTCAACGACCGGCTCGTCGACGTCGTCGAAGGCGGCTTCGACGCGGTGATCCGCAGCGGCACGCTCAGCGATTCGAGCCTGATGTCGCGCCGCCTCGGGCCGTTCAGCTTTCTGCTGTGCGCGTCGCCCGCGTATCTCGCGCGGGCGGGCGCTCCGCGCACGCTGCGCGAACTCGACGCGCACGCGTGCGTGCGCTACCGCTTCCCGACGACGGGCAAGCTGCAGCCGTGGGCGCTGCTGCCAGACGGCAGCGAGCCGCCGAACCTGCACACCACGATGACGTGCAACAACATGGAGGCGCTGCGCGCGGCGGTGATGGCGGGATTCGGCATCGGCTACATGCCGGACTTCCTCGCGCGCGACACGCTCGCCGACGGCGCGCTCGTGACCGTGCTCGACGCATACCGGATCGGGCCCGGGCAGTTCTCGATTTTGTGGCCGTCGAACCGGCAGTTGTCGCCGAAGGTGCGAGTGTTCGTCGATTTCGTTTGCGAGCGCTTGTTTCGCGACGCATGAATGCCGGAGCCGCAGCGGAGTCAGTCGCCGGTCTGGAGCGCCTGCTCGGCGCGCGCTCGCCGCGGCGAACGGCGCGAACCACATCTCGATCGTCGTGCCGCGCCATCGGATCGTCGGCAAGGACGGAGCGCTGACGGGCCAAGGCGGCGGCATCGAGCACAAACGGCGGCGGCCCGGACACGAGCGCCGGCATGCGCCCGCGCCCATCGAAGCGGCCGGGGCAAGCCTGTCGCGCCGATTCGCGCGACAGGCGCGCGGCATGCGCCCGCCGCGTTCGTGCGCCGCACCCGGAAGCCGCCCGCGCCGCGGAGCACGTTCGCGCGCGTCGCAGGGGCGCAGCCCGTGGCGGCGGCGCGAAACATTCGTGCGCCGCTGCGGCATCGCCCAAACCCGGCGAACGCCTCACACCGCCGAAAACCGCCGGCCGCCGCGCAACCTGCCCAGGGCTATTCCTGCGCCAGACGCTCCGCTTCAGCCTGCGAGGCGGGCAACAGCGCGTCGCTGTCGTCCTTGAGCCCGACGCCCGTCATCCCGAGCCGCCGCGCGTGCGTCAGCAGGTAGTGCAGCTTGTGCGCGGCCGCGTCGTGAGGCAGCCCTTCGGGGCGCACATTCGAGATGCAGTTGCGCTGCGCGTCGTGACAGCCGACCTTCGGCGCATATGTCAGATACACGCCGAGGCTGTCCGGCGAGCTCAGGCCGGGCCGCTCGCCGATCAGCATCGCAACGAGGCGCGCACCGAGCAACTCGCCGATCTCGTCGCCGAGCGCGACGCGCGCCTGCCGCGCGACGACGACAGGCCCCACTCGCCAGCCGTCGAGCTTCGCCCGCATCGCGTTCAGCAGCGGCAACGCCTGCTTCGCGGCCGCGAACGCCGACAGCCCGTCGCCGACGACGAACACCACATCCGGCGCTTCGTCGAGCCCCGCGCCATACGCCGCGAGCAGCGCGCGGCTGTCGTCGGAGAGCCTGCGGCCGAGATCCGGCCGGCGCAGGTAATGCTGCCGGTCCGGCGCGGCGCTCTGCACGCCGAGCGTCGGCAGCCCGGCCGCTTCGATGTCGCGGCGCAGCGCGTCGGCGTCGAGCGGCTGATGGACGGCATCGCGCGCCTGCGCATGCGACAGGTTGAACGCGAGCAGCGGCGCGGTCGGCAGGCTGTTGCCCGCGCGGCCGAGCGCGATCCGCGCGTTCGTGAACGACTTCAGTTGCCCCCACGGATTCTTTTCGACCGCGTCGCTCATGCGGAGAGCCCCATCCAGTCGTTCGCGCCCGCGAGCAGCGGCACGCGCGCCGACGCGGCGCGCAGCGCGCCGTGCGCGTCCGCGATCTCCATCGCCTCCAGCCATTCCTCGAACTCGGGCGCGCGGCGCAGGCCGAGCACTTCGCGCACGTAGAGCTGATCGTGAAACGACGTGCTCTGGTAGTTGAGCATCACGTCGTCCGCGCCGGGAATGCCCATGATGAAGTTGATGCCCGCCGCGCCGAGCAGCGTGAGCAGGTTGTCCATGTCGTCCTGATCGGCTTGCGCGTGGTTCGTGTAGCAGATGTCGCAGCCCATCGGCACGCCGAGCAGCTTGCCGCAGAAGTGATCCTCGAGCCCCGCGCGGATGATCTGCTTGCCGTCGTACAGATATTCGGGGCCGATGAAGCCGACCACCGTGTTGACGAGAAACGGCTCGAACACGCGCGCGACCGCGTATGCGCGCACCTCACACGTCTGCTGATCGACGCTGTGATGCGCGTTCGCCGACAGCGCGCTGCCCTGGCCCGTCTCGAAATACATCAGGTTGTCGCCGACCGTGCCGCGCTTGAGCGCGAGCGCCGCGTCGCGCGCCTCGGCGAGCAGCGCGAGCGAAATGCCGAAGCTTGCGTTCGCCTTCTCCGTGCCCGCGATCGACTGAAACACGAGATCGACGGGCGCGCCCTTCTCGATCGCCGCGATCGTGTTCGTCACGTGCGTGAGCACGCACGACTGCGTCGGCACGCGGTAGCGCTCGCGAAACGCGTCGATCATCGCGAGCAGCTTCGTGATCGCGGCGAGGCTGTCGGTTGCCGGGTTGATGCCGATCATCGCGTCGCCGCAGCCGTACATCAACCCATCGAGCATCGATGCGGCGATGCCCTTCACGTCGTCGGTCGGATGGTTCGGCTGCAAGCGCACCGACATCCGCCCCGGCAGCCCGACCGTATTCCGAAAGCGCGTGACGACGCGGCGCTTCCTCGCCGCCGCGATCAGGTCCTGATTGCGCATCAGCTTCGATACGGCCGCGACCATCTCCGGCGTGAGGCCGGACGCGATCCGCTCGAGCGCGGCGGCGTCGGCCGCGGGCGACAGCAGCCAGTTGCGGAAATCGCCGACCGTCAGGTGCGAGATCTCGGCGAACGCGTCGCGCGAATGCGTGTCGACGACGAGGCGCGTGACCTCGTCGTCTTCGTAGGGAATCACAGCCTCGTTCAGGAACGCGGCGAGCGGCACGCTCGCGAGCGCCATCTTCGCGGCGACGCGCTCCTCCTCGGTCGCGGCCGCGACGCCCGCGAGCTGGTCGCCGGAACGCAAAGGGCTCGCCTTCGCGAGCAGCGTTTTCAGGTCCGCGAAGCGGTAGGTGCGCGAACCGATCGTCTCCGTATATCGCATCAGGGCTCCTTATCGTCACGGCCGCGCGCCGTTCACTCCTCCAGCAGCGCGTCGGCGGGCGCGGCCGCGCGCTGCGCGCGCGTCGCGAGGAAGTAGCCGTACCCGAGCGCGACGAACGCGACGAAGATCGACGCGACGAGCGCGTTGAAGTACACCATCGTGCCGAGGCACACGAGCGCCGCGACGAGCGCGAACGCCGGGAAGAACGGGTACAGCGGCGCGCGGAACGGGCGCTCCATCCTCGGCTGCGCGCGGCGCAGCTTGAAGAGCGCGGCCATGCTGACGATGTACATCACGATAGCGCCGAATACGGACATCGTCACGATGTTCGCGGTGAGCGTCTGGCCGCCGAACTGGATCAGCTCGTCGCTATAGATCGCGACGATGCCGACCACGCCGCCCGCGAGGATCGCGCGATAAGGCGTCTTGAAGCGCGGGTGCACCTTCGCGAGCCATTCGGGCAGATAGCCCTCGCGGGCGAGCGCGAAGATCTGGCGCGAATAGCCGAGGATGATCCCGTGGAACGACGCGACGAGGCCGAACAGGCCGAGCCACACAAGCATGTGCATCCAGCCGCTGTTCGCGCCGACGATGTACTTCATTGCCTGCGGCAGCGGATCGTTGATGTTCGCGAGCCGGGTCCAGTCGCCCGCGCCGCCCGCGAACACCATCACGCCGATCGCGAGCGCGACGAGCGTCAGGATGCCGGCCACGTATGCGATCGGAATCGAGCGCTTCGGATTCTTCGCTTCCTCGGCCGCCATCGCGACGCCCTCGATCGCGAGGAAGAACCAGATCGCGAACGGGATCGCCGCGAACATCCCGTGGAACGCACCCGCGCTGAAGTGATCCGCGCCCGCCCAGCCGCCCTTCATGAAGTTGCTCCACGCGAAGCCCGGCGACACGACGCCCATGAACACGAGCAGCTCGAAGATCGCGAGCAGCGTGACGACGAGTTCGAACGTCGCGGCGATCTGCACGCCGACGATGTTCAGCGCCATGAACACGAGATACGCGCCCATCGCCGCGTGCTTCGGCTCGAGGCCGGGAAACTGCACGTGCAGGTACGCGCCGATCGCCAGCGCGATCGCGGGCGGCGCGAACACGAATTCGACGAGCGTAGCGACGCCGGCGAGATAGCCGCCCGCCGGGCCGAACGCGCGCCGCGCGTACGCGAACGGGCCGCCCGCGTGCGGAATCGACGTCGTGAGCTCGGTGAAGCTGAAAATGAAGGTCGTGTACATCGCCGCGACGAACAGCGCGGTGACGACGAAGCCGAGCGTGCCCGCACTCGCCCAGCCGTAGCTCCAGCCGAAGTACTCGCCCGAGATCACGAGACCGACCGCGATCCCCCACAGCTGCCACGTGCCGAGCGTCTGCTGAAGCGCCGGCCGCGCTGCGCCGCCGCCCGCGCCGGGGCGGCCATTCGATTCCGTCTGCATGAATCTCTCCTCGAAGGGGCGGCGCCCGGCGCCGAGATCGGCCCGCCCCGCCACTGAGAATCGATGCTAGTGAGTCATTAATCGACGTGTTATCGAAAATCGGCAAACGTCCGCGCTTTCATTTCGCATACGAAAATATTTCCGGCGGCCGGCGTGCGTGTGAAACCCGCTTGGGCGGGGCGGGATCGCGGCGGATGAGAGATCGAGCGATGCCGTATCGAACGCGCGGCGACGCGCGCCCCGACGGCCGCGCCCGCCCGCGGTCCGTCCACCTTTCGCCGTTCGTCCGCATCGGGCGCATCGGGCGCATCGGCTGCATCGGCCGCCTCGGGCGGCATGGCGCGACGGCGAACTTATGTCGTCCGGCAGACAGACCGCCGTCGCGCGCCCGCCTACATTGCCCGCACGCAGCAAGCGTTCCGCGCGCCGTCTTCGAGCAGCGCACGGCTTACCCACGAACGACCATTCCAATCATTCAGATCATGCGGGACTCCTATCTCGATACCGCTCGGGGCGCGGGCATCATCCTCGTCGTATTCGGCCACGTGCTGCGCGGCCTGTTCGCGGCCGGCCTCGTGCCGGCCGGCTGGCCGAGCGCCTTGCTCGCCGCGACCGACTACACGATCTACACGTTCCACATGCCGCTCTTCTTCCTGCTGTCCGGGCTGCACGTGCCGAAATCGCTGCAACGCGCGGGCGACGTCTTCCTGCTCGCGAAGCTGCGCACGATCCTCTATCCCTACTTCGTCTGGTCGCTGCTGCAAGGCGCGGTGCAGATCGCGCTGTCGTCGCACGGAATGAATCACGCGTTCACGCCGAACGACCTGCTTGCGATCGGCTGGCGGCCGTTCGGGCAGTTCTGGTTCCTGTACGCGCTTTTCATCTGCATGCTGATCGCGTGGAGCGCGTCGATCGTCGCGCCGCGCATGGCGGCGCGCGGCGGCGCGAATGGCGCGGACGCCGCGCATGCGCGCGCGCCGCTCATCGTGACCTACGTGCCCGTCGCGCTCATCGCGCTCGCGATCGGCGGGCTCGCCATCGTCGCGTTCGTCGCCGGCTCCGCGACGCAGTGGGGCATCGTATCGATGACGCTCGCGTACTTCCCGTTCTTCGCGCTCGGGATGCTGATCGGCGACACGCTGCCCGCGCTCGTCGAGCGCGCGTCGAACGGGCTCGCGCTCGTCGTCGTCGCGGCGACGTTCGCCGCGACGGTCGCGTTCGCGCATCGCTTCGGCGGGTCGGACAGCGTCTGGGCGCTGCCCGCCGCGCTGTCGGGCAGCGCGCTCGTGCTGCTCGCCGCGTATCGCGCGACACAGCGCGGCGATGCGGCGCGGCGCTCGCCCGCGCGTCGCCCGTCGTGGCTCGAATACGTCGGCTTCGCGTCGATGCCGATCTATCTCGCGCACATCCTCGCGACCGCCGCGACGCGCATCGCGCTCGTCAAGATCGGCATCGTCGACGTCGGCGTGCAGCTCGCGCTCGGCACGCTCGCGGGCGTCGCCGGCCCCATGCTGCTGTATGCGCTCGCGCTGCGTTCGGGAGCGGCACGGCTCGCCGGCTTCCCGCCGCTGCCGGCCAGCCATGCGATCGCGCCCGACAAAGTCCGGATCGGCAACGCGGACGCGGCCTGAGCACCGGCTCGGTCATCAGGAACGCTAACCGATCCGCGCACGCGGCGAATCCGGGACGCGATGCCGGAACGCGCCGTCGCCGCATGCGTGCACGACCGTCGATACGACGACGCGATAGCCGTCGCACCAGCGGCGAAGTCGGCCGGCGCGGCACAACACCGCGAACATGACGGAAACGCGCCGCGGCACGGACGACCGCCGCGCGATCGCCCGCCTGTCGTCAGCGCGCCCGCGTCATTCCTGCCCGCCGCGCTGATTGAACCAGCGGTCGAGCAGCTTGCCCGCCGCCTCGCGGCCGCCGAGCCCGAACGACAGCGCGATCGCGACCGCGATCGCACCGAGCACGAGGCCGAACGCGAGCTGCACGATCTCATTCGCGATGCCCATCGCGCGCAGCCCCATCGCGAACACGAGGCCGAGAATCGCGAACTGCGCGATGCGCGACAACAGCCGGCTGTGCTCGTTGTCGGCCTGCTCGATCACGCGGCGCGCAAGGCCCGCGAGCCAGAACCCGATCACGAGAATCACGCCGCCCATCAGCACGTGCCCGCCGAACTCGATGAACAGCGTGACGACGTCGCGCACCTGCGTGAAGCCGAGCCGGTTCGCGGCCTCGACCGTCGCGAACAGCATCGCGAAGAACACGATCAGCCGGCCGGCGAGCGCCGACGGCTGCAGCATTCCGGTGAACACGCGCTCGACGCCGAGCATCGTGGGCAGGCCGTCGACGCCCGCGGCGACGAGCAGCTTCTGCACGAGCGCGCCGACGAAGCGCGCGACGTAGAACGTGACGAGCACGATCACGACCGCCGCGACGATGTCGGGCACCGCATTGAGGAACTGGCCGAGCAGGTCGGTCGCGGGCCGCGAGATCGCTTCTATCTTCAGCGCGTCGAGCGCGGAGATCAGCGTCGGCACGAACACGAAGATGAAGACGACCGTGCCGACGAGATTCGAGATCTTCACGGGCGTCGGGCTCTCGACGCTTTGCGTGAGCCGGTCGGCGCCCGCCGCGACGAGCAGGTTCGTGACGAGCCCGCGCAGGATGCGCGCGACGAGCCAGCCGACGAAGCCGATCACGGCCGCGGCGAACACGTTCGGCACGATCGCGAGAATCTTGTCGATCATTCCCTGCACGGGCGACAGCAGGCCGTTCAGGTCGAACGCGGCGAGGATCGCCGGAATGAACATCAGGATCACGAGCCAGAACAGCACGTCGCCGAGGTAGGCGCTCATCGGCCGCATCCCCGCCGTCTCCGACAGCTTGCTGTCGATCTTGCTCGCCTTCAGCGTCTTGTCCGCGAGGCTGCGCAGCAGCGAAGCGATCAGCCACGCGACGAGCGTGAGCGCCGCGCCGCCGATCAGGTTCGGCAGATAGTTGATGATCTTCGTGACGAGCAGCGAGAACGGATTCGAGATCGCGTAAAGGTTCAGCACGTTGAAGATGCCGACCGCGGTCACGAGCAGGACGAGCCAGAACAGGCCGCCCGCGATGATGCGCTCCACCTGCGCGCCCTGGCCCGTGCTTTCGGCGATGCGCGCGTCGACTTTCAGCGCGCTCAGCAGGCGGCGCACGCCGGCCCGGACGATCACGGCGATCAGCCAGCCGACGACCAGGATGCCGAGCGCGCCCGCGATCTTGGGCAGATAAACGCCGAGCGTGCTTTGCATCGACGTCAGGAAACTGGATGAATCCATATGTTCTCTCCCGAAAAGCGTGATGTTGCGTTGGACCTCGACGAACAACCTGCGGACTCCGAAGAAAACGGATCTCCGCAGCCGGCGACCTTACACGGGGAACGATGACGGCTTCAATCGTGCTTCACTGTACTCGAACTTTAATCTAAGGGATCAATCCTGCTAGTAAAAATCGCGCCCCTGCGCGGTGCGGCGATGGGCCGCGCATACTCGCGCCCGATGAAACGAAGGCCGGCGTTCGCGCGCGGATCGACGCAATTCGTTGGCGTAACGAAGGGTTCGCGTGCGCGAATGTCGCGTTCGGCACGGGCGCGCGAGGCGCGATTCGCATCGGCGAACTGCAGGCTTGCAACGAACCGCGCGATTGGTGAGAGATGGAAGAATGTGAACGACGCCGTTCACCGCGCGCCCGATTCGCCCGCGATGCCGCGCGAGCCCGAATAGGCGTCGCGCTCGATGACAGGCCCGGTACTTGCAGGGCGATCCGTCGCGCGGATGGTGAAGCGCGCGCCGCGCGCGTCCGCGATACTGTCGCGATAATGCCGCGATCCTGCGAAAACGCGCGGCGGTGCGAATGACGCGCCGCCGGGCGTTTCGTGCGCCAATCCCGAGATCTCGGCCTCGCTCGCGCCTGCGCGGAAGCGCAACCTACGCTGGTTCGCACGCTTGCCCCGATCTCGATTGCGACCGCCTCCGCCCCACGTCCGTGGCGGCTATTGCGACCTGTCCATTGCGGCCTATGCGGCCGCCGAGCAACTCGATCCGAACGGTGTCGGCGCACATCGCGCCCGGTCTCGGTCCGAACGATCGCGAAGCTGCCTGGCGACGCTATCGATGCAGGCGAAACCGCATGAGCCGCATAGCGCGCGGCCCGGCGTCGCCCGTCATCCGCGCTGCGGCAAGACGGTCGTCCCGCACTGCGGACAGAAGCGCGCCGACACATCGAGCGGCGCGCGACATGCGCCGCATGCGGGCGGCGTCTGCGATGCGCCGCATTGCGCGCAGAACTTCGCGTCCGCGCCGTTGATCGAGCCGCACTTCGCGCACGCGGCGCGCTGCGCGGGCGCGCTCGGTTCGCCGCGAAGCGGCGCGCCGTCACGCGTGCGGTCCCAGCCGCCGCCGCGTTGCGTGTCCTGACGGCCCCAACCGTAGCCGCCGTGGCCGTGACCGCCGCGGCCGCCATGGCCGCCGCGATCGTCGTAGCCGTGACCGTGCCCGCCGCCCGCCCCGCCGTCATGACGGCCGCGTTGGCCGCCGTATCCATGATGTCGCCCGCCGACGATCCACTTGAGCCAATCCATCGCCGCCTCCGTTCATTGACCGCGGCGCAGCAGCCGCAGACCGTTGCCGACGACGATGAGGCTCGCGCCCGCGTCGGCGAACACCGCCATCCACATCGTGCTCATCCCCGCAACCGTGAGGCCGACGAACACGGCCTTCACGACGAGCGCGAACGCGATGTTCTGCACGAGCACGCGGTGCGTCGAGCGTGAAAGCCGCACGAACGCCGGGATCTTGCGCAGGTCGTCGTCCATCAGCGCGACGTCGGCCGTCTCGATCGCGGTGTCGGTGCCCATCGCGCCCATCGCGAAGCCGATGCCGGCGCGCGCGAGCGCCGGCGCGTCGTTGATCCCGTCGCCAACCATGCCGACTGCGCGGCCGCCGGCCGCGAGTTCGTCGACGGCGGCGAGCTTGTCCTGCGGCAACTGGTTGCCGCGCGCATCGTCGATGCCGACCTGCTGCGCGATCGCTTGCGCGGTGTGCGGGTTGTCGCCCGTCAGCATCGCGGTCTTGATGCCGAGCGCGTGCAGTTCGGCGACCGCCGCGCGGCTCGTGTCCTTCACCGTATCGGCCACCGCGAACAGGCCGAGCACGCGCGCGCCGTCGATCAGCATCACGACCGTCTTGCCCTGCCGCTCGAGCTCGTCGAGGCGCGTTTCGAGCTCGCTCGTGCAGCATTCGAGCTCCTCGACGAGGCGATGATTGCCGAGCCAGTACGGCGCGCCGCCGATCTTGCCGCGCACGCCGCGGCCGGGGATCGCCTCGAAATCGGCGACATCGAGGAACGGCGTGCTCGTCGCGCGGGCGGCGTCGCCCGTGCCGGCTTCGGCCGCGGCCGCCGCCGCGACCGCCTGCGAAACCGGGTGATCCGAGCGCGCGGCGAGGCTCGCGGCGAGCCGCCGCACGTGCGTGGCGTCGACATCGGCCGCACGCATCTCGAAATCGGTCTGCACCGGCTTGCCGCGCGTGATCGTGCCCGTCTTGTCGAGCGCGAGCCACGCGAGTCTGCGCCCCTGCTCGAGGTACACGCCGCCCTTCACGAGAATCCCGCGCCGCGCGGCCGCCGCGAGCCCCGACACGATCGTGACGGGCGTCGAGATCACGAGCGCGCACGGACACGCGATCACGAGCAGCACGAGCGCGCGGTAGATCCAGTCGCGCCACGCGCCGTCGAGCAGGAGCGGCGGCGCGATCGCAACGACGAGCGCGATCGCGAACACGATCGGCGTATAGATGCGCGCGAAGCTGTCGACGAAGCGCTGCGTCGGCGCCTTCGAGCCCTGCGCCTCCTCGACCGCATGAATGATCCGCGCGAGCGTCGTGTTGCTCGCGACCGCCGTCACCCGATATTCGAACGAGCCGGCCTCGTTGATCGTGCCCGCGTATACCGCGTCGCCCTCGGCCTTCTCGACGGGCAGGCTTTCGCCCGTGATCGGCGCCTGGTTGACGGTCGAGCGGCCGGCGACGATTTCGCCGTCGAGGCCGATCCGCTCGCCGGGCTTCACGCGCACGACCGCGCCGAGCGCGACCTGCGCCGCGTCGACCGGCTGCCACGTGCCGTCGGGCTGCTTGACCGTCGCGGTATCGGGCGCAAGGCGCATCAGGCTCTGGATCGCGTTGCGCGCGCGGTCGAGCGAACGCGCCTCGATCAGCTCGGCGACGGTGAAGAGCACCATCACCATCGCGGCCTCGGGCCACTGGCCGATCGCCATCGCCCCCGTCACCGCGATGCTCATCAGCGCATTGATGTTCAGGTTGCCGTTGGTGAGCGCGATCCAGCCCTTGCGATACGTGCCGAGGCCGCAGGTCGCCACCGCGGCGAGCGCAAGCGCGGCGGCGAGCCACACCGGAAGTTGCAGCCAGGTGGCCGCCTCGGAGGCGGCCGCCGCAACGCCCGCGACCGCGAGCGGCCACCACGGGCGCGGCGCATCGGCCTGCGCGGATGCGGCGGGCCGGCCCGGCGCGCCGGCGCCCGCCTGCTCGGGCGTCATGCCGAGCGAGCGGATCGCGGCGGCGATGCCGGCTTCCGCGCCTGGCGTGTGATCGACCGTCAGCATCCGCTGCATCAGATTGAATTCGAGCGCCGCGACTTCGGACATTCCGCCGAGCTTCTTGCGGATCAGCGCCTCCTCGGTCGGGCAGTCCATCTGCATGATCCGGAACGCCGAGCGCACGCGGCCGTCGGCGGCCTGTCGCGCGCCGGGCAGCGGCGCGAACGCGACCGGCGCGGGGGCGCAGCACGCCGAGCCGGCGTGGTCGTGGTCGTGGTCGTGGTCGTGGTCGTGGTCGTGGTCGTGCGGATGGTCGTCGTTCGCGTGCGAACCGGGAGCATGCCCGTGGCCGCTCGAATCGCGATCATGTGATTGCGCCGCATGATTTGCCTGCGTTTCGAAGTCGCCGTTCGGGTGATCGTGCGAGCAGCAGCCGTCGGCGCGCGCCGAAACGCGCGCATCATCCGAATGCGCGCCGTCGCGATGGGATTCGGGCGTTCGCGGCCGGTTTTCGGCCCGGGTGGCCTCGGTCATGGCAACCTCCTCAGTGACTGACGGTGTACAGTTAACACCTTGAAGTGACTACAAGGTCAACCCTTTTTGTAAGGAGATTCGAATGAAGATCGGCGAACTTGCGAAAGCGGCGCGGTGCACGCCCGAGACGATTCGTTTCTACGAAAAAGAGGGGCTGATGCCGGGCGCGGAACGGACCGATTCCAACTACCGCCACTACACCGACGCGCATGTCGAGCGGCTGCGCTTCATCCGCAATTGCCGCGCCCTCGACATGACGCACGACGAGATCCGCGCACTGTTGCGCTTCACCGACGATCCGGCGGATCGCTGCGATTCGGTCAACGCGCTGCTCGACGAGCACATCGGTCACGTCAACACGCGGCTTGCCGAACTGCAGCACTTGCGCACGCAATTGATCGAATTGCGCGAACGGTGCCAGGGCGAGCATGCGGTCGAGGACTGCGGAATCGTGCACGGCCTCGCGACGATGGAAACGCCGAACATGCCGGGCAAGCGCTCGCACGTCGGCTGACGTGCCGCCGCGGATGCCCGGCTGGCGGGCGTTGTACGGCTTGCGTTCTTTTATTCCTAGCCATAACATGACTAGAAATTAGTTAACTACTCATGTTATGGCTCAATACGCGTCTCGATACTCTCCGCTTGCGCTCGTCGTGCTCGCGATGCTCACCGAAGCGCCGATGCACGCATACCGAATCCAGCAACTCATCAAGCTGCGCGGCAAGGACGAGGTGGTCAACGTCAAGCAGCGCAACAGCCTCTACCAGACGATCGAGCGCCTGCAGCGCGACGCGCTGATCGCCGTGCGCGAGACCGAGCGCGACGGCGCGTTTCCGGAACGCACGGTCTACGACATCACCGACGTCGGCCGCGACACCGCGCGCATGTGGCTGCGCGAGCAGCTCGCGCAGCCGGCACGGGAGTTTCCGTCGTTTCCGGCCGCGCTATCGGTGCTGCCGCTGCTGTCCGCGGACGATGCCCGCCGCCAGCTCGAGGCACGCGCCGCCGCGCTCGAAGCCGAGCTGGCCCGCCTGGACGAAACGCAGGACGCCGCGCTCGCGATGCAGATTCCGCGACTCTTCCTGCTCGACGGCGAGCTGATGCGAGCGACCCTGGAAGCCGAGCTCGATTGGGTGCGCAGCGTGGTCGAGCATCTGAAGGTGGGCGCGCTCACGTGGAGCGAGGCTTGGCTGCGCGAGGTCGCCGCACGGTTCGCGCAGGCGGATTCGCCGGATTCGGAATAAGCGGGCAGGAGGATCGCCCGGAGAGCCGGACGCGACAATCACCGCGATCGCCCCCCGACAGCTACAACGCCTTTCCAAGCTTCGAGATCCCGAGCGGATCGAGCGCCCCCTTCATCGTCCGCATCACGCCGATCTCGGCGGCGCTGCGCGAATACCCGAGAAACGGCCGCTTGAGCCGGCCGATCCCATGCTTGGCCGATATCGATCCGCCCATCTCGCGCGCGATCTCGTAGACGGCGCGCTCGACGCTGTTCGCGCCATACGCCGGCGAATCGGCGAGCGGCACGCCGACGTGCACGTTGCCGTCGCCGACATGCCCGAAGCACGGGCACGCCGCATGCGCCCAGCGCACGCGAAGCGCGGCGTCGCAGCGCGCCGCCTCCGTCACTTCGTCGAGATGTCGATATCGCCGAAATACTTGCGGCCGAGCGCCTTCACGGTGCCGTCCGCCTTCAGCTTGTCGATCGCGGCGTTCAGGCGCAGCTTCAGCGCTTCGTCGCCCTTGCGCAGCCCGAACGCGATCCCGCTTCCGAGGATCTTGTCGTCGCGCACCGCTTGCCCGACGAACGCGAAGCCCTTCGCGTCCGGCCGCGACAGGAAACCGCGCTGGCCCGCGGGCGCGAGCACGAGCGTGCCGTCGAGGCGGCCCGCCGTGAGATCCGAGTAAGCCTGATTCTGGTCCTGATACGCGACGACCTGCACGCCCGCTCCCGCCCAGTGCGCATTCGCATACGTCTCCTGAATCGAGCCCTGCAGCACGCCCACCCGCTTGCCCTTCAACGATTCCGGCGTCGGCGCGAGGCCGCTGTCCGCGCGCGCGATCAGTCGCGTCGGCACGCGATAGATCACCGTCGTGAAGTCGATCGCCTGACGGCGCTGGTCGGTCGCGTTCATCGCCGAATTGATCGCGTCGAACTTGCGGCCCTGCAGCGCCGGGATCAGTCCGTCGAACGACGTCTCGACCCATTTGCACGCGAGCTTCGCCTCCTTGCAGACGGCGTTGCCGACGTCGATATCGAAGCCTTGCAGCTCGCCGTTCGCCGCCTTCGATTCGAACGGCGGATATTGCGCCTCGAGACCGAAGCGCAGCGTTTGCGAAACGTCGGCGCGCGCCGCGCCGGCCCCCGCGGCGACGCTCAATGCGCAGGCGAGCGCGAGCCGGAATTGCAGTCGTTTCATCGATGATTCTCCTGGAGGTCGGGTCTTGTCCGGATCGGCGCGACGGGCGCGTCAAGTCAGAGGCTGCGCAGACGGCGCGCGCCTTCGATCAGCGTCGCGTCGTCCTTCGAAAAGCTCAAGCGGATGCAGCCGGTGTTCGTGCCGTCCGCGTAGAACGCGGATAGCGGAATCGTCGCGACGCGCGCGTCGCGAATCGCGCGCAGCACGAAGTCGGCATCCGATTCGTCGGAAAAGTGCCGAAAGCGCGCGAGCATGAAGAACGAGCCCTCGCTGCGCTGCAGTTCGAAACGCGAGCCGGCAAGCTCGCTCGCGAGCAGGTCGCGCTTGCGCTCGTAGAACGCGCCGAGCTCGAGATAGCTCGCCGGCTCGGCGAGCGCTTCGGCGAACGCGTGCTGCATCGGCGTATCGGCCGCGAACGTCATGAACTGATGGACCTTGCGCAGCTCGCGCGTGAGCTCGGCGGGCGCAAGGCAGTAGCCGACGCGCCAGCCCGTCACGTGATACGACTTGCCGAACGACGACACGATCACGCTGCGCTCGGCGAGCGCGCGATGACGCGCCATGCTGTGGTGGCGCGCGCCGTCGAACACGACGTGCTCGTACACCTCGTCGGACAGCACCACGATGTCGGTGCCCGCGGTGAGCCGCGCAAGGTGCGCGATGTCGGCGTCGCCGAGGATCGTCGCGCTCGGGTTGTGCGGCGTGTTGACGATCAGCATCCGCGTGCGCGGCGTGATCTTCGCGGCCACCTCGTCCCAGTTCACGCGAAAGCCGTCGGGCGACAGCTTGATCGCGACGGGCGTCGCGCCCTGCAGCCGGACGATCGGCGCGTAGCTGTCGAACGACGGCTCGAAGTAGATCACCTCGTCGCCCGGATGAACAAGCGCGCTGATCGCCGCGTAGAGCCCCTCGCTCGCGCTCGCGACGACGGTGACTTCGGAGTCCGGATCGTAGCGCCCGCCGTACAGGCGCTCGGTCTTGACGGCGAGCGCGTCGCGCAGCGCGGCGACGCCCGCCATCGGCGCGTACTGGTTGTGCCCGTCGCGCATCGCGCGAGCGGCGCGCTCGACGAGCGCCGGATCGGGCGCGAAGCTCGGCGCGCCCTGCGACAGATTCAACGCCTGGTGCTCGGCGGCGAGCTGACCGATGACGGTGAAGATCGTCGTGCCGACGTCGGGCAGCTTCGAACGGGGCGCGGCGGCGCTCTGCATGAATCCTCCTTGGCTCGCGGGCGCGCGCGCCGGCTATCGGCGGCGCGCGGGGCAACGATGCCGATTTGGCCCGAGCCAATATCCGGAGACAATCGAAAGTTCGTCATGGCGGACATGAGAAAAACTCATGGCTCATGCCGATGGGGCGCTTGGCGGAATCAAGCGCGATGTCGCCCGGCACGATGCGCGTTCGAAGTGCCGGCGCGCGGCTTCGGACGGACGGGCGTCGGTGGTGAACGGTTGTCGCAATGGGGTCGAGGCGGATGACCGGGGGCGGATTCAGCTTCGGCCGCCCGGGCGGGTTGCAGCCTCGCGTATGCCGCCCGATGCCCGGCC
The DNA here is from genome assembly GCF_000012365.1 of Burkholderia thailandensis E264. Classification (NCBI taxonomy): domain Bacteria; kingdom Pseudomonadati; phylum Pseudomonadota; class Betaproteobacteria; order Burkholderiales; family Burkholderiaceae; genus Burkholderia; species Burkholderia thailandensis. The sequence continues at coordinate 3,751,292 of NC_007651.1, forward strand.
GCTCGGCGACGCGAGGATCAACGAATCGGCCGGTCGGCGTGTCGGCGTGTCGGCGCATCGGCGCATCGGCGCATCGGCAAATGAAACCTCGAAGCCCGACGAAATTCGCCGATCAAAAGGGGAAACCTTCGCCAAACGCGCCGGGATCGCCGCCGCCGCGTCCGCCAACGGCAGGCCACCGGCGCGCATCGCGCAAACGCGGGCCTCCGGGACTTCGACGGCAAGCCCCGCGATTCACCCGCCCGCCGCGCGGCCTCCCGCGCCGCCGGCCGCCGAGGCCGCGAGATACGCGTCCACCGCCCGATGCAGCTCGCCGCGCAATTGCGCGACGTCGACGTCCGCGCCCTGCATCAGCAGCGATTGCGACACCCACCCGTAGCACAGCGCATGCGCGACGCGCGCCGTCACGTCGAGCCGCGCATCGGCCGGCGCGTCGCTCGCGCCGGCGAGCGCATCGCGCCACAACGCGACGTAATCGTCGTAATGCCGGCGATACGCGCCGATCGGCGAAACCGTGCGCTCGATCGTCAACATCGCGGCCCACACGCGAGCGTCCTGCGCGAGCGCATCGATCTGCGCCTCGACGAGCGCGGCCGCGACAGCCCGGCAATCCGCGCCGCGCCGCGCATCGACGACCGTGCGCATCCGCGCCGCGAGCGCCTTCACGTAATGATGGATCGTGAGCGCGGCGAGGCTCTCCTTGTCGCCGAAATACTCGTAAAACGTGCCGACGCTCACGCCCGCGACCGCGGCGATCTCGCGAATCGTCGCCTTCGCGTAGCCGCGCTCGAGCAAAACCCGAACAAAGGCCTCCTGCAACGCCTGCGAACTCGCGTGCGCGCGGCGCTGCCGCGGACGGCGGCGCAAGGCCGGCTGCGGCTGCGCGATCGGCTTCTCGCGCGGCGCCCAAACCTGAACATGTCGCGAAGTCATCTTTGCTAACCTGATCGAGCCGAACAACGACAAGGAGACGCCCATCATGGCCTGGTCGACCCACGAGGTGAGCAACCAGTTCGACGAATTGACCGACTATAACCTCTTCGCCACCGACCCGGCGCTGGGCGAAGCGCTCGAACGCGCGGGCGCGTCGTGGGCCGCGCCGCGGCTCGACGCGTTCGGCGCGCGGCTCGGCGCGCGCGACACCGCGCAGCAGGCCGAGGACGCGAACCGCCACGTGCCCGAGCTGAACGCGTTCGACCGCCGCGGCCGCCGGATCGACCGCGTCGATTTTCATCCGAGCTGGCACGCGCTGCTCGGCCTCTATCGCGAACAGGGCCTGATCTCGCTCGCGTTCCGCGAATCGCGCGCCGGGCGCTGGGCGGCAAACGCGGCGGGCTTCTACCTGCACGGCCAGATCGAGGCGGGCACGCTGTGCCCGGCGACGATGACGCAGGCGAGCATCCCCGTTCTGCAAAAGGAGCCCGCGCTGTGGGCGCAGTTGAAAGACAAGCTCTACAGCGATGTCCACGATCCGCGCGACGCGCCGATCGACACGAAACAGTCGATCATGATCGGCATGGGCATGACCGAAAAGCAGGGCGGCTCGGACGTGCGCGCGAACACGACGCTCGCCGTGCCCGTCGGCGTGGGCGGCCGCGGCGGCGAGCATCTGCTGCGCGGCCACAAATGGTTCTTCTCCGCGCCGATGTGCGACGCGCACCTCGTCGTCGCGCGCACCGAATCGGGCGGCCCGTCGTGCTTCTACGTGCCGCGCTGGCGGCCGGACGGCACGAAGAACGCGGTGCGCATTCAGCGGCTGAAGAACAAGGTCGGCAACCGCAGCAATTCGAGCAGCGAAATCGAGCTCGACGACGCATGGGGCGTGATGCTCGGCGAAGAAGGCCGCGGCATTCCGACGATCATCGAGATGGCCACCTACACGCGGCTGAACTGCGTGCTCGGCAGCGCGGCGATCCTGCGTCAGGGGCTCGTGCAGGCGATCGCGTACGCGCGGCAGCGTCACGCGTTCGGCCGCGCGCTCGCCGAGCAGCCGCTGATGCGCGCGGTGCTCGCCGATCTCGCGCTCGAGAGCGAGGCGGCGCTCGCGCTCGCGATGCGGCTCGCGCAGGCGTTCGAGCGCGGCGAGGCGGCGTGGACGCGCATCGTCACGCCAGCCGCGAAATTCTGGGTCTGCAAGCGCGCGGTCGAGGCGGCGGGCGAAGTGATGGAAGTGTTCGGCGGCAACGGCTATGTCGACGACGGCCCGATCGCGCGGCTGTTTCGCGAGGCACCCGTCAATTCGATCTGGGAAGGCTCGGGCAACGTGATGTGCCTCGACGTGATGCGCGCGATCTCGCGCGAGCCGGACGCGGCGCACGCGCTCGCCGACGAGCTGCGCGCGCTCGGCGGCCACGATGCGCGGATTCGCGCGGAGCTCGACGCGCTGCGCGCGCTGCTCGGCACGCCGCCCGACGCGCTCGAAGCGCTCGGCCGCGTGCTCGCGCAACGCATCGCGCTCGTCGCGCAGGCGTGCCTGCTGATCGATGCGGCACCCGCCACCGTCAGCGAAGGCTTCATCGCGACGCGCTTCGGCGAGCCGGCGTGGGGCCGCGTGACGGGCGCGCTCGATGCGCGGCGCGTCGACGTCGCCGCGCTGCTGCAGCGCGCGTACGCCGCGTGACCGCGCGCGGCGCGCACGGCAGCAGCGCCTGCGTTCGGCCGCGCCGATTTCGTCGAAGCCACGCGCGGCGCGCCGGGCGCAGCCGACCGCCGCCCGGCGCGCCGCCTCCATCCGAACGACCGCCCACCGCACGAACGGAGCACGACGCCATGAACCTGATCGCCGCACTCGAGCGCGCCGCACGCGCGACGCCCGACAAGCCGTTCCTGCGCGACGACGGCGCGACGATCACGTATCGGCAGATGCAGCAGCGCTCGCGGCGCGCGGCCGAGGTGCTCGCGTCGCTCGGCATCGCGCCGGGCGAACGCGTTGCCGCGATGTGCCTGAACACGCCCGCGTTCTTCGATCTGCTGCTCGGCGCGTGGCGCATCGGCGCGGTCGTCGTGCCGGTCAATCACAAGCTGCAGGCCCCGGAAGTCGACCACATCCTGCGGCACAGCGCGAGCCGCGCGGTGCTGTTCGACGCGGCGCTCGCGCCCGTGCTCGCGGGCGTCGGGCACGGCGCGCTGCGCCTCGTGACCGAAGGCGACGCAGCCGGCGCCGCGCCGTTCGACCGCCTCGTCGCCGATGCGCCCGGCATCGCGTCCGGCACGCCCGACGACGCGGCGCTCGCCGAAATTCTCTACACGTCGGGCACCACGGGCCGCCCGAAAGGCTGCATGCACAGCCACCGGACAGTCGCGCTCGCCGCCGCGACGAGCGCGCTCGCGCTGTCGATGACCGAGCGCGAGCGCACGCTGATGGCGATGCCGATCTGGCACGCGTCGCCGCTGAACAACTGGTTCGGCGGCACGCTGTACGTGGGCGGCACCGTCGTGCTGATGCGCGAATATCATCCGCTGCGCTTTTTGCAGACCGTCGAGGCCGAGCAGGCGACGCTGTACTTCGGCGCACCTGTGTCGTACACGCTGCCGCTCGACACGATCGCCGATTTCGCGTCGTTCGATCTCACGAGCGTGCGGGCCTGGCTGTACGGCGGCGGGCCGATCGGCGCGGCGCTCGCGCGCCGGCTGATGCGCGCGTATCGCAGCGAGGCGTTCTATCAGGTGTACGGCATGACCGAGACGGGGCCCGCCGGCACCGTGCTCCATCCGTTCGAGCAGACGATGAAGGCGGGCTCGATCGGCCGACAGGGCACGCCGGGCGTCGACGTGCGGGTCGTGACCGCGGTGGGCGACGTCGCGCGGCCGGGGGAGATCGGCGAAATCCGGCTGCGCGCGGACAGCATGATGCTCGGCTATCTCGACGACCCCGACGCGACGCGCGCCGCGTTCGACGACGACGGCTGGCACCGCAGCGGCGATGTCGCGCGCGTCGACGACGACGGTTACCTGTTCGTCGTCGACCGGATCAAGGACATGATCGTGACGGGCGGCGAGAACGTGTATTCGAAGGAAGTCGAGGATGTGCTGACCGAACATCCGGCCGTCGCGGAGGCGGCCGTGATCGGCCGCGCGCATCCGCAATGGGGCGAGACGGTGATCGCGCACGTCGTGCTGCGCGGAGCGGGCAGCGCCGACCGCGCGCCTGATGGCGAACGCGCGGTCGACGCCGACGCGCTGCGCGCGTTCTGCGCGACGCGCCTCGCCGCGTACAAGATTCCGCGCGAATACGTGTTCGCCGAGCGCCTGCCGCGCACGCCGACGGGCAAGCTCCAGAAGTACCTGCTGCGCGCGCGCGGCGGCGCATGACACGGCGGCGCACCGCGTGCTTCGGCCTCCGTGCGCGAAACCACAAAACCGCTCGACCACTCGACCACGCAACCGGAAAACCGCAAAAAACAAAACCCCGGATCTGCGAGCGCAGACCCGGGGTTCGTCGATACCGACATCGGCATCGAAGCGCGCCGCGAACGCCGCTACGCGACGCCCGCGCCACGCCGCGCGGCGCTTACTTGCCGCCGATGCTCTTCAGGGGCTTCCACTCGCCCTTCTCGACCTTGTACATCGTGATGCCGCCGTTCTTCAGGTCGCCCTTCGCGTCATACGCGATGTGCGTCGACGTGACGCCCGCCATGTCGGTCTTCGCGAGCAGCGGCAGGTACTTCGCCGGATCGGTCGAGTTCGCCTTCTTCATCGCGTTGAACATCGCCATCGCGCCGTCGTAGGCGTACGGCGAGTACGTCTGCACGTCTTCGCCGAAGCGCTTCTTGTACTTGTCCTCGTAGGTCTTGCCGCCGGGCATTTCGGCGAGCGGCAGACCGGCGAGCGACGCGATCGAGCCTTCCGCCGCGCTGCCCGCGATCTTCAGGAACGTCGGCGTGTGCATCATTTCACCGCCCATCAGCGGCGCCGTGACGCCGAGCGACTTCATCTGCTTGGCCATCGGCGCGGCCTGCGAATCCGCGCCGCCGTAGTAGACGAGATCCGGCTTCGCGGCCTTCAGCTTCGTCAGGATCGCCTTGAAGTCGACAGCCTTGTCGTTCGTGAATTCACGGTCGACGATCGTCGCGCCCGCCGCCTTCGCAGCCTTCTCGAACTGGTCGGCGAGGCCCTGGCCGTACGCCGTGCGGTCGTCCACGATCGCGATCTTCTTCATGCCGAGATCCTTCACCGCGAACGCGCCCGCGACCGAGCCCTGCTGCGTGTCGGACGTCATCATCCGGAACGTCGTCTTGTAGCCTTGCTGCGTGTATTCGGGCGCCGTCGCCATCGCGATCTGCGGGATGCCCGCGTTCGCGTAAATGCGCGAGGCGGGAATCGTCGTGCCCGAATTGAAGTGGCCGAGCATGCCCTTGATGCCGTCGTCGACGAGCTTCTGCGCGACCGTCGTGCCGGTGCGCGGGTCGGCCTGGTCGTCCTGGGTGTCGAGCACGAACTTCACCGGCTTGCCGCCGATCACGGGCTTCGTCGCGTTGATGTCCTCGATCGCGAGCACGATCCCGTTCTGCATATCCTTGCCGTAGTGCGCCTGCGCACCCGTCATCGGCGCCGCGAAGCCGATCTTGACGTCATCCGCATGCGCCGTCCCCGCGAGCGACATGACCGCGACGAACGTCGCGCCTGCCAGCTTTTTCATCGTGTGTTGCATATCTTCTCCTAGTACCAGGGTAAATGGAGCGACTTCGGGTTCGCCTTGCCGCTTCCGTTTCTTGAATCGAAGGGCAAGGATTGCTCAGCCAATCGTCATCAAATTCGCATTGCCGCCTGCCGCCGCGGTGTTCACGCTCACCGAGCGCTCGGTGAGGAGCCGCTCGAGCGCGTAGTCTTCGTCGCCGCCGTTCTCGAACGCGCCCGCCGCGACGCCCTGCACCGACACGATCGGCCCGGGGCGCTGCGCGACTTCCTTCACGAGCGCGAGCAACTCGTCGCTGTCGCCCTCGAACAGCACCGCGTCGAACGCCGCGTCCGCCTGCTTCCTCACGGCCGCATGCGCCTTCAGCGGCGCCGGCAGCGCCGCCGCGAGCGCCTCGCCCGCCGCGCTCGCGAAGAGCGCGCGGTTGCCCGTGGCGAGCACCGCCGCGAACTGCGCGCGCGCGCCGCTCGCCGTCGCCGCGATGCAGAGCACCGTGCCGCGTGCGCCGAGTGTATACGTATTGCGCTCGCCCGTCGGCCCCGAAAGCACCGCGGTTGCGCCCGCGAGCACGTGCGACAGGTAGCCGTCGCAGCGCGCGGCGAGCGCCGGCTCGCGCTGCTCGATCAGCCAGTCGCGCAGCGCGGTCAACGCGGCGGACGGATTATCGCGCGTCTCGCCTTCCTGCGGCGCATCGGCGACGAGCGACGCCTCGAGCGAGCGCGGCAGCCCGGCCGGGCGTGTCGCGAGCAGGCGCTGCAGATACAGCGCGCCGCCCGCCTTCGGCCCCGTGCCCGACAGCCCTTCGCCGCCGAACGGCTGCACGCCGACCACCGCGCCGATCACGTTGCGGTTCACGTAGATGTTGCCGACGTGCGCGCGCGAGATCACGTGCGCGATCGTCTCGTCGATCCGCGTGTGGATGCCGAGCGTCAGGCCGTAGCCCGTCGCGCGGATCTGCTCGAGCAGCTTGTCGAGGCCGCTGCGGCGATAGCGCACGACGTGCAGCACCGGGCCGAACACCTCGCGCTTCAGTTCGTCGACGTTGCCGATCTCGATGATCGTCGGGGGCACGAACGTGCCCTGCGCGCACGCTTCCGGCATCTCGAGCTGCGTGACCGCATGCCCCTTGTCCTTCATCGCCGCGATGTGCGCATCGATCGTGCGCTTCGCGTCGGCGTCGATCACCGGGCCGACGTCCACCGACAGCCGGTCCGGATTGCCGAGCGCGAGCTCGCGCATCGCGCCCTTGAGCATCGTCAGCGTGCGGTCCGCGACGTCGTCCTGCAGACACAGAACGCGCAGCGCCGAACAGCGTTGACCGGCCGAGTCGAACGACGACTGCAGCACGTCGGCGACAACCTGCTCGGCGAGCGCCGACGAATCGACGATCATCGCGTTCTGGCCGCCCGTCTCGGCGATCAACGGAATCGGCTTGCCGTCCGGATCGAGGCGCGACGACAGCGTCTTGTTGATGAGGCGCGCGACTTCGGTCGAGCCGGTGAACATCACCGCGCGCGTGCGGGGATCGGCGACGAGCGCCGCGCCGACCGTCTCGCCGTTGCCGGGCAGCAGTTGCACCGCGCCCGCCGGCACGCCGGCGTCGCGCAGCAGGCGCACCGCCTGCGCGGCGATCAGCGGCGTCTGCTCGGCCGGCTTCGCGAGCACCGTATTGCCGGCCGCAAGCGCGGCGGCCACCTGGCCCATGAAGATCGCGAGCGGGAAGTTCCACGGGCTGATGCAGACGACGGGGCCGAGCGGGCGGTGCGTGTCGTTCGAGAACTCGTCGCGGATCTGCGCCGAGTAGTAGCGCAGGAAATCGACCGCTTCGCGGATCTCGGCGATCGCGTTCGGCAGCGACTTGCCCGCCTCGCGCACGATCAGGCCCATCAGCGTGTGCATCTGCGCTTCGAGGAGGTCCGCCGCGCGCGCGAGACAGTCGGCGCGCGCGTCCACCGGCGTGGCCTGCCAGATCGGCGCGGCCGCGACCGCGTGCGCGAGCGCCGCGCCCACCTCTTCGGGCGTCGCCTCGCTGACCGTGCCGACCACGTCGCGCAGATCGGCCGGATTGCGCACGTCGCGCGGCTCGGCGTGCGCGAGCGCGTCGTCGGCGAGCATCGGCGCGGCGCGCCACGGGTGATGCGCGCTCGCGAGCAGCGCCGACGACAGCGACGCGAGCCGGTGCTCGTTCGACAGATCGAGGCCCATCGAGTTGACGCGCGACGCGCCGTACAGCTCGCGCGGCAGCGCAATCTTCGCGTGCGGCGCGCCGAGCGGCACGACCTTCGCGGCTTCCTCGACCGGATCGGCGACCAGCTCCTTCACCGACACGGTCTTGTCGGCGATGCGGTTCACGAACGACGTGTTCGCGCCGTTTTCCAGCAGGCGGCGCACGAGGTACGCGAGCAGCGTCTCGTGCGTGCCGACGGGCGCGTATACGCGGCACGGGCGGTTCAGCTTGTCGCGGCCGGTGACTTCCTCGTACAGCGGCTCGCCCATTCCGTGCAGGCACTGGAATTCATACTGGCCGGGGTAATAGTTCTGGCCCGCGAGGTGATAGATCGCGGCGAGCGTGTACGCGTTGTGCGTCGCGAACTGCGGATAGACGGCGTCCGGCGCGGCGAGCAGCTTCTTCGCGCATGCGAGGTACGACACGTCGGTGTAGATCTTGCGCGTGTAGACCGGATAGCCTTCGAGGCCGTCCACCTGCGCGCGCTTGACCTCGGAATCCCAGTACGCGCCCTTCACGAGGCGGATCATCAGGCGATGGCGGCTGCGGCGCGCGAGATCGACGAGGTAGTCGATCACGAACGGGCAGCGCTTCTGGTACGCCTGCACGACGAAGCCGATGCCGTTCCAGCCGGCGAGCTCCGAATCGAAACACAGCGCCTCGAGCAGATCGAGCGACAGTTCGAGCCGGTCCGCCTCCTCGGCGTCGATGTTCAGGCCGATGTCGTAGCGGCGCGCGAGCAGCGCGAGCGAGCGCACGCGCGGCAGCAGCTCGTTCATCGTGCGTTCCTGCTGCGAGCGCGAGTAGCGCGCGTGCAGCGCCGAAAGCTTGATCGAGATACCCGGGCCTTCGTAGATGCCGCGGCCGCCCGCCGCCTTGCCGATCGCATGGATCGCCTGCTCGTACGAAGCGTAGTAGCGCAGCGCGTCCTCCTCGGTCGTCGCCGCCTCGCCGAGCATGTCGTACGAGTAGCGGAAGCCGCGCGCCTCGTACTTGCGGCTGTTCGCGAGCGCTTCGGAAATCGTCTCGCCCGTGACGAACTGCTCGCCCATCAGGCGCATCGCCATGTCGACGCCCTTCCTGATCAGCGGCTCGCCGCCCTTGCCGATCAGCCTCGTGAGCGCCGACGACAGGCCCGCCTCGCTGTTCGTCGTGACGAGCTTGCCCGTGATCATCAGGCCCCAGGTGGCCGCGTTGACGAACAGCGACGGCGCGTGGCCGACATGCGAGCGCCAGTCGCCCTTGCTGATCTTGTCGCGGATCAGCGCGTCGCGGGTCGCGCGGTCGGGAATCCGCAGCAGCGCCTCGGCGAGGCACATCAGCGCCACGCCTTCCTGGCTCGACAGCGAGAATTCGTGGATCAGCCCCTCGACGCCGCCGCCCGAGCTCTTCTCGCGCAGCGCCTCGACGAGGCCCGCCGCCATCGACTGGACGTCCGGCGCGAGGCTCGCGGGCAGCCGCGCCTCGCCGATCAGGAACGGCACGCACTCGGGCTCCGGCCGCCGGTATGCGGCCGTGATCGCCGCGCGCAGCACCGACTGCGGCTGCACGTTCTGCGCGAATTCGAGGAACGGGTGCGGCGCGCCGTCTTCATCGCCGTCGGCGTGGCCGTCGGACAGGTCGGCCATGCCCGTGTGGCCGGACAGCTCCGGCGGGAGCTGTCCGTGCTCGATCCGCTCGAGATACGCGAAGATCGCCTGCTTGATCAGCCAGTGAGGAGTGCGCTCGAGCCGCGACGCCGCGTCCTTCAAACGCGCGCGAAGCAGATCGTCGACTTTGACGCCCAGTGTGGTGCTTGCCATGATTTTCTTCTAGCGCCGGCCCGATGCCGGCCAAGGACTTTAAAAGATCGCAAAATCGTAAGGCACTCAATAAAAAGGTGCAACCAAATTACGCACCCGGTTGCACCCAAACAATTCCCTTTATTATCAATGCGTTATGCAAAAAGGCGGATCGCCCGCACCACTTTGGACAATCGGTATTTTCCCTGATCCTGTCAGTTTTACCGGCTCGATTTCCGTGGCAATCTGGCGTGATATCGGATTCGCGCGCACCCGCTGTCGGCGGACGCGAAGGAGAACGTAGATGGATGGATGGGTAGTGATCGGCATCGTGCTGGCCGCGTGGATCGCGGGCGCGATCGTATTTGTGCACCGCGCGTCGGCGGTGTTCTTCCAGGCGCTCGGGTACGCGCACGGCGCGAAGAAAGGCAAGCGCCGCGCGCGGATTCCCGGCCTGCGCGAAGCGCACGAGTGACGCGCCGGCGTCAGATGTCGAGCGGATCGACCTCGACGCTCCAGCGCAGCACGCCCTTCAGCTCGCGCAACAGCGGCTGCCACGCGCGCAGCGTGTGCTGAAGCGCCGCGCGCGACGCGCTCTCGATCAACAGTTGCGCCCGGTGGACGTTCGCCACCTTGACGATCGTCATCGGCACGGCGTCATAGACAGTCACGCGCTCCGCGCCCGGCAGCGCCGAAAAAGCGTCGGCCGCCTGCTGCAGGAACACGAGCGCCGCCTCGAGCGTGCGCCCCTCGGCGCGTAACAGCGCCTGATAGACGAACGGCGGCAGATGCGCGTCGCGCCGCTCGCCGAGCGTCGCGCCGGCGAACCCCACGTAATCCTGACGCGCGAGCGCGTGATAGAGCGCGTGGCGCGGGTAGCGCGTCTGAATCAGCACCTCGCCCGGCAGCCCCGCGCGCCCCGCGCGGCCGCTCACCTGCATCAGTTGCGCGAATAGCCGCTCGCTCGCGCGGAAATCGTGCGAGAAGAGCGCGGTATCCGCGTTCAGCACGCCGACAAGCGACACCCGCTGGAAATCGTGCCCCTTCGCGATCATCTGCGTGCCGACGAGTATGTCGACCTCGCCCGCGTGCACGTCCGAGAAAAGCGCCTGCGCGCTGCCCTTGCGGCGCGTGCTGTCCGCATCGATACGCAGGACCCGCGCGCCCGGCACGGCGAGCGCGAGCGTCTCCTCGACGCGTTGCGTGCCGCGGCCGAGCGGCGCGATGTCGACGTTTCCGCATTCCGGGCACGACCGCGGAATCCGCGCCTCCCAGCCGCAGTGGTGGCAGCGCACCGCGTGCTCGGGCTTGTGCATCACGACGTACGCGCTGCATCGCGGGCAGCCTGCGACCCAGCCGCACGCGTCGCATGCGAGCGCGGGCGCATAGCCGCGCCGGTTCAGGAACACGAGGCTCTGCTCGCCGCGCTCGAGCCGCGCCTTCAACGCGGCGACGAGCGGCCCCGACAGCCCGCCGATCGACCCGCGCCCGCGCCGCCGCTCCTCCTCGAGATCGACGAGCCGCACCGTCGGCAGCGCCGCATCGGCGACCGCGCGCTTCGTCAGCGTGAGGCGCCGGTAGCGGCCCTGCTCGGCCTGCCACCAGGTTTCGAGCGACGGCGTCGCCGAGCCGAGCACGACCGGAATCGCACACTGCTTCGCCCGCCACACGGCGAGATCGCGCGCCGAATAGCGCAACCCTTCCTGTTGCTTGTAGGCCGGCTCGTGCTCCTCGTCGACGACGATCATCGCGAGCGCCGGCAGCGACGCGAGCACCGCGAGCCGCGTGCCGAGCACGATCCGCGCACGGCCGGTATGCGCGGCGAGCCAGTGGCGCGCGCGCTCGCCTTCGGCAAGGCCGCTATGCAGCGTGACGATCGCATCGGCGGGCAGCGTCGCCGCGAAGCGCGCTCGGAATGCCGCCTCGAACTGCGGCGTCAGGTTGATCTCGGGCACGAGGACGAGCGCCTGCGCGTCGGACCGCCGCTCGAGCAGCGCGGCAAGCGCGCGCAGATACACCTCGGTCTTGCCGCTGCCCGTCACGCCGTGCAGCAGGAACGGCACGAAGCCGTCCGCCGACGCGATCGCGTCGAGCGCGTCGGCCTGCTGATCGGTCAGTTGCGGCCGCGACGCAACCGCGCGCCATCCGGCGATCGGCGCCGGGTTGCCGACGAACTGCGCGTGCGCATGCGTGATCGCGATCTCGTCGCATGCGGCCCAGCCTTGCGCCTGCCACTCGTCGAGCACCGCGACGGCCTTCGGGTGCAGCGCGCGCACCTCGGCGAGCGACAGCGCGGGCGCGTCCGCGAGCGCCTGCGCGAGCCGGCGCAGCGCCGCGCCGCGCGCGGGCAGCGCGGCCGGCAGCGCGGCGCGGCCGGCATCGAGCAGCCGGTAGCGCAACTCGGGCGCGAGCAGCCGTCCCCAGCGCGTCACGTCGCGCAGCGCCTGAGGCAGCGCGGGCAGCGCGACTTCGCCGAGTCCGCGCTGATAGTAGTCGGCCGCGAACGCGACGAGGTCGAGCCACCGCCGCGACAGCGGCGGCAGCTCCGCGCAGACTGCGTCGACCGCCTTCAGCTTGTTCGCGGGAACGTCCGTGTGAGCGGTCACTTCGCACACGAGCCCGACCGCGCTGCGCCGGCCGAACGGCACCTGCACGAGCATTCCCGGCGCGGCCGGGGCGTCGCCGCGATAGCGGTAATCGAACAGCGTCGGCAGCGGATGATCGAGCGCGACGCGCACGAACGCGTCAGCCATCGGTGCGGCACCGCCGAATGCCGGCATGCCCGGCAGGCCAGACACCCATGACGCTCGCGAAGTTAAAGTGAAACATCACTTTCGGCGCTAAGTTTTGGATTCTCATTAAGAATCGCGGCGCGTCCGCCGATCCTGTGGATAACTTTGTTGAGAACTCGCCCTTGACGACCGCGAAATGGCGTTGCCTCCGGCCATCCACTGCTTTTTCGCGATTCGGCGAGCCGGCCGGGAAGCCTTATCCAACAAGGCTGCTATCCAATTTCCACCGTCATAGCGCGGCCCGCTCGCCGAACCCGCCCTCTACCGCGCTGCAACGTGGGAAATGTGCATAAGTCAAGTCTTGACAAGCAGAAGAGCACCATCGGACGGGCGCTTGCGCCCTGTTTAGTCGCGTTTGCGCAAACCCGTCGCGTCGCGTCGCAGCATCGGACGGCTTGCGATTACGATCCGGTTCCGCTCCGGATCGCGCGGCTATGGCGATGCACTTCGTCTACGAGCTCCGCAACGTGCTCGGGCGGCGTGAACTGCGAAATGCCGTGGCCCAGGTTGAACACGTGGCCCGGGTGATTGCCGTAGCTGTCGAGCACCGCGCGCGCCTCGGCGCGAATCGCCTCGGGCGGCGCGAACAGGATCGTCGGATCGAGGTTGCCCTGCAGCGCGACGCGCCCCGCGACGCGCTCGCGCGCGCGGCCGAGGTTGACCGTCCAGTCGAGGCCGACCGCGTCGACGCCCGTCGCCGCCAAGTCTTCGAGCCAGAGCCCGCCGCCCTTCGTGAACGCGATCGCCGGCACGCGCGCGCCGTCGTGCTCGCGTTTCAACTGCGCGACGACGCGCCGGATGTAGTCGAGCGAGAAGCGCTGATACGCGCCGTCGGCCAGCGCGCCTCCCCAGGTATCGAAGATCATCACGGCCTGCGCGCCGGCTTCGATCTGCGCGTTCAGGTATGCGGCCACTGCCTGCGCGTTCACGTCGAGAATGCGGTGCATCAGGTCAGGCCGCGCATACGCCATCGACTTCACCGTGCGGAAATCGTCCGAGCCGCCGCCTTCCACCATGTAGCACGCGAGCGTCCACGGGCTGCCGGAGAAACCGATCAGCGGCACACGCTGGCGACCTTCGCCGTCGGTGAGCGCGCGGCGAATCTCTCGCACCGCGTCGGTCACGTAGCCGAGCGTCGCGCCGATGTCCGGCACCGCGAGCTTCGCGACATCGGCCTCGGTGCGCACCGGATGCGCGAACTTCGGCCCCTCGCCCGCGGCGAAATCGAGGCCGAGCCCCATCGCGTCGGGAATCGTCAGGATGTCGGAAAACAGGATCGCGGCGTCGAGCGGGAAGCGCTCGAGCGGCTGCAGCGTCACCTCGGTCGCGTAATCGGGATGCTTCGCGAGCCCGAGAAAGCTGCCGGCGCGCGCGCGCGTGGCGTTGTACTCGGGCAGGTAGCGGCCCGCCTGGCGCATCAGCCAGATCGGCGTGTAGTCGGTCGGCTCGCGCAGCAGCGCGCGCAGGAAGGTGTCGTTGATGAGAGTCTGGGCCACGATGAGTGCGACAAAGCGAAACGCAAAGGAGCATTCTACCGGACGCGGCGCGCCGCCCGGCGCTCGCGGCCATATGACGCTCGCCGGCCGTCCGTTATGATCCGGCGTACGAACCCGGCCACGCCAGCCACACGTATCGAGGAGACACGATGAAAATGAAGATCACATTGCTCGCGCTCGCCTGCTGCGCGGGCTTCGCCCATGCGCAAGCCGCGCGCGAGCACGCCGCGCCCGCCATGCCCGCGTCGCGGCTCGACGACGTGCTCGCGCGAGGCACGCTGCGCGTCTGCACGACGGGCGACTACAAGCCGTACACGTACCGGCGCGAGGACGGCGCGTTCGAAGGCATCGACATCGACATGGCGGCGTCGCTCGCGAAATCGCTCGGCGTGAAAACGGCGTTCGTGAAGACGACGTGGCCGACGCTCACCGACGATTTCGTCGCGAAATGCGACATCGCGGTGGGCGGCATCTCGACGACGCTCGAGCGACAAAAGCACGTGTTCTTCACGCAGCCGTACGTCACCGACGGCAAAACGCCGATCGTGCGCTGCGCGGATGTCGAGCGCTATCAGACGATCGCGCAGATCGACCAGCCGCAAACGCGCGTGATCGCGAATCCGGGCGGCACGAACGAGCGTTTCGCGAAGCAGCATTTCACCCACGCTAGGATCACCGTATTCCCGGATAACGTGACGATCTTCAAGCAGATTCTCGCGGGAAATGCCGACGTGATGGTCACGGACGCGTCCGAGACGCTGCTGCAGCAAAAGCTGAATCCCGGCCTTTGCTCGGTGCATCCGGACAAGCCGTTCCAGTTCGGCGAGAAGGCATACATGGTGCCGCGCGGCGACGTCGTGTTCCAGCAATACGTCGACCAGTGGCTGCACCTCGCGCGCGAGACGGGCGAGCTTCAGGCGATCTCGGACAAGTGGCTCAAATAGCGTAGCGACGGCCGAGCGGCGCGTGTGCGCCGCTGCGAAGCTGCGCCGCAGCATGCGCCGTGCACGGGCGAGCAGCGGATCGACGGGTACGATCCGATAACCGTTTTGCCGCAGGTAGGCAGCGACTTCATAACTGGGCCGATAAGATTTATCCGAAAGGCCGACTACCTCGATTACCCGATCGAGTTTCAAAATCTTTCTCGGAATTTCGTCAGTCGAGATCGCGGTCATTTCAATGCATGTTTGATGGGGCCCGATAGCCTCACCAGCTGGGTCAGGCCCATCGTAAAAGGGGCCTGGGCGCGCTCGAAAATGCCACTTTTCAATACGGTAAAAATGACTTTGTGCGTTTCTTTAAAAACAGTAAGAAATCCCGCAAAGCCTTATCCGGCGAGGGTTACAACCTGAAACACTTTGTTACCGCGAGGGTGGGGTAATTCGCCCAAAATGCCTCTCACGGTTTCAACACGGATGCGGTCTCGTGTGCGGCGTGTGAGCGGACACAAGCACGAATGACGGGCCCGTCGGTCTCGTACCGAATCCCTTCGCAGGGGCATCCTTGTTGGAGTCGTCGTCGGCCCACGCCGATGCGTTCCATCTTTGGTCTCCTCGCGCTAACCCCGTAGCGTGTGGTTTTTAGCGGGCTCATCAGCCCGCTTTTTTTCGTCCATCGAAAACGTGCGCGACGCCTCAAGCCGTCTTCTGCACGCTCAATCCAAGTTCGTCGATCATCCGTTCGCGCATCACGAACTTCTGCACCTTCCCCGTCACGGTCATCGGCAATTCGTCGACGAAGCGCACGTAGCGCGGCACCTTGTAGTGTGCGATCTGGCCGCGGCAGAACTCGCGCAGCTCGTCGTCCGTCATCGTCTCGCCCGCGCGCAGCACGATCCACGCACACACTTCCTCGCCGTACTTCGGATCGGGAACGCCGAACACCTGCACGCTCTGAATCTTCGGGTGCCGAAACAGGAACTCCTCGATCTCGCGCGGATAGACATTCTCGCCGCCGCGAATCAGCATGTCCTTCAAGCGCCCGACGATGTTGCAGAAACCCTCTTCGTCGAGCGTCGCCAAGTCGCCCGTGCGCATCCAGCCGTCGACAACCGCCTCGCGCGTTCTCGCCTCATCGTCCCAATAGCCGAGCATCACCGAATAGCCGCGCGTGCACAGCTCGCCAGTCTCGCCGACGGGCACGATCGCGCCCGTCGCGTCGACGATCTTCGCCTCCAGGTGCGGCTGGATTCGGCCGACCGTCGTCGTGCGCTTCTCGAGCGAATCCGTCGTCGAGCTCTGGAACGAGACGGGGCTCGTCTCCGTCATCCCGTAAGCGATCGTCACCTCGGACATGTGCATCTTCGCGACGACCCGCTTCATCGTCTCGATCGGGCACGGCGAGCCGGCCATGATGCCCGTGCGCAGCGTGCTCAGGTCGAAGCGGTCGAAATCCGGATGATCGAGCTCGGCGATGAACATCGTCGGCACGCCCTGCAGCGCGGTGCAGCGCTCGTCGGACACCGCCGCGAGCGTCGCGCCCGGCTCGAAGGCCTCGCCGGGAAACACCATCTTCGCCCCCACCGAAACGCACGCGAGCACCGACAGCACCATCCCGAAGCAGTGATAGAGCGGCACCGGGATGCACATCGCGTCGACCTCGGTGAGCCGCATCACGCTCGCGATCGAGCACGCGTTGTTGACGACGTTGTGGTGCGTGAGCGTCGCGCCCTTCGGGCTGCCGGTCGTGCCGCTCGTGAACTGGATGTTGATCGGATCGCGGCAGTCGAGCGCCGCGCCGATCGCGTCGAGCCGCGCGGGGTCGAGCGCGGCCCGGCCGCGCGCAAGCACGTCGGCGAAGCTCAGCATGCCTGCCGGCGCCGCGGCGCCCATCGTCACGACCGTGCGCAAGCTGGGCACGCGCGCCGCGTGCAGCATACCGTCCGCAGGCGTCGTCGCGAGTTCCGGCGCGATCTCGGAGATCATCTCGATGTACGCGGACGTCTTGAAGCGCTCGGCCGCGATCAGCAGCTTGCAGCCGACCTTGTTCAGCGCGTATTCGAGCTCGGCAAGCCGGTAGGCGGGGTTGACGTTGACGAGTACCGCGCCGATGCGCGCGGTCGCGAATTGCGTCAGCAGCCATTCGGCGCGATTCGGCGACCAGATGCCCACCCGATCGCCACGCGCGACGCCGAGCTCGATCAGCGCGGTCGCGAGCACGTCGACTTCGTCCGCGAATTCGCGCCACGTCCATCGAACGCCCTGCTCGCGGAATACGACCGCCGCACGGTCGGGAAAGCGCGCGACCGTATCGAGCAGAAACCGCCCGATCGTCGCTTCGCTCAGTGGGACATCCGCCGGGCCGCGTACGTACGAGAGCCCGCGCTGCGGCGCGATCAGCGCGCCGACGCCTGAATCTGCTGCCATGAGAGTGTCTCCGCCACTGGAACGTTCTGTGAACGTTGCGTCGTTTTGAATGTGTTTCTGTAAATTATTCTGCCATCCGCTTACGACACTCTGACATCAAGTGTTACCCGCAATGCGGACACGCCGGAGAAAACGAAAAGGGCAGCCCGAGGGCTGCCCTTCCGATGCGATCGCGATGCAGGACGTGAGCCGGACGCGTGCTGCGGGCACGCGAACGCGTCAGTGCCTGCCGCGGATCTTCGCGAGACGCTGGATCGCTTCGAGCTGCGCCATTGCGGTCGCGAGTTCCGACTGCGCCTTCGCGAGATCGATGTCCGACTTCGCGTTCTGCAGCGTTTCTTCTGCGCGCTTTCTCGCTTCCTCGGCCTTCGCCGCGTCGAGATCCTTACCGCGAATCGCGGTGTCGGCGAGCACCGTCACGGCGCCCGGCTGCACTTCGAGAATGCCGCCTGCGACGAACACGAACTCTTCATCGCCGCTTTCGGCTTCGATGCGCACCGCCCCCGGACGAATCCGCGTGATGAGCGGGGTGTGGCCGGGCAGGATGCCCAGTTCACCGGCTTCGCCCGGCAGCGCGACGAACTTCGCCAGGCCGGAGAAGATTTGTTCTTCGGCGCTGACGACGTCTACTTTGATGGTTGCCATATCGACTCCTGTCGATCGGAGTTAGCGCTTTAGCGCTTACTCCGATCCCATGCCGTGGTTGGCCGAAGTTAGCGCTTCAGCGCTTACTCCGGCCCCGCGGCGGTCGATCGGAGTTAGCGCCTTAGCGCTTACTCCGATCCCATGCCGTGGTTGGCCGAAGTTAGCGCTTCAGCGCTTACTCCGGCCCCGCGGCGGTCGATCGGAGTTAGCGCCTTAGCGCTTACTCCGATCCCATGCCATGGTTGACCAGGGTTAGCGCTTCAACGCCCACTCCGATCCCATGCAGGCACGGTTGAGCGTATTACGTGAGCGCCGTGTCACCTATCACGCGGTGGATAGGATCAACACCGTTTCACACGGCGCCCGCTGCGTTACACCCGGCCGTTACTGGATCTTCTTGGCCTTCTCGAAGGCTTCGTCGATCGTGCCGACCATGTAGAACGCCTGTTCCGGCAGGTGGTCGCACTCGCCGTCGACGATCATCTTGAAGCCGCGGATCGTTTCCTTCAGCGGCACGTACTTGCCCGGCGAGCCCGTGAACACTTCGGCGACGTGGAACGGCTGCGACAGGAAACGCTGGATCTTACGCGCACGTGCGACCGACAGCTTGTCTTCCGGCGACAGTTCGTCCATGCCCAGAATCGCGATGATGTCGCGCAGTTCCTTGTAGCGCTGCAGCGTCTGCTGAACGCGACGCGTGATCGAGTAGTGCTCTTCGCCGATCACGTTCGGGTCGATCTGGCGCGACGTCGAGTCGAGCGGGTCGACCGCCGGGTAGATGCCCAGCGAAGCGATGTCACGCGACAGAACGACGGTTGCGTCCAGGTGGCCGAAGGTCGTGGCCGGCGACGGGTCGGTCAAGTCGTCCGCAGGGACGTACACGGCCTGAACCGACGTGATCGAGCCCTTCTTGGTCGACGTGATGCGTTCCTGCAGCTTGCCCATTTCCTCGGCCAGCGTCGGCTGATAGCCCACGGCCGACGGCATACGGCCGAGCAGTGCCGACACTTCGGTACCGGCCAGCGTGAAACGGTAGATGTTGTCGACGAAGAACAGCACGTCGAGGCCTTCGTCACGGAAGTGCTCGGCCATCGTGAGGCCCGTCAGCGCGACGCGCAGACGGTTGCCCGGCGGCTCGTTCATCTGGCCGTACACCAGCGCGACCTTGTCGAGAACGTTCGAGTCCTTCATTTCGTGATAGAAGTCGTTCCCTTCACGGGTACGCTCGCCCACGCCCGCGAACACGGAGTAACCGCCGTGTTCCTTCGCGATGTTGTTGATGAGCTCCATCATGTTGACGGTCTTGCCCACGCCAGCACCGCCGAACAGGCCAACCTTGCCGCCCTTCGCGAACGGGCAGATCAGGTCGATGACCTTGATGCCCGTTTCAAGCAGTTCGGTCGACGGCGACAGCTCGTCGAACGCCGGCGCCTTCTGGTGGATCGAGCGCTTGTTTTCGCTCTCGATCGGGCCCGCTTCGTCGATCGGGCGGCCGAGCACGTCCATGATGCGGCCGAGGGTCGGCTTGCCGACCGGCACCGAAATCGGATTGCCCGTATTCTTCACCACGACGCCGCGGCGCAGGCCGTCGGATGCCCCCAGACAGATGGTGCGGACCACGCCGTCGCCCAGCTGCTGCTGGACTTCGAGCGTCAGTTCCGAGCCTTCCAGAATGAGCGCGTCGTAGATCTTCGGCATGCTCTCGCGCGGAAATTCCACGTCGATAACGGCGCCGATGCACTGTACGATCTTGCCTTCTACCAAAGCAGCAGTACTCATCGCTTTTCCTTTCAATACCTGATTCTTTACTCGCGCAAAGGCGCAGTTTCGAGACGCAGCAGGCGTCGCGCGTTCCGCGTTACACCGCGGCGGCGCCGCCGACGATCTCCGACAGTTCCTTCGTGATCGCAGCCTGACGGCTCTTGTTGTACGACAGCTGAAGCTCGCTGATCACCGTCTTCGCGTTGTCCGAGGCGGCCTTCATCGCGACCATCCGCGCCGACTGCTCCGACGCCATGTTTTCCGCGACCGCCTGGTACACCAGCGCCTCGACGTAACGCACGAGCAGCTCGTCGACCACCGCCTGCGCGTCCGGCTCGTAGATGTAATCCCACGACGTGGCCGGCGTGCCGTCATTGGCGTCGAAATGCTCCGACGACAGCGGCAGCAACTGCTCGATCACCGTTTCCTGCTTCATCGTGTTGACGAAGCGCGTGTACGCGAGATAAACCGCCGACAGCCTGCCTTCCGAATACAGATCGAGCTGCGTCTTCACCGCGCCGATCAGCTTGTCGAGGTGCGGCGTATCGCCGAGATGCACGACCTGCGAGATCACCTTCGCGCCGAAGCGGTTCAGGAACCCGAGACCCTTGCCGCCGATCGCGGTGGCTTCGACCTTCTGGCCCTTCTCTTCCAGCTCCTTGAACTTCTGCAGCGACGCGCGCAACACGTTCGTGTTCAGACCGCCGCACAGACCCTTGTCAGTCGTGACGAGAATCATGCCGGCCGTCTTCACGCCTTCGTTCGCCACCATGAACGGGTGGCGGTACTCCGGGTTCGCGCGGCTCATGTGCGCGGCGATGGCGCGGACTTTCTCCGCATACGGACGAGCGGCGCGCATGCGTTCCTGCGCGCGGCGCATCTTCGATGCGGCCACCATCTCCATCGCCTTCGTGATCTTGCGCGTGTTCTGCACGCTCTTGATCTTGCCGCGAATTTCCTTCATTCCAGCCATTGCTTGCTCCTTGACCGAAGCGGCGCGGGCGCTTTACGCGGCCCGCGCCGCTTCAAGGTGTCCCTCGCGGATCAATAGGCACCCGACTTCTTGAAGTCCTTGATCGCGGCGTGCAGCGCGCTCTCGTCGTCCTTCGACAAGTCTTTCGTGTCTTCGATGCGCTTGATGAGGTCAGCGTGGCTCGTCTTCAGATACTCGCGCAGGCCCTTCTCGAACGGCAGGACGTCCTTGACGTCGAGGTCGTCGAGATAGCCGTTGTTCGCCGAGAACAGCGACACGGCCAGCTCCCACACCTGCAGCGGCTGGTATTGCGGCTGCTTGAGCAGTTCCGTCACGCGGCGGCCGCGCTCGAGCTGCTTGCGGGTCGCTTCGTCGAGATCCGATGCGAACTGCGCGAACGCGGCCAGTTCGCGGTACTGCGCGAGGTCGGTACGGATACCGCCCGACAGCTTCTTCACGACCTTCGTCTGCGCGGCGCCGCCGACTCGCGACACCGACACGCCCGCGTTGATCGCGGGGCGGATGCCGGCGTTGAACAGGTCGGTTTCCAGGAAGATCTGGCCGTCGGTGATCGAGATCACGTTCGTCGGAACGAACGCGGTCACGTCGCCCGCCTGCGTTTCGATGACGGGCAGCGCCGTCAGCGAGCCGCTCTTGCCCTTCACTTCACCGTTCGTGAACTTCTCGACATACTCTTCCGACACGCGCGCCGCGCGCTCGAGCAGACGCGAGTGCAGATAGAACACGTCGCCCGGGTACGCTTCGCGGCCCGGCGGACGGCGCAGCAGCAGCGAGATCTGACGATACGCCCAAGCTTGCTTGGTCAAATCGTCGTAAATGATGAGGGCGTCCTGGCCGCGATCGCGGAAGTATTCGCCCATCGTGCAGCCGGCGTACGGCGCGAGGTATTGCATCGCGGCCGATTCCGACGCCGACGCGGCGACGACGATCGTGTATTCGAGCGCGCCGGTTTCCTCGAGCTTGCGCACCACGTTCATGATCGACGAAGCCTTCTGGCCGATCGCGACGTAGATACAGATGAGGTCCTTGCCCTTCTGGTTGATGATCGTGTCGATCGCCACCGCGGTCTTGCCGCACTGACGGTCGCCGATGATCAGCTCGCGCTGGCCGCGGCCGATCGGCACCATCGAGTCGATCGACTTCAGGCCCGTCTGCACCGGCTGCGACACCGACTTACGCCAGATCACGCCCGGGGCGATCTTTTCGATCGCGTCGGTCAGCTTCGCGTTGACCGGGCCCTTGCCGTCGATCGGGTTACCGAGCGCGTCGACCACGCGACCGACGAGTTCCGGGCCGACCGGCACTTCGAGAATGCGGCCCGTCGTCTTGACGATGTCGCCTTCCGAGATGTGCTCGTATTCGCCGAGAATCACCGCGCCGACCGAGTCGCGCTCGAGGTTCAGCGCGAGGCCGAACGTGTTGCCCGGAAATTCGAGCATTTCGCCCTGCATCACGTCCGACAGGCCGTGAATGCGCACGATACCGTCGGTCACGGAGATCACGGTGCCCTGGTTGCGAACGTCTGCGCTCGCTTCAAGGCCCTGGATCCGGCTCTTGATCAGCTCGCTGATCTCAGAGGGATTGAGTTGCATTATTCGCTCCTGATTTTCAATTCTGTTGCGTGCCGGCTGCGCTCGCTCAAGCGGTCAGCGCCGCCTGCATGCCGGCGAGCCGCGCGCGGACCGAGGTATCGAGCACTTCGTCGCCCACCGTCACGCGCACGCCGCCGATCAGCGACGAATCGACTTCGACCGCCGGCTTCAGCTTGCGCTTGAACTTGCGCTCGAGGCTCGTGACGAGCTCCGCGAGCTGCGCGCCTTCGAGCGGGAACGCGCTGACGATCTGCACGTCTGCCGCGCCTTCGCGCGCGTTCTTCAGCGCTTCGAACTGCACGGCGATTTCCGGCAACAGCGCGATACGATGATTGTCGACCAGCATCTGCACGAAGTTCTTCGCTTGCGCGCCGCTCGCGAGCGGCGACTTCAGCGTGGCGAGCAGCAACTCGGCCACCTGCGCGCGGCTCACTTTTGGGCTCGACGCGACGGACAGCACTTCGGGCAGTTGCGCAACCTGAGCCAGCTCTTGCACGAGCGTGGACCAGGCGGAGATGTCACCCCCCTCGGCCACGCGGAACAGCGCTTCTGCGTAAGGGCGGGCGATGGTTGCAAGTTCGGCCATGATCAGAGCTCGGCTTTCAGTTGATTCAGCAGTTCGGCGTGGGCCGTTTGATCGACTTCGCGCTTCAGGATCTGCTCGGCACCCTTCACGGCGAGCGCGGCGACTTCGCCGCGCAGCGTTTCGCGCGCCTTCACGATTTGCTGTTCCGCTTCCGCCTTCGCCTGAGCGATGATGCGAGCGGCTTCAGCCTGAGCGTTGGTCTTGATTTCGTCGGCGACCGCCAGTGCACGCTTTTCGGCGTCGGCGATGCGTTGCTGGCCGTCGTTGCGGGCCTGCGCGAGTTCCTGGTCGACGCGCTTGTGCGCTGCTTCGAGTTCCGCCTTGCCCTTTTCCGCGGCGGCGAGGCCGTCGGCGATCTTCTTCGAGCGCTCGTCGAGGGCGTTGATCAACGGCGGCCACACGAACTTCATCGTGAACCACGCGAGGACCAGGAACACGACCATTTGCGCAAACAATGTTGCGTTGAGATTCACGGTGTTTCCTTATCTGCTATTCCGGAAAAATGAAACGGTAAGGCGCTCATCGAGTTGCATTCGATCAGCGCCCAGTCTCCGTTCCGCCCTGCCCCGGCTCACGCCGGGCGCATATTTCCGAGGAACCTTAGCCTGCGAGCTTCGACAGGAGCGGGTTCGCGAATGCAAACAGCATGGCCACGCCGACGCCGATCAGGAACGCCGCGTCGATCAGACCAGCCAGCAGGAACATCTTCGTTTGCAGCGGGTTGATGAGTTCGGGCTGACGCGCGCAGGCTTCGATGTACTTGCCGCCCATCAGCGCGATACCGATACAGGCGCCGATTGCACCCAGGCCGATGATGATGCCGATACCGATGGCGGTCAGACCTTGGATGTTGGCGATGAAAGCTTGCATGATCACTCCTTTGTGAAAAGACTTGGAACTGAGATTTAAAAAACCAAAACGGAAACTATCTTTCGCCCGCAGCGCTTTAGTGCGCGTCGTGCGCTTGGCCGAGATACACCAGCGTCAGCATCATGAAGATGAATGCCTGCAACAGAACAATCAGGATGTGGAAGATTGCCCAGACGCTGCCCGCGATCACGTGACCGACGAAGCCGAGGAACGTTGCGTCGCCGCCGAAGCTCCACATGCTGCCGAGGAGGGCGATCAGCAAGAACACCAGCTCACCCGCGTACATGTTGCCGAACAGCCGCATGCCGAGCGACACGGTCTTGGCGACGTATTCGACGATGTTGAGCGCGAGGTTCGGGATCCACAGCAGCGGGTGCGCGCCGAACGGCGCCGACACCAGCTCGTGAGCAAAGCCGCCCACGCCCTTGATCTTGACGCTGTAGTAGAGCATCAGCACGAACACGCCGAGCGCGATGCCGAGCGTGCCGTTCAGATCGGCGGTCGGGACGATGCGGTGATGGGAAATGACGCCCGACAGGCCCAGCCAGCCGATCACGCGGCCCGGCAGGTCGACGGGGAGGAAATCAAGGGAGTTCATCAGCGCGACCCACACGAACACGGTCAGCGCGAGCGGCGCGATGAATGCGCGGTTGCCGTGAACGATCGCCTTCGATTGATCTTCGACCATCTCGACGAGCATTTCGATCGCGCACTGGAAGCGTCCCGGCACGCCGGGCGTTGCCTTGCGGGCGGCCAAGCGCAGCAGCAGGATGGTGATCAGACCACACACGATCGACCAGAACAGCGTGTCGAGATTCCAGACGTGGATATCGAAGATCGACGTCTGATGCGAGGTGGAGAAGTTCTGCAAGTGGTGCGCAATGTACTCGGACGGATCCGGAGCACGCGTGCCTTCGCTAGCTGCCATATCGTTAAAGCCACCCAAATTGTCGAAAATCGTTTTGGCGCGATTCTCCGCAACAGCTTGTTGCGGGAACGCGCAGGCGCGAGAACGAGTCGAACTCGCGCACCGCTGTTTTTTACCGCCAGGCGAGCGCTATCCAGTACGTCTTCAGCACGACGAGGTACGTGACGAGAAGCGGCACCCAGTGCACGCCCGGATATCCGAACGCCACTGCGGCGAACATCGCGATCGTCACGCCCAGCTTCAGCGCCTCGCCGGCCACCCAACCCATCACGGTGCCCGCGCCGCTCAGCCTCAGACGCGCCACGAACAATGCACTCGGCACCCAGCCGATCGCTCCGCCCAGAAATGCCGATTGCGCAGCGGCGCCCGGCGACTTCGAAAACAGCCACCACGCCAGCGTTGCAACCAGGGACAAGACCATTTGCGCGACCACCACCCGGTAAGGCGTGACGCGCGATGGCTGACTCACCTCGGGACCGAACAGCGCTTGCGCCTCGGCCCGCGTGAGCGGAACGACATCTTCTTCTTGCTGCTCGGCATCCCAGTCGTCCGCGGCGGATTCATGCCGCCCGACGCCCCCCGAAACGGTGCGTTGCCCTGCTCGCCGATCTCCGTGCCTTTTATCCGGCGCTCGATCCGCCATCGCAGTTAATTCCGCTCAATCCCTGTTCGGCCCTAAAGCTTTCCGAAAGCTTTCAGGGGTGCCTAGCTAACAAATCCGGGCGATTGTAAGCGATAGTTGCAGGCGGTTCAAGGCTTTAGACGCGACAAAAATCCGTATGAAACGGCGCTTCATGATGCGAAAAGTTCGTGAATTTTTAGCGCTCGATGACAGTTGTAAGGTATGTATTTTCGATCAATCGAACCGCGTGAAACGCCTCTTGTCCTGCCCCGTTCCGGTGCGCGCCGCTGCTCAAAAATAATGCAGCAGCAACGCGCCGAGCACGGCGCTCGCGATGCCGAACGGAATGCTCACGAGATGGAACGGCAACCACATCCCTCGCGTCCGGGACAGCCGGATCGCAATCAGGTTGGCGAGCGAGCCGATCGCGATGCCGAACCCGCCGACGCTCACGCCGAACGCGAGCGCGCGCCAGTCGCGCGTGAACTCCGACAGCAGAATCGCGGCCGGCACGTTGCTGATCGCCTGCGACAACAGCGCACCCGCCGCATATGCGCGCAGCGGCGTATCGAGACCGATGTCGGCGATCGTCCGGTGGACAGCCGGCAGCAATGCCGCGCTGCGCAGCACGATGAACATCAGCACGAAGATCAGCAGCAGGAGCCAGTCGATCTTCAGCACCGCGTCGCGCCGCACGATCAGAAAGATCGCCGCGACCGCGAGCACGCCGGCCAGCGCATGATGCGCGTCCGCGAGCAGCACGAAGCCCGCGAACATCGCGACCGTCGCGAACGCGTGCGCGCGATCGACCGGCCGCTCGGCGTGGTCCTTCGACAAATCGAGCGGACGGCCGTCGAACGCAATCGCGGTCATCGCGAGCAGCAGCGCCATCAGCACGAGTGCGAGCGGCCCGAGCGCGATCACGAAGCGGCCGAATGAGATGCCGCTCAACTGCCACAGAAACAGATTTTGCGGATTGCCGAGCGGAGTTGCGATCGCGCCCGCGTTCACGGCGAGTGCGATGTAGATCACGAGGCGCTTGAACGGCAACGGCGTCAGCTCGCGCAGCGACAGCACGAGCGGAATCACGACGAAGAGCGCCACGTCGTTCGTGAGCCACACGGACAACGACGCGGCGAACACGACGAGCAGCGCGGCAAGCGCACGCTCGGACCGCACGCGATGGACTATCCGGTGCGCGAGCCACATCAGGAAGCCCGACAGCTCGAGCGCCTTCGTCAGCATCAGCAGGCCGGCGAGCGTCGCGACGGTCTGCCAGTCGACGAGCCGCACGAGCGCGCCCGCCGATTGCGGACGAACGAGCTGCAGCGCAATCAGCGCCGCGACGAGAATCGAGAGAACCGGCTCATGCCGGACGAACGCAATGATCCGCGCAGTCGCGCGACCGACAACCGAATTCGACACGTTGCGTTACGCGGCGACATTGCCGCGCAGTCGCGCGAGGATGCCTTCGAGCGCGTCGAGGTCGCCGAAATCGATCGTCAACTGGCCCCGCCCGCGGCGACCAACCTTGATCTTCACGTTCGACGCGAGCAGATCCGACAGCTCTTCTTCGAGGCGCCGCGTGTCGCGACCGCCGTCGTCCTTCGCGCGCGCCTTCACCGCAGGCTCTGACTTCGTCGTATGCGTGACGAGCTTTTCCGTCTCGCGCACCGACATCCGCTTGTTGACGACCTGATGCGCGAGCGTGATCTGCGTCGCCGCATCGACCGCGAGCAGCGCGCGCGCGTGGCCCATGTCGAGATCGCCCGCAAGCAGCATCGTCTGCACGGGCATCGCAAGATTCAGCAGACGCAGCAGGTTCGACACCGCGCTGCGCGAACGGCCGACCGATTCGGCCGCCTGCTCATGCGTGAAACCGAACTCGTCGAGCAAACGCTGGATGCCATGCGCCTCTTCGAGCGGGTTCAGATCCTCGCGCTGGATGTTCTCGATCAGCGCCATGGCGGCAGCCGCCTGATCGGATACATCCTTCACCAGCACCGGCACTTCTTCGAGGCCGGCGAGGCGTGCCGCACGGAAACGGCGCTCGCCCGCGATGATCTCGAATTTGTCTGACGAAATCGGGCGCACGAGGATCGGCTGCATCACCCCCTGCGCGCGAATGCTCGCGGCGAGTTCCTGCAGGCTGCCCTCGTCCATTCGGGTACGCGGCTGGTACTTGCCCGCCTGCAGCTTGCCGAGCGCGAGCACGTTCGGCGCACCCTCGATCTTCACTGCTTCAGTGATGTCGGCGCTGCCGCCGAGCAGCGCTTCGAGGCCACGCCCCAAACCCTTCTTCTTCGCTACCGCATTCATGTTCTGTTCCCTCGATTCTCGTCTGGAAGGCGGGCTCAAAGCGCGCGCACCCGCTCGATCATTTCCGCACCGAACTGGATGTACGCCTGCGCGCCGCGCGAACCGCGATCGAATACGACGCCGGGAAGCCCATAGCTGGGCGCCTCCGCAAGACGCACGTTACGCGGAATCACCGCGTCGAACACCTTGTCGCCGAAGTGCGCCTTCAATTGGTCGGACACCTGTTGTTGAAGCGTGATCCGCGGATCGAACATCACGCGCAGCAGACCGATCACCTTCAGGTCGCGATTCAGGTTTGCATGAACCTGCTTGATCGTGTTGACGAGGTCTGACAAGCCCTCGAGCGCGAAGTATTCGCATTGCATCGGGATCACGACACCGTGCGCCGCGCACAGACCGTTCAGCGTCAGCAGCGACAGCGCCGGCGGACAATCGATCAGCACGAAATCGTAGTCGTCCGCGACTTTCGCGAGTGCGGCCTTCAACTGGCGCTCGCGATTCTCCACGCTCACCAACTCGATTTCCGCGCCGGCGAGCTCGCGGTTCGCCGGCAGCACGTCGTACTTCACCGCCTCGGGACGCACGCGCGCGTCCGCAACAGTCACACCGTCGACCAGCACCTCGTAGACCGTCGACTCGCATTCCGCCTTGTCGATACCGCTCCCCATCGTGGCATTGCCCTGCGGGTCCAGATCGATCAGCAGCACGCGTTGCTCCTGCGCCGCGAGGCTCGCGGCGAGATTGACCGTCGTCGTCGTCTTGCCGACACCGCCCTTCTGGTTCGCCACGCAGAAGATCTTTGCCATCGTTGGTGTATTCCTTCTCTTCAAATGGTCCGGGCGCCCTGCGGCGCGCCGATTAAATTGCTTCGTCGAGCTCGACTTCGATCAAATGCCGTTCCGCATCGAGCGACGGGACCGTTAGACGGATCATCTGTTTGACGCGCGCGCCATCGGGCAAGCGACCGATTTCTTCATCGGGACGCACGCCCTTCATCGCCCAAATCGACCCGCCCGGCGCAACGAGGTGCCGGGCAAGTGTAACGAAGTCCGCCAGATCCGCGAACGCCCGCGATACGATCACGTCGAATTTCCCTTGAACATCGGCACCAGGACGCAGCGTCTCGACGCGCCCTGTCACGACGGACAGATTGCCGAGCTTCAACTCGGCCTTCGCCTGGTTCTGGAATGCGGATTTTTTCTGGACGATGTCGTTTAGCGTGACCTGCCAGCCGGGCAGCGCGATCGCGAGCACGATGCCCGGCAAGCCGCCGCCGGAGCCGACGTCCAGCGCCGTCGCCGCCGCCCCCCGCGCACCGAGATGCGGGACGATCGATAGCGAATCGAGGATATGTTGAATCAGCATCTGCCTCGGGTCACGGATCGCAGTCAGGTTGTAAACCGCGTTCCACTTGGCGAGCAGCGCGACATAATCGAGCAACGCGCCGCGCTGCGCATCGCTCAACGCGACGCCCAGCGCTTCCGCGCCTTCCGATAGCAATGCTTGCAGCGTTTCCCGGCTGGCAATCGGGGCTTGACGACGTTGCGCCGTCATTGCTGCGTCGCGGCGCTGTTGGTTTCCGCGTCGGCGCCCGGCGCACTGTCCGCGCCCTTTCGCCGGCCCAGCCCGCGCTTCTTCAGATGCACCATTAGCAGCGAGATTGCGGCGGGTGTCACCCCCGAGATCCGCGACGCCTGCCCGATCGTTTCCGGACGGAACTGATTCAGCTTCTGACTGACTTCGAACGACAAGCCACGGACTTCCGTGTAATCGATGCCGTCAGGCAAGCGCGTGTTTTCGTTCGCACCGTTCCGTTCTATTTCGCCGGCCTGGCGCTCGATATAGCCTTGGTACTTGATGCCGATCTCGATCTGCTCCTTGATCTGCGCGAGCAGGAGCGCGTCTTCGGCCAACGGCTCGGACGGGCCGCACTCGCCACCGCGCAAGCCGCACACGCCGTCGTAGCTGATGCCCGGCCGGCGCAGTAGCTCGGCGAGGCTGTATTCGTGATCGATCGGCTTGCCGAGCAACTCGGTCGCCTCGTCGGCCGGCAACGTCTTCGGCGTCACCCACGTCGTACGCAGCCGTTCGGTTTCACGTGAAACAGCGTCACGCTTCCGGTTGAATGCATCCCAACGGACGTCGTCAACGACGCCCAATTCACGCCCGATTTCAGTCAGGCGCATGTCCGCATTGTCTTCGCGAAGGCTGAGCCGGTACTCGGCACGGCTCGTGAACATCCGATAAGGCTCGGACACGCCTCGCGTAACCAAATCATCGACGAGCACACCGAGATAGGCCTGGTCCCGCCGCGGACACCATGCCTCTTTCTCCAGTGCATGGCGGCCTGCATTGATACCGGCGAGCAAGCCCTGCGCGGCCGCCTCTTCATAGCCGGTCGTGCCATTGATCTGGCCCGCAAAGAACAGCCCATTGATCGCCTTGGTTTCCAGCGACGATTTCAACGCGCGCGGATCGAAATAATCGTACTCGATCGCATAGCCCGGACGCAGGATGTGCGCCTGTTCCAGACCACGCATCGAATGTACGAGCGCGAGTTGCACGTCGAAAGGCAGGCTAGTCGAAATGCCGTTCGGATAGAACTCGTTGGTCGTCAGCCCTTCAGGCTCAAGGAAAATCTGATGCGAGTCTTTCGACGCAAAACGATGAATCTTGTCTTCGATTGATGGGCAATAACGGGGCCCTACGCCTTCTATGACGCCGGTATACATTGGCGAACGATCGAGCCCGCTGCGAATGATGTCGTGCGTACGCTCATTGGTGTGCGTGACCCAGCACGGCAGTTGCTCCGGATGCTGCTCTGGTCGGCCGAGAAACGAAAATACCGGGACCGGATCGAGATCGCCAGGCTGCTCTTCGAGTTTCGAGAAGTCAATCGTCCGGCCATCGATGCGCGGCGGCGTTCCTGTCTTCAACCGCCCTTGCGGCAGCTTCAGCTCCTTTAGCCTCGACGACAGGGATACAGCCGCCGGATCGCCAGCGCGGCCACCCGTATAGTTATTGAGCCCGACATGGATCTTGCCGTCGAGGAACGTGCCGGCCGTCAACACTACCGCGCGCGCCCGGAATCGAACGCCGACCTGCGTGACCGCACCGACTACTCGATCCCCCTCCACCATCAGGTCATCGACTGCCTGCTGGAACAGCCAGAGATTTGGCTGATTCTCCAGATAACGGCGGATAGCCTGCTTGTACAGCACGCGGTCCGCCTGGGCGCGCGTCGCACGGACCGCCGGCCCCTTCGACGAGTTCAGGATGCGGAACTGGATGCCGCCTTCGTCGGTGGCGGCCGCCATCGCACCGCCCAGCGCATCGACTTCCTTGACCAGATGGCCCTTGCCGATCCCGCCGATTGACGGGTTGCAGCTCATCTGCCCAAGGGTTTCGATGTTGTGCGTCAGCAGGAGCGTCTTGGCGCCCATGCGAGCGGAAGCCAATGCAGCCTCCGTGCCAGCATGACCGCCGCCGACAACGATGACGTCAAATTCAATGGGATAAAGCATTGCGGACTTCGTGCAGGACGGTGCACGAACCTATCAGAGAAATGTATGGGCCGAATTATAGCGGGTTCGGTTTTGGCCCGAATCTCGTTCGAACGGCCGACCATCAAAAAACGGCGTGTTTCACGTGAAACACGCCGTCGACCGGAGTTGGCGAAGCCGCTGCTACACCGCTTTCTTCGTGAGCCCGAGGTAGGTTTCGATGACTTGGGGATTCTGCGCAAGCTCGCCCGCCGGGCCTTCCAGTACGATCTCGCCGGTTTCGAGCACGTATCCGTAGTCCGAGATCTGCAACGCCGCTCGGGCGTTCTGCTCGATCAGCAGCGTCGCGACGCCGGTCCCACGCAGCGCACTGATGATATGAAAGATCTCCTTCACGATCAGCGGCGCGAGCCCGAGGCTCGGTTCGTCGAGCATCAACAAATCCGGCTTGCCCATCAGCGCCCGCCCAACCGCCAGCATCTGCCGCTCACCGCCCGATAGCGTTCCGGCGGCTTGCTTGCGCCGCTCCTTCAGTCTCGGGAATAGTGAGAAAACCGGCTCGAGCTGGTCCAGGAAGTTCGCGTCACCGGCCATCTTCCGCCGGTACGCCCCCAAAACGAGGTTGTCTTCAACCGACATCGTGCCGAACAGCTCACGCTTTTCGGGCACGAGACACATACCTAGCACGACGCGCTGCTCAATCGGTAATGCGCTCACATCGTCATCACGATAGTAAACCGCACCGGTCGCGTGGCCATTCGTCGGCAATGCCCCCATCACCGCATTGAGCAGCGTCGACTTTCCCGCTCCGTTCGGGCCGATCACGGTAACGATCCGCCCCGCTTCCACCGTCAGCGCCGCGCGATGCAGCGCCTCGACCTTGCCGTAGCGCACCGACAAGTCCCGCACCGCCAAAACCGGCTTCGCCTCCCGATTCGCCATCATTCCACCCCACCGAGATAAGCTTCCAGCACCGCCGGGTCCTTCTGCACATCCTGCGGCAGGCCTTCGGCGATCCGCGTGCCGAACTCCATCACGACCAGTCGATCGGTCAAATTCATCACGAAATCCATGTCGTGCTCGACTAGCAGCACGCTCATTCCCTCGGCTCTTAACTTGCGCAACAGTTCGGCCAACTGCTGCTTTTCCTGATGACGCAGGCCTGCCGCGGGTTCATCGAGCAGCAAGAGTGTCGGATCGCTGCACAGCGCACGGGCGATCTCGAGAATCCGCTGCTGGCCGAGCGCGAGACTGCCTGCCTCGTCATACATGTGCGCGCCAAGGCCGACACGCCGAATCTGCCTCGCCGCCTCCGCCATCAGTCGCGCCTCCTCATGCGCATTCAGCCGGACGATGCTCCGCCAGATGCCGGCCGAGCCGCGCAAATGCGCGCCGATCGCGACGTTCTCCAGCACGGTCATTCCTGGCAGCAGTTTCACGTGCTGGAATGTGCGGCCGATACCCCGTTGCACGATTTCACGTGAAACAAGCTCGTCGATCCGCTCGCCGCGGAACATGATTGCGCCGCTCGTCGGCCGCAGCACGCCGGTCACGAGATTGAACGTCGTCGACTTGCCAGCGCCGTTCGGACCGATCAGGCCGACGATCTGCCCGGCCAGCACATCGAAGCTCACGTCGTTCACCGCAACGAGCCCGCCGAACTGTTTGCGCACGTTGTCAACGACGAGCAGCGCCTCGCCCGCCTGCGGCCGGCCACGCTGCGGCAACGGCTCAGCTTGATCCGGCGCCCGGGCGGCGGGTTCGCGCGGAAAGAGCTTCACGACGAACGGCCAGACGCCCTGCCGCGCATACTGCAACAGCAGCACCATCAGCACGCCGAACACGATGATCTCGAAGTTGCCCTCCGCGCCTAGCAGCTTTGGCAGCAGCGTTTGCAGGTAATCCTGCAGTACGGTGACGATCGCACCGCCGAGCACCGCGCCCCAAACATGCGCGACGCCCCCAATCACGGCCATGAACAGGAACTCGATCCCGTGATTGAGCCCGAACGGCGTCGGATTCACCGCACGCTGCAGGTGCGCGTAAAGAAAGCCCGAAATCGATGCGAGCACTGCTGCATAGACGAAGATCGCCACGCGCATCCACCCAGTGTTCACACCCATCGCCTCGGCCATCATGCCGCCGCCGCGCAGCGCCCGAATCGCGCGACCGGGCCGGCTATTAAGCAAATTCTGAACAGAGACGATCGCCGCGAGCACGACGATCCAGATCAGGTAATAGAGACTGCGCCCTGTATCGAACGCTTGACCGAACACGGTGAGCGCGGGAATGCCGTTGATCCCGTCGTACTTGCCGAGCCAGTCGAGATTGCCGAACAGGAAGAACAGCGCGAGCCCCCACGCGATCGTTCCGAGCGGCAAGAAGTGTCCGGACAGACGCATCGTGACGGCGCCCAGCGCGAGCGCGACGAGCGCCGTCACCACGACGCCCGCGATCAGCCCGAGCCACGGCGATGCGCCGTACGCCGTCGTCAGATAGGCGGTCGCGTATGCGCCGATACCGACGAACGCGGCCTGCCCGAAGCTCGTCATCCCACCGATTCCGGTCAACAACACGAGCCCGACCGCAACGATCGCATCGAGCCCGATGTAGTTCAGCAGCGTGATCCAGTACTCGGGCACGCGCGCCGCACCAGGCAAGGCCGGCAGCGCGAACATCACGACGAGGAACAGCCAGAGCGCCTTGTTGCGCAAGATCGCTTTCATCGCGTCACGCCTCCTCGTCTTCCGTTTGTGGCGCCGCAAGGCTGCGCCACAGCAGCACCGGCACGATCAGCGTGAAAACGATCACCTCCTTGTACGCGCTCGCCCAGAACGACGAGTACGACTCCAGCACGCCGACGAGAAGCGATCCGGCCGCGGCCAGCGGATAGCTGACGAGCCCGCCGATGATCGCGCCGACGAAGCCTTTCAAGCCGATCAGGAAGCCGGAATCGTAGTAGATCGTCGTTAGCGGCCCGACGAGCACGCCCGACAACGCGCCAAGCCCTGCCGCGAGCGTGAACGCGAGCCGCCCGGCCTCGGTCGTGCCGATACCGACGAGCCGCGCGCCGAGGCGGTTCACCGACGTCGCGCGCAGCGCCTTGCCGGGCAGCGTGCGCTCGAAATACAGATAGAGCGCAGCGATCAGCGCAAGCGCGGTGCCGACCACCCACTCGCTCTGCGTCGAAATCGACAGGCTGCCGAGCGCGAGCGACGCGTCGGAGAACGCAGCCGTGCGCGAGCCTTCCGCGCCGAACATGACGAGTCCGAGCCCGACCAGCGCGAAATGCACGGCAACCGACACGATCAGCAGCAGCAGCGTGGTGCCCTCGGCAATCGGCTGATACGCGAGCCGATAGATGAACGGCCCGAGCGGCACGACGATCGCGAGCGTGAGCGCGATCTGCGCGATCATCGGCAACGGCTGTGCGGCGACGCTTCTGGTCACCGCGTAGATCGCAAGCGGCAGCAGCACATAACGGCTCGCGAGCGCCGTCAACGTGCGGGCAAGCTGGCGTCGACGCGCGCGATACCGGATCAGCCCGCCCACTTCGAGCATGAAGCACGCGATGCCCGCGACGAACAGCAGCCAGCAGGTTGCCGGAAACTTCTGAGCCTGAAGCGCGGCCAGCGTCAGCGCGCCGTAGGTGACGAATTCGCCTTGGGGGATGAAGATCACGCGCGTGACGGAAAAAACGAGCACGAGCGCGAGCGACAGCAGCGCGTAGATCGCACCCGTCGTGATGCCGTCCTGCGCAAGAATTGCCGCGATGGAGAAATCCATGTGGTTTCGTCGGTTGAGAATGCGTCGACCCAAAAAAGGAAATGCGGCCTGCGGGGCAGCGGCCGTCGCGAAACGGCGCAGCGCGCGGCGCGCACGCGGGGCGCGTCTCCATGCCGGACCGCGTCCATCATCCGGCAAACGAAAAAAGCGCGCCGCTCGCCGATGCGCGTGCGACGTGAAACCCTTGCGGTGTCACGCGACGTGTCCGCATGACGATCACGCAGCCCCTGCGTGCCGGACTTGCGATGCCGCAGGGCGCGCCGCATCGCGTGCGCCCCGCCCGTCAGCCGCCGCTCAGTCGGCTTGCAACTTCCATTTGTCGCCGACGATCTGCACGATCACGCGCGCGCGCGTATCGAAGCCGTTGTGATCGGCCGGCGTCGTGTTGATCACGCCGTGCGACACCGGCAAGTCCTTCACGTTCTCGAGCGCGCCGCGCAGCGCCTCACGGAACGCCGGCGTGCCGGGTTGCGCCTTCTTCAGCGCCTCCGGAATCGCTCGCTGAAGCATTCGTCCCGCGTCCCAGACATGGCCACCGAACGTCGACACCGCACCCGCGCCGTATGCCTTCTCATACGCGGCCTTGTACGCGAGCGCCGGTTGCTTCGCCGGATTCGAATCGGGCAACTGATCGGCGACGAGCACGGGCCCCGCCGGCAGCAGCTCACCGTCGCAATCCTTGCCGCACACGCGCAGGAAATCGTTGTTCGCAACGCCGTGCGTCTGGTAGACCTTGCCGGTGTAGCCGCGCTCCTTGAGCGTCTTCGCGGGCAGCGCCGCGGGCGTGCCTGCGCCTGCGATCAGCACCGCGTCGGGGCGCGCGCCCAGCGTCTTCAGCACCTGGCCCGTCACCGACGCGTCGGTGCGGTTGTAGCGCTCGTTCGCGACGATCTTGATCCCGTTCGCCGCCGCGGCCGCGCTGAACACGTCATACCAGCCGTCGCCGTACGCGTCCGCGAAACCGATGAAGCCGACCGTCTTCACGCCGTGTTTCGCCATGTAGCCGGCAAGCGCGTCGGCCATCAGGCGATCGTTTTGCGGCGTCTTGAACACCCAGGCGCGCTTCGCATCCATCGGCGCGATGATGTGCGCGCTTGCGGCGAGCGAGATCGTCGGCGTCTTGCCCTGCGCGACGACGTCGATCATCGCGAGCGCGTTCGGCGTGATCGACGAGCCGATGATCGCGTCGACATGATCCTCGTCGATCAGCTTGCGTGCGTTCTGCACAGCACGGCTCGTATCCGACGCGTCGTCGAGCACGATGTACTCGACGCGCTTGCCGCCGATCTCTTTCGGCAGCAGCGCAACGGTATTCTTCTCGGGGATGCCGAGCGACGCAGCGGCGCCCGTCGCCGACACCGTGACGCCGATCTTCACCTGCGCCGACGCGAGCCCGGCGGTACACAAGCAGCCGGCCGCGAGCGCGACCTCGATCCATCGATTCATTTTCATTGTGTGTCTCCAAACGCTGCGCGAAATGCGATCGAGCGGCCGTTACGACCTGGCGCGCCGATCGAACCTGCACGCCGCCGCGGCCGGTTTCACGTTCAACGGTGAATCGGCGCGGGGCGCGTTCTTCTTGCTGTTGCGCTCCCCTGCGCGTGCGCATCGCACGCGCCCTTCTGCTGCTCCTGCTGCAATCTTCCGGCCGACGCCGCCCGCCGCGCGCTCACAAAAAAGCGCGGCCGGCCGCGCGCGCCCTCGCCGCTCCGTCGCCCGTCACACGCGCTGCCCGCGATCCCACGCGAGCTCCACTCCGCGCCGACGATCCCGGCCATCAGGCGAGCGGTTCGCCAAGGCCAACGCCAAATAACGCGCGGCACGCGTCGGCAACGCCGTTGGCCATGCCGAACGAGGTGCTCGCCGCATCGCGAGACGCCGGCATGCCGGGCCAGCCATGCTTCGGCTCGACTGGAACCGCACGCGCCGAATGCGGCGCGACATCGCGTGCGTGCTCGCCGGGAATCGGCATCGCGCCGACGCCATATCCGCCTTCACGCGCGCGCCGGCATGCAGGCGCGCGCGGCTTGTCGGCATGTGAATCGGGATGAAACTGATCGATGACAAAAATCGGGGCCGCGAGCGGGCGCGCACCGTTGCGGCCCGCGCTGCGCGCTTGAAAGAAAGCGTCGATCGCGATGCCGTGCGCCCGCTGCCGGATTGCACTCCGTTCGCTGCGCACCTCCATGGCCCGCAGCGTCTCGCCGGGCGACGCACCGGGCACGCCGGCACCTGCGTATGCATCTGCGGCCGGCGTGGCCTCATCGGGCTGCTTCCGCGTCGCGCGCAACGCCTGACGCGTCGCGGGCATGTCGCCGCGCGCGATCCGCTCCGCCGCCGCGCTGCCGAATTCCGTTAGCGAGTTCTCGCTGTACGCGCCGTTGAAACCGACGAGCGCAACCGTTTTCATGTCGCGCTTCGCGACGCCGTGCCTGACGAGCGGGATCGACAGCCGGATATCGTCCGGCAGGACATCGAGGCCCGGGACACGCTTCGCATCGAACGACTCGACGCTCGCAGCCGTTGCCGCCGACGAAATCGCCCGGGCCGGCCACGGCGCGACAATGCCGCCGATCGCGGGCGAACACGGGAAAACGGTCGAGCGAATCAGCGCATCGCCTCGGTTTTCGCTCGCGAACCGGCAGGCGTGGTTGATCCCGTGTGCCGACTCAGCCGGATCGCCGAAAGCAACGCAGCCGGCTGCCCGTTCGCCGATTTCGTTCGGCGGCGGCGCACTCAAGTTCGTTTCGTGAAGGCCTGGCCGCACGGTGGAGCAAGCGATGGAAGCCGTGGGAACCGTGGGAACCGCGAAACCAGCGGCAAGGCCGATCCGGATGTCCGCGAACGCGGCGCCTGAACCGGCCGCCCATGCGCTCGCCGCACCGATTCCCCAGAACCGCCACGCCTCTATCATCGAGTTCGTCTCCGTGTCTCGCGCTCGGCCAGTCCCCGACCAACAGGTCGGGGAACGGCGAGTGTAGCGGACGCGTTACGCGCGCGACAACCGGGTTAGCCCGCAGCAACACGGGCCGGCCGACGCAAGCGAGCGGCAATCGAAGGCAGCGCGACAAACGGCGTTCATCGAAGACCGCTTGGTGCGCCGCCGCAAACGCGCAAATAAAAAGCGCTGTTGGAATGAATCCAACAGCGCTTTGGGCCGGGCACTCAGTGCCTCGAATGTCTCCTCGTTCTCCACCTGCAAATTCGTTTCGCGGTGCATCAGAACTGAAACGAAGGTTAATGCAAGCTCGCCGGATGCGACAACCTAGCATTTACCCCTATGGTGCATCGCCGCACGAAATTGGGGCATGCCGTCGGCCGCGTCAGGCCGAGCCGGGCCGGGTGTTTGCCGCGCGCATTGGATCGGATTCCCAACGATTCATTGCGCACCGCACGATCGCTCCGCCTGGCCGCTCACGACGCCCGCAGCGGCCGCACCCGGGCGATCACCTCGCCGACGATCCCGCGCCTGAACGCGAGCACGCAAGCGATGAAGATGAGGCCCGTGACGATCGTCGCGGATTCGCCGAGCGAGCGGAACCAGTCGATGTGCGTGACCGATGCGAGCCAGCCGCCGATGTCGCCCAGCCGATCCTCGAGCGCGACGATCAGCGCCGCGCCGACGAGCGGGCCGAACAGCGTGCCCATGCCGCCCACGAGCGTCATCAGCACGACGAGGCCCGACATCGTCCAGTAGGCGTCGCTCAGCGTCTCGAAGCCGAGCACGACAACCTTCAACGCGCCGGCAAGCCCCGCGAGCGCGGCCGACAGGATGAACGCGAGCAGCTTGAAGCGATCGGTATCGTAGCCGAGCGACGTCGCGCGCGGCTCGTTCTCCTTGATCGCGACGAGCACCTGCCCAAACGGCGAATGCACGATGCGCACGATGAACAGGCACGCGCATGCGATGACGACGAGCACGACGTAATAGAGCGCGAGATCCGACGACAGATCGACGAGCCCGAACAGCCACCCGCGCGGTACGCCTTGCAGCCCGTCCTCGCCGTGCGTGAACGGCGCTTGCAGATAGATGAAATACACCATCTGCGCGAACGCGAGCGTGATCATCGCGAAATAGATGCCCTGCCGCCGGATCGCGAACAGGCCGACAACGAGGCCGAGCAGCGTCGCCGCCATGGTGCCGGCCAGCACGCCAAGCTCCGGCGTCGTGCCGAGCGACTGCATCGCGTAGCCCGTCACGTAGCCCGCCGTCGCGAGGAACATCGCGTGGCCGAACGACAGCAGGCCCGTGAACCCGATCAGCAGATTGAACGCGGCCGCGAAGAGCGCGAAGCACAGCACCTTCATCATGAACACCGGATACGCGCCGACGAACGGCGCGACGAGCAGGCCGGCCAGCAACAGCCCGTAGAGCGCTTTTCTCTGCATCATCTTTCCTTGCCGAACAAACCTGCCGGGCGAATCAGCAGCACGATCGCCATGATGACGAACACGACCGTCGCCGACGCCTCCGGATAGAACACGCGCGTGAAGCCCTCGACCACGCCGAGCATCAGGCCCGTCAAGATCGAGCCGAGAATCGAGCCCATGCCGCCGATCACGACGACCGCGAACACGGTGATGATCATCGGCTGCCCCATCAGCGGCGACACCTGGATCACGGGCGCCGCGAGCACGCCGGCGAACGCGGCCAGCGCGACGCCGAAGCCGTAGGTCAGCGTGAC
The DNA here is from genome assembly GCF_000012365.1 of Burkholderia thailandensis E264. Classification (NCBI taxonomy): domain Bacteria; kingdom Pseudomonadati; phylum Pseudomonadota; class Betaproteobacteria; order Burkholderiales; family Burkholderiaceae; genus Burkholderia; species Burkholderia thailandensis. Next base: position 3,790,879 of record NC_007651.1, read on the forward strand.
CATCATCGGCACGTTCACGCCGAACGCCTCGACGAGCTTCGGATTTTCGGTGCCCGCGCGCAGGTAGGCGCCGAGCCGCGTCTTCTCGATCACGAACCACGTCGCGAAGCACACCGCGAGCGATGCGACGACGACCCACGCGCGATAGTTCGGCAGGAACATGAAGCCGACGTTGGTCGCGCCTGCGAGCAGCTCGGGCACGTCGTACGGCTGGCCGGACGAGCCGTAAATCGCGCGGAACACGCCTTCGACGACCAGCGTGAGCCCGAACGTCAGCAGCAAGCCGTACAGGTGATCGAGCTTGTAGAGCCAGCGCAGCATCGAGCGCTCGATCAGTATCCCGAACAGACCGACGACGACGGGCGCGAGCACGAGCATCGCCCAGTACGGCAAGCCGAGATAGTCGAGCCCCATCCACGCGAGCATCGCGCCCAGCATGAAGAGCGCGCCGTGCGCGAAGTTGATCACGTTGAGCAGCCCGAATATCACCGCGAGCCCGAGGCTCAGGATCGCGTAGAACGAGCCGTTGACGAGTCCGAGCAGCAACTGGCTCAGCATCGCCGACATCGGAATGCCGAAGATGTCCATCGAATCTGCCGTCAATCAGTCAGTGTCAGGTCAAAAAACGTTGCGCATGCAACCAAATGGTCACAACAGCGGCATTCGGGCCGCCGTCGCGCGTGCATTCGCCGCGCGCCGCGGCATGCGCGGCGCCGGCGTGACGCGGCGTCACTTCCAGAGCGCGCAGCGCGTCTCCTGCTTCGTCGTGAACGCCTGCTCGCCCGGAATCGTCGCGACGACCTTGTAGTAGTCCCACGGCTCCTTCGATTCGGACGGCTTCTTCACTTCCATCAGATACATGTCGTGAATCATGCTGCCGTCCGCACGGATGTAGCCCTTCGCGTAGAAGTCGTCGATCTTCATCTTCTTGAGCTGCGCCATCACCTTGTCGGAATCGGTCGAGCCCACCGCCTGCACCGCCTTCAGATAAGTCATCACCGCCGAATAGTCGGCCGCCTGCAGGCTCGACGGCATCTTCTTCATCTTCGCGAAATAGCGCTGCGCCCATTGCCGCGACGCCGGATCGCGATTCCAGTACCAGCTGTCCGTCAGCACGAGGCCCTGCGTCGTCTCGAGGCCGAGCGCGTGGACGTCGTCGATGAACATCAGCAGCGCGGCAAGCTTCATCGTCTTCGTGATGCCGAATTCCTTCGCCGCCTTGATCGCATTCACCGTGTCGCCGCCGGCGTTCGCGAGGCCGAGGATCTGCGCCTTCGACGACTGCGCCTGCAACAGGAACGACGAGAAGTCCGACGCCGACAGCGGGTGCCGCACTTCGCCGAGCACCTTGCCGCCGTTCGCCTTGACGACGTCCGCGGTGTTCTTCTCGAGCGCCTTGCCGAACGCGTAATCGGCGGTCAGGAAGAACCACGTCTTGCCGCCCTGCTTCACCACCGCCGAGCCCGTGCCCTTCGCGAGCGCCATCGTGTCGTACGCATAGTGGACCGTGTACGGCGTGCACTGCTCGTTCGTCAGCGTGTCCGCGCCCGCGCCGATGTTGATGTAGACCTTCTTCTTCTCGGCCGCGACCTGGTTCATCGACAGCGCGGTCGCCGAGTTCGTGCCGCCGACGAGCAGGTCGAGCCCGCCGCGGTCCATCCATTCGCGCGCCTTCGACGCGGCGATGTCCGCCTTGTTCTGGTGATCGGCGTACACGACCTCGATCGGCTTGCCGTTGACCTTGCCGCCGAAATCGGCCACCGCCATCTTGATCGCCTCGAGGCCGCCCTGCCCGTCGATGTCGGCGTAGAGGCCGGACATGTCGGTGATGAAGCCGATCTTCACGGCGTCCGCGGCCTGCGCGGCGCCGACCGACCACGCGGCGGCAACGGCGAGACAAACGTGCGCGAGGGTCTTCAGTTTCATTGACGTCTCCTGGTGTAGTGCGTTGTGGTTCTTAGGTTATGTACATCGGGGGACCAGCAAAGCGGCGCTATACGCCGAGCAGATCGTGCAGCACGGGCATCTTCCCCTCGAGCTCGGCCGCGCCGAAATGCTCGACGATGCGGCCGTGTTCCATCACGTAGAAGCGATCCGCGAGCGGCGCCGCGAAACGGAAGTTCTGCTCGACCATCACGATCGTGTAGCCGCGCGCCTTCAGCATGACGATCATCCGCGCGAGCGCCTGCACGATCACGGGCGCGAGGCCCTCGGAGATCTCGTCGAGCAACAGCAGGTTCGCGCCCGTGCGCAGGATCCGCGCCACCGCGAGCATCTGCTGCTCGCCGCCCGACAGCCGCGTGCCCTGGCTGCTGCGCCGGGACGCGAGATTCGGGAACATCTCGTAGATGTCCTCGAGCGACATCGCGCTCTTGCGATCGCCGAGCACGGGCGGCAGCAACAGGTTCTCCTCGCACGACAGGCTCGAGAAGATCCCGCGCTCCTCCGGGCAATAGCCCACGCCGTAATGCGCGATCCTGTGCGTCGGCAGATCGATCGTCTCGTGGCCCGCGATCCTGATCGAGCCCTGCCGGCGGCCCGTGAGCCCCATGATCGCGCGCAGCGTCGTCGTGCGGCCCGCGCCGTTGCGGCCGAGCAGCGTGACGACCTCGCCGCGATGCACGGTCAGATCGACGCCGTGCAGGATGTGCGATTCGCCGTACCACGCTTCGAGCCCCGCGATCGCGAGCGCGGGCGTGCCGCTTTCGACGCTGTTCAACTCGCGTTCTTCCCGTTCGCTGTGGTTCATGCGTGCGCCCCCGCGAGGGCCGCGTCCGCACTGCCCATGTACGCCTCGACGACGAGCGGATTCTTCGACACCTCCGCATACGTGCCTTCCGCGAGCACTTCGCCGCGCTGCAGGACGGTGATCGTGTCGGAGATGCCCGCGATCACGTTCATGTTGTGTTCGACCATCAGGATCGTGCGGCCGCTCGCAACCTTCTTGATGAGCGCCGTCACGCGATCGACATCCTCGTGGCCCATGCCTTGCGTCGGCTCGTCGAGCAGCATCAGCTCGGGCTCCATCGCGAGCGTCGTCGCGATCTCCAGCGCGCGCTTGCGGCCGTAGGCAAGCTCGACTGTCGGCACGTGCGCGAAATCGGTGAGGCCGACCTGCGTGAGCAGATCCATCGCGCGATCGTCGAGACGCTTGAGCGAGCGCTCGCTGCGCCAGAAATGAAACGCGGTGCCGAGCGAACGCTGCAGGCCGATGCGCACGTTCTGCAACGCGCTCAGATGCGGAAACACCGCGGAGATCTGAAACGAGCGAATCACGCCGCGCCGCGCGATCTGCGCGGGGCGCTCGTCGGTGATGTCGATGCCGTTGTAGACGATCTGACCCGAAGTCGGCTTCAGGAATTTAGTCAGGAGATTGAAACAAGTGGTCTTGCCGGCGCCGTTCGGTCCGATCAGCGCGTGGATCGAGCCGCGCCGCACGCGCAGGTTCACGCCGCTCACCGCGGTGAAGCCCTTGAATTCCTTCGTGAGTCCGCGTGTTTCGAGAATCGTGTCGCCGAGAATCATGTTCCCTTCCTACGAAGTGAGGCGAAGCGCTGGGAGATCTCGCGCAAGCGGCCACGATGCATTCAGCGGATGAGAGGCTGCCCCCGAGCTTTGTATCGTTGCGCCAGAGGCCGGTCTCCTCGCGCAAGTCGCAGATTCAGACTGCGTGTCATTGTCGCGCCGTTGGTGCAGTGCATTCATCGGGATTTGCACTTATAGGGCGCGACAGCCGCGAGCATTTTCCACTCGTTTTTTTTGTTTTCGAGATCAATGCGCTCGCTTATTCGCATGCGGCCGTCCGGTTCGTGCGAAATCGTTTCCGGCTGCGCGCAAACCCTGATGCCACATGCGTTTCTTTACGCGCGCGACGAAATAGCCTTCGACGATAAACGCGTTCCGGCACGAATCTAAAAATCGCTGTCGCGATCGAATGCCCGCGAGATCGCGCGCTTCGCTTTTGGGTTAACCCTCGGCTGCATTTTCATTCCGATCCTTTGCCGATCCTTTGCCGATTCTTTCAACGGAGCGTGTCACTTTTACGTCGGCAGCGCGGCCTCGACGCTCGCGGCCGCGCCGCGCTCCGGTGCGCCGCGTCGATCCGCGCGGATCATGTCGCTCGCGCGCTCGGCGATCATCAGCGTCGGCGAGTTCGTGTTGCCCGACGTGATCGTCGGCATCACCGATGCATCGACGATCCGCAGCCCCGTCACGCCGCGCACGCGCAGGCGGCTGTCGACAACCGCGTCCGGATCGTCCGCGCGGCCCATCCGGCACGTGCCGACCGGATGAAAGATCGTCGTGCCGACGGCGCCCGCCGCGGCGATCAGCTCCGCTTCGCTCAGATACTGGGCGCCCGGCAGGATTTCCTCGGGCGCATAGCGTGCGAGCGCGGGCGCCGCCGCGATCCGGCGCGTGAGGCGCAGCGCGTTCGCCGCGACATGTCGATCGTGATCGGTCGACAGATAATTCGGCGCGATCGCCGGCGCGCGCGCCGGGTCCGGCGACACCGCATGAATGCTGCCGCGCGACGTCGGCCGCAGATGGCAGACGGACGCGGTGAACGCGTTGAAGCGATGCAGCGGCTCGCCGAAGCGCTCGAGCGACAGCGGCTGCACGTGGTATTCGAGATCGGGCCGCGTGAGCGCCGGATCGTTCGGGTCCGATTTCGCGAACGCGCCCAACTGCGACGGCGCCATCGACATCGGCCCGCGCTGCATCAACGCGTACTGCGCGCCGATCCACAGCTTGCCCCACCAGTGCGCGGACAGCGTGTTCAGCGTACGCACGCCGCGCACGCGAAACGCCATGCGCAACTGCAAGTGATCCTGAAGGTTTTCGCCGACGCCGCGCAAATCCGCGACAACGCCGATGCCGAGCGCCTGCAGCCGGCTGCCGTCGCCGATGCCGGACAATTCGAGCAGTTGCGGCGAATTCACCGCGCCCGACGCGACCAGCACTTCGATGCGCGCACGCGCGAGAAAAGGCGCGCCGCCGCCGAGATACTCGACGCCCGCGCAGCGCTTGCCGTCGAACACAAGCCGCTCGGCCTGCGCGCCGGTGATCACGGTGAGATTCGGCCGCGCAAGCGCGGGCCGCAGGAACGCCTTCGACGCGTTCCAGCGGACGCCGCGCTTCTGATTGACTTCGAAATAGCCGACGCCCGTGTTGTCGCCGCGATTGAAATCGTCGGTGGCCGGAATGCCGGTTTGCTGCGCGGCCTGCGAGAACGCCTCGAGAATCTCCCAGCGCAGCCGCTGCTTCTCGACGCGCCACATGCCGCCCGCGCCATGCACGTCGGTCGCGCCCGCGTGGTGATGCTCGCTGCGCCTGAAGATCGGCAGCACACTGTCCCACGACCAGCCCGCGTCGCCCGTCGCGTGCGCCCAATCGTCGTAATCGCCGCGCTGGCCGCGCATGTAGATCATGCCGTTGATCGAAGACGAGCCGCCCAGCACGCGCCCGCGCGGATACGACAGCGCGCGGCCGTTCAGGCCCGCTTCGGGCTCGGTCTTGTAGAGCCAGTCGGTGCGCGGATTGCCGATGCAGTAAAGATAGCCGACCGGGATGTGAATCCAGTGATAGTCGTCCTTGCCGCCGGCTTCGAGCAGCAGCACGGTCACGTCCGGATCTTCGGTGAGCCGGTTCGCGAGCACGCAGCCGGCCGTGCCGGCGCCGACGATCACATAATCGAATTCGCCCTCGAGCGTACGTTCGGTAGCCACGGTCTGCCGTCTCCTCAATTGGGTTGCGGCGATCGTTCGCGCGGACCGCCGTCGTGCGCCCTCGGCGCCAAGCGTCGCATCGAACGCCGATGCGCGCCGTTAAAGCATAGACCGCACGGCCCCGGTGCGGGGGCCGCGCGGCGTCGTCAGGATGCCGAACGCGCTCGCGTCACTTCGCGACGGGCATCGCGAACTCCGCGCCCTTCGCGATGCTGTCCGGCCAGCGCTGCATCACGCTCTTGTAGCGCGTGTAGAAGCGCACGCCCTCCTCGCCGTATGCGTGGTGATCGCCGAACAGCGAGCGCTTCCAGCCGCCGAACGAATGCCACGCCATCGGCACCGGGATCGGCACGTTGATGCCGACCATCCCGACCTGAATCTTCCGTGCGAACGCGCGCGCGATGCCGCCGTCGGACGTGAAGCACGACACGCCGTTCGCGAACTCGTGCGCGTTGATGAGCTCGACCGCGCTCGCGAAATCCGGCACCCGCACGACCGCCAGCACCGGCCCGAAAATCTCCTCGCGGTAGATCGACATGTCGGTCGTCACGTCGTCGAACAGCGTGCCGCCGAGGAAGAAGCCGTTCTCGCAGCCGTCGACGACATGCTTGCGCCCGTCGACGACGAGCCTCGCGCCCGCCGCGACGCCCGCGTCGATGTACGCGGACACCTTCGCGCGATGCGCGGCCGTCACGAGCGGCCCCATGTCGACGTCGGATTGCATCCCGTTGCCGATCTTCAGCGTCCTCGCGCGCTCGGCGAGCCGCTCGACGAGCGCGTCGGCGACGCCGCCCACCGCCACGGCGACGGAGATCGCCATGCAGCGCTCGCCCGCCGAGCCGTACGCCGCGCCGACGAGCGCATCGACCGCCTGATCGAGGTTCGCGTCCGGCATCACGACGAGATGGTTCTTCGCGCCGCCGAGCGCCTGCACGCGCTTGCCGCGCCGCGCGGCTTCGGTATGAATATATTCGGCGATCGGCGTCGAGCCGACGAACGACAGCGCGGCGACGTCCGGGTGCGCGATCAGCGCGTCGACAGCCGTCTTGTCGCCGTGCACGACGTTGAACACGCCGTCGGGCAGCCCCGCTTCCTTCAGCAGCTCGGCGAGCCGGATCGACGCCGACGGATCTCGCTCGGACGGCTTCAGCACGAACGTGTTGCCGCACGCGATCGCGACCGGGAACATCCAGCACGGCACCATCATCGGAAAGTTGAACGGCGTGATCCCGGCGACGACGCCAAGCGGCTGCCGCAGGTTCCAGTTGTCGATGCCGCCGCCGATCTGGTCGGTGAAGTCGGTCTTCAGCAGATTCGGAATCCCGCATGCGAACTCGACGACTTCGATCCCGCGCATCACTTCGCCCTTCGCGTCCGAGAACACCTTGCCGTGCTCGCGGGTGATCAGCTCGGCGAGCTCGTCGTGATGGCGGTCGAGCAGTTCCTTGAACTTGAACATCACGCGCGCGCGCTTGAGCGGCGACGTCTCGCTCCACGCGGGGAACGCGGCGGCCGCGGCCGCGACGGCCGCCTCGACTTCCGCGCCGCTCGCGAGCGGCACGCGGGCCGTCACCTTGCCGAGCGCCGGATCGAACACGTCGCCGTAACGGTCGCTCGCGCCGTCGAGCGCGCGGCCGCCGATGAAGTGGGTCAGTGCGCGCACGCGCGAATCGTTCGAATGGGTACTGCCGGTCATGTCGTCCTCCGTGTTTGCCGTTGCCGCTTTCCGTCGTGCACGCGTATCGCGCGCTTCGGGAATGAAGCGTACCCGCCGGCCCCATTCGCGATCCAATGAGTTATGCTCAATTGCGTTATAAGCCGCGCTAATATTGCTCGATGGACCTGACTCTGCTTCGCGCGTTCGTCGCGGTCGCGCGCGAGGGCAACCTCACGCGCGCGGCGGCGCAACTGCATCTGACACAGCCCGCCGTCAGCCTGCAGATCAAGAACCTGCAGGACTTGCTCGGCGTCGCGCTGTTCGCGCGCACGTCGCGCGGGCTCGCGCTCACGCGCGACGGCCAGGCGCTGCTGCCGCACGCGGAACGCGCGCTCGACGCGGCGGCCGACGTGAAGCGCGCCGCCGCCGCGCTCAGGCACGAGGTGCGCGGCCGGCTGCGGATCGGCACGATTCTCGACCCCGAATTCCTGCGGCTCGGCGGCTTCCTGAAGCGGCTCGTCGAGGCGCATCCGCAGATCGAGACGGCACTGCGGCACGGCATGTCCGGCTGGGTGCTCGACGGAGTCCGTGCGCGCGAGCTCGACGTCGGCTACTACATCGGCCGGCCGGAGGAGGACGATCCGCGCGACGCCGAGCGCTTCCACACCGTGACGCTCACGCAGTTCCGCTATCGGGTGCTCGCACCCGCCGGCTGGAAGGAGCGCGTGCAGCGCGCACGCACGTGGCGCGAGCTCGCGGCGCTGCCGTGGATCTGGACGCCCGCCGCCTCCGCGCACCATCGGCTTCTGTCGCGCCGCTTCGCCGATGCGGGCGCGCAGCCCGTCAAGGTTGCGGAAGTCGATCAGGAGACGTCCATGCTCGATCTCGTCAAGTCGGGCGTCGGCCTGACGCTCGCGCGCGACTCGATCGCGCTGCGGGAGGCGCACGCGCACGCGCTCACGATCGTCGAGCATGTCGCGGTGCCCGCCGAACTCACGTTCGTCACGCTCGCCGAGCGCCGCGACGAACCGGCGATCGCGGCCGCGCTGCGCCTCATCGACGAGCAATGGGCGATATGAGCGCCGCTGATGATGGGCGACGCGGCGCGCGGCCTTTTCGCATCGCGTCAAAATCGCTCGCGCCCCGATAGAATGGGAGCTTCTGGATGGTTTGTCCGGACCCGCAAACGCTCTTCACAGGAGACCCGCATGGCCCGCAACATCGAGATCAAAGCCCGCGCGCGCGAATTCGAACAACTGCGCGAACGGGCCGCCGAGCTGGCGACCGACGCGCCGCTCTTCTACCGGCAGCAGGATTTCTTCTACGACGTGCCGCGCGGCCGCCTGAAGCTGCGCCGCTTCGAGGACGGCACGCCCGCCGAGCTGATCTTCTACCAGCGCGACGATCAGGACGGCCCGAAGGCCTCGTACTACACGCGCAGCCCGGTGACGAACCCGGATGCGATGCACGCGCTCCTCGCGACGGCGCTCACGACCCGCGGCATCGTGACGAAGGAGCGGCATGTCTATCTGGCGGGCCGCACGCGGATTCACCTCGACCGCGTCGACGGCCTGGGCGACTTCGTCGAGCTGGAGGTCGTGCTCGGGCCGGAAGACGACGAGGACGGCGGCCACGCCGAAGCGCACGCGGTGTTCGCGAAGCTCGGCGTGCCGAGCGACGATCTCGTCGCGCTCGCGTACGTCGATCTGCTCAACGCACAGGCCGAACCCGCCGCGTGATGTCCTGCGGCGAGCGCCGGCGGCACCCGGCGGCACCCGGCGGCAGCCGGCGGCAGCCGGCGGCTATCGCCCGCGCGGGTGCGCCGTCCTGCGGCAGCCCGCCGCCCCCGAACCCGCCCGCGACACGCGTCACGCGGCGGGCGAGCCGGATGCCAGATGGCCGAGCGGCAGCGGCCCGTTGCGCTTGAACGTCGTGAGCACGATGTTCGAGCGCACGCTGTCGACGCCCGGCACCCGCATCAGCTTCTTCATCACGAACGACGACAGCGCGTTCAGATCCGGCGCGACGATCCTGAGCAGATAATCGGCGTCGCCAACCACCGCATGGCATTCGAGCACTTCCGGCAGCACGTCGATCTGCTGCTGGAACTGCTCGATGATCGAATCGCCATGATGCTTGAGCTTCAGGCTCGTGAACGCGGTGACGCCAAGCCCGAGCCGCTCGGGCCGCAGCACGACGCGGTAGCCGTCGATCACGCCGGCCGCCTCGAGCCGCTGCAGCCGCCGGCCGATCTGCGACGGCGACAGCGGCACCTCCTCGCCCAGTTGCTGATGCGTCGCGCGGCCGGAGCGCTGCAGCACGTCGAGCAGCGCCAAGTCGAAGTGATCGAGTTCCAACATGAGGATTCTCCGCGTGATTATGCGTTGTGATGCGAGATTATCGCATTCATAGGCGAATGCGCGCCTACTTTGCGCCCAATCCGCGCGAGCCCCGCTCTACACTTGCATGCATCCCCACCACCGATGCAAAGCAAGGCGTTCACCATGTCCACCGTCGTCACCGCGAAACTGAAGGAACAGTTCGACGCGGGCCTCGAAACCCGCGCCGATTTCACCATCGATCAGCCGCTCGCCCGTTACGGCGACCTCGACCACGCGGTGTGGAGGCAACTGTACGCGCGGCAGGCATCGCTGCTGCGCGGCCGCGCGTGCGACGCGTTCATCGGCGGCCTCGCGCGCATCGGTCTCGCGCCCGATCGCGTGCCGTCGTTCGCCGACGTGAACCGCCGGCTCGAGCCCGCAACCGGCTGGCGCATCGTCGCGGTGCCGGGCCTCGTGCCGGACGCCGTCTTCTTCGAGCATCTCGCGAACCGGCGGTTTCCGGTCACCTGGTGGATGCGTCGCCCGGATCAGCTCGATTATCTGCAGGAGCCGGACTGCTTCCACGATCTGTTCGGCCACGTGCCGCTGCTGATCGATCCCGTATTCGCCGACTACATGCACGCGTACGGCCGCGCGGCGCTCGGCGTCGCCGACGATCCGCGCGCGCTCGCGCTTCTCGCACGCCTCTATTGGTATACGGTCGAATTCGGCCTGATCCGCGGCGCGCGCGGTGAAAACGGGCTGCGGATCTACGGCGCGGGCATCGTGTCGAGCAAGGGCGAGACGCTCTACAGCCTTGAAAGCGCGTCGCCGAACCGGATCGGCTTCGATCTCGAGCGCGTGATGCGGACCCGTTACCGGATCGACACGCTCCAGAAGACCTACTTCGTGATCGACGATTTCGCGCAACTCTTCGCGCTCGCCGACATCGACGCGCGCACGCTTGCCGCGCGGCTCGCCAACGCGCCCGAGCACGCGGCGGGCGCCGTGCTTGACGGCGATCATGTGCTCACGCGCGGCACGGGTGAAGGTTGGGCAACCGATGCAGACGCCTGACGAACAATTATGAAAGAATGGCCGATACGGCGCGCCGTCGCGCGAACGGGCGCGGCCGCGCCGCCATCGGACGAGGTATGAAAATGATTCACAAGCTCACATCGGAAGAACGCAAGACCCAACTCGAAAGCCTGCCCCACTGGACTGCCGTTCCCGGCCGCGACGCGATCCAGCGCAGCCTGCGTTTCGCCGATTTCAACGAAGCCTTCGGCTTCATGACGCGCGTCGCGATCAAGGCGCAGGAAATGGATCACCATCCCGAGTGGTTCAACGTCTACAACCGCGTCGACGTCACGCTGTCGACGCACGACGCCAACGGCCTCACCGAGCGCGACATCAAGCTCGCGCATTTCATCGACGAAGTGGGCAAACACGCGAAGGCTGCGTGATTACCCTGATGGGGATTCGATTTCAGGTCGTCAACGTATCGCTTTCCGTAAGCGTTTTCTATGCTGAATGAAGCGAAAGCCTTCAGCCTTCCAAGCCGTTGTTAAGTCGAACGTAAGACTCCCAGGCATTGCGTGCTTTAGGGTCTAATCCTTCCAGTTGCAGCGCACTTTGGCGCTGTACAATCAGCAACGCATACGGTTTGGAAAGCGCGCTAGCCTCTTCGCAGAGTTCGAGTTCGTCGCCGCTCGCCGGCGAGCGGGCCCGCCAGAAATTGATCGCGGCTTCGAGTTCATGGATCGAGATGTCGGACATGATCGAAAGGTTCGTTGCTGGCCGTCCCGCTCGTTGCCGGGCCCCTGACGTTTTCGTGGAAACGGCGTCGTGCTGTCCCGCGTGCCTGAACCGCCAACCCATTGTACTTGAGCGAATCTCATGCGACTCCTTCTGATCGAAGACGACCGCCCCATCGCACGCGGCATTCAAAGCAGCCTCGAACAAGCCGGCTTCACGGTCGACATGGTTCACGACGGCATCTTTGCCGAGCAAGCGCTCGCGCAAAACCGCCACGAGCTCGTGATCCTCGACCTCGGCCTGCCCGGCATCGACGGCATGACGCTCCTGTCGCGCTTTCGCCAGACCAACCGTCACACGCCCGTCATCGTGCTAACCGCGCGCGACGAGTTGAACGATCGCGTCCAGGGCCTCAATTCGGGCGCCGACGACTACATGCTCAAGCCGTTCGAGCCCGCCGAGCTCGAAGCGCGGATTCGCGCGGTGATGCGCCGCAGCGGCCCGCACAGCGACATGCCGCGCCCGGAAGTGTCGCTCGGCGGCGTGCGCCTGTCGGGCGTCGATCGCCGCATCTTCAACGACGACAAGCCGCTCGAACTCTCGCCGCGCGAATTCGCGGTGCTCGAAATGCTGCTGCTGCGTCACGGCCGCGTCGTCAGCAAGGCGCAACTGCAGGATCATCTGACGCACTTTGGCGGCGATCTCGGCGACACCGCGATCGAAGTCTACGTGCACCGGGTGCGCAAGAAGCTCGAGCAGTGCCGTGTCGAGATCGTCACGGTGCGCGGCTTCGGCTACCTGCTGCAGGAAATCCGCCAAACCGCGAGCGTCTGATACTCCGACGGTCTGACGCCGAGCGTGCGGCGCGCAGCGGCCGCGCACGCCGCATGCTCGACCCGCGCCGCTTCGCGAAGCGGCGCTCATTCTTTTCTTTCGCGCGATGTCCCCTGATCCGGCTGTGACCAGCCTGCGCCGCACACTGCTGCGGCGTTTAGCCGCGCCGCTGTCGATGCTCGCGCTGATGAGCGGCCTCATTGCCTACTGGCTTGCGTGGCAATACACGCAGCACGTCGTCGACCGCTCGCTCGCCGATCTTGCGTCGGCGATCTCGAAGCAGATCCAGATCGCCGGCCCCGACGCGCCGTTTACGGTGCCGCCGCTCGCGCAGGCGATGTTCTCCGATCCGACCGAACAGCTGATCTACCGGATCAGCGACGGCGAGCACGAACTCGCCGGCGATCCGAAGCTGCCGCTGCAGGGCGCGAGCGTGCGCCGGATGCACGTCGCGTACGTGTTCGAGGCCGAATACGACAACCAGGCGGTACGCGTCGCGCAAGTGCGCGTCGAGCAGACGACGGAAAGCGGCAATCCGATGATCGTCGAGGTCGCGCAGCCGGTACGTTATCGCTACCGGATCGCGGCCGAATTCCTGATCGCGATCATGATGCCGCTGCTGTTGCTGCTGCTCGCCGGCTGGGGAATCGTGTGGCGCGTTGTCAACCAGCAGCTCGGCCCGCTCACGCATCTTGCCGATTCGCTGAACCGGCAGACGCACACGTCGCTCGAGCCCGTCGACGAATCCGAGGTGCCGCTCGAGATCCGGCCGCTCACGAGCGCGATGAACGCGCTGCTCGGCCGCCTGAAGACCGCGCTCGACGCGCAGCGCAAATTCATCGCCGATGCCGCGCATCAGCTGCGCACGCCGCTCACCGCGATCAAGCTGCACGCGGAGCAGGCGGCCGTCGCGCGCGATCCGCAACAGGCGCTGACCGCGGTGCGCGAGCTGCGCTCGGCGGCCGACCGCGCGGTGCGGCTGTCGAACCAGTTGCTGTCGCTCGCTCGCGCGGAGCCGGGCGAGCAAGCCGCCCGTTTCGTCGACGTCGACCTCGCCGGCCTCGCGTTCGAAACCGGCGCCGAATGGGTGCCGCGCGCGCTCGCCGCGCACGTCGATCTCGGCTTTCAACGCGGCGACGGACGCGCCGACGACGAGCCGCTCGTCGTGCGAGGCAATCTCGTGCTGCTGCGCGAAGTGATCGCGAATCTGCTCGACAACGCGCTGAAGTACGTGCCGCTCGCACGGCCGCAAGGCGCGCGGATCACGGTGGACGTCTCGCGGATCGCGCTCGACGACGGCAAGGCGGCGGCCGAGATCGTCGTCGAAGACAACGGCTCGGGCGTGCCCGCCGCGCAGCAGGCGGACCTGTTCAAGCGCTTCTTCCGCGGCGACGCGCAAAACGGCAGCGGCGTCGAGACGGGCGCCGGCCTCGGTCTCGCGATCGTCCACGACATCATCGCGATGCATGGCGGCACGGTGTCGTACGCGGACGCGCCCGAGGGCGGCTCGCGCTTCACCGTGCGCGTGCCGCTCGCGGACAACCCGTCCGCGCCGGTGCCGCTTTCGTCCGAATCGCCGGCCGCTTCGGCCTGATGCTATCGCGGCATGCGCGGCTTGCGCCCGCAAGCCGCGATGCGACACCACGCAGCGCACGCCGCGCACGGTCGAGCCGCATCGCTCGCCGCGAACGCGTCGCGCCATCGCGTCGTCTTTCTTCGTAATCCGGAACGTCGATTCGACGCGGCATTCGCGTCAATCCGCGCCGCGCCGAACGGACGTTCACGCGCGACGCCGCCGGGCGCCGGGCGACGAGTGCCTCTTGTTCGAATGCAATCGATCGCGCCGGCGAGCGATTCGCGACCGCTCGCGAGCAAACGAGCCGAGATGGGATGAGAAAACAACGGGACGGCCTTCTTCGATTCGATCGCCAATCCCAACGCTGAGCATCGCGACAAACGCGCGGGCGCGCCGCGCGTCGCCGCCAAGCGTCACTTCTTCTTTTTCTTGTCCTTGCCGCCCTTCTTCGCCTTCTTCTTTTTCTTGCCTTCGTCGTCCTCCGACGTCGCAAGCAGCGTGCCCCGGCACGTCGCCGCACCGCAATGGCACGCGTATTCGCGCTTGAGCTTCTTCGTCAGGCGCGCGTCGATCACGAGACCGTAGTCGTAGAACAGCTCTTCCTGCTCGCCGATGTCGCGCAGCGCATGGATGTACACGCGCCCGTCCACCTCCTCGGCTTCGCAGTTCGGCGCGCATGAATGGTTGATCCAGCGCGCGCTGTTGCCGTCGATCTTGCCGTCGATCACGCCCCCCTCTTCGAGCGCGAAGTAGAACGTGTGATTCGGATCGTTCGGGTCGTGCGGATGGCGGCGCAGCGCCTCTTTCCACGAGATCCGCTCGCCCTTGTATTCGACTACGCGCTCTCCCGCCTTGATCGGTACCGCGGCGAATACGCCCTTGCCGTGAACGCCCGAGCGGCGTACCACGATCCTGCGTGAACTCATCGAACGAATCCTTTGATGACGACTTGAAACTGAAACGATCGCGCCGCGCATTGCGTGCCGGCCGCGCGGCTTCGCCCGTCGCGCCGTATACGGCTGACACGCCGCGCGCCGCGACGGGTTCGAATCACCGAATCCTACACGCTCGGGATTGCTTCGTTCAACATCGAATGGCCGCGCGATGCGCGACGTCGCGCGAAATCCGCGCAACTGGCGAAAGATCGGCCGCATCGGCAATCGAATCGGCGCGCTCGAAATCGGCATGCGAGCAGCGCGCCGGCGGCCCGCCTCCATGCGGCGCGCGCGGCGTTCAACGCTGGCCGAACGATACGTCGCCGAACAACGCCTTGTACTCGCGCGGCTGCGAACGCCAGTACTGCGGCGGCGCGCTGACCGTCGCACCGAGCTGCGCGGCCGCATGCCACGGCCAGCGCGGATCGTAGAGCATCGCGCGCGCCATCGCGACGAAATCCGCGTCGCCCGCTTCGATCACGCGATTCGCGTGCTCGGGATCAGAAATGAGGCCGACGGCAATCGTCGGCAGGTCGACCGCGCGCTTGATCGCCTGAGCGAACGGCACCTGATAGCCGGGCGACAACGGAATCTTCTGAAGCGGCGACACGCCGCCGGACGACACGTCGATCCAGTCGCAGCCGCGCCGCTTCAATTCGCGCGCGAACGCGATCGTATCGTCAAGCTCCCAGCCGCCCGTCACCCAGTCGGTCGCCGACACGCGCACGCCGACCGGACGATCGTCCGGAAACGCCGCACGCACCGCGTCGAACACCTCGAGCGGAAAGCGCATCCGGTTTTCGAGCGAGCCGCCGTACGCATCGGTGCGATGGTTCGCGAGCGGCGACAGGAACTGATGCAGAAGATAACCGTGCGCCGCATGGACTTCGATCGCGTCGATGCCAAGACGCGCCGCGCGCTTCGCGGATTCGACGAACGCGCAACGAACTCGCTCGAGCCCCGCTGAGTCGAGCGCGAGCGGTGAAGGCTCGTGCTCCCGGTGCGGGACGGCGGAAGGCGCATGCGGCTGCCAGCCGCCCTGGTCGGCGGGAATCAGTTGCCCGCCGTTCCATGGCACGTCGCTCGACGCCTTGCGGCCCGCGTGCGACAGCTGCATCGCGACGCGAATCGGCGAATGCTTGCGGATCGCCGCGAGCACGGGTTCGAGCGCGGCTTCGGTCGCGTCGTTCCACAAGCCGAGATCCGCGGGTGAAATGCGGCCGTCAGGCTCGACAGCCGTCGCTTCGATGCAAAGCAGCCCCGCCCCGGACAACGCGAGGTGGCCTAGATGAATCATGTGCCATGCGCGCGCCTCGCCGTTTTCGGCCGAATACTGGCACATCGGCGAAATCACGATGCGATTGGGAAGGGTCACGCCGCGCAGCGTGAACGGAGAAAACAACGCACTCATGGCAGCCGCTCTCACGAAGGAAGTCGAGCGGCCGAGGTTAGCACGCAGCGCAAAAGCGTGCCGCCGGCGCGACGGCGCGAGGCGGGGAAGTGGATTTCAGCGGAAACGGCCAGACGCGGCGATCGACAGCGAAGCCGATGCCGTTTCGGACGAGCGCGGCAAACGCCGCTCGATCTACGCAGCCCGGTTGTGCCATCGCGCTACAGCCCGACGGAATCCAGCCACTCGCCGAACATGCTGCGCGCCGCGCATTCGAGCGTCGGGCCGAGTCGCGCGGTTTGTTCGCGCAGTTGTTTCGCGTCCGTGCCGGGCGTCGCCGCGATCTCGCCCGCATGGCCGATGAGCCAAGGCTCGAAGCGGTCCGCGCGGATCTCCGGATGGCACTGAAGCGCGAGCACATGCGTGCCCCACGAGAAAGCCTGATTGCGGCACGTCGGCGTTGACGCGAGAAGAATCGCGCCGGCCGGCAGATCGAACGTGTCCCCGTGCCAATGCAACATCGACGTGCTTGCGCCGTCGACATGGCGCAGCGGCGACGCACGGCCGGCGTCCGTCAGCGTGAGCGGAATCCAGCCGAGCTCCTTCTGCGCGGCCGGATATACGCGCGCGCCGAGCGCACGCGCGACCAGCTGCGATCCCAGGCAGACGCCGAGCGTCGGCAAGCCGGCTTCGATCCGCTTGCCGACGAGCGCCGCGAGCGACGCCGTCGTCGGATACAGCTCGTCGTCGTAAGCGCTGATCGGCCCGCCGAGCACGACGAGCAGCGACGGTTCGAGCGCGTCGAGCACTTCGACGCGCGCCCCGCCGACATCGACATACCGTACGCGCCGGCCGCGCTCGCCGAGCACCTGCTCGAAACTCCCGAGGTCCTCGAAATGCACGTGGCGAATCGCAACGACTTCAGCATTCATCAGCGCCTCCGGCACGGACGAGCGTTCGCTCGGCACGCATCACGCCTGCGCGAAGAGCTTCCAGGTCTTCTTCTGCGTCAGGGCGTCCGCTTCCTCGTGCACCGCGCAATCGAGACGCAGATCGCTGTCCGCCATCGACAGATCGAGCAGCGAGCAGCGGTACGTCGGCTTGCGAGCCGCCTTGCCCGGCTGGAAATGCTTGCACGTCACGCACATCCGGTGCGGCGGAATGTCGCCGTTGACCTGCAGTTCGCGCAGCGTCTTCAGCAGCGCGCGATACAGCACGCCCTGCTCGTCGCCGCCAAGCGTGCCGACCGCCTTCGACAGGAAATCCGGCCACTGCAGCGCCTTCTTCGCCGCCGTGCGGCCGCGCGCGCTCAAACGAACCGCGAGCGCGCGACCGTCGTCGAGCGCCCGACGCTTCTCGACAAGCCCCTTGTGCTCGAGCGTGCTCACCGCATCGCTCGTCGTCGCGGCGGTCAACTGCGTTTCGCGCGCAATCTCGCCCAGACGCATCGGCCCCTTGCGCTGGAGCAGCAGCACGAGGATTTCACCCTGCGTCGGCGTCAACCCCGCGCCTTCCGCCCAATCCCATGCCTGGCTCCGCATAGCCGTGCTCAACCGCAACAGGCTGTGGGTCACTCGCCCCGCAGCCTGGTTCCCGTAAACACCTTCGCTCATAGTCTTTTCGCTGTTGCCGGCCGTCTTTCGAAGGCGGCCGTTTGTGGGGAGATCAGGTCTCGATCTCTGTCTCAAAAGGGCGCACCCGGACGAGCGCGTCCGACATGTTCGCCGCGAGGCACACGCCGCGAACCTGCACGCGGTTTCAGCACCCCCGTCGGCGCCAACCACCGCGAAGCCGACATTCTAAGCGAGAGCGGAAAATCGCACAGCTAAGTTATCCCACCAATTCTGTGGATAACAACTGAATAACCACAGGGACGGACTGTGCGCCGTTTCTTGACAACCGGCCGCACAGGCGAGCCGAGAAAATTTCCGTCCCCGCGCATCCTCCGGAATTCTGGCGCGATCCGCATCGTTGTCAATGGCACAGCCCTTTGACTTTACGGCGAAATATCAAGTTATCCACAGAATCGGCGTGAGCTTGTTAACTACTACTACGTTTACATACGTATACATCGAGGTAAACCTAAACCCGTGCTCGCCGGGTGCGCGGATTTGCAAAACTATTTT